>CAURSM010000009.1:0-177894 GCA_963528005.1 uncultured Eubacteriales bacterium
AGATACCCGTACATCACTGTGACCCTGTTCAAAGTCTTTAAACAAAGGCAGAAGCTCTCTGGAATAGGTATCAACTCCGTTATAAATATAAACCAAGGATGGATTTCCTTCATTCATGACATGTATCTTAAAAATCTCAGATTCAGAAAGATACCGTTCGGCGCCATAGCCTGCAACAGCCCCGTCTCCCACTGCGGTTGCAACCTGCTTTAAGAATTTATCTCTCACATCTCCTACGGCATAGACTCCTGGCAGGTTGGTTTCCATCCGTTCATTGGTGATTAAATATCCACCCCGGTTCATAGTAAGAATTCCCTGGAATAATTCGGTGTTTGGCAGATATCCAATGAATAGAAAACAACTGTCTACCTGTACCGAAAGGGGTTCCCCTGTCTTTACATTCTTTAATACTACGGTATTCAGCCTTTCGTTTCCTTCGAAGCTATCTACAATTGTATTCCATAAAAACTCCATCTTGGGATTTGAAAGAGCCTGAGCCTTAGCAATCTCATTGCAATCCATTTTTCCATGGTCATGCATGACTGAGACAATCACTTTATCTGCAAACTTGGTTAAAAACATTCCTTCTTCAATGGCTGCATCCCCACTGCCAATTACCATTACCGTCTTACCAGAGTTAGCGGCTGCGTCACAGGTGGCGCAAAAGGAGATTCCTTTATCATAGAGATACAATTCCTCGTTTTTTGCACCAGTAAGACGAGGTTTTCCACCACTTCCAATGATAACAGCCTTTGCCTCATAAACATTCCGAAAGGTTTCCACCTTTTTGATATCCCCTTCTAAGGATACCGCCTTTACATCCGTTAATTTAAAATCCACCCCGAACTTCTTTGCCTGCTTATGGAACAAGTCCATAAGACCAAGCCCAGTGGCTCCATCAGGAAAACCTGGATAATTTTCAATTTCATTGGTGTAGGTGGCAAGACCGCCCACCAGAGTTTTTTCTATAATCAATGTTTTTAGCTTTGCTCTCCCACAGTAGATACCGGCAGTCAAGCTGGCTGCTCCGCCTCCTATGATGACAACATCATATTGTTCTGTCTTCTTTTCCATTGTAATCTTTCCTTTCAAAATCACCCTGTTTTGCCTGTATCTACATAAATTTTGGAGCAATCAAAACGATTGCTCCAGTCTTTACATAAAGTATTTCGCAAGCAGTTTACTTCCAATAAACGCACCTACCAAAAGAAAGGCACCAAACACCCAGCCGGATAAGGAAAAAGAAGCAATGGCTGTAAATAAGGCTCCAATGTTACAGCCATTTGCAAGTCTTGCACCGTATCCCATGAAAAGGCCACCAAGAATGGCTGCTACAACCTGTCGCAAGGTCTTAATCTTTTTAATTTTAAACTGAGAGGCAAATAATGTGGCCGCCATTGCTCCTATGATGATTCCTAAGTTTCTGATGGAACCTCCATCAACAAGAAAGCTAGTATATAACTCCTTTTGCATCTTCTCGGAAGCATAGTAAGCCCAACCGCTGGCATCACCACCAAGAGCATTGAAAATCCAGGTTCCCCAGACTGCAAAGGTACTGGTTACTCCCCAGCCTTTTTCAAAAACGTTAAAGTGAGCAATCTGGAACACGGCGAGCAGCACGGCTCCTGTCACATAGGTCAAGGGTTCCTTCATCAGTTTTTTATAAATTGGATGGTCCCCCAGTTTAATAAAGAACTCTTTCAAATTGATTCACCTACTTTCGCAGCAGTTATTTACTTTGTTTTTTCAATGATGATTTCCCATTCGCCATCATCCACTTCTTCGATTTCAACATTGTGGCCCTGTTTTCTAGCCCATTCTGGCACATTCTTCATGGCACAGCTATGATCAATGGAAACGACAAGCACATCACCTACGGACAGTTCCCCCATTTTTTTCTCTGTTTTCATTAAGGGCACTGGACAAGCTTCTCCCAGACAATCTAATGTAAATTCAGCCATTTTTAAATCTCCTTTTCCTTTTTAATTATTCCATAGTTCCCATCTTCTTTTCCTGCCATTTCGCAGCGGCTATGTAAAGCAGAACAATAATCATTCCCTGTACCAGGATTGCTCCGAACCAGCCAAACACATCTGGCAGATATACTTTTGGTGCATTCTCATTGAATTTTCCCCAAAATCCCATATCATGGGCGCCCCATGCAGAACCTGCTATGAAAAATACCAGTACCAGCATCTGCATGAGAAATCCTTCTCCTACACGCATCAGCGTTCCCGATGCACAGCCGCCTGCAATTACCATACCGATTCCAAACAATACCGCACCCAATGCCAGCGGCAGTCCGATTGGAGATACACCCGCCATATTTAGGTTGGTTTCTCCTCCTTTTAATACACTGGCATACTTGATTGCCCAAAATCCAACGCTTGATAATGCAACCGCCACTAGAACTGCCCTCGTTACAGATGTGCTTCCAGTGATACACGGGTCCCGGAATGCTGCTGTAAAACAAAATCTGGATCTTTGCAAGATGTAACCAAAGGCAATTCCAAATCCCCAATAAACCGGAAGCTGATTGTTCCCCTGCCCCAAGTAAAATCCAAAAGCAATGATAAGTGCGGTAAGCAAAATTGCATATGGAATCTGGCTTTTCTTTGGCTTTCTTTGCTTACGTACTCTTTGGGTACCTGATGAGGTACCTGTGTTGGTCTCTGACACTTAAATCCTCCCCTCTGTTATGGCCTTGTTTGATAATAATATAACAATCTACGGTTCTGATTATAACACATTGAGCATTTTTCAGTTAATCAACATTTTTATGGGGTATAAGATATCCTTATACCCCATAAAGTGGATAATACTGGTCACTGGTTCTTATTTTTGATATAATTATATCAATCTTTTTTCGGGAAATGTACCTATATGAATTGCATCAGATTTCTATTAGAAAGGCGGTTACAATGAATATTCAGAATCTAAAGATGTTTCTAAAAATAGTGGAATCAGGCAGTATCTCAAAGGCCGCGGAACAGATGAATATCAGCCAGTCTGCACTGAGTCAACAGCTTAGGGTCATGGAGCAGGAAATCGGCTCTCTTCTTTTTGAACGTAATTATAGTGGTGTGATTCCGACGGAAGCTGGCTCCATTGTATATCAGCGGGCCATTGAGATGGTATCCTCCTATGACAGAATGTTCCTTGATCTTGCCAATGCTCAAAACCAGAATAAAGTAATACATATCATTGCAAATCCCTGTGTCTATTCCTACGCACTCCCCTGCACCATGTTTCATGTAAAGAACAGCTATCCTCAGTACACGCTTCAGATGGAGGTTATGTCCAGCAGCCAAATCGAGGATAAAATTGCAAAGGGTTATGGGGATATGGGTATTATCATTGGAAAACCAAAGAATAAAAGCCTTTCATCCAAAAAGGTGTTTTCCGACCGCTTTTTCCTGGTGGCCGGGGAGAAGATGGAGATTCCAGAATCCTTATCCTGTGAAGATCTTTACCGCTATCCTCTTCTCATGTTGGTAAAGACACAAAAGACCAGACAGCTCATTGATAAGGTGCTAAGCCGAAACGGAATCCAGATTAGCCGATTGCATATTCCTTATACCTTAGAATCCACCGAATCCATTAAGCTGTCTGCTATGAATGGATTCGGTCTGGCATTTCTTCCTTATATGGCAATGAAAAAGGAGCTTTACCATAAGCAGCTTCGAATCATCGACTGCCCATGCCTGGAATTTGAAAACGGATATTATTCCATTCGGCACAGCAACCAGGTTCCTATTGGAAGCGAATCATCAAAGCTGATTCATTATATGGAACGAGTATTAAAAGAGACTATTTGCTAGCCGTTACAGTGATTTCCCATACACCATTTATCACTTCTTCCGAACAATAGTTTAGATGATTGGCTTTGCAAAAAGACTCCAGGTTCTGTATGGTGCAGCTATGGTCTGTGATTAGCAAGTAATCTTCTCCGCTTTTTATGGACTTCATCACAGATTTTAGTTTCATGACAGGAACCGGGCATATTTCACCAAGGCAATCTATTTTTTTCATAAAACAACCTCCTATTGGTTTCTATCTGCCAAGTGTAATGTTCGTGTCAGTAAAGTTTTCAACTGAGGAGGTTTTTTTATGAAATCGGACCGCATGATTTAAGATTCCCTCAAAGGAGTAATATTCTTCTTCCGAAGAGATTGGAAGCGTTACCCTTTCTTTTAAGCATCCCGCTTTATAAATGGCGGTGATAAGCTCCACAGTCTTTCTCCCATCCTCGCCGGTAATCATAGGCCTCGTTCCGTTTTCAATGGAGCTAAGAACGTCATCAATCTCCCCAGTATGCCCCTCATATAAAAGGTCTGGAATTTCCTCATAGAGGGCCTGAATCTTCTCTAGCAGTTCACGGTTTCCTCCCTCCTCTGGGAATCCATTGGTCCTTGAAACTTCCGCCTTTAAGTTCCAGGGTACCGAAAGCTTTGCATTGGCACATTGAAGTTCTATTCCCTGCTCTTCTCCATGGTGGATAACAGAACTGGTAACCTGGGCCAAACTACCATCTGGATACTCTAAGATAGAAAGAGATAAGTCCTCTACCTCTGAATTGTCATGCATTGCATTCGCCAGCATTGCCATAACTGCATCCGGAAGACTCCCTTCCAACCAGTTCAGCATATCAATGTGGTGCACTGCGTGGTTTAAGGTAGGTCCTCCCCCTTCCTTTTCCCAAAGTCCCCGCCACCACAGATCGTAGTAGCAATGACCTCTCCACCAGTTGGAGTTTACATGAGCACAGCAGATTTTACCTGCTATTTTAGTATCAAGTACCTGTTTTAATTTGTAGATTTCGTTACGAAAACGGTTTTGAGCAATACATGCCATTGTAACCTGATTCCGTTTTTCCGCTTCCAGCATGGCATCACACTCTTTTAAACAAGGCGCCATTGGTTTTTCAACCACCACGTGACAACCTGCATCCATGGAGTGAATCGCAATTTCCCCATGAACATAGGGAGGCGTACATACGTGCACTACATCAATGGATAAACCGGAATCCAGCATGGTCTGATGATCGTCAAATACCTTGCAGTCCAGATTATATTTCTTCTTTGCTGCCTCTGCCTTCTCCGGATAGATATCACACAAAGCTACAATCTGACATCGGTCCGGAAAGGCAAGAAGACCTTCGATATGAGACGGAGAGATATTTCCTATGCCTACAACTGCAATATGTAACATGAGCGCTACCTCCCTGCCTCTTTTATGGTGATTGACTGATCTTCTGCTCTGACGCACAGCTCAGCTGCTTTTAGGGCATGCTCCTGAGTCATGGCATGTTCCGTCCGGTTGATGCAGTCTAAGATTAACTGCCCAAAGAAGGGATACCCCACCTTTCCTGTAACTTCAAAATGTTGTTCTCCGTCATCATTCACAAGAAAAACGTGGTTTGAACTGCCGTCTCCGGTTCCAACATTCACGTATTTACGAAGCTCAATGTATCCCTTGGTGCCAAGAATAAAGGTTCTTCCATCTCCCCAGGTGGAAAGCCCTTTTGGAGTCAGCCAATCCACCCGAAAATGCTGAGTTGCTCCATTATCCCCCAAGAGCACGGCATCACCAAAGTCCTCCAATTCCGGGTAATCCGGGTGACTGAAATTTCCCACTTGGGAGTACTGGACCTTTGCCTCTTTTACACCGCAGTAATATAGGAACTGTTCGATCTGATGGCTTCCAATGTCACAGAGGATTCCTCCGTATGCTTCCTTTTGATAGAACCAATCCGGTCTGCCTTTTGGATCTCCTACCCTGTGGGGACCAAATCCATCGATATGAATGGGGGTTCCAATGGCTCCCTGGTCTATGAGTTGACCTGCAAAAACTGCTGCCTCCACATGAATCCTCTCACTGTAATAGACCATGTATTTCCTTCCCGTCTGCTGAATCATCTCTTTCACCGAGGCAAGCTGTTCCAGGGACGTAAGAGGGGCTTTATCTGTAAAATAATCCTTTCCTGCCTTCATAACCCGAATACCAAGCGCAGATCGCAGGCTGGTAATGGCTGCGGAGCATACCAGCATAACCTCAGGATCAAGAAGCACCTCTTCTTCACTTTCTGCCACCTGAACCTGGGGAAATGCTTTTATGAAATCAGCTATCTTTTTAGGATCCGGGTCGTAAACCCACTTAAGCTCTGCCCCCGCTTCTGTTAAACCATTACACATGCCATAAATATGACCGTGATCCAGCGCCACCGCCGCAATGCAAAAGGCACCTTTTTCAACCACTGGCTGTGGTTTCCCCTTTGGTGCATAATTCATGCCATCTTTCCCCATTTCCATTCCTTTTTCTCCTTTCATCTGTACCCCGCTTTTTGTTCTATCTTATTTCCCGGCAAACGCTTTGTCGTAATACTCCGTCCGTTCTGCGATAATCTGGTCGTAACCCGCCTTTTTCAATTTATCCTTAAATTCTTCAAGTGTGGCATCGAATTTATCTTGAGGGCAGGTAACTAATTTTACAAAATACTCTTCCCTGATTACACTGATCTCTGTGTTCTTATCCGTTGAGGTGGGCGCAGTAAAGGTAGGATCGTGCCTTATGATACCTGTGGATGCATTTTTGAAATTATTCAGCACATAATCTTCGTATCCCGGGCATTCTTTGGAGGTCGCTTTTGCAAATTCATCGGGTGTCTTATAATAGCCCTGGTTTCCAATGATAAATAAATCGTGTCTGGTCCAGTCTTTGTCCTTTGTATTATAACCTGCATCCATGACACATGGAACCCCTGCATCGTCATATTTAAAATGTTCTCCTTCAAAGCCGTGGAAAAGAGTAAATCCACCTTCTTTAGTTGCAAGCCAGTCTAGGTATGTAACCACTGCCTCTACGTTTTTGGCTGATTGAGGAACGAAGAGATAAGCGCCGTTAATGGGATAATTCTTATTATAAACTTCACCGTCATTTTCATTTTTAATTGGAGGAATGCTAATTACATCTGCTTTGGGATCTGTGGACTGAAGCACGTTTAACAGGCTTCCCCGTAGACTGTCTACATTATAATTTACATTGGACTCAAAGCAACCGACTTTTCCATTAACAAAATCCTCTTTTAACGCATTTTCCGTGGTATCCACATAATATTCCGGATCAATCAGACCTTCGTTATACAACTGATTCATCCATTTAAAATACGCTCCAAATCCGGGATCCGTATAGAGCAGGCTGGTTGCAGAATCACCACCAATGGCATAGGCCTTTTCATCTCCTATGTTCTTTAAGAAAGAGGCCGCCATGACACCAGGGATGTCACTTGCCTTGGTGCATACCCAGAAGCTGGCTGCAAAGGCATCCGGTTTGTATTTATGAAATTCCTTTAACACCTGATACATCTCTTCTTTATTTGTGGGCGCTTTTAATCCCAAATCATCCAACCAATCCTTGCGAATAAAAAGGTTGGTAGAGGCCGTAGTGGAACGTCTTGCAGGAATTGCCCAAAGCTCCCCCTCCTGATTACGTGCCAGATCCATACAGTCTTTTCCAATGTAATCCTTTAAGTTCTTTGCCTGATCTTCTCCATCAATATAAGGGGCTAAATCAAAGGTTCCCCCATCTTTATAAAATCCCTCTACAATGGATGAGGTATAACAAATCATAACATCTGGACCAGTTCCGGAAGCCATCATAAGCTGAGCCTTATTTACTTCGTCTGCTCTTGGGACCGCTACGTATTTCACTGTAATTCCCACCTTGTTCATTTCCTGGTTGATGTATTTTGTCCATTTGTTATCAATAACCGTACTGCCCTCTGGTGCATTGCTTCGGTCAAATACTTCTACCGTTATGGTCACATCATCAAATTTCTTAGAGCCGTAGGTGGTTTGAAATCCAGTGCTCTCTTCTTTGACTTCGGTTGCTTTGGTATTCGTTTCCTCCGCCTTTTTCACGGTCTCTTTGGAAGTACCGCAGCCAACCAAACTGACTGCCATTGCAGATACCAAAACCCCTGACAAAATACGTTTTGCCTTTTTCATATACCTTCCTCCAATCATATAATTAGTGCATGGAAACTTAGGATTCGTCATCCTTTGACCGATCCCAGCATAACACCCTTTACAAAATATCTCTGAAGCCACGGATAAACAGCTAGTATAGGAACCGTCCCCACTACGATGCAAGTCATTTTTAAGGATTCTGCCATTACCTGCTGAGCTAATCCTTCGTTTCCCGTTGCCCCCAGTGCGCCTTCAAATAACAGGCTCCGCAAACGAAGCTGAAGGGTATACTTTTCAGGGGACTGAATGTATATCAACGCATTGAAATAATCGTTCCAGTAATAAACCGCGTAAAACAATCCTATGGTGGCGATAATTGGCATGGAAAGAGGAAGTACCACCCTTTGAAGAATCTGTATATCCGTGGCTCCATCCAGATAAGCAGCCTCTTCCAGACTTTTTGGAATCTCCCGAAAAAAGGTTCTCATTACAATAAAGTTAAATACATTGACTGCGGAAGGAATATAAAGGGAGGTAAGCTGATCATACATTCCCAGGTTTTTTACCACCAAGAAGGTAGGTATGATACCGCCACTGAAATACATGGTAAATAGAATCATTCCAGAGATCCATTTCCGTCCTTTTAATTTATCCTTGGAAAGGGCGTAAGCCGCTAATATGGTAAACAAAAGCCCAAGACCAGTTCCTAATAAGGTGACTAGTACAGTCACCCTCATGGCAGTCCAGATCTGCCCTCTATGGATGATTTCTTTATAAGCATCTAACTGCATTTCAATGGGGAAAAATGTAACCCTTCCTGATAAAACAGCTCGGTTACTACTAAAAGAATAGGCAACCACATTTAAAAAGGGATAAAAGCATATGATTACCAAAAGGGACAACAAAATATAATTGATGACGGTTCCCCAGGACCACTTTCTTTTCTTTATCATGAATGGCTCCTTTCTATAAGATACCCTCTTCACCAATCAGTTTGGCAAACCGATCCGCAAGTATCAGTATGATAATATTGACCACGGACTGAAATAGACCTATTACCGTTGATAAGCTATATTCTGCCTTCACGATTCCAAGCCGGTAAATATAGGTACTGATAACTTCAGAAACGTTAATTACCTTGGTGTTTCCAAGAAGCAAAGGAGCATCCAGACCGATACTCATCATCTTACTGATGGAAAGAATCAGCATGACAATAATCACGGATCGAATCATGGGAAGAGTGATGTAACAGATGCGCTGTATCCGGCTGGCGCCATCTATGTAAGCAGCCTCATAAAGAGCTTCGTCAATGCCTGTAATGGCCGCCAGATATATGATGGTTCCCCAGCCAATCTCTTTCCACACATTGCATATGACATAAGTAAAAATCCACCAGCCACTGTTGTTTAAAAAGGGGATTGGGGCAAACCCCAGATTTTTAATCAGATGGTTGACACTGCCATCCGTCTGTGCAAAAAGATTGGTTGCAATACCAGCTACGACCACCCAGGACATAAAATGAGGCAGATAAAGGAAGGACTGGGAGACCCGTTTAAATGCTGCATGGCGCACCTCATTTAACATCAGCGCCACCACAATGGTCAGCGGGAAATTAATGGTCAGGGTAGAAAGATTGAGGATTAAAGTGTTGCGTATGGACGACCAGAATAAATCTGTAGTAAATACCTGCTTAAAATTAAGAAGTCCCGTCCATTTGCTTCCCCCAATTCCCTTAAAAACATTATAATCTTGAAAAGCTATGATAAGACCGTACATTGGTACATACTTAAATATAATGTAATAGAGAATAATGGGCGCCAGCATCAGATAGAGCCACTTATCTCTCCAGAGATAAAACCAGATACTTTTACCAGTCGATGGTCGCCTGCTCAGACGTCCTGCTGCACTATTTGCTTTCATAGTTTCCCTCCGTATTCCGCCGTTTTCTTTAATGTAGTGACTTTACCACCCATTTACAACGGTAGGATTCTATTTGAAGCTATGAATAACTATCCTGTACCATGGGAATCTATGATTTTCAGGTAGAAATCTATTTTTTATCATAATCTTTGTCCTATGCCATAAATTATTTGGCTCATTTGTAGGGGTAGGGGGTGCTTGCATGAAATCATGTTGGAAATGGAACTGGAAAAACAGAAAAAAGAGAGGGTTTCAACGGTATCTTTACAAGATCCTTTTATCTAATATTCTTTTGATTTTAATCCCGATTAGTATCCTGGGGCTATTTTGGTACCATATGATGGCTCAACAAGCCACACACAGATTTTATCAGCAAAAGTCCGTTGATCTTAACGAGATTTCCTCTGGTATCAATCAGAGAATCCGAAATATTAAACTTGAAATGGCTACGGAGATCAGCGAAAAGAGATATAGCACCTATACCTATTCCGGAAACTACAATGGGGATCTGTCCATGATCTCAAAACGGTTGTCCGCTATGACACAAAAATACTCCCTGATTGATTCCGTATATTTTTACGACAGAACCACAGGAAATATCTATAATTCTAAAACAGGACAGTACTCATTTTCTAAATTTTACGATACCAAGTGGATAGATCACATCAATGAAAACTTTTGCAGCATCCAACAGCTACCCCCACGCCTGATATTTGATGAGGGAGCCTTGTTTGAATCGTACCGTTTTTTATATAACAAACGGAATAATTTCGTCTTGTCTCTTGTTTTAAGAGGCAAACCGGATTTTTATCTGGTGACAAACATCAGTATGAAAGGACTGTACAATGATATCCTTGACTCTTATCCTCTAGATGGAGGTGGAGAAGAATTTTTCATTGCGGATAAAGAGGGAACGCTGATGGAGGGAACCAGCAATTACACCGATCCAAAAGAACTCATGGGGCAACCGTTTAAAACTTTGGATCATCAGGTGTCTTATTTTATACGAAACCAGCGGATCTATTTTATGAAACTCGTTGATTTTAATGCCTATTCCATAACTTCCTATCCCCTTTCCGATTCCTATGTAGAAGCAATGTATTTAGGAAAATATATTTTGCTGGTATGCGCTGGGCTTATCCTGTTTTCACTGATTATCTCTGCCTATATGGCGAGACGGCTTTACCGTCCCATCAACATCCTGTATTCCGATTTCGCCAGAGGCAATAAAGATGCAAATCAGGATACAGTCACAGATGAAATTGATATGTTGAAGCAGATATTTTCTGAGATGAATACTTATAACTCCAATGCAAGAATCAAGCTGAAACGCTTAGATGAATTAAGTAAGGTGTATCATTTTAGAAGCTTTTTGGAAAATAAGAAATACAAGAAGGACTTTATCAACGATCACCCCTATTTGTTTGATGAGAACGAGACCTGCCATTGCGAGCTTTTATTGGTTCGATTCGATGTCAACCATAGGAAAATGACTCCTGACGAAGAGCTTTTGTTTCGCACAAATCTGGAAGAGGTGCTAAGAAGTTATCTTCTATCCTCTCAGAAAGGAATTATAACGAAAATTGAAGAAGAGACCTTTGTTTTACTTTATCAGGGCAATGAGGGAGAGAGCCTGGAACAGACCAGAAGGGTCCTTACGGATACGGTCATTAAGCTGACATACCAAAATGCATATTTCAGCCTTAGTGAGCCCATACATAATGCAAAAGAAATTATGGAAGCATTCATAAAGTGCCAGGAGGTCATGAAAAACACTTATTTCTTTCAATGGCAAAACCAACTTGTAACCAGTAACCGAATAGAAAAAACTATGAATTCTGATGAAATATATCGGATGCTTCTAAATATCAGTGCCTCATTTATAAGAAGCATTGTTACGCAAAATAAACAGGAGATCAATGATCAATTTTTAGAACTGGAACGGAGGCTGGAAAAGATCGGCAATGTTTCCCAGGTAAAAGATGTGTACAATCGCATACTGGTGGAGCTAGATCATGAGTTTCATTTTACCAATCAGATGGAGACCAGCTTGCTAGACGCCCTTTATGAATATAAAACCTTAGCTGATATGATTCATTATAGCCGAGAACTTATCACGAGTATAAGCGGGCAATACAAACGTAACGATGCCAAAGAACATAACTACTGTGAGATGGCGAAACAGTACTTAAACGAACATTATATGAATGATATGAACATCACGGATACAGCGGATCACCTAAATATCAGTTATTCCTATTTAAGTAAAATCTTCCGGTCTATAACTGGAGTAACCCTGACAGAATATCTAAACAATATCCGCATTGAAAAGAGCAAGGATTATTTGACAGAAACCCTTATGACACTGACTGAGATTTCAGAAAAAGTGGGATACAATAATGTGCAGAGCTACCAGCGATTCTTTAAGAAATACGTGACTTTGACTCCTGGGGAATACAGAAAATATAAGACTCCAGATCTATATATATAATATCATGTATTTCTGTTTCATACATAAAAGGCCTCGTGCTAATTATTACAAACACATCATTTGCAAACTTCATCCTATAAGGGCAGCGCAATACTTGGCTGCTCTTTTTTGTTGTTTTAATTTTATTTCACATTGACATTCTTCGATTTGATGAATATAATACTCATATCGAAGAATATAGATATGAGGTGATACTATGGAAAACTATGGAGAATATACAAAAGTGTTTAAGGCACTGGGTGATACCAGAAGAGCTATGATTGTAGATATGCTCTCTTGCGGAGAGCTTTGTGCCTGCATGATTTTAGAGAAATTTGAAATGTCACAATCTACGCTGTCCCATCATATGAAACTCCTGTGTGAATGTGGGCTTGTCAAAGGCCGGAACGAAGGTAAATGGACATATTATTCTTTGGACGAAGAGACCATCAGTAAAACAAAACAGTTTTTCTGTATTATCACCAGCGACAAAGATAACTGTATTTGTAAAGAAAATTCAAATTATTGTAGCGGATGTGATGGATATGAGGGATGAATACAAACCTTGCAACATTTCAAACGGAATGCCCCACTTATGAAGAATTTGAGCAGTCCCATGTAAAGCAAGTATTTGTTTACATGAAAGATGTGGCTTCCGTCAAGTGGAGTACCGTGATCGAATCGGAAAAGACCGTTTTGGTCAATGGCGTAATACTGTTTTAATGGAACGAAGAAGTAATTTAATTTAATCATATAAAGGAGAGAATTAATATGAAGAAAATGCAGATATTTGAACCAGCGATGTGTTGTGATACAGGTCTTTGCGGTGTAAGTGTTGACCCTGAACTGCTCCGTATTTCCACTGTGTTAAATGCCTTGAAAAAAAACGGGGTTGCAGTAGACCGCTTTAATCTAAGCAGTGCACCAATGGCCTTTGTTCATAACAAAGTTATCAACACCTTTATCAATGAAAAAGGCGTTGAGGAACTGCCTGTTGTTATGGTCGATGAACAAATTGTGATTATAGGGCATTATCCAACCAACGAGGAACTTATTTCTTTGCTGGAGGTCCCAGCAAGCTATTTAACGGAAGCAAATTCTGCAAAGCAAGGTAATTGCTGCTGCTCTGACGGGAATTGCTGTTAATTAGAAAAGGAGGTTCTTAATGCATGTTTTTGACCCAAACAAAATCACCTTAACAAAATACTTGTTTTACACAGGCAAAGGAGGTGTTGGGAAAACATCTGTAGCGTGTGCAACGGCTGTTTATCTTGCAGACAATGGAAAAAGGATTCTTCTTGTCAGTACCGATCCCGCCTCCAATTTGCAGGATGTATTTCATACTCCGCTTTCAGGAAAACCCACTCCTATTTCAGAAGTAGATAACCTTGATGTAGCTAATCTTGACCCTATGCAAGCGGCAGCGGAATACAGAGAAAGTGTGATTGAACCTTATCGTGGTAAGTTACCAGACTCAGTCCTAGCTAATATGGAAGAACAGCTCTCTGGTTCCTGCACAGTAGAAATTGCAGCTTTTAATGAGTTTTCCAATTTCATTACCAATAGAGAATTAGAGCAAAAATACGACCATATTCTTTTTGACACCGCACCAACGGGGCATACCCTTAGAATGTTGCAGCTTCCTTCTGCCTGGAGTAATTTTATCAGCGAAAGTACACATGGTGCATCTTGTTTAGGGCAGTTATCTGGTCTGGAAAGTAAAAAAGAAATGTATAAAACTGCAGTTGATACCTTGAAAGACGGAGAACAAACAACTTTAATCCTTGTAACCCGTCCTGAAACAGCCCCGCTCAAAGAAGTAGAGAGAGCTTCTCATGAATTGGGTGAGATTGGAGTACTCAATCAAACATTGGTAATCAATGGTGTTTTAGCTGACTATGATGACTCCATCTCAAAAAAGCTTTATGACAAACAGCAAAAAGCTCTTTCGGATATACCAAAATCGTTAATGGGAATTCAGACCTACACAATTCCCTTACGTGCATATAATATTACCGGTACGGAAAACGTCAGGTCATTACTGACAAAAGACAGCTATGAAATCAGTAATGAAGTCATGAAAGCAGATACAACTCCCCAATTAAGAAACGTTATTGACGATTTGTATCACAGTGATAAAAAGGTTATCTTTACAATGGGCAAGGGCGGCGTTGGCAAAACCACTCTCGCTGCTGCTATCGCATTAGGGCTTTCTGAAAAAGGAAAAAAGGTACACTTAACCACCACTGACCCGGCAGCACACTTAAAATTTGTTCTCGATGAAAACTGCGGCATTACCATGAGTCATATTGACGAACATAAAGAACTGGCAAGGTATCAGGAGGAAGTCTTATCAAAGGCACGGGAAACCATGTCGGAAGAAGACATTGCCTATATTAAAGAAGATTTGAGCTCTCCCTGCACACAGGAAATTGCTGTATTCCGAGCTTTTGCGGAAGTAGTGGAACGTGCAGAAAACGAAATTGTTGTCATTGATACTGCTCCCACAGGGCATACGCTTTTGCTCTTAGATTCTACGTTGAGCTATCACAAAGAGGTTCAAAGGACACAAGGAGACATCCCGGATTCTGTAAGAAAACTACTACCACGTTTACGGAGTACGGAAACAGAGGTCATTATTGTCGCCTTACCAGAAGCTACTCCTGTTTATGAAGCATTACGTCTGGAGGAAGATTTAAAACGTGCCCACATTGCGACGAAGTGGTGGCTAGTGAATTCCTCTCTCTATCATACACATACAACCAATGCTCTGTTAGTTGCAAAAGCCAGTAATGAAATTCCGTGGATCAATAAAATAGCAGAACATACAAATGGTAACTTTGCATTAATTGCCTGGAGTGCCGATGATATTAAGGGCGATAAGTTAAGAGAGCTATAGAAAAGAGGACTTTTATGAAGAAAGAAGAAAACATACCAAAGGTAGCATTTATTTGTGTTCACAACTCCTGCCGCAGCCAAATTGCTGAAGCACTGGGAAAACAGCTTGCCTCTGATGTGTTTGAGTGCTATTCTGCTGGAACTGAAACAAAGCCACAAATCAATCAGGACGCTGTTCGTTTTATAAAACATATTTATGGAATCGATATGGAGAAAACACAGCGTTCTAAGTTGATTGCGGATATTCCTCCGGTTGATATTGTTATTACAATGGGGTGTAATGTTTCGTGTCCTTTTCTGCCTTGCAAGCACCGTGAGGATTGGGGGATTGACGACCCGACTGGGAAAGGTGATGATGTGTTTCTCGAAGTTATAAAACAGATTGAACATAATATATTATTGCTTAAAAATAGAATTCATTCTTTATAATGTACAATTACAAAGCCGCCCTTACTCTTTTTGCCATGCCATTTTTTCACTATCTTTATACATTTTTTATTTACGAAATAACCATTAGATTAAATAAGGACTCATGCCAGGCATGAGTCCTTTGAAATAAAGCCTTCCCTTAACGGGACTGACCTTCTACCGTCTTTAATAAAGAATCCATAACAAAATCCATCTGTGCATTCATGGATGTAATATCACTAAACCAGAACATTCCACTGGAGTTTTGTACCAGTCTGCCTTCCTTTACTGCTGGAAGACTCTCCCATACTTCCACACCTTTCATTTCTGCTATCCTTTCATCAGAAAATATGTAATCTCCTACATAATCCTTAAGGGTCTCATAGGATATATCAATGAAATTCACACCTTGTTGATCCATAACTTCTTTCTGGACTCTTTCCGGTGCTTGTAAACCTAAGTATTTATAAATAATCTCGCCGCCTCGTCCATAATCATCACCAAAAACTCTTAATACTCCCTTTGTCTGATTTTCCAAAAGAATTACGTTCTTATCAGCCAGCCCTTTTTCAGAAAGCTGCTTTTTGGATTCTTCTGCCTTGTTCTCAAAATCTGCCATGATTTGTTCAGCCTTTTGGGGTTCCCCAAATACTTCACCGAAAAATGCAACTCGGTCTTTCACTTCCATATCGTAATAATTTCTAGCCAGAGTTGGTGCAATCTTTGACAAGGTATCGTAATGATCGGTATTGTTCCAGATAATGAGATCCGGATCCAGCTCCATAATGGCTTCTGGATTTAACTCAAAGGGATCCACAATGGTAACATCTCCAAGCTCCTGTTCAAATACAGCGTCATCATTAAAAGAAGTTCCTACCGGGTGAATCCCAAGTGCAAGTAAATCTCCCTGAAAAAATGCAACCACCACACGTTTGGGATTTGCTGGTATTTCTACGTCTCCGTATTCCATCTTAATGACTCTAGTATCTTTCTTTGCCGTTGCATCTGCGGTTGTATCTGCGGTTGTATCTGCTATCTGTTCCGTAACTTTTGTACCGGTTTCTGGAGCTGCACCTTTATTTGCTGCCCCACAGGCAGTAAGCAGTATGGCAGATAGAACTGCGGCTGCTACTATACTTTTTCTCTTGTGTTTACTCATGAAATGAGTACCTCCTGTTTTAAGTAAGTCTTAACTAACGTGAGTTAGTATATCATAAACACTTACCTTTGTACAGAACTGAAAAAATTTCCGGCTTGTAGTGAAGTTACGAAACGGACGTACCAAAAATAGCGTTTACAATCTCCGCTACTGGCCTTCCCCCATCCACCTCAATCTGCCTGCACATTAATTGCTTCTGCCATTCATCATGATTTTCCTTACTGCGCATGGTAATATCACCAGTATCGTACTGCCCCGCCCATCTCATAAACTCCAGATGCTGTTCATACATATCTCCTCCTGATTCAATTCTAGACCCAAAACGTTCTTTTTCCCGCTTATAAATCCGTTCCAGGCGAACGTTATTGTCTGTCACCACTCGAATCGCCAGATCAAAGTATGGAATCAGCTCATCTCCCCAACCAACCAAAGAGCCTGTTATGACGACTGCGTCATGAGCTTTGATATCCTGCTTCATAAGTAAAAGTCTCTCTTTAATCTCACGTTTCTCACTAAATCTAGGATCTGTGGGCAACCAGTAATAATCATCGGTATCCATATGATAATAACCGTATCTCTTATTAATCTCTTCCCCTAATGTGGATGTCCCTGACCCAGACGCCCCATAAACATGAATCACCTTATATTTCATCAAGTTCTAATTCCCTCCTTTTCTCTGGGAATAATTCCGAAGGAGGTATTCCCTTCTTTTGCTTAAATAGTCTGCTAAAGTAAAAAATATCAGAAAATCCGCATTGCAACGCAACCTCACTGACTCCGTATTCTCCGCTTTTTAGCATATTTTCCGCATAATTCAGGCGAAGTGAGGTTAAATACTGTTTAAAGGTCATTCCTGTGGTCTGCTGAAATAAACTGCCAAAATAAACAGGATGGAGATCAAACTGTTTTGCCAGTTTATCTATGGTCAACGCTGGCTCTGAATAATGGCTGCTCATAAATTGAATGCTGTTTTTAATGCGGGGATCGTCCTGACTGATTCGCTTCTCATTCAAAAGAAGATTGGAAGCCTGATAAAGAATGAGGCACATATTCGCTCTTACCTTTAGCATATATCCGAAATCACGCTGTAACCATTCCCCATGAATATCATGAAATAGCGTAATCAGTCTTGGGATAATTCCAATATGGCTAATGATTGGAAAAGGCAGAGATACATCTTGTCCCTTTAAATCGCTGAGGAAAAAATTGACCACGTAACATTCCATTAAGTCTTCTGGAATATTGGTCGCTGCACGGAAAGTCTTCTTCGGAATACAAAGTAGATCTCCCTTTTTCACGGTATATTCCTTATCGCCTATCATATACTTCGCCTTGCCTTTAATGACATAGGTGATATCAATAAATGGAGTAATACTCGCTTCTATTTTCCAATTAACGGTGCACTTTCTGTGTATGTAATAATGAAGTTCCGGAATCATATTATTAAAATCCAAATCCATAATAAGTACTCCTTTTCGACAAAAACCGCGTAAACTCGTTTGTTTTGGGTTAATACCATTATAAATTAAGACCTAAATTTAAGCAACAGAGAGATGTATATCCAAAATAATCTTTAAAAAGTACAAATCACCTTTGATAAATTCATTCAATTCCCTGGTTTTCGTTGATATAATGTACATAGTTTCACTCTTCATTCGACAATATTTTATGCAATTTGAATATTGGAAGATAACGAAAAGACATTTCCGGGATGTCTTTAGCTTTATAAGAAAATAGTACCAATCATTAGGAGGATTATACAACATGTTTGAGACAAGAGATTTGTGCTGGCTTACGAAAAAAGTGCAAAGCCCCGGGATATTGACCTGGTATATTGATCACACAAAAGATTCGCCTTTCCTAACCACCATGGACCGTGAGATGCCGCTGCTGTTTGAGGGAATCTCATATTCTAACAAACCAGAAGCTTCTATTGTTTTTTCTATCATAGAGGAAACAGCACTTAATCAAGGTGGCTTTCGAATTGAACAAGCGTCACAGGGATATGAGGTAAAAAGCAGCTCTCATGAAGGACTCCTCTTTGGAATGTTTGGCTTATACCGTTTGCTATTGACTGGAGATAATGTTACTTTTCCTTACCAGTCTGTACCAGATCAAAAGATCCGTATGATAAATCATTGGGATAATTTTGACGGATCCATTGAACGAGGATACGCTGGAAGCTCTATCTTTTATGATCAGAATACCTTTCGGGGAGACATGGAGCTAATTGGTCAATATGCCAGACTTTTGGCCTCTGTTGGATTAAATGCCATATCCATTAACAACGTCAATGTACATAAGTTAGAAAGCTTCTTTATTAAAGAAGAATGTTTAAAAGAAATCAAAAAAATAGTAGATATATTTTCTTCCTACGGAATAAAGACCTTTCTCTCCATTAATTTTGCAGCTCCTATCATCGTAGGAAACTTAACCACTGCCGATCCTCTTTCTCTTGAAGTGGAGACCTGGTGGAAGGAAGTAATCGGAGAGATATACCGGATCATTCCTGACTTTGGAGGATTTTTAGTGAAAGCCGATTCAGAAGGCGAACCAGGACCATTTACTTATGGCAGGAATCATGACGAAGGGGCAAATATGCTGGCAAAAGCAATCAAACCCTTTGGTGGTCTTGTAATCTGGCGCTGCTTTGTTTATGACTGCACTCAGGACTGGCGGGATAGATCTCTTGACAGAGCCAGGGCGGCTTATGACATATTCAAAGATTTAGACGGACGCTTTGAAGATAATGCTATTCTGCAAATTAAAAATGGACCAATTGATTTTCAGATCAGAGAACCAGTCTCACCTTTGTTTGGGGCAATGAAAAAGACCAATCACATCCTGGAATTTCAGATTACCCAGGAATATACCGGCCATCAAAAGGATATTTGCTATCTCATTCCCATGTGGAAAGAAGTGCTGGACTTTGATACCAAATACGATGGCAAAAGCTTTGTGAAATCAGCGGTTCGAGAGAACTCACCAAATCAGAGCAATTCCGGAATTGCCGCAGTGGTAAACGTAGGAATGGACCGCAACTGGACAGGCAACAAATTGGCCCAGGCGAATCTCTACGGTTATGGCAGGCTCATCTGGAACAATGAATTAACCTCTCCGGAAATTGCTGAGGAATGGACAAAGCTGACCTTTGATTTAGAAAAATCTCACCTTGAGAAGATTTGCTCCATCCTTACTACTTCCAGAGATACTTATGAAGATTACACCTGCCCGCTTTCCGTGGGATTTATGTGCCGGCCCTCTCTCCATTATGGACCAGATGTAGATGGGTATGAGTATGACAAATGGGGCACGTATCATTATGCAGATAGAGACGGCGTGGGACGAGACAGAACCATATCCACAGGAACTGGTTTTACCAAACAGTATTCCAAGGAACGCTGTGAGGAATACGATTGTATATCAACCTGTCCCGATGAGCTCTTGCTCTTCTTCCACCATGTGCCATATACCCATGTGCTGCATTCTGGAAAGACGGTGATTCAACACATCTATGATACCCATTTTCAAGGGATTGAAGCAGTTCATGAATATCAGGTTATCTGGGATAGCCTCAAGGAATTTGTAGATAAAGAGGCTTATGAAAATGTAAAGGAACGTCTCCTTCAACAGGAGAAACATGCCGTAAACTGGCGAGATCAGGTAAATACTTATTTTTATCGCAAATCCGGAATACCGGATGAAAAAGGCAGAAGGATATTTGATTAACACTGTTAATTGGATATAGCAATGAAAGAATAGTAAAGAGAGGTATCGTAATGAGGAAGTGGAAAAAAACAAGTTTTATGTGTGCAGCTGCATTGGCTGCAAGCCTTACTCTGGCAGGCTGCGGGGGTGGCTCAAGCAACACATCAGCCAGTGGTGATTCCAAAGCAAAAGGCAGTGACGAATTAGTAGAATTAAGCTTTTCCTGGTGGGGCAATGATGACCGTCATCAGGCAACACAAAAAGCAATTGATGCATTTAATGCAGCTCATGAAGGAAAGATCAAGGTAACAGGGGAGCCATCAGGATTTGGCAACCTGGAGGAGACCTTTGCTACCCGTTATGCTGGCGGTACTGCAGCAGATATCATGACAGTCAACTACCCTTGGATCTTACAGTACAGCCCAAAAGGCGACGGTTTTTATGATCTGGACCAGGTAAAAGATACCTTTGATTTTACCCAGTATGACAATGGATTTTTAGAGTTTGGTAAAAGCAATGGTAAGATGCAGGCCATTCCTTACGGACAGAATACATTAGGCGTTTATTTAAATAAATCTGCCTTTGACCGTGCTGGAATTAAAGAGATCCCAATAACCTTTGAAGAATACAAGGCTGCTGCAAAAATCATTACAGAAAAAGAACCTAATACATATTTAATCGTAAGTCCTACCTTCCGCTTTGCTGCAACGTATTACTTACAGCAGAAAACAGGAAAAGGAGAATTTGCAGATGATTTAAGCATGAACTACACCTTAGATGATTATAAAGAAGCTCTTGCTTGGTATAAAGATTTATCCGATGCTCATGTATTCTGTTCCAGAAAAGATTATATTGAGAATGTAGGAAATGATCCTGTATCCATCGCTCAGAACCCTAAGTTCATCAGCGGAGGTTACCTTGGCGTATTAGAGTGGACTGGCGGAATTGCTTCCAATGCAAAAACGCTTGCTGATAAAGGGGACGAGCTGATTGTTGCTCCTCTTCCAGTGATTGAGGGAGCAAAGTTTGAAGGTACTTTGGCGAAACCATCTTTGACCCTGGCGATTTCAAAGGATTCCAAACATCCAAAAGAAGCAGCCGAATTCTTACAGTATATCTTAAATGACAAAGAAGGCACAAAGCTCATGGGTTCCACCCGTGGTATGGTAGCTTCTAAGGCAGCAAAAGCATCTTTAGAAGAAGATGGACAGATTGAAGGTGCTGTAAAACAGGCCTACGATTTTACAAAGGATGCAAAAGTTATCAACAACTCTCCTATTTTTGAAAATGCTATTTTCACCAAGGCATATGACACAAATTACGAGAAATTTGAATTCGGTCAGAGTACCTTAGACGAAACAGCAAAAGCAATCTTTGATGCCACAACCGAGCAGGTAACAAAGTTAAAACAGGAGTACGGAAAATAATTCATAATTAAAAATCCATTTGATTGTATTGCAGGTGAGGACCTATCTTCTCCTGCAATACATGGGTAAAGGGGGAAGCTTCTTGAGACACAGCAAAATAGGACTTGTATATATTCTTCCATGGTTAATTGGAATGGTTTTTCTTACTCTGTATCCATTTATCAATGCACTTGTCATCAGTTTTTCCGATTACAATCTAGTAAGAGAACCAAACTTTATCGGTTTGACGAACTACACCAATCTTTTCAAGGATAAAGACTTCATAAGCACATTAGTTGCCACCTTAAAATACACGGTGATCACAGTGCCTTTGCAGCTCACATTTGCTTTATTTATTGCCTACATATTAAACTTTAAATTAAAGTTCATTAATTTCTACCGTACCGCTTATTATATTCCTTCCCTGCTTGGCGGCAACGTTGCCGTAGCTGTCTTATGGCGGTTTTTATTTCAGCAGGAAGGTTTTGTAAACCGTTTTATTGGTTTGTTTGGCGGTCAGCCAGTGCCTTGGCTTTCTTCTCCAACGGGTGCCATGAGCATAATTGTTATACTAAAAGTATGGCAGTTTGGTTCTGCCATGTTGATTTTCCTTGCAGCGTTAAAGGATGTTCCTTCTGATCTTTATGAAGCAGCCAGTGTAGATGGCGCAACGAAATTTCACTCTTTCTTTAAAATAACGATACCACTTATAACACCTACTATCTTTTTCAACCTGGTTATGCAGCTTGTTAATGCATTCCAGGAATTTAACGGTCCATATCTGGTAACAGGCAGGGGCCCCCTCAATTCAACGTATCTTACCTCCATGTTCATATATGACAATGCTTTTAAGTATTTTAATATGGGATATGCAAGTGCGGCCAGTTGGATCCTATTTCTAATCATTGTGTCTGTGACACTGGTTCTTTTCGCCACACAGAATAAATGGGTATTTTATTCTGACGGAGGTAACTAAAATGGAAAAAACATATAAATTCAGTAAAATAGAACGCCGCAGACGGCAACAGCAGATGACAGGTTCCATTATCCGTTATATCGTTTTGACCCTTGTGGCAATTGTTATGATTTATCCAATTATATGGCTGGTTGGTGCTACTTTTAAAACAAACAATGAGATTTTTACCTCTGTAAACTTTATACCAAAACGAATTGATTTTACCCCTTATATTGAAGGCTGGAAAACAAGAACCAAGTATACGTTTACAACATTTTTTATGAATACCTTTATGTTTGTCATACCAAAAATCCTCTTCTGTCTTATATCCAGCACCCTTGTTGCCTATGGCTTTGCAAGATTCCAGTTTCCATTTAAAAAGATCTTTTTCTCAATTTTAATGGCGACCATGTTTCTTCCTGCAGTGGTAACGAGAATTCCACTTTATCTTTTGTGGAAACAATTAGGACTTTTGGACACCTATGTACCACTGGTTGCACCAACTATCTTTGCCAACGAACCTTTTTTCGTCTTTATGTTAATTCAGTTTTTACGCTCCATCCCAATGTATCTGGATGAAGCAGCAACCATCGATGGATGCAATTCCTTCCAGGTTCTCGTTATGATTTTATTGCCCGCCTTGAAACCAGCACTGATAAGCTGTATTATCTTTCAGTTTGTATGGAGTTTCAATGACTTCTTAGGGCCATTGATCTACGTAACCAGTCTGGCAAAGTATCCCGTTGCACTGGCTTTAAAAATGTCCATTGATCAAAGCAGCGGAATCGTGGAATGGAACCAGATCCTCGCTATGTCTTTCTTAGCTCTTGTGCCAGCATTGGTTCTCTTCTTCTCCGCTCAGAAGTATTTTGTGGAAGGCGTAACCTCTTCAGGAGTGAAAGGATAATATAAGGCATCATAGAATCAAATACTTGGCTCTCGCTTTCTTACAGCGCAGAGCCATTTTTCAATTCATTTAATAGTCATTATTTCACTTGTAGAAAGATACCATTTATTACCATGATAGAATAGGAGAAAAACATTGGACGCTAATTATAAACCAAAAGTTGCAAAATGGGATGTATTTGAAGTGGAACTTAAAGGGAAAACAAAAGGAAATCCTTTTACTGATTACGAAATAAAAGGTTGTTTTAAGGGGGAGCATGAGCAGATTTACGCCGACGGATTCTATGATGGTAATGGTGTATACAAAGTACGCTTTATGCCTTCTTATGAAGGTGAATATACATTTTTAATCACAGGAAGTTTTTTTGAGGATGAAACTGACGGTATTCAGGGTGAATTTGTGGTATCGCCTGCCAGAAAATCAAATCATGGTCCGGTTGGAGTGATAAATAAATATCATTTTTCTTATGAGGATGGAACGAAGTATTATTCCATTGGAACTACATGTTATGTATGGGAACTGCAATCTGATGAGCTGATTACACAGACACTGGAAAGCCTATCTGAGGCTGGATTTAATAAAATTCGTTTCTGTATCTTTCCAAAACATTATGATTATAATTTGAAGGAACCAAGGTCTTACCCCTATGAGGGAACCCCCATTGACAGCAGTGTGCTGACCAGTGATAATTTCAATGATTACACTGCTTCCCTTGGAAATCTTAAAAAGGGAAATGACTGGGACTTTACAAGATTTAATCCGGAACATTTTACCCATATAGAAACATGTATTTATGAACTGGGCAAGCGAGGAATAGAGGCCGATCTTATTGTCATGCATCCTTATGATCGATGGGGCTTTTCCCAGATGACAAAGGAACAGGATGATCTTTATTGGAATTATGTGATTGCACGCTTTGCCGCCTTCCATAACGTATGGTGGTCCTTAGCAAATGAATATGATTTACTTCCAGGTAAGTCTACGGATGACTGGGAACGTTACGCATCCATTATCTGCGAGAAGGATCCCTATCATCATTTACGTTCCATTCATAATTGCTTTGGCTTCTACGATCATACCCGTTCCTGGATCACCCACTGCAGCATTCAAAGACAAGAGCTTTACCGATCATCGGAGCTGGTCAATGAGTTTAGGACACAGTTTGGCAAACCTGTGGTTTTAGACGAAATCGCTTATGAAGGTAATATTCAGCATGGCTGGGGAAATATAAGCGGGGAAGAAATGTTAAGGCGATTCTGGGAAGCAGCCTTGCGAGGTGGGTATCCTGGACATAGTGAGTGCTTTATGAGTGATGACAATATTTTGTGGTGGTCCCACGGTGGGAAACTAAAAGGGGAAAGCTGGAAGCGGTTTCAATTTCTTCATGATATCATGCTGGAAACTCCTGGTTATGGTTTAATGCCTTATGAGAAATGCGGCTGGGATGAGATTTGCGGAGTACCAGAGGAACAAAAAGAGAAGCCAATCAAGGATTATTACTTATTCTATTACAGCTTTATGCGTCCTTCCTTCCGGAGCTTTTATTTTGATGATAGGAATGAATATGAGGTGGCGGTTATTGATACCTGGAATATGACCATGGAACCCATGGGGCGTTACAAAGGAAAATTTAATATCTCACTTCCAGGAAGAGCATTTATGGCAATTAGAGTTAGGAGAGTTGACCAGCTTATCAAACCTTGTTAATTTCTTGATATTATGATAACTTATTATGATAGAAAGGTTGGTGTAAAACCCTTAAATGAAAGTGAGATTATAAACTTGAAACCAATTATAAAAATAATATTAGTGCTTCATATCGTTGTTTTATGTATATGTATATTACATAACTTTTCTGGCAAAAGGTATAACACGCCAAATGATATGATCGTACCAGTAACATATGAATCTAATACGACTCCCAGTATTCATATTGAGCCTGATTTTAACACCCAATCCGATCCACTTACAAGCACCCCTTCTCCTGTGGAAACAGTGAGTGTATCTCCAGAGGATATCGAAAGTATTAACCAGATTATTAGTGACCAGAGTACTAACGTATTGAAAGGAAATATCAAGATATTTGAAGAAATATACATGGCCATATTTAGAAATGGAAATGAATTGACCGCCTCCTACATAACTTCTGATAACGACACCGAGATAAATTTAACAGGGTCCATTGATATTCATACTGCTTCGTTTATATTATCAAATGAAGACAAAAGCATCTCGTTTCAAGGCCTAATAGAGCCTGGGACACAAAAAGGGGATATTCTGACAGGTGTTTTTACAAATAAAAAAGACAAAGTTGAAGTAAATCTTTACCTGGTACTCTCCCATTCCATTGAAAGTACAATTGACAAAAGATATCCACTTGTAGAAGGTACCACAGAAGATGTTGAAACCTTTGCAAAAGAAATAAAATCATATATAAAGAATGACAAGAGGAAGGAATTCGCAGAACTGATTCAGTATCCCATTAGTGTCAAAATACACAATGCAAATAAAACCATTTACACCCCTGATGAATTTATACAGTCCTATGAAGACATCATAACAGACCATTTTAAATACAAAATTGATGTCAGTTATACTAGATATTTGTTCAGCAACGATATGGGCGTTATGATGGGAAATGGAGATATCTGGTTTAATTCCTTAGAAGGCAAAGGATTAAAAATCATAGCAATTAACAATTAAAACAATAGGGTATTATATCTTTAATAAAAAACAGGATAATCGTCTATCCCACTGCAATGAGGAGATAGACGATTATCCAGATTGTCCATATCTTGCAAAAAACGGTTGATAGGAAAATCCTTTTTTCAGCTCATATTTGATCAAACTTTAGGTTCTATTTATCTGCATTTACAATCTCTAATGCTTTTGAAACAGCTTTAAATGCATTGATTCTCCCGTAACCGGTATAATTATCAAAACCTTTAGGATTAATATCATCTGCAGAACCTTTGATTATTTCTTCTACTTCACTAGCTTTTAGTGAAGGAGCAACGGAAAGCACAAGTGCCGCAACTCCTGCAACATGTGGGGTTGCTGCAGATGTACCATTAAATCCATCTTCATAATTACCAGAGGCATAGCCTGCCTTATTCATAATATCAGTTGTGTAAATGTGAACACCTGGGGCTGCCACATCAACCTGAGGGCCATAATTACTGCCCCACCAATATTCGCCGTCTTTACTTGTCTTACTTTTTCTTTCACCATATTCATTACATGCTGCAACTGTGATAACATTATCCAGATTACCAGGGAAAGAAACTTTACCATTATCATTACCAGCGGCAAAGCAAACAACGCAGCCTTTTCCATTTCGGCCCTTCTGCTTCGCATAATTGATTGCATTTATAATTGTCTGGCTTTTACTTCCGCCTCCCCAGCTGTTACTAAGGACATCGGCTCCCCGGTCCACAGCTGTTACAATTCCATCTGCAATTTTTGCATCATCAGTAACCCATAGCGTACCAGCTCCATAGGCGATTCTGACTCCCATCAGCTTACAATCCGGAGCCACACCGGCGATTCCTTTGTTGTTATTGCTTTTTGCAGCCGCTATCCCTGCACAAGCGGTTCCATGGGCATCAGCAGTCAATGGATTGGGATCATCACGCTTGTAGCAGGCATCATATCCGGTTACCAGTTTATCTGCTACATTTAAGTCTTCATGGGTGTAATCAACACCTTCGTCTACGATAGCAATGATAATATCTTTACTTCCTGTTGTTATATCCCATGCCTCTAAAACCTTGATATCTTCCCCTGCAATTCCTCCGGTTTGTCCGGTATTTTTAATCGCCCACTGCTTCTTTACATCCGGATCGTTACTTAATGATGCCATAGGCTTAAACAACCGGACAAAATTTGGTTGTGCAAATATTACCTTATCATCTTTATGATAGGTATTTGCCAGCTCCAGTGCACTTTCTGCGTTACCTTCTGCGGTCTCCACCAGGAAGGTATTATCTTCCCCCTTAATACTTTCAATAACGCTGACATTATTAAGGATATTAATAGTATCAATTTCTTCTCTTGTTACATCGGGTTTGAACTGGATAATAAACTGATTTGTTAGAATCATCGGTGTTTTATCTTCTGATTCCACTACCAGAAGATCATTATTTTCACTTTGATTTTTGCTTGAAAATGAATTCGTTTCATTCTCTTTACTGCCACTTATTGTTTCTAAAATGATACCATTTTTCAAATCAGTCAAATTTGAATTTAGGTTAGAAGAAAAAGATTTGTTTTTACTTTCCACATTACCATTGTCTTTAAATGCTCTATATAAATCGGATATTTTTAAGGGTATTTTCTTTTCATTGCTCCAATAAAATAATTCCATAATAATTCTCCTTTTATTTTTGTTATTAATATATTAAAAATAGACCAAGTTGGTGCATGTTATGGTTTTTAGATTGTCTTATCCCATAGAAACTTGAGGTCTATCTTTACTCTAATTCCTCCTTTTAATAAACATAGTATGATGTTTAAAAAGAGGGTGTGATGACTGATTGGAATGATTACCTGGTGTTTCTGGAGTCATGAAACCTTCAAAATGCCAATAGAACTTTTTTATGTAATACGCATATTTTATGAGTTAAAAATTTTATTAACTTCATGAAAAAAACAGGGTCTTCTATGATTCATTATTTCATCATAGAAGACCCTGTTTTGCAGATTTTTTTTTTACATGTCATACTTATTTTTCTATCGGTTTTACTTTCCTAACTACAAAAAGTAGAATTAATATTCATCATTTATATGCTTTCCGCCCCATACACATAATTCATGAAGTGCAGGCATTAATGATTTCCCACGATCGGAAAGATAATATTCAACCTTTGGTGGAACCTGTGGATATTCGTGGCGGATGATGAGAGCATCTGATTCTAATTCTTTTAACTGATTACTTAGCATTTTGTGAGTAATTCCCGGAAGTGCTTTTTTAAGCTCACTGTATCGCATAATGTCTTTTCTCAAAAGCCAGAACAAGATATGGAGTTTCCATTTACCGCCTATGAGGGATAAGGTATATTCAAAAGGTTTTGAATCGATATCTGCCTCTTGATTGCATTCATGATTTTGGGAATCATTCATTTATTCACACTCTCCTTTTGGATAGTATCTCACTAAAAAGTGCATACTGTTTAAATTGTCGCGTCTAAGTTATTATAAAGGAAAGATAGAAAATAAACAATAAAAGAAAGGGGTATTTATGAATTTATTGAACGAATCAATCACCATAAAATCAGTTACAATTCCAAATCGAATTGTAATGCCTCCCATGGCAACATCAAAAGCAGCAAACGGTGAAGTAACAAACCAACTGATTGATTACTATGATGAAAAGTCAAAGGGTGGTTATATCGGATTAATTATTACAGAGCATCATTATGTAAGCAAAGATGGCATGGCCAGTGATGGTCAAGTATCCATAGCAAGAGATGAAGATGTGGCGGGACTAAAAAAAATAGCAGATGTGATTCATAAGAATGGCAGTAAAGTCATAGCTCAGATCAGTCATGCTGGAAGTTCCGCATCTGGGGAAATAACTGGATATGAACCAATCAGTGCAAGCGCAATTGTCAATGTAAGCATGACAGCAAAAACACAGCTCATTCCTCACGAAATGGACCATAGCGATATTCAAAGGGTTATAAAATCTTTTGCCGATGCAGCAAAAAGAGTAAAAGAGGCTGGCTATGATGGTGTTGAAATACATTCTGCTCATGGTTACTTTTTGAATCAATTTTATTCCCCTCTTGGCAATAAACGTGCCGATGAATATGGTGGAACAATCGATGGAAGAATTAAAATCCATTTAGAAATTATTAAGGCAATTAGAGACGTTGTAGGAGATGATTTTCTGTTAGCGCTTCGCCTGGGTGCTTGTGACTACATGGAAGGTGGCAGTACCATTGAAGATGGAATATATGCATCTAAGAAGTTTCAGGAAGCAGGGATCGACTTATTAGATATATCAGGTGGTTATATTGGAGCTATACGTAAAGATACAAATGAACCAGGGTGGTTTTCAGATGCAACATTAGCAATAAAAAAAGAAGTATCTGTTCCTTTGATTTTAACTGGTGGCGTGACAGATGTAAAAGATGCGGAACAGTTATTGAAAGAGGGAAAAGCAGATTTCATTGGAATAGGAAGAGCTATTTTTAAGGATTCCAAATGGGCTGAAAAAGCAATGGGAATCAATAGTTAATTTCCAAATTGGATTCGAAACTTATATGGAGAGACCAACTTTTTACTTCTTGTTTATTTCATGAATTTATGATAGTTTAGTAGGATAAATAGCATCAGCATTATACTCTAAATGAAGGTGAGAATAAATAATGAAATTAAAGCAAAAGTTAGTTATAATACTTCCCATACTTATCCTATGTTTAATTGTAGTCTACTATATTACTTCTACGCGACATAAAACTACAGAAATTCCACCGGAAACAAAGATGGAGGAATCCAGTACAGCTCCCGCTACAACAAACGAAACCGAGGTTGTGGCCAGCACGAAATCCCCAGAATCCAATACAACGGCTCCTACTGAAACAGCAACTTTGACTCCAGAAGATATCTCAATCATGGAAGGGATCATTAATAACCAGAATACCAGCGTATTCAAAGGAAATGAAGGCAAACAAAACATATATATGGCCATATTCAGAAATGAAAATGAATTATCAGCCTCCTATGTAACCTCTTATGATGATGATACAGAGACCCATTTAACAGGATCCATTGATGTTAATCGTGCATCGTTTGCTTTATCCAATGAAGACGGCAGTATTACATTTCAAGGATTAATAAAACCAGGCACACAAAAAGGGGATTTATTAGTAGTAGATTATAAAAATAAGAAGGACAATATAGAAGAAAACTTTGACCTATCCCTCTCCCATTCCTTCGCTAGCTCTCCACAAGAACGATACCTTTTTGCAGAGGCATCTACAGAAGATGTTGAAACTTTCGCAAAGAATATCAAATTATATATTACAAACGATAAGAAAAAAGAATTAGCAGAAATAATCCAGTATCCAATCAATGTTACCATCCGTGATGCGAAAAAAACAATAAATTCTTCTGATGAATTTATACAACTATATGATGATATTATAACTGCGGATTTTAAAGATAAAATAAGCAAGAGCTATACCAGATACCTATTTAGTAATGATAATGGCATTATGATGGGAAATGGTGAGATATGGATACATTCATTAGATGACATAGGATTGAGGATTTTTGCAATCAACAACTAATAGCATTGACGAAAAGACCGGACTGCCTGTAATGGCTTAGTCCGGTCTTTCTCATTTATTATAATTCTTTATTTTATCCGTTATGCTTCCCCAACCACAATAGGATATCAGCAATGATTTCATTCCTGCTTGGCTCGTTTAGAATCTCATGGTAAAGATTTGCATAAACTCTAAGACTCTTATCCTTGGAACTGATTTCCTCAAAGAACTCCAAGGAATCCTTGGCCGAAACAAGTCCATCATTCGCTCCATGAAGTATGAGCACTGGGTCTGAGAAGTTTCCAATCTGTTCTTTTAACCACTGTACGCCTGCATAAATCTGATTGATCAGGCCTGTACTAATCTGCTTTTCCACCAGTGGGTCACTGGCATAGGCTTCTATGACTTTCGCATCGCTGCAAACCCCGTCCCCTAATTCATTTGGCAAATAAGTATCTTCCGGAGCTACAATCGGAAAGGTATCCCCCATAATAGGATTGTTATAATGTGTCAGGGCACCAGAGGTAATGATTCCGTCCACAGTCCCTGGATGCTTGGTGCCATAGAGGGTTACGGTCTCTCCTCCCATGCTGTGACCAAATAAGTATACCTTTTTTCCTCCACTCTCTTTTTTTGCAATGGAAACGATTGTGGACAGATCCTCTGGCATCTCGTTAAAATCACTGAAGTAGACCTTTTTGCCTTCGGATTTTCCATGTCCTCTTTGGTCATATCGGTAAACGCTGTATCCATTCTCATTGAGCTTTTCCGTAAAATAATCATAACGGTTTAAATGCTCACACAGACCATGGGCTATGACGACCAATGCCCTGGGTTCTTCAACAAGATCCGCTCGAAACCTTAATCTCGTTCCATCAACAGAGGAAACCATTTCCTCTCTCATAATACGTTCTCTCTTCATTGTTTTCCCCTTTCATACATGCTTCATTATCAGGTCAATTATCAGTTAGTATCATCATACTACAAGAATTGTTCTGAGACAAGCGTATAAAACCACTACACCAAAAACGAGTATACCCGACTGTCAAGTAAGTCGGATATACTCGTTTTTAAGGTTACATTTGGGCTATCTTGTGAGGATTTAAAATATTATCTGGATCGTATACCTTTTTAATGCCGTTCATTAAATTCAAATTGACCTCAGGAAGAGATTCTCTTAGATAAGGCTTCTTTGCAAAACCAATACCATGTTCTCCAGAAACCTGGCCTCCCAGGTTTCTGGCTTTTGCGTAAACCTTTTCCATTGCCTTGCTCATACGCTTTTCCCATTCCTCGTCGTTTAAATCATCTTTTAGCATATAAGCATGGAGATTTCCGTCTCCTGCATGACCAAAGCTTTTAATTCTTAGATCACACTCCTCTTGCAGGCTATGGAGATAGGTAACCATTTCATTGACGGAACTCCTTGGAACTACCATATCCACCTCATCCATGTAAGTGGTAGAGCCTTTAATTGCTTCCAGGAACGCCCCCCTTGCCTTCCAAATGGAATCCTCCCGTTCTTCGGTATCGGATATCAGAACATCTAAGGCACCTTGCTCCAGGCAGAGTTTGGCAACACTATCATAGGCCTTTTCGATTTCTTCTAATGAATTTCCATCAAATTTCAAGAGGAGATACGCGTCTGACTGTTTATCTGGAAATGTTTTTCCTAAATACTGTTCGGCATCAATGATAACTTCCCTCTGCATGAATTCAATGGCTGTGGGAATGGTCTTTGATTTTACAATTAGTGGCACAGTATTGATGGCATGATCCAGGGTAGGAAATGGGATCAGCAGACTTATTACAAACTTCGGACGGGGGATCAGCTTTAGAATTGCCTTTGTGATAAAGCCTAAGGTTCCCTCAGCTCCAATCATTAAATCCTTAAGAGCATAACCAGAGCTGTTCTTTACCACCTTACCGCCAAACTCCGTAATCTCTCCATTTGGAAGAACCACCTCCAGGCCTCTTACATAATCCCTTGTCACTCCATATTTTACAGCTCGCATTCCACCTGCATTGGTGCTGATATTTCCTCCAATGGTAGCAGATTTTTCGCCTGGATCTGGGGGATAGAATAAGTCATGATCTTCCACATATGCAGAAAGTTCCATGAGCAATACACCTGGTTCTACGGTAATGGTCAGATTATCCTCATCTAATTCAAGGACCTGGTTCATTAATGTGGTATCGATCATGATTCCGTGCTCGATTGCCACTGAGGAACCCACAAGACCAGTACCAGCTCCTCTTGGAGTTACGGGTATCACATGTTCGAATGCGTATTTCATAATTTCAGAGATCTCTTTTGCTGATTTTGCCTTCACTACAATATCAGGATAACTGCTGGTACCACTTAATTCATCGTGACTGTACTCTTCATTGATAAAATCTCCAATCAGGATACGTTCGTCATCCCCAATGATACCTTTTATGTACGCAATATCATCTTTATCAATTTTTTTATATCCCATGATTAAACGCCCTCCTTTTCCTTGATTTTTGTAATCAGCTTAGGGAGAATATCATAGAAATCACCGACCAAACAGTAATGGGCTGATTTAAAAATAGGTGCCTTTGGATCGTTATTGATTGCAAAAATGGTATCGGAATGATTCATGCCAGCCACAAACTGAATGGCACCAGAAACTCCACAGGTGATAATCAGTTTCGGTCTAACGGTTCGACCGCTTAAGCCAATCTGGTATTTTGCGTCCATCCAACCGGATTCAGCCATTGGTCTGGTGCATGCCACCTGACCTCCTAAGAGATCTGCAAGCTCTCGAAGCATATTGATATCTTCTTCTTTTTTTACACCTCTGCCAGCTACCACTAAAACATCAGAGTTTTCAATAAAGGTCTCTTTTGCTTTTGGCAAAATATCAATAACATCCACATTGGAGGTAAGCATATCCTCATTCATATCGCAATCTACAATTACTCCTGACTTTGATTCCGCGCGGGCAGGGGCATTCATTATTTTATAACGCACCGTAGCAATCTGGGGACGGTGGTTAGGGGTTTTGATATGAGCCATGATATTGCCGCCAAAGGCGGGACGAATCTGGGATAAATCTGAATTTTCATTCATCTCCAGTATGGTGCAGTCAGCAGTCAGCCCGGTTTTCATTCTGGCTGCAACTCTTGGAGCCAGCTGACGGCCTACGGTGGTTGCTCCTACTAAAATGGAGGATGGCTTTACTTTCCTAATAAAATCTTCAAAGACAGCGGTATAGGGTTCTATCTTAAAGCGTGCCAGCTCTTCCTTATCATATACAAAGACCTTGTCAGCTCCGTAATGAAGAATTTCCTCGCTTTTTTCTCGGATCTCATTTCCCATAAACAGGACGTAAACCTCCTGCCCGGTGACGGCTGCCATCTCCTTTGCTTTTCCAATCAGCTCAAAGGTAACGGGATGAATGGTGCCATCTACATGGTCTGCGTAAACAGCAACGCCTTTCCATTCGTCTTTGTTGATTTCCGGTTTCTTCACATCTTCTACATATTCCACTGCGCCCTCAGGACCCTTTTTAACACAAAGACGGCACATCTTACAGGCGGCATTTACAACAACCTTCCCGTCCTGTTCCTCTAGTGCTCCAAAGGGACAGATATTGATCAGTTCCTGATGATCAGGAATTCTCTCCTGATGTACGATTAATCTTGCCATAACTTCACCTCCTAAACAAATTTCAGTTCTTCCACCTTATCAAACAGTTTTTTTGCAAGCATATCTCCAGAACCATTCCATATTTCCTTTTTATCATTTGTCTCAGGAGGGAATATCTTCTGCACCTGGGTAGGTGATCCATTGAGACCATAATTCAGTTCGTCCTGATCCGTCATATCATCCAGTGTAAGGATCTGAATCTTTCTATCTTTTGTCTCCGTCTTTTTTACGTATGACGGAAGCCTTGGCTGAAAAATATCTTTATCCACCGCAAGCAAGCACGGGAATTTTACCTTTGCTACCTCTACTTCATCAGGAAGATCCATGTCAACCGTAATTCCATCTTCTTCAAACATGCGGATACTCACCACATTGGAAACACTAGGAAGGTTAAGCCATTCTGCAATTTCCGGACCTACCTGAGCGGTATCTCCATCTGTAGTCTGCTTACCACAAAGAATTAAATCATATTCTCCCATTGACTTAATTCCCTGTGCCAGGGTATAGCTGGTTGCAAGAACATCGGCTCCGCCAAAACGTCTGTCTGACAAAAGCGTCCCATGATCTGCTCCCATGGAAAATGCCTCTTTAATCACATGCATGGCCTGGGGAGGTCCCATGGATATGACGTCGACGATACCTCCTGTTTTCTCTTTGATCCGAAGAGCCGTTTCAATGGCATACAAATCATAGGGATTCATCTTTGATGCCGCTCCGTCTCTTTTTAATACTCCTGTTACAGGATCCACTTCAACCTTATTGCTGTCAGGTACCTGTTTGATACAAACAAGAATTTTCATGTTTTTTCTTCCTTTCCTAGTAAAACCAGCTTCCAAAATATGCAATGCAGCCGGCGATTATTATGAAAACAGCACTGTATTTTACTGTTTTATTTAAAACCTTGCTTTCACTGCCCAGTAAACCTGCCGCGGCCGCTCCAATGGCGATGCTCTGAGGGGATAGGATCTTACCGATGGTGGCACCTACCGTGCTTGAGGATACCAACCAAACGGGATTAAGACCTAAGTTTACGGCTGTTTGAGCCTGCAAACTTCCAAACAGAACGCTGGAAGAGGTCCCGCTGCCCGTTACAAATGCTCCTAATGCCCCTACAAGAGGTGCGGTAAGAGGATAAAAACTTCCAGTGAGTGACAGCATGGTTCCAGCTATGGCGGCTATCATTCCACTGTAGCCCATGATTTTTGACATGGTCATAATGGTAACAATGGTGAGAATTGTCTTCCACATCTGCTTTAAGGTGCTTACAAACACCTTCCCCATAAGTTTCGCATCTGCGCCTTGTATCTTACCTCCGATTACTGCTGCTGCCCCGATTAAGAAACCAGGGGTAGCAAGCCAGACAAAGGTATATGGCTTAGCTCCTTCTCCTGTATAAATGGAAACTGACGTCTTAACGGCAGATAATATATGATTGATGGAAGGAACCATTTTAGAGGTGAGGAGCAGGAATATAAAGATCAAGATGAAAGGCATCCAGGCCTTTGTCGCTTCCTTTGCCGTAATTTTATGTTCCCTCTCTGGTCCATTACGTTCAATCCGGTACTTTGGATCCGTATCTTTAAACCATTTCTTTGATACCCCTATGGTGATGATCAGAGAAGAGATGGAACCAATAATAACTGGAAGCTCTGCTCCAAGAAAAGCTGCCGCAATCAGCTCTGGCACCGCAAATGAAACACCTGCAACTAAGGCCAGGGGCCAGACCCCCTTAAGAGCCTTTACAGAAGATCCGATGATGCAAACCATAACAAAAGGTGCAATCAAGATAAAGGGTGTCAGCTGAAGTGCTGTTGCAAAGGCTACTTCCCCGCTCTTTAGCCCTGCAATCTGGGCAACGGTAACCGTTGGAATTCCTACAGAACCAAAGGCAGTAGGCGATGCATTCGCCACCAGACATGCTACGGTTACCGCAACTGGCGGAAACCCCATACCGCATAACATGCTGGCTGGAATTGCAATGGCAGTCCCAAAGCCCGCCATACCTTCCATAAAACCTCCAAAACACCAACCGATGATTAAAAGCAAAATCCGCTTATCCCTGGATACCCCAGCCAGGATTTCTTTGATGCAGTCCATGCTTCCGGTTGCAATGCAAAGGTTATAAGTAAAGATAGCTGCAATAATTACAATACTGATTGGCCACAAAGCAAGTGCGACCCCCTCTAAGCCTCCGGTTATGCATTCTAACAACGGCATTTTCCAGTAAGACATGGCTAATACAATTGCTATCACAAGTGCAATGGGACAGGCTTTTAATGCGGGAAGCTTTAAAAGGCTCAAGGCTACCATGAGCCATAAAATAGGTGATAATGCCATAAGAAAGATAATAATATTCATAACCGACCCCTCCATACATCTTTCACGGTTCTTCTTATAATGACTGAATTTTCTTAATTTCCTCTATTAAAAGAGGAACCACTTTAACAACATCACCTACAATCCCCACGTCCGCAATATCAAAGATAGGAGCGTCTTCATCCTTATTGACTGCTACGATATATCCAGAACCAATCATTCCTGATACGTGCTGGGTTGCCCCTGAGATTCCACAGGCAATATATAGTTTTGGAGCCACTATCTTCCCCGATTGCCCCACTTGATGGGAACGAGGCACCCATTCCGCCTCGATTGCCGGCCTTGTTGCCCCCACAACACCATGACAGGCCAAAGCAAGTTCCTCCACAAGCTTAAAGTTTTCTTTATTACCCATTCCCCGTCCGCCGGAAACGATGACTTGTGCTTCCTCCAAATTAACCGTTTCTGCCATTTCCTTAACGACTTCAACGATCTTTGCCTTGACATTGTCTTCAAAATCCATTGGCTCTTTTATAATTTCTCCGGTTCTTTCCGACATTAGCTCCTTCTCAAACGCACCGGATCGGACGGCTGCAATGGCTGGTGTCCCATGAATCACAAGATCATTTAATACCGTTCCTCCGTAAACCGGACAGGTGAAGACAAAGTTCCCATCTTTGTCTGTGATCTCCATGACATCCACAGCACATCCTGTAGATAGGTTCCCTGCGACCAGGGGAAGAATATCTTTTCCCATAAGGGTTCCTGCAGAAAGGATTAAAGATGGCTTATATTTCTCCGCCAGCTTTGTGAGAACGGCCGCGTAAACCTCCATCTCATAATTGTCCTTTGTTACAAGGATAACTTTATCTGCTCCTGCCATAATGGCGGTACTAGCTGCATGTTCCAGATTACTGCCAATGAATACAGCAATTACTTCTTCGCCCCTGGCAGATGCCAGTTTATGAGCCTTTGTCAGTATCTCCAGCCCACCGTTTAAAGGAGTATCAGAAACGGTCTCAACATAAACCATAATATTTTTTGCATCTGAATGACTCATCTTCTCTTCCTCCTAAAAAACCTTGGCTGCCGTCATAACAGACATTGCCTGTGCAACTACCTCTTGTTCGTTATCCGCTTTCAGCTTAATGCCTGCCGCCCGCTTTGCCGGTTCAAATACCCGGATCACCTCCAACATACTGCTTCCTTCCTCAGAAGGTGACAATTCCTTTATCTCCTTTTTCCTTGCTGCCATCTTACTTTTAATGGTGGGATATCTGGGATCGTAATCAGGTTTTTGAACAGTGACAACACAAGGGGTTATTGCTTCTATGCTACGATAGCCTTCCTCTGTTTCCTGCTTTATTTTCATGAAACCGTCCGTTGGCTCTACTTTAATGATATTGGTTGCCACTGGAAGACCAAGTTTACTAGCCAAAAGCAGACCCACCTGACTGGAAGCATAATCCGTAGATTCTTTTCCGCAGAGAATCAGATCAAATTTGGTTTCTAGCTCCTCTTCTATGTTATGGACTGCGTTTTTTAAGATATTTGCAATTCCACACGGGTCCAAGGACTGGGACTTTTCATGTTTTACAAGATAAGCGTGATCAGCGCCTACTGCCAGACAGTTTTTTAAGGAATTCTTCACCTCATCATCCCCTATGGAAACCACTGTTATCTCACCGCCATACGCTTCCTTTAACCTGGCTGCCATCTCAAGGGCATAGGTATCAAATGCATTCACCACTGGTGTTACACCCTTAAGAGCTGGTTCCTTTGTGCCTGGGTCTAAGGAAATCTCTACGGAATCATCAGGCACCTGCTTGATACAAACTAACATTTCCATACTTTGCACGCTCCTTCTTTATCTTCCAATGACGTTGTTTGCAACAACCATTCTCTGGATCTCGTTGGTTCCCTCAAAGATCTGGAATATCTTTGCATCCCGTAGCAGCTTTTCAACCGGATATTCCCGACTGTATCCATATCCTCCAAAGACCTGAATGGCCTCGGATGCCACCTCCATGGCAATGTCTGAAGCGTAACACTTTGCAATGGCAGATTCCGTGGTATAGGAAAGTCCCATATCCATACGGGTCAATGCATGAGCTACCATCTGGCGGGCGGTTTCTGTCTTAATATGCATATCAGCAACCTTAAACTGCAGCGCCTGATTCTTAATGACAGGTTTGCCAAACTGAATTCGCTCTTTTCCATATGCAACTGCCTCGTCAATCCCCCTCTGGGCAATGCCTGCTGCAATACAGCCCATCCAGGTTCTTGCCTGATCCAAAGTTTTCATAGCAATGGAAAATCCTTTTCCTTCTTCCCCAATTAAGTTGGAAGCTGGTATTCTTAAGTCCTCCATGACAACATCACAGGTGTTGGAGGTTCTGATTCCCATTTTGTCTTCTTCTTTTCCCGTACTAAGTCCTGGAGTCCCAGCTTCTACGAGGAACATAGACATTCCTTTTACCCCTAAAGTCTTATCTGTCATCGCTGTGATACAGTAAAAGGAGGCCACTTCTCCATTGGTGATGAAGCATTTTCTTCCGTTTAATATGTACTCATCTCCATCTTTGACTGCTGTTGTCTTACCTGCACCAGCATCGGAGCCTGCTCCTGGCTCTGTGAGACAAAAGGCACCAAGGCCTCCCTCTAGCACCAAATCGCACACTCGCTCCTTCTGTTCCTTACTGCCGGCAATTAATACTGGTTTTAGGGCAAGACCGCTGGCGGAAATAGTGGTGGCAAAACCTGCGTCCGCAATTGCCATCTGCTCAATGAGAGCTGCCACATCCACGCGATTTAATCCTGGTCCCCCAAATTCCTCTGGGACTTCAAGTGCCTGATATCCCTGCTCAAGTGCCTTTTCGTAAATGTTCTTCGGCCACTCCCCGGAAGCGTCGTATTCCTTACATTGTTCCTTTACTTCTTTCTCGCAAAAGGTCTTAACATCCTGCAATAAGTCCTGTGCTTCCTCTGATATCAAATATGCCATTTTCTTCGCCTCCTGATGATTTTCTATTTATAGCTTGTAGCAGATTTTACCTGGATTGAGTATCATCTTTGGATCAAATACTTCTTTAATTCCCTTCATCAAACGCATGCTTGTTTCTCCTGCAAAAGCGACCAGATATTCCATCTTACCGGAACCAATGCCATGCTCTCCGGATATCTGCCCATCGCATTCGGCTGCTTTTTTATAGATAATATCCATAAATTCAGCTACCTGTCGTTTGAATTCCTCTTCTTCCATGTCATTGGCACAGGTATAGATATGCAGATTGCCATCTCCTGCGTGACCAAAGCTTTTGAGAGCAAAATCGTACTGGTCTTCTAATGATTTTACAAAAGAGAGATAGGAAGGGATCTGATTGACGGGCACTACCACGTCACACTCATCCAAAAGCTTTGTTTCTGCCTCAATGGCTTCCAAAAAGGTGCTTCTTGCCTCCCAGGCTTCCTTTTTCTTCACAGGGGTATCTGCAACCAGTACGTCTACAGCACCTTCCTCCAATACCACCTCTGCCGCCTGCTCGGAAAGTTCTTCTAAAAGATCCATTCGGTCTCCGTCAAAAGTAATGAGTAAGTAGGCGCCAATATCCACGCCCTCCACTTCTTTTGGAAAGACATTTTTTCCCAAATACCGTTCCGAAGAAAGAACAATTTCTTTTTCCATGAATTCCAGTGCCTGAGGTTTTAGACCTGCCATAAATATCTTAGGCACGGCTCCGATGCAGTCTTTAAGATTTTCAAAGGGAACAATTAGGCTTATGGTCTCTTTTGGAGCTGGAATTACTTTAAGGGTTAGTTCGGTTATAATTCCCAACGTTCCCTCTGATCCAATCATGAGATTAATAAGGCTGTAACCTGTCGAGGTCTTTGATACCGGTGCACCAAGATGAATGATTTCTCCGGTAGGAAGTACTACAGTCATAGCCCTGACATAGTCTCTGGTGCAGCCGTATTTGACCGCACGCATACCACCTGCATTGGTTGAGACATTTCCTCCTAAAGTTGCAAACTTCTCTCCTGGATCCGGGGGATATAAAAGTCCCTGATTCTTGGCATCCTCAGCGAGTGTATTTAACAGTACACCGGGCTCTACCCTGACAACAAAGTTTTCCTTGTCATAATCAAGAATCTTGTTCATCTTGCTCATGTCAATTAAAACCCCACCGTGAAGGGCCACGGCTGCCCCTGTAAGTCCGGTTCCTGCCCCTCTTGGAATCACTGGTATGTTGTTTTCATAGCACAGTTTAACAATTGCAGCAATATCCTCTGTATTGGTTGCCTCAATCACAACTTCCGGAATTCCTTTTCCATATATGGGCATCTCATCATGAGAATAATCCTCGTTAATTTCTTCCTTTTCATGGACTTTTCCTGGTATGATCTTTTTGAACTCCTGTATCAATTGTGGAGTGACTTTGTTGTAAATCACTTCTTCCATCTTTATTTCCTCCTTTATTGAACTCTATGATTGCTTGTTGTTTCTGACGATGACGGAGACTCCATCTGGAATTACGGTTATCTTTGCGTCAGTTTTATTTAGATAATCATCTGCCATGGAGATTGCTTCCTCCACGGTATCTGCATAATCCATCTGCATGTCACAAACCATTTCCTTCGGTGCTTTTGTCACCATAATGACCTTATGTTTTAATAGGATTCGGCATAAGATCTGTGACTCCCACTGATCCGGTACGGTTTTATCCCTGGGAGTATCAAGGAAACGCTTCATGATAACATTCTTATCTTCTCCCCCTGCAAATGTATCGTAGAGAGACTCTCCTCCATGACCGTCCATACAGCTTGATACCATGATGATAACTCCTCCGGGATTGCAGGTCGCCTCTGCAGCCGTCATGCCTTTTACCGACTGATATATATTCTGATCTAAAGGATAACCGCCGTTTGTGGAGATGACAATATCGGAAGGAATGGCATCCACGCCAGAAAGTGTGTCTACAAATTTACAGCCTTCTTTATGTGCCTCATCAAAATGACCTGCGTATGCCTTTATAACCTTCTTGTTTTCATCCAGCACCACATTGACGATAAACCCGAGTTTTGCCTTTTTTGCGGCGTAGATCATATCCCGATGTATGGGATTTCCCTCTAAGATACCGGTTCTGGCATATTCACTGTGAATAAACTCGGAACAATGGTTTTCCATGACCGTCTTTCCGCTTGAAACTCCTGGAAGCACGCTTTTTCTTCCCCCGGAAAAACCTGCGAAGAAATGGGGCTCGATAAACCCTTCCGAAATAAGAAGGTCTGCCTCTGCGGCAATCCGATGAATGAGAAATTTACCACCAGAAGGAAGAGTATCCAGAAAGACCATATCCTCATCCTTTTGACTTTCGTGTATGACAAAGCGGATATCTGTCCGGTCAACAATTTCCTGCCCGAACTTATCAATTAACTCAGCCCTTGTGGTTGGTCTGTGAAATCCGGTGGCAATGAGAATTGTAAGCTGTGCCTCTGGATTCCCCTCCTTGATTTCCTCTATCATGGCAGGTGCTATGACCTTACTTGGAACTGGGCGGGTATGGTCGCTTGCAATCAAGACAATATTTTTCTTTCCCTTCACCAACTCCTTAAGCCTTTTAGAATGAATGGGCTGTTCCATGGCTCTGCGGACAATTGCTTCTTCCTCCCCATCTGCCTTATAACTGTGAGCACCTGACATTAATATTCCATTTAATCTGTGATCAGGAATGGTCGCGCTGATGTTTCCCCTTCCAAAGGGCAACTGAATAACCGCCATAGGTTTTCCCTCCTTTACGTTCTTAACCTTTGTATTGATAAAAACCACTTCCTGTTTTTTGTCCCAGCTTTCCGCCTCTTACCATCTTTTTTAACAGGGGGTGGGGACGATATTTGGGGTCTCCTGTCTCGGAATAAAGAACTTCCATAATCGCCATGACCACATCAAGTCCAATTAAGTCCCCCAATTCCAGTGGTCCCATAGGATGGTTGGCTCCAAGCTTCATTGCACTGTCAATTCCTTCTGGATCTGCAACGCCCTCTGCATAAATACCGATACCTTCATTGATCATTGGGATGAGTATTCTGTTTACAACGAAACCAGCGGCTTCTTCTACCTGCACTGGAACCTTTCCAATATCAGTTGCAATTCTTTTAATCTCTTTCACCATATCAGCAGGAGTATTAAGCCCTGCAATTACTTCCACCAGTTTCATGACTGGTGCCGGATTAAAAAAGTGCATTCCTGCTACTGGACGATCAAGTCCGGCTCCAAGTTCTGTGATGGATAGAGAGGATGTGTTGCTTACGAACATGCAATCTTCTCTGCAAATCTCCTGTAGTTTTTGAAAGGTCTGCTTTTTTATCTCCATATTTTCTATGGCTGCTTCAATTACCAGATCGCAGTCGTGACAGATGTCAATGACTCCTGTTTTGATCCGGTTCAAAAGCTCATCTGCATCCTCCTTTGTTACCTTTCCTTTTAAGATCCTGCGTTCCAACCCTTTTTCAATCTTTCTCTTACCATTGGCGGCAAATTCCTCATTGATATCACAGAGACAAACTTCATATCCCTTTGACTGGGCAAATGCCTGGGCGATTCCTGATCCCATGGTTCCTGCACCGATAATTCCTACTTTCATCTCATATACCTCCTTCTACCCCTAACGATTAGGGCAATGCCCTTTGTTTACTTCATGATAAAATTCCGTTCCTTTCTCTTTTCAAGAAATGCACCCATTCCTTCCTTTTGATCCAGTGTTTCAAAACAGTCTCCAAACAGCTTTTCTTCTATGATAACCGCTTGATCCATATCCACCTGAAGACCGTCATTAATGGCTTTTTTACAATTTCTCACTGCAATGGGAGCATTGTTAGCGATTCCTTTTGCCATCTTCTTGGCCTCTGTTAATAGCTCATGTTGGGGGTATATGGCATTGACCAGACCAATGCGGTAAGCTTCCTCTGCTTTGATATTCCTTGCTGTATAGATCATCTGTTTTGCCATTCCAGGACCGATGATTCTTGCCAGCCTCTGGGTTCCTCCAAAGCCGGGAGTAATTCCAAGTCCTGCTTCTGGCTGACCAAATATGGCATTCTCAGAACAAATTCGTATATCACAGCTCAAACATAGCTCACAGCCTCCGCCAAGGGCGAACCCATTCACTGCTGCTATGATAGGTAGGGGAAAGGTTTCCAGGCGATGAAAGAGATCGTTTCCTTTTTTACCAAAGGTCTCTCCTTCCTTCTTTGTGAAGGTTTTCATTTCCCCAATATCTGCTCCTGCCACAAAGGACTTTTCTCCAGCTCCCGTAAGAACAAGCGCTCTCACCAGGCTGGTATCAATATGAGTTAAAATTTCATCAAGTTCCTCTAAGACCTGGCTATTTAAGGCATTCAATGCGTTTGGACGGTTAATGGTAATGATACCTGTCAGTCCTTCAACCTCGTATGTAACAAATTCCATATCCCTGCACCTCCATTTTTATGGTATCAACTGCTTCAATCTCTTTTCACAATTGTGGCACAACCCATTCCACCTCCGATGCAGAGAGTGGCAAGCCCCTTCTTTGCATCCCGTTTCTCCATCTCATGAAGAAGGGTTACCAGAATGCGGCAGCCAGAGGCTCCCACCGGATGGCCTAAAGCAATAGCTCCACCGTTTACATTCACTTTTGACATATCAAGCTTCAAATCCCTTGCGACGGCTAAAGACTGAGCTGCAAATGCTTCATTTGCTTCAATCAAATCAAATTCATCCACGGTCATTTTCGTTTTTTCCAACAGTTTTTTCGTTGCGGCTACTGGTCCTACTCCCATAATTTCTGGGGCTACGCCTGCAAGAGTTCCTGCTTCCCAGTATGCCATAGGGGTGACACCCAGTGCCTTTGCTTTTTCCTCACTCATAACCACAATGGCTGCTGCACCATCGTTAATGCTGGAGGAGTTGGCGGCGGTTACCACTCCGTCTTTTTTAAAGGCAGGACGAAGCTTTGATATTCCCATTGCAGTGGTGCCAGGCCTTGGACCTTCATCTTGATTAAAAACAATGGTTTCTTTTCGTTTTTTTATTTCAATAGGTACGATTTCATTTTGAAACCGGCCTGATTCCATAGCGGCACATGCTTTTTGCTGACTAGAGGCTGCAAACTCATCTAGCTCTTCTCTTGTAAGCTCCCACTGTTGTGCTACATTTTCTGCGGTTACTCCCATGTGATAATCATTGGAAGCATCCCATAAGGCGTCATTTATCATTGAGTCGGTGATCTGTCCGTGATTCATCCGGTATCCGTAACGGGCATCTTTTAAAAGATAGGGTGCCATAGACATATTTTCCATCCCTCCGGCAACCACGATATCGGCCTCCTTACACTGGATCATCTGGGCTGCCAGATTGACACAGTTTAGACCGGAACCACATACCACATTCACGGTAACCGCTGGGGTCTCTACGGGAATTCCTGACTTTAGGGACGCCTGACGGGCAACATTTTGCCCCAGGCCAGCCTGAATGACACAGCCCATATAGACAAAATCAACTTGTTCCGGCTTAACACCGGCTCGCTTTAAGGCATCTTTGATTACCGCTGCACCCATATCTTGTGGTGAAACTGTGCTGAGAGAACCTCCCATGGTTCCAATTGCAGTACGGCACGCACCAGCTAAAACGACTCTACCCCCCATAATAAAACCTCCTATTTTCTTAAATTAATGGTATTAGTTACAACTCGCTATAAAGCGTTTTTCCTGCTTCATTTTTAGGGATTGTATCCAGACGTTGAATCTGTACTGCCCTGGAGTTTATCCCCGTCATCTCATAGAAATAGTCTAAAATCTTTAAAAGTCCTTCTTGCCCCATATCGGTATAAATCTTTAAGCCGTCATCCCTGCCAGAACAGGCAAAATCCGCCCCTTCAAACTGATCTTTTAATAACCTCTCTACCTCATCAAGATTAACCCGATTGCCAAACAGCTTGATGAAACGTTTCTTTCTTCCAGTGATGTAGTAATATCCTTCCATATCTCGCTTTGCCATGTCACCCGTATGCAAAACGCCCTTCCACTCATTTTCTTTTATTAAATCATCGCTACAACAGGCATATCCCAGTGCTACATTTTCTCCTTGATACACCAGTTCTCCCGGAACCTCAGGTTCTGTGATTTCTTCTTTCTTATCATTCTCCAGCCAAAACCGGCCTCCTGGTATGGCAATCCCCATGCTCCCGCACCGCTCTATGGCTTTAGAAGCTGGGAGATATCCCATCCTTGCAGTGGCTTCTGTCTGACCATACATGACAATAAACTGTTTTCCCCTGTCTTTTGCATAGGAAGCGAATTCCTTATGAAGGTTTAAGGAAAGCTTTCCTCCCGCTTGAGTCATGGTTTTTAAGTCCGGCAGGTCCATCTCTAAAAATCCAATGCGCTTTAATACCTGGTATGTATATGGAACGCCACCAAAAGAGGTGGCTCTTTTTTCTCTCACAAAATCCCAAAACGGCGGTTCTACCATACTTTTTGTGGTAAAAAGCAAGGCTGCTCCTTTATTCACATGGCTATTAATAATGGATAAGCCGTAAGTATAATTCATGGGCAGCGTGGTAATAGGCCGTTCCTTCTCATGGATATTTAGATAGGCACATATGGACTCTGCATTGGCTTCTATATTTCCTTTGCTCTGCCTTACAAGCTTTGGACTTCCTGTGCTTCCTGATGTAGTTAGAAGAAGGGCGAGTTCTCCATAAAGAGCCGGAGACTGCTTCTCTCTTCTTTGACACAGACAGTAATCCTTTGTCTCCCACACAATTTCACAATCCTTTGCCTTTATAAGACTGTCTCTGGGAACATATATAAAAGCGGGATGATATTCTTCAATCAGTCGATCCAGAAGTTCCTCATTGATTTGTTTTTCCAACATCAGAGGAACTACTCCCGTTTTTAAACAGCCAAGATATCCCATCAAAGATCCAATGGTATTCTCGCATAATATAAAAATCAGGGTTTTTCCTCTTGTATGACCATATAACTCCTCTGCAAAGGAATCCAGATCCTCATAAGATACCTTATTACCACAATCATCTTCTGCCAGCAACCGGTTCCCATATGATTTTTCCTTCTGAAACAGATACATGTTATTCCTCCCGGCTAATCTCCCTGGACAGCATCCCAATCATATCCTGCCCATCCCATATCAGGTCCATGTTCATGGCATCGCCTATGGGTACCACCCTGTGAACTCCATAAAGATGATGATTTATCACGTAATCAGTGATTTCCTTTTTGGGGATTCCATAATACGTCACCGTCTGGAGCTGTCTAACTGCCAATTTTTTTAAAGCACTTTCATAATCACCTATATATTCGAAGAACATTCCAAAGCTCCCCCGGTACTGTTCCGGATTAGTAGGAATATCAGAAAGCAGAACCGTATAAACCAGGTTTTTATATGATTCTATCTCTACAATTTCCTCCATTGTCATGGCGTATCTGCATATGGCCTCGTATTTCTTCGTGGCTTTATGGGGAGTCAAATCGTAGGAGGCGGCTTCTTTTTCTACGGCCTTCCACCATTTTTTACGGATTGCTACTGTTTTTTTCGATGTCTCATTTTGATTCCAGATTAAATACCTGGGACTGGAACAAGCCTTTTGATCCATGGCATAGGTGTCTTTGACAAAGGAATATGCAAGCTTACTAAGTTCATCCTCCTGCATCTTTTCTACGCTTTCTAAATCCAGAATGCAGATGGAATAGCGATCTGGAAACATGACCTGCACTCCACCTGGCCTTAGGTCCATGTTTCGAATTGCTTGAATGGCCTCGTCTCCGCCCCATATAATTAGGCCATCGCATTCTTTTACCCAACCTCTCACGATCTCATTCTCTCTGTCGCAGGAAAAGATGGAAATGCGATTTTTTATATATGTAAATTCCTGTCGCACTAGTAGAGTTTCTATTAGTTCACAAAGCTTCCTATCTTGTTCCTGGCTTCTGGAGGAGATTCGTACTGCACAACTGTTACCAGCCAATAGGCCAATGACCATACTGTAGGCAAACAACAAAGGAACATTGGAAGCCGCCATATGAAAGGTCACTCCTCTGCCAAGGCGAATTATTTTCTCCTCATAACGGGACTTAAATTCTTCCATATGGGTTCTTCGTATCCAAAATCCAAAGGCCTTGATTTCGGGAAAGGGGATCAATTCCTCTCTCTTATTATGTAGTTCATGGGAAAGAACCTCTAGAAAATCCAAAACTGTGGTTGCAAATGGCATGATTGGCTCAGCTTTTGGCGTTTTTACCCCTGCCAGATACGTAACATCAACCATCATAGGTGTCGCTGCACCCCCTTATTTCTGCCTGTTGGATTCTCCCAAGGACCCTAAAGTATTTTCCCTTACGGCCACAAGGGCAATCATCTTCTCCCAGGATTATTCCTTCATCCTCGGTGAGTATGGAATGGCCTGGATAAGACAAAGCCAGAGGAGATAACACCTGAATAATTCCTTTTTCTCCATGAGAGCAAACCTTAAAATCTTTTGCCCGTCTGGTTATAATATCCGAATAAATACTTGCATGAAGATGACCAAAGGGACATTCCATATAGATACTTCCCGTCTGTTCTGCCATGCCATAGTAATTATGGATGCGGTTTATGCCAGTCACCTCAGTGATTCTTTCTTTCAATTCCTCAGAAGAGACCGATTGCTCCGTCAGCTTTTTAAAGCCTCCCCCATGGATTAATATTCCATTGGGGATATGGAAGTTTTGCCCCGAACCTTTCAGAGCCTGATAAAAATAGTTCCAAATGATATAGGTAAACCCAAATATCAAAATCGTTTCCCCCTGATAGCGATTTAAAAATCGCTCAATTCCTTCTAAATCAAGGTTCATGTCTTTATCTAACCCGTAACAAATTCTGGAGGAAAAGATGGAAAACCCAAGAATTCCTGCCCCTCTGGCAGAAAACAGGTTTCTGTCTTTTAACACTCTGGGACTGTCTATCAACAGAAGCGGTAACCTTAAATCTCCCCAAAAATCACCTCCAATTGCAGCAAGTGCCCTCTGTTGATAGTCTGCCGTTTCTGTGTCCAGATATATTTTTGAAACCTTTTGCCCACTGGTTCCAGAAGAGGTCATGGTCTTAAACACCGTTTGTTCCGGGATGCTCACCAAATCAAAATCCTTAAAAAGTCCGATAGGAAGCATGGGGATTTCTTCCTCCCTCATCTGCTGATGCTGGGGAATCTTAAGATGTTCAAGCATTTTCCCATAAGGAATACATCTTTGTCTGTGATACTTTGTAAGCTCTGTCAGCCATTCTCCATAAAGCTTTTGTTTCTCCGCTTTTTCTGTAGAAAACGGCTTCCTTTTAAGAATGTCTTTATAATCCATCATAGAGGGCTTCCCCTTCCCTTTAGATTATGACTCCGTATTTTGCCAACACTTCCATTCCCTTTTCATAGGAGGAAAAATCCATTACATCTGATGTGCTGATATGGATATCGTAAGTCTCCTCCAAATCCGCAATCAGATCCATATGTCCAAGAGAATCCCAGGTACGGATTCCTCTGTATTTAAGACCAGGAAGGTCTTCTTCCTTCACTCTTAAATCCCGAATAAACATCCGGTTGTAAATCTCCAGATTCGTCATACTTCCTCACTCCTTTTCTCCTGCCACGGAAAATAGCGTTTTCATCATCATCTGCCTGCTGGTAACGGAAAGTACTCTTTCCCCATATTGATTTCTACAGGTCCCGCTAAAGGTTCCAATGTAACTCTCATCCAATTCTTCGAAAGAAACAAACTGTACGGTAATTTCCAGAGTGTCCTCCCAATAGACCGGGCGTATGAACCTGGTATTATGCTCCATAAATACCGTACCACTGCCAGGAAGGTTTGTTCCCATCAAAGCAGAAACCAGAGAATCTAAGAACATTCCATGAACCAGAGGTCTGTGAAAACCAGCTTTTACAGCAATATTAGAGTCCCAATGAAGCCTGCTTTCATCTCCAGTTATCTTAGCAAAAGCTTCCGTATCCTCTTTTGTTATGGTTCTTTTTACGGTTACTGCTTCATGAAGAGATAACCTTCTCTTTTCCTGAACACTAGAAAGCTCTTCCTCGTTCTGCTTTCTTAGTTCTTTCTCTAGCTGTCTAAAACTATCTTCATCCCATACCACAACGACCTTAACCCGCGCTCTTAAATGACTGATGTCTGCACATCTTCTGCCGCAACCGCATACCACCACCCAATAATCACAAATCACATCTCCGGATGGTGTGATGTATTCATGCTCCGGGTTTGCTTCTTTTAATACAAGAATCCGTTTTGTCCTGTTATACAAAGGATTACAGCCACCGCAGTATTTAATCCCAATCACCATGTTAGAGCCTCCAAAATTCAGTTTACTTCTGACACTCAAGCATGCTCTGCAGTTCTTTTGCCGCTGAACTTAAAGGTCTGTTATCGTCACTGACAATGCAGATTTTCCGCTCTGGAATCTGTTCATGAAGCTTGATTTCCATGATTTCCTTTCTCTCCAGGAATGGGATTGCAAATTCCTCCGGTACAAAACCGATGCCAAGGTTCTTTCTGATCACCGGTATAATTAAATCCATGGTTGCAACCTCAATGGCAGGCTGCATGGTAAGGCCGCAGGAGCGGTAAAATTCCTGAAGGAAGCCAAAGGTGGTGGAGGTACTGCACATGGTGATAAGAGGCAGTTTCACTACTTCTGAGAGAAACATTTTCCTCTCTCCATATTCCTCATACCTGTTTCCCCCCACTAAAATGCTCTTAAAGGGCTTCACATCAACGACCCTTAACCGCTGTTCATTGTCAATAGGAGTTGTAATAATGGCCAGATCTATCTTTCCAGCCTTTAATTCGCTTAAGGTCTGCTCTGTATTGTAATTAAAAATATTGAGCTTTACCTGGGGATACTGCTCCTGGAAAATCTTAAGCTTTTCCACCAAATAGGAACGCATGGACATCTGGGTAGCTCCAATATTAATATGATCGTGCTGCTCTCCCATTAATTCCCGTAGTTTTTCTTCTCCCTGCATTAATTGCTTGCAGGCCGGAGCCACAAAACTATAAAGCAGCTCTCCCTCTGCCGTAAGGGTTACACCTTTTCTGGACCGTATAAACAGCTTACATCCCAGCATGCTCTCGAGATTTTGCATGCAATATGTAACCGATGGCTGGCTCGTAACCAAAGCGTTGGCCGCCCTTGTAAAATTCTTGTATTTTGCTACATAGTAAAAAACTTTATAGTGCTCAAAATTAGCAGTCATACCATCACTTCTTTCATAAGATATTCATATCGTAATCTCAATTGACAAACCGTCTCTCCATTGATAGACTACTATGCAAAGGAGGTAATTATGGATATTACACTGAATCAAATCGAATCTGTTCTTGATGCAAAGGTACGGCCCTCTCTAGCGGCCCACGGAGGCAATGTAATTGTAAAAGGCCTGGAAGATGACGTTTTAAAGGTTAAATTAACTGGTAAATGTTCCGGTTGCCCCGCTGCTCACAGTACAAATGAGGAATTGATTTCCCTTGAGATCTGCCAGGCATTTCCCACCATACGAGATATCATTCTTGTGGAAGAAACAAGTCCCCAACTAATCGACATGGCACATAAGATACTAAACCATCAGCTTTAATACATAACATGCGAAAACAGCCATGTTACCTGGCCCGGAATCTTGTTCCGGGCCTTAACATGGTATCTTTTACTTCCCTAGTTCTCTTTCTTTATCTAATTTTACGTTTCTGCTATAAAGCCACATATCATAAGTAATTTCAATAAAGTTCAGGAAGTAAAAGAACCAGGACAGGAAAAACAACCAGTCGTTGCCGGAGGAGGAATTCCCATACAGCAAAAACTTTCTTACAATACCAAAGATGTACCCAAGCCAGATAAACATTTCAAAGGAAAGACTTTTTCCTTTTGCGGTTCTGGATACGTATGACTTATGTATGGAAAACGGCCATGACAGACCAAAGCACACGATCATAAGCGTTTCCAATAAGTTAGAAATCATGATTATATTCATATAACCCCTCCCAAGTCTCCATTAGACTAATAGCACTTCCCCAAAGCGCTTTTCAAATTCTTCAGATAACTCCTCACGGAATTTCGGTGCCGAAATTTTGATTAATTCTCTGGCCCGTTCCCTTAGGCATTTTCCCTTTAAGCGCGCAATTCCATATTCTGTTACAATATAATCCACATCATTTCTACTGGTTGTAACCGCCGCCCCTTCTGTTAAGAATGGAACGATTTTAGAGATGGTCCCACCCTTAGTCGTTGAGCCAAAGGCAATGATTGACCGGCCACCTTTTGAGGCAGATGCCCCTCTGACAAAGTCCATCTGACCGCCTACTGCTGAATACTGTTTTAGTCCGATGGCTTCCGCACAAACCTGCCCCATAAGATCGATCTGTAAAGCGGAATTAATGGACACCACATTATCATTCTGGCTTATAACGAAAGGATCATTTACATAGCTTACCGGCATCATACAGATGGCAGGATTGTCGTGTACAAAATCATACAATCTTCTGGTTCCCATCATAAAGGTAATGATCATCTTTTCCCGGTCAATGTTTTTCTTTTTCCCGGTAATGGCTCCTTTTTCATACAGATCCACGATACCGTCGGAAATCATCTCGGAATGAATGCCAAGATCCTTTTTATCCCCCAGGAATTTTAATACCGCATCTGGAATCGCTCCAATCCCCAATTGCAGACAATCCCCATCCTTTACAAGGCTTGCAATATTTGCCCCTATCTTTTCTTCTACTTCTCCAATGACAGGGCGACCATGCTCATGGATGGGTTCATTGCTCTCAACGATGGCTTCCAGGTTGCTTACATGGATAAAATTATCTCCCATGACCCTTGGCATATTGGGATTGACGGATGCAATGATCTTTGTGTGCCTCAGTTCTCCCACTTCCTTTGCAAAATCACAGGATAACCCGTAACTGCAGTAACCATGCTCATCTGGCAAGGATAAGGTTGCTAAAAATACGTCTGCGGAATCGGTCTGTGTTACGTAGTTTGGAATCCGGTTGAAGAAGCAAGGGGTGAAATCACCCTTTCCCTCCGCAATATAGCTCCGGCTTCGTGCCCCCACGAAGAGGGAAGTATACCTAAAATGTTTTTCCATACCAGGCTCAAAAAACTTGCATGAGCCCATGTCGTGCTGCTGAACAATATGTATCTCTCTTAAATCCTGCTCCACTACATGATCAACCATAGCACTTACAAGTGAATCCGGTTCTGCGGCTGCATGAGCGATTAACACCGTATCCCCTGTTTTAATGATTTTTACTGCTTCCTGGGGGGATTTTAACTTTGATGCATAGATTTTTCTCCAATCCACGAAGTTACACCTCCTGATATTTTTCGGCAAAACGTTTTTCAAATTCCTCAGACAGTTCATCCTTAAACTGAGGGGCTGCAATACGGATCAACTGACGAGCTCTTTCTCTTAATGTGTTTCCCTTCATTTTCGCAATTCCATGTTCGGTTACAATATAATCCACATCATTTCTCGATGTCGTAACTGTAGCTCCTTGAGTCAGGTAAGGCACAATCTTTGAAATGGTTCCCTTTTTTGCCGTGGACGGAAATGCCAAGATGGATCTTCCTCCTTTGGAAAAGGATGCGCCCCGAATGAAATCTACCTGCCCGCCGATTCCAGAAAACTGCTTTAAGCCCATTGCTTCGGAACAAGCCTCTCCCATTAAGTTTACTTCTATGGAAGAATTAATGGATACCAGATTGTCATTTCTTCCTATAATAGCGGGATGATTGACATAGTCTACTGGTGCCATGAAAAGTCCGGGATTATCATCTGCAAAGTCATAGAGCTTTTTTGTCCCCATAAGAAAGGATACCACCATTTTATCTCTATTATAATTCTTTGCGCTGCAATTGATAATTCCTTGTTCGTATAGTTCCACCACTCCATCGGATATCATTTCTGAGTGAATGCCCAGGTCCTTCTTGTTCCCAAGGAATTTTAAAACCGCATCCGGAATGGCTCCGATTCCAAGCTGCAGACAGTCCCCATCATTGACTAAGGAAGCAATATGCTCTCCGATTGCCATTTCAACATCTCCGATGTGAGGAAGACCTAGCTCCGGAATTGGAGTATCATCTTCTACAATCACATCAATGTCACTTACATGGATAAAACTGTCTCCCAGAGTTCTTGGCATATTGGGATTTACTACGGCAATTACCTTTGCGCCCTCTGCCTCTGCTGCCGGTTTTGTATAATCACAAGACACTCCAAAACTGCAATAGCCATGTTCATCCGGTAGGGATAAGGTAACTAAAACCACATTTGGCTGATTTACATTTTTAAAGAAATAAGGGGTCTGATAAAAATAACATGGGGTAAAGTCTCCACGACCACTGTTTACGCAGTCTCTTGTTCTTGCTCCCAAAAACAAGCTGTTTTCCCTGAAATGTTTTTCCATTCCAGGCTGAGCGTAAAGAGAATGGCCCATATCCACCTGCTGAAAGATCTCAATGTTTTTTAAATCAGCCTTTACTGCGTACTCCACCATGGTATCAACAAGCCTCATGGGTTCTCCTACTGCATGCCCAATCACCACACGATCACCGGATTTAACAAGCTGTACGGCCTCTTCCATGGTTTTAAGCTTTGATAAATATATCTCTTTCCAGTTCATACTTATATAACCTCCCAGGCATATTAATTTGATAAAGGAATCTTAACGTTTTTAATCCTTTATATTGGCTATGGCTTTGGCTAGCTCTTTCTTTCTGCCCATATTGCCCTGGCGGGAGATCATGATTCTCTGTGCCTGAGGAGAACCAGCACCATGGAGAGATTCGGTTCTGTATCCAACTGCCGCAGTACCAAGAGTGAGATTTTCAATCAGACGCAAAATCCTTAAGCGATTTTCCGTAGAAACTCCTTCCACTCCCTTTAAGTACTTATCCACATACCCTCCGATTACTGGATCTTTTAAATCTTTTTCTGAAGGAGCGGTAACCATAAGACCTCCAGCAATGTCCTCTGCCAGTCTGGCAATCTCATAAGGGAATCTGGTTACGTTTTGTTTACATACATTGGCAAGTAAAAGGTCGATGATGTAATTGCCGGATTCTGTAGGCGTACCTTCCGCAGAGCAGGCAATCCCGCAGCAATACAGCGTCTCATTTAAATGAGTCATCTCAATCAGCTTATCCTTAATATGAGATACTTTAGGAACCCCATTGTAATCTGCGGCAAGAGCCGTTGCGCCGATTAAAACATCTCCAACGCCAACCTTGCATCCGCCGTAAGACTGTCTGTGATATCCTGCAAAGCGTTCTACTAGAACTCCAGCATATTCATATTCTCCGTCCATAAAGATGCGGTCATTTGGCACAAATACATCATCAAATACAACCAGGGCTTCTACTCCGCCAAACTCACTGTTACCAACATCAATCTGGCTTCCTTCCGTCTTTCTGGTATCACAGGACTGTCTGCCAATAATCATTACGATTCCATCGGCATCGGTTGGAAGTGCAAAGGAAACAGCATAATCCTTATCATCAGGTCCCATGGCTACCGTAGGCATTACGATCACTTCCTGGGAATTGATAATACCAGTCTGATGCGCTTTTGCTCCTCTTACTACAATTCCATCTTCTCTTCGCTCTACTACCCTTAAATACATATCCAGATCCGGCTGCTCATGAGGAGCTAGACTTCTGTCACCTTTTGGGTCTGTCATGGCACCGTCTACGGTCAGATCTTTATCCTGCACCATTTTGAGATATTTTTTAAAGTTCTCATGATACTTGGTTCCATACTTTTTATCAATCTCATAGGTCGTGGACCATTCCGCATTAAATGCATCCATACCAACACAACGCTGGAAGCAAGAAGCTGTCTTCTGACCGCATAATCTCTGCATTTTAACCTTTTTTATAAGATCGTCCGTACTTCTGTGAATATTGGCGAAACGGTTGATCTTACGCCCGTCTTCCAGGGTTACGGTCATTAAATCTTCATACTCTGGCAATTGAGCCAGATCATAAGTAACCTTTACGGAATTAAGGGATGGTCTTAAAATCGGATCATCAACGGGATTTTCTACTTTCTCCCCAAACATATAAACATTAAGATTTAAACTACGTATGCTTTCTACATACTCTTCCCCTGTCATCAAAGCCATAACTATCTTCTCCTTTTTCGCTTTTCAGACTCTTTTTTCGTCTTTCAAGCGCTGCTTTATCATCAAGATCAAAATAGCTCCTTATAAATCTTTAAAACCCTCTGTTCGTCTAGTGGCACGAAATTGTTAGCCATAAGCCTTCCCTGGCGCTCCATCACGCTTTTTGTAAAAACCTCAAGATCTTCTGGTTTTACCCCGTATTCATGAAGAGGTTTTTTCGGAAGTATGGTTCCTAATAAATCGTCTAGCTTGTCATAAACCACCTCAAGGCCGCATCCAAGAAGCTTCGCTAAACATTGGTTCATCACAGCAATTTCTCCATCCTGGCGAATTTCCATGTAGTTCTTTAAGACTCCGGTAAACATGGCGTAGTTGCTTTCCCCATGAGCCACATGGTAGGTTCCTCCAAGGGGATAGCTGGTGGCATGAACCGCTGCACATCCTGCTGTTCCAAACGCAATTCCCGCATAATTGCTTGCAATAAGGAAATCCTTCATAATCGGCAGCCTAGCCTCTTTCCCTTCTGCCTCAATCCTTTGATATCCCTTGATAATCATCTCAATGGCTTTATAGCCAAATAATTTAGTATAAGGGGTTGCTTTTGGAGAAAGACTAGACTCTACTGCATGCACCAGTGCATCAATGGAGCTGGTAGCAAAGACTCCAAAGGGAAGCCCCTTAAGAAGTTCAGGCACCAATACCGCATCATCTGCATACATATGAGGAGACACAAGTCCAACCTTTGTGCCAAGCCTGGTCCGGTTTACGATGGAGATGTTTGTAACCTCACTTCCTGTTCCACAGGTGGTTGGAACGATGACCAGACCCCGTTTCTTTTCAATCTTTTCAGGGAAGTCGTAGAGAAAGTCCAGGGATTCACCTGCTGACACAGCCATAATCTTTGCTATGTCAATGACGGTTCCGCCACCTATAGCAATGATTCTTTTGCAGTTGGTTTTAGCGGCTGCCTCTAAAATCGCATCCACCATAACATCCGTTGGCTCACCATTGCCGTAATCTTCCTGGAAAATGATATTTGCATCAATACCCAAAGCTCCAAAATATGGGTTATATATGTATTCATTGGTCAATACCAGATCATCGCTTCCCAAGTTAAAATCCTTGGCAAATTCAGCGCAGGTATCGTAAGATGAAATCTGTGATTTTAAAATAACTTCTTTCATAAATGGGACCTCCTATGCGAAAATTTCTTCATCAGATGGCTGTTCCCAATGTTTCTTTACAAATGCAATACGGCTCTTATTCATTAGATGGGTGAAGAATAAGTTTTCACTGATGGCATTGTTACCCCAGCTTCCGCAGCCAAGAGTGGTGGTTGGGTTAAGAGAGTTTGCAAACGCTCCTCCTGCCATGCTGGAGCAGGTCTGATTAACTACAACCCGGCTTACAGGTAGTTTGATTCCCGCTGCTTCAATGTGGGCTTTATCGTCAGACTGAATATCTGCGGAATGGCCTTCCCCTTCTACTAACAGGTTATCGTAAGCGATCTGCACCGCCTCATCCCATGTCTTATAGCTGTATGCTGCCATCATAGGACACATCTTTTCCTTACTCCATACGACGCCTTCTCCATGTCTTTCTGGTTTTACAACAATGACCTTTGTTCCTTCTGGGACAGTGATGCCTGCCATATCCGCTATGGTCTTGACCGATTGTCCTACTACATACTTATTGATAATTCCTCCCGGGAAGACCACTTCTGCCAAACTAGCAACCACTTTAGGATCATCGATGTAATAAGCACCTTGCTCCACGAATTCTTTTATAATCGCGTCATAATCTTTTTCTGGTGCAATAATGCTTTGGGTTCCAGAGCAGATAATTCCATTATCAAAGATACGGCTGGCTATCATACGCCCTGCTGCTGCCTTGTAATCAATTCCTTCATCAATAAGTCCCTGAACATTACCTGGGCCAACCCCATAACTTGGTTTGCCGCTGGAATAAGCCGATTTCACAACTCCCATACCACCAGTTGCAATAACAGCATCGCAGGCGGACATCAACTCTGTGGTCAAATCAATGGTAGGCGCTTCTACCACTAGGAAGATATCTCTTGGAACTCCCATACGATCCAATTCTTTGTAATAAAGTTCTGCCAGTGCCATGGCACATTTGATTCCTCTTGGGTGAGGAGCTATGATAATTGTATTCTGACACTTTATTGCAAACATAGCATTGCACATGGGTGTTACCACTGGATTGGTACATGGGGTGGCTGCCGCAATGACTCCCATAGGCTTACCCACTTCTATAATTCCTGCCTCTTCATCTCTGCCGAGAATTCCGATTGATTTCTTTCCTTTTAGGGCATTCCAGATGTTTCTGGATTTTCCTTTATTCTTTGTAATCTTATCCTCAAAAACACCCATTCTGCTTTCTTCTGCTGCCAGCTTTGCCAGGGGTTCTGCATGATCGAAAACAACCTTTGCAAACATCTTTACAATTTCGTCCGTCTTTTCCTGATCATAAGTGCATAGAATCTGTTGTGCTTTCCTGGAACGTTCTACCAATGACTGAATTACTTGACTCATTTTCGCTTCCTCCTAATCGTTATTAGTGATTTTTTTAACATTGTTCTTGATACTAGTTTAACTCCTTTTCTCAATAATTAGAAATACTAGTTTTTTATCATAAACGATAGGATTTTTATATACTTCTTTTTATGCATTTTTAACAACACCTTATAATTGTATCATAATACATACAAAATTATTACTATTATTTGTCCACTTTTTCTTTTATCATTTGACACTTTAAACAGATGCCCATATGATTCTTGTCATTGGATCTATTCTGTTTTTGACAAAATACTCTCAAGTATTCCTTTGTGAGCTTGGAACTTTTTTATCAAACACCAGTGAAAATGTTAAAATATAATCAAAAAAATCCAGGCAGTCCTAGAGGGGAATTCCCTCTTAACTACCTGGATTAACAGTTGTAACAGATATTAGGCTGAATGTCTTAGATCCAATCACCCATAGAATCTTTTATAAATACAATCTCATTCCTATAAAAGTCCTGATGTCCTTCTTCTTTCATTGTTAGAAATGCTGCATTTCCTTTCTTACATTCCCTGTCAAAAAGCGCCACCAATGCCTCCAGACGTAATATCACCTGATGAAGCACTTCTAAAGTATCTTCCATACCGTATGCACTTAAAAATTCCAGAAGCAATTGTCGCCGTTCCTGCGCATCCGCTTCCTTATGGTATTTCCGGTATTCCTTCTTTCTCGGATCATAAACTTCTTCGCCAAGGGGAACGAAACGATACGCTGCATAGGCTACGTCCCATATTCTTGGTCCAGGGCAAACCGTATCAAAATCAATGATACCTATCGGTTTATTTTCCTGAAAGGTAACATTGTAAGGTGCAAAATCGTTATGACAAATAACCTCCTGTTCCAGAATTCCATCGTATTGCAAGAACCAGACATCTTCTGGAAGTCTTTTAAAACCCAGAGTTGCATCATGGTATTGTCTCAATAGATTTGCTGCTAATCTGACGGTTGAACATCTTATCTCCATATCAGGATCACTCGGATAATCATCCATGGTAGTCCCCTCCACAAAACTTAACATCTCCTGAGCCTCACCATACAGACCCAAAAAGCGTGGAACAAATGAAATCCCTTTCTCTTCAAGGTGCAAAAGCAACCGGTGGACCGTTTTGCTTTGAGGCTTTAAATCTCTATAAACCTCATCCTCTTTCCTATAGACTCTAGATACATTCCCTCCGCCAAACTCCGTCACCGTCTCCATCTTCCCCCTCACTCCCTACACTTTCCGATACTTATGCTGGGGTCTCCCCACCTTACCATACTCCACTAATTTATAGATTTTTTCTTCCTTTTCCATAAGCTCCAGATATCTTCTAACCGTAACTCTGGCTATCCGAAGCATCTCTGCCAGGTTTTCCGCCGTATAATATTCATCTCCACCCTCTTCAATTTTGCCCCATATGGCTTGGTAGGTGTACTTATTAATACCTTTCGTAAAATCCTCTTCATTCTGAGCCAAATTTTGACCAGATAAGTACCGATCCAAATCCTTTTGTTCGATGACCTCACTGTTTTTAAAGCTTTCAAACCTGTCTTTATACTGCAAAAGCGCTTCCTTAAATCGTTCAAAACGAAATGGTTTAATAAGATAATCCACAACCCCATAACGAAATGCCTGCTGAATCCGCTCAATTGACTTATCCGCCGTAATCAAAATAATATCTGCATCCAAACCCTGACTACGAATCCAGTTTAAAAAATCCATTCCGTTTTCATTGGGAAGATAAACATCAAGAAGAATCAGGTCCGGTTTTTTAGACAGCATTACCTTCTTCGCTTCCTCTAAATTAGATACCCCTTTGTATAAAGTAAATCCTTCCACCCGTTTTAAAAACTTGGAATTGATCTCCATAACCATGGGATCATCCTCGACTATCATGACTCCAATCAAGTCTTCCCCTCCTTTCCATTGGAATAACAATCTCCCAATGCACCCCTTCTTCTGATGTAAAACAAATGGTTCCGTTACATTCCTCAATGATCTTTTTCACAATGGATAATCCACAGCCTCTTTGCCCTTCCTTAGTGGAAAAGCCCTGATTAAAAATCCGATCTCCCAGCTCCGGGCTAATGCCATTTCCGTTATCCAAAACCCGGATGGTTAGATAATCATTTTCCTCAACAATCCGAATATCAATTCTTCCTGTTCCATCATTTTTCACCTCGTCAAGAGAGTTTTCAATCAGATTACCAATGACCGAACCAAGATCCTGAGCACTCATTCCCTCTGGTAATTTACTTAGCCTTGAGTTTTCATCAATGGTCAGCTTAATCCTGCATTCTTCTGCTTTGTTGTACTTCGCCAGAAGTAGGGCTGATATAGAAGAATCTTTGATCTGGTTGGTAAGAATGTGGCTGACTTCCATTCTTATTCTGGCCACATCGGAGATAAATTGCAGCGCCTCTTCATACTCTTCCAATTGAATGAGACCTGCGATGGTATGAAGTTTATTCATAAATTCATGATTCTGGGCACGCAGCGACCAGGCAAGCTTTTTGACTCCTGTTAACTCCTCTGCCATCTTTCTCACTTCGGTTTTATCCCGGAAACTGGCTATTACTCCAATTACCTGTCCCTTATTTATAATCGGAATCCGGTTGGTTAAAATCACCGTATCCTGAAGTTTCTGTTCGTCATCAAATTCTGCTTTTTTGGTGCTTAAGATGCTTATCATGCGGGTGTTTGGAATCACCTCTTCCACGTTACGTCCAATCACCTGATCCTTCATCTCTTCCTTATCAAACCCTAATATCTGCAAAGCAGAATCATTCATTAACGTTATTCTGCCTTCCTGATCAATGGCAACAAGTCCCTCATGAATGGCATCTAATATACCTATTTTCTCATGATAAAGCTTTGTAATCTCATCAGGCTCCAATCCAAGGAGAATCTTCTTTATGTGGTTAGCCAGTAAAAAAGCGCCTATACTACCTGCAAACAGCCCTCCAAAGCCAATCAATATGATATAAAAAACAGCCAGATGTTTCGCCCTTTCAATACGCTCGATCAGGGTTCCTACGGAGACAAAACCAATCTCCTGATTCTGTTCATCATACACTGGTGCAAAGGCTCGAAGAGACTTTCCTAAGGTTCCGGTAGCTTGGGATACATAAGTTTCTCCAAGACGAACGACCCGGTACTCATCTCCACCTTCAAATGTTTTTCCAATCATTTGAGGATTGGGGTGGGAATACCTGACCCCTTGATTATCTGCCACAATGATATAATCCACCAGCTCCAGATTTTCAAGCTGCATATCTACATAAGAAGAGATTATCTTGGTATCCTTTTTTTCCAAAGCATCCACCACTTCGTTGGAATGTGCCACCAACTCTGCCACATTCATGACATTGGTCTTAGCTTCTTTTTCAATATTCCTGGTCATCCAAGAAGCAACAAAGGAAATAATAATTGTAATTGATACAAATACGACTGCAATGACCAATAAAATCATCATGGATTGCAGCTTCATTGGTTTTTTTCTATCCATGGCGTAAGTGATCCTTTCTCTCCTTATTGTATCAAATTATAAGCGGCATCACAATGTCATTTCTATCATGCCATAGATACGCAAAAGATACCCCCAAGAAAAGCAAACCGATTAATTTCATCGTCTGCTTCTTTGGGAGCATCTTTATTATGATGTCTAAATCATTTTACTTGGCTAATTCCTGGCTGCCTTTTGCCTCCATGAGTTTCTCCTGTCTCTGTCTCATCTTTTTAAATACAAAGGAAACAATAAATGGACAGGTGATTGCTGATACCACACAAGCTGCTGCAACCTGAGCCGTTGCTGCTGCTGCCACTACCGCAAGGGAAGGGTCTGCCGCTGCTACTGCCTCTGGAGTTGCCACCGCATTGCCGGCGGTAGAACCCGTAGCCAGGCCAATGATTGGTTCTTCCTTAAACAGTTTTAAAAGAATGTATGCACCAATTCCGGTAAAGGATGCCACAAGACCAAGGATAATACCAGGGCCACCTGCTTTTACGATAGTTTCAAGGTTCATTCCAGCTCCAAGAGGGAAGGAAAAGAACGGAATTAACAAAAGCTTGCTGCTTCCCAAAAAGGTTCTCATATCATTGTCAAGATTTCCTAATATCATACCAATGATGATAGGTACCATAACTGCTACAACCGCCTGCACTGGAACCACTGCAAGGCCGGAAGCCCCTAATGCAACCAAAGTAAAGAAAGGACCATCTTTAATGGATAAAAGAGCATAGGCTCCTACGTCTGTTTCATCACCGTACTGAGAGGCAAGAGAAGCATAAAGACCGCCGTTGCAATTGGTCAATGCTGCCAGCACCGCCAGGGGCGAAAGTCCAAGCACACCGGCTGAACCAAACACCTTACCAACTAAAATACCAATACCAGCACCTACGACAAACTTACCAGTAATCAGGATGGCACCTTTTTTTATAGCCTTTGGAGCCAGTTTAAAATGGATCTGGGAACCGATTAAGAACATGAAACAAGCCAAAATGGGCTGTGATGCAGATTTACTAAATAAAGCTGTAGTAAATCCTCCTAACTGCAAAAACTGTGGAAAAAATGTATTTACGATAACTCCCAGGAACAGGGGAACTACCATCATACCACCCGGAATTTTATCAATCGTTTTTTTAATTGGAATCTGCATAACTCAATCCTCCTATTTTTCATACAAGCCTCACCTTTCCTGCCAGCGATTGATGCAGGTAATTAAAAAGCCTCTTCTATATTCTAGCAACTCCAGTCTCTCTGGCTGCTTTTTTCACAGCTTCTGCTACATAATCAGATACGCTTTTATCCAATGCATTGGGAAGAACATTTTCATCATTCAGTTCCTCATCCGGAATCATGGAAGCAATGGCATATGCAGCTGCAAGCTTCATCTCTTCATTGATTTCTTTGGCTCTTACCTCCAGTGCACCTTTGAAAACACCAGGGAAAACAAGAACGTTATTCACCTGATTAGGGAAATCAGAACGTCCGGTTCCCATAACTTTCGCTCCTGCTTCTTTTGCAAGATCAGGCATAATCTCAGGAGTTGGATTTGCCATGGCAAAGAGAATAGAATCCTTATTCATGGAGCTTACCATTTCTTTGCTTACAATGCCAGGAGCCGAAACTCCGATAAATACATCCGCGCCCTTTAATGCAGTGCTTAAATCTCCCTTTAAATGATCTGGGTTTGTGATTTTTGCAAGATCTTTCTTTGCATAATCAACGTCCTCAATTCCATCGTACAAAATTCCTACTTTATCGCAGACAATTAAATTAGTTACCCCACCCACGAGTAAGAGCTTGGAGATAGCAGTACCAGCAGCTCCAGCACCATTTACCACTACTTTAACATCTTTAATATCTTTTCCTACTACCTTTAACGCATTGATTACTCCTGCCAAAACTACAATTGCTGTTCCATGCTGATCGTCGTGAAATACAGGTATATCAAGTTCTTTCTTTAATTTCTCTTCTACTTCAAAACACCTTGGTGCGGAAATATCCTCAAGATTGATTCCCCCAAATCCCGGTGCAATCATCTTAACGGCTGTTACGATTTCATCTGGATCTTTGGTATCCAGACAAATTGGAAATGCATTGACTCCAGCAAATTCCTTAAACAGTATGGACTTACCTTCCATAACAGGAAGACCTGCCTTTGGTCCAATGTCCCCAAGTCCAAGAACTGCGGTTCCATCTGTGACAACTGCCACCATATTGCCCTTTGAAGTATATTTATAAACATCGTCCTCATTTTCATGGATCTTCCGGCATGGCTCAGCAACACCTGGTGTGTAAGCAAGGCTTAAGTCATCTCTTGTAACTACCTTTACCTTAGACGTGATCTCCATCTTTCCTGCGTGACGTTCATGTAACTTTAAACTCTCCTCGAAAAAATTCATAATGAATCCCCTTCCCTTTCAACTCAATTCTATCTTTTGTTGTTTTTGCTACAAAACGAGAATAACACATGCGTCTTATGATGAAAATATTATCACCATAAAGAAACCATTAAGTTCATATTGTTCATTTTGTGAAATAATAAACGTTTTAAATTCTTTTTTTATCTACTTTAACTAATTAAAGTTCTACATGAATGCATAATACCGAAAAAAGACCGCAGGATCTGGTTAGAATCCTGCGGCCTTTCTATTACTTGCAATCTTTTATTTTCTTATCCCTTTTTCGTCAATTTCATAACCATCTACTTTTGTGTTTCTGGCAAGGAAACCATCTTTATTAAAGTAATACCAGATTTGGCCATCTTTGACCCAACCGGTTTTCAAAATTCCAGATGATTCAAAGTAATATCTTACTCCATCAATGGTCTGCCAGTCAGTAACTGCCTTTCCCTCTTTAAAGTACATGTACTGACCGCTGTCATTCTTTGCCCAGTTTTGTGTTGTAATTGGATTAATGGTCAGTTTGATGTAGCGGTGAAGCATAGAGGATACCTCTGCACGGCTGGCATTGGCTTTTGGACTAAAGTCGCTACCTTCTTTTCCAATGATGACACCAGCTTTTTGCATGGCAGCTACCGCTTCCTGATACCCGGTTTCAATCTTTGCTCCATCTGAAAAAGCATAGGCATTGCGGACTTGCGGAAGCTGATAACCAGTTGCTTTTGCATAGTCTGCCAGTATCACAGCAACCTCTTCTCGGGTAACTGCCTGTTCTGGAGCGAACTGATTATTTCCCTTGCCCTGTACAACCGCTTTCATATCAACGCCTGCCAATTTGCTAAGAGCTGTCGCCAGGACTCCTCTGGTAATGGCCTGTTCAGGTGCAAATACAGTTTCACTATTTCCAGAGATAAGTCCTCTGTTTACCACATAGTCAATGGAATCTTTCGCCCAGTTTCCACTGGTATCCGTTAATTTTGTTGCCGGTGATTCGTAACCCAATCCATATACGGAAAAATGGCTTGTCTTAAAAATCAGGCTCTTGCTATTTCTGTCGTAAGCGGAACCTTCCACACGAGTTGGATTTCCCTGTTCATCTACGTAAACTGCGTATAGACCTCCAATGGCTTCCTCTGATGTTGGAGTGTAAGGAATGCTTACGAAAACGGAGCCAGTTCCAAAGTTAGAAACATGTTTTGCACCGCCCTCATAGCTTGCCTTTAAGTCATAGGTAGGACGTGAGCCAATTTTACTTTTTGCAGCACCGCTAAGTGTGGACGGATCCACTTTTTTCGCGGTAAGCTGTACATCTGCATTGGCCTGCTTGTTAATCTCAGTAACTGCGGCCAGATTGATACCAAGTGTGATATCAGGACGGTCGATCATCAGCTCAACATTTGAAATCTTGTTACTGATTACCTGCTGTTGAATGTTCTTTGGCAGATTAACCGTAACGGCAGATGCGTCTGCACCGCCTGTTGTTACATGGATGGATACTGCAATATCACCTGCATTCACACCTTTTTTGGCTGCGATTGCTCTGGCATTTGCAATTGCGTCAGTGATGTTTTTATCGGATACACTGACTACTGCATTTCCCTTACTGTCAACTTCTGCTGTATTTTGAGCTGCACCTGTGACTGCCTGGGTAGGCCGGGAGGAATTATTTGTGGTTGAATTACCGGAGTCATTGTCAGAATCGCCACCAGAGTTTCCTCCTGTGTTTCCGCCGGTATTTCCGCCGTTGCTTCCGCCGTTGTTTCCGCCGTTATTTCCGCCGTTGTTTCCGCCGTTGTTTCCTCCGTTGTTTCCTCCGTTGTTTCCTCCGTTGTTTCCTCCGTTGTTTCCTCCGTTGTTTCCACCGTTATCAACGTCTGGCTGACCGATGACGATAGACACTGAATTGGGGCTTGCGCCATATAGTTCATTTTCTGCAAAACGAATTACATAGGATCCGGAAGAGAGTCCGGTGATCTCCCCACGTTCATTGGTTGTTATCTCTTTGTAGTGAGCCCCCTCTTTTTTATACCCATACTTGGTATTAGGGATTAGACCTGTTATTTTTCCATCATCTCCACCATTCTTAGTCGCATTTACGACACTAAAATTAGCTGGGGAAGTGGTAATTTCTCCTCTTATCACCGTAAGGGTTGCAAATACTTTTGCCCCTGCCGGGTGAGTTTGTGTTTTTTCTGTTGCCAAACTGATCTGAATGGTTCCAGCTTTTGTTACCGTAAGTATATTGCCTGATATAGTACCTGCTCCTGTACCGCCTTCCTCAACCGCATAGATTCGATTTCCTGCGTTCTGATCTACGGTAAACAGCGGGGATAATTGTGTTAAATCTATGGTAGTTCCATTAAAAATGATATTTGCAGAACCTCCTGCATTGTTTATCGTTGCTTTAGATCTAATTTTAAGATCGGTAGCTTTGTTGTCACCTGCAAATACATAATTACTAGTTACGTCGCCGTTATCTCTTACAACTGCTGGCTCACTGTATTCTTCTTCCACCTTTTGGAAGGCTTCCATTCCCTCATCAAGGATTCCATATCTTGCACGAATTGCTGTGGAAATTCCATCAATATCGGTGATTGAGCCGCTTTTTGTATAGATGGTTCCACCTGTAATAGTAATTCCACTGTCTGAGACAATACCAAAACTCCTGGAAGAAGAATCACCTCCGGTTGCTGTAATTTGACCCCCAGAGTGATAAATACTGCCTATGGCGTGGATTCCGGCACTGAAGGACCCAATGGTATTCCCCGAAGTAACTTGAAGTGTACCAGTATAGCCATCTAATTCTATATCACCATAACCATAGATACCTCTTATGTTATATTCTTTATCCGTATCTAAAACGTTAATATTGTTGTTTTTGCCATCAGCCAAAAATATTCTTGTTGCGCTTGGAACAATGATTCCATCGCTATCAGAAGTAATTAGATTAATACCATCTAATACAAGAGTATACTGAGAATGGAACCATGACCAACCTTCTGAGGTATCATAGATGTCATCTTTTCTAGGATTTTTATGAACATATTCTCCATTTACATTTCGATACCAAACACTATCCGTTGTTAAATCCAGAGAAGTGGTGCGAACTCCTGCCTGAGCAATATCAAATTTAGCATCACTATTAGGCACTACAGATAAAGCCTTATTGCTTGTCAGCTTATCTGCCGGAACAACAATATTCATGGCCTCCGTAGATCCTGTGGTTGGTGTACCTGTAAAGCCAATGGTAACTGAATCATCGGCATTAATACTTTCTAAACGTGCAATGATTCCATTAGGCAAGTTCTGGAACCAGTCAGATACAACCTCACCCTCATTTAAGTTATTATAAGTTTCATTTTGCAGAATGATTGATATAAAATCGCGCCCGCTAAGCGCTGTATCTGTCATGCCGGATACAACTTTACTTTCTACAGACGCCGTAGGTACTGACTGTTCGTAGGCGAATCTTAAATCATTGGTATTGATGTTGTCAGGTCCATAAGCAAAATAATAGGCATAACCATCATGTGCTAATTTTGTAGTTTCAGAATAATAATCTCCTACCTTCTGTAACACGGTAAGCCCTTTACTTGAAGACATTACTTTGAAACTAACTACGCGACCAGCGCCATTTGATTTAGCATAAAGAGTTCCGCCTGTAATGTTTAGACTATCAGTAAAGATAACCCAACCGCTACTTGCTGATGGCGTTAACACTCTTACGATACCATCTTCAATTGTAAGATCTGTTGCACGAATTCCTGTCGTAGACAACGTACTGTACCCTTCAACATACAATTGGCCAGATCCTTTGATTGTTATTTTTCCGGCTCCATCTATAGTATTCGTGAGAGCCATAGCCGAATTATAACTTCCATCTGCCAATAGGATGGTTGCGTCGCTGGGCAGTTTAATTCCAATAGGTGTTGACGCATGAAGATTCAGACCATCCAGTACAAGTGTTCTCGAGGAATACCCAGCGGCCTCATTTCCATATAAATACCATGACCAGCCCTCACTGGTATTTAAAATATCGTTTGTAATAGGAGATGCATTTTCTATATCTCCAGATGTATTTGCATAAGATAACACTTCCCCTGTCAAATCCAGAGTAGAATTACGAGGATTAATGCCGGAAATATAGAATTTGGCATTGTTATTAACTGTTACGGGTAGCATACCATTCAACAGATGATCGGATGGTATTGTAATATTCATTACTCCATTTGTCTCAACAGTGGGAATTCCAGAGAAGGCAATGGTAACGCTTTCAGGTGAAATACTCTTCACTGTTGCGGTGAGTCCAATTGGAAGATGGGTGAACCAACTGGATACATTATCATTTTCTTGTAACTCTATCAATGAGTCATTATGGATTGAAATTGTGACATCATTATCACCAGTGAGCATTTTTCCAGCTCTGCCTGATACTGTCTTATCTGAAATTGTTGCAGATGACTGTTTTGAAGTTCCATTTACAATCATAACCGCAGTGGTCGCAATACCGCCATTATAGGTAAACGTCTTTAAGACTTCATCCCAAGTGGATACTATACTATAATCACCATCTTGTGCAGCTTGGTAAACTGTAACTCCTAGACCTCCACTTTCCGTTAACAGAGGGTAGTTATTTTCATTTCTGTCATTAAATCTTATATAAAGTGTGGCTTCTTCCAAGGTGAAATCTGAAAAAGAATTAATGCCTATACTACCTGAGCTACTTTTAGATCCGCCTGTAACGTATAATTCACCGCTTCCCTTAATTGTAAGAGAAGGTGCTGATATACCAACACCAGCTTTACTGGATTGACTATAAGTATTATTAATAAAATTGCTGCTACCATCAAGAATTATAATGGTTGAGCCTTCTGGCAGAACCAAGCTTATATCATCATCCGTATCAAGACTAAAACCATCCAGTACAAGAGTTTTCTCAGGATAACCTTCCGATTCATTTCCGTTTAAGTACCACCACCAGCCTTCCTGTGTAATTGTGATATCAGACTCTGATGGGTTTCCGCCTCCGTAAGAATTGATACCGTTTTGGTACATTACATTATTCCCTGACAGATCCAACTTTGTCTTTCGTTTATACCAATTGCTCTGCCCGCGCATCATTCTCTGGTCACCAACCGTTACAGTAATGGTTGGCAAATCCACACCACCTGCAATGACATACTCATCAGGGATGGTAGGCTCAAAGGTATAATCTCCAGCCACATCTGATTCAAACTCTGGATCTGCATTCCAAGTTACCGGTATAGAGATAGTCTTTTCCTTTACCTGGCTCTCCTGAATATCTGTTATATCAGTATCACTGTCATCGAATGAATCTACTCTGACACTAGCTACCCGAAACGCATTGCTGCTGGTTGCATCAGGATTTTCAGATTCATTGGATCCCTCTGTTTCCTGAGGCGTTTGAGGTTCTTGTGGCTCCTGTGAGCCTCCCTCTGTAGGAGTTTCATTAGTCGGGGCCTCAACTGGTTCTTCTACCACTTCAATAGGATTCTCTCCGGCAGTCGTTACTTCTACCGTTGCTATTAATTTCTTTGGCAAATCCAGATCCTTAACTTTTGTGCCGATTGGCACTGATTGATATTCAATTTCCTCTGCAAGCGGTTCAAATGCGGTTATTTCCATACCACTATCTGACGGCAGAACATTCGCTGATACCGGAATCGGTATTCCACCCAGCGCCATGGCCATTGATATTGCCAATGCCAAAGAGCGCTGGAACGGTTTGTGTTTTTTCATATCTTATCCTCCTTGTAAAATTGATTGGTATTGCCTGACTGGGCCTTTTACCAGTCTTCCCCCATGGTATTACTAGGAATATTATACAAAGCTCCAATCAACGGAGAATAAACAACAAAATTCGACCTCTGTATCCCAATACAGAGGTCGAATTTTGTCAAAGAATCTGATTAAAAACGTTTCTTAAATAAAAATAGAGAAGGAGGCGCATCATCCGAAAAAAGCTGATCCATCTCCCGGCGCAACTGTTTCACTTTCTCCAGCCGTTTAGACCGGATGTAAAAATCCAAAAGCTTGCTGGAAGCTGCTTCGTAAAATGGGTCTAGTTCCAATGCACGAAGATAAAGGCGTTCTGCCTCCTTTGGCTGTTTCTGTTCTTCTCTCTGTTCTCCTGCTTTAAGAAGATTGGATATCATACTTTTTTCCAGGGTCTGTGCCTTTCCAAAGGACCATTCATATGTCTTTCCCTGAAACAATTCTCCCTGGTACAGTTCACAAAGCCGCTCCAGGTCCTTCTCTAACTTCCATGCTGATTTTTGAATCTGCTGAAACTCATATAAATCACAATAAACACGTTTGGCATCTAAAGATATCTGTTTTCTGGTGGTTACCAGACATTCCTCCAAACCATATTGCTGCAAAGCCTTTCGGATGTAATAAACCGTGGAATTAAGATTTTTCATGGCCTTATCTAAGGTAAAACCTTCCCACAGAGTATCTGCTATCTCATCACGGCTGACACTGCCCTTGCTTACCAAAAAAGCAAACAATTCTTCCACCTTTGGAGAACGCCAGCCGATCTCTTGCCCCCCTTCCTCTTTAAGAGAAACACGAAAGCCCCCAAAACATGTAATGTGAAGCCCCTTCGCCTTGCTTTGTTGTTTTTTAATTAACCTGCCTATGGTTTTAGCAAGGCGTTCTCTGCTGATTGGTTTCAGCAGATAGTCCGTTGCTTCCAACTCAAATGCCTCCACCGCATACTCTCCGTATCCGGTGACAAATACCACGCTTGCACTGCTTCCTCTCTCCATCAATAGATTAGCAAATTCCATGCCATCCATTTCCGGCATGGTAATATCAAGAAAAATCACTTCTACCGAATTATTTTCTATGAAATTCAGGGCTTGCGCTGCAGTACCAAACGAACCGCAAAGGGCTATTTCATCAATCTCTGCCAATAAAACGGCAAGACGGCTGCGGGCCAGTTCTTCGTCGTCCACTATAATTGCTTTCACTCTGGTCCGTCTCCTTTCTTTCGCAAAAATCTTCCTGGCCTCTTTCCATCTTTTAAAGGCAGACAAAAGGTTATTTGGGTTCCGATTCCTATTTCACTCTTAACCGTTAAACCTCTTTGATACAGCATCATAAGTCTCTGGTTAATATTCCACATTCCAATACCGCCTGCCTTTGGCTTCTCCTCCAGCAATTCGCTGATTCTTCCAGCATCTATTCCAATGCCATTATCTTCAATTGAGAAAATCGCTTCTTCATTCTGACGCTGAATGGAAATTGTAACAGTTCCCCCAGCTATGGTATTCATCAGACCATGGCGTACCGCATTCTCCACCAATGGCTGCAAAATAAGTGGGGGTAGGGAAAGCTTTACGGTTTCATCAATGTCATAGTTCACTTGAAGCCGGTCACCAAAGCGAGTCTTTTCAATATAGAGATAAGCCTCCAACAATTCCAGTTCCTTTGCCAGTGTTGTCATGGCATCGATCCGTTTGAAATCAAAGCTGCGCCTGAGATACTGAGAAAGTTCTACCACCACCTCTTCCGCCTTTTCTGGTGCCGTGGCACACAAAGCAGCAATGGAATTAAGAGCATTGTAAAGAAAATGTGGATTGATTTGAGCACGCAGAAACGCAATTTCCGCTTCCTGGGTCCTCATAACTGAACTTTGCAACTGGCTGATGGCATTGAGATAATGCATGGATAAAAGAAGAATCATTACCATTGCAAATATCATCATAAATATCTGGGAAAAACTAGAGTTTGCTTTATACCCAAGGGAAAACAAGATGCAATCCAAAGAATATAAATTCACTGCTAAGACTGAAACAAACAATAGTAAACCCTCAGCCTTTTGTATGTATAATTGAGTTGATCGAATCAGCAGAATCAGCAAAATCACGGTGTTGCAAACCATGACGATCTGGTGGATTTTGTAATAATCATAAATGGGGAGCACCAAGATGGCAACCAGGTAACAGCCATATAGGTATGAGATTATTTTTGTGGGACGTAATGGTATGAGACCGTTTTTAAACTTATGAAACACCCAAAGAAGGGTAATGAAGTTGACAGATAGAAATAAGTCCTTCATTTTAAATGCTATTGTAAAAGATAGGTTGGGCAGAAAAAAAAGCAAAGGACGCTGATCTGACAGCGCATTGCCGATGGAAAAAAGAAAACAAAACAAAGAAAACAGGGGCAATAAGTATTCCTTTATCCCCTTAATCCTTGCCACAATAAAGAAAATCAGATACAGAAAGGCAACCGTCACAAGGACTACAAAAACAGTCAGTGCCATCATGTTATTCTTTTGATGTTGATACAGCATATGGTTCTCACGACCAAGCTCTATGGAAACTGGGATTCCAGAATTCATGTACTCATAATTGGCAACCTGAACAAGAATTTCAATGTTATCCTTACTGCTTTCAAAAAAACCAAGCTTTGGCGTGTTCCCAGACCGATAGTCTTTCGAACTTAAAGCCGGTATCCCGTCGGTGATGAGTTCCTGCCCATTTACAAAAACTTTACTGGAAAAACGGGCATTTGCCCTTTTTAGACCCAGAACTTCTTTTGCCGAAACATGATTCAATTCGAGACGATAGGTCGCGCATCCAAAAACCGGAAGTATTTCCCCTAATATTTTTTTACCATTCCATAACCCCGGCACCTGCATGTAACCACTAACTGCTGGTTTATGGTTTGTCTGAAAATCTGCTGGTGTAAGAAGCTGGTTCCAATAAAATTCCCATTCCCCATCCAGCCGAAGACTACCTGGTTGCTCCATATCCCAATGGGAGAGATCCATTTTTCCCTTAACCGCGTACAAGCTACTGTCTGCTCCGCTTATTTTCTCAGGCATTGAAAGGAAAAGCAGTGAAAAAAATGCGAATAAGATCAGTAGTACTGTAATTGATCGTTTTACCAAGCTGTCACCTCCATTACGTAATCATCGCAAAACAAGACGCGGAAATACAAATGTATATTTTATTGAGAAATTTACAGGACATGAAAATTATAACTCTAATTGCACATGGAATAAAAAAACATTATAATTATACATAATAACCCTTGAATGGGCAAGACGAATATCTTCTTAGAAAACAGAAGATTCTAATGACAGGATTTAAAAAGACTGTGAGGAAAAGAAACTATGATTACCATGCAAATAGAAGGCTTTCAAGTTTATGTTACAGAAACTCATCGATGTGCCTGTTATCTCATTGAGACGGCAAAAAAACGTGTACTCATAGATACCAGTATGCAATTTGAACGAAATACTGTAATGAAGTGTATACAAAAAACCGGAACCAAAGGAATTGATGCGATTTTTCTGACACATAGCCATACGGACCATGTGGCAAACGTTCTCTATTTTTCTAATATGTTTCATTGCGAAGTCTACATATCTAAGAAGGGAATCCGCAATATGAAAAATGGCCACTGTAACATGCCAAGAGGGACCAATGCATTTAGCAAGGGAATTTATTGGGCCGAAAAAAGATTGCCCTTTTACGATTTCACTCGATTTGATGCATATCCCCAGGTAAGAATTCTAAACGATGAGGTTGTAACATACTATCTTGGTGATACAGCCGAATTACTGGAGACACCTGGGCATACGGATGATAGTATATCTATCTTGCTAAAACGAAAAATTGCCATTGTTGGTGATTTAATGGTCAATACTTTTGGTAACTTATATCCACCTTTTGCAGATGATGAATCAGCCTTAAACACCTCATGGAAGGCATTGCTAAACACTAGGTGCAACATTTTCCTCCCTGCTCATGGAAGACCGATTCATCGAAAAAAGCTAATCTCCTCTTATAAAAAACACTTTCTATATGCCAGCAAAGGACATTCTTAATCAGTCACTGCTCGTTAAGCGAATTGCCTGAGGAAAGCAAAAAACATTCATCGGATCGTACTCTTTTTTGATCTGCTGAAGCCTGTATACATTTTCGCCAAAATATTCTTCTTCATAGCATGGCAAGCAATTATAAGGAAAATTAATATAAGATCCTGCTGTAAGTTGTTTTAAATATTGGAATCTTTCATTTACCCAGCTTCTATTAACAGATGCATATCTGTCTTCCTCCCATACGGATTGAATTCCCATTATATAAGCAGCATCTCTGTAATAAAAGGCCGTGGACATTCTGTCTATTTTACTGATTTTACCTCCAAGGGCATAAACGCTCACCGCAGCAAAAATCGATCCTTCTGCTCTCTTCCAAATGAGTTCAACAATGGATTTAATTTCTTCTATATGGTATCTCCTCTTTACAAATCTGCCCGTGGACTGAAACTTCTCTGAATCCGGATACCCAGCCTGAATCTTTTGTATGGCTTGAAAAAACGTCATCTCCTGGAGATTTAATACAGCACCCTCCAAGGCAAAAGGCTTAAGAATTTCAGCGGCTTCTTCGGCAGAGCCGTAGAACAGTCCTCTGCCGTAAATCCCCTTGCCATCGGCAGCGGAGTTATATAGGCTCGCATTTATTGTTATTCTCGGGTCCAAGTTAATCAGCCAATCCTGCCAGGTATCCAAAAAACTTGTCATTACTTTGGGGTCAGCATTCAAATACTCCAAATCAACAAGCGTTACCCGTGAAACCTTAAGCGGCAATTGAAATGTCATGCTGGTGACTACACCGAAATTACCACCACCGGCACCTTTCAGTGCCCAGAACAGACCAGAATTGTTATTATCATCAACCTTAAGAAGCTTTCCCTTATAATCTAACATATCAATTGATGTCAGGCTATCACACCCAAGTCCCAAAAATCGGCTGGAATACCCCCAGCCTCCGCCCATGGCAAATCCTGCTACTCCTACGGTTGGACAGGTTCCTCCAGGGAACGGATATCCACTTTCGCCCAGATAATTGTAAAGCTCACGGTTTTCTACACCGCTCTGAACAAAAACAGTATTCTTTGATTCATCAAGCTCAATTCGTTTCATATTACTGACATCTATTACCAGTATCCCATTGCCAATGGAATACCCCTGATAGTGATGTCCTCCAGAACGAATCCGTATGCCGATGCCATGGCTCCTTGCCCAGCAAACAGCATTTTTAATATCTTCAACAGAATAACAATGAACTATTATAACAGGGTATTTTTGAATCGCCCTGTTCCATTCCTGCCTTGCCTGCTCATATTCCTTATTGCAAGGAGTTATCACCTTGCCAGTTAATCCATCAATAATTTCTTTCATATCCATCACCTGCTACTTTAAAAAAATTTACTAAGTGTTATATTATATGATTGCTGAAATTTTTGTTGTTTTCTGGCAAATTCGATGTATTAGCATAGAGTAATATCACTAGATTCGCTTCTCAAAAAAAACAGAGACATTTTTCTAGTCCCTGTTTTTTTGTTATTATTTTTTTACCAAAGATTTATACTCATCCACATTCTTTTGAATGGATTCTTTTACTTTATCATAACCGGCTGCTTTTAACTTCTCTCTCATTTCATCAATTGCCGCTTTTGGATCTTCATATTTTCCAAAGGCTAACTGTGGGATATATTCTGATAACACACTTGCCATGGCAGACATTTCTGCCTCCACGGAATTTTTATCTATAATAAGGCCTGTGTAAGGATTTTCATAGGCAAATTTATTGTAATTCTCGATCATATCCTTTGTTCCATCCCACCACTGAACATCCTGCAATTCCAGGTCATCATTGCGTCCGCACCAGAAGTTTGCATCCAGAGAATCCTTGCTCTTATCCCAGCCTTCCGGATGATCTAATTTTCCATCGGAGGTAATCACGTAATCAATGCCCTCGATTCCGTAGTTAATCAACCGATAACATGCTTCATCATTACGAAGCAGATCATATACCATGAGGGCCCGCTCCGGGTGAAGGGAATTGGCGGATATGGCTGCGGCACCATGGGTTTTTAAAGGTTTTGATACATTGTTATTCTCCATTCCCCACCAGTACATCTTAGCATCAGAGCCGACCTGTTTCCGGTCCATATTTGGTCTTATCTGGGAATAGAAGGTTTGGGAATGATGCTCATCCGAGCCTGAGGTGCCAGCATACATAGCCTCTCTTGTCTCACCATCATAGTTTAATACATCTTCTCTCCAAAAGCCTTCCTCGTTCCATTGTTTCATAAGCTCTGCTGCTTCGTATATTACATCCCCTTCCATATAGGGAGACATAATAGTAAATGGATCGTCTTTGGATACTCCCATCCAAAATTCATAATTGCCCACATTTACACTTGGAATCACAATATTTTCTGTTTTAGAATTTAGATACCCTCCCAACAGTCCGCCGGAATTGTTCTTTCCAGCCACATCCCAGGGAATCACATCTGTTTTGTTATCCTTGATCCATTTGAAATACGTTCCAAGCTCTTCAAACTTTTTGATTTCGCCATTACCTATTCCAGATTCCTTTGCCCAGTCCCCACGATAAAACAGGCCGTGGTTTGTATACTGAGTATAATGATCCTCTGGGATGAAATAGATTTGATCTTGATATTTGCAATATTTCCAGTCATCCATAGAAGAGACTTGTTCATAGGTCTTTGGAGCATACGTTTTCAGCATCTCCTCTGACAAAGGCATGAATGCGCCCTTTTGGGTGTTTTCCCAGGCATACAGCCAGTCAGTTGCGGTGGTAATGATATCAAGGCTTTTATCTCCGCTTAAAAGCTGTACGTTATACTGAGTCTGCCAGTCAGCCCACTCCACATAAGTCAGCTTAAGCTCTGCATTGACCTTTTCCTTTAAAATAACATTTAACTTTTCTAACATGGCTTCACAACGTCCATTGCTGGGCTTATTGCCTAGCACAAGCATAGTGACCACCTCGTGTTTTGACGTATTAGCGGTTCCAGCCACCCCTGGCGCACTGCTTTCCTTCTTTCCTCCACAGGCCGCCAATCCAAAAACCATAATACCCGCCAACAATACAGCTGCGAATTTCTTTCCTCCATGTTTTCTCATACATTACCTCCCAAAATTAATTTATTTAAACTCTACGGTCTAACCTTTGACAGCCCCAATGGTAATACCAGTAATAAAATATCTCTGAACGAAAGGATACAAAAATATAATCGGCCCTGTTGCCACCACAGCAGTCGCCATCTTAAGAGTATTAGTCGGCAAATCTGTGATGGTAATTGCTGCACCTGCCATGGAATTTTTAAGCTGGGCTGCGGTATTGACAATGTTATAAAGATAATATTGCAGCGGCTTATAGGTTACAGCAGAGCCAAGATACAGCATGGAATTATACCACTCATTCCAATAGCCAAGAGCCAGAAAAAGTCCGACCGTGGCAAGGGCAGGCTTTAACATTGGAAGAATCAGGGCAGTGAAAATCTTAAAATCATTTGCACCGCCCATCTTTCCAGATTCCGTAATCTCATAAGGAACAGACTTGGCAAAGTTCTTCATAAGTATAATCAGCCAAGGAGTCATCAAAAGCTGAAGAAATACCGCCATATAGCTCCCTTTTAAATTCAGATACCGGGAAACCCATATATAAGTAGGAGCCATACCAGCCGTAAAGAGAGTTGTAAAATATATAAAAAAGGAAAGGACATTTCTAAGGGGAAAATCCTGTCTTTGTAAGGCATACCCAGTCATGGCAATGAGTAACAATCCTATGATAGTCCCGCATACCGTCATTAAAATCGTCACCCCATAAGAACCTAATATCATCTTTGGATATCGAAATACCCAGCTATAGGCAGTAATGGTGAACCCTTTGGGTAGTAGGCCAAATCCTTCCCGGTTAATCACCCCTTCATTGCTAAAAGAAGCGGATACCATAAGTAAAAATGGCAATAAGCACAACAATGAAAACACAGCAACGCAAACGTAGGAAATCATACGAACAACCAATGTACTGGCTGTCATTTTCACCCCTTTATTTTTCATACTTCTCCCTCCTAAAACAATGCGTAATCCGGATCAATTTTCTTCACCACCCAGTTGCTAAACATAACAAGCAAAAAGCCAAACAGCGACTGGTATAATCCCACTGCAGATGAGGTGGCAAAGTTGTTTTGATTCATCATTGTTCGAAATACAAAGGTTTCAATAATATCCGTAGATGGAAACAACTGAGAGTTAGCCGGTCCAATCAGGTTATAAAAGAGACCAAAGTTTCCCTTCATAATTCCACCCAGTGCAAATAGCATGAGTATAATAAAGGTTGGCTTTAAGCTAGGTAAGATAATATAACGAATTCTCTGCAAGCTGGTTGCGCCATCCACTTCGGCCGCTTCTACAATCTGAGAATCAATCCCACAAATAGAAGCAAAGTACACAATAGAGCCGTATCCTGTCTGCTGCCAGATATTGCAAAGAATAATGACAAAGGGCCAAATCCCAGCCATGCTGTATATCTTCACTGGATTTCCACCCGTTTCCCGAATTAGAGTATTCAAAGCACCCGTATCATAATTAAGAATGTTAAATGCCAAAACTCCAATCAAAACCGCTGAAATAAAATAGGGCAAAAACATGATAGTCTGAGATAATTTTTTAAACCAATTGCACCTGATTTCATTGACCATGATTGCAAGCGTAATCTGCAATAAGTTCCCCAGTAGTATAAACGACAAATTATAGAGTATGGTATTTCTTGTTAGCATCCATAACTGACCGGATTTTAACAGAAATTCAAAATTTTTAAATCCAACAAAAGGACTGCCAAAGATTCCATCCCTAAAATTATAATTGGTAAATGCTATATAGATGCCCGGCATGGGACAATAGGCGAAAATAATAAAAAACAGGACGGCTGGCAGACACATGAGCATTAACACCTTATTATCTCTTATTACCTTTCCAATCGGTTTTTTGTTTCTTTCTCTCTCCCCCAATTTCTCATCCTCCTTTACCTAAAGACATAAACACTCCACTTGAAACCGGTTTCAAGAAAAGCACCCTGTGATAGTTCACTTCGTTATCTTTTGACAAGAATCTCTTATGATAAGCTCTGTTGGGATTATCTGTTTTTTAGGAACCTCCCGACCTTCCAAAACACCAAGAGCTGTTTCAATCAGAGCATTACCAAACTGTTCGTAACTATAATCCATGCTGGTCAAACGGGGAACGCTGGTACCAGCAAGAAATGTATTATCAAAGCTGACGACTGAGACATCTTCTGGAATTTTCATAGCGTGCTCCCTTAAAGACTGTATTATGCCAAGCGCCGTTAGATCATTAATTGCAATAACAGCAGTCGGAAGCTTCTTACGGGACTCAATCATATGGTTCATGGCCCAGTAACCAGACTCCAGAGAATAATCTCCAGTCTCCACAATATGATCGGAACAAAAGGCGATTCCAAGTCTGTCCAGAAAACAACGGAAACGAATCCGTTTGATGCAGGTGGAATCAACATCCTTTTTTCCTCCGATCATACATATATCACGATGGCCCATGGAACTTAAATACTTCATTACCTGATCCATTCCGCCCATTTCATCTAAGTTTACCTGATAGCAGTTGCTGCCCTCTAGCTTTCCATTAATGACAACAGGCATTGTGTCACAGATTTGATTGATCCGTTCTTTATAAGCTTCATTGGAAATCACTTCATCCACTCTACCGCCCATAATAATCAGCGCATCGATCTGCTGACCCACCATCTTATAAAGACGTTGCTCCTCCATCTTTCTATCATTCATATAGTTGCTAAGCATTAAGCTGTAATCCCGCTCCCCTGCTGCTCTCTCACATTCCACTGCAAGCCCTGCATAAAATGGATTGCGAATATCTGGGATCAGCACTCCAATAATTCTGGATCGGCTGCTGGTTAAGCCTCTTGCCATGGCATTAGGGCTAAAATTATATTTTAGTATTAAATTTTCTACTTTTTTCTTTTTTTCATCACTGACATTGGCATTCTGGGTTAATACCCTGGATACGGTAGCAGGGGATACACCTGCTTCATTTGCAATCCGATAGATACTTATCTTTTCTCTGTCCATCTATATTCCGCCTTTTCCCACCATTTTAATGGCTTCCTATGGCTTGAAACCGGTTTCTTGATCTGGTTAAAAATAACTGACGAAAGCCAGCCCTAATATTTTTTGTATATTTTCCACTAATACTTTACTAATATTATATGTCTTTTAGTGATTTTACATGATAACTAGTGTCCGCAATTAAGAAGTAAAATCTACGAAATCCGACAAAATCAATTCAACAAAAAAGAGATCGATATCAATCCATGATATCATATCTCTTTTTTATAATAGGATTAAGCCTTTCTTACCCATACCTGCATCTCATTTTCGCCACGGTTTGCCCAGGCATAGTAAGGTACAAAAGAAAGCTTTACTGCCTCTTTTTGTTCTTCCCATGTTTCATGATATAAGGTGGCTTCTTCTTCCTGGCTTATAATCTGTCTAAAACCGTCCATCTGAATGCAGGTCATCGTGGTTCCAGCAATTTTTCTTTCTACTGTTTCCCCAGTTCCATTGCTATTAACGCAAAACAAATGAAGATTTTTCCCATTGTCAACCTCTTCCATACAGTATACAATGGGGCCTCTCATTATCGCTATTTTGCCAATCGTTTCACGTACAAGAGGATTTGCTTCCAGCCGACGGATTTTCATTGGAACGTGAAGTTTAACTTCCTCATCCTTCTCCCACCTTTTTGTCAAATAGAGATATCCTTTTCTTTCCTCTCTCTTTGCATTCTCGGCACCTATGAGTTCATATTCATTTCCCCACATTGGAATGCGGATTGCTAATGTAAAGACATCTCCCGTTCCTTGTATTTTTATCCCCACTTCACCGTTCCATGGAAGATCTGAATGGAGAATGATTTGGGCCGTCTTTCCATTTACATTCTTTTCTATGGTTCCCCCTATATAAAGGTGGATAAATAAGGTATCCTCTGATTCTGTATAAGCGTAATGACCTATGGAGCTTAAAAGTCTAGCTAGATTTGGGGGACAGCAGGCACACCCAAACCACTTTTGCCGTATGGTTTTAACATGCATCTTTCGTTCATCCTTGTGACATGCTTCTGGAAAAACCTCCAAAGGATTTACGTAGAAGAAGCTTTTTCCATCTAAGGCCATTCCACTTAAAACGGTATTATAAAGGGCCAATTCCATCACATCTGCGTATCTGGATTCCGGATTTATTTGAAGCATTCTCCTAGCGAAAAACATAAGACTTATGGACGCACAGGTTTCCGTGTAAGCAGTATCGCTTGGAAGATCATAAGAAAAGGAAAATGCCTCCCCAATATGAGTCCCTCCAATTCCTCCTGTGATATACATCTTTTTGTTTACAATACTGTTCCATAGTTGTTTGCAAGCGTCATAGAGCGTTTGGTCTTTAAGACAACGGGCTGCATCTGCCATTCCTGAATAGAGATATCCTCCACGTACTGCATGCCCTACGGCTTCCTTCTGTTTTCTCACAGGCATATGAGCCTGATGATATTCGTAACGTATCTTCCCCTCCTGACCCTTTTTCACCGACTCCGGGTGCTCCTTGTCAAAATAATAAGGGCTTGTTCCACGTTGGCCAAGAAAAAAGCTGCTTAAGTTTAAATACGTTTCATTTCCAGTCGCCTCATAAAGTCGGACCAATGCCATTTCCGCAATTTCATGACCTGGGTATCCTTTGCATTTCCCCTCTTCCTTACCAAACCGGTCTGCAATGCATTCAGCAAATCGTTCCGTTACTTCTAAAAGCTTACGGTCACCAGTAGCCTGATAATAAGCCACCGCCGCTTCCGCCAGATGTCCAAAGCAGTATAATTCATGATGGTCACGCAGATTGGTAAATGCCTTGTTTTTACCGTTAATGATATAATAGGTATTGAGATAGCCATCCTCTTGTTGGGCGTTCACGATAAGATCAATGGCTCCCTCCGCTGTCTTTTGAAGTTCCTGGTCTGGATGCTGTTCCAGAGAATATGCCACGGCCTCTATCCACTTATATAGATCACTATCTTGAAATACAAACCCATAGAATTGTTCTTTTAAATCCTTTGGATCCTCCGGAAGCACTTCAAAACCTGGATATTTAAAAGAGGGTTCTACAAATGCATCCCCCAGCCTTTTTCGCTCCTCATTTAACCGCCCGGCTACTTTAAAATTTCGTATACAGTAACTAGGTGAGGCATCTGGAATCTGGTCATTAAGGGCCTTCCACTGATAAGGAATTATTTCCTTTCGCACCAGGTTTAGTTCTTGTTTCCAAAAATCATCGGTTATCTCCATCCGTTTTAAGGGCAAAGGGCTGTTATACTTATTGTTATCCATGTTTTTCTCCTTTTCCATCTTTATAATCCCAACTTTGATAGGCTTATCTTATCAAATGATTGGTTAATGAACCATTGCCAAAAAGGAATGAAACATGTAAAATATGGAATAGAGGAACAAGAATTCAGGGAAGAATAGGAAGACATTATGCTTGAATTAGAAAAAATGGCATCTCGCCATCTTACAGGAGCCAATTACGTTACTTCCGTAAATGGTATGGTCCATCCTGACCGCATTATGACTGATCACGATTTTTTATATATGCTAGATGGAAGCTGGGAAATTGTGGAGGAAAATCAAAGGTATCAGCTTAAAAGTGATGACCTTCTCATTCTTTGCGCAGGTCGTCACCACTTTGGTGAAACGCTATGCAATCCCGGGAATCGCCACATGTATCTTCATGTATCACCAACGAAACGAGAGTCACTATTAGCCATGGATAAAGAAGAATCTATGTTCTCTTGTCCCACACTAATACATTGTCAAAACCACTTAAAAGTACGAGATTATTTTCACCAAATCATCTCTTGTTACTGGTTAAAAGATCAGGAAAGGGATAATCGCCTTACCCTGCTCTTTAACTTGATGCTGTGTGAGGTGGCAGAGATAATAACCGGCTCTCATAGGGAAAGAGCTAAGGATGCTATGGTGGAAGAGATTCTTTACCGAATACGCATTACCCCACAATCCTTTCTCTCTCTGTCAGATATTGCTAAGGACTATTTTATCTGCGGGCGAACCTTAAATAACCGGTTTAAAGCCGTTTACGGGAAAACCTTTCACGCCTGCCAAATGGAGATTCATCTGGATATGGTACGGCAATATCTGCTTTCTCACCCTCATTCCAAGCTACATGAGGCTGCTTTAAACTTTGGCTTTTACGATGAATTTCATCTTAGTAAGGCATTTAAAGCACAGTTTGGATTATCTCCCAACCATTACAAAAAGTCTGCATACAGCGCATCTGAAACATAAAAATCATGGTACAAAGCCTTTTTTGACTAATGCACCATGATTATATAGTTCAATTTATTTTATTTTTTTATTATCCAAGACTTTTAATATATTCTACTGCATTTTTTCCAGCCATTCTTCCACTGTTGACTGCAAAGCCCAAGCTGTTTCCTGGAAGTACGAATACATAATCTGGATTGCAGATAGAATATGCATCGGTACCAGCCGCATACAAACCAGGAATTGCATCTGCCTGTTCCGTAACAACCTCAGTTTTGTCATTAATTTTAATTCCTCCCATACTGCCATAAGCGCTTGGGGCAAATTTCAGAGCATAGAATTTCTGACCATCAATGGGCTTTAAGTATCTTTGCTTTTTGTTAAATTCCTTGTCAATGCCAGCCTTACATGCCTCATTGTACTGATTCATTGTCTCCGCCAATCCTTCTTTATCAATTCCGGTCTTCTTGGCAAGTTCTTCTATGGTATCAGCCACAAACAAAACATCACTTCCATTTTTTATGTGCTCTTCCATCTCCTGATTAAAGTAAGACATATCCATAGATGAGGTGACCACATTAATTAAATCCAGACCATTATCTTCATACCGTTTCAAAGTCTTATCATCTACTATGGAAAATACAACACGGTTTTTCTGACGTGCTATGGCATTGACGGAAAATACGGGATTTTCCACTACCTCTTCGTTGTAAAACCGTTTTCCCTCAAGATTTACAAACAGGTTTGGCTGACGAAATGGAAGTTCAATGGGTGCGTATCCCCCTGTATTTGGTGCAAAAAATACAAGTTCCATGTCCATGTAGTCTTTCCCGGCACCAGCATCCCATGCCATTTGAAGACCATCTCCGGTTAATCCAGGGATTCGGTAAGAATATAAGTCCTTTCCCCATTCGTAAGAGGTATATTTCTTAATGAATTCAGGACTATCACCAAAACCACCAGCAGAGATAATAACAGCTCCAGCATAAACTTCCAGTTCTCCCACTTTGTCTGTGGCGGTAACACCTATAATCTCCCCATTATCCTTAATAAGGCTTTTTACTGGAGTTTCCAGCATAATGGTGACTCCAAGTTCTTCCGCTCGTTCTGTCATTGCCTTAATCATAGTCGCCGCCGCACGAAGTCCTGGGTTTCCGGTTTTTGGCTTAATAATATGCCATGTTGCCTCAGAGCCTGGGAAATACTTGGAAGGCAAAGCAAACTCAACTCCCATTTCCCCAAGCCAATCAATGGTTTCAGAGGATTGGTCAATATACTTCTTCACAAGCTTTGCATCAGATCTCCAATGAGTATAGTTCATAAACTTTTCAAATGCACTTTCTCTTGTAAGATCAATCAAACGCTCCTTCTGAAGCTTTGTTTCCACGCCAAGAAGCCCCATTGCCATGTTGGCACATCCACCTGTGGTATTTGCTTTTTCCAATACAATAACCTTTGCACCATGTTCTGCCGCTGTAATTGCTGCCGCAAGTCCTGCTGCGCCTCCGCCTACTACTACAATATCCCCATCAAATTCTCTCATGTTACTACCTCCTGATTTACTTTTATTCGCTTCTTCTACGTCTTTTTTGAGACATTAAGCTACCTTGAACAGAATCTAATTGAGCACTTCCCACTGGCACTGGTTCTTTTGGAATATTAGGCACCGAAGCACTCGTTTTTAATATAGCACCTTGTTTACAAGCCAGGACACAGTCCCCACACCTTGTACAGGAATCCGAATGTATGATATGTATCAATCCTTCTCCGCCTCGAATAGCCCCAGGCTCACATGCCTCTAGACATTGATTGCAACCACTACAAATCTCTGGTGATACATAGTAAGTGATAAACTTTTTACAAACGAGAGCATCGCAGCGTTTTCTTTTGATATGCCGTTCAAACTGCTCTCTTTCATCCTCTATCATTTGTCTTGCAATCTTTCCCACTTCCCTACCGTAATCGCAGGCAGAACCTATGGACATATCTTCTGAAATCTCACTTATAACATCAATATCTCCATCCCGCCCGATTCCCTGAGTAATAGCTTCAGTCAGAACGGAAATCTGTAAGATTCCTTCCCGGCAGATGACGCATTCTCCACAGCTTTTGCGGCGCAGTATATCAGAGAGCACTTTTAGACGATCTACTGGACATGGGTTCTTTGCTTCTTGCTCATACACGTTAGTAACAAAATCTTTGATTTGATCCTCAGACTTTTCTTTCCACCGTTCTCTTTCTTTTCCTATCATGATCCGACTCCTTCTCCTACTTAATTTTGTAGTGTATCCAAAGCTTCGGCCTTGTGATTGTAGTCCTTAAATCACATTGCAGACACCTTCCAGCTTCTCCACATGCCAAGGAATCGTCGTAACAGCCTTCCATGCACTGGTTTCGATTCGCTTTCAGAAAGTCTTCCTCTTTGCCAAGGTATTGGCTTGGTGCTTCATCATTTGTCAGCTTATCTTCAATATCCCCATCCCCATTTAATTCCTGGCCGATGGCAGATGCGGCCTTTCGGCCTGCAGCAATGGCTTGAATTACAGAATGGGTTCCATAGACAGCATCCCCAGCAGCAAAAAGATCATTTCTGCCAATTACTTTAATTTCATTTTCTGTTTCAATGAGATTGCCTCTTTTCACTGGGATATCCCATTCCTGTGGGATCTCTGGTCTTTGCCCCGTGGCAAATATAATGGTATCAGCTTCAATCACGTGTTCAGAATCCGGTTTTATAATAAGCTGTAATTTCCCACCCTCATCAAACGTAAAGGAGGATACCTCCTGACACTTTACCCCTGTTCCTTTATTGTTTAAACCTTCAATTTTTAAAAAGGTTCTTGCATTTAACAGCTTGACTCCTTCTTTTAGACCTTCCAGAATCTCATCCTCACTGGCGGTCATGGCTTCCCTGGTTTCCAGGCAGGCAATTACTACTTCCTTTGCCCCTAATCTTATCGCTGTCCTGGCACAGTCAAATGCAACGTTTCCTCCTCCAAGAACAACCACTCTATCCCCTATTTTCTCCAAGGTCCCTAATGACACACCTTTTAAGAAATCAATATTTTCATAGACATTATCATAATTGGCACCATCCATTGGCAGACGGTTCCCTTTTCCTGCACCTACTGCAAGTAATATTTTATCAAATCCCTTTGCTTTTAAATCCTTTAGGGATTCAATAGGAGTATTGGTCAATATGGTAACTCCTGCCCGTTTTATCTCTGCGATTTCTGCCTCCACAGCTTCTCTTGGAAGGCGGTATTTGGGTATACCCGTGGTCAGCATACCTCCTGCCACTGGCAATCGTTCAAATACAGTAACCTCATGTCCCAGTTTTGTCAGGTAGTATGCCGCGGTCAGGCCAGCAGGGCCGCTGCCCACAACTGCTACACGCTTTCCGGACTTTGGTTTAAAATTTACATGCTCTCTCCAAAGCCCTTCATCCTTGTCTGCTGCAAATTTCTTAAGTTCTCGAATGGACAACGACTGATTTATCTCTTTTCGTCTGCATACGCTCTCGCAAAAAGCCATACAGACATACCCTAAAGAATGGGGAAATGGTGCCTTTTCCCTAATGATGGCAATGGCGTCTTGATATCTTCCCTCTTTAATTGCCCGGATATATCTGGGCACATCCGTATGAGCGGGACACTCTGCCTTACACGGAACCAACTCAAGATCCCGGTTCAGGTTTGGTTTCAATACGCCTTCTTTATCTTGCAACGCTCCTGTTGGACATACTTCTACGCAGGCTCCGCAGAAACGGCAATGCTCTTCTTCCATGGAATGATGATTTTTGATATCCACCATAACTCTGTCATCCTCTGTCAACTGATAATCCAGTACATCAACTCCCCGCAGCTCCTTACAGGCTCTTACACAGCGGCCACAGGAAACACAACGATTCAAATCTCTTACAAATAATGGGTTTGCAGTATTTACTGGTACACTGTTTAGGGTTCTTCTAAGCCGTGAGGTACTAACCTCCAAATATTGAATTAAGGACTGTAATTCGCACTTTAAATATTTGGGACAGGTAGTGCAGTCGTCTACGTGATTTGCCAACATCAATTCCATAGATAGACGGCGCATGGCATTGAGTTTTTCTGTCTTCGTATGTATTACCATTCCATCTTCCACCTGAGTCTTACAGGAAGTCCTGATTTCCCCACAGCCTTCTATTTCCACCACACACAGCCGGCATTCACCCACATCTGGCAAATCTGGATGATGACACAGGTGAGGAATGTATAAATCTGCCTCCAAAGCCGCATTTAAGATACTTTTGTCTGAATCAACCTCCAAAGAATATCCGTCAATTGTAATTGATACCTTTTCCATTAAAACCCTCCGTTCTGCATTTCCAATACACCAAATATCTCTTATTGACTCTTTTTATTATTAATCTATAATAGACTATATCGTCTACCATAGGGGAAGAGTCAACCAGAAAGTGTGAAAAAAATGACAAAACTATATTCGATTGGGGAAGTATCAAAAATTTTAAATATACCGATAAAGGCTTTGCGCAATTACGATCAGATTAATCTGCTGAAACCCTCTCAAATAGATACTTTCACAAAGTATCGTTACTATAGCTATGATCAGTTTTTTATAATCGATGTTATTCGATATCTAAACAAAACGCTCAATGTTCCACTGGAAGATATCAAAATTTTAATCAATGAAAGCAACGGAATTGATAAATTGTTAACGATTTTAGAGACTCATGAGAACCATTTGAATCAGAAAATAAATGATCTGGAATATTCAAGAAAAGTAACAAACAGTTTGATCACTGATTTGAAGTATCGAATGAAAAATCCAGAAAAAATCGAAATTTTTGAGCAGTATCTCCTTGCAAGAAATTTATATTATAACGAATTGAATGTTTCCATTTACGACCTGGATAAATACGTCAGCCGTAATACCATAGATATCTTTAATAAAAATAATAATGAGACCAATGTAATGTGTACTTATTATTCTATTTCAGAAAAACAGGCCGAAAACCATCTTCAGGTAAGAGGATTTGGCATCTTTTCTGACCAGAAAATGCCTGGACTGAAATGTAAGATTCTTCCCGAAGGCCGGTATATCACCAAACGCTTTTTATACTCTGAAGAAAATCTTTCTGCAGCTCTTAGTGAACTAGTCCAGTTTACAAAGGAGCGAAATATTCATATTGACGATCATGCATATCTGGTTTCGAAAATGGTGAATGTTTCCGTGGCTTCTAAATACAGTTATTATATGGACTTGCAATTACTGCATTTGTTACATGAGAACGAATAATTAAGACGCGTTTCATGAAAAAACTGCGTTTTCAAATTACGCTGTTTTATCATATCCACTCAAGATTGTATTTTAATATAAATTAGTTCAGCAAATTGCCCGTATTGTTTTACTTCTTTCAAATAAAAACGTTTTAATGATTCCGCCTGGGAAAACAACGGAATTCCTTTTCCTAATAATACTGGAGCAACCTGTATTATCATATTGTCTATCATATTATAATCTAGCAAAGGAGCCAGAATTGTGCCTCCCCCCACAATCCATATGTTTTTATCTTTATCAAACTTTTTCACTAATTCCACAACATCACAACAGACAGGAGTAAATCCCCTTATTGAAACACTTTTTGAATGTGTTATTACGTAATTTTCAGTTGTAGAGTAAATCCTGTCTGCACCATCCATTTTTTCAATTTCATTAAATGTTCGTTTTCCCATAATAGTAATATTCATAGAATTATAGAAGTTCTCATAATCTGTTTCTTCTGCTTCTCCAGTCTGGTAAAGCCAGTCCAGGTTGTGATTTTTATCAGCTAGATAGCCATCCAGAGTAATACATCCATAAAAAAATACGCTCATTTTAACCCTACTTTCAAATGTCATCCTTCACTGTCAAAAATACCAATCTCATACCATTCACCATGTTCTTCCATAAAAGAATGAATACCCGTCAGATTTTCCAAGCTGTTTTTTCGGCGATCTATCCACCATGATGGTTGCTTTTAACAGAGATTTTACCTGTTCCCTCATTAAACTGACGTTAAACTTATCTATCTCTCTGTCCTTGCTGTTCGCCATCAGATAATCCGGCATCTGGATCAGTCCAATGACTGGAATCCCTGCTTCAAACAGAGGCTGGCTTTCCCCAAATTCAAACTTATTGTGGCCTCTGAGTGTGATAGTACGGGTTAAGCTTCTGTCTTCCACCGCCTTTTCCCAGATCTTTCCCATCCGTGCATTTCCCACGTATGTATACTCTGTCTGGATATTTCCAGTGGCCTTATATTGTCCGTTATGCTCTTTCCACTCCATGCTGCCCAGATGTTCCACAGTAATTCCTGCAACGGCTTTTTTATTACCGTTTTTTCCATTCCATAGTTCCAGGTGATCCATTAACCAGGTTGAGGTGGCCTGTGAGGTTCCTTTAAATACTGGTAAACGAAAATGTCCGGTAACAAATGAAAATACCATGGTACGCTTCAACTGTTTGTTTTGTAAATACCGGATCATGGAAAGCATACCAATTGCACCATTCTCCTCCACCACATTAATTCCGTCCGTATGTGTATTAATGAGAATAGTCTCATCTTTATTTTTCCCTTCCAGCATTACATGAAAACTTTCTGTTGGAGCATTGACCTGCTTGTCTGCTTCCAATATCACAGTCCCCTGTTCCTGTCTCCTGGCAGCCTCAATTACCTTTTTCCCTTCCGTCTTATTCACCCATACAGCCGGAATTCCCATATATTCGTCGGTAAATGGCAGATACTGATCTTTCACCTTTTCATCCGCCACTCCCTTCCAGATTAATACAACCGCTTTTACTCCCTTTTCCTTTGCCTTCTTTAAATCAGGATTTCTTAACACAGAGGTAAGTACCAGATCACCGTCACCTGATGCAACCCTGGTACCGTTGGGAAATGCCTTCCGTTTGTTCATAATCAGACCAATGGGAAGTTTTTTTACCATTTTGATTTCTACAACTGCAATTTTCCCCTTTGCCTTGCTATAATCTCTGTTTTTTATATGAATCAGTTCTCCTGTTATTCCATTTTCATCTGTTTCTCCGGAATATGGATAGGCTGAGGATACAGGAATATCTTCCTGGTTTACTTTTAAAGCACTTCTCTTTTCTTCCCATCGCTCAAATGGATAGGTGTCGCTATAAATCGGAAGACCCATATCTTCCAACTGCTGCTTTAACCATGCAATAAACTCCTGATGACCTTTTGAGCCAGTTGCCCGGCTGCCAAACCCATTCATTATTTCTATTTCTTTCCTCATAGACTCTTCGGAATCTAATTTGCTCTTTTGTGTCATGGCTTGCTCCTTATATAATAGCTTTTATCTCAACATCATTTTCTGAAATTTACTTATTACTTCCTTTTCATAATCCGGATCACTATTTCCCCTGCCAATGCGGTCACAAAGCCCCAGCAGGGCAACTTCCTTCAAATCCGTCTCCTCTTTCATTTTGCCGGCATCTCCAAATGGAAGTTTTTCCGTAACATACAAAATGTGCATATGATACTTGACCAGCTTTGCCACGGACTTAATCCAGGAAACATCACCAGTAAAACAGGACAAAAAATCTTCTGTCAGCTGTTCTCCCTCGAAATCATGATTATAGGAGGTGATTTTCTCTCTCTTTATTTTTGTGGTTCCCGGTTTACCAATATCATGAAGCAGCGCTGCCCACATCAGGCTTCGTTCCGCTTTACTCTCCCGTTTCCGCTTTGCTGCTTCATTTACCACCATCATTGTATGAGCCCACACGCTGCCTTCCGGATGGTAACGTTTTGACTGGGGTGTATCCTTTAATTTTAACAGCATGGAAAACGGATACTCAGAAAACCAAGGCTCCCTGCTGATTTGTTCCAGATATTCGGATGGACAGTTATCATGGAGCAGATGCTCATCTATCTTAAGAAACTGCTCTTTCCTATATTTTTTGTCTGACATGAAATTTGCCTTTCTTCCTTTTAACTGCCTTTTTTATCATACCATAATATGATGCTTCTCTCCATCATCTTCCAGTACAATTCTGTTTCCCTGAATCGGCTTACCGTCTAAAATAATGGATTCCGTTGTCAGTGTTCCCTTGCTTCTGCTCTCAACCCTGATTTCGTAATAAGAGCTGCCATATTTATATTCAATGGTAAAATCTCCGAAATTTGCAGGCGTTGCCGGATCAATCACCAGTTCATTCCCTTCTTTTCGTATCCCCAGAAACCAGTTTAACAGCCCCTGATACATCCAGCCAGCGGAACCGGTATACCAGCTCCAGCCACCCCTTCCAGTATAAGGCGGACTTAATGATATATCAGCTGTCATTACGTAAGGTTCTTTTTCGTAACGAAGAACCTCTTTCTTTTTTTGTGTAATATAAATGGGGTTAAGAATGGTGAATAAGGTCTGTGCCATGTCATAATCGTGCTCCATAGCTGTTGCAATGGCAAGCCATACCGCTGCATGAGTATACTGACCTCCATTTTCCCGGATGCCTGGAATATAATTTTTGATATAGCCCGGATTTTTATTTGTTTTATGAAAAGGAGGGGCAAGAAGTAAGGAAAGGGCATCCTCCTCCCGTACCAGATAACGCCATGCCGACTGCATTGCGGTCCTGGCACGCTCTGTTCGGGCTCCTTTTGAGATTACACTCCAGGACTGGCTGATGGAATCAATTCTGCATTCATCATTTTCCTTTGATCCAAGCTTCGAACCATCGTCATAAAAGGCACGCAGATACCATTCCCCATCCCAGGCATGTTCTTCAATGCTTTGCAGCAGAGTTTCCCGTTTCTGCTCCAGTTCCTGTCCGTAGGCCTCTTCCCCCTCCTGTTTGCATAAAGGAATAAAATCCCCTAATACGGTATACAAAAACCAGGCAAGCCATACACTTTCACCCTTTCCCTGTATTCCCACCTCATTCATACCGTCATTCCAGTCGCCTCCGCCCATGAGGGGAAGTCCATGCTCTCCGAAAAATGTCCGCTCAATCGTTTTTTTACAATGTTCATAGACGCTTCCGGTTTGCTGAGATACTTCAGGAGTAAACATAATATCATGCTGATCCTCCTTTAGAACCGGACCTTTAATATAAGGCACTGTTTCTTTTAAAATCGAATAATCTCCAGTGTTTTGTATATAAGCAGCGGTACAATAAGGCAGCCAGAGCAAGTCATCGGTGATTCGTGTCCTCACCCCGATTCCCATGGGAGGATGCCACCAATGCTGAACATCTCCTTCTTCAAACTGTCTGCTGCAGGCAATGAGTATTTGACTGCGCAAAATGCTTGGATCGGTAAAAAGCAGAGAAAGGGTATCCTGTAGCTGGTCCCGGTATCCATAAGCTCCACCGCATTGATAAAATCCTGCTCTCGCCTGAATTCGGCAGGATAATGTCTGATAGAGCAGCCAGCCGTTAACCAGAATATCAACTGCCCGGTCCTTTGTCTTTACCTGAATGGTTCCTAATAATTTGTCCCAGTGGGTTCTGACTTCTTCCAGTTCTTTTTCTGACGCAGTTACATCTGCGTATTTGTTTCTGATTTGATTGATCTCATTTAAACTGGTGCTTTGTCCCAGTCCAAATACCACCGTTTTACTTTCCTGAGGCTGAATTGCTATGGATACCTGTATTGCGCCGCAGGAGTCATAGCACACGCCAGTATTGCAAGTGAGCTTGACTTCTGCTCCCCTGGGTTCTCTGATACTGCCCTTTTGTCCCAGAAACTCCTGTCTGTCTCCGGTATAACCCACAATTGTCTCATTGGAAAACAGGTAAGCATAGTTGTTTTGAAAGTTCATGGTGTAAATATTTTTTGCGTACAAATATTCATGTTCATTGTCATAGGAGGTGAGAATATAGGGATCGGTCTGCTCTCTTTGGGTTCCCAGCACCCATTCTACATAATAGGTCAGGCTTAAATATTTCACTTTATCTGACTGATTCTTAAGGGTTAAGTTCCACAGTTTTAAGGAATCTTGAAGAGGGCAAAATACAGTCAGCTCCTGCTCAACCATTGATTCCTCATGAAGGAACCGACTGTATCCAAACCCATGCCTTACCCGGTATATTCCTCTGTCAGATCTGCCCAGAGACATAGGCGTCATTACCTCTCCGGTTATTTCATCCATAATATAGATTGCCTCCCCCGCCCTGTCACTGACCGGGTCGTTGGACCAGGGGGTAAGCTTATTCTCCCGGCTGTTAACGCTCCAGGTAAAGCCTGCACCCGACTCCGATATCTGGAAACCAAAGTCCTTGTTTGAGATCACATTAATCCAGGGTGCCGGCGGCCTGTTATTTCCGTCCAGCAGAATTTCATATTCTCTGCCATCACAGACAAATCCTCCAAAGCCATTAAAAAACTCATAATTCTCCATAAGTCCTAATATTCCTCCAGCAGCTCCAATTGATTTTCTTTCCGTTTTGTAAAATAAATACCTGTTTTTTCTGAGAATACCACCCGGGCAACCGTATACAGCAAATCAATCTCTGCCGGCAGAAGCTCATACGTATGCAGGGTAAAGAAGCTGGTCTTACCGCTTCCGGAATCATAGATTCGCAGAGAACTGGTCAAATCATTGATTAACTGATCCACTTCCTGAAGATAACCATATTTGGTATCCACCAGGATAATCAGATCTACCATTACAAGATTTACTCTTAAATATTCGTACGCCTTTAATACATCCTTAATTATCCGCTCTTCTTCCATGGACCGGGCTACAAAAAGCAGAATGGGATTATCTCCGGAAATACCGAATTTCCATAAGAAACTCTGATTCTTAAAATTTCTCCGGATATTTTCATGAGGTCCACGGAAAATACCGCAAGGATAAAATATAGGACTGATCATATCCTGAAAGGAGTTGAGCTGTGTTTTGGTAATCTCCAGGTACTTTAACTCCAGATTGCTTTGAAGCCGGAATTTCTCAAGAAGATCATCAATCCGGTAACTTACATTTAATTCCTCTGCAATCTTTACTGCCTCTTCTCTCTTGCTGCATACACCAGTAATAAAAGTCAAATTGGCTGATTCACCTGCACCAATACATATCTGTACCCGAATGCTCATAATGGGATCATTGCAAAAGCCTGGATCATTAAAAAAAGCAATGCTGTTTACTACACAATCCGGATTTTCCAACGTATTGTTTCTGCCGATAAACCGTTTTCTATCATTTTCAAATTCAACCTTTTTGCACCGTTTTTCATCGGTTTTTACCATATGCATGACATAAGGATTGTCAGTCTCATTCTTTTGACGTCTCTTCGCCAGGAAAATATTCTGTTCTTTCACATAATCGCTTTCAAGAAAGAGTTTATTAAACGCCGGATGGCTGATTTCTGCCATATGAGTATCGTCTACTACTTCCATATAACTGGTCACCTCCAGCTGCTTTTCCTCATTTCCACAATTGGTCAGTGTGACTTTACGAATCTCAAAATTACGATCTGCGTTTAGGCTGACAATCATATGAGTGGAAATGTCCCCATCCTTTCGTTTAAACTCCGCATCGTGGGGGCTGAAAATCACCTGATACTCTTCCGGCTCGATCCGGGTAGGGTGGTAGGCGGCACTCCAGTATTTTCCCTGCTTCTTGTCCTTAATATAAATATAGTTCCCAGTATTCGCATAAACATCGGATCTCCAGCGGTAAAGCATGCGGTCGTTATATTGACTGAACCCATCCCCGTCTGAGGTAATCATCAGGGAATACTTCCCGTTTGACAGATAATTTACAATGGGTGTGGTTAAACCTGTACGATTGATATACCGGTTATTGTAACGGTCTTCTGTAAAAAGTGGTTTTCCGATTTTTATGGTATACCCCTGTTTTGCAATGGAAATCAAATAAGACTGGCGTTTTTCTTCCAGCAGAACTTCCGTTGCCTTTATCATCATTTCCGCGTGAAACCGTTCTTTCAGAATCCCTTCATTCAGGTAATTATTAATGGCAGCCAGATTCATCCCCTGATGATGGGCCATATAGGATTTCACAATGCAGTAAGGTTTTAAATCCACGGAACTGGGCACATCAAAATCAATGGATTCATAAAAACCATAAGCACCATAAGCACCTAATTCTTTCAGCCTCTTTAAATTGCTGATACATTCCTTTTCTGCTGTATCAAGTGCCAGTATCGTTGCATAAGGTGCCACTACCAGGGAAACCTTGCGGACTGGCTGAAGCCTTATCTTTGGAACGCCGAATGCCTTATACTGGTAATTGGCATTTAAATCAAAACGGTAATATTGGGATTCTGATATTCCCCAGGGGATTTCTGCTTCTTTGGCATACTTCATCTGCTGGAGCACCGCTGCTTTAGAGGTCTGTTCATAGACAGAGCCTTCATATTCCTTCAGTACAAGATTTGGCATCAGATACTCGAACATGGTACCGCTCCAGGATACGAAACAAGGAATCCCTTTTACTACCGTTAACGGCCTTCCCAGCTTATACCAGTGTTTCAATGGCACTTCTCCCATCGCCACGGCTAGCAGACTTGTAAGCGATGATTCCGATGCCATCAGATCGTAGCAGCCATCGTCTAACGTATGGGAGGATACATGATATCCGATATGAAACAGCATTCTCTTCTCATCAAATAAAAACCGAAAATCCACATTTGCCAACATGCTGTCTATTTTACTACATAGGGTACTGATTCGGGCAGACAGCATCTCATCCGGGCTTACGGGCTTGTCAAGCTGCTCTAACAGACCATTTTTCAGTGCGATCATATGCCCCCAGAAATTACCGCTATCTACCGTTGATATATAGGCAGGATTAAGCACCTCCAATGTTTCAATGTGATACCAGTTATAGAGGTGTCCCTTCCACTTCTCCATCTTTTGCACTGTCTCCATCAGGTTTGCGATTGCTCCTACGGTGGAATCTAACGTCTCAAATCCAAGATCCATGGCTGAAAGAATTGACAGAAACTGAAGCCCGATATTGGTGGGAGATGTTTTATCACTGAACTTTTCAGCTTTTGAAGCCTTATAGTTATCCGGACAGAGCCAGTTTGTCTCCTTTGTGGAAAAATCCTTAAAAAACTGCCAGGTTCTGCGGGCAGTATCCATGAGAAGTTCCTGATTCTCTGCCTGATCTTTTTGATGGTGTATGATTTTTTGCTGGCTGATCCGGTAAGCAGTTTCAAAAGCCAGAAACCAGTCTGCCATGACAAGCGCTGCCAGACATATTCCTGCCATTGACAGATTGCCAGATAACAAAAGTAATAAAAGGCAAAATGCCGGGAGAAGAGAACTCCACATCGTAAGGAAATAACCTTTTCTGGTATTGATCACGGAGGCATCCACGGATTCAGCCGTATTCCAGCGAAGCAGATTTTTCTTGCTGAACATTAACCGGTACAGAGTTCTGATAATTGCATCCAGAGCCACATAAGCTCGGTAAGGCATAATTGTAAATTCCAGAAATGCTCTGACAAACATCACCGACAGCTCTTTTAAAAATCCTTTATATACAAACGCAAGCTTTGGCCGGATGAGCTTTTGAGTGATCACGGCCAATAATAAAATAATCAGATTAAACAAATCATTGAAGAAAACAAGGGGCAACCAAAGATAATATGCATCTGGCAGCCACAAAAAATTCAGGAGTATAAACAAGGTTTTACTTAAGAGAACAAGACTTCTTCTTAAGTTGTCAAAAATTTTCCACCTGGATAGAGGGCTCAGGCTTCTGCCATCCGCAGTTTTACTAATAAACAGCCAAGGCACCAGCTGCCAGTCTCCCCGCAGCCAGCGATGTTCTCTTTTTGTAAATGATAAAACGCTGTTTGGAAAATTATCCATAATCCTGGCTGTACTGGAAAATGCAGTTCTTGCATAACAGCTTTCAAAAAGGTCATGGCTGAGAATCCTGTTTTCCGGTACCTTATTGTGAAGTACCGTACGGAAGGCCTTCCTGTCATAAATCCCTTTCCCGATATAGATTCCCTGGTTGAAGATATCCTGATAGATATCTGATATAACTGTTCCGTAGTGAGCAAGTCCGGTTTCTCCGCCGAATATTTTTGTAAACCTGCTGGCATTCTTATCCGCAATATGATTTCTGACGGAAGGCTGAATGATGACATAGCCCTCCTCTACCTTCCTACCTGACGGGTCAAGAGCCGGTCTGTTTAACGGGTGATCAATCAATCCCACCAGTTTTGCCGCATTGTCTCGAATCAGATTGGTATCTGCATCCAGTGTAATCACATATTGAAAGGAGTTAAGAAGATTGTCATCACAATAAACGTCTGTAAATGTAGTACTGTCTTTTCCTGCCCCGTCTAAAAGATGATTAAACTCTTCCAGTTTTCCTCGTTTTCTCTCCCAGCCCATATAGCAGTTCTCTGCCTGATTCCATTTACGGCAGCGAAAGAACAGGGAAAAACGTTGGTCCTTTGATGGATAGAGCTCATTTAACTCTTTCATGCGCTCCACAAGGGCACTTCGGATTTCATCGTCCTTTGGCATGGACTGATCCTTAGAGTCTTCATAATCAAGGAGCAATGCAAAAAAAAGATTTGGCTGACGATTTGCAAGATAATGCTTCTGCAGACGTTCCATATATTGAAGTCCCTGCTCCTTTGAGGATACAATAACCGGCATGACTACAAAGGTTCTTGCATCTTCCGGAATTTCTTCCAGATAGTCAAGAGCAGGTATCTTTCTCACCGTTATTCTTCTGGTAAATATAAAATTAATTATTTCCATAGAAATGCCCATTAACAGAGGCATAGCCGTCAAAACCATTATTACAGATCTTCCGGCAGAACGGATACCGCTAATATTCCAGAACAGATATAGTAAACAGGCCTCCAGTCCCAGAAACAGGAGAATCAGGCATAAGAAATAAAGAATACCAACTGCATTCCATTTTTTCCTGATCTTTTGGGGAATTGGTTTTCCTAATACCTTTGCTTTTAAAAGGGGATACCCCTTCCCCAGGAGATAGGCGCCCACGTGATGAGAACAATGGAGACCATCCTGCCCCCGAACCGCCAGTTCCAGGCAGTCTTTTGCAATCTTTTCTTCCAGAAGCCGGTAACGGAGAGATAATTTAACGATGATCCCGCGGTACATTCCTCTTGACTCCAGATCCATTTTTGAATAAACACCTGCCGGATCCTTGGATAAAATCTGTTCCAGTACAGAATAGGTCTCAAAAAACTTTTCCTCATCAACTTCATTGATATCTCTTAAGCTGACGATTAACGTTCTGATATTTGTTTCGAGAAAAGATTGTATTCTTCCTTCTTCCTGGTATACAGAAGAAGTCTTTATCTGTTTGTCCTTTGAAGCAAAATGATATTTTAAATATTTTTGAATGGAAGCCTCATCAAAGGACATATTTTTCATCAGATAGATCACGTGAGCATGAAATGAATAGTTATGCTTTAAGTTATCCTCTGTTTTACAAAGCAGCGCTGATAAATCGGCGGCTCCCTTTTTGCGTTCCAGCTTTTCAGTGAGAAATTTTTCTGCCTTTGATTTTACATCAATCATATGAAGAATTTCATCCGCAACTGCAATGATTTCTTCCAGAATGCAAAAGCCCAGCATTTCCGGTAAAACCCAGATTTCTTTGTCCGTAAGCGCAATTTTTTGCTGATAGGCAGTTAACATGACTGAGATATTTTCTTCACTTAGATGCCCGCCGGAAAGAGCCAACATCTTTTTTGCTACAACATAGATCCGTGGGAAATTATGATATTCTTTTGCCTTCAGAATTGGCAGCACGGCATAACTGGTTCCGGAAGTACGTACTTTTTTCATCTCCCGGTACATTAACTGGAAATTATCATAGAGCCAGCGTGCAGCTGGAATCATGGAAATAATGCCTGGAGACAGAGCAGAAATTCTGTCTCTGATCCGATTCAGTTTTTTATAAGCAACCTGATTATAATCGTTTAAAACAAAACTGTTTCCCGTAAGCCGGACCTGGCTGTGCTCGTTAGCCAGTTCCAGCATCTGCTTCTCCCATTCGCCCGGTCCCGGCTTATCTCCTGTTACCTGAAAGCAGGAGGGAAAACATACATTTTTATCAAAATGATAGAACCGGTAATAGAGTATAAAAAAAATAGAGCAGATGAACAAACTCAGTATTACTAAAGTCACCAGAAGAAGCGGTGAATTTATATTAAAACTAATTTTTCCCATTAAGATCTGCAATAGAAGCGCTCCTCCTTATTTAAGAATCCTTCCCATATGATGGCATCTCTTTTTACATAGTTTGCCTGTTTTTACAAAAAAAATGTCACAATATAATATTGTGACATTTTTTACGAATTTTATAATGGTCTGAGAATTAAATTTAAATGCACCAGCCTGAAAATAATCAATCAGACGAACGTCTTCGCTGTAATACAAAGAATTCGCTTTTTATATCGTTACATATTGGATAGTCATTAAATGTCAAAGCACAGATATTGCCTGGGATCAAATCCCATGGTCTTAAATTCTGAGTTCAAATAGTCAATGCGGACAGGTGTGATTTCAATTAGATATAAAACAGTAGGTAACTTATTTAGATTCTCCATGGAGATCTTTTTTATTGCTAGTAAATCCATATATTCCTTTGTAAAAGGTTCAATAAGCCTTGCGGTACCAGTAATCTGCATTCCTCTTAAATTACCAAATCCGGTATAGCTGTTAAAAATAGCCAGACTAACATTGCTGTTACCCTCTAACCCCTTAAATTTCAAACCGCCTTCCGTAAACAATTTGAATTTTCCATCCTTGAATTCGTATTCAATAGGAGTGCACCGTACAAAATCATCACAGCCAGTGGCTAATGCGCATGTATTGTGGGCTCTGATAAACGTCACCATCTGCTCCCATAGAGTATCCTCATCAAGTCTCAGGGACTCTTTCTCCTTTTCACTCCAATAGGACGCTGCTTTTTTATAATCCATAATTACCCCCTGTTTGTTTCATTCTTTTATATGATAAAGCAATGATACAATCATAAGATTATAACATGCTTTATTTTCTAAGCTTTAGTTTTAAAACGGGAAACGGATTTCCCATATCATCAACCTCTGTACGCTCATATAAGGTAAAACCAAAATGATAATAGAATTTTTCCGCCTTGGGATTTTGCTCATTTACATCAACGTATAAAACTCCATATTCCAAAATCGCTTTTGTAATTAATCGCTTACCTATGCCTGTTCCAATGCAGTGTGGGTCAAGAAACAGCATTTCCAGCTTGTCTTTATCAATCCCCATAAACCCAACTGGTCCATGATTTTCATATGCCACAATCAAATGTTCTACTTCTCTTAATGCAGTTTCTACAAAGGGGCGCAGGGCTATGATATCATTCTCATTTAAAAACTCATGGGTAGCTCTTACAGAAGCCTCCCATACTGCGGTTAAATTCTCTACTAATAATTTCGTTCTGATTGGATTTTCAACTAACATGTAATACCTCATAATTTCTTTTCTATCAAGGTTGGTTCCGTTTGAGGGATTTAGATTTCTTGTAGTAATACAATCTCTTCTCCTTGCTGCTGCCTCATCTTAATGTTATCTCTTCCCCAGGAACACATTGCGTCAATCATCTGATTGGCTGTGATTCCATATTCCGTAATGGAATACTCTACCTTAGGGGGCATCTGGTTATATACATGACGTCTTATCACTCCATCTCTCTCAAGTTCACGAAGCTGTTGAATCAAAACCTTTTGAGTGATACCAGGGATTTTGCGCTGTAATTCACTTGGCCTTTTGGAACCAGACATTAAAAGACAAATAATCAACGCTTTCCACTTACCACCCAATATTTCCAGCGTTGCCTCTATTCCTAAGTTATACTCTTTCATCATACGCCTCTTTCACAAAGCCCACCAAATAGTTTTTATCTATATTATCCCATAGATATGAAAAATCGTCTAGTACGCACTTGTAAGTAATCTCCTTACTTCATTGTATGTATTTACTTTTGGCGCAATGTGCTAAATAATAGAAACCAGAAAAGTAAAAGAGAGAGGAAAGATGGAACTTATGAAAACCCTTGTAATTATAGCACATCCAGACATTGATACCTCCAGAGTAAACAAAAGATGGAAGCAAGAGTTGCTTTCTCACCCTGAGGAAATCACAATTCATGAACTATATCAGGAGTATCCCAATTGGATTATTGATGTTCCAAGAGAGCAGAAACTACTTGAGGCATATCAGCGTATTGTGTTTCAGTTTCCGCTCTATTGGTATAGCTATCCTCCATTATTAAAGAAGTGGTTTGATGATGTATTTACTCATGGCTGGGCTTATGGTTCTACTGGCAATGCACTTCTCGGGAAAGAATTTGTCATTGCAGTATCCATTGGTGATAAAAAGGAGAATTACTCAAAAAATGGACCCATTTCTTTTACAGTCGATGAAATTTTAGCTCCTTTGAAAGCAAGTGCCAACCATGTGGGGGCAATTGTTTTACCTTATGTTTCCGTCTTTGGAGCCTCTTTTCAAGCTAGTGATGAAGAAATTCATTTAAGCGCGCAGCAATATTTGGAGTCTATTTTAAAGGAAATATAACAGAAAATTTGTACAAAGAAGATCCAGTCAAAGAACGTTTGACTGGACCTTCTAGTTTCGATATAATTGGAATTGGGAAAGGTGAAATAGTTCAACTAAACTGCTTTAAAATTCGGATAAAATGATTGGCTTCCCTTAAGACATGGTCACCAAGTAAAGGCAAGATAATACTGCGTATTTTACATTCTGCGATTCCACTGGTGCCAGCCTCCTTAAAGTCGTGATACTTTAAAGTCTCTTCCAGGGTCTCTCCAGTAATCTGCTCAATGGAATTATCCGTTGCTGCCCTTGCCTGTTCCAATAAATCTGCATATTCCTTGGCAAAATTGTTTGATGTATTAATTAGATCGCCCTCTGTAGGGTCTAATAATCCTCGTATGAACAGTGCATGCTCCATCATAATCTGATCCCAGAAAAGCTCTGTCTCTTTTACATTGGTATCTGGACTTTCGCCATTTTCTAAGGCAGCGAGCTGACTTTTATACATATTGGCTTCCCGCAAAATGTGATCGATAAGCAAAGGATAATTAACGGTGAACATATTGCAGGCCAATACTTCATTTAATACTCTAGTTTTAAATTCAATAAGGCCGTCCAATAATGGCATGGTCTGAGAGTTAAGCGTTCTTACTTGCTGAACCATTTCCGATGTGATCTGGGGATCTTCCATTCCATAGAGATCCGCTTCCATTCTTGTGATGTCCTCATTAATTAATATTCCAGTAAAGTTCTGTGTTTTTTGTTCCGTCCCCAGGGTATACTCCGTTACAATCTCACCAGAGGATACAACGTTTGGAGATATGATTCCATTTCCTAAGACAACTGCATTGTATAATACCGTTTCAAATTGAGTTTTAAATTGATCTGCAACTTTTGAAAAATTAGAATTTGCAGGTGTGAAACCAGCTTCCAGGAAAATAGAATGTTCCTTCATAATTCGGCCAAAAAATAAGTGTAATTCCAAAGACAAGATAACGTATTGCTGTTGATTGAGCATGATTAGTATCCGCACACAGTTTTTAATATAATATGACAAATCTCGTGATTTTGTTACTTCCAGAATTTTTAAGCGGACGCGCTTTAATTACCGCACATTCCCTGGCCCTTTTCTCTCTCTTTTTACTTCATACATGGATTTATCTGCTTTTTCAATTAAGACCTCAAGTTCAATGCCATCCTCACTAAAAAGAGCATACCCAATGCTTGCTCTTAGATCTATATCTTGCCCTTCAAATTCAAAGGGTTTCTTAATTTCACTATCAATTCGATGAATCATTATCTTAATATCTTCCCGGCTGATAATGGCACCTGCAACAATTCCGAATTCATCTCCTCCAAGCCTGGATACAGTATCTCCCTCGCGTATGGACTTGGTAATACGCAAAGCTACCTCTTTTATTGCGGCATCTCCCATTCGATGGCCATAATGGTCATTAATTTCCTTTAATCCATCCATATCAAGTGATATGATCCCAAAACTTTCATTTTTTCTCATGGATATGGCTAATTTCTGCCGCAATCGGTCGTAAAAAATAGATCGGTTGGGAATCCCCGTCAGGCTGTCATGGGTTGCTTTGTAAAACAATTCACTTTCTTCATTTTTCATTGCGCTATACATCTCCGCGGCAATAAGACCAGACATCAGTTCTAAAATCTGTATGTTATCCTGATTAAAATGATCCACTTTCTTTGATAAAACCTTTATAACACCAACCACTTCTTCCCGGTAAATCAAAGGCATAACAATCATGGAATTAAGGCCTATTTGTCTGCAAGCCTGTTTATTGACTCTGTCATCAAGCTCAATATTATTACTAATAAGAGGGGTTCTGGCCTTGATGCATTCTCCAGAAAGACTATTTTCCACCTCCAGCCGTAAGCCAAGATATTTCTCTGCGATTCCAGAAGCCGCACTGTAGACTAACTCAGTCTTATGAATCAGTTCCACACAGGCACCATCTGCTTCTGTGATTTTCTGGGTTTTTTGAGTCACTAGATCCATGATACAACTCAAATCAAGCCCCTGTTGAGCGATCTCAGTCTGCACATTTATAATTTCCAGTAATTTATAATTACTTATTTTTTTCTGGTTCAAACGATACAACCATCCTTTCTTACTTACAAACCATTACTAAGAACTCCTATTACTTCACGGAAACATATTCATTTCCTTCTATATAAAATCTCCAGGGAAAGTCCTTTGCCTCCTCCGCATAATCGATACCAATGCGTTTAGTCGTCACAATATTAATAACCTCTGACTCACCTTCCTCAATATAGACCACATCGTCACACAAATCCAAACCATTCAAGTTTCGGTCTATGGAAAGTGCACCGCAAAGCTTTCCAGGTCCATTGGTAAGGCTCTTTCGCTGGCTTTTTGTCAATTGCTCATATGTTTTACCAAATCTCTTTTGCGTCATCCACTCCATACCATGGATTGGCTCAACAGCCCTAACTAAAATAGCCTGAGGTATTTCCTTTTCATTCACTACCACATTAAAGCAGCAATGCAGCCCATAAATCATAAATACATAAGAATATCCTGGATCTCCATACATAACCTCTACTCTGGGCGTTCGCTTACCGTTGTAGGAATGAGCTGCTTTGTCCACCACTCCCATATATGCTTCTGTTTCAACAATTCTGGCAGAAATTTTCTGTCCCTCTATCTCATGCACAAGAACTTTACCCAAAAGTTCTTTCGCAACTATGATGGAATCTCTATTATAAAATTCTCTATTAAGTTTTTTCATTTTACCTGCCCTCTAACTGCAATATAGCCAAACAGAAGTAAAGCCTTCAAAATACGTATGCTTTTGAAGGCTTTACTTGTATTATTTAACTTTTTATCTTTTTCATACCTAAGAATTATTCATGGATATAGGAACAGCAATAATCAGACACTTCATCAGCAGTCACTTTAAACTTACTGTTTGATGGTACTTCAAATGATTGTCCAGCCCCATAGCTTGTCCAGGTCTCTTCGCCTGGCAGCATTACATGAAGCGTTCCTGCTAACACTTCCATTACTTCCTTTTCGTCTGTACCAAATTCATATTCACCTGGCAAAATGATTCCCAGTGTCTTTCTTGTACCATCTTCTAGAAAAACGGTGCGGCTTGTAACTTTCCCGTCATAATACACATTTGCCTTCTTTATTACTGTTACATGCTCAAACATATCCATGATGGTTCCTCCAATTATAGTCCAGTATTATTACTTATTCATGATTCTACACTATATTGAAGGTTTACGCAATTTTATATTTAACGAAATAAGCGCAATTATCTAGTCCATAATTGGACACTCTTATGCTTTCCCATTGCTTCCAAATAAAAGGAGTTTTTTTATGGTTTCCAGCCTTACTGCCTCTACCGCCGCTGGTATGAGATCAGTCATTCCCTTACCCGAATCGGTGAATTGTCTCATTACGGCCTCTGCTGCCGCAGTATTAATATCCGTAAAAATATTAACTTTACTGATTCCATCCGCAATTGCCTGACGAAAATCATGGTCTGTCAAGCCTGAACCTCCGTGTAATACCAGCGGCACTGGCACCTCACCAGCAATCGCCCGTATCCGCTCAAAATCCAGTTTAGGCGGAAGCTTGTAGGCTCCGTGTGCATTCCCAACGGCTATTGCTAACGCATCCACTCCTGTTTTCTCCACATAATCTTTTGCCATACCAGGGTCCGTATAAAAGAATGAAGGGTCCGTTCCCTCATTATCTCCAACGTGCCCCAGCTCTCCTTCTATGGTAGCGCCATAATCATGGGCAATATCCGCCATCTCTTTTACTTTCCTCACATTGTCTTCATAAGAATCCGTAGAGCAATCATACATAATAGAGGTAAATCCCAGGTCCAATGCCTTTAAACACGTCTCCTTATTAAGCCCATGATCCAGATGGATCACCACAGGAACCTTTGCTTTTTTAGCCATGGGAAGAAGATAATAAGAGACCTCCTCAAGGGGACCATAAGGAAACAATACTTCAGCAGTTCCCATAATGACAGGAGCCCCGCTACTCTCTGCGGCATATATAATTCCTCTGGCTAATTCCAGATTGACCGCATTAAAAAGCCCAACTGCATAGTGATTCTTTTTTGCCGGAACTAGTACATCCTTTAAATTTACCAACATGTTAACCACACCCCTTTTCTAAACTATTTAAGTTTTTCCCAACCACTTTTTATCTTCATCTCTAATTCTTCCAAGGACTTAAGGCCGCTTAAGGCATCGTATTCTTCTACACAAGAGGCCCCCGCTGCCGCAGACAAATGCATACATTCTTCCAGGGAATATGAATTAAGCATTGCCGTTAAGGAGGCCGCAATGCTGGTGTCACCTGCCCCGGTTCCAGATACGACTCTTTTGGGTTGATAGCTTTTTTCAAACCCTTCCCGGTCCGCCCAATCGTTAAGGTCTAATTGAATTTTATTCCCCACATTTTTTAATACACCTTTTTGTGCAGTACGATAATACATTCCCAAGGCACCACACTTAATCAGCAATACCTTTGCCCCATATTCCATGCAGCGATCAGCCAGCGGCTTCACATCCCTTTCTATGTCCAAAACTTCTGTGATATCTCTTCCCCCTGCCCGTTCCTGCCACTGGGCAAAACGTACTGGGTCAAGCATAAAGCATAGTTCCTCCGCACTTGGTTCAAAGAAGTCAACATAAGGGATAACCCGCTTTAATATGGTTTCCCAGTCGGCTTGTCCGGCTTCTGAATTGGCATCAATTGCTGCCATATCAAGGGAAGTTGCTATTCCTGCAGCTTTAATTCGTTTCATCAAAGCAACAAGCTCATCTCCATTGCTTTCATACATGGACTTCATCAGAGGAGGATATCCAAAATGTAAGAGTGACGCTTCTTCTAATTCTGACTGGGGTATATCTTCTGCCAGGAACCTATGATTTGCTCCAGGATTATGCAGAAAAATCCGGTCAATTCCAGGAACTGCTAAAACAACGGAATATGAGGTGGATTCTGTTTCCGAAACCAGTATTCCAGACTCCAAATCATAACGTTTTAATATAGTGATAATCATATCACCAAAAGCATCTCTCCCAATTTTACCAATCAAGGTCACATCCGCACCAAGAACCTTCATTGCTAATCCTGTATTGGCTACTGCACCACCGGTATGCACATTGGCTTCTCCCATCTGAATTAATTTTCCTGGTGAGAGTATTTCCCAAAAATTGTCTAACTTTTTATCCGGGAATTTGGGGGTGATATCCAAGCAAATATGTCCAGCTACGATTACTTTATGTAGGTGCGTTTTACGTTTCACAATTTCCACCATATGGTCTTTTCCCGCCGAACTTCCTTAAAGCCACATCTTTTTAAAATTCTCTGGGAAGCAAAACCATTAAGGTAAGTTTCGGCAATGACATGAGCTATCATTCTCTGCTTTAACGCCCAATCACACATTGCCTTTACTGCTTCCGTCATATAGCCATTATGTTCAAATGCTTCCCCTAAGCCGTAACCAATTTCAACCTCCCCATCCGCATCAGGAGTGTTTTTAAAAGCAGCAGAACCAACCACAACTCGGTCTGTATTACGAATCAAAAGCCAAACACTATGCCAGAGATAATTTTCAGGATCTCTTTGCACTTGATCCAGCTGGCTTTTTACAATTGCCAAGAGATACCCTTCCAAAGGCTCCCCCTGATAAGAACAGTTCATTTCTTTTTCAAGCCCTGCTAGATTCTCAACCCACAGTTTTAAAAAATCTGGAGTCAGAGGAATTAATTCCAAACGTTGTGTCTCTATCATAATCTGCCCTCACAATCCTAGTTTGATTTATTCATAATGTATCCATGAAACTATGGATTTTTTGTAACATCCTTTTGTTTAGTTATATCAAAGAGAGCGTATATAAAAATAACAATCTTGCTTATTCCCATGTCTTTTGTTGCGATAATATGGTAAAATAAGGTAATCTATTTCTATTATTTTCTTCGGAAAGGACTTCTCTTATGCACGAGAAAAAAGAATTTGAAATCATTATGCATACCACCATGAAATACCTGGAAATCTTTCTTGTTGAGATGACCACTCGTGTGCCTCACGGACACGATGATTTTGAAATAGGAATCCTCTTGGAGGGAGATCTTTCTATTTTTATTGAGAATGAGCCCTATGAGCTTCACGCCGGAGATATTTTTATCATCAACCGATATCAGGTTCATTCCTTTCTAAGTAAAAATAGCCGAAATCGCATTCTGGCATTTCAGATACATACGGATTTCTATCGAAGAATTAACTACCAGCTTGGGTTTTTGTATTTTAAAGATAATATCTTCCGAAGCGGTGTTTTCTACGACAATCTTTATGAGACTCTCCTTTCCTGCGCAGATTGTTATTTTTCCGCCTCAGAGCATAAGGATTTAAAATGCTCCAGCATTTTGTTTGATGCTCTATACCGGCTTTTAAATAACGGTACCTATACCATGTGGTGTGAAAAGGCAACGGTTACCGCACAAAACAATACTCTTCGTTTGAATCGAATGACGGAATATATATTAGAACACTTTAATGAATGCCTTTCTCTTCAGGATATTGCCGAACTTGAGAAAATATCCAAATATCATGCCTCTCATTTTATTAAAAAGATGCTTGGAATCTCCTTTCAGGAATATCTCAATCAGTTACGCTTTGAACATGCCTTGCAAATCATGAGAAATTCCACCCTCAGTATCTTAGATATCTGCATTGAGTCGGGTTTCTCCAGCAGCAAATATTTAAATCAGATGTTTAAAAAGAATTTTGGATGCTCCGCAAGAGAGTACTCAAAAATGAAAGAAAAGCCATACCTCACTGGCATGGCTCTTCCTACTGGAAATATTGAAAATCGCTATTCCTTTGAACAATCTTCCTTCTTATATAGTAAGCTTACCAATCGGGAATCCCCTTCTCCCAGTAGTATATCCGCAATCCGTTTACTGGCAAAACCATCCCCATAAGGATTGCTGGCCTTGCACATCTCTTCATAGGCATCTTCGTCGTGAAGCAGTTTTCGCACAGAATGGTATATACTCTCTTCTTTCGTTCCAACCAGGCAGAGTGTGCCGGCTGCGACTCCTTCTGGCCGTTCCGTTGTGTCTCTCAGAACAAGAACTGGCTTTCCAAGGCTTGGAGCTTCCTCCTGAATCCCTCCGCTATCCGTTAACACCAGATACGCTCTTGCAAGAATATTATGAAAGTCCAGCACCTCCAATGGTTCAATTAGATGAATTCGTTCCTCATCCTGGAATACCGAATGAGCGATTTGCCTTACAAGAGGATTTAAATGAATGGGATAGATTACTTTTACATCTGGATTTTCTTCTATGATTCTTTTAACCGCACGAAATATCTGTTCCATAGGCTTACCAATATTTTCTCGCCTGTGGGCTGTCAACAAGATCATTCTGCTGCCAGATGCCCAAGTCAGCTCCTCATGGCTGTAATCCTTACGTATTGTTGTTTTTAAGGCATCAATCCCAGTATTACCAGTCACATATATATTCTCTGACGCTTTTCCTTCTCTAATGAGATTTTGTTTCGCCCGCTCAGTTGGTGCGAAATGATAGGACGCAACAATTGAAACCGCCTGCCGATTGTATTCTTCTGGATAAGGCGCCGTAATATCATAAGTTCTAAGTCCTGCTTCTACATGACCAATTGGAATCTGTAAATAAAAACAGGCCAACGCTGTGGTAAATGTAGTTGTGGTATCCCCGTGAACCAGGACGAGATCCGGATGTTCCTGTTCTAATATGGCTTTCATTTTATTTAAAATATTTGTTGTAATTTCAAACAGGGTTTGTTTTTCCTGCATAATAGAGAGATCATAATCTGGATGAACTTCAAATGCCTGAAGCACTTGATCCAGCATTTTCCTATGCTGTCCGGTAACACAGACACTTAAACGGACATGATCTCTTCCTTTTAATTCTTTTATAAGAGGGCACATTTTAATTGCCTCCGGTCTTGTCCCAAACACAATCATAATGTTCTTCATTCCACATCACCCCTTTCATTTATTTGAAATTCAGTAAAAATACATTAATTGGTGTATTCGTAAGCAAGCATTGCCATAATCTGATCAAATGCGATTATGCCAGTTCCATCCTCCATACCAAAAGCCCCATGATACGCATAAGATGTATTAACAATTCTCATGGTTTCCATTTTTCTAAGGGCTTTTCCCTGCAAATCCTTATCTCCGATTCGGTCCGCAATCAGAGCGGTCAGAGCATAAACCGCCGTTGAGTCATAATGATAACCCTCTACTACCTTTCCATCCACTGTATAACGAGCTTTAATCCCTTCCTTATTCATCTCAGCCTTTAGCCATGCAACGCTTTCTTTCGGCAGTAAATCTACTTCTGCCAGATGGAGTAAGGTGATTAGTGCCTCTGCCATATTCAGATCATCGGCTTCATATTGATTGGTCTTATAGTTATACCAGCTATAGTACAAAGGAAAGCTATCACTTATTTTACCTTCTAGTATCAGCTTTTTGGCATTCTCATATGGCTCTTTTAAATTCTCATTATGCAAGGCTAACTCAGACATCGTTTTTAGGTCTCCATAGCAAAGAGTAAAACGATTGGCATACTGTTTGTATTTCCTGTCGTAAAAATCTACATAACGTCCATCCTTCACTCCAAATCTTGAAAGGCCACTAGTGTAAGTACGGATAGGCTCCTCATAACCTCCCCACAGACCATTGGCCGAAATTAAGGCATTCAGAATACGAAGATCGTCCAAAAGGGAATTTACATTGGCAGGCTTCTCATTTGTGATTTTCCAGGCCGTTAATCCGTTAAAGTTCATCTTGGAAGTAATATAAGAAAAGGTTTTCTCAAACAGTGCCCTGTCTTTTCGTAATACTGCGTATTGAAGCATTGTTCCCTGAGTCTCACTTAGAACATCACTTTCCTCTGTTTTTTCTCTTATGGTGTGGTAGTTGGAATGAATGCCACCTTTCTCATCCATCATATTGGCTGTAACAAAATCACAGGTTACCTTTCCGCTTCCTTCTATGGTGTCCTTTAACAATCCTTCAAATACGGAAACCTGTGTGATAGGCTTGGAGCTCCATGCTCTTATGATACCCTGTTGATCCAAAAATAACGTGGTTGGTATGTTGTGAAGGCCCAATTGATGATAGGCCTTTAAATCATTGTCATAATAAGTCCTGATTCCAATTCCCTGCTGAGACAAATACTGGCTGGCCTTTTCCCTGGTTTCTTTCTTGTGATCCAGCTTATTAATAAGTACATAGTTGATATCTCCATACGCTTTGGCTCTATCAAGAAATTGATTCAGAGAGGTCATTTCCTTTTGGCAATCCGGGCACCAGCTAGCCCAAAAGGTGAGAATGGTTACTTTCCCTTCCCATTCCTTCACAGACACAACCTTACCGCTCTCATCCTCAAAAGAAATATCAGGTATTTTTTCATTTAGATTGCAGAAATCAGGAAGGAGGCTTGTTTTATCATCAAGATAAGCATCTTCCGTCCCATTCCCGCTGCTTTGACTTAGTCCTTTCTCTCCTTTAGAGAGAATAAACAGCAAAAGGATGCCACCTACAAGGACAGTAAAAGCAAGCAAACTAAGAATAATCAATAAGAACTTTTCTATTTTTGTCAATGGAAGAACTGGCTTCATTTTGGTTTTCTCCACTCAACACGCTTTATTTTGCTTTTTGACCTGCTAACCACTTTTTTCTTTCCCTCATGTTTCATAACCTGCTTTTTATGCTCCCCGGATTTATCTATTTCATGATCCTCTTGCTTACTAGAAGACTCCAAGTATTTTTCAGAAACGGTTACTACCACATTGCCATGATCAATGGCAGATTTCATATCAAAAGCGTTTGTCATACTTTCATAACGGGTTTTAATTGCCTGGTGTTCTTCCTCTTCAAATTGTTTTAATACATGTTGTTCTTTTTGCAATAAGATCTCTTTTTCCTTCCTTAGAAGGTCCGATGATTTTACATATCCTTTTGCATTTTCAAATATATAACCCACTCCTACCGAAGCCACAATCATCATAACCGGAAGAACATGATAATGGTACCTGTTTTGACTTTCTACCAGCAAATGCATGGCCACCGTTCCCAGATAAATAAGAATGGGCACATAGAGATAAGAAGCACTTCGCTGCAACAGATAGATTAAGGTCATGAACGAAAACAAGATAAATACCATATACACAATATGATTGGTTTCCATCGCAGAAGTAAGAAAATCCACCCTTTCTGTGGTCAAATGGTTCTGCTCCTTTAAAAAGGCCAGATTCCAGGTAGCGCCGTAATCATCGTTTCCCCAAAGTAACTCATACTTGTTTATAAATAGATCAAAGATTGCTTTGGGATCAGATTTCAATCGCTTGATTGCCTGGTTGCGACAGGCAATCTGAGCTTGTATGGGAGAACCTGTATTTTCCAGATTTTCATATAGAAACTTAGAGTCCTCCTCATTCCAGCCGCCTTTTGATTCCACATTTAAGCCTACCAATAAATTGTAGCCAAAGGACTCCGAAAAGGAGGGTACAGACCGATTGATGGTTAGCTCTGTATTGGTGGTGAGGACATTGGATAAAATCAGATAGGATACCAATATCACAAGTCCCCTTACCCAGCCTCTTCCCATGAATTGCGCCCAGATTGGTATGCTGTTTCTTGGAATATTAGGAAGTTTCATCTTCTGGGGGAATATGCAAATTAAAATAGCAACTAATAGAATTAATGCCATAGGTCGTATGGCAGATGTCACAGCAATGAGACAACCTAAAACAACGTGAAGAAGAATGCCTCTCACACCCTTTTTTGTAGCTGCATCATAATCCATAACCAGATGCAGAAATAAAAGAAGAGATAAATAAAGAAAGAAGGTAAAAGAATATTCTGAGGCCAGCATGTTCACGTAAAGAATTTGAGATGGCCAAAAAGCGGCTGCGAATAGTGCTATCCCACCGGTAAGTTGACCGCCTAATTTTCTGCCAATGCGATAGATGATTAAAACGGTTCCTAAGGAAAAGAAAAGATTGGCTAACTGACCATGAAAAACACTGGTGCCAAACAATACAAATACAAGTTTAAGAATATAACAATAGCCAATGATATGAGGAAACATGGCTATATAATTACAATACCCCTCGCCCTTTTCCAAAAGAGTACCCTGTTTCATCATATCAGCAACTTCATAATAGGTTTTGTAATCCGAGGCTGGCTCCATGGGCAGATTGAGAATCACAGCGTATCGAAGGTAAAAAGCGGCTGAAAGAGTTAGTATTACAAAGACACTCTCCAACCCTATAGAAAGTTTTCTTCTTTTTAAAAGTCTGGCTCCAACATCTAATCTGGCAAAAAGCAAAGCAATAAAATGAACTCCCACCCAGGTAAGGAAGAAAACAAGGATCAGAATGCCTTTACTGGCATAGGGATATTCCTGATTTTTACTGATATCAGAGACACCACAAATTAGAATATAAGCCATTCCTACGACTGATAATAGGATACATAATTGATAGAACCAGTTTTTTTCCAGTTTCATACTTCCCCTCACTCTTTTTAGGCAGTACTAATTGTTTCGTTTCCTGTACATGCGTATCCGAAGCAGTATGATAATTACCCCAATTAACATCATGGACATGGCTGAGGTAGCAATCACAGTAAATATAACAGACCTTTTGTTTTGAACCAGCTTTTCAAGTGGTGCTGGTTCCGCCTTTACGGCTGTTCCCTGTTGGAATTGAAAGACAGTGGTCTTAAAATCAGGAGCAATGATTACACAATCCTTTGTAAGTTCATCCTTTAACTTGCTGTGTCTTAAAAACTCCTGGATATGAAGTAACGTCTGGGCACTGCTCCCGGTAACCGCCAGCGTCCCACGATTGAGAGAAAACGGTGATTTTAGTAGCTGCAAAACTCCGATTTGACCAGCATATTCCTTTGATAAAATAAGCTGCTCATTGCTTACAAATCCCACTCCATCCGGGGAATACCGAAAGCTCAATTTATCATTTATTTGGGGAAGAAACGCATTTCCACCAAATGTACCCACCGTTATGATATTGTAATCCCCATCATCCTTTTTAAATTCACTGGCTTTTCTTACTAAAAAACTGCCATAAGGCTTGATTCCATTGCCATACATGGCAACTACCTGTCCAAACAGGTTAAGCTCATCCCCAGAAGGCTGATCAGAAACTATCATCATTACATTGTTAAATGTCCCCTGATTGCGAAATGGAGATCCTTTTAAATCAAATGACAAGGACTCTCCAGAGGACGGAGGTAGAAATATGGTAGATTCTTTTGATACATAAGCCCAAGGCATTTCCCCCTGTCTTGGCGTACAGATGAGATCTGCTATTTCTAGATCAAATGATATCTTTATACTATTTGCAGCCGTTCCTACCATATCTCCTGGTATTTCAAAATTAAATTCATCGCCAGCAGCATTCTCCTTTGTAAGCCGCTTACTGGCAACCGGAACATCTCCCCAGGATACGGTCATTAAGGATCTGGTAAAATCCAGGTTATCGCTGTATCGAAACTTAAGAGCCACCTTTCCACCATCAGAAAGTACGAAATCCTGGGATACGGGAAGATATACATAGTTATCCTGATGGAAAGGACCTACATAGGCCAACCCTCTGCCCATAATATCCTCCAGCGTATAATTTCCCGCCATCATATCACTTTGCTTTACCGCATTAACCGCTATTTGAGCGCTTCCTTTTTCCACAGAAGCCGTATTTCCACCTTCCTGCTTTACCCGGTTCTCATCCATAAGCATATAGGCAGCTTCCACCAAACTATCTTCTGACATTGAGGTAATGATTAGCAGCGGATTCCCATTGGCATCATTAGTAAACGATACCGTGGCATTCTCGGTAGTATCAGGCGGCTTAATCACGAGGTTTTTATATTCCTGTGGAAGATTGTCATAAACGGATACCAGAATCGTCCTGGTGGGATTCTTATTTGCCAGATCCGAAAGAAGGCATACCTGTATCTTATTTTCATCCTTTGTTTCTGAGCTTAAATCAGCCATTATATTCATAGCCGCTCCCACTTCCCCATTGGCCGCCTGATCGGATACCGCTATGGTCAGTCCCTCTCCAGTTGGATTATAAGTGGACATAAATGGATAGGGATAATAGGAAATGGTATGCTCCGGATCTTTTGACTCATAACCGCTCTTAATATGTGAAGTTCCATAGATTCGAAGCCAGTTTGCATCAGAATCATCATCGATACAGCCCTCTTCATCAAAAAGCCTTGCGTAAGCAGATATGGTTACAGAATTAAACCCTTTGCGAACTTCACTTATGGGTATTTTCACATATAAAATTTGTGGACTGCCGTTTTTATACTCCAGCTTGTAGGACTGAATTGGGTTATTGTTTATGGAAAGGGTTATAGAGGATGATTTCCCTTCCATAAGTTGACTGACATCATATTGAACTTGGGCATATACATACTTCACATCCCAGTAATCAGGGACGTAAAAATACAGCTCTGTAGAAGAGTAGATCCCTTTTAATATTTTCTCAGTAAAGAAATCATCCTTTGTATAGGTTGTTGGGTCATAAACGGGTTCTGACACATCTGGTTGTGAGACATCTGCATCAATACCAAGTGCCTCACCATCTGGGGGCACTCTATTTGCAACTTGTGTCTGATCAGTTGGTTTTTTATCTGCATATACATTCACTGGCAGTCCCTCTATCATAAAAAGTATCATTGCCAGATACAATCCAAGAATTTTCCGTATTTTCATAATCATCCTCCTTTCTTTTTCCTCACACCCGCTTCTTCAAAGCGTTCTGTTTTATCCCATATGACTTCTTTGTGATACACAACATCTTGAATGCCTTGGATGAGTGCGTAAAGAACCACCAACACCCAAAGCTTTGCGTAGGTAAACAGCATAAAAAACGTTAGTATAAGATTGCTAAAATTAAACTCATTTTTTTCCACAGATAAGGTGATAGCCACATTTAACACAAAAAGCAAAATTGCCATCTCCCACAATAGGGAAGAAAATCCACCCAAGGTTACATACCAAAATCCCAATACGCCCATCATAAATATTAAGTCGGAAAAAACAAGGGAAGAAAACATCAACAGGTAAACCAAGGCATAATAAATTACATCCAGTCTCATTCTTCCTGCTTTTGGATCAAACGCATACTTAAAATTGCTTTTAAGTACATAAAGATTTCCCTTTACCCACCGTGTTCTTTGCTTGAACCACTGCTTTAACATCTGAGGCTCCTGTTCCCAGGTCACCGCCTGGGGAATAAACTTTATATAATAGCCCATGCGGTACAAACGAAAACTAATCTCGGTATCTTCAGCAAGAGCATTTACATCCCAGCCCCCCATCTGGTCAATGAGTTCCCGGCGAATTACATAGTTTGTACCAGGTATTGTGCACAATTTGAAAAAGAAAAATCTCCCCGCCTGATTCATACACTGATAAGCCAGGGTTTCTATGTTAACAAATCGAGTCAACAAGGAGGCGTACTTATTCCTTGTCCGAAACTTTCCAATGACAGCACCTAATTTATCATCTGACATCAGATTCTCCACCAGGATTTTAAGAGCCTGCCGTTCCGGAGTGTTATCAGCATCATAAATGGCAATTACGGTACCAGATGCAACGGAAAGTGCAATATTTAGAGCATTGGACTTTCCTTTCCCCCCCACGATATTATCTGTGTTTATTACAATGATTTTATACTCAGGGTTGTTGCGCTGAATACGTTTTAACACTTCCATGGAATTATCGGTAGAATTGTCATTGACTACTATGATTTCGTATTTGTCCTTAGGATAATCAAGCTTTAATAAAGCTTCCATCGTCTTTTGAATGACGATACTTTCATTATGCGCAGGAACCATAACTGTAACCATTGGATATTCCAATATGGACTTATGACCATCTGTGCGGTACATTCTCATGATATAGATAAATCCACCTACAGAAAGTACGATATTTATAAACATTAAGCCCCATATGGCAAAGATTGAATACAAGGCAAGTACGTCGACAATTGACATATATCCTCCCACTTCTTACCTATTTGTCATGGTCTTCTTCTCTTTGTCCGAAGAAATAATTTCTTCGGTTATTATATCTGGCTACAAATATGAAAAATAAGAAAACAAGTGAAGTGATACCAACCATGTAAATCAGCATTCGATTTTGTGATGTTAAGTCCTTGGAAAACCTCTGTAGCATATTTCTTTGATAATTAAATTTCTCCGTGTAAGTGCTGGGAATAAAATTTAGATCTTTTTTCTTCCCATTTAATACCAAACTTTGATTTTTATATGTCATTAAATCTTTTTCCATCCAGTAGCTGTGTTCCATATCCCACAGGCTTTTAAGAGGGATAAATGAGCTGCGGCAGGCATTGATGCGTTTTATAATGTCTGCTTTATCTTCGTTGATGGAAATAGAGACTGCCGTTGAGTAGGCAGACACATAACTTGTCCCAAAGTCATCAAGTGCTATAGAGCTTCCAATCCACTGGTGTCCATCTTTATAAACCTCATTTGTGTTCCTGTCTGACCGCTTTAAAAAGCTATCTTCTCCCGAAGTAAATATGGTTCTAAAATGCCTCATAACTTCAATGGTGTCCTCATGGAACAACCAATTGTTAGGAACCTGTAAAGCCAAGGGATAAACGCCTTGTTTGTTGTATATCTCTAACGCTTGAGACAAGTAATCCAGCATCACATTCTTATCAAATGGATTCATCTGGTTTATGGGAGCATTTATAATAATGGAGCCTCCGTTTGCCTGGGCATAACGAAGGATTTCACAAAAGCGGGTCATTGCGGGATAATTCCCATTCACATACATGGGCATTACCGATATTACAAAAGGAGTCTTTTCCTTTACAAGAATATTTACTACTTCCAATAACTTTTCGGGATCTTCATAAGGATAGACTTTATCAATTACGATATATTGTGGAAATATATTAGGACTCCCATGAAAAGGCCATTTCCACTGGGCCACCTCTTTTATGAAAACTGCCTTAACCAAAGGATTGTTAAAATCTGTCACCGGCAAATGAGTCAATGCAGCATTTCCTGCACAAAGATAATTACTTTTCTCATTCACGGTAAGGCTTCCATTTTGATAACTCATTTTCTTTAAAAACAAGTAATAACCTTCTTTTACTATGCCAGTCCAGTTGGTAGAGCCATCAAATGTATAGCTGATGTTACCAGTGGTACGGTTAATCAGCTCATAAGCCTCTGATCTTTGGGTTTGATCCAGATAAGCCTTTAAAAATTCATTGCCAACGAAGAACATATGCCCGGCTTGATCCTCAAACTGCTTTAGTTTATTTGAAAATTCTTCGGGATATATGGTTAAATCATAGCAAATGATGTAAGAAAATTTCCCCATACTCCCCATACACTCAGAAGCAGTACCATAACTAACCTTGAAGCTTTGATAGGTCAACACCTCCACCATATCCTGTACCAGCTTAAAGGTATTTTCATCAGAACCATCACTGTAGATGATCAGGATATCTCCTTTTTCTATGGGCTTACTTTCCGTAGCCCAGGCAAGGTGCTGGCAAGCAAACAATGCTATAAAAAACATAATAATGCAGACAATCCACCTTCTACACATCATATTGAAGTTCATTTTCTACCCTTTGCTTAAACGCCATCATGTTGTCTCCAAATTCCTCTTTGTTATATTCCATACTAGCAATCTTCACCTCAATTTTAATTGCATTTGCTGTGATTCCAGAAAAAGCATCCGGTTCCGATATACGGCTTCGCAATCGATTGATGGCAATATTGCTTCCCTCTTTGTCACAGGTCATTATAATCGCCAGACTTCCTTTGTTATCCGTGGAATACGTTTTATCCTCCACCCGAACGGTGTCGGATACAATCAGAGCCAACCGTTGTATCATCTTCTCATAATTTTGCCTTGATAAGATACTTGCAAGTTCTGCCTCATATTTTAATACGATTACCATAAGGGACAGTGGTAGCTTATTTCTTTCCGCATAGGAAACCTGAATATAAAGGTCATGATATAAACTTCGCAGATTATAAAGCTTGGTCAGTGGATTTACCATAACCAGTTCCTCTACCTGTTCTCTAAGAATATCATTTTCCAGTTCCAGTTTTCGATTGCCGGATACAAACAAATACATAACCGCCACAGAGATAATAGGCAGGAAGATCCATACAAAGCTTTGAGCCGGTATTTCTGTATCATAGGCAAGAAACAGATAGATACGATAAGCCGTATAGATGGTTACCTCAAGACCCGCGACCACTACGGATAGATAAAATAACTTAAACCCTGCAAACAAAAGGGCCACAAAGGTTGCAAGCAGCATGATAACCGCTTCAAAAAGCAATGCTTTGGGTGTGTAGCTTACTGTCATTGCTCCTGTAAATAAACTGGCAAGCAATAAAACCAGGCCAATATCCTGGAACAGATAGCCATAAGATTTATGATTTGTCATTTAACCTCTTTCCTCCTATTCTTCCACACCAAAGGGAACCAGATTCAAAACCTTTTAAACAATTTTCAACTTATGCTGCAACTCTGCAAACACACTATACGTCATGATATCCAGGGAAAGTCCAACCAAAAACATGCGCTGAACCATTTCAGCATCACCGCTTCCAATAATTACCACCACAGACTGGGATAATAAAACCCCTAATACCGTTAAATTCATATCCAGTAATATCGTGTTTCTTCGATTCTTCTGTGGCCGTATGGAATACCCCTTATAAAACAGGAAGAAAACAAAACCCGTAAGCAAAAACAGATATCCAATGGTTCTAGGTGCAGACATTGCTTTAAAGGTACTCCAGCCTGACCAAAAAATACTCTTTGCTTTTACTGGCATACCAGCAGACATCTCATAATTTCCACAACTGCCTCTCCGAATATCCATTCCTGCCCCAATTGATACATCAATCATACCTAACATACTTCCCGGGTGACGTAGATAATAGACTGCAATATCTGAAGTGGTGAATTGATCCATAAATCCATGATATAAAGAGGCATCTCCTGACTTTACAAGGGGAAGGTAATCATAGGAGGAGGCATCTGTAAGCAGCTCATAGGAGGAATCAATTCCAAATTCTCCTAGAGTTTTTGCAGGATCTGAAGATACAAACAATACCCCTCTCGTCATAGAATGAAATTTACTAGTCTCGCCAAAATCAGATGGATATAGGAACATACAAAAATAAGCAAATAGACTCAACACAAAGGCTGCTCCCATACAGCTTACGCCCCAAAGAAAGTTTCTACTTACAAAAATAAGCCGAGTCACATAGATTGCAAACAAAAAGCCAAGAATCCCACACTGACGTCTGGTACCAGTAAGAATCATTGCAGATGTTAAAAACAACATCAGACCCAGGAAATCCAGATACCCAGGCCGTTCCTTTTGAAAGGACATGGCAGCTCCGGCGCAGTAAAGCATGGCAATCAGCCAAATTGCTTCTGGGTAAAAAGAGTTAAAGTAAGTGATATATCCTATGTCAGAAAAAATAATCAGCCCTGCTCCTGCGATCACAACGCCTTCTGTAAACTGCTTAACCCTCTGGCACATCTGCCTGACAAGCAAATATACTGCCGGAAGATAAAAAATAAGGTAAATAAGGCCTAAAAAACGGATATCAAAGTTATGATCTCTTGTAACCAAATCATCCAGAGCTTTTGCAAGGCGAATAAAAACCACCTGACTGTTTATAGTCTTACCCGGCTTATCCTCACCTGATGCAATGGTTGAATACGTTTTTACAAAATAGTTGTTATATATCTTATCAGGCTCTTTATCCAAATAATAAATTCCTGCAGATCGCATGACATCATCGGTGGAACCATCACCTGCCACTCCCAGATAATTGGGTAAAAAAAGAATGATGGAAGCAACCAGAGCCGTAATGACCGTTACGATAAAAGCCAATTGGGATGGAGAATATTTTCCTTCCATTTTGAAATTAACATTTCTTAAAAGTCCCTTGATTCGGTTGGTGATAGCAAACAATCGATTTAGCCGTCTGGCAGTCTTTGACTCTTCATGATTCTTCATGGGGGATCTCCATAAGGTTATTCGTTTCAATGTTATATCTGGGGCGACGCTTAACTTCTATATAAATTTTCCCTATATAAGTTCCAATCAAACCCACAGATAAGAGCTGGACTCCCCCAATAAACCAAATAGATAAAATGATTGAGGTCCAACCTGCCACCACTTTTCCCGACAAATAGGAACAAAGGCCATAGATTGCTGCCAAGATACTGCAAAGTACTATAATCAGACCAAGATTAGTTATCATTAAAATGGGCTGTATGCTAAAAGATGTAATTCCTTCAAACGCCATGGAAAGCATCTTACTTAACGGATATTTGGATTCTCCCGCTATACGGGATTTTCTGTCATACGTAACAACAGTGGAGCGATAACCAATCAAAGGAATAATGCCTCTTAAAAACAAATTTCTCTCCGTATAATTAGAAAATGCCTCCAATGCTCTTTTAGACATAAGCCTGTAATCGGCATGATTATAAACAATATCAATTTTCATAAACCGCATGAGCCGGTAAAAACTCAGAGCTGTTGTCCTCTTAAAATAGGTATCTGTATCTCTTTTTTTTCTTACTCCATAAACAATATCATAGCCCCGCTTAAATTGATCGATCATTTCTTCTATGACAGAAACATCGTCTTGTAAGTCTGCGTCAATGGATACAATCATATCTCCATGATCCTTTGCCGCAAGCAGACCTGCCGTAAGCGCATTTTGATGGCCTGTATTCTTTGCCAGCTTTAATCCAAAGACACAGTTGTATTCTCTATGATAAGTTTCAATGATATTCCAGGTATCATCACGGCTCCCGTCATCCACATATAGGATAAAGCTTCCCTTGTCAATCTTACCTGCTTCTATCAGCCGGTGTATGATACTCGTTAATTCTGTATTTGTATACGCCAGCGCTTCCTCTTCGTTATAGCATGGTACCACAATACAAAGTCTGTTCATCCCCGTGCCCTCTTTTATCACCCATTCTCTGCTTCATTCAAATTGTAATTTTTGTATGTTATATTTTGCCTCATATTCTCTGTAAAATACTACCTGTTGATATCTTCTGCGTGAAACTACAACATTTCATGAGTATTTTGAGTTAATTTTCTTATAGATATCAAAAAAGCAGTGTCTGGACTCATGTCCTGACACTGCTTTTTTATGAAATTTGTTTTTACTTCACTTGATGTTCTTCCAGATTATTATACTTTGCACTTAAAACTATAATATCAATTCGTCTATTACTGGATCTTCCTTCGGCTGTTTCATTATCAGCTACTGGCTTATACTCCCCATAACCTACTGCAATTAATTTTTCTGGTGGAAAGTTGTTCTTATTGATAAAAAGCTTTACTACGTTAACAGCTCTCGCTGTAGACAATTCCCAGTTTGAGGCATAAGGACTCCGTCTGATCGGAGTATTATCGGTATGACCTTCAATACGTATGTAGTTATCCGCAGTATTTAAAATATTTGCGACCTCGTTTAAAGTTTCCTCATGTTTTTTTATCTCAGCACTTCCTGATTCAAAAAGCACTGCATTATTTAACCGGATTACAAGACCACGCATATCTATCATGGTTGATGCAGACTGATCCATTCCATCCGTATGAATCTTTTCATCCAGTTCAACTTTTAAAGCTTCCAGTTTTTTAAGTTCATATTCTCCAAAAAAGCTCTCCAGCTCACTTTTGGTATCAACATTTAAGGGGCCTCCGCCTCCACCACTGCCGTTTCCGCTTCCGGTTCCAGTACCTTGAGAATTATAGTTTTTATCCATCATGGCTCCAGCGAACTGATCTGACATCTCTTGTGCTTTTTTGGCATCAATCTTACTAACAGCAAAAAGTACGATGAAAACTGCCAGCAGAAGGGTCATCAAATCCGAATAAGGCAGCAGCCATGCTTCTCCACCTTCCTCTTCCTGATGTGCGTGTTTTCTCTTTTTTGACATTCGTAATCTCCCTATTCCTATTTAGGCTGCTCCATAATTTTTTTCTGCTTCGCTTTGGGTAGAGTTGCAATTAATTTTTCCTTTAATATAAAAGGTGAATCTCCATTTTGCATGGATAAAATGCCTATTATAATCATTTCTTTTGACATTACTTCCTGCTGGCTTTTTACCTTTAGTTTCTTTGCAAATGGATTCCATAATACGTAACCAGTAAAGATACCAAGAATGGTAGCAATAAATGCTGCTGAAATCGCCTCAGCCATCTGATCCGTATCATTAATATGGGACATCGCAGCGATCAAACCAAATACGGCACCCAAAACACCCAGAGTAGGAGCATACATACCTGCTGAAGAAAAGATACTAGCATTGACTTCATGGCGCTTTTCCATTGCCGCAATCTCGGTTTCTAATATTTCTTCAATTAATTCTGCTCCAGTACCATCAACAAGCAAACGGACACCCTTCTTTAAAAAGGGGTCTTCAATCTGTTCTACTTTAGCTTCCAGGGATAAAAGTCCTTCCGAACGAGCCTGTTTTGACAAGTTATAGATCAAATCAATTACTTCAGCCTCTGACGCTTCTTTCTTTTGCGTAAATAGGATCCTGAACAGAGATCCCATGGATTTTAAATTTTTAGCTGGAAATGAATTCAATATAGTAGCGATGGTGCCAACAATAATTACAAAAAAGGCTGCCGGATTTAAAAGTACAGCAAAATTAATGTGCTTAAAAATCATCGCTCCAACAACGGCGACAACTCCGGCTATTACGCCTAATATGGTAGTTAGTTCCATAGTTTCTCCTTTAGTAAATACAGTTTAGTGGTTTTACATATAGCTAAACTCAGCAATACCGATGCGACGATCCGTTCTAGTATAATATATTTGTTACACAAATTGTGTTAAATAATCGTTAAATCTCCCTTTTTAACCATTATTCGACATTATTATATTTTTACAGAACTTTTCCTGTCAGGTGAAGAAACACCTGGCATTTAGAGTTTTTAAATAGGTACGAATGTTTCATCGGTTTCTTAACCGTTGTCATAGATTTAATATAGTCTACCACATTTTTACTTTAAAACCAATCAATTCCTTCATTTTTTCATAATTTCCCAATTTAATACATTACTCCAAAAACCTCCATTCATTGACTCCTCATAATACATGTTATTATTATATTTTAAGCTTACTATTTATTATATCGGTCAATTACCTGTATTTCAACAGGGGAATCCGTAGATTATTTTGTAGTATTTTGTTTTATTTTAAATAACCAGCACAAATTGGCACGACACAATTCGACAAACATGGTTACCATAAGTTACTAATATTATTTTTCTTACTAAAGATAAATATCAAACAACCCCCTATTTTCAAGTAAAAATAGAGGGTCTTGTCCGTTTCATTTTTTATTTTTCCTTATTCCATTCTTTTTTTAAGATTGCATATTGATATGAATTTTCATACTTTGGTGTTCCATCAGGATAATTTGTAAACGAGATGAATTCAAGAAAATGACCTTCTTTTCTCATTCCTAATTTCTCACAGAGCTTATAGGAACTAGGATTGTCATCTGCAACATATGCATAGATTCTTCTTGCATCGCTTTGAAAGAGGTAGTGAAACAATGCATTTGCGCTTTCATAAGCGTACCCCTTTCCACCATATTTCTCATTAAAATTCCAGCCTACGGTATAGGTATCTGTTTCTTCCTTAATTGCAAATAGTTCTCCAATAATAGCATTGCTTGATTTGAGACAAACTGCTATATGAGTATCATCGCTGCAACTCTCTTTGATTCTTTGGACTGCCTCATGAATTTGGGTGATTTTTTCATCAATAAAACATTCTGCCCGGGGATTTGATAGGTATTCAAGCATTCCTTTGGCATCGGAATCTACAAAGTTTCTTAAAATCAGTCGTTCGGTCAGTATTTCTTTCATTCTCGAATTCTCCAATTCTCCAGTTCTTTTAAGCCTTTACTTCCATTGGTCAGAAAGGCTAACGATCCTATATTCTTTGTTCATATCTTACAACAAACCAACATACGATGCAACTTTTTTTCTGTTTCTTCTATATAAAAGAAGCTGCTGCATTTAGGATATTTCCCATTTGCAGCAGCCCGGAAGATATAAAATCAAACAACTAATATAACATTATTCCACCATAAAATCAGATACTCCAATATTCTTTAAAGATACCATGGGCTTACACCAGTATGACTTACAACAGTTTTCAGCCATTCTTATTTTCAAGATGTAATACCCCTCATAGGGAACTAAAAATTCAAATTTGCCTTCACAGTCAATGGGCACCCAGAACAACAAAGTATCCATATCATCACATCTTTGATATAACTTAACATCCCATTGATGTGATTTGCCACAGCAACAGCCCCAGATACATCCTGAAATAACGCCACATTTGATCAGGCACTCTTCACAAACAGGGCAAGCTGGACATTCCGGACACGTTGGACAAACTGGGCAAGGTTCCGGTTTTGGACATTCTGGACAAACCGGGCATGCAGGGCAAGGTTCCGGTTTTGGGCATTCTGGACAGACTGGGCAGGTAGGACATGGTTCTGGTTTCGGGCATTCCGGACAAGGAATTGGTGTCGGGCAAGTTGGGCAGACTGGACATGGTGCCGGCGTCGGACATTCCTTGCAGGGCTCTGGTTTCGGACAAGAAACTGGCTCTGGACATACAATGGGTGCCGGACACACAACCGGTGCTGGACATGGCTTTGGTGTTGGACATTCCGGACAAGGAATCGGGGTAGGACAAGGGGTCTGCTCCGGACATGTTGGTGCGGGCTGCTCTGGAACTGGAACTTCAGGGGCAGGTGATACAGCCTGACATTTTATCCCTCCAACAAAGGGATAAAAATGAAATTCAAAACCGCTGTTAGCATTGACAGCAAATGAACCTAACGCCGCATTACCGCTTACATGACCGCCGGTGGGGTGTGCGTGGAACATAGCCTGTGGTGCCAAGATACTTCCCCAAAAATCAGAGGATTTTTCCATGTAGATATTTGTTGCATCTTCAAATACATACAAGGTTTGATTGGCCTTGCTGCTCTCCCCATAGACTCCATATTGCAGGTGGGCATTTGGTCCGGTCTTAAGCCTTACAATTACCGTACTTCCTTGGGGAACTTCTGCTCTTAGTCCTTTGTTGATTAAGCCATTTGGACTTACATCTACAAGAAATACGTTTTGAACAGGGTCATTGCCTCTTAAAATCCATTCGTGATAGTTATCCACCACGGTTCCGTTTGGAGTTAAAGCTTCGATACAATTTTTATAGTATCCAATACTTTCTCTTGCATCACTGAAAAATTTCGATATGTTAGCATTTATTCTGCTTGCAGGTATATATCTTGGTACATCATAGCTGGGAACGATATAGTGATCCCCTTTGTCTGTGGGAGTCCAATATTGACTGCCACCATTGGCCTGGTACAAAACTTTAAGCTGTGGAATTCCATCCGTTGTACCATCTTTTCCAATTAAATAGGTACTGCCATTGCCTGCTCGAAATCCGCCACCAGCAACCACGTGGCCAATAACGACCAACGGCTTTGTCATTGATACGTTACCGCCAACTAAAAAACGTACCAAATCTGGTGAATATCCGATTTCTTTAAAACGGCTGTCTCTGGCAAAGCCAACACTTAAGCCTCTTGGGCTGTAATAATTTCCGCCAATTGCTACAGGCCCTTCGATATCTACTATGTTATTGGCATCATTAAATACAATAACATTAAAGCCGGAGGCAGAACCAAAAGGTTGACCTTCAACATCATACCAGTTTATATTATCATAAGGTAATCCAGCACTAACTTTCGTTTCGTTTGTATAAATGTTATCATCCATATGAACTCCTGAAAACTGCCTGAACTGCAACTCATTTTTATTCTTAGTTCAGTTTATTCTGGTGGAAATAGTTCTGTGCAGTTTTCTATTCATTTGGACTAAATTATATGATAATTTTACAAAGTTATAATAACTCTTTCTTTCAAAAACGAAAAAATGATGAATCGAACAAACCCTGGCACGAAAATGCCAGGGTTTCAAGTGTTTCTTACTTTTTCATATCCATCAGCAAATGGTTGATAATCACAATAATAAATGCAGCTAGCAGTGAATTAATAAACCCACCCATATCCATACCAGTTACAAAATAATCTGCAATCATAATCGTCCAGGCATTAACAATGAAGCTAAAAAATCCCAAGGTGAGCAGGCTAAAAGGTAAGGTAATCAACAAAAGAATGGGCCTTAATATGAGGTTTACCAGAAGCAATACCACCCCCATAATTAGCAAAGCTGGAATACTGCCAATTATAATTGTAGGGGATACAAGTGACAGCAGATATATCGTTAATACGATAGATATATATTTTATCGATAGTTTCGACATGTTACCTCCAAGTAAATGTGTTACCTTATTCTTATTAATATGTTTACATTGTCAGTTTTAATATCCACAAGATCATAGGATTCATTCTGGACAAAAGAATCCAGTAAATCCATCACCAACACAACAAGCTCTTTCACGGAATAAATGGTGATTTTGGAGGCTGAATTGGAATTAGTAACTTTGGGTGTAAAAAAACACCCCACACTCAGTACGTCCAAAAAACAATCTAATAATTCGTAAAAGACAACTAATGAGATTGGAAAAGGAATCTTTATAAATCTTCTGCCCTCAATCTGGAGTTTCAGCCACAGCAAACGACTGCCTTTAATCGACATAAACCTTCACCTTTACCATTGCATTATGGGTTTCGTCCCAAGCTTCTACGTCAACAATATTAGGATCATCTAAGGTACCATTGATAATTTCTTCAATTATTTTTGCAAAATCAATGCTGGAAATATCAATTCCTTTTGCCGCCATATCATTCCTGGCATCTGCTGGAACCATCGTTGTCATCTTATCCGCAATTTCACTGATTGTGGTCAACAAACGAATGGGTATATTCACGTTAACATTAACCGATTTGATATCCGAAGTAACTCTTACTTTAAGGAATTTATAGTTTCGTTTCGCAGTTGTTACAGTTTCCATACTCTGAATAACATCTGTTGTTTTTGTTGCATTCAGGGCATTCAAAAGTTCCATACCTTCGGCAGCAGTTATCTGTCCCTTTTCTATCATTTCTAATATTCTTTGTTGTTCGCTCATGGACTAGCACTCCTTTATGAAAGATTTTTAATTTGTTCGGTTGCTTCTTTTGGAGAAATCTCCCCTTTTGATAATTGGTCAAGTATTTCATTCCTGGCTGCCGTCTTATCTTCGCTTTCCTTCATTGATTCCTTCGAAGATACTTCGTATCCAAGACCTTTGATAACCGAATCAAGCTTTCCACGTACCGTGGGATAAGAAATTCCTAATTCTTTTTCAACATCCTTAATATTGCCCCGACTTCTTATGAATACTTTAACAAATTCTAGATCCTCTTCTTTCAGACGGCAAAATTCACAGGGCTGAAAATCCCCTTCAATGGCTGTGGAGCACTTCGGGCAACTGAGCTTGGTTATGGAAAGCTTTTCACTGCATACGGGACACTTCCCTGGAGCTTTGTATTTCATTCTCTTCACCTTCCTGATATATTATATGCTTACTATACATCGGATAATTCAATATGTCAATAATATCATTAATTATTTTAATATAAAAATTAATATATCTAATGTACAAATTAAATATATTGATTTTATTCTCAATTTTTATAACAATCCAATGATGGACTAGAACTAATTTTTTACAATATGACCTTTAGAAACGCAAAAGGGGGTGTTGCAAAACCAACTTACGTTAGTTTTGCAACACCCCTCTTGAAATACAAAATTATCTGTTATCAACCTTTTCCGGATAAAGGTCATGATTTGCCAAGCGGTTAAAAGCAATCTCCTCCCATCTGGTATTAGCCTGTCCATAATTGCAATAAGGATCTATGGAAATACCGCCTCGAGGAGTGAACTTTCCCCACACTTCAATGTATTTCGGATTCATTAGTTGAATCAAATCTTTCATAATCACGTTTACACAATCTTCATGGAAATCGCCATGATTGCGAAAACTAAACAGGTAAAGTTTTAATGACTTACTTTCAACCATGTTAACGTTTGGTACATAGGAAATTGTAATAGTCGCAAAATCCGGTTGTCCAGTGATTGGGCAAAGACTTGTAAATTCAGGGCAGTTAAATTTAACAAAATAATCATTCTCCTGGTGCTTATTTACAAATGATTCCAATATTTCCGGATTATAATTCATTTCATATTTCGTTCCTTCATTGCCTAATAGAGTAATTCCACTTGTTTCTTCATTATTTCTTCCGCTCATAGTTTCCTTCCTTTCTATATGGCTGGATCACTGATGCCATTTTTTTCAAAGGCTTTGGCCCTGTCAATACAAGTTCCACATGTTCCGCACGGTTTCTCTCCACCTACATAACAGCTCCATGTCAATTCATAAGGTACTTTTAGCTCGATTCCTTTTTTCACAACATCTGCTTTTGTCCACGAAACAAAAGGAGCTTCAATACATAACTGTTTTCCACTTCCTTCATAGATTGCTTCATTCATTGCATGATTAAATGAACTACTGCAATCGGGATATGCATTTCCAGCCGCATCATCACTATGTGCACCATAATATATAATGCTGCAGCCTTTTGATAAAGCAATGCTGGCCGCCGAAGATAAGAACAAACCATTTCGAAATGGTACATAGGTTGATACCGGATTTCCATTGGCTGTTTTAAGCTGATTTGCATAATCGCCTTTTGGAATTTCCTGCTTGGAATGATCCAAAAGACAACATTCACTATACTCAAAAATCTTGGCTAAATCCAAGTAAATATATTCTATCTTATAATAAGCTGCTATTTTCCTTGAAGCTTCTACCTCTTTGGAATGCTTTTGTCCATAGGATATGGACAAAGCGATTACATTTTCTTTCCCGTATTTATCAATTGCCAACCCAAGGCATGTGGTACTATCCACTCCACCACTAAATAAAACCAATGCTTTCATACTTAATCTCCCCGTCTGTTCTATTGTAAACGTGATTGTAACGTTACGTCCGTCTGAAAACGGCCACGCATAGTGGACGTCTGTGTTCTCGCAGAAACTTTCTTTATTCCTCTGGTGCTCATACAACTATGATATCCCTCAATCAAGACCGCAACATCCTCAGATCCCGTAATTTCCTGCATGATTTCAGCAATATCCGAACCAATGCGTTCCTGAAGCTGTAGCCGCTTTGTTACCATGTCTACAATTCTTACTATTTTACTTAATCCGATTACTTTACCATTTGGCACATACGCAACGGAAATCTTCATATCATACATCAGTGCTAAATGATGTTCACAATAACTAAAAGCATCAATATCTCTCACGATAACTAAATCCTGGTTTCCTTGAACAAAGTCTAAATTATCTTCAAATGTTTTATCAAACATCTTAGAAATTTCATGATTGCTATAATTCATTCCCTCAAATACTTCTTCATACATATGTGCTACTCGCCGAGGAGTATCCTTTAAGCCCTCACGGTCAGGATTATCCCCCAATGCTACGATAATACCTCTAATGTGTTCCCTAATTGCTTCTCTATCGATTGCCATTTCTCTTACCCTCATTTCTATAGTTGCAAATGGAATTATGCAATTAGACGCCCCTTTTATTTGGGTTCCATATCACCTTGTGCATCTGTAGCTGCATGGTTACACCGTTCATACAGTTTTGTTTTAAATAATCCACGATTTCTTCTAGGTCGATTTTTCCAAAAACAGGGCTAATATAGATATGACATCTCGATGTCAAATCATAGGCATTTATGACTTCCTTCGCGCGATTTAGATCCTCTGCATTTCCCACCACAAATTTTACCGTATCTTTTTTTGTAAGCAGAGTAAGATTTGAAACTAACATTTTAGATTCCATTAAACTTCCTGGAAGCTTATAATCCATTGTAAATGCAGGTGGATTGCTTATATCAGCAAAAGTATTTAACTCTATACTTCCGTTGGTTTCAATCTCAATGTGCAAGAACTGATCTGTTGCAAGCAATTGAAGGAGTTGTAATATATGTGGAACAAGCAAAGGCTCCCCGCCCGTCAAAGTCACATTTTTGACACCTGTCTCTTTTATATAATTATAGATTTGTTGCTCCGTCATATATGTAAATTCTGTGTTAGCCTCATTCGCCCAAGCAGTATCACAAAACGAACAGGAAAGATTGCATCCTTGAAACCTGATAAATACTGCCAACTGCCCTGCTAGAATGCCTTCTCCGTTAATGCTCACAAATTTTTCCACTACTTTATATTGTGCCACTTTAATCCTCCATTGTATTTCCATTCATAGACAAAGAGTTCTTTTATAGGATTTTATGCCTCATAAGAAGCGCAATTATTTGGTGTTTCATAAACTGTTGCGGATTTGACCTGATATCCTCTGTGCTCCATTCTATCATAGAAATATTTTGCCATGTTTTCCGCCGTTGGCCGAAAATCCAGCATAATGATTTGAAAACCTTCCTCTTCCAATGCCTCAACAGTTTTAGGCTTCAATGTGTTTTTTTCAATAATAAAAGCATGGTCCAGAACATCTACTTCTTCTCTTATATCTTTCTTTAGTTGGGCAAAATCAACAAGCATCCCATTCAGCTGCTGATTGGTCTGCAATGTCAAGCTCTTTACTTCAATTACAACTTGCCATCTATGCCCATGAATATTACTACATTTCCCTTCATAGCCAGCTAAAAAATGAGCCGAATCAAAGCTATGTTCCGTTCTTAAACTATACATAATCATAATCCTTTCCATAAAAAAAATAGGCATATAAACTATGCCTATTTGTTATCATACATTGATAAAATGCCATATGCACTATATCAATTCATATAATATTTAATAAAGCCCTAGTTTTGTTTAGAGACAGGATGGTGCAAATAAACTGTCTTTATTGCTTTTGAAATTATACCACCTACCATTATGTAATGTCAAGATTACCACAGTTCTAATCCCCGTAAAGCTCTGCTACTACTTACGTTTATAAATATCAGAATGATCTCATCTGTGGCTTTCATTCGTCTCTATATCATAAAAATTCGCAGGATTCTCTGTCATAATACGAATTATTTCTTGCTTCTTAACACCATGTTCAGAACAAAAAGGGATAAATTCGTCAAAGATGGCAGTGCAAGGGTGAGACTTCATGGATTCTTTCCATTCCGAATAGAAGTCGTAATCTTGTGATAGCAACACTTTATGCTCATAGCTAAGTGACATGACATATTTTAAGAGTTCAAACTCATTAGGGCTGGTTCCTTTTCTTACATTGTCAATACCGATCCACATACCTTTCTCTGCCGCTAGCTTAACTGTTTCCTTATTGGATTCTTGATCCGCATGGGCCCAGAGAAACTTATTATAATCTGCATTTTCTTTGTCTAGCACTTCAATCACTTCATGAACCATTTCTGCCTCTAAAATATGGCAGTGAATGGGTAGACCTGTCTCTTTGCTGGCTTTTACTGCTGCAATCAGCATAGCTTTATCTACTTTTGACAACGTGCCTTTATCAAGCAGCAGCTTGATATGTCCAGGACGGATAACAGTACCATCTATGGTATCCAGGCCTTCCCGAAAATCTTTGATCCAGCGATTTGCCAGTTGTTCTTCGAAATGCATTGGAAACACGTCATATAGCTGTTTCGCCATATTCCAGCCAGTGCACGGAATGATATGCATGTCCACCTGCTCCGATAACACCTTTAATAATTTAACATTCTGCCCGCCAATTGGAGGTGAAGTTTCCACAACACTCCTCCCCCCTCTTGCTTTGATATCAAGCATAATAGGCATAATATAGTCCAGGTCTGAAAGTATACTTTCTTCTTGGTACGTTTTATCAAAATACATGGTGTTCGCCTTAAATTCATCTGTCTCCCACTTAATATGTTCATGTCCTAATGTAACACCAAGTTCACTCTTAGGAATTGGTCCTCTTACTGTATAAATCATAGTTCTTCCTCCCTTATACTACGCTAAGTTTTATTCCTTACAATTAAGATCATATCAAACAAACCCTGACATAAGAGTGTCAGGGTTTTAAATATTTTTTACAGATTGCTTGGCTTAGCTCCTCAATTTCTTTTAAGAACGCCTCCGGCTTTAGGGCGGTCACTTGAATAGGGTGACTTAAAACCAGATTGCATATCTCACTTTTAAAGGGAGTTTTAACAGTCAGATGCAAACCATCGTTTGTATTTTTAACGTCTGCATCTTGGAGATAAGCATCTTCTTTAATCACTCGATAAAGGGGTGGGTCTATGATTAGTTCATAAGTATGCCATAAAAACTTATCATTTTGTGGCAAAGGCAACGGACAATTCAAATAAAGATTTTCTTCCTCTAAACATGTGATGGACACAATTCTATCCAGTCGAAAGGTTCGCTTTTCCTGTCTTACATGGCAATATCCAGCAAGATACCAGCCGCCATTTTCAAAAAACAGATTTACTGGTGAGAACCTTCTATGCTCTGTTTCGTCACGCTCTGGATGATGATAACCTATTTGCAGGTCGCAACACTTCCAAAACGCCTCTAATAAAGGGGTCAACACGTCGTGGATATAACCTTTTGGCATGATTCTTATGATATCAAACTCGATATGAGATATCACCTGCGCCGCCTTACCTCTTTCTTCATCTGATAAGACATTAATTAATTTACTGCTGAGCAGGTTATAGTCTGTCGTCATGTTAGGAATACGAAATTCTTCACCTGCCTTTAATAACATTAGCAAAATTAATATTTCCTTCTCATTTAGTTTAATACTGGGAATAAAGTAAGAAGGATCAATTTCATATCCACCACCCACACCTTCATAGGAAACAATGGGTACGTGAAGCTGGCTAAGTGCATCTATGTCTCTGTAAATAGTTCGCTCACTCACTTCAAAATAGCCAGCCAGCTCATTTGCAGTCATTTTTTTCCGGGCTCTTAATAGATGAATGATTCCATTTTGTCTCTCTGTTTTTTTCATATAAAGTTCTCATTTCCGGATCGAATCATTCTCCCCCGTTTTTATAACACCATGTTGCAATTTCAGCAATCAAGGTGAGAGGAATCGGCTTGTCATAAGAGAATTGTATTGCACCTTTACTCGTCTTGTATTCTGTCAATCGATCTGCGAAATAAACGATAGCCTCTACCCCTGGATATAATCCAAGATGTTTCTTAAATGCAGCAAAATGGATTATGTTGCGTCCACTCCAAAACGTTGGCATCCTCCATGAAATCCGCTCCTGTGCCTCCGGCAATGCAGTACGAATTGCATCTCTTACCTGATACAAAAGAGGCTGAACCTCCTTTGTCTGTGTATCAATATAGTCATCGATTACTTTTGACGCCTCATTGCAAAAATGGCTTTGATTTTTCTTTTCAAATTCCCGATTACATTTTGGACATTGCCACATATAAGATTCACCCAATCCTTTTATTCATAATAATAGTAACAATATCAGATCCCCATAGCTGGGCCTAATTACACTTATTTTAAATTTCTTATATGATATCATACCACATTTTTAACACTTTATTATCCTCTAAATTCAATCATTTCACCGTCAGGCCCCTGAAAAACAACTCGCTTCCAGCCAGTTTCTTCCGGTTTTCTTGGACTAGGTATATGTGGCTCACTGACAACTGGAATGCCTGCGTCTTTCAGTCTCTGATAATCAGAATCAAAATCATCGCTGATGAGACAGAAATGATAGCCCTTATTCTCCTTATTATTTGTCCAATGCTCAAACTCCAATACGGTATCTCCCAACTGTAGATAAACAACCTTTTCAAGGCTTTCTACTCCAGGGACATCGTGTTCAAAGTATTTTTTGAATCCAAAGTGTTTCTCATAAAAGTCAATTGACTTCTGTCTGTCTTTCACAGATAACGCAACGTGGTCTATTCTTGTAAACATAATTTAGTACCTCCTGTACTTAATTTGGACTGTTATAATTAAGCTTCATCCGTCTTTAGAGTATCAATTTTGATCTGTAACACAACCCAGTTATCAGAACTGGTGTTTTTAAAACCATGTGTCTCTCCATTGGGTGAAAATATGATATCCTTTCCCTTCACTAATACTTCTTCATTGTTTATAGTGATAGTCCCTTCACCAGATATCACATAAAAAATTTCATCTATGTCAGAATGTTTGTGGTCTGGTGTCGTTTGTCCTGGTGTATAAAGCAAAAGTCCTGTATCAAAATGTCCTTCTTTGAAAATTGCCTTGCGCGCACTTCTCTCCGCTGCAAATTCCATAATGCCATTAATATTTATTTTTTCCATTCCTGATTCCTCCTGTGGATTTGATCTTGTATTTGCTCTAAGGTTACTATAATAAAGATACAAACATTTTGCAAGAAGGCACTATTTTGTGTTATACTAACCAAATAGTAAGTAAACACAATAATTGACAGGAGTGATAATATGCCTTGCGATAAATCATGCCCTATTGAGCATACCGTAAACCTAATCGGTCACAAATGGAAAGTTCTTATTCTAAGAAACTTATTTCATAATGGTACCCAAAGATTCGTTGAATTAAGCAAAGGAATCAACGGAATTAGTCAAAAGATGCTGACTCAACAACTTCGGCAGTTGGAAGCTGATGGAATCATTTCCAGAAATGTCTATCCAGAAGTCCCACCAAAGGTAGAATACTCTCTTACAGAGATCGGACAATCCTTAAGCCCAATTTTGGAAGAGATGAACAAATGGGGGAAAGAGCACCAAAAGCTCATTCAAATTAACAATTATTAGATTAAACCATTCCTTTAAGCTGTTCCATGGGCATTCCTGTTTTTAGGGAAACTTTCTCTAATGACATCCCTGCATTTAATAATCTTCTGGCTACAAACAGTAATGACTCACTAATTTCAATGATGTGCTCATCCGGGTCATAAATCCTTATGACCCGTTGTCCCCACTCATGCTCTGATAGGGGATTTACATACCGAACTTGAAAAGCGCTATTTTGAAGCCTCTCAAGAAACGCATCAAGGTAGTTCTCTTCAAAATAAAGCTCCCCATCATTGCCTCCCATATGGGTTTCTTTTTGAATCAATGTTTCCCATAATTTCTTTTCCTGAAGGACCAGCCCTTCACTCAAAATCACATTTTCCCCAAAGTCTGAGATCACCCTTAGCCCGAAAAGTTCTTTGTAGAATCTCTTTGAAATTTCTATATCATTTACTACAATTAATACATTTTTAAATTTCATTCTTCTCCTCTCCAATCACTAATTTCCTTTGTTTACCGTTCCTATAAATTCATATATTTACAATATCTTCATTGATATACTTTGTCAACTGCCTTGTGACAATGTAAAAGGACGTGAAAGCTTCCACTTCCATGTCCTTTTTGCCACAATTTTTTCTATGCTGATTTAAGCTGCTGCAAACTGGCTGTTATAAAGATCTGAATAAAATCCATTCTTTCCAAGCAATTCCTCATGGCTGCCACTCTCTATAATATCTCCATCCTTCATAACAAGAATGATATCTGCATTTCTTATGGTAGATAACCTATGAGCGATTACAAATGACGTTCTTCCTACGGTCAATTGTTCCATTGCTTCTTGAATGAGAAGCTCTGTGCGCGTATCAACCGAACTGGTTGCTTCATCTAAGATTAACAAAGGAGCATCTTGTATAATCGCCCTTGCAATGGTAATTAACTGTTTTTGTCCCTCTGAAAGATTGGCTTTATCATTAAGGAGCGTATCATATCCTTTGGGCAACGTTTTAATAAAGTGGTGCAATCCCACTGTTTTACTGGCTTTTACAACTTCTTCGTCAGTGACTCCTTGCTTGCTGTAAATAATATTATCCCGAATGGTTCCCTCAAATATCCAGGTGTCCTGTAAAACCATAGCAAATTGGGCATGCACATTTTCTCTTGGCACCTTATGAATTGGAATGCCATCAATACAAATTTCCCCTTTGTCCAGCTCATAAAATCTCATAAGCAAATTAACCATGGTTGTTTTACCAGCTCCCGTTGGTCCGACAATGGCAACCTTTTGCCCAGCTTTTATTTGGATGGAGAAATCATGAATCACTGGTTTATCTGGTTTGTATCCAAATTTCACATGTTTGAATGTAACATCGCCTTTCACATTGATAAGACTATTTGGCTTTTCCTCTTCATGTTCCAACTCTGGTTCATTTAGAAATTCAAAAACACGTTCCCCTGATGCTACGGCTCTTTGAAGACTGTTCATTACCTCAGCGATATGTGCAAGTGGTTGTGTAAATTGACGGACATACATCATAAATGCCACAATTACGCCAAAACTAATGGAGCCTTTCATGGAAAGTGCTGCTCCAACCACGCACACGGTCAAATATCCAAGATTTCCTGTAAAATTCATAATCAGCATCATTAAGCCTGATAGGAATTGAGATTTCCACGCACTGTTATAAAGATTATGATTACTTTCCTCAAAGACTCTCTTTGCTTCCTTGCCTCCATTATAAACCTTTACAACATTATGACCTGAATATACCTCCTCAATATGTCCATTAAGAGTGCCTAATTCTTTCTGCTGCTGCCTGAAATATTTCTGCGACACCTTTGCAATGAACATACTAAATATAATACCAAAGCCACATGCACCAATGGCCGTAAGTGTTAAAATCCAGCTATTGTAAAGCATCATTACCAGAGAACCAATTAGCATAATAGCAGATGATACTAACGTTCCCATGCTTTGTGTTAATGTTTGCCCAATTGCATCCACATCATTGGTTACGCGGCTTAAAACGTCACCAACGCTTGAGGTATCAAAGTATTTTAGTGGTAAACGATTTATTTTTTGCGAAATATCACTTCGCATCCGTTTTGAGATCACCTGGGTAACTGTTGCCATAATATAACTTTGCAAATAGTTGAGGATGAACGAGCCACCATAAAACAGAATTAAAATCCCTACCATACTGGATACCGTATCCATGTTAATTCTGCCAAGTACGGTTTTTCCACCTTCCATTACCGGAAGCCCCTTCATAATTTCATTGGTTAAGTTCTTTAACTTATCCGGTCCAATTACTTGCATTGCCGTTCCACCTGCTGCCGCTATCAGTGAGATGATGATAGCTGGTAAGTATTTCTTACAATAAGCCAGCAACTCAGAGAGTGTTTTTCCCATATTCTTTGGTTTATCTACGGCTCTCTCCATGGGACTTCCATGGGATTTTTGATGTATGCTTTGTTCTCTCATGATACCAACTCCTCCTTACTCAGCTGTGTTTTTGCTATTTCAATATAAACATTGCAGGTTTTTAGTAACTCCTTGTGAGTCCCCTTACCAACCACTCTTCCCTCATCAAGTACAATAATCTGATCCGCCTCCATAATTGAACTAATTCGCTGGGCAACCAATAAACAGGTCACTCCCCCGGTCTCTTCTTTCAGAGCAGATCGTAAAATCCGGTCGGTTTTATAATCCAGTGCCGAGAAACTATCATCAAAGATGTACATTTCTGGTTTGCGGCAAATGGCACGGGCGATAGCAAGACGCTGCTTCTGTCCTCCCGATAGATTGTTTCCACCCTGAGAAATATCTGCATCATATTGTCCTTCCATTTGTTCTACAAATTCACTCCCCTGAGCAATGTGAATTGCAGACTTTATTTCATCATGCACTGGCTTAAGAGTTCCATTCTCTCCATAACCAACATTTGTACTTACAGTCCCTCGAAATAAGACTGCTTTTTGCGGAACGTATCCTATTTTATTATGAAGCGCCTCCTGCTCATACTCCTTTACATTTATTCCATCTACAAAAATCTCCCCCTCTGTAGCGTCATAAAATCTGGGAATCAGGCCAATCAACGTGCTCTTTCCACAACCAGTAGAACCGATAAAAGCAACCGTTTCTCCTTTTTTAGCCGTAAAATTAATATTCTCCAAAACATAATCAGATGCTCCGGGATATTTGAAACTGACGTTCTTAAACTGGATTTCACCTTCCATTCCTTCTATCCCTGCCGTTCTCTCTCCATCAAGAATTGCCGGCTCCGTCTCAAGTACTTCATTGATTCTTTTTGCTGATACAGAAGCCCTAGGTAACATTGTAAAAATCATTACCAGCATGATAAACGACATGATCACCTGGGTTGCATAAGAGGAAAATACAACCATATTAGAAAATAGAGTCATTCGCTCCATAATACCTGCCTCATTGATGAGCAAAGCGCCGATAAAATAAATTGCCAGGTTCAGCCCACTCATTAAGACGGTCATGGTTGGCATCATGACAGCCATTCCATGGTTTGTGTACAGCTGAGTTGCTGTTAGTTCACCATTTGCAGCTTCAAATTTATCTTCCTGATACTGGTTTGCATTGTATGCTCTCACCACACGAAGACCGGTTAAACTCTCTCTTGTGACACGATTTAGATTATCTGTTAGAATCTGCATCTTTTTGTACTTAGGCATTACAAAGAACATAATAAGACCAATCACAGCTAGCATAATTCCTAAGGTTACACCAGTTGCAATGGACCACTCCATTCCTTTTCCAATTATCTTTGTCATGGCCCATGCTACCATGATTGGAGCTTTAATTAGCATTTGTAATCCCATTGTGATCAACAACTGCACCTGGGTGATATCATTTGTGGATCGAGTTATCAGACTATCCGTTGAAAAACGATTGATTTCCTCCATTGAGAAATCGCTCACTTTAGAAAAAAGAAGACTTCTAATTCTCTGAGAAAAGGAGGCTGCAATTTTAGCAGAAAAGAAACCCACCACAACTGCCGATAAAAGACTTCCCAAAGCACAAGCAAGCATCTTTCCTCCGACCGCCCAGATAGCCCCCATCTCACTTCCTGGACTCTGTACCAAGGTTGTTATTTGTGACATATACTCAGGAAGTTTCAAGTCCAGCCAAACTTGCACTACAATAAAAACCAAGCTAACCAATGCCTGAATCCATTCACTCAATTTTAGGCGTTTTAATAATCCAATCATAATTTACCTCCTTTTGCTAATGCAGTTATTTGCTATTATAGTTATTTACTAACCGTGTTAGGTATTTGTTTTATTTTATGCAGTCAAAGTTTCTGACTGCATATTATTTAAATTCATCATGTTTAAACTCGGCTATCTTTCTCATAATGCGAATATAATTTTTCGCATCCTCTTCTCCTAGATGCTCCAGCATACTAGTAGTCTTACTTAAAACATTATCATAATGTTTTCTTACCTGCTCCTTGCCGGAATCAGTCATATCAATCAAAATTTTTCTACGGTCCTGAGGATCAATACTCCGAATAATTAAACCTTTTTTCTCCAGACTATTAAGAGCCGCAGCAATACGCGCCGATGTAATCCCCATCTCATTGCTAATATCACTAGGGGTTACATCCCCTTCGTGTTCCGAGATATAGTGGAGTACAAAATGCTCCCCGCGCATGGAATCATCAATCTGTTTTGGAATATTTCGATTGCGAGTGTGATTCATCACTTCTATAAATTCAAGTGCTAAATCTTTATAATCCATTTTATCACCTGCTTGCATTGTTTTATTTACTAATAGTGTTTATTATATTCTGTGTTAGTGTTTTTGTCAATACAGATTCTGAATCTAATTTTAAAATGTTTTTTCCTTGATTATTCCCATATATTGATAGAATAAGGGAGAATTGCTTCCCCCTTATCCGATCAAACACATATCCTTTGCCTTAAAGCACCTAATACTTTAATCCATATCCTACTGGAAACATTACTTTCTCTGTCCTGATATCTTTGACCTCTGAGTAATATGGCATGGGCAAGGTTCCTTTAAAGCTGCTCTTTCCTGTAAGTACATTTGCTACGCCGTTCCCTTCGCTTCCAGGTAAGTAGCACATCACAATCCCGTCCCACTGCTTCATATAATCGCTGATCATTACATTTCTTCCTGCAACGATACAGGTCACGGTTGGGTGCCCCAGACTTTTGGCAAGATCGATTGCTTTTGCATTGCCATTTAAACCAACCTCTTTGGTGATACTGATATTTGCACTGTCACCTTTCCACTCGGAGTATGTCTTTTCTCCCAGACACAACAATGTCATGTTGGCTTCCGCTGCTTTCTCCGGGTCAGTAATAATGGTTAGTTCATATTCATCTGCAAGCTCATTCAGCCCATCCAGTATCGTTTTACCTTCCGGAATACATTTACGTCCTCTGTTATCTGCATCCGTTTTACCAAGCCAAGTAATCGTCCAACCACCGCACTGTACTCCTACATCATTGGCTGCTGGCCCTGTGACAAAAATCTTTGTTCCCTTTTTAATTGGCAATACAGCATTATCATTCTTTAATAATACAAGACTTTCCTCCACTAATGTCTTCGCCAAATCCCGGTATTTTTGCGAACCTACACTGCTCACTTCTGAAGTTACCTTTTCCATCATAGGATCATCTAAAATTCCCATCTCTTTTTTCACAGTCAGAATTCGTCTGACCGCATCATCCACACGATCCATAGGAATCTTATTTTCATTTACTGCCTCAACGATATATTTTCTACAATCCTCAAATTTAGATTCTTCCATCAACATATCAATGCCTGCGTTAATGGCAGTAATTGTCTTGGCCTTTAAATTTTCACCTGGGATATTGTGAATGGAGTCCCAATCGCTTACAATAAACCCCTTAAATCCCATCTCCTGTTTCAACATGGATATATACGGTTCATTGGCATGCATCTTAACTCCGTTTAAGCTGCTGTGGCTGATCATAATGGTTTTAACACCAGCATCAATCATGGCTTGGTATACCTTTAATGATTCCTTGATTTCTGCATCTGACATCTGGGCATCCCCTCGGTCAATCAGCCTTTTTTCCTTATCCAGTGTTTCCCCTGTTCCATACAAAACATTGCCGTCTCCAAAGTAATGCTTTGCATTGGGTAGGATGCCTCCATCTATTAGTCCTTTTGCAAAGGAAGTCCCAAGTTCCGTTACAATATCAGTTTCTGAGGAATAACTTTCATAGGTGCGCCCCCATCTGGGATCCTGCGCTGCCGACAAGCATGGAGAGAAGCTCCAAAGCATGCCTGTTAGCTTTGCTTCATTTGCAACAGCTAGACCCATCTGATACGTTAATTCCTTATTATTAGCGGCGCCGATTCCTATGTTATGGGGAAAGATGACAGTGCCTTCACAGGTATTCACTCCGTGAACTGCATCGTTTCCATATATGTATGGAATTCCTGCTTCAGAATTAATGGCATGCTTCTGATATCTAAGGATCAGTGTTTTCCACTCCGCCGCATTTAAGGATTCCTCTCCATAGGTAGAAAGAATGCTGCCATAGCAGTTTTCCTTCATTAGATTATCTGAAACCTTGTATACGGCTCCCTGTACCATTTGAGCCGCTTTTTGATCTAAGGTTAGCCTGGCAAGAATGTCTTCCACGGCTGTACTATTACCCTTATGATCGTATGTTGCAGTCGTACTTTCTGCGGTTTTATTGGTGTTATCAACCTGCTTTACACTACATCCCGTTAGAATTAGAACGAATGTTAAAAGCATTCCTATGATTCTTCGTTTCATCACTCATCTCCCCCTTATATTTTTTTGTTAAATGCTACATTACAACCCAGTAATGATAGTAAAAATGGAATAAATATACATATATATTCTAATTTTACTCCTATTTTTATTAATATGCAATTATACTTATAAAATATGAAATCAAGAAAAATCAACCATTCAAAAAACAAATAGACCCCCAAACTGATGTAAAATATTTACACAGTTCGAAGGTCTATTATATGGCCCAATACATCAAAGAAAATTAATTAAATATGTAATTCTATACAAGGGCTCCGCCGCCATCCACGATTACAAACTGACCTTGAACATAACTGGAACAATCGCTGGAAAAATAGAGTACGGTACCATTTAATTCCCCTTTTCTTCCCGGACGTCCTGCTGGGTTCATGGTATTATACTTGTTTAGAAAATCATCTGACTTAAATAAGGTTTCACTGGTCATTTCACTTTCAAAAAGAGCGGGGCCTATGGCATTTACAGTGATACCATATCTTGCGTAAGAAGCTGCCATTCCTCTTGTCAGACCAACCACGGCTGCTTTGGATGAATTATAGGAATGTCTGATAAATACATCAAACTTATCTGCTACTACTGCATTAACGGATGCAATATTAATAATTTTACCATAACCTCTTTCCTTCATCTGCGGAAGCACATATTTACTTGCTAAAAAGATTCCCTTCACATTCGTATCGAAGGATTTATCCCAATCCTCCACTGACATACTGTCTACTCCGCCACGAACAGCAACTCCTGCATTATTTAATAAAATATCAATGTGTCCGAAGGCAGCAAGTACGGTTTCCATGGCTGTTTTTACACTTTCTTCATTTGTAACATCACAGCTAACCGCAACTACCTTTCTGCCTATTTTCTCAATTTCTTCCTTTACCTCATTAAGCTTTTCGGTACGTCTTGCCAGCAATGCAACATCTGCTCCTGCATTTGCATAGGCAATTGCCGCATCTGCTCCAAGCCCAGAACTTGCTCCTGTTACAACAGCTACTTTTCCAGTTAAATCAAAATAATTTTCCATTATTATACTTCCTTTCTTTATTATTAAGAGAGATAACAGTACCGGGTTCAAATTATACCACTAGATTAAGTGACATTACTCCTACTATTATCATATCACCATTTCATCTAATAACAAGTTTTCTTCCCATATTTTTCCAGACTCTTCCATTATCACTATACTACAAGAAAAGGTCCAGCTTTAAAATCTCAAAGCTGGACCTTTTTCGTAATTCCTATTTCAAGTTTACAGGGTTTGTTTCACTAAATCAGGTGTGATCTCAAGGACTCTATTAAGAAATGGGAACTTTTCAAACATCATATCAAATTCTTCTCCGCTGTCAAGGAACCGAACGGATCCTTCAATCAGGAAGCCCGTTCCCATGCTTCTAAATCCCATAACATCTCTGCTGCCTACAGTTGCCTTAATTCTGCTATTTTCTTCTATATTCTCCTGAGTCTTGTTCATTCCTGCTGCTGGAATAAGTATTCTATTGTCTTTGATCACCAGGTATGAATTCCATGTATTGGATACATGAACTCCATTGCTACCCCAAGTTACCAATGCAACAACGCCTTCATGAGAAATTACATCTAAAAATTTTTCGTTTAACATAGTTATTCTCCTTTGCTTTCGTGTTCATTGTCATTATAGATTATAATTGTCTCTAATGAAATATCCAATTTTAAATATTTTATAGGATACAGTTTTATCTTATCTCTCATTGACAGGTTAACTTGATCAGTATAATATAAAATTGGTAATATAAACTTTGCTATTTTTGCAAATAATACAGGATACAGTTGGAGGTGCGGACATGATTATACTTGATAGCAATTCGGAAACACCACTTTATGCACAAATATACGAACAACTAAAGCAAGAAATCGTAACAGGAACTTTACCAGAAGGATCAAAGCTACCATCAACCCGACACCTTGCTCAGTCCCTAGCTGTGGGCAGAAATACTGTCGAGTATGCTTATTTACAGCTATCTTCTGAAGGGTACGTCACAAGCCGGGTCGGCAGTGGATTCACGGTGGAAAAGCTAAACAGTCTCATGTATTTAACAAACAAAAAAGACAGTTTAAAAGAGGAACAACGTTCCACAAAAGATGAGGAGCCATCCAGTCAATACCTCTATCATTTTCAGTACGGAAATCTAAGTGCTCAGGACTTCCCTATTAATATGTGGAAGAAGATATCAAGCAAAGCCGTGGCGTCCCTTACTGCGGAGGACATGACTGAATATTGCGATAAAATGGGGGAGATGGCGTTAAGACATGATATATCTGTCTATTTACAGGAATCCAGGGGTGTCCACTGTATTGCAGAGCAAATCATTTTATGTTCGGGTTTCGATTACGCCTTAACCTTACTGTGCCAGCTTCTTCGGAATCAAATGACTCCCATTGCCATAGAAGAACCAGGTTATAACGGTGCCAAAAATATATTGATAGAGAATGGCTTTGATATATTGCCAGTCTCCATTGAGAAGGACGGGCTCAATATGGAAGAACTGGAACGTTCTGATGCGGAAGTTGTTTACGTGACGCCTTCCCATCAATTTCCCACTGGCGCTGTGACGTCCATACAAAAAAGATTGCTTTTGCTGGATTGGGCCAAACGAAGAAATGGTTTTATTATTGAAGATGATTACGACAGTGAACTCCGGTATCATTCCAGACCAATTCCGTCCATCAGCAGTGTGGTTGGAAGTGACCACGTGGTTTACATTGGTACTTTTTCAAAGGCATTATCTCCAAGTCTGCGCATGAGCTATATGGTATTGCCACAAAAGCTTCTTAACCTGTATCATAACGGATTAAATATGCAACAAACTCCGGTTTCTATCCTAGATCAGAGAATTATTCAGGAATTCATGCGATCCGGCTATTGGGCAAATCATTTGCGGAAAACTTGTGTTATTTATAAGAAAAAGCACGATGTATTGATACGGACAATTTCTGAAACCATGGAAGGTATGGTAAAGATACATGGCAAAAATGCTGGTCTGCATATTTTATTGGAATCATTACAGGGATTAACAGAAAAAGAAATGATAGAAAAAGCGAAGGAACATGGTGTGCTGGTTATGCCTGTATCTATTTTTTGGTTAAATCCCGGGAACTATTCCAATAACATGGTTTTACTGGGTTTTGGAAATTTGTCGGAAGATGATATCATTCAAGGCACAAAGACATTAGCACAGGCGTGGAAATTATAAGATACTGAGAGTTCTTAAAGTTTAGAGGATTTTCTGGCTAACCGCAAAAGCTAACCAGAAAATCCTCTTTACTTGGAACTATAATTATGTGTGTTTCGCTATTTCTCACCTGCATGGATTATTAATTTACGAAATGATTCTTCAAAATGCTTGTCATCGTCTATGGTTCTTTTCTTAGGACCGGAAAGGTGATTTTTAGATTTTGCTCTCCTTGCTGCTTTTGCCATATGCCGTTCCATAAGAAGCTGGTCGATGTTATCGTTGGTATACCATCTTCCAGACTGATGAATTGCATATGCAGCCTTTCCCAGTGCCATTGCCGCCACGCCATAATCCTGTGTCACCACAATATCACCAGATTTACAAAGGTTTATCAATGCAAAATCCACAGCATCAGCTCCAGCACCGATGATTTTTATCTGGCTATAGTCTGATTGTAATACGTGATTGGTGTCACATAGAAGACATACATCTATCTTATTTTCTTTTGCTATCATTTCTACCATTCGGACTACCGGGCAGGCATCCGCATCCACGTAAATCTTCATTTGTTTTTCCTCATACGTTCTATGGATACTTCTTTTATAAAACTTATATTATTTATAACTTACTAATTCAATATTTAACCGGAAGCCGTAGAACCGTTTTCATCTTAGTTGCCACTATTTTCCTTGGATCCGAAAGGTAAATTTCATGGTGCCGACGAAGGTCAGTGATATCACTGCTCAAATCGTTGTTTGTCATAAAGGATTTCATTTTTGACAAAGTAAGAGGCTCATCATCATAACTACCATGATGCATGCATTGTACACAAAGTCCCTCGGTAAAGGAATTGAGACTTGCCTTTGACAGGTCAAGATGAGGTTTCTTCTTTCCAACGATATCACAAGCTGCTGCAAATACGGAGTCCGTCACAAACTCAGGCTGACGAATCATTGATGTCCAGCAAAACTCGGATTTGCCATTGCAATCGAATTCACCACCATCAGAAAACCACCAAAGTCCCTCAAGTGGAGGGACCACATACTCAAAATAATTTGCTGGTACACTTCCGCTCTTGGGCATCATCTTAATAGCATAGGACAACGCATAAAGTGTTTCCAACGCACTTTTATATGCTCCATTTTCATCGTTTGGATTTCCACATCCTTCAATCTGTATAAATGACATCTCTGGCACATCAATAACAACAGGCTGCTCCTTGGGCTGATATAGTTCTTTGAATTTTTTCTTGTAATCTAATTTTTCCATGTCATTGCCTCCAATCTATATGGAAAGGATAACATACCTAAATGGACAACAGTCTGTCATATTATAAATACAGATGAAAGGCTTTTTGTAATCTTTCCTTCATTTGCAGACGAATATTCTCCGGATGCAAAACTTCACAGTGTTCCCCAAATGTAGCAAGGTAATAATAAAGCCCCTCATCTTCCGCCATGGAAATTCGGGTTAAGAATCCCCCGTCTGGGAGTAATTCATATTCTGTAAATTCATCATAGACCCGATAAGCCATCTCCTTTGATAATCTGAGCGTTATGGTCACCAGGTTATTTTGAAATACTTTTTCCTTATCAAAAATCTTCCCAGGGATAGGACGTTCAAAGACTTCCGGTAATATTGATAATTCCTTCATTCGCCGCAGTTTAAAAAAACGATAATCAAAACGCAATCGGCAATAGGCATATAAATACCAGTCTTGCCCTTTGAAACAAAGTTTTAGCGGCTCAACCTCACGCTGCAAGCTGCCCTCACCGCTGTGATAGAGAAACTGTATGACTTGCTTCTTAAGAATAGACGCTTTCAAATATGCAAATGTTTCTGATTCCTCTCTCCCATTTGCCCAACCTGAAAAATCCACCTCCACCCAGTCACTGCTTTCTTTTCCAAACATAGTACTAAGCTTTTTAACAGCCGTACTAGTTCTTTCTAAATTCACAGAATCCACGGCGTGCAGTGCGGAGAGAATGTCAGCCTTTTCATCATCAGTCAGTACCGCTTTATTTAGAATAAAATCAGGAAGAAGTGAGATTCCACCGCCCTTGCCTTTGGTCATATAAATAGGGATACCCGCCGAAGATAACAGCTCCACATCACGGTAAATCGTACGAGGTGAAACCTCAAATTGTCTTGCTAATTCCCCGGCGGTTATACTTTCTTTATTCAACAACAAATAAACTATTTCAAACAGTCTATTAATCTGCATATCATCACCCCCTAAATTTATTATAGCAATATAATATGACATCTGCAAGTCATATTAAAACGGTTTAGCTAGGGGCAGCATTTAACCAATGAATGACCTTATTATATGGTGATTCATATTTGAGGATACAGAATAAGATTCAAACAATGTTAATATGGCATAAACAGACTCATGCCATTCTATGTAATTATATAAGATTAATTAAATTTATTATTGAATAACCCTTAAACTATGGTTCCACTACAGTCTCTGAATATAATCTAATTCAGGCATCTTTCATATGAGAAGCGAACCGTGTGATATGATCCTCCAGGATTCGCACTTGGTTTTGACCAGAGCCAGTTATTTTTTTCATGATAAATCGTTCAATGAAATTCATTTTATCAAAATTGCAATCTCCACCAAAAGAATCCTTAGCAGCCGCAACGGCCAATAATTCCTTAGGAAAAGAAGACTCAAGCTGTTTTTGTGCATCCTCTCCGTCCGACATTCCGCAGATAAATAGCCCTAACTTTTTACCCTTTATGGAATCCATATGATCGGAAGAAAATTGCATTGCTGGCTTTCGAATTTTTCCAGCGTAAATGGAGCCACCGATGATTACTTTATCATATTTGTTTAGATCTGGTTGATGATTGCTTAAATCATAGATATCAGTCTCCCCATCAAGCTTTTTCGCCAAAATTTCGGCACATGTTTTAGTAAACCCATATTTGGTTGCGTATGCGATACATGTACTCATATTTAAAACCTCCCCTATTATTGTTTTGTTAGTGCAGTTTCAATTGACTTCAAATAAGCCTTGCTTGTTACAGTAGCTCCAGATACAACGTCAACATTGGTATTTTGCATTTTGATTACCCGGCTAAATAGTTCACTGGAAATCTCAGGGGGCGCAATGTCCATATCCTTAATTATTTTAATATCTTGTATGTTCCCTCCTTTCATCGTGACTGCCAATTCGTTTGACCATCTTCCCCCGCTGTAGGAGCCGTTGTATACACCATTACTCAGAGAAGAGGGTTCAATACTTGAAATCTCCACCTCACTCCCTGACTTCAATCCACGGGTGAGAAAGAATAATCCGACTACTCCTATAGCGATGATTGCAGCCACTAGTATTAGTATTACTTTTACGGCTTTTTTCATAAATCTCCTCACTTTCACTATTAGTTATTGCTATGTGTTTCACCAACCAGCAAGCATTTCATGGTGAATTCTGTAAGGTATTCCAAAATTTGTGGGAAATATTGAAGCCCAATTTCTTCTTTATGAGTCTCTATTGTAATGATTGCGGTAAAGATGGCCATAATCATTTCGCTATTAATATCGCTCCTCATTTTCCCTTCCGTCTGCCATTTATTAATGATTTCAATAAAATCCTGATACATAAAATCAAGGCCTTTCATTCCTTTCTGTTCACGGAAATACAACTCGATTTTATCAGATACGTCTTTATTATACCACTCCTTAAGAATCGGATTTGATTTCATGCCTTCGAAATTTAAGCGCATCAATTCTTTAATTAAACTCTGGGGCTCCTGATTGAAATCAATGGATTTTAGTATGGTTCTCTTTAACACCTCATTTTCTTCCATATAGATTTCCATAAAAAGCTCCTCTTTTGAGGAATAGTAATTATAAAATGTACCTGTCCCGATCTTCGCAGACTTCGTAATATCGGACACATTGGTATTCTTAAAACCGTTTCTTTCAAACAGTTTCTTACCACAATCAAATAAAGCTGTTCTTGTATCGTTCAATCTATGACCCTCCCAAATCTAAAGTAACCAGGCAGTGTCATTTCCTTATTTCTGCCTCGACATCTGATGTCCCATAAAATCAAAAGTACACCCCATCATTCTTTTGAACGGGCTTAATGAAACATCGTAATAATAACTGGAATCAAACCAGCCTTTTTCTTTATAATACCGATAATCATAATATTCTTCATGAAGCATTTCTTTCATACTTGCTCTTGACATCCGAAACATCATCAATCGAAATAATGATGGAGATGGTGGCGCTGGCATACGAAGTGATTTATAAAACCTTTTGGCAGCTTTTTTTATTTCACGGGAATTCTTATCCTGAGAAGCTTTTGTTATTGGTTCCAAAGTTTTTAATACGCAGCCTTTTGAAACATGATAGCCAAAATTTTGTCCCATGCTGCTTAGGTACTTCTCAATAGAGTTACCTCCAAAGATGCCCTGAGTGACAATAGAGGTAAACGCCTTTCCAAAAAAACGCGGCCGATGAAATAGAAAGGCCAAACGATCCAATAAATTTTTCATGGACGCTGAGACATGAAAGGAATAATTTGGAGTGGCAAAGATAACACCATCAGAATGGCTCATCTTATCAATCAGCAAATCCCTATCGTCATGCAAAGGACAGAATTCTTCTCCTTTATCGAAACACATCTTACAACCCCTACAGAACTCCAATCGGTAATCCTTTAGGTAAATATACTCAAAATCAATATCCATGTATGATCTTAAATTTCGTTCAAATTCCTGGACTGCCTCGTAAGTTGCTTTCTTTTGAGCACTTCCTATAATTGCAATCACCTTTTTCATTTAAGGCCTTTCTGCTCACAAGCAAGATGTGAATGAAAAAATAAATATTCATTCACATCTTAACACTTGCCTCCTTCCTCGTCAAGCTTACATTTTCTTATGGGCTAATAAGTTGCTACAGGGATACCACGATATTTATAATCAATGGGTATGTCTAAGATTTGTTCCACGGTTTGCCTTTCTAGATCAACCCAGACCTCAGCAAGAGGTTTTCTTTCTAAAACATTTGTTAGTATACGTTTCTCTGTAACCTCCATATCCCGCCTGATTTGGGCAGTGGTAAATATGACCTTATATTTGGTTTTATCATAATTGGCTGGTGACAGGTGTCCTGCTCTATAACGAATGCCGTTCATAGGAATTTCCGCGGCATACCATTCCTGAGGTAATATATAGTTGATGAATTTTCTCCCTTCCGCCTTATCTAATATTGTTTTAAGTGTTTCATCCGAGGCCGCTATCTTTATTATCTCTTTCATTTTGTCAGCTTCCATTTCACATAATGAAACGGTCACACTATCCTGTGTGTAAATTGCATACAGATTGTTAATAGAATAAGCAGTCAGCCCTTTTGCGGCGCCAAAAGTAGTGGTACATACGAAAATATATAAGCTTATGAATACAAGTGTCTTTTTACCTTTGGATTTTGGCCTTGCAGACAGGTTCTTAATATAGGAAGATGGAATTGGAAAAAACATAGCTGTCTTACTCATATAATCAATATAAGTCTGTCCAAACTTATCCTTACACTCCTTTTCCTCTACCCTTGCCAACAAATAATAGACAAAAAACATTGTCACATACAGGAACAAATTGATAAATCTTGGCCACATAATTAACAAACCCAGTCCACATATTCCAAAAGAAGTATACTGAGGGTGCCGGATCACGTTATAAACACCACCAATAACGGCTCCTTTACGGGTAAGTTTACTATAATATATCTGACATGCCCCAATGAAAAATCCGATAAATCCAAATATCGCCAAACATACTCCTATATACTCATGAATGTTTAAAAACACGGAGGATGTCTCTCTGGCAACATGGGGTAAAAAGAAGCTGTTAAGAATTGATAATATATCGGACTGATTGAAAAACTTTAGCACTGGATTATAAACCCCATAAAAGTAAATTGCAAATGGTCCCGCCATATATGCAATTTCAAAAACAATTAATAAATAAAACAATACGATACTCCACAATGCCTTTTTGGCCACATAACCTTGTTTTTTCGCTGACATCTTAAATCCTCCATCTTATAAATTTATGTTCAAGATGAATTATCCACTGTAAACCTTTGAATTTGCTTTGAAAAACACCTACACTTTATGATTCAATGGCCCCGTCCAGATATATTTATTTAATTTCAAATTTAATTCAAAGGAAACTATGGTATGATTAAAATAATTCTATGAATGGTGGTGGATCTATGAGAATTCTGCTTGTTGAAGATGAAGTGAGGTTAGCTGATGCATTGGAACATATTCTTAAAAAACAAGGGTATCTAGTTGATGTCTCCTACAACGGCACTGAGGGACTGGATATGGCTGGAACCGGTATTTACGACGTCATGATATTGGATCGAATGCTCCCTGACCTAGATGGCATCGAAATCTTAAAACATGTACGAATGAATAAGATGACTACACCCGTTATTTTTCTTACCGCCAAAGACGGGGTGTCCTGCAGGATCGAAGGCCTGGACGCTGGTGCCGATGACTATCTAATCAAACCATTTTCTAAGGACGAGCTTTTAGCAAGAGTGCGCGCCCTCACCCGCCGTTTTGAACACCTGCAAATTAATAATAATTTTAGCGTTGCTTCTTTGTTTTTGGACACCATGTTATGCCAGGTCTCCATTGATGGGGAAATAACTAAATTGTCTGTGACAGAAGCTCAGCTTTTGGAGTTACTTATGCGCAACCATGGACAGATTCTAACGAAAGAACAAATACTGGATCGAATTTGGGGATTTAACAAAGAGGTAGAAATAAATAACGTGGAACTCTATATCTTTTATCTAAGAAAAAAAGTGGAGTTTGAAAAAGGCGGAGTTACCATTCACACAGTTAGAGGAATTGGTTATTCATTAAAGGAGATACCAACATGTTAAATACGTTGCGTAAGCGGTTTGTTTTATTTAGTGTTATGGTCATTAGCAGCATACTAATACTTCTGGGATTACTAACTTATATGGGTCCCACCAGTCATGTAAGTTCTAGTAGATATATCTGGACTATATTATTGGCAATTGGTATGGTTTTTGCAGGTAGCTGGCTCTTGTCAAAGGCGGCCATACGCCCCATTAAGGCTGCATGGCAGAAGCAGCTTGATTTCACCGCTGATGCTTCCCATGAACTGCGCACCCCCATCGCCGTGATCCGTACAACCTTAGAGTTGTTGTTAGATAGCCCGGAGGAAACCATAGGGAGCCAAATGAAATGGTTGAAAAATATGGAAGCGGAAAATCTACGGTTAGCTAAGCTGGTTGATGATCTGCTCACTTTGTCCAAGGCAGACACTAACCAGCAGACAATTGAATGCAAAACATTCCTGCTTCATGATGTTATTACGGATGCTCTTCTTCCCTTTGAGCCCATTGCCGCCAGAAAAAATATTGTTCTTGAAACCAGTATCAATGACGATATTATGATTCATGGAGATAGAAAGCGAATGGAACAGCTTATGGCAATTCTTCTGGACAACGCGATAAATTATTCGGACGGTCCTGGCACAATAAAGGTATCCATAGTACAAAGCAAATCGAAATACAAACTATTGGTTTCAGATACTGGTGTAGGAATAGAAAAAGAGCATTTAGACAAAATTTTCCATCGTTTCTATCGTATCAATCAAACAAGAAGCAAAAACCCAGATGGTTCTGGTCTGGGTCTGTCTATCGCAAAATGGATTGTACAGGAGCATGGGGGTACTATTGAAGTTGAAAGTTCACCTGGCAATGGAACAACTTTTACCATTGTCTTACCGGCAAAAAAACACCTGGAGCTCTCCTAAGTCCATTAACTAGCCGATTTCTCTGCCTCTTCCAAAACCATAGCTGAGCCAAACTTCTTTAGAGCCGCACATAAATCTTGTCTTTCATAAATGGACCCGCTTCGCAAATCAGTAACGACTGGTACTTCTCTCACATCAAATTCAAGAATTTCAAACATGTGATTGGTATATTCGATGTAAGGCTTAAAGAGTTCCGCATCTGGATTTCCCTGATTAAAGGAAAGAACCAGTTTTTGCTTTATCGCCGACTCTTTAAAAAATGGTGAAAATTTAGGTGAAAACCTGGCAAATAACCTGTCGGTGAATATCTTCCCTTGGGCACTCATCTGTCCCATGTAAATCGGTAAGCCTAAGACAATAGCATCGGCATGCTCTATCTCCTCATAAATCTTCTGCATGTCGTCATTAATTACACAGCCCTTTGCCCCTTTGTGACAAGCCATACACCCTCTACACGGATATATATTGAGATCTCCGAAATGAAAGGATTGGGTTTTAGCCCCCTGGTCCTTTGCTCCCTCCAGTAATTTGTTTACGATAAAAGCAGTATTTCCTTCTTTTCTCTGACTTGCGATAATTCCAATGATATTCATATATTTCCTCCTTGTTTTATTGTTGTTTTATTGTTGAGTCATAATTGTTTTTGTGTCCTTGGACTCTTTTTATGTTATTACTTTTTTGTGTCCTTGTCAACAATAAATTCTAAATAAAACAGGCAGCCCAATTTAATAAATATTTGAGCTGCCTGTTTATTCTCTTCTCTTCTCTTCTCTTCTCTTTTCGGGGGATACATTTTTAATTCAGTGACATCTAGTAGCAACATAGGAGAAAGGACTCTTTACGTAATTATAGATTATCACGCCAGCCGGAAGTAACATCCACATCAAGTTTTTTAATTTCTGAGTCCAGGTGTTTATTAAAGGTTTCAGTAAAACTAAGCATACTATTGTACTGTTCTTCTGTTATCTGATCAAATACGACCCTATCCCGTTCTTCATACTCTTTATGCAGTTCTTCATGCACGTTATATACGTCATACCCTTGCTTTGTAAGCTTAAAATAAATCTCTTTTTTGTTCTCTGGCTTTTGATAGCTTTCAATAAGACCTTTCTCCATGAGTTTCTTCGTCAGCTTGCTGATTGCACTCCTTGTCATATAAAATGACTCTGCTAGTTTCGTCACATTGGAATCTTCATTTTTTTCAATAAATTCAATGCAATGTACTTCGGAAGGATTATATCCTTTAAGCCTGGTTTTCAATTTATATCCATCAAGCCACATTTTCTTATTAAATAATTCCCAGAGTTCCGTCATTACCTGCTCTTTTTTACTCATACTATTTCCCTCCAGAGACCTATGTAATAGCTATTATAATATGGTTTTGTGTATTATTCAACAATTTACGTTTGCTGATGTTCGATTACAAGGTCAATGTTTTGAAGGGCAAATAACAATGTTATTCTATTGGTACATCAAACTTTTTATCTTTAAAATAATATACTCTGTCTTCTTCTGTGATTTCTCTCACCACTTTACATGGATTGCCTATAACAATATTATTATCTGCTATATCTTTTGTTACAACGCTTCCTGCGCCAATCACAACATTGTTTCCAATTGTAACACCTGGAAGAATCACTACATTTCCACCAATCCAAACATTATCCCCAATCGTAATAGGAATACCGTATTCATAGCCTGTATTCCTGGTGTCTGGATGAATTGGATGCCCAGCCGTGTAAATTGACACATTAGGAGCAATTTGAACATTCTTTCCTATTGTAACTTTTCCTACATCTAGTATGGTCAGATTATAATTAGCAAAAAAATTCTCTCCTACTTCTATATTCCAACCATAGTCACAATGAAATGGAGCCTCAATCCATATATTCTCTCCTGTTTTGCCCAAAATCTGCTTTAGCATTTCAGGGATTGATTCAGAAAATTTGGGGGAAAGATGATTAAAATCATAGATTTTTTGCTTACACGCAGCTCTTTCTTCTCCTAGTCCATCTAGCCATGCTTTATACGGTAATCCTGCTAACATTCGTTCTTTCTGATTCATTAAGTCTTCTCCTTCTACAATTTTTGAAATTGAAGTTTACTCATCAATATCTGCTCCGGTGACATCTTTTTTAGTTTAATAAAGATTGTTTTCCTACTTCTTAACCCCAATTCCTTATATCCACAAAAAATCATTGTCTAAAAAAACTCAGGTTATAAATATGAGAAGTAACTTCTATGCTTTCTTATTCTTTCTACACCACAGCAAGTCCAATTTGTACCGTAGGAGAATTAAAATTTATAACAACATACGAATTTTATCCACCAGAGTTATATCCGCTGGTAACCAATCCACGGAATTCATCTCACCCTTGGTCAACCACTTTGCGTCCTCATGCTCCTTCAATACCAAATCCCCGGCAATAATTTCCGCCCAAAAGCAATCCATAGAGAGATGAAATGTAGGATAATCGAATTCAATGGTATGTATCAATTCTCCGACTGAAATCTCTGTATCCAATTCTTCCTTTATCTCTCTCACGAGTGCTTCTTGAGGTGTCTCACTTTCTTCAATTTTTCCGCCGGGAAATTCCCAGCCGCCTTTTAAATCACCATAACCACGTTGGGTTGCAAAAATGATTGGTTCCCCCTTTTCATTTAAATCTTTAATTACTGCAGCTACTACTCTCACTATTTTCATCCTGCATTATCATCCTTTTTTTTAATATTTATCCTCGAACAATATACTCATACACATCTTCCCTAACAGGAGTATCTAAAATCCACTCTATCTCCACAGCTTTTTTATCCGTGTTTGCCATCGTAAATTCTTTTGTTAATCCAGATGCATGCATCCTGCCGAGATAGTAAAATTCTTTTGAAATCTTGTCATCTTTATTTTTTCGAACAAAAAGTTGGACATCAATACCTCGTTCTCTCGCATGAAGAAAATTCTGCACATCTTCAGATTTTTCACTTCTTCCGCTCTTTGATATTGCAATTAATTTATCTGCACTGATAAAATGATCTTCGTATTTTGTCGTGTCACTAATATTCTCTGTCTTATCATAATTTACAAATACCGGAAATGTCTTTGTTTGCTTATCCAGCAAATATCCATTCATTACGGAAGATAAATTCTTTTTCCACCCAAGTATTCTACATACATCTTCGTATGTATACTTTTGATACAAGACAAAATCGGTATTCTGATATCGATTCTGGTAATTTGTTTTATATCTTGATATCCCAAATGAAACTAATTCTTTTACAATATTATAAAAATCAATATTATTCAGCATCTGACCAAAGGTTTTTGATATTCCATATTCCTCTTCTATATCTTCTTTTTCAATAAATACACAAGATTCATAATTTTTTTTACTACTTTCTGGCTGAAATTCATTGGTCATAATTTTAATTAATCCATTCATAGTATTCTCATTTATCTGAATAGCATATTCTTCCTGCAGTGTTTGTCTCAATTTGCCAATCAAAGCCTGTCGATAACTCAGCATTCGATTTAATAACTCCAATTCATAAATACGCTTTCCGTTTGCAAACTTCTTAGAGATAAACTCAATGACCTTCTCCTCACTTGCAGATAAACGCACTTTATATTCCTTATCATATTTCACAAGGAACTTGTAATAAGATCCCAGACTGGTATTATCAAAAATTCGAAGCACATCCATCTCTCCGTACTTATCGAAATCCGCTAATGCGGGAATATGTCCAAGTTTACTCTTTAATGTAAAATAGTTATCTTTAATCAATTTCACATCACTAAAATTGGCATTATCAATTGCCTGGTAAATCCTCTTTCTTGATATTTCATCAAAATGCACTGAACTTCCTCCAGGTATTGACCTACCACCTTCCGCAACATATCTTCTAATATTGTCCTTATTAAAACTACGGTCACCAGAGAGTGCGATTGGAATCATATAATTGTTTGTATAGTTTCCAATAAAATCAAGTACAACAACATATTTTTTATTCTCAAACTTTCTAAGCCCACGCCCAAGCTGTTGAATAAATACAATTGGTGACTCTGTAGGACGAAGCATAATGATTTGGTTTATTTCCGGTATATCAACACCTTCTGAAAAAACATCAACAGACAAAATGTAATCTAGAGCATTATCCCCCTCTTCTCCTGCTAATCGTTCTATAGCATTTGCTCTAATCATCTCGGAGTCATAGCCTGTCAATACCTCTGTTCTTAATCCTCTTTCATTAAGCTTCAAGGATAGCGTTCTTGCTTCTTCTATAAGGCTGCAAAAAATCAACCCCTTTACCCTATCACCACTATATCCAAAAAATTCAGCATTTGTTATAACATGTTCAACTCGCTCATCAGAAGTCAGAAATCTAAAATTCTTATCCTGTTCTTTTCTCGTCTTTCCAGAATCAGATATTACGCTAAGATCCGTAATTCCATAATAATGAAATGTACAAAGTAATTTTTCTTCCATGGCATCCTTCAGACGAATCTCATATGCAATCTGATAATTGAATATCTCATAGATATTCCTACCTTCCATTTTGTCATCAGGCCTATCAGGTGTTGCAGTCATCCCCAAAGTAAACTGAGGTGTGAAATAATCCATAACCTTTTTATACGAATCAGCTATTATATGATGTGCTTCATCATAAATAATTGCATCAAAATGATCTTTAGCAAAATGTTGCAATGTACTTTCTTTACAAAAAGTCTGAATCGTTGCAAAAATATAATCTTTGTCATAATCTGATCGTCCAAGTGTGCCCGAGATCATTCCCATGGAAACAGAATCACCAAATACGTTCCGGAAGGATTTTTTGGCTTGCTTAGCGATCTGATTACGGTGAACTAGGAACAGTACTTTTTTATATTCTAATTCTCTCATAGCAAAAGCCGACGCATATGTTTTACCTGTACCAGTTGCAGAAATCAGAAGTGCTCTTTTTTCACCAGAGGCTAATATATTTCTAACGTTCGTAATAAATCCTACCTGCATACTGTTTGGCTGCAAATGATATTTTTCAATAGATGTTATCTCATCTTGCTTTGCAATCTCGCGTTGGTGCTTGATAATTTTATATCGTTCTTTGTAATTTTCATAAAATTCATCAAACCCAAGTGAATATTTAGACTCCCAAAGTTCAGAAAATTCTGAAATAATCGCTTGTGCCATTTCTCCCTGTTCAGTAGATATAATTTTCGTATTCCATTCACGATTATTTGTTAATGCTCTATTTGTAAGATTAGAACTACCGATTATAATACGATAGATTTCTTCCTTTTTAAATATATAACCCTTCGTATGAAATCCTTCATTAGCAGCTTCGACATCAAACATTTTAAGAGTAATATTCTTAAACCCATTTAATTTCTCTAATGCCTTGGGTTCACTGAAATTCAAATAATTGGTTGTAAGAATTTCTCCAGTAATGTTTTTCTTCTCAAGCTCTCTCAGCGTCTGAAGAAGTGGGGTAATTCCATTCATTGTAATAAATGCAACACTTATCTGGAACTGATCGCATACTAACAGCTCATTTTCGACGGTTGAGATTACTTTTTTTCCTTCTTTATAATTGTTAGAAACAAACTGCGGTTTGTAAGCCAAATTAGATAAACATCTTTCATCAACGTATGCCGTTTCAAAGCCACACCTTATTTCAGTTAACGTTTCTTTTGTCATGTACCCATTCCCCTTTTACCAAATTTGGTACCCTTGTCTTTTTGCCGAATCATAAACCGGCTGCATGTTTTTCTGAAGAATATGATAGAATTCTTCTTTGGAATTTCCCTTTCTATATAGCTCCTGATTAGCCCATATAGAATGTAAATTATCCCGAAAGCAAGACTCGTACTTTTTTCTAATATCTGGCTTTCTTTCATCATGAATCAAGCCATACAAAATGAATTGATTACATGCAAATCTTTTAAAAAACGGATCCCATTTTGGAAGTTTATTGCTTTTTTTTGAATTTAACGCGGAATCCATAGGCATTAGATTCCATAATTCATCGTTCATTACAAAGGACCATGGAATAAAATGATCCACATCATAATTACCTTTTTCAATAGGCGAATTCTTAAATACATCCACAAGAGGCTGATTATCCATAACTGCTCCCCATAGTTTTCTAACTCTGTTTAGCTTGCGCATTTTTTCATCCATTGGCGCAAGCTTATATATAAGTCCTGGGATTTCAGGATTATTATTCTGAAGCCACTTAACCTTTTCATACTGAATCCAGCCAAGAATGGAGACTGTATTGTCCTGTAGCATCTTAATCCAGGATTCATTGAAATAAATTTCCTTTTTAAGCTTACTTCCTGCTCCAAGTGTGTATGGCAGTAACGATATCTGATTGACTCTTTCAATATAAGCAATCATTTTTCGAACACTATGCCAATCTGCACTTTCCTGACATTTATCAAAAAATCCTGCAAGTGCTCTATACGGAACCATGTTGGTAAGTTGTTCTTTATAAGGTCTCAGTTCCTTATCATATTTTTTTATATTATTCTTAATTTCAACCTTAGATGCATTTCCTGAAAGTTGACTTAACTTCTGCAGTTTAAGGATTAATCTTTCCAACCCATCTTTAACCTGACCTTCAATCATACCGCTAAGATGAATATGAAATTGTAAAACCGTATACCATGCATTTGCAATCATCTCATCAATTATTTCATTGAAGTTAGTCTCTTTTACATCCTCCGCAATCAAATGAACGATTGCCTCAAGCCAATAGAATTTATAACAGTAAGACGGATTCTTCATCATAAGAGAAAATCCTTCTATATCAAGTCTGTTATAGTACTTATCATCAATATTTAGTTGATATCCTATATTCTCAAAATTATTTAGAGCTATTTTCCTTCACCCCTACCTAGTCTTTTGTCTATTACTACCCATTTTTATCTGCATCAGCCATAAGCACACAATAATTTATAACATCTTTCACCACTCCACTGAAAACTTCCAGTTATTTGTCAGGATTTTTCCTTCCATATTGGCACTTTTAATTCTTACTTCATTGCTATAAATAGCCACTTTTCTCTGAGAAATGTGTCACTTTTGTACTATTACCGCCGTAGTAAAATAAACCATGATTTTCCATACCGCGGCAACTCTTATTATATTCTTATACGCACATATTTTCAACGAATATTGAAGATCAAAACCCTTTACCATCATTTAAGTCTGTCTCCTTTCTTTTTACCTTACAACTTACCAAACAGAAAAGTAAAGATAATATTAGAATCCACATTACAGAAATAAGAGAGAACAGAGCAATTACTACCTTTTCTATTGCTTCACTATGTAACGTATCCCAATGTCAGCCTGGGTGGTTTAATGGAATATGTGCCCGATGGGGAGAGAATAGATCTAAAAAATTGTCCATATAGGGTAAAGGAATTAGTACATTTATTTACCTCAGCCACACGTAAACAAAGATAGCCATTGCAACAATTCCTAAGATATGCTATATTAAAAATACAAAAGGAGCAACCGCCCACATGGGGTTGACCCGAATTAGGATAGAGAAGCCACCCGTACCGGTCAAGTATCAGGGTGGTTTTTCTTATGTATTGCTACTTACTATACGTAAAAACGAACGTAAGTAATGCTAGAAGGAAAAGACCAAAGGTCATAAGATCTTTAGTCAAACTTCATCAGCATCACCCCCATTCTATCATAGAATGAGGTCAACACACCCTGTAACACGATTGTTCCATATCCATATGGTAACATATTCCATTTAGATGTGCAATTAATTTCCCGGCAGCAAGGCATAATGTTTTCTTACCTTTATCAGTTAAAACTCTATAAGCAATTAGTGCAATACATACATTAATTCGTATATGATTTTGTCAGATTAATCTATTCATTAAGCTTTTCTTCGACAGTTCTAAGTTTATCCTTCCCCTTGATTGTACCGCTTAAAATTACGTTGATTTCATACTGCCTAAATTTCGGGTTTTATCTGCGCAGTAGTTACAACAAAAGCCAGCCACATTGCCCCATTAAGACACCAATCTGGCTCTGGTTCACCAAGAGGAATTAGTGCAAAATTGCATCAGCAACTTGCAAAACATACAAGCCTACATCTTCAAAAATCCAATAATAAAAACAAGCCCTCACTACTCAATATCACAGTAGAAAGGGCTCTAGTTTATAAAATAAATTCAATTGAGATAAAATAGCGTAAACAGCTCTATTTCTCCAAACTCTTCATGGTAGGGAATAACAACACATCTCTAATCGCATAAGAATCCGTAAGCAACATTACAAAACGGTCCATTCCAATACCAATACCGCCAGTAGGTGGCATACCAATCATCAGTGCATTGATAAAATCATCATCCATGGAATTAGCCTCGTCATCTCCGGCTGCAAGAAGTGCTTCCTGTGCCTTGAAACGCTCGATCTGGTCCAGAGGATCGTTAAGCTCTGAATAAGCATTTGCCATCTCACGTTTTGTGATAAACAACTCAAAACGCTCGGTGTATTCTGGATCTTCTGGTTTTTTCTTAGTCAGTGGGGAAATCTCCACTGGGTGATCAATGATAAAGGTAGGCTGAATCAGATGTTCTTCTACAAACTCTTCAAAAAGAAGACTTAAGATATCGCCCTTCTTATGACGAGCTTCGTAAGATACATGGTGCTTATCTGCAAGCGCCTTTGCCTCTTCATCCGTATGAACCTCTGTAAAATCAATCCCTTTGTACTTCTTAAGTGCATCTACCATAGAGATTCTTTCAAAAGGCTTTGATAAGTCAATTTCCACACCATCGTAAGAAACGACAGCAGTTCCAAGAACCTTTAATGCTACGGAACGGAAGAGACCCTCAACCAAATCCATCATGCCATGGTAATCGGTATATGCCTGGTATAACTCCAGCAATGTAAATTCCGGATTGTGGCGTGTATCTACACCCTCGTTACGGAATACTCGTCCAATTTCATAAACTCGCTCTAAACCACCTACGATAAGACGCTTTAAATAAAGCTCAAGAGAAATACGAAGTTTTACATCTTCATCAAGAGCGTTATAATGGGTTTCAAATGGTCTAGCCGCAGCACCGCCTGCATTGGATACCAGCATCGGTGTTTCAACTTCCATAAAGCCCTGAGCATCTAAATGGTTACGAACCTCTTTCATGATCTGTGATCTCTTTACAAAGGTATCTCTAACTTCTGGATTCATAATCAGATCTACATATCTTTGTCTGTAACGAATGTCAGTATTGGTAAGTCCATGGAACTTTTCAGGAAGAATCTGAAGGCTCTTGGTCAGCAATTGTACGCTTTCCGCATGGATCGAAATTTCGCCTGTTTTTGTTGTAAATGCAGTGCCTTTAATGCCAACGATATCACCGATATCCATCTTTTTAAATTCTTTATATTCCTCTTCTCCAATGCTGTCTCTTGCAACATAGGACTGAATGTTTCCCTTTAAATCCTGAACATTACAAAAAGCGGCCTTTCCCATAACTCGCTTGGACATCATACGTCCTGCAATCGTTACTTCTTTGCCTTCCCACTGGTCATAATGATCTTTGATATCACTGCTGTGTGCATTGACATCATACTTTGTAACCTGAAATGGATCCTTTCCCGCTTCCTGAAGCTCTGCAAGCTTTTCGCGGCGGACCTTTAATAAATGATTTAAATCAACTTCCACATTCTGATTCTGATTTTGCTGTTCTGGCACCTGTTTGTACTCCTTTGTGAACTATAGTAAAAATTTTCAATTCTCCTCATGGTTCCTCGAACGGCCAAATAACTTAGCAAAGTCCCAACTATACCTGACTTTGCTAAGTTAATTATGCCTATGACACTCTTTGAATTTCCAGTACTTTATATTGAATAACGCCTGACTGAGTTTCCACTTCTACAACGTCTCCAACCTTTTTGCCCATCAATGCCTGGCCAACCGGGGATTCGTTTGAAATTTTATTCTGAAGGCTGTTCGCTTCGGAAGAGCCTACAATTTTGAATTCCATCTCTTCGTCTTCATCAACCTCGTAAACTTTTACCTTACAGCCAATGTTAATCTTATCAAGATCAATTTCATCTTCCACAACGACTTCTGCATTCTTGAGTAATTTTTCCAGTTCTTCTATACGCAGCTCGATGTCTCTTTGTTCATCCTTAGCGGCATCATACTCAGCATTCTCAGATAAGTCGCCTTGCTCTCTGGCTTCCTTAATCTTCTGGGCAACTTCTTTTCTTTTAACTACCTTTAAGTTCTGAAGCTCATCTTCGTATCTTTTAAGACCTTCGTAGGTTAAAATATTTTTCTTATCTACCATGGTTATCGATTCCTCCTGGTTTCTTACTCGCTCATTCGCATTCCAGATATTATAGCGTAAACATCTGAAATTGTCAAGATTCTGCTTGGTTTTACTGGTTACAATACTACGATTCTTTCTTCCACAAAACGCCTGAATTCATCTATCGTCTCAATTTGATTGATATCATTTCTCAATCTGGCAGAATGAGGAAGTCCTGCGGTATACCATGCCATATGTTTACGCATCTCACGCATGGCAACCATTTCTCCCTTTAGCTCCATATGCATATTGCCGTGACGCAGAATTAATTTGCTGATCTCTCCTGCATCTGGCTCTGGAAGCAAGGTTCCTGTTTCCAGATAATGAAGGGTTCTGGAAAAAATCCAGGGATTTCCTTTGGCGCCTCTGGCAATCATTATGCCGTCACATCCAGTTTCGTTAAGAAGTGCCTTAGCGTCCTCTGGCTTAAAGACATCACCATTTCCGATGACAGGAATGGATACTGCTTCCTTCACCTTTCGGATAATATCCCAATCTGCTGTACCAGAATAATATTGTTCTCTGGTTCGTCCGTGAACAGCAACTGCGGCTACTCCGGAGCTTTCTGCCATTTTGGCAAACTCCACCGCATTACTATCATCCTCGGCAAAGCCCTTTCTAAACTTAACGGTTACAGGCTTTTTAACTGTTTTTACCATAGAAGATAATATCCGTTCTGCAAGCTTTATATCCTTCATAAGTGCAGAACCTTCCCCATTATTGACGATTTTAGGCATAGGGCAACCCATATTTACATCGATAAAGGCAAACGGACCAGATTCAATCTGGGCCGCCATATCTGCCATTATAGAAGGATCAGACCCAAAAAGCTGTATACTTACAGGGCCTTCGCCTTCTCCAACTTCCATTAAGACTTTTGTATTTCTGTTTTTATATAAAATCGCTTTGGCACTAACCATCTCTGTTACTGCCATACCACAGCCTAATTCCCTGCACAATAAACGAAATGGCAGGTCTGTAACTCCTGCCATTGGCGCAAGTATCAGGTTGTTTTCAAGCGTCACATCACCAATTGTAAGCTTCACTTGTCCACTGCTCCATTTTCTAATTCTTCCCCAAGGCAGAAAACTCTGTAATACATCTCCATGTTTTCCAGAAGTTCTCTTTTTTCACTTCGGTACTGCTTTATCTTTAATACACTTCCAATTTCATCAAACAGATAATCGCTCTCCTCTGCCGTCACTTTGAATTCCAAGGTCCCATCCTCTGTGTATTCCAGAGTTAGAATTCCGCCTACGTCTTCCGTGTAAAGCACACACATGACTTTCAGTTCCTGCTTGATGCTTTCTGGAAGGCTGGAGAATTGTTGGTTAAAGTAAAATTTCTGCTCGTAGGAATTGGCACCACATAGCACCACATTGTCTCCATCATGTTCCATCTTTATTCCTGTCCCCGCACTTTCTATTTGTATCCCCTGCATTAAGCCTATGAGACTGACTGCAGGGTGTTTTCATTTGTTTTACTGGCTTTATATTGTAGCATAACAAAAATAAAAAGACAAGGTTAAAAATCAGTGGTACAACGCTTTACTAATTTGCATGGAATCTTAGTATCACGGGAAACTTCTTCTGCTTTTCCATGAAGAATTTTCATCATATTGTTAATGGTAAGATTGCATAATTCTTCAACCTTATTATCAACGGAGGAAAGCTCAGGATCACTACAGATAGAAAGTGCTGAATTGTTAAATCCTGTGATGCATAAGTCCTCCGGAATCTTTAAAAGCTTTGAGTTTGCATATTTGATGGCTCCAACGGCTAGTCCATCGTCTGTAGCAACTACACTATCAAAATTTAAATCTCTTCGTTCTAAAAGGATATCCCGCACGGAATGAATCCGGTTCTTTACATAAAGCTTTAAATCACCTAGTATTGGCAGCCCGTGGCTTTTCAAGGCTGACTCATACCCTTCCAGCTTTTGAGTCGCACTGTAAGAATGAGAGTCACAAAGAAAGAGAATCCGTTTTCTTCCCCCTTCAATCATCTGACTGGTAACATCAAAGGTTGCTTTGTAATCATCTCCATAAGCGCAGTATACATTTTCAGCATCCAGATATCCATTGATTAAAAATACAGGAATATTTTTGGCTGCATCCCGGACATACTGAACTAAACTGTCACTGCCACCGGATCCAGAATAAACAGATCCCACCATAATAAGTGCATCAATTCTTTTTGCTAAAAGAAGGCTCACATACTTTTCTTTTACGGACTGTTCGTATCCGGTACAGCATAAAATACAGTCGTAACCATGTTCGTGCATACGGCTTTCCAAGTGCGCTATGGCTGTAGCCATATAGGCATCTGAAACATCGGGACACATAATACCAATGGTTTTCATAGAATCCAGTCCCAGGCCTCTGGCAAATACATTTGGAGTATAGCCATTTTCATCCATAATAGCTCTTACTTTTTGTTTTGTCTTTTCGCTGACACGGGGGCTGTCATTCACCACCCGAGATACCGTAGCAATGGAAACACCTGCAAGCTGTGCAATATCATAAATATTCATTGTAGACCCTCTTAGCATCATATATTTCATTCTTGGTAAGCATACTTTTGGCTGCTTTTGAAAGCTAGCGTAAGCGCTTACACTATTCTCGGTCAATTATACAGGATTATTTCCTATAAATCAACTATTATTCCTACATATTAATAGGAAAGAATTGATTATTTTTATTGAAAAAATGCGCATATCTAAAAGAAAAATCTTTCTTTCTCCCTTTGCCTATTGACTATGTGATTAAAATGGTGTATGTTTTATGTAAGTACTTACATTGCATGTATATAAATAAAAACCGGTACTAAGAAAGGAAGGAAGCTTATGCAGGATTTTATCAAAATTCATTCCGAAGATAACGTAGCCGTTGCCTTAAAACCGCTTTTAGCCGGTACTTCAATTGAAGTAGGCGATACGGCAGTCAAACTTTTGGAAGATATCCCACAGGGTCACAAATTTTCCCTTACCGATATCCCTGCCGGCTCATCCGTCATGAAATACGGCTGTGCCATCGGCGCAGCAAAGGAGAACATTGCGACAGGGGCCTGGATTCACACACACAATTTAAAAACAGGATTAGGGGATTTACTTACTTACAGTTATAACAAACAAGATATCAATCTTGACAAAACAGAAAACCGTACCTTTATGGGTTATAAAAGACCTAACGGTAAGGTAGGTGTCCGAAATGAGATCTGGATCATACCTACCGTTGGTTGTGTAAACAAGATCGCTTCTGCCATTGAACGAGTTAGTCAGAAGTTTGTTACCGGATCCATTGACGAAGTTGCTGCATTCCCTCACCCATATGGCTGTTCTCAGATGGGCGATGATCAGGAATATACAAGAACCATTCTTGCCGATTTAATCAATCACCCCAATGCCGGTGGCGTTCTTGTTCTTGGACTTGGCTGTGAAAACAGCAATGTGCAGGAACTGAAACGTTATATTGGGGAATACGATGAACGCAGAGTTAAGTTTTTGGTTGCCCAGGAATCTGACGATGAGATGGAAGACTCCATGGCTCTTATGGAAGAACTTGTGGAATATGCAGGCTCCTTCCAAAGAGAACCGATTAGCTGCAGCGAACTTGTTATTGGCATGAAGTGCGGCGGATCGGACGGACTCTCTGGAATTACAGCCAACCCAACCGTAGGTGCATTTTCCGATATGCTGGTTTCAAAGGGCGGCACTACCATTCTTACTGAGGTCCCAGAAATGTTCGGTGCGGAAACACTTCTTATGAACCGGTGTAAAGATGAAGAAACATTTGATAAGACCGTAGAACTCATTAACGATTTTAAAAACTACTTCACCAGCCATAACCAGACCATTTATGAAAACCCATCTCCAGGAAATAAAAAAGGTGGTATTTCTACCCTTGAGGACAAATCCTTAGGATGCGTTCAAAAATCAGGCAGTGCCGAAGTGGTAGACGTGTTAAAATATGGCGAACCTGTAAAGACAAAGGGCTTAAACTTATTAAGCGCTCCTGGCAATGACCTGGTTGCTTCTACCGCTCTTGCTGCTTCCGGTGCTCACATTGTCCTCTTCACTACAGGCCGTGGAACTCCATTTGCCTGCCCGGTACCGACCATGAAGATTGCCACCAACACCGCTCTCAGTACAAAAAAGAGTAACTGGATCGATTTTAACTGCGGCGTTTTGGTAGAAGACACTGATATGGATACACTTAAGAATCAGTTTTTTGATTTTGTAATTGAAGTTGCATCTGGAAAAAAGGTAAAATCCGAGGAAGCTGGCTTCCACGATATGGCTATCTTTAAAAAGGGCGTAACCTTATAATACATCAATGCATACAGAAAAAGGAGATTAATTTTAATGGAAAAGCTATGTTATGCAACACTGGAAAAGCAGGGTTATGACGGTTATCTTTTAAAAGATGCACCAGAACGGGTTCTGCAGTTTGGAGAAGGAAACTTTTTAAGAGCCTTCGTGGACTATTTTATTGACGTGCTCAACGAGAAGACAGGGTTCAACTCCAAAGTTGTATTATGCCAGCCCATCGCCCCAGGTCTTGCAGATATGATTAATGAGCAGGAAGGACTTTATACTCTCTTCCTTCGAGGATTCGAAAATGGTAAGAAAGTAAATGATAAAAGGGTTATCTCCTGCGTAAGCAGATGCTTAAACCCATATAAAGAGTATGAGAAAGTTCTTGCTTGTGCGGAAAATCCAGATCTTCGCTATATTGCCTGCAACACTACTGAGGCAGGTATTGCATACGATCCTTCCTGTCAGTTTACAGATGTTCCAGCTGAAAGCTATCCTGGAAAGCTAACTCAGTTTTTATACAAGAGATTTGAGTTGTTTGGTAAAGAAGCTGGTAAAGGTTTTGTCATTCTCTCTTGTGAGCTCATTGATAACAACGGAAAAGAGCTGGAGAAATGCGTTTTAAGTTATGCAAAGCAGTGGGATTTAGGGGAAGAATTTATCAACTGGATTAAAGCTGAGAATATCTTCTGTTCCACATTAGTAGACCGTATTGTAACTGGATACCCAAGAAATGAAGCTGCTGCCATCTGCGAAGAATTAGGCTATCAGGATAATTTAATTAATACAGGTGAAGTCTTTGGTTTCTGGGTAATTGAAGGACCTGAGCGTTTAAAGAAAGAGCTTCCATTTGAAGAAGCTGGTCTTCCTGTTGTAATTTGTGATGACCACAAACCATACAAACAGAGAAAAGTTCGTATCTTAAACGGTGCTCATACTTCCTTTGTATTAGGTGCTTACCTGGCTGGACAGGATATTGTTCGTGACTGTATGGATGATGAAGTGATCTGCGGATTTATGAACAAAACCATATACGATGAAATCATTCCAACTCTCACATTACCAAAAGAAGAATTGTTAAGCTTTGCTTCTTCTGTTACAGAGCGTTTTAAGAATCCATTCATTGATCATGATTTACTGGCTATTTCCTTAAACTCCACTTCCAAGTGGAAAGCTCGTGTTATGCCTTCTTTTAAAGGATTTGTAGAAAAATCAGGTGAGCTTCCAAAATGCATCACCGCTTCCTTTGCATTCTACATCGCCTTCTATCACGGCATGAATTTAACCGAAGATGGACTGATTTCTTCCCGTCCCGCTGGTAATGAATATACCGTTAAGGATGACAAGTCAGTGCTTCAGTTCTTCTACGATCATAAGGATGAGGATGCAAAAACTCTGGCTCATTCTGTTTGCAGCAACACTGATTTCTGGGATGAGGATTTAAGTAAGATTGCTGGCTTTGAAGAAGCCGTTGCTGGATATTTAAAATCCATTGAAGAAAAAGGCGCTTACGAAGTTATGAGAGAATGCCTGTAATTTAATAACTTAGGCCTGTGTATTGTCATAATACACAGGCCAATTTGCTTCTTATGCGAACTACATCATAGGCTTAATGAATCAGCTTTTCATATAGCTTGTACCACTTTAATCCATACTCCTCTAATCCCAAATCAACCGTATCAATATACTCAAAATCATTTTTCTCGTACACATGAATCGCAGGAAGATTCTCGGAGTAAACATCCAATCGTAGCGATTCCACGCCCTGTTCTTTTGCCAGTTGTTCCGCAAATTTCAATAACTCAGAACCAATTCCCTGGTTAGAATAGTCCGGATGTACAACAAAGGTATAAATCACCAGAACTTTATCATAAGTCAAATCCTTTTTCCAACTTGCGCTGTAATACGCCTCTTCTGGTTTGTGCCGCAATATAAACGAACCAACTATTACATCTTCCTTTACAGCTACATATAAATTGTTTTCCTCAATTCCACATACTGCATTGACTCGAGTTGGATAAACCCCTTTTTTAAAGCCAGAATAATTAATATGCTTCGCCGAATAATCATTTAACTCATCATACAGTTTTTCCAGTTCATCCACATCGCTCATCAAACCTTTTCTAATGTATATGCTCATAATCTTCTCTCCCAGTTTTAATCATAATATTATTATACCAAAAAGAAACACTTAGATATAGTAAAAACATGGTTTTATATTGTAATGATTTCTAGAATCTATGATATAACTTTGCCTACGGTCTTGTATATTGTTCCATATCCTAATATACTATTAATAAAAATCACATAGCGGTTAAAGGAGAAAGCGAAATGAATCTCTTTCATAATACCTCTGTAGACAATAAAGCAAGTCAGGACCATCATTCTAACGTAGCACCTTTTCTCATCCGTTTGAGTATTATGCTTTTATTTTTACTGGGAGCATCTTTCATCGGCTATAGTTTTAAAGCGCTCAATTTACAGGAAACCAACATTGCTATTGTCTATCTGCTTGCCGTACTGCTAACAGCGCGGTATACAGGAGGATATTTTTTCGGCTTTTGGGTTTCTTTATTTGCTGCCTTTATCTTTAACTTTTTATTTATGGAGCCATATTACACTTTTTCCGTAAATACTCCAAGCTATATTATTACCTTTATCATTATGGCAATTACCGCTTTGATAACAAGTACTTTAACGACTCACGCCAAGCAAAATGCCCTGAAAGCCAGGGAACGGGAAGAAGAAGCGAGAACTCTTTATTCTCTTACAAATCGCTTAACCGATGCGGCTGATATCCATGAAATCGCAGGCATAGCAGCAAGCACCGTCTGTGATATGTTAAACTGCAATGTGGGCTGTGTTTGCTACAACGAATCGGGTAAGCCGGAAGAAGCATTTACCAGACAGTTCTCACCAAAGAATCTGGTATCTCAAGACGTGGAGGAGCAAAAATCCTTCTTTGACTGGCTCATCTCCGGAAGAGACTCCACTCTTGGAGTCATCCGAATTCCCATGGAAGCTGCAAAGACCATGACTCCCACCCAGTCACGAATGCTACAGGGGCTGATTGAAAATACGGCACTGGCCATGGATCGTTTTCATGCTGCCGAACAGCGCCGCAGATCCAATGAAGCCATCGTCCAGGAACGCTACAGAGGCAATCTCCTCCAAGCCATCTCCCATGATCTTCGCACCCCCTTAACAGGAATTATGGGTACGGCTGAGATGCTTCTAACCATGACGGAGAAAGATGACAACCGCTATGATTATATAAAAGAGATATACGGTGACGCAGATTGGCTTCATTCCCTGGTGGAAAACATACTTAGCCTGACCCGATTGCAAGAAGGAAAGTTAGTCCTTCATAAACAGGAGGAAGCGGCAGAAGAAGTCATCGGGGCTGCGGTACGACATGTCTCACATCTTCACCCAGAGTATGACATATGGGTAACCGCTCCCGATGAACTGCTTCTAGTTCCCATGGATGCCAAATTGATTCGACAGGTACTTATTAATCTTTTAGACAATGCCATCAAACATTCAGAGCCAGGTCAGGAAATACAGGTGTCTCTAAAAAAGGAGAAGGCCGAAGACTTTGCTGTTTTTTCTGTATGCGATGGCGGAGAAGGCATTGACACTTCAGACATATCAAATATCTTTCAGATGTTTTATACCTCAGCTTCCAGGCGTAATGATGTAAAGCTGGGAGTCGGCTTAGGCCTTACCATCTGTGAAGCCATTGTTAAAGCCCACGGTGGAGCTATCACAGCTAAAAACCGTGACAGTGGCAAAGGCGCAGAATTTGTATTTACACTTCCTTTAAAGGAGAACCTTTATGAATCAGAGCGATCGACGGATCTTAATCGTTGAAGACGATAAACAAATAAGAAACTTTATTGGATATTCTCTTGATAAGGAGGGCTTCTCCTTTCTCACTTCAAGTACTGGTCAAGGAGCCCTTAGCCTTCTTCTTTCAGAGCCATTTGATATCGTGCTTCTGGATCTGGGACTCCCTGATCTGGATGGCATGGAAGTAATTAAAAAGGTAAGGGAATGGTCAGAAATTCCTATCATCGTAGTATCTGCAAGGGATCAGGATAAGGAAAAAGTCGCCGCCCTTGATATGGGTGCTGATGATTATCTAACAAAACCATTTTCCGCCACAGAGCTTCTTGCTCGAATTCGGGTGGCATTAAGGCACCTAAACCGGCAAAGCGGACTAGAAAAACCACAAGACCATCTTCAAGCCGGGGATTTACAAATAGATTTTGAAAAAAGGCTTGTATACTTAGAGAATCAGGAAGTTCATGTAACACCCATGGAATACAGTCTCTTGACCTTATTTTTCAAAAATATAGGTAAGGTCCTAACCACTAGACAAATTTTAACTGAAATCTGGGGTATCCATTACGGCAATGATACCCAAGCCCTTCGGGCCCTTATGGCGGGACTAAGACGAAAGATAGAAAAAAATCCGGCAAAACCCCGATATATCATAACGGAAATAGGGGTCGGATATCGGCTTGTGGATGAATAGACAAACAATAGCTTTGACTTTAATAACATTCTAATAGGAACACGGAAAAGAAGTTGTATCTGACTTTTTTTCCGTGTTTTCTTTTCTCACACCGTTCTCACACCTTCCCTCCCATTCTCACACCTCCCTCACAAAATAAGAGTTATGATAAGAAATACCAAATCAAAATCAATCAACAAAAAAGGCAGATGGTTAAAATCCATATGCCAATCTGTGAAAAAGGATAGGAAGATAAAACGGCTATGAGTAAAACAATGAAGCAAGCATTTTCTCCCGATGTATTGTCCGATTTACAAAAGTTATGTGTAAAAGATGTGTATCACGCTCTAAACACCAGCGAGAAAGGACTGTCAAAATCAGAGGTTGCATCCCGCATCCACCAATATGGAAAAAATGCGCTGCAGGAAAAAAAGGGGCAACCCCTGATTATTAAATTTCTCTCTAACTTTACCCACTTTATGGCGATTCTTCTCTGGTGCGCAGGCATCGTTGGTTTCATTGCCCAGCTTCCACAGCTTGGAATTGCAATCTGGATGGTCAATATCATCAACGGGGCTTTCAGCTTCTGGCAGGAATTTCGGGCAGGTAAGGCAACGGAAGCTTTAAAAAAGCTTCTTCCAGACTATGCCCGGGTGGTCAGAGACGGAGAAGAGTTAAAAGTCTTAGCAGAGGATCTGGTTCCTGGTGATCTTATCTTACTGGGAGAAGGGGATCGCATCTCCGCAGATGCCCGCCTGGTGGAAGATAATGATTTAAGCGTCAATCAGTCCACCCTTACAGGAGAATCCAATCCGGTTCATAAGTTTAAAGATGAGGTGATACGAGAGGATCTCTCCCGTTCCGAACAGCCTAACATGATTTTTGCCGGCACCAGTGTAGCGGCAGGTACCTGTAAAGCAATTGTTTATGCAACAGGAATGAATACGGAATTTGGCAAGATCGCTGGCCTTACTCAGACATTAAAAGAAGAATTAAGCCCTCTTCAAAAGGAAATGAACAAACTGACCAGAACCGTTTCCATTCTTGCTATCAGCATTGGAGTTGTGTTTTTCCTGTTGTCTATTGTCTTAGTGGGTACGGAATTAGCCGTAGCTTTCATATTTGCCATGGGAATGATAGTAGCGTTTATTCCGGAAGGGCTTCTTCCTACCGTTACCTTATCTCTCGCCATGGGCGTTCAGCGAATGGCTAAGAGAAATGCCTTAATCAAACGACTGTCTGCCGTAGAGACCCTGGGCTGTACCACAGTCATCTGTACCGACAAAACAGGAACTCTTACCCAAAATGAAATGACGGTAAGTAATATCTGGATTGGAGGGAAATCCCTTGATGTAACCGGTGTAGGCTACGATCCAGCGGGAGGTAAGATTCTTTTTGGCGGAAAAGAGGTAACTGCAAAAGAACAGGATTTAAGTAAACTATTAACTGCTGCATCCCTTTGCTGCAACGCTCATCTCCTACCCCCAAGCCAGGAATCTTCACGCTTTAGCGTCCTGGGAGACCCCACAGAGGCAGCCCTTTTGGTTGCCGCTAAGAAATACGGATTAACACCAGAGGACATCAATAAGAAAGAACCACGCCTTCGTGAACTGCCTTTTGATTCTGTAAGAAAGCGTATGAGCACCATACACCAGGTTTTAAGTGATCGAGTCGCTTATACAAAAGGGGCCCCAAAAGAAGTTCTGGAACTATGTACCCAAATAAGACTGAATGGGGAATTAGTTAAAATGGAGGCCAATACCCGGTCAAATATTATGGAGATCAATGACCGTTACGCAAGAAGTGGCCTTCGTGTCCTGGCAATCGCTTATCGGAATCTAAACGGACTTTCTAAACTCCCCCAAAGCTTAAGCCAATATACCCCAGAGCTGATTGAGCAGGAACTTACCTTCTTAGGCCTGATTGCAATGGTAGATCCTCCTCGCCCTGAAGTTTCAGAGGCCGTTAAAAAGTGCCACCGTGCTGGAATTCGAATTATCATGATTACTGGTGATTACGGCTTGACCGCAGAAAGCATTGCCCGTCGAATTGGTATTATCAAAGGAGAACACCCAAGAATTATCACAGGTATTGAACTTGGAAAGATGCAGCCCGAGGAATTAGAAAAAGCCCTGGAAGGTGAAGTTCTGTTTGCCAGAGTTGCCCCAGAGCAAAAACTACAGGTAGTAAGTGCTCTCCAGGAGATGAAACAGATTGTGGCTGTTACAGGAGATGGGGTCAATGATTCCCCAGCCCTGAAAAAGGCTGATATTGGTGTAGCCATGGGGCTTTCCGGCACCGATGTGGCAAAAGAAGCGGCAGACATGATCCTGACGGATGATAACTTTGCATCCATTGTCAACGCCGTGGAAGAAGGCCGGGCCGTCTACAATAACATCCGTAAATTTGCCGTATACATCTTTAACAGTAACATGGCAGAGGCGGTCCCCATGATATTTTACTTATTTTCCAGAGGTGCCATTCCTTTGCCCCTTACGATCATGCAGGTACTTTGCATTGACTTAGGCACTGATATGGTTCCAGCCATGGGTCTTGGAGCAGAAACTCCAGAACCTGGAATCATGGATATTCCACCCCGTTCCCAAAAGGAAGCTCTTCTATCAAAAAAACTATTGTCCAGAGCTCTTTTGTGGTACGGCTCCATGGAAGCAATCGCTTGTATGGCTGCTTACTTTTACTTAAACTGGCTCCACGGCTGGCCAGACGCTCCTCTTTCTGCTTCCGGAACTTTTTACCGTATGGCGACTACCATGACCTTTGCTGGGATTGTGCTGGCTCAGGTGGGAGCTGTCTTCGCCTGTCGGACAGAACGAGTATCCATCTTTAAAACAGGATTTCATACCAATAAGCTGATTCTTGTGGGAATCGTGGTGGAACTGATTCTTTTAAGCCTTATTACCTACCTTCCTTTCCTTCATAATCTTTTTAATACGGCTCCACTTGGCATAAGGGAATGGGCATTCCTAATCTGGATTCCATTTGCAGTTCTACTCATTGATGAAATCAGGAAATTCTTCCTGCGAAAGGTTAATCCGAATATGAACAAAGGAGATTATGAAAAAAAGGAGATGGAGAATTCATGAGAATGATTATTGTAGGCTGCGGTCGGAATGGATCCGGCCTGGCACTGGCATTAAGTAATATGGGGCATAATGTGACGGTTATCGATTCCAATGCAATGGCATTTAAGGAGCTTGGCCCTAATTTTAAAGGAGAAACCATTGAAGGAATCGGGTTTGACCAAGAGGTTCTTCAAAAGGCAAAGATAAAAAAGACTGATGCCCTGGCTGCATTTACTTCCAGTGACGAATCCAATGCAGTCATTGCCCGGATTTCCAGAGAAATTTATCACGTACCAAAGGTAGTTGCAAGGCTTTACGACCGAGAAAAAGCAGAAATTTACAAACGTCTAGGCGTACAAACCTTGTCTTCCACCGCCTGGGGAATACAAAGAGCCGCTGATTTGTTGTGCTACTCTCCTCTCCATACGGTATTTAGCCTGGGAAACGGAGACGTAGAGCTTGTTGAAATCGAAACAACACCTCTCATGGAAGGCCATAAGATTAGCGAACTTTCCATTTCTGGTGAAGTCAGTATCGTATCTATAACAAGAGGAAATAAGACCATACTGCCCACCATGGCAACTGTGTTGCAAAAGGGTGATATTCTCCATGTAGCCGCTTTAATGTCCTCCGTTGGCCGATTGGAACGCTTATTTGGAATTTCAAATGGGAAGGGGATATAAGGATGAAAGTTATAATTGTAGGAGGCGGCCAGGTTGGAGCCTATTTAGCTTCTCTTTTATTGGAACGAGGACATGAGATTAAAATCATTGATAACAGAGAATCCAGGATTCCCATCTTAAATCGTGACCTGCCAAACGAATGTGTGATTTTCGGAAATGGTGCAGAACCAAGGGTGTTAGAAGCTGCGGGAATTACTGAGACTGATGTGGTGACTGCCGTAACTGGTTCTGATGAAACAAATTTAGTTGTAGCCACACTCTCCCGCATGGAGTACGGCGTAAGGCGGGTGGTGGGAAGGGTAAATAACCCTAAAAACGCCTGGCTCTTTCAGGATATCATGGGAGTTGATGCCGCCCTTAATCAGGCGGATCTTATGGCCCGTCTGGTAGCGGAAGAAATGACCATGGGGGACATGATGACACTTTTAAAACTCCATGGGGGACAATACTCCCTGGTGGAACGAATGGTTGATCCAGCTTCCCCTGCAGCCGGTAAAACTGTAAAGGAAATCAACCTCCCTCTGGAATGCGTTCTGGTGGCAATCTTGCGCAAAGACCAGCTTCTTCTTCCAAGAGGTAACACTGCCATTCATG
>CAURSM010000010.1:0-168858 GCA_963528005.1 uncultured Eubacteriales bacterium
CTATTTCCATTTTCTCAGGAACTGCTGGTTATGGAATTAGCAAAAGTCTGCAATACGGCATATCCAGAGGTGTATTTTCCAATGAAGCAGGACTTGGAAGTATGGCAGTATTACATGGGGCAGCAGAAGACACAACGCCGGAACAACAGGGTATGTGGGCCATGTTTGAAGTGTTTTTTGATACTATATTAATCTGTACCATGACAGCCCTTGTGATTCTTTGTATGACAGAGGGAGATGCAGCAGGATCTGGTTACGACGGAGCCGCCCTTACTGCCTATAGTTTTTCCAAACGGCTTGGCCCTCTTGGACAGTATATTGTGTCTGGTGCTATGTTAATCTTTGCATTTGCCACCATCATTGCCTGGTATTATCTCGGTCGTCAGGCGGCGGGGTATCTGGCGGAAAGTCTGAAAAAACGAAATGTCCTTTATATCCTCCAACGAATTTTAAGAGGAAAGATTTATACCATTCTCTATTTGGGAGCCGTATTCTTAGGCTGCCTTGCTAAGCTTGAGACTGTTTGGGAGTTTTCTGATATCTGGAATGGACTTATGGCATTGCCAAATATCATTGCCCTTATATTCCTTATGAAGGAAGTTCGGGTTCCCAAATAACAGATCTTTATAAATAAGATTATAAAGGGGGTATTTGATATGTGTACGGCAATTTCCTTGCAATCAAAGCAGTGTGAAACTTTTTTCGGAAGAAATATGGATTTTTCTTATGACATTGAACCACATCTTTATATTGTCCCTTCGGGATATGAATGGAACAATGTGGTGACAGGAGGGAAGATGCGTGACCGGTATCGCTTTATTGGTATCGGTCAGGAGCTTGACGGTTTGCTGGGGTTTTTCGACGGTGTGAATGAAATGGGCCTTGCAGCCGCAGCTCTTTACTTTGCAGGATACGCTGATTACGATTCCGTCATTCAGTACGGACAGGAGGAAGTGGTGGCCTCCTTTGATCTTCTTCACTATATTTTGGGAAAATGTATCAATGTGGAGGATGTGGTAAGGCAGCTTAAGCAGGTGAAAGTCAGCGGAGTGGTTGATCCGGTCACAAAAACAGTGGCACCTCTTCACTGGATTGCTTCAGACCGAGGTGGTAACTGCATTGTCATTGAGTATACCTCAAACGGTCTTGAGGTCTGGAGAAATCCCATAGGTGTGCTTGCCAACAGTCCGGAATTTAATTGGCACATGACAAATTTAAGAAATTATACGGAAGCAAGTCCTTCCCAGGCGGAAGAAGCGTATTGGGGAGGTTACCGTCTTACCCCATTTGGACAGGCGGGAGGAACCCAGGTACTTCCAGGAGGTTATACATCACCGGCACGTTTTGCGCGTACCGCATATCTAAAATCCTTTCTTCCAGCTCCTGAAAACCGCAATGACGCTGTTATTTCCTGTTTTCATATTATGGAAGGTGTTACCATACCAAGGGGCGCTGTCTTAACAAGCAGAGATCAATACGACTATACAAAGTACACCGCATTTATCAATACAGCCACCTGTGAATACTTTTTTAAAACATATGATAATCTTCAGGTTACAACAGCAAGCCTTTTTGAACATGCTACCTTAGACCCTGCACTTATGAATCTAGGCGGAATATAAACATAATTAAGAAAGGAAGCACAAAAAACAAAATACAAAAAAACATTGCATGGGATCGAGGAAGCGAAACCATGCAATGCATTTGGCAAAAATATTTCAAAAAGGGAGGAGGGCTGGTAACTAGTTACCAGCCCGTATTATGAAAAAAATCTTTTTAGTAATTTTGTTTACAATGTTATTATATCCATCAAACATGAAGAAATCATGTTAATGGTGTAAAAGGTTTTTGAATGAAATTTAAACAAAATATGAACAACTAGACAAAAACAAAAGGATTTGATAAAATACACTCATACGTGAGCTTAAGCGGCGGGAAAGGAAGAGAGATATGAAAAATCCGGTTATTACAATTACAATGGAAAACGGAGATGTGATCAAAGCAGAGCTTTATCCAGAGATCGCACCTAACACAGTAAATAATTATTTAAGTCTTATAAAAAAAGGTTTTTACGATGGTTTGATTTTTCACAGAGTTATTAATGGTTTTATGTTACAGGGAGGTTGTCCTCAAGGAACTGGGACAGGCGGTCCTGGATATTCCATTAAAGGTGAGTTTAGCCAGAATGGTGTAGCCAATGAGCTTAAGCATACAGAAGGCGTTCTTTCCATGGCAAGATCCATGCATCCTGACTCAGCAGGATCTCAGTTCTTTATCATGCACAAAGCAGCTCCTCATTTAGATGGCGCTTATGCTGGATTTGGTAAAGTAATCGAAGGAATGGATATCGTGAACAAGATTGCTGATGTTAAGACAGATCATGGTGATCGTCCGATGAACGAGCAGAAGATCAAGTCTGTAACAGCAGATACCTTTGGCGAAGAATTTCCAGAACCAGTAACCGTTTAATCCTATGACTCTAGAACGGGAAATTATAATAGAAGGAATTAAATATAAAATTACCGTGTCTGACGATTCAAAGGCCCTGTGTTCTGCTTATGCAGAAGGCAGGGCTGTTATTGGCTTATGGGACAGAAGTAAACCCGGGCAATCCCTATCCCCGGCTGCCTATATTGTGGAATCGATCAAAGACATTGATACTGATTTTCTGGAAAAGGTTGTAAGAAGAAGGTATGGACTTCCCTTTCAGATTGCAAAGACAGACAGGCTTATCATTAGAGAATTTGTATCAGAGGATAGCCATATGGTCCCTCATGAGCCGGACGGGGGAGAGAACGGAGAGATCTTTTATCATCAAGATTCTTTAAACGATTATATCCGGTACCAATACGGATTTTATGAGTACGGCATATGGGCGCTTCTGGATCAGAAGACCGGACTGCTTGTGGGGAAAGCCGGTATTATTCCAATGGATCTTTCCGGCACGAAAGAATTTCTTCCCTTTATAAAAGAAAAAGATACCCCGGTAGAGCTGGGATATCATATTTTTTCTTCCTACCTTGAGAAAGGCTATGCAAAAGAAGGTTGCAAAGCAATCATTTCTTATGCCAGCGAAAGAATCGCTCCTAGAATCTATGCAAGAATCTTGGGGAGCAATCTTCCTTCCATTAGGCTGATAGAAGCCCTTGGTTTTACCCTTATAGCCCGAACATGTAACGAATCAGGCCAAGTGCTGTGTCTTTATGAGTGGAGTTTATCATGACCGAAAGAATCGGTCCGTCAATGAGCAGTCCGGTCTTTTTCTCAAAATCGGCTTCATCGATTAAGATGCCTGCGGCAACCTTTTGACCGGTCTCATCGGAGGTTACAAAATAAATCTTATCTTTTACTTGCTCATATTCTTCGGGAGAAAGGAGTTCCTTTAAATCCGTAAAGCCGTCCATCTTACCAAAATGATCAATGGAATCTTTTCTGCCAATAATGACATCTAGTTCCTTGCTGGTAATCATGGCAGAAAGCTTTGCCAGCTCTGCATAGGTGAAATCGCTCATGGCAGACTCTTCAAAAGAAAGGGACATGGAGTGATTTACTTCTATCTTTGTATCCTCAGGGAGATTGATATATTGACGGAAGTCTTTGTCAAAGTAATCATCTGGAGAGGTGGAATCACTTGTAAACTGGCTGTTTAAAATAACGCAGTTTAACGCTGTCTCAAACCGGTTGTTATAGATGGCAGAGGCAATGGATATGATAAGAAATAGGGATACAAATACGCTGATAATCGGGATTTTGTAATATTCCCAAATGTACCAGAGCTTGTCCTTGCCATTCATATCCTTAAGCTTTTTTCTTTCCTCACGCAGGGAATCCTTTATGGTCTTGTCTTCGTATGGGGTCATGATGCGCTCCTTTTTTTATCATATTCCAAATTATTTATTGATTATATCATATTACAGGGAGATATTTAAGAATAAACTATAAATTTTCCATGAAATAAATAAGAATGTTTGATTTTTATTAGTAAATCCGCTATAATGACATTTGACGCTAAAGAGAGAAGGGGTATGACATATGCTATCTGGTTTTTTTAATTATGATAATCCGGTGTGGCGCTTTATAGGCAAATTCGGAGATTTGATCCTATTAAATATTTTGTGGCTTGTATTCAGTATACCGATATTCACCATCGGAGCTTCCACAACAGCCGTTTATTATGTGACGTTAAAGCTTGCGAGGGATGATGATGGTTACACCATCCGGTCATTTTTTAAATCATTTAAGGAGAATTTCAAACAGGCAACGGTAATCTGGCTGGTACTTTTGGCAATCGGTGCAATTTTAGGTGTTGATTTGTATTTCTTTGCTCGCTTGTTTACAGGTTCCGGTACCATAAAGACTGTAATGCTGACTGTATTTTTAGCCTTGGCCATTGTATATGCTGCGGTATTTATGTACATCTTCCCACTTCAGTCCAGATTTTTCAATTCAGTAAAGAAAACCTTTTTTAATGCATTTTTTATGTCCTTACGTCATTTGTTCCGTACCATCGGAATGATTGTGATTAATGTATCACTGGTTGCTATGGGATTTGTATTTGTAATTCCTCCTGTGCTCATGATTTTCATGTTATTTGGATTTCCTATACTTGCATTTATAAATTCCTATATTTTGTCTCCAGTGTTTGAACAGTACATGCCTAAAACGGAAGAACCTACAGATGAGTTAAGACCACTTTTCTACGATGAAGAGGAGCCGGTTAACAGCATTCTTATGGGAAAGGGAGATGAAAATCCCGTCAAAGACGAAGAAGACGAAAAGCAGGAATAGGTCCTTTTTCTAATTCATAGTTTGTACACCAGATGGACACAAAAAAGGGTTATACTAAATTTCCGTGATAAGGAATTACCAGGGAGGTAGAATATGACCGAAGAAGAGTACCTATGCTTTGTCCAGCCATATGAAGATGCGCTTAAGAATATTTTAGTCAGAGTCGATGTCCTGAATCAGGATTATAGAAGAAAGTATCAAAATTATCCCATTCATCACATTCAGCATAGGATTAAGCAAAAAGAAAGCATAGAGAAGAAGCTTCAAAACAACGGATATGAGATCAGTACCGATTCCTCCAGAAATTATTTGACCGATATCGCAGGAATTCGTATCATCTGTTTCTTTGTAAGAGATATCTATGCGGTTGTAAGTCTTTTAAAAAAGCAAAATGATATTGTAATTATAAAAGAGAGCGATTATATTAGAGAGCCAAAGGCCAATGGCTATCGAAGCTATCACATTGTTTTTGGCGTTCCAGTCTATCATACCGATGGCATGGAGTACTACCCGGTAGAGATTCAGCTACGTACCATGGCCATGGATTTATGGGCCAGCATGGAGCACAGAATTTGCTATAAAGGGAAAAAAGAGTGTGAAGCTGAGGATGCATTTAAGGATTATGCCTCTGAATTAAAGGCAATGGAAGAAGCGATGGAAGAGTTCTTATAAGAGAATGAGAGAAAAAAAGACTCCGCAGTATGACTGTAGGAGTCTTTTTATTTGAGAAAAATTTTCATGAAATACAACGGTTTTCATGTTAAAAGAATAACGCTTGTACTTTTCTAAGTTTGGGTATATACTAAATACTGTATACAAAAAAACGCAAAAATACAATCTGATACAAAAGAGAGGGCTGTTCGCCTATGATAAGACATCTGGGATTAAAAGCATATGGAAAAATTAATCTGGGTCTTGATGTTTTGAGGAGACGGGAAGACGGATACCACGATGTGCGCATGATCATGCAGACTGTGGGCCTTTACGATAAGATCGATATCTACTTAAAAGAAACGCCAGGCATTGAAATTGTTACCAATCTGTTTTACTTGCCAGTCAACGAAAACAATCTGGTATACAAAGCGGCAAAGCTTTTAATGGATGAGTTTCATGTTTCCCACGGAATCCGGATTAATTTAAAGAAGTTTATACCGGTATCCGCTGGAATGGCGGGAGGCAGCAGCGATGCAGCGGCCGTATTGTTTGGAGTGAATAAGATGTTTCAGCTTGGACTTAGCAGGGAAGAGCTGATGGAACGGGGCGTTAAAATCGGAGCAGATGTTCCTTACTGCGTGCTAAGGGGAACCGCACTGTCAGAAGGAATTGGTGAGATTCTTACCCCGTTGCCAGATATGCCTCAATGTCAGGTATTGATTGCAAAGCCTGCTGTGGGGGTATCCACCAAATTTGTTTATGATAATCTTAATCTGGAAGGGCTTAAGGCTTGTGACCATCCAGATATTGACGGAATCATAGAGGCCATTAAAGGCCATAACATCCATCAGGTGTCCCAGCGTCTTGGAAATATCTTAGAGACGGTCACTATAAAGGAATATCCCGTTATATCACAGATTAAGGAAAAGATAAAAGAGCTTGGAGCAGTAAACGCACTGATGAGCGGAAGTGGCCCTACGGTGTTCGGCATATTTGTAAGCCCCAAGGCGGCGGAAAACGCGTATGAAGAATTGCGTTACGGTGAAAGCAAGAACCTGGTGAAACAGGTTTATTTAACAAATTTTTACAATACCAAGGAGGTTACCAATGGGCAATGATTTAAAAGTCAATATGAATGAGTATCTGCCGCTACGTGATGTGGTCTTCAACACACTAAGACAGGCGATTTTAAAGGGAGAGCTGGCACCAGGAGAGCGGCTGATGGAAATTCAACTCGCAGAAAGACTTGGAGTTAGCCGTACTCCCATAAGGGAAGCCATCCGTAAGCTTGAGCTGGAAGGTCTCGTCCTCATGATTCCTAGAAAGGGAGCTGAGGTAGCAAAGATTTCTGAGAAAAGCTTAAGAGATGTATTAGAGGTACGCAGATCCTTAGAAGAGCTGGCTATTGAGCTTGCATGTCAGCGTATGCTTCCAGATGCAGTCGATGAGCTGGAGCAAAGACAGGAAGAATTTAAAAATGCTGTGATGAATGGAAATCCCATGGAGATTGCAGAGACAGACGAAGCGTATCATGATGTAATTTATAAAGGGACCTGCAATGACAGACTGATTCAGATGATTAATAATTTAAGGGAGCAGATGTATCGCTACCGATTAGAATACATCAAAGATGAAGATAAGCGACAGATCTTATTGCTGGAGCATGATAATATATTAGAAGCGGTTAAGAGGCGGAAGGTAGAAGACGCCAAAGAAGCCATGCGGGAACATATTGATAATCAGGAAATCACAGTTTCAAAAAACATAAAAGGGCAGGAGTAAGGAAAGGAGATTGTATATGACATTTAAAGAGCGATATTTGTCCGGTGAGATTGAGTTTGAGGCCATTGATGATTATATCAATGAGTGGAATGGCAGCAGCTCATCCGAATCCCTTGCTAATTTTCTTGGACTGAATGAAGAGGAAGAAGATTTATGGATTGAGGAAAGTGATGAAGCCTTAAAAGACCATCTGGATAAGAAAAAATAAAATATTGAGAAAATATATGAAATAAACGTAACCTTTCTTGACAAGGTGACAACGTGTCATTATAATAAGTGGCATGTTGTCACCTTTTGTATTGCGCGGATATATTAGGGGCATAAAAGATGGAGGTGAGGAAATGCCTACGGAACGATTTTATAACCTTCCGAAGGAAAAAAAGGAAATCATAATAAAAGCGGCCAAGGATGAATTCATCCAGGTTCCATTTGAAAAGGTTTCAATCAATCGAATTATAAAACACGCTGGGATATCAAGAGGAAGCTTTTACACTTATTTTGAAGATAAGCATGATTTGCTTGCTTACATATTTGAAGATGCTGGTGATAACTTTCAATGCGCTTGGGAAAGCAACGCCAAGAAAAATCATGGGGATCTTTGGAAGACTATAGATTCTTTTGTAGAAGAAAGTGTTCTCTATGATGATGGAAGTATGCTTCAGTTAGTTAAGAATATTGTAGATAGTGTTCAGATGTATGGAGTGACCAATCATTTGTGTCAAAACATTACACCGGGGCAATTGTGTATGCTTAAGGTTATGCATGAATCCATTGATAAATCAGATTTCAGGGATCAGAGCATTGAAACCTTTGGTATGCTAATTTCTACGATTTTCTTCGAAATGGCAAAAGGCCTTGAGTGGTATTATGCACATCCGGAAGATAAGGAAAAAATTAAGGAAGTTTTCCGTAAAAAATTAGATTTATTACAGTATGGAATTCGTAAACAGAATTTAGAATGATTATGAGACATGAGGAGTGAATTATGACAAAGAAAAAGATAGTGATGATTGCCGGAGCCGTAGTCCTTATATTGGTTGTGGCAGGTCTGATAATTCCGAGAATACTTGGCGGCAACAAAGAAGAGATTGTAGCAGAAGTACCCCCTTCTGTAACAGTTGTAAAGCCGGAAGTACGGAATATTGAGTTGAGCAGCGAACTGATTGGAACCATTGAACCAGACAGCATTGTTTACGTTACCCCACTGGGAAACGGTGAGATTACTAACACTGGCGTTCAGACTGGTGATATGGTAAGTGCAGGACAGTTGCTTTGCGTTATTGATACGAAGCAGGTAGAAAGCGCTAAGATTACGGCTGAAACAGCCAGAGTTAGCTACGAGGATGCCAAAAAGAATTTAGATAGAATGACAATCCTTTATCAGGCGGGAGATGTTGCCGAGGCAGATTATCAATCTTTGGTTGACAAAGTCCAGCTTGCGAAACTTCAATATGACAATGCAAAGATTGGTTATAACATTCAACTGGAAAGCAGTCAGGTAACTGCACCAATATCCGGACGGGTAGAGAGCTTTAATGTTAAGGTTCATGACATGGTATCACCAAGCACGGTTCTTTGTGTCATCTCTGGAGAAGGCGGGAAAGCAGTTACCTTTTATGTGCCAGAGCGTATTGTTAACGGACTTAAGACAGGAGATAGCATAAAGCTTGAAAAGAATGGAACCGACCGTTCCGCTGCTATTACTGAAGTAAGCACCATGATTGATCAGTCCAGTGGATTATTTAAAGTAAAGGCTTCCATTCCAGATGGCAATACTCTTGCAACTGGAACTTCTGTTAAGCTTTACGTGGTTTCACAAAAGGCAGATAATGTTATGACTGTTCCAGTCGATAGTGTTTATTATCAGGGAGGAAGTCCATTTATCTATACATATGTAGACGGAAAACTGAAGAAAAATGCAGTTACGGTAGGCCTGGCTGATAACAGCTTTATGGAAATTAAAGAGGGAATTCAGGCGGATGATCAGATCGTTGCTACGTGGACCAGTGAATTGTACGATGGTTCTGTCGTAACCCTTTCCGATGCCAGCAGCAAGGAGAATCAGACAACACAAGAAACCGCATCAGAAGGCAAGACTGAGACAGAGGGAACCACGTTAGAATCTTCTGTAGCAGCACAGTAAGGGGGCAGCGATATGGGAATAACGAAACTTGCTCTAAAGCGCCCCGTTACAACAGTCTTAGTGGTTATCTGTCTTATCGTGTTTGGATTATCCTCCGTACTTTCTTCAAAGCTTGAGCTGTTTCCGGAGATGAATTATCCGATTCTTACCATAAGCACTATTTATCAGGGTGCCAGCCCTGAAGATGTAAATGATCTGATTGGCAAGCCCATAGAGAATGAAGTAGGAACTCTAACGGGAATTAAGAACATTCAGTCCACTTCTAAGGAGAATGTATCCATTATTATGCTGCAGTACGAATACGGCACTAACATGGATAAGGCATACTCTGACTTGAAAAAGAAGATGGATAATATAAAACTTCCAGATGATGTAAAGACACCAACCATTATGGAGTTAGATATCAGTGCCATGCCAGTCATGTCTCTGGCAGTCAATGATACCACTCAGGAAAATCTTTATAATTATGTAAAATCTGATATTGTTCCTGAATTTGAAAAAATCTCCTCCATCGCAAGCATTAATACCAACGGCGGACGAGAAGGATATATCAAGATTCGTTTGAACCCAGAGAAATTAAATCAGTACCATTTGAATATGAATGCAATTGTCCAGTCCATTAAATCCGCTGATTTCACATATCCGGCAGGTACCACTGGGGTTGGAAACAGGAAACTTGCAGTCAGTACAGCCGTAGAGGTAAATTCTGCGGAGCAGCTTAAAAAGGTTCCAGTCGTAGCTGGAAATGGGAAGACCATTTACTTAGAAGATATTGCAGAGATTGGTGATACGGTTAAGGATCAAGATGCCATTGGTCGATACAATGGAAAGGATACCGTTACCTTATCCGTCAACAAGCAGCAAAAGAGCAGTGCGGTTGACGTATCAAAGCAGGTAAAAAAGACAATTGAGACTTTAAAAGCAGAACATAAGAATTTGGATATCGTAGTCATCGACGACACCAGTAATCAGATTCAGGCTTCCTTAAACAGCGTATTAGAAACTATGATCCTGGCAGTTATTATTTCTATGATCATTATCTTTTTGTTCTTTGGAGATATCAAGGCTTCCTTGATTGTCGGTAGTTCCATTCCTGTATCTATTTTAGTCGCCCTCATTCTAATGTCTGCCATGGGATTTTCCATGAACCTAATTACCATGAGTGCCATTGTCCTCGGTGTAGGTATGATGGTTGATGACTCCATTGTTGTATTGGAAAGTTGTTTCCGAATCCATAAAGACGAGGATTATGAGTACTCTGCGGTAGAAGGTACCAAACTGGTGCTTCAGTCTATTTTAGGTGGTACCATCACAAAGTGCGTTGTTTTTATACCTCTTGTATTTCTTGCAGGTATGACAGGTCAGATATTTAAGCCTCTTGGCTACACCATTGTATTTTGTATGATGGCGTCCCTGATTTCCGCCATGACCATTGTTCCTCTTTGCTATTTCAAATACCGTCCAGTAGAGAAACATAATTCTCCACTAGGTGGGATTGTAAAAGCATTGCAAGATGGCTATCGGAATTTAATTGGAAAGCTTCTTGATAGAAAGGCAATGGTTTTGATTGTTGCTGTACTTCTTTTAGTAGGGTCCTTTATGCTAGCAGGAAAGCTTAAGTTTGAGCTGATGCCTGAGACAGACCAAGGTACCATTTCCATCACTACAAAAGTGAAGCCTGGCCTTAAGATCGAAGAAGTAGATAAGGTTCTTAAGCAGATAGAAACCATAGTCAGCGATGAGAAAGATTTAAAATCCTATACATTAACCTATGGTGGTAATGCCGTAAGCATGGACAGTTCCTCTGATGCAACTCTGACAGCTTATTTAAAGTCTGACAGAGAGCTTAGCACCAAAGAAGTCATGAATAAATGGAAGAAAGTTATGGGTCAGCTTCCTGACTGCAATGTTACCTTAAAATCAACCTCCAGCATGCAGTCCTCTGGTAGTAAAAATGATTTTGAAGTTATCTTAAAGGGCGCAAAGCTTGACCGTCTAAAAGCGACTGCAGATCAAATGGTTACAGAACTTACCACACGCCCAGAGCTTATTAAGGTTCATTCTGACCTTGAAAATGCGGCACCAGTTGTAAAAATAAAAGTCGATCCTATTAAAGCCGCAGCAGAAGGAATTGCACCAGTAACCGTAGGTGGAATGTTTAACAGTATGTTAAGCGGAGTCGAGGCCACTACCTTTGATAAGGATGGTCAGGAAATATCGGTTAAAGTGGAATATCCAGAGGATGCCTATGATACTTTGGATAAAGTAGAAGGAATCATGGTCCCCAATGCGACAGGTGGTTCTGTAGCAATTACAGATATCGCTTCTATTGGCTACGAAGATAGCCCGTCTACCATTACAAGAAAGAACAAACAGTACCAGGTTACTGTAACTGGCTCCTTTACCGATCAGGTTAAGACAGCAAAAGACAAACTTAGGGTTACCAAAGAAATTGATGACCAGGTAGTTAAAAAGTATTTATCCGATACCATCACAAGAGGGCAAAACAGTGAGGCAGAATCCATGTCCGAAGAGTTCGGCGGCCTGTTCCTAGCAATCGCAACGGCAATTTTCCTTGTATTCGTTGTATTGGCGGCACAGTTTGAGTCACCTATCTTCTCCCTCATGGTAATGGCCACCATTCCATTTAGTTTTATTGGTGCTTTCGGACTTATGCTCATAACCAATGTTAGTATCAGTATGACTTCCCTTTTGGGGTTTCTGGTGCTCATCGGAACGGTTCTTAACTCTGGTATCCTATATGTGGATTGTGCAAACCAGTATAATGAGACCATGGATACCAGAAGTGCAGTTATTGAGGCAGGATTTACACGTCTCCGCCCCATTCTTATGACAGCATTAATCGCTATTTTATCTCTGATCCCTCTTGCAAGAGGCGGAGAGAATGGAGAGATGATGCAGGGGCTTGCTCTTGTTAATATCGGAGGACTCGCATCTTCCACCCTTTTATCTCTTTTGGTACTTCCGGTGCTTTATTCCATTCTGAGACGGAAGAAAAAGGATAAAAAAGTAACTGTTTAAATATCTAAGACCCTGCCTCATTTCCAGGTATGGAAGAAAGTGGTTTGCAGGCAGGGTCTGGATTGTGATATGATAGAATTACCAAATAAGGAGGATTAAGGATGAGAAAGTGGAAACTGATCAGTGCATGCTGTCTTTCAGCAGTGCTTGCTTTTTCTGGACCGGCAGCGACTGCCTGGGCCGGCAGCCCGGAGTTTTCTAGAACCCCGGAAGAGTGGGCGAAGCTTAGGGACAATGTGATGGAATACGATGAACTAGCAGGTCTGATTCGTGAATATAATGTGACGGTTCAGAAGAATCAGCTTGATATCAGTCATAAGAAAAAAGATGATAAAATAACCAGCGACCAGTATGCTCAGGCTTATCGGGATGCGGCTAGTGACGCTAGAAGTAATATCTCAGGCGAGGATGCAGCGACAGATGCTGCGGCTCAAATAGCAGCAGCAAAGTCAGATCAAGCAGCTGATGAAAACACAGAAGACTTAACAGTGAACCAGCTCACCTATGATCAGCAGGAAGCCAGTCTTGTAGCATCAGCACAATCTTCTCTGATCTCTTACTTTCAGCAAACATATGACCTGGAATCTGCTAGGGATAGTGTCGAATATCTAGAGGCCCAGTATCAGTCTGCTCTTATAAAACAGGGCGCCGGTATGGCAACCCAGTCTGATGTACTGGGAGCAAAAGAGGGTGTTCAGAGTGCTCAGGCGTCTGTTGAAAAATTAACTGGGGCTGTAGAAGAAACAAGGCAGAAGCTTTTAATCATGCTTGGCTGGAAATATAACGATGTTCCTGAGATTAAGGATATTCCTGCGGTTAATTTTGAACGTATAGCGGCTATGAACCCAGAGGCGGAGCAGGAAGCTGCCCTTAACAATAATTACACATTAAAAACTAATAAGAGAAAGCTCAATAATGCTACCGCAGAATATACGAAAGAAACATTAAAGAAAACGGTTTCCAGCAATGAGCAGAATATAAAATCAGACCTTATAAAGTCTTACCAGGCAGTCCAGCAGGCAAAGGCTTCTTATGATCAAGCAGTGGCAGAAATGGAATTAGAAAATAAGAATATGGAAACAGCAGAACATAAGCAGCAGGTTGGTAGTTTAAGCAGGCTTGATTATCTGAAACAGAAAAATGCATTTGTAACAAAGAACATTTCTCTGAAAAAAGCCCAGCTTACATTATTCCAGGCAGTCCAGACCTATGATAATGCAATTAATGGTCTTGCTTCGGCAGGAGGCTGATGATATGAAACAAAAAATAGTGTTACCTGTTTTACTGGCGGCAGTGATTAGTGCCTCCCCTGTTCTATCCGCATATGCAGCAGTAGGACCGGGACAGGAGCAAAAACCATTGCCGGAAGGAATTACCGCAGAGCAGTGGAATCTTCTCTATGACCAGACCATTGAATTTGATGAACTATCAAATCTGGTAAAGTATTTTAATCCGGATGTACTGAAAATGACAGATTCTATTTATAGCGGGATTGATGATGCAGATTATATGTACGATGGCTTGTTAAGAACCATTAAAGATCAAGAAGACGCTGTAGATAACTATAAGGATAATGGGGATATGAGTACTCCAGAAGGCCTTCAAGAGTACTATACTTTAAAAGGTACATTATCATATCTAAAGAAACAGGCTGAATCAAGCAAGAAAAAAATTAATCAAATCAAGAAGGAAAATTCAAAGGCTAACTTCGGTATTAATCGTATTTCCCGTCAGTATGAATATTTTGCCGATCAGATTATGATTGGTTATAATAATGCATCAGCGAACAAAGCTCTGCTTCAAAAAGTAGTTGAGTTAAGTGATGCTGCCTATGAGGCGCAGAGCCTGGGTCAGAAGATAGGAACTGCCACAGAAACAGATGTTTTGAAAGCAAAAAAGGAGGTGCTGTCTGCACAGTCCTCTCTTTTAAGTCTGGATCATACCATTGATGGTTTACGTCGATCTCTGGCACTTATGACAGGATATTCTGTTGATTCCGTGCCAAATATCGGCGGTCTGCCAGAATTAGATTTATCTGCCATTTCATCCATAGACCTTGAAAGTGATACTGCCAAGGCAATCGGCAATAATTATGAACTCATTGATATGCGTCGGGCTAATTCCAATAAGACCACGACTGGCGTTCAGAATAAACAGGCATCGGTTTCTGAGGGTGAGCAGAATGTGGCAGTCACAATGAAATCTCTTTATCAAAATCTAAAGCAGGCCAAAACAGCCTACGAAGCATCTCTCACTTCCTATGAGAAGGCAGGACTTGATAACGGTAAAGCCGAGCGTTCCTTCCAGATGGGTATGCTAAGTAAAATTACATACCTTCAGTCCCAAATGGCATTTTTACAGGCAGAGGGAGCCAAACAAAGCGCATACTCAGAACTATATCAGGCTTACACCACATATCAGTGGGCAATAAAAGGCATTATTTCTGATTCTCAGCAATAGATTCTTTCGGATCTTCCTGCTTCGTTAGTAGATCCACAAGCTTTAGCCGAACATGGATCTTTGGATTTTCCGTACTTAATTTTAAATAATCCGATGGGTCTAAGGATTCTTTTAGTATCTCTTTCGAGGTATCTGGAACAACTGCATAGGATGAATCTACAAAACAGAGCGGAGGATAAAGGACACACCACCAGTTGCGTCCTTTGCCTTCGCCTATTTTTACCCTGACAGCTTCGTATGTGCCGCAAGGGAATACCATATCACCATAGGTTTTGGTAGGAAAATAGGTGTTAGCCAGTTCCATATGTGCGGGATAATTGTATCCCAAAGTCTTCATGTACATTTCTGCTTTTTTCTCTAAACTGTCCTTATGGGACCGGACGTATTTTTTTGTCTCTTCTAAAGATGCATTTTCTCCCATTTCCTCATATATTGTGTTTAAGAGTAGGGTGCGTACTTTTAATTTTAAATTTTGATCCTCTGTACTGTCACTGTTGGCCAAAACATGGAAACGAAGAATTTCAGGTGCAATTCGTGCGGCCATGGCTTCCTCTGCGCCTCTTTCCTTTGACATAGAAAATAAAAGTGCAAGCAATAAGCATGTAATACATAAGAATAAATCACGTTTCTGTTTCATGGGTGTTCTCCTTTTTTATGGAATCTATTTGTAATTGTAACCATATGTGCTATAATATAAACGCTGTAAAATCAAGAAATTGGTGAGGAGATTAAAATGGGCAAAAAAAATGCGGTTGTACTATTTGGCGGCCAGTCATCAGAGCATGTAGTTTCCTGCATGTCGGTCATCAATGTCATTAACCATATTAATAGAGAAACTTACGATCTGCTTCTCATTGGAATTACGGAAGAAGGCCGTTGGATCAAGACAGATACAATAGAAGCGATTCAGGATGGAACATGGAAAAAAGGCAGCGTATCTGCGATTTTATCTCCAGATGCAACCATGAAGAGCGTCGTTCTTATAGACGGAGATAAGACAGAGCTTGTAAAAGCAGATGTGGTATTTCCTGTGCTCCATGGATTATATGGAGAAGACGGAACCATTCAGGGACTTATGGAGCTTTCTGGAATCCCATATGTTGGCTGTGGAGTTCTTTCCTCTGCGGTATCCATGGATAAATTATATACAAAGATTATCGTGAAAGATTTGGGAATCAAACAGGCGGATTACGTAGCCGTGATGCGTCGTGAATTACAGGATTTGGACCCTATCGTTAAAAAAATAGAAGATAAATTTACTTATCCCGTTTTTGTAAAGCCTTCCAATGCAGGTTCTTCTAAGGGAGTAAGTCGTGCAGATGATAGAGCGGAATTAAGAGAAGCATTAATTTTAGCAGGAGAGCACGACCGCAAGATTTTAGTAGAAGAGATGATCGTGGGCCGTGAGATTGAATGCGCAGTCTTTGGGGGAGAAAATACACCAGTCCAGGCCTCTGGAGTAGGTGAGATTGTGGCAGCAGCAGAGTTTTATGACTTTGATGCCAAATATTATAATTCTGACTCTAAAACTGTAGTTAATCCACTGCTTCCAGATGGAGCCGCAGAAAAGATTAGAAGTGCCGCAGCCGCTATTTTTGAGGCGGTTGATGGTTATGGTCTGGCAAGAGTGGATTTCTTTGTAAAAGAAGATGGAACCGTAGTATTTAATGAGATCAATACCATGCCTGGCTTTACAGCCATTAGTATGTATCCTATGTTATGGGAAGCTTCAGGCGTTACAAAAGAAGAACTGGTGAACCGCTTACTAAAACATGCAGCGGACCGCTCCCAGTCCTAAAGGAGAGGTATCATGGCAGATAGAAATTCACCCATCGGAGTATTTGACTCTGGAGTAGGTGGACTTACGGTAGTGCGGGAGATCATAAGGCAGATGCCCGAGGAGAGACTGGTATATTTTGGTGATACGGCAAGGGTTCCTTACGGCACCAAATCAAAGGATACCATTGTCCGCTATACCAGACAGAATATACGCTTTTTAATGACTCAGGATGTCAAAGCAATCGTCATTGCCTGCAACACAGCAACCGCTTTTGCTCTTGAGACGGTGGAAAAAGAACTGGATATCCCTGTGATTGGAGTCATTCATGCAGGCGCAAAAACTGCAGTAGAGGCCACCAGGAACGGAAAGATAGGAATCATTGGAACAGAAGGCACCATACGAAGTGGAGTATATACCAAGATGATGGAAGAAATGAAAGAGGATATAGAGGTTATCGGAAAATCTTGTCCCTTATTCGTCCCCCTGGTAGAAGAAGGTCTGCTTCATGATTCTGTAACAGATGAAATCGCTTCCAGGTATTTATCTGAATTAAAAGGGAAGTTTATTGATACACTGGTACTGGGATGTACCCATTATCCTCTCCTTCGTTCCACGGTAGGAAGAGTTATGGGACCTGAGGTCACCTTGGTAAATCCAGCTTATGAAACAGCCCTGGAATTAAAACAGGTCTTAAAAGAAAGCGGACTATTAAATGATACAATAGATCCATGCCAGGATAAATATCGTTTCTATGTGAGTGACCTGGCAGAAAAGTTTACAAATTTTGCGTCCTCCATACTTCCAGATCAGATCAAGCAGACAAAGAAGATAAATATAGAAGATTTTTAGAGGAGTTTATTATGACTAGAGATGTCCTTATCAGTATCAGTGGGATACAGATCCAAGAAGGAGATAACGATACCGTTGAGATGATAACCTCCGGAGATTATTTTCTGAAAAATGGGAACCATTACATTTTATATGATGAGATCCAGGAAGGATTTGAAGGTGTTATTAAAAATACCATTAAAATAAGTCCTACTGGCCTTGATATCATAAAGCGGGGAAGTTCCAGCGTTCATATGACATTTGAAAAAAATAAAAAGAATATTGCTTGCTATGCAACTCCTTACGGGGAACTGATGATAGGATTAAACACCAACGATATCCAGGTTATTGAAGAAGAAGATCGTTTAAGAGTCCATGTGGCATATTCGTTAGATATTAATTATCAGCATATCTCTGAATGTGATATTGATCTTGATATTCATTCCAAAGCGACTGCTGATATACGATTGTTAAGTTAGTTCGACACATAAAAGGGGAGCCGCCCGGTACGTTTTGTACCAGGTGGCTCCCCTTTCTTTATCATTTGTAATGTCTATTTTGGAGGAGTACTCATTTTGAGATCACAGGTTATTACTATTTTAGTTATCCTTTTATTACGCTAGCGAAATTATCGGATACTGCTTTCCAGTCAACGACTTCAAAGAAAGCTTTAATGTAATCGGCTCTTAGGTTCTTATACTTTAAGTAATAAGCGTGTTCCCAAACATCAATGCCTAAGATAGGAACGTGACCATTGCCTTCCATAAGAGGATTATCTTGATTTGGGCTGGAGGAAAGAATTAGTTTTCCGTTCCGGTCACTTGAGAGCCAGCCCCAGCCGGAGCCAAACTGTCCAACTGCCAAGCCGCTTAATTTATCCTTAAAGTCTGCAAAACTTCCAAATGCCTGATCAAGAGCTGCTTTTAAATCACCTTCTGGCTCGCCGCCTCCACTTGGGCTCATTGTTTTGAAATAAAGGTTATGGTTGTAAAAGCCGCCGCCGTTGTTGCGGATCGCCTTTCTTAATGCTTCATCAGAGATCTTATCTAAGGAAGAGAGTAAGAGGGCAATATCTTTATCTTCCACACCAGCCTTCTGGGCCGCATCATTTAAATTTTTTGTATAAGCCGCATGATGCTTGGAATAATGAGTTTCCATTGTAAGAGCATCGATATGAGGTTCTAGAGCGTCGTAAGCATAAGGTAATTGAATTTGATTAAACATAGTAGTTCTCCTTTCGGTTCTGTAATTTATTTTCAAATGTTCGTATTTATTATGTGGTTAGTCATTGCTAACTTGTTTGTAAGTTCATTATATCATGAATACAGTGGTTGTCAAGATGATTTTTCAGACTTTTTAAATGTTTATTGTATATAAGCACACAAAAATGCCCAGGTGCGAGATATCTCGCTCCCTGGGCATTCGCCACAGAACTTTCCGGTGATGGGAATCACTTGTTATTATTTGTTCTTTTTAAACCTGTCCCAAAATGACTTCTTCTTTGGAGCTGGAGGAACTGCTTTGCCTCGAAGGCTCTTGATCTCGGTTATGTAAATACCGCTGATCACAACCTTTGCTTCTGTCTTAATAGGAAGGACTTCGAAAACCTTGGCATCTGCAATCAGTGTCATTACCTTTGGTCCGATCTTGGCCTTTACAATGGGCAGTTTCGTTCTGCGCATATACTTTGGTGTTTGTTCGTACACAATCTTAGGAAGTCCGGCATCCTTTAGCTTCATCTTTTTCTTGTCAATAACCAGCATGTTAACGGTCTGTGCTGCAGCTTCTAATGCTTGCTGCTGTTCCACCTGACGCTTCTCCAGCTTCTTGCCAAGAAAGTAAAGGACTGCCAAGGCCACAACTAAGATGAAAAGAATCACGATTAATACGTTTAAAAATGGGCTCAACGGGAATACCTCCAATAGTTCATTTTGTAAATTGGGCTTATCTGTAATAGTATACCACGTTTTCTTGGTAAATACAAGCAAAAAATGCTTGACACCTTGACAACGCTATGATATTATGGAATGTGCACTATTGTGGCTTTGTGTGCCTTGTAGGGACATCTATGCCCAAAAGAAACAATTAGAAAGAAAACAGGGGTGAAACGTCAATGGAGAAAAGCAGAATGCGTCCGGTCCCAGCCGGTAAGAGCCTGAGAATGAGTTTCTCAAGACAAAAAGAAGTGCTTGAGATGCCAAACCTGATTGAGATTCAAAAGAATTCCTATCAGTGGTTCCTTGATGAAGGATTGAAGGAAGTCTTTGAAGACATCTCTCCGATTGCAGACTTTGCAGGACACTTAAGTCTTGAATTTGTCGACTTTACACTATGTAAAGATGATGTCAAGTACACAATAGAAGAATGCAAGGAAAGAGATGCAACTTATGCGGCTCCTTTAAAGGTAAAGGTAAGACTTTGCAATAAAGATAAAGATGAAATTAATGAACATGAGATCTTTATGGGTGATTTACCACTTATGACAGATACCGGTTCCTTCGTGATTAATGGTGCCGAGCGAGTTATTGTTAGCCAGTTGGTACGTTCCCCAGGTATATATTATGGTATCGAACACGATAAGGTTGGTAAAGAGCTTTATGCTTGTACCGTTATTCCAAACCGTGGAGCATGGCTGGAATATGAGACAGACTCAAACGATATTTTTTACGTACGTGTAGATAGAACCAGAAAGGTCCCTGTAACAGTACTGATCCGTGCACTTGGTTATGGTACCAATGCAGAGATTATTGAACTGTTCGGTGAAGAACCAAAATTATTAGCCAGCTTTGGTAAAGACACTTCTGATAATTACCAGGACGGCTTATTGGAATTATATAAGAAGATTCGTCCAGGCGAGCCTTTATCTGTAGACAGTGCTGAAAGTTTGTTAAATAGTATGTTCTTTGACTCAAGAAGATATGATCTTGCGAAAGTCGGAAGATACAAATTTAATAAGAAACTTCATTTTAAAAACCGTATCACAGGCCACACATTGGCTGAAGATGTAATCGACACCACAACGGGTGAAATCCTTGCCCAGGCTGGAACTATAGTAGACAAGCAGCTTGCCGAGGCAATTCAGAATGCAGCGGTTCCTTTTGTCTGGCTGGAAGGCGTGGAGCGCAAACAGAAAGTCCTTTCTAACTTAATGGTTGACTTATCTGCTCATGTAAGTTTTGATCCTAAGGATGCAGGCGTTACAGAGTTAGTATTCTATCCAGCTCTTGAAAAAATCCTGGCAGAAGTTGGCAGTGATGATCAGGAAGCTCTTAAGAAAGCAATTCACAGAAACTTAAACGAGTTAGTTCCCAAGCATGTAACAAAAGAAGATATTTTAGCTTCCATCAATTATAACATTCATTTGGAAGAAGAAGTAGGTATGGCTGACGATATTGACCATTTAGGCAATCGTAGAATCCGTGCTGTAGGCGAACTTCTCCAGAACCAGTACCGTATCGGTCTTTCCAGAATGGAGAGAGTAGTTCGGGAAAGAATGACAACTCAGGATATGGATGGCATTACACCACAGTCCCTGATTAATATTAAGCCAGTTACTGCAGCGGTTAAGGAATTCTTCGGTAGTTCCCAGTTATCCCAGTTTATGGATCAGAATAACCCACTTGCAGAGCTGACTCATAAGAGACGTCTTTCCGCCTTAGGACCTGGTGGTCTTTCAAGAGACCGTGCCGGATTCGAGGTTCGAGATGTTCATTATACCCATTACGGCCGTATGTGTCCGATTGAGACACCTGAAGGTCCTAACATCGGTCTGATCAACTCTCTTGCTACTTATGCCAGAGTGAATCAGTATGGATTCGTAGAGGCTCCTTACCGTTTGCTTGATAAGACAGATATACAAAATCCTATCGTAACAGATGATGTGGTTTATCTGACTGCTGACGAAGAAGATAACTTCGTAGTTGCTCAGGCGAATGAGCCTCTTGATGAGGAAGGCCATTTCATTCATAAGAATATTTCTGGACGTTACCGGGAAGAGACTTCTGAATTCCAGAGAAAGAACATCGATTTGATGGACGTTTCTCCTAAGATGGTATTCTCTGTTGCGACAGCTATGATTCCTTTCCTTGAAAACGATGATGCGAACCGTGCCCTCATGGGATCAAACATGCAGCGTCAGGCCGTGCCGCTGTTAACCACCGATGCTCCTGCAGTAGGAACTGGTATGGAAGCAAAGGCTGCCGTTGACTCTGGTGTTTGTGTTGTTGCAAGGAATACAGGTGTGGTAGAACGGTCTGCTTCCAATGAGATCATTATCCGCAGAGATTCTGACGGTGGAAAAGATGTTTACCGCCTGACCAAATTTAAGAGAAGCAACCAGTCTAACTGTTACAACCAGAAGCCAATCGTATTTAAGAACAATCATGTAATTAAAGGCGAAGTAATCGCTGACGGACCTTCTACCCAAAATGGTGAGATCGCTCTTGGTAAGAATCCGCTGATCGGATTCATGACCTGGGAAGGTTACAACTATGAGGATGCCGTTCTGTTAAGTGAAAGACTGGTACAGGAAGACGTTTATACCTCTGTTCATATTGAGGAATACGAAGCAGAAGCTCGTGATACCAAGTTAGGACCAGAAGAGATTACTCGTGACGTTCCTGGTGTCGGAGAAGATGCGTTAAAGGATCTTGATGAAAGAGGAATTATTCGTATTGGTGCGGAAGTTCGTGCCGGCGATATCCTGGTTGGAAAGGTAACTCCTAAGGGAGAGACTGAACTGACCGCAGAAGAGAGACTTCTTCGTGCTATCTTTGGCGAGAAGGCAAGAGAAGTGCGTGACACTTCCTTAAAAGTACCTCACGGCGCTTATGGTATCATTGTTGATGCTAAAGTATTTACAAGAGAAAACGGCGACGAGCTGTCACCTGGAGTGAATGAAACAGTCCGCATTTATATTGCTCAGAAGAGAAAAATCTCTGTCGGCGATAAGATGGCTGGACGTCATGGTAACAAGGGTGTTGTTTCCCGCGTGCTTCCAGTAGAAGATATGCCGTTCCTTCCTAACGGTCGTCCTCTTGATATCGTATTAAACCCTCTGGGCGTTCCTTCCCGTATGAACATCGGGCAGGTACTTGAGATCCATTTAAGTCTTGCTGCAAGAGCTTTAGGCTTTAATGTTTCCACTCCAGTATTTGACGGTGCAAACGAGATTGACATTATGGATACTCTGGATTTGGCCAATGATTATGTAAATATGAGCTGGTCTGATTTCCAGGAAAAATATAAAGATATATCCAAACCTGAGGTAATTGAATATCTTGGCGAACATTTAGACCATAGAGAATTATGGAAGGGTGTTCCGATCAACCGTGACGGTAAAGTGCGTCTTCGTGATGGCCGTACCGGTGAGTATTTTGACAGCGCGGTTACCATTGGACACATGCATTACTTAAAGCTTCACCATCTGGTTGACGATAAGATTCATGCTCGTTCTACCGGACCATACTCTCTGGTTACCCAGCAGCCTCTTGGCGGTAAAGCCCAGTTCGGCGGACAGCGTTTTGGAGAGATGGAGGTTTGGGCTCTCGAGGCTTACGGTGCATCTTATACACTTCAGGAAATCATGACAGTGAAATCTGATGATGTTGTTGGCCGTGTTAAGACCTATGAAGCCATTATTAAGGGTGAGAATATCCCTGAGCCTGGTATTCCAGAATCCTTTAAGGTACTGTTAAAGGAACTTCAGTCCCTGGCACTTGATGTAAGAGTACTGCGTGATGACAACACCGAAGTTCAGATTAACGAAAGCACAGATTACGAAGAGACTGATTTAAGATCCATCATTGAAGGTGACAGACGTTACCGTGATGAGGAGTCCTTTGCTGAGTTCGGTTATCAAAAGCAGGAATTTAAGGATAATGAACTGGTTGCTGTCAGTGAAGACGAAGAAGCAGACGATATCGATGATAGCATTGAAGATTTCGATGACGTAGAGCTTGAGGATTCAGACGAAGAATAATAGAAGGGAGAACCGCTCATGCCTGAAAATAATGAAACTTACCACCCAATGACATTTGATGCCATAAAGATAGGTCTGGCTTCTCCGGAAAAGATTCTGGATTGGTCCCATGGCGAAGTTAAAAAGCCTGAGACGATCAACTACAGAACTTTAAAACCGGAAAAGGATGGTCTGTTCTGCGAACGGATTTTCGGACCGAGCAAAGACTGGGAATGTCATTGCGGTAAATATAAAAAGATCCGTTATAAAGGTGTTATCTGCGACCGATGTGGCGTTGAAGTGACAAAGGCTAGTGTCCGTAGGGAACGTATGGGCCATATCCAGCTTGCAGCCCCTGTTTCCCATATCTGGTATTTCAAGGGAATACCAAGCCGTATGGGTCTTATCTTGGATATTTCTCCAAGAACACTGGAAAAGGTGCTTTACTTCGCATCTTACGTAGTGCTGGATGCCGGTAGTACCGGTCTCCAGTATAAGCAGGTGTTATCTGAGAAGGAATTCCGTGAAGAGACTGAAAAATATGGTCATGGCGCATTCCGTGTAGGAATGGGAGCAGAATCCATTCTGGAATTGTTACACTCCATCGATCTTGAAAAAGAATCTGAGGAGTTGAAAAAAGGATTAAAGGATGCCACTGGCCAAAAGCGTGCAAGAATCATCAAACGTCTTGAAGTAGTAGAAGCATTCCGTAATTCCGGAAACTTACCTGAGTGGATGATTATGAAAGTTGTTCCTGTTATCCCACCAGATATCCGTCCAATGGTACAGTTAGACGGCGGTCGTTTTGCAACTTCCGACTTAAATGATCTTTACAGAAGAATTATCAACCGTAACAACCGTCTTGCCCGTCTGTTAGAGCTTGGTGCTCCTGATATTATCGTACGTAACGAAAAGCGTATGCTTCAGGAAGCCGTTGATGCTCTGATTGATAATGGAAGAAGAGGAAGACCGGTAACCGGACCAGGAAACCGTGCATTAAAATCTCTATCCGATATGTTAAAAGGTAAGCAGGGACGTTTCCGTCAGAACTTGTTAGGAAAGCGTGTTGACTATTCTGGACGTTCTGTTATCGTAGTTGGACCTGAACTTAAGATTTACCAGTGCGGTCTTCCAAAAGAGATGGCGATTGAGTTATTTAAGCCATTTGTTATGAAAGAATTAGTTTCTAACGGAACCGCTCATAATATAAAAAATGCCAAGAAGATGGTAGAACGCCTTCAGTCTGAGGTATGGGATGTACTGGAAGATGTTATCAAAGAACATCCAGTTATGTTAAACCGTGCGCCTACTCTTCATAGACTTGGTATCCAGGCGTTTGAGCCAATCCTTGTTGAAGGTAAGGCAATCAAGCTTCATCCTCTGGTTTGTACCGCATTTAATGCCGATTTCGATGGAGATCAGATGGCGGTTCATTTACCTCTTTCCGTTGAAGCTCAGGCAGAGTGCCGTTTCCTTTTATTATCACCAAACAACTTGTTAAAGCCTTCAGACGGTGGCCCTGTAGCCGTTCCTTCACAGGATATGGTTCTTGGTATTTACTACCTGACTCAGGAGCGTCCTGGTGCTAAGGGAGAAGGAATGGTATTTAGAAGCGTGAATGAAGCAATTCTCGCTTATGAGAACCAGGCAGTTACCCTTCATTCCAGAATCAAGGCAAGAGTTACTAAGAAAATGCCAGATGGTACTGTTAAGAGCGGAGTTGTAGAATCCACCGTAGGACGTTTCATCTTTAATGAGATCGTTCCTCAGGATCTTGGTTTCGTAGATCGTTCCATTCCAGGCAATGAGCTTTTAATGGAAGTTGACTTCCATGTAGGGAAAAAGCAGTGTAAGCAGATCCTTGAAAAGGTTATTAACGTTCATGGAGCAGTACAGACTGCAGAAACCCTGGATGATATTAAGGCGATTGGTTATAGATATTCAACCAAAGCAGCCATGACCGTATCCATCTCTGACATGACCGTGCCAGAGAGTAAGCCAAAGCTGATTGCAGAAGCACAGGCTACGGTTGACCAGATTGCTAAGAACTTCCGTCGTGGTCTTATCACAGAGGAAGAACGTTATAAAGAAGTTATTGACACATGGAAGGTTACCGATGATCAGCTTACTCATGACCTGTTGACAGGACTTGATAAGTATAACAACATCTATATGATGGCGGATTCCGGAGCCCGTGGTTCTGACAAACAGATCAAACAGCTTGCAGGTATGCGTGGACTTATGGCCGATACAACTGGTCATACCATCGAACTTCCTATCAAGTCCAACTTCCGTGAAGGTCTTGACGTACTGGAGTACTTTATCTCTGCTCATGGAGCTCGTAAAGGACTTTCCGATACGGCTCTTCGTACCGCCGATTCTGGTTACCTTACCAGACGTCTGGTTGACGTATCCCAGGATATGATTATCCGTGAGATCGATTGTTGTGAAGGCAAAGATAGTCCATTTATGGAGATCAAAGCATTTACAGACGGAGAAGAAGTAATCGAGGGCCTTGAGGAGCGTATCACAGGTAGATTTATTGCAGAAAACATTGTTGATCCGGACACTGGTGAAACAATTGTAAAAGCAAACCACATGTGTACACCAAAGCGTGCGTCAGCTGTTATGAAAGTACTTGAAAAAGCAGGACGTGATTCCATTAAGATCCGTAACGTATTAACCTGCAAATCCCATATGGGTGTTTGTGCAAAATGTTACGGTGCCAACATGGCTACCGGCCAGCCAGTTCAGGTAGGTGAAGCAGTTGGAATCATTGCTGCTCAGTCTATCGGTGAGCCTGGAACCCAGCTTACCATGCGTACCTTCCATACCGGAGGTGTTGCGGGTGGTGATATCACACAGGGTCTTCCCCGTGTCGAGGAGCTTTTTGAGGCAAGAAAGCCAAAAGGTCTTGCCATTATCGCAGAGTTCGCTGGTGTTGTTGCCATTAAAGATACGAAGAAAAAACGTGAGATTATCATAACTGAGAATGATACTGACAATTCCAAAACCTATCTGATTCCTTACGGTTCCAGAATTAAGGTGCAGGATGGCCAGGTACTTGAGGCTGGTGATGAGCTGACCGAAGGTAGTGTAAATCCTCATGATATCTTAAAGATTAAAGGTGTTCGTGCCGTTCAGGATTATATGATCCAGGAGGTACAGCGCGTGTATCGTCTTCAGGGTGTAGAAATCAATGATAAGCACGTTGAAATGATTGTAAGACAGATGCTTAAGAAGATCAAAATCGAGGAGAGCGGAGACAGCGATGTCCTTCCAGGAACCTCTATGGATGTTCTTGATTACAATGACTTAAACGATGCTCTCATTGCAGAAGGCAAAGAGCCGGCAGACGGAAAGCAGGTTATGCTTGGTATTACAAAGGCATCTCTTGCAACGGATTCCTTCTTATCCGCAGCTTCTTTCCAGGAGACCACAAAAGTATTGACCGAGGCCGCAATTAACGGTAAGGTAGATCACTTAATCGGTCTTAAGGAAAACGTTATCATTGGTAAGCCGATTCCGGCAGGTACTGGTATGAGACGTTACCGTAACATTAACTTGAGTACGGATGCTGCACTGGAAGAGGATGATGAGATTCTGTTATCTGAAGATGATGAAATTTTATTATCTGACGACCGCTTTGAAGAAGCAGAAGAGATTTTATCCATCAGTGAAGATGCAATAGAAGAATAAAAATTCAAAAGCCCTGACAGGTTTCGGCCGTCAGGGCTTTTTCTATTCAATAAAAAGCACTCCGTGAAGGATGCGTATGACGCTTAAGAGGAAGATGTCACTGAAGTGACAGCGCGTCAGCGCTAGAGTCTGACATGTCAGACTCTTTCTTGAATTATAAAAGACAATATTATGTGGTATTTGCATAATTAAACTGGATTTTTCCTCTTTTTTTCATGCTATAATCATAAAAAAGGAGGTAAGACAATGAGGAAGTTTGAGCGGAGTGTATTTCCTTATCTGCTGCTGGCTCCCACTTTAATTATATTTGGCCTGTTTTTGTTCTTTCCGGCGATAAACGGGTTGTGGATATCAATGACAAAGTGGGATGGGGTAAATCCACAGAAATTTGTGGGAATTAATAATTATATTAAGCTGTTTTCCGATCGGGGATTTTGGAATTCTTTTCTACGCACAGTGTTTTTTACTGCAGTTTCTGTTCCCCTGGTTTATGTTTCGTCCATGGGCCTTGCCCTGCTATTAACAAGTGCCAGGAAAGGAAATGATTTTTTCAGGGCTGTGTTTTATTGGCCGACCATGATTTCAAGCATTATCGTGGGATTGACCTGGAGATTTCTCTTAGGGGAAGAATTTGGTGTCATCAATTACCTGTTGACTGCCATGGGCAGATCTCCAGTCAGATGGCTGACCGATCAAAACTACGCCATGGGTGTAGTAATCTTTGTAACAGCGTGGAGTATGTCAGGTTATTATATGGTCATGTTCATTTCTGGAATTAAAGCAATCTCTGAGACTTATTATGAGGCTGCTAAAATTGATGGAGCTGGATTCTTCCATCAGTTTCGCTACATTACACTGCCCCTTCTAAAGCCAACCAGCCTTCTGGTTCTGGTTTTATCTACGGTGACCATTATAAAAACCTATCCTCTTGTGTACGCCCTGACTCAGGGAGGTCCTGCAGGAGCGACTAAGTTTATGGTACAGACCATTCAGGAAACAGGATTTGAGAAAAATCAGATGGGGTATGCCAGTGCAATGACTATGGTCTTATTTGCACTCCTGGCGATGTTTACCGTGGTACAATTTAAGGCAAATAAGGGAGGGGAGCAGGATGCAGACTAATCATAAGAAATATTTATTTGCCGCAGGATCTTGGGTGCTTCTGTTGCTGCTGACCTTTTTGTTCCTGACACCTATCCTTTGGGTAATCGGTTCTTCCTTTAAAAGCACAGGAGAATTATTTTCCTGGCCGCCCAGTCTTATTGGGAAAAATCCATCCCTTTCCAATTATAAAAAGGCTCTGGAAGAAGGACATTTTGGTATCTATTTTTTCAACACCGTATTTACCAGTGTGGTAGCCACCTTTTTAACCGTAGTGGTTAATGTCATGTCTGGTTATGCATTTGCAAAGTATCGATTTAAAGGAGATAAGATTATCTTTGGTATCGTACTTGCCACTTTGATGATTCCTTTGGAAGTTATCATGATTCCTATCTTTAAGGTAATTGTTGCGACCAATCTTTATAACAGTTTATGGGGACTTATTATTCCGGCAGTTGCATCCCCAACGGCAGTCTTTCTGGTTAGACAATATTACGTGGGAATCCCTGATGCTTATATGGAAGCATCCAGAATCGATGGCGCATCGGAAGCCAGTATCTTTATGCGAATCATGCTTCCTCTTGCGAAGCCGGTGATCTCTGTCTTGTGTATTTTCTCCTTTATGTGGAGATGGAATGATTATCTATGGCCAAAGCTGGTAATCAACAGTAAGGAACGTTACACCATCCAGCTTGCACTTGCCAATTATTCCGGAGAATACTCCGTGGATTGGAATAGTCTTTTAGCAATGTCAGTCATTTCCATGATTCCGGTGATCATCGTGTTTGTAACACTGCAAAGCTATATCATCGGCGGAATGACAGCCGGGGGAGTGAAAGAGTAAACAGGAGGAAAGAAAACATGAAATACTTGGAGTATCCGCTGTTCGCGGAAGGATTTGTCAATCGTTTTCTCATGAGCGAGGTTCATACCCAAGTCCGAAAATTCACCAGGTCAACATTAAATGGCAGAGTGAATGAATGGCTGAAGAAGGGATTTGCCATTCATGAAAATCCCTGTAGGAAAGAATTTATTAAGGAACGGAAGGGTGAAATCCCTGGCTGTCCGGATTTTAGTCATATTACCGATGGAGACATGCTATCATTTTTTGATGAGGAAAAGCTGGTAAAACAATATTTTCCTTTTGGTAATCCCGGTGTGGATGGATCTGGTTTTTATTATCAGCCTACTTATTTAAGAATGTATGGTTATACCGTACTCCTTTCTGAGGAAAATGATAGCATAAACTTTGAACTTGAAACATGCGGTGGCTTAACTCTTTGGGTCAATGAGCAGTTGATTACAGACTTCACTCCATTTACAAGGAATTTAGTCAAGAAAACAGTAGTCTCCATTCCTCTTCAAAAAGGCAAAAACCACGTGGTCGTTTGTCTTGATGATCTGGCGGAACGAGATACAGATTATTATTTTCGTATGAAGCGGCTGGGAGATGCTGATTTAAAGATCCTCATTCCAGTGAAAGAAGAAGTAGAGGAAGACATCTTAACTCAGATGGAGTTGATGTTAAATGGGATGTGTTTTGATAAAGAGGCTTATTTCAGCGAAGACATAAGAATGAATCTGAACAACCTGTTAAAAACACCTCTTGACCTTGAGGTGGTAATCACCCCAGGAGAATTTATTGAAAAGATGGAACAGTCCTGGAAGCTTATAAAAGTCAGAAAATATACCATGGAACCAGGACAAAAGGGACTCCCATTATTCCATACTGATGAGATATCCCCGGGGTATTATTATTTTACAGTGGTCCTTCAATATAAGGGAATTATCATTAAAAGAAAGATTGGAAATCAGCTTGTTAGAAAAGAATTCTTATTAAGCAATCATGAGGATAGTGACACCCGAAAGAAACTTGCTCTGGATGCAGTGATTCAGTTCGCCCCGGAAAATTCCTATAAAGCAGCCGCTCTCTTTCAGCGGGAAAGGGAATATCAGCGGGCGGAGGATATCATATTAGAGGAATTAGAAGGAGTTAGAAATCGAAAGGATTGTTCTGATTTTCATTTCATTAATATGATTTATATTTACAAGACCTTTCACAGCAAAATCTCAGATACCTTAAAGGGAGCCATAGAAGACGCCATGTTAAATTACCGTTACTGGATCGACGAGCCAGGTGATGATGTAATGTGGTTCTTTAGTGAAAACCATGCACTCCTGTTTCATTGTTGCCAGTACCTGGCTGGAACTTACCTTCCAGATCAGATCTTCACAAACAGTGGAAAGTCGGGTGTGGAGGTAAAGGCAAGGGGAGAGGAGCTGCTTCACCACTGGTTTGATGAATTCTTCCGGGAATTCATTACAGAGTGGAACTCCAATGCCTATATACCAGTTGATGTTTTGGGGATTGGAACCTTATATAATCTGACCGATGTGGATAACCCACTTCATCAGAAAGCAAAAAAGGCTTTGGACATGATCTTTTATTCCCTGGCAGTCAATGCTCATAAGGGAGCCGTTATGACCAGCTTTGGCCGAAGCTATGAAAAGGAAATGAAAGGCAACTACAATGCAGGCACCACTTCCCTGCTCTATGTTGCATACAATGCAGGGTATCTAAACAGAGCTTGTATCGGCTATCTTCCTCTGGTACTGGGCGATTATCAGCCGCCATTGGAATATAAAAAATATTTATCCCTTGATGATGGGCAAGAGATGACATTTCAAAATACTCAGGGATTTGAAAACCATGTAAATCTCTATCTTTATAAGAACAGCAAAGCTCTTTTATCCACAGCAATAGGCTTTAAGCCATTTCAGAAGGGATATCAGGAACACATATTACAGGCAACATTAGATGAGACAGCTCAGGTATTTGTAAACCATCCGGGAGAATCCTTTCCATATGGAAGCGGAAGACCAAACTTTTGGGCTGGCAATGGGGTTCTGCCTCTGGGAGTCCAGTATGAGAATACCGCAATTTTAAGATTTCATATTGGAGAAGAGGAGCGCATCGGCTACACCCATGCTTATATCCCTATTTCTGCATTTTCCCGCTATCAGGGAGAAGAGGGAGTTCTGGTATTGGAAAAGGATGGAGCTTACGTGGCAGTAAAAGCCCTTCATGGACTTACCATACAAGAACAGGGACCAAATCAATTCCGGGAATTCATCAGCCAGGGCAGAGACAATGTCTGGGTAGTACGGGTAGGAAGTCTAAAGGAGTACAGAAGTCTGGAAGATGTACTAAATGAATTTAAAAAGATAAAAATCACCCTGGATGGAGAATGCACTCAGGTAATCGATGAAAATGGAAGAGAATATCTTCTTGATCCAGAAAACATATTAAAGGTTGATGGGGCATCTGTATATCAGTATCCAGAAACCGTAGAAGGAAAAATCACATGGAAGGAGACAGTAAATTGATTGATACAAACACCATGGAGGGAAAGCTGAATCTGGTATCCGAAAAGATGATGGCTCTTAAAAATAATGGAATGAAGGAGATCTATCCCATTAGTCTGATTGATTTTAACTGTTGGGAGTGGCCTCAAGGGGTTGGGATCTTTGGACTCTATAAATATTATGAAGTCAGCCAAAAGAAAGAGATTCTGGATTTTATAGAGGATTGGTTTGACAACCGGATCAAAGAAGGGATTTTAGAGAAGAATGTAAATACTACCTCTCCAATGCTGACCCTTACCTATCTCTATGAGAAAACGAAAAAGCCGGAATACCTGGAGTTTATAAAGGAATGGTCTGACTGGATCATGAAGGATAAAAAACTGATTCGCACTGGAGACGGCTGCTTTCAACATATGATCACAGGAAGTGCCAATGACAATGAAATCTTGATCGATACCCTTTTCATGACAGTGCTGTTTCTTACAAGAGCTGGTAAGCTCCTTGACCGAAAGGATTATCTAGAGGAAGCAAACTATCAGATCCTGTCTCATATTAAATATCTGTTAGATAAAGAAGAAGGGCTGTTCTATCACGGTTTTAACTTCAAGAGAAATGATAACTACGGTAAAGTTTTGTGGGGAAGAGGAAACTGCTGGTATACCATTGTAATTATGGAGCTTTTGGAGGACATTACTCTGGACGAAGGCATAAAACGGTATTTCCTAAGTGTTTATGAAAATCAGGTATCTGCACTGAAACAATATGCAGACCCAGAACGTGGTTTATGGCACACCATAATAAACGATGATTCTTCCTATATAGAAATATCCTGCAGCGCAGCATTTTTATATGGTATTATGAAAGGCGTGCGTCTTGGTATATTAAAGAAGGAAGATTATCAGGATTTAATTGAACGTGGTATGAAACACCTTATGGATTATATTGAAGAGGATGGAACCGTTACCAATGTTTCTTACGGCACTCCCATTGGATTAGATGGAGAATTTTACAAGACAATTCCGTGTTGTCCCATGACTTATGGACAGGCACTTATGATTTTGGTACTTCAAGAAGCAATGCTACCTTATTGGCATTAGAAAGGACTGGTTGTGAAGATGAAAGAACGTGTTTTTTTTGAAGAATTTGAATCACTTTATTATTTTCATGGCAGCTCAGAGAACTGGGCCATGCAGGGCTTCCATTTTCACAACCAGTATGAGATCATTTTATTTCTCTCAGATGGAGCTCTTATGGAGATCGGAAATCGCACCTATCACGCCAAAGCAGGAGATCTGTTCCTGATTAATAACAAGGAATATCACCGCACCAGCGGAGGTCAAGATAAAGCGTATCACCGTTATGTTCTCATGTTTGAACCAGAGCTCCTTTTGCATTTAGAGGAGGCATTTCATTATGATTTTACCATGTTTTTTGAAAATCGCCCCGATCCATTTCTTCATCGCCTTCATTTAGGTGGAGCTAACTTTGAAAAGGTGGAAAAGCTGTTTGAGAAGATAGAACAAAGCATTCATTCTGATCACAGGGGCAGCATTGAATCAAGTGTAAGAATTAAACTTTCAATTTTGGAACTAATTGTCTCTGTCAACGAGATGTATCAGTTTTTTATGGAAAAGGAAAAAAGCAAAACACTTCTGGACTATGAGGCAAAATGTGAACCCCAGGAGTTTAAAGACCCGGTTCTTTACCGGGAAAGAATTGAGCAGCTTAAAAAGTACATTGCGTCTCACGTAGAGGAACGACTGGATCTTAATGAGATATCCCGGAAGTTTTATATGAACCGGTATTATCTAAGCCACTACTTTAAAAAGGAGACAGGGTTTACTCTGACCCAATATGTGTCCAATCAAAAGATCATAGCGGCAAAAGCTCTTTTAAAGGAAGGCCATTCTGTGACCGAAGTGGCACTCAGACTTTCCTATAACAGTGACAGCCATTTCATTGCAGTTTTCAAAAAAATGACGGGAATTACACCTAAAAAATATGCCCAGTCAAAAAAGAGCAAGAAAGAATGATTTCCTGTCTGAAATATGTAATTTTTTACGTGGGGCAAATGATAAAATGAGGTTACCATTTAAGAAGGAGAGGTATTTATGAAAAAAACAGTATCATGGTTACTTATGGGGATGCTGGCGCTTACAACCCTTGTGGGTTGTTCCGGTGGGGGAAAGCAGGCGGACAGCAAAGAGAAGAAACTTGATGTGGTATGGTTCAGCGACGGAAAAGAAGGGGAATCCTTTCTAAAGCTTGCTGATGGATACATGAAAGAGCATCCAGGCGTTAAAGTTAATTTAATTGAAGTGCCATACTCTGATTTGGAGAGCAAGATTAAAAACATGATCAATGGTAAGGAAACACCAGCCATCGCAAGACTGACTAATTTAGGACCGTTTCAGAATCAGCTTCTGGATCTGGGTGAATACGTATCAAATAAAGATGAATTTGTTAACAGCTTTGGGGAAGGGCTGAAGTTTGTCTTTGATGATAAAGTATTGGCAGCTCCTATGGATGTAACGGCAAATGGACTAATCTATAATAAGACAGCCTTTGAAAAAGCAGGAGTTAAAGTACCTCAGTCAGAAGATGAGGTATGGACATGGGATGAATGGAAGGAAGCCATGAAAACCGTCATGGAAAAAGGCGGCTGTAAATATGGTCTTGTATATGACAAGTCCCCACAGAGATTTACAACTCTTCTATATCAGTCAGGCGGCGGACTATTAAATAAAGAATTAAATGCTTCTGATTTCAATACTCCTGAAAACAAACATGCCATAGAGTTCTTTAAAGATCTTCACGATGATGGAATCATTCCATCTTCTGTTTGGCTGGGTTCCGAAAATCCAAACAACTTGTTCCGGACCGGACAGGTTGCAATGCATTTTTCAGGAAGCTGGATGATTGCAAATTATAAAGACCAGATCACTGACTTTGAATGGGGAGTAACCTATCTTCCAAAAGAATCCATTCGTTCCTCCGTTCCAGGAGGAAAGTATCTGGCAGCGTTCCAGAACACCGGAGTGGAAAAAGAAGCAGCAGAGTTCATTGAATGGATTTCCAAGGCAGAGAACAATGCTAAGTACTGCGAAGAAAACAGCTACTTATCCCAGGTAAAAGGAAATGAAAGCTTAAATTATGCATTTGGAAAAGAATATTTTGATATTTTTTCAAAAGAGCTTGCAGCTACTTCTTCCCGTCCTGGTGCTGAGTGGGGATATCAGGCACTGACCGGGGCCGTACAAAGTGACCTTCGGGATAAGCTGGTAGAAGTATTAGCGGGCAAGATGACAATCGATCAGTATACAGAAGAGATGGATGGTCTGATCAACGAGAAATTAAAAGAATTAAAAGAGTAATAAATCAGTAAAAATTATCATGAGGCTGCCGCAGATTTATTTGCGAAAGCCTCATTTTACGTCCATATCTTCGAAAAAGAAAAACTTGACAAAAAAAAACTATATGTATATAATAATTAGGCGTGCATAAACGCGTCATGTTTTTGTGCGTAAATTAAGCTGAAGTTTACAGCAACCACAGACAATATCACAGGAGGTGAATGGAATGCCCACATTTAACCAGTTAGTAAGAAAGGGAAGACAGACAAGCGAAAAGAAATCTACAGCGCCAGCTCTCCAGAAGGGTTATAACTCTTTACAGAAGAAGGCTACTGATATTTCCGCTCCCCAGAAGAGAGGCGTTTGTACAGCAGTTAAGACTGCTACACCTAAAAAGCCTAACTCAGCTCTTAGAAAGATCGCCAGAGTTCGTCTTTCTAACGGTATCGAAGTAACAAGCTACATTCCAGGTGAGGGACATAACTTACAGGAGCATAGCGTTGTTTTAATTCGTGGCGGTAGAGTAAAAGATTTACCAGGTACTAGATACCATATCGTTAGAGGTACCCTGGATACAGCAGGCGTAGCTAACAGAAAACAGGCTCGTTCCAAATACGGTGCTAAGAGACCTAAAGACAAGAAATAATTAGAACCACACATTTGAATTTCTAGTGCCGGACTTTTGATATTGAACCTGTAGGTTGCAGGATTATATATAGAAACCGAGCGCGAACGCAACTTGAATGTTTGTGAGTACCTGAGATCTAATGAATAGCTGGATTATCCAGTAATGAGATCCAGCCATATTAAGGAGGGAAGTAACGTGCCACGTAAAGGACATACTCAAAAAAGAGACGTATTAGCAGATCCATTATACAATAATAAGGTTGTTACAAAGTTAATCAACAACATTATGTATGATGGTAAAAGGGGTGTTGCTCAGAAAATCGTATACGGTGCATTTGGCCGTTTAGAAGAAAAGACAGGCAAGCCAGCTGTTGAAGTATTTGAAGAAGCTATGAACAACATCATGCCTGTACTTGAAGTAAAGGCAAAACGTATCGGTGGAGCCACATATCAGGTACCGATCGAAGTTAGACCAGAAAGAAGACAGGCTTTAGCCCTGAGATGGATCATTCTTTACTCTCGTAAGAGAGGCGAGAAAACTCAGGAAGAAAGACTTGCTAATGAGCTTTTAGATGCAGCTAACAACACTGGTGCAGCCGTTAAGAAAAAAGAAGATATGCACAAGATGGCTGACGCTAACAAGGCATTTGCTCATTACAGATTTTAATTAGGAGGAAAAAGCTTTGGCTGGAAGAGAATATCCATTGGAAGCAACCAGAAATATTGGTATCATGGCCCACATCGATGCAGGTAAAACTACATTGACAGAGCGTATCCTCTATTACACTGGTGTGAATTACAAAATCGGTGACACACATGAAGGAACTGCTACCATGGACTGGATGGAGCAGGAGCAGGAAAGAGGTATTACAATTACTTCTGCTGCTACTACTTGTCACTGGACAATGCATGAAGATAATAAAGTAAAGGCTGGCGCTCCAGAGCATCGTATCAACATCATCGATACTCCAGGACACGTTGACTTTACCGTAGAGGTTGAACGTTCCTTACGTGTATTAGATGGCGCTGTTGGCGTTTTCTGTGCAAAGGGCGGCGTTGAGCCACAGTCCGAAAATGTATGGCGTCAGGCTGACACATACAATGTACCTCGTATGGCATTCATCAACAAGATGGATATCATGGGTGCAAACTTTTATGGTGCAGTAGAGCAGATCAAGACTCGTCTTGGTAAGAACGCTATCTGCATTCAGCTTCCTATCGGAGCAGAAGACGAATTCAAAGGAATCGTTGACTTATTCGAGATGAGAGCTTATATCTACAATGATGACAAGGGCGATGATATTGTTATCACTGAAATTCCAGAGGATATGAAAGACGATGCTGAGCTTTACCATGCAGAGTTAGTTGAAAAAATCTGTGAATTAGATGACGAATTAATGATGGCATACCTGGAAGGGGAAGAGCCATCTACAGCAGAATTAAAGAAAGCATTAAGAAGAGCAACTTGTGACTGTAAAGCGATTCCTGTATGCTGCGGAAGCGCATACAGAAACAAGGGCGTACAGAGACTCCTTGATGCAATTCTTGAGTATATGCCTGCTCCAACTGACATTCCTTCTATTAAGGGTGTTGATTTAGACGGTAATGAGATCGAGAGACATTCTTCTGATGAAGAGCCTTTCTCTGCTCTTGCATTTAAGATTATGACAGACCCATTCGTTGGTAAGCTGGCATTCTTCCGTGTTTACTCCGGTATCATGAACTCCGGTTCTTATGTATTAAATGCAACCAAAGGTAAAAAAGAGCGTGTAGGCCGTATCCTTCAGATGCATGCCAACAAGAGATCTGAATTAGATAAGGTATATTCTGGAGATATCGCTGCTGCTGTTGGTTTTAAAACAACAACAACAGGTGATACTATCTGTGATGAGCAGCATCCGGTAATTCTGGAATCCATGGAATTCCCAGAGCCAGTTATCGATATCGCAATCGAGCCTAAGACAAAAGCTAGTCAGGGCAAGATGGGCGAGGCGTTAGCTAAGCTTGCAGAAGAAGATCCTACATTCCGTGCAAAGACCAACCAGGAAACTGGTCAGGTTATCATTTCCGGTATGGGTGAGCTTCATCTTGAGATCATCGTAGATCGTCTGCTTCGTGAGTTTAACGTAGAAGCAAACGTTGGTGCACCTCAGGTAGCTTACAAGGAAACCTTTACTAAGAATGTTGATGTTGATAGTAAGTATGCAAAGCAGTCTGGTGGACGTGGTCAGTACGGACACTGTAAGGTTCGCTTTGAGCCTATGGATGCCAATGGCGAAGAACTGTTCAAGTTTGAGTCAACCGTTGTAGGTGGATCTATTCCTAAGGAATATATTCCTGCAGTTGGTCAGGGTATCGAAGAAGCAACTAAGGCTGGTGTTCTCGGCGGATTCCCAGTAGTTGGTGTTAAGGCTACTGTATACGACGGTTCTTACCATGATGTCGATTCTAGTGAAATGGCATTCCACATTGCTGGTTCCATGGCGTTTAAAGATGCTATGAACAAGGGTGGTTCCATTCTCCTTGAGCCAATCATGAAAGTTGAAGTAACAATGCCTGAAGACTACATGGGTGATGTTATCGGTGATATCAACTCCCGTCGTGGCCGTATCGAAGGAATGGAAGACATCGGTGGCGGAAAGATGGTTAAAGCTTTCGTACCACTTTCTGAGATGTTCGGATATTCTACAGACTTACGTTCCAGAACACAGGGACGCGGTAACTTCTCAATGTTCTTCGAGAAATATGAGCCGGTTCCAAAGAATGTACAGGAAAAAGTTCTTGCAGATAAAAAGGGCAAATAATTCCTAACTGGTTCCATTGGGTTTCAGGTGGTTACGACTGCCTGAAACCCGTCAAATAGGCTTGAAAATAGTGCACAAATAGCATATAATAAAAAACAGCCTAACATATAAAAACAAAGCTCGAAGAGAGCGTAAATTAAGGAGGACGTTATAAAATGGCTAAAGCTAAATTTGAAAGAAACAAAGTTCATTGTAACATCGGTACTATTGGACACGTTGATCATGGTAAAACAACTTTAACAGCTGCAATTACAAAAACACTTCACGAGAGATTAGGTACTGGACAGGCAGTAGCTTTCGAGAACATCGATAAGGCTCCAGAAGAGAGAGAGCGTGGTATCACAATTTCTACTTCTCACGTTGAGTATGAGACAGAGAAGAGACATTATGCACACGTTGACTGTCCTGGACATGCTGACTACGTTAAGAACATGATCACTGGTGCTGCTCAGATGGACGGCGCTATCTTAGTTGTAGCTGCTACCGATGGTGTTATGGCTCAGACAAGAGAGCACATCCTGCTTTCTCGTCAGGTAGGCGTTCCTTACATCGTTGTATTCATGAACAAATGTGATATGGTTGATGATGCTGAGTTACTTGAATTAGTAGACATGGAAATCCGTGAGCTGTTAAACGAGTATGAATTCCCAGGCGATGATACACCAATCATCCAGGGTTCTGCTTTAAAGGCTCTTGAAGATCCTACTTGCTCTTGGGGCGATAAGGTTCTTGAATTAATGAAAGCTGTTGATGAGTGGGTTCCAGATCCAACTCGTGAAACAGATAAGCCTTTCTTAATGCCTATCGAGGACGTTTTCTCAATCACAGGTCGTGGTACTGTTGCTACTGGTAGAGTAGAGCGTGGTACATTACACGTATCTGATGAAGTTGAAATCATCGGTATCCATGAAGAGACACGTAAAGTTGTTGTAACTGGTATCGAGATGTTCCGTAAGTTACTTGACGACGCTCAGGCTGGTGATAACATCGGTGCATTACTTCGTGGTGTTCAGAGAACTGACATCGAAAGAGGACAGTGTCTTGTTAAACCAGGTTCTGTAAAATGTCACAAGAAATTTACAGCTCAGGTTTACGTTTTAACAAAAGATGAAGGTGGACGTCATACTCCTTTCTTCAACAACTACAGACCTCAGTTCTACTTCAGAACAACTGACGTAACTGGTGTATGTGATTTACCAGCTGGCACAGAAATGTGTATGCCTGGCGATAACGTAGAAATGTCTGTTGAACTTATCCACCCAATCGCTATGGAGCAGGGTCTTCGTTTCGCTATTCGTGAAGGCGGACGTACAGTAGGTTCAGGTAGAGTTGCTACTATCGTTGAATAATTAAAATTTAAAGCCGAGCCCTTAGTTAATAAGGGTTTCGGCTTTTTTTGTCTTGTTTCTTCTTGTCTGCTCATTCCTTTCAATAGACTGGTATATGATGAGAAAAATACGAATAGTCACTATGGAGAACTTATCCAAAGGCAAAACCGGGAAGTTGGCTGAGTAATGATGTAGGAGTTATGGTAACAGAAAAGCTCTTAATAGAAGGGTCACTTATAATTATAATATGGCGTAATAAAAAAATAGATTAATTATATTGAGACACGGCTAACCCGTCTCTTTTATTGTAAAAGTGTTAACAAGATTGACGAGAATATTTGCTAGTAAAAAAAGATTGTTTAGCTTGGTAATATATATTAACATGTTTTTAGGAGTAACCGAATACAGGGTGAAACCTTCCAGCTTTTATGTCTTTACGTCATAACGGGATGGGAGGTGGTGCGGGATATGTTTTCATTTGCAGACATGCTTTTATTTGCAACTTTTATCTTGGCATTGGTGACTTACATAGACAAGTTAAAAAAATAGCCTACCCTGCAGCGAACAGGATAGGCGTGCTCATAAGCTCATGAGCATTTAGTCAATCATGGGAGCTTCCACCTTGTGTGGCGGTTGCTCTTTTATAATTCAAATATAGCATTGGAACATTGTGATGTCAAGTTTTAGTTGAAATTAACGCAGATTAATAATAAAAATACAATTTGTTAATGTCCCATGTGAGTAGTATCATTTGCTGCCTGTGATAGTCTATATCCTTCATACTCTAATTTATTATTAATCCAGTATAAGAAAAATGTAGTGAATATAACAGCTTTACATCGAAAATAATAAAATCAATCGTATCTGAACTTAATATGTAATATACTAATTTAGACGAGATTACTTATTTTACAGCTAAGGCTAAATAAGGAGTCTCGTTAATTTAGTTACTGGTTTCAAGAACTGTATAAGTATAAAATAGTTAAATCAAGATATCAGGGGGGGATTACAATGGAATCTATTTTTAGTGAAACAATGGCAGATATGAATTGGCAGGAAATTGAGGATCTAGGGAACCAGGAATACCTGTGTTATTTCCATTAGGGGTAATTGAGGAACATGGTCCCCATCTACCGCTAGCAACAGATATATATTTGAGCTATGCCATATGCAGAAAGATTAAAAAAGAAATCGAATCTTTAAATGGCAAATGTCTAATAGCACCACCATATTATTGGGGAATTAATTATTGCACTGGGGCATTTCCAGGATCTTTTAGTTTAAAAAAGGAGACTTTGAGGAGTGTCTTAGGTGATATCTTTGAGAATTTAAATCAATTTGGATTTAATCGTATTTACTGCGTTAATTTACATGGAGACCCATTACATACAAAGACCATTCTGGAGTCAATTAGAGAATCAAATAAAGTACATGATATGGATATTAAATTCTTGATGGAATATTATGATTTAAAAAACTACAATCTCACAGGAGATGAACCATATATTCTCTTAGATGAAGCTCAATATCCCCAATATCTTTTTCCAGATGATAATGGTCGATTGGATATCCATGCAGGAGCATTTGAAACTGCTGCCATGGAACACTTTTTCAAGGATCTTGTAGATACTAAGGTCACAAAGAATCTGAAAGATTATTCCTTAAACTATGAAAGTATTAAAACGTGGTTAAAGGGTGGGGAGGCGACAAGAGAGCTGGTGCCATTGGGATATGCTGGAAATCCATCAGAATATGAGAAGGAGAGGTTGAACGCAGAAACCACCTATTCCATACTGTGTGAATATGTTGCTAGAGCAATAATGATCTAAAGAATAAAAAAGAAAGAAGATCCAATAGTTATGAGCCGCCCCTTGACATGGAGATAGGGGCAACTCACTACAGTAGCACGGCTTTAAACAAAATGATGTCCAAACAAACAACGAGAAGCAATGAACATTAATTATGGATTCCCAATCTGCTCATTCAACCATATAAGCCCATTCCTATAACGCTCACCTGCAAAGGAATGATGACCTCCGTCATCTTTTGTAACGACAACCTTTCCAGGCAATCTCTGTGACAGAAGTTGTCCAGTTTTCTCCGCATATTCAGCGGCTCTCTCCATTGGACCTGATTTTCCTTTGCCTTCCCCAGTGCCGTAGTGGAGGGAAAGAGAAATCAGGTCTTTGCTTATCTCGTTGCTCTCAATCCAGGACATCCAACCATCGTACCAAAAAGAGCTACATATACCAGCCACATGACGCCAGCAATTTTGTATGGTAAGAGCATATACGCTAATCAGACCACCAAGAGAGTAGCCTAACAAAGAGACGTCTTTTGAATCTACCTTGTAGTTTATGGATAACCAGGGGAGCAGTTGTGATTCAAGAGCAGCCAGGTATTCATTTCCCATACCCTTAAAATCTGGAAAGCGGGAGGACATGGCATGGGCTGGCCATGGAGTGTATTCTGAGAGACGGTCCAGCGGACATATCATAACCAGAACAAACTCTCTGCCCTTTTCCTTTCTCCAAAGCGCTTCCAGTTCTGAAATTACAGGAGTGATCGCCTTTAAGGCCTGGTCTCCATCTTGGACCAGGACGGCTGGATAGGTTTTGCTTTCCTCTTTGTTCCAGGAGGGAGGCAGATATATTATGACCTTGTGATTTTCCCATTGAGCTTCTATCATAGAAGGCGCTCCTTCGTAAATTTCTGTATTCATGATTCTTTCCTTTCTGAAACAATTCCGCTCTTTATCTTGCTTGGAGGGATTCCCATATGTTTTTTAAATAATCTACTAAAATAAAATTCGTCTTTATATCCAACGGCAGTTGCTGCCTGTCTGACGCTGTAGCCATTTTCATTTAAAAGACCAGCAGCCATTTCCAAACGATATTCAATCAGGTAATCAATCGGGCGAATGCCCATAACCTTATAAAATAGATAGGAGAAGTTTTCTGGCTTTTTTTGAAAATGTCCGGCAATGTCTGGGAGAGTTAAAGATTTCGTATAATGGTCCCGGATATAGGAGGCGGCATCATTAATAAAACTCAATTCTTCTGCCTCCTGCTTACTAAGCTTGGAACAAAACAAAGCGTCAAAAAGCTGCTGGGTGGTAAAATTCATTCGAAACCGGGAACGAATATCATGGCAGTGAGAAAGCCGAAGCAATTCTTTTAGACAGCTCATTACCTCTAAGTTATTTATAATATCAAGCTCATAAGCAGAATGAATAAAATCCGTCCCTTTATTTTGATAGTCGTATGGATCGTAATACAGATTGATATGGCAAAAGGGTTCGGTTCCCAACACGTAAAAGGTAAGTCTTTTACCTGGGCAGCCGTGAATCACTTTACCTGGAACGGCGGTAAAAGTGTGGGAATCAAATGAAATATTAGCTTTTCCGCTAATCGGGAAAATGAAAGCCGCCCGTGTGGTCTCATAGGAAGCTGGTATCTGTCCAGGCAACTTGGTAAAGGAGGCAGCTTTTTGGATGGTAAGTGGATACCTGGCGTATTCTTCTGCTAACTGGGTGCGAAATTCAGGCATTTGGTACCTCCTTTTTCATAAGTCTACATTTAAAACATTATAGAGGCAGTATTTTAGGAAGTCAATAAAACTGGCATTGGTGATATTTATTCTCGCTTACGATTTTATAATTGTCCATGTTCTTAAAGAATTATCTATTCCTATTCTGTGTAAGAACTCGTATAATAATCTTCGGTTAGTTATACCTAATAAGATAAGAGGAGGTCTATTTCTTTGAGTGAACCTATATCTGAGGCATACATAGAGAATCAAAAGAGCAGAAAGGCCTTCGGGCTGATGCTTGCAGGAATGATTTTTGTGCTTCTATTGTCCATTGTATTGTCCATGTCATTTGGCTCCATGAAGATTGTTCCGTCTCATACCTACGCCATTTTGTTGGAAAAGCTTTTTGGCATTCAGATTGATCCATCTCTTACGGGACGTCTTTCTGAAGTGAACATTATATGGGAGATTCGCTTTCCCAGAGTGATTCTTGGAGCAGCCGTAGGAGCCGGACTTTCTCTATGCGGCATGGCTATGCAGGCTGCGGTTCAGAATCCACTGGCAGAACCGTATATTCTTGGAATTTCTTCCGGCGCCTCATTAGGAGCCACTTTTTCCATTATGTTAGGGATTGGTTCATTAAGTTGGTTTTCCATCAGCGCTAGTTCCTTCTGGGGATTTGCAGGTGCCCTTTTGGCTGCCTTTTGCGTATTAATGCTGGCTTCCATGGGAAGTAAGATGACAAGCTCCAAGCTGGTGCTCTCAGGAACTGTGGTCAATGCATTATGCAATGCGCTTAGCAATTTCATTATCTTTATGGCAGGAGATGCACAAGGAATGCAAAGTGTGAAATTCTGGACCATGGGCTCCCTTGCAGGCGCTAAGTGGCAAAATATCTTTTTTCCAGTGGTCCTTACTGGAATTTGTTTTGTAGGATTTCTCTTTCAATCAAGAACTCTAAACACTCTGCTTTTGGGAGATGAAGCTGCGGTGACCCTTGGGATACCAGTGGCCCGCTACCGAAGAATCTACATGGTGGCCTCCTCTCTATTAACTGGAGTTTTGGTTGCTTACTGCGGTATCATCGGTTTTGTTGGGCTGATCATTCCACATATCACCAGAGCCATTGCAGGAGCAGACCACCGAAGGCTCACACCTCTTTGTACCGTTTTAGGTGCTGTCTTTATGATATGGGCGGATACCTTCGCAAGAATTGCCGTACCAAACTCAGAACTTCCCATTGGTATTGTGACAGCGTTAATCGGCGCGCCATTCTTTGTGTACATTCTTGTACGCAAAAGCTATACCTTCCGGGAAGGGTAAGGAGGAGAAGAGAGTGGAGCTAAAAGTAGAAGACCTAAGAGTAAATATAGGAAATGTAGAAATCGTAAAAGGAATCTCTCTGGAGGGACAAAGTCATCGCTTTACGGGATTGTTAGGTCCCAATGGTAGTGGAAAATCAACGCTGTTAAAGGCCATTTATCAGGTCCTTAAACCAAGCGGAGGTGTGGTATTAATAAATGGCAAGGATATAGCTAAGATTCCTGAAAAGGAGAGAGCTAGGGATATGGCAGTGGTATCCCAGTTTAATCAGGTGAGCTTTGAATTTACAGTCGAAGATATTGTTATGATGGGACGAACGCCTCATAAAAAGCGACTGGCGAGAGAAACCATAGAAGATTATCAGATTGTTTCTAGTGCACTAAAAAAGGTTGGTATGGATACCTATTCAAAACGCAGGTTCTCCACCTTGTCCGGGGGAGAAAAGCAGAGAATTGTTTTGGCAAGAGCATTAGCCCAAGAGCCAAAGATATTAATTCTTGATGAACCTACCAATCATCTGGACATTAAATATCAGCTTCAGGTCTTATCCATTGTAAAGCAGTTGGATATATGTGTGGTGGCAGCTCTTCATGACCTTTCTCTTGCCTCCATGTTCTGTGATGAGATTTATATGTTAAAAGGTGGCAGCATAATGGGAAAAGGAAAACCAGAAGAGGTCATTACTGCGAAGATGATACAGGAAATCTATGATGTCAATGCCAATGTGATGATTGATAAGGAAACAGGACATCTTTCCATACAATACTTGTTTTAATCAAGAAATACCATAAGGAGATTACAATGAAAAAAAATGCAATTATAATGATATCAGCGGTTTGTACCATTGCAGCAGTCACTGCAGGTTGTGGGGGAAATAAGCCGAAAGCGGAAACGACAACTGTGGCGCAGGAAACAACCGTGGAAACAGCAGAAACACAGTCCGAGGCGAAGTCCGCTGGGCTTCCATTTACATACTTTGCATACGATGCAGACGGGACCAGTCATGAGCAGGTGGTTGAGCGTGCCCCTCAGAAGATAATTACTAACAATCAGGCCAGCACAGAACTGTTATTAAAACTTGGACTTGGGGACTGCATTATTGCGACTGTGTTAAAAGACAATCCAACCACCGATGACTTGGCGGCCGCTTACGATGCAATTCCTGTATTGGCAGACAAGCGGGATATATCAAAAGAAAAGGTAGTGGGCATGGAGCCTGATATTGTTGTAGGAAGAGTAAAATCCTTTACTCCTGAAACGCTAGGTTCTGTTAGTGATTTAAATGACATGAAAATTGCGGCATATACCCAGGAAGCCACCCGTATGGATCAGGATGTCACCATGGAATCCATTATAGAAGATATCAATAATATTGGAAAGATCTTTGAGAAAGAGGAACAGACCCAGGTAATGGCAAAGGACCTTACTGCTCGTCTGTTAAAAACAGAGGAACGTGTAAAGTCTCTAGATGGAGAGCCATTAAAAGTACTTCTTATGGTAAATTATAAGGATGGATCCTTTGGTGGTTATGGAAACAATGCTTCTTTACAAAAAGACTTATTAAAACGTCTTCATGCAGTGAATGTACTGGAAAAGGGCGGCAGTGCTTTATCAGCAGAGAACTTGATTTCCATGGACCCAGATGTAATTGTCTATGTTAAGGGAACCCATAATGAAGAAAATGACCAGGATGCAGTAAATGAAATGCTCTCCAATGAAGTGATTCAGAGTGTAAAAGCAATTGAAAATAAAAAGGTTATAACCGTAGAATACAATGACTTAATGGGAGGCGGATATCGTACTTTTGATTGTATGGAAACCCTTGTAGATTTTTTATATCCGGAGTTAAGTAAATAGTAGAATCTCCAATTCAAGTAGGGCAGGCGGTGCTGGGATTTCATAGGAATCTCAGCATCGCTTTTTGCTTTGTAACCACAAGCCTTAAGGTTTTATTACAAATACGTAATAAATTCGTTATTGTAAATATTAGGGAAATTGGTTATCATTGTATAGAATCTGGAAATGACGTGATAATGACAATATGGAGGAACGCGAACATGAAGAAAATAAAGATTGGCAGGGCCTTAACTGGACTTGTTGCCGCTGCATTTCTATGCTGTGGAACTGCCTTTGTTTCACTTGCAGATGTAGGCCAGGCAGGAGTGCAGGCTGATATACAGTCCTGTTTGATCAATTCAGATAAAAACAATGTAACGGTAAAAATTTCCAACAATGCGAATATGGAAGGAACGGATGGGGTTCTTTATCTGGTTGAGATGCAGCCTTATCAGAGTAACTTAGATGGAAGAACAGATTTTGCTGCAAAGGCTTCTCCTAGCGGCACGGTCACATTTACATTTCCGTTAAACCGTAACACAGCTCAAGACAGACTTTTTAGTAAGTTTGTTGTAGCATTCTGGGACGGAACCAAGTACATAGAAGTTAGCAAGCCGCATTACATAACTAACCCTGAGATGGTTGCATCCAATACGGCAGTTTTTAATGCTCCTCTTACAAAAAAAGGATTGAACATTGAATTAAATATGCTTGGAGATGCTTTTGAGTTAGGCGTAAAGCACGTTGCAACCAACATCGCATTCCATCAGATTCTTGGATCAGGAATTGATTATCAGTTCGATGGAAAGACCTATCACTTTGATAAGAACGTTATTGCTGGCTATGATGACACCATCAGCGCATTGTCTGGAAAGGGAATGACAGTAACAGCCATCGTTTTAAATGGCTGGAACGATAATACCCCGAATCTTCTTTATCCAGGGGCTAAGAAAACTTCCAAAGCATTCTACTATATGTTTAATACAGCAACTCAGGAAGGACTTGATGAAACAAGAGCCATCGCCTCTTTCCTGGCAGAACGCTATAGCGGATCCAATCCTAATTATGGAAAGATCTCCAACTGGATTATTGGAAATGAAATCAACAATCAGCAGTGGAACTATATAGGGCCTAGAGATATAACCAGTTATGTTCAGACATTCCAGGATGCATTCCGGGTTTTCTACACAGCCATTAAGAGTACCAGTGCCAACGACAGGGTTTATTATTCTTTGGATTACAACTGGAACAATGAGATTGATAACAAGTTAAAATATGGCGGAAAAGCCATTGTAGATACCTTTAACTCCATTGCAAACGAACAGGGACAGATGGATTGGGGACTTTCTTATCACCCATACCCATGCCCTATGACAGAGCCGGAATTCTGGGATGATGATAATACTGGCCTTGTGAAAAATGATTTTAACTCCCCTGTCATTAACTTTAAGAACTTAACAACGCTTACCGACTACATGGCTCAGGATGCATTAAAGTCCCCTACCGGTCATGTTCGTCATATTATTTTGACAGAGCAGGGATTTACAGCTACAAGCCAGTCAAGAGGAAATATACCACAGGTACAGGCAGCGGCATTTGCATACTCCTATTACCTGGTTGACAGCAATCCTTATATTGACGCTTATATCTTAAGCCGTCAGGTAGATGCTCCTTTGGAAGTAAGAAGCGGACTCTCCTTTGGTCTTTGGGAATGTGCCATGGACCGAGGCGACGAACTTGTAGCGACAAAGCGCAGAAAGATCTGGCAGGTATTTAGAGATATTGATAAGAAGAAATACACTCTGGAAACTACAGAGTTTGCAAAATCCATTATTGGAATTCAGAAATGGTCTGATGTGGTACCAGATTTCCGTTGGAGAGCCATCGAAAAATAAACATAGAAAAAGGGCAGCGAGGATAAAACCTAGCTGCCCTTTCTTTCTATTACTATTTCCAGTTTAGTGCGCTATAAGCGTCTAAAAGTCCACCGCTTACTACTTTTCCCTGAAGAGAATCCAACTTTCTGCTGGAATTAAGCAGGATCTGCTTTACATCGGATAAGGAAATATCGGTTCGGTAAGAATAAAGCATGGCTGCCACTCCAGTAACCATAGGAGCTGCCATAGAGGTACCGCTCATAAAGCCGTATTTATTATTTGGTATGGTACTTAGGATATAAGTGCCGGGAGCGGCGATATCCACACTGTTAGCTCCGAAATTGGATTCCTTGCTTAAGGTACCATCAAATAGAATGTTAGCTACGGATATTACATTGTCGTAGGGGAGGGAAGCGGGATAAACAGGATTGATATCCGTATCATAACCAAGCCCGGAGATTCCTCCGTTTCCACTAGAGACAACAAATAACATGCGAGAATTTTTAATGGTCTGGGCCAGCTCCTCACTATAGGCTGAGGTTCCCATACTTAAGTTGCAGATGGAAGCGCCATTGGCTTCGGCATAACGGATGGACTGAATGACTGCCTCTGGTGTTCCGGTGCCTTCTTTTCCACCTAGTGCCTTAAGAGGCATGATTTTAACATAACGGTTGTCTGTGATACCAGCAATCCCGTAAGCACCTCTTGCAGCTGCTATGGTACCAGCCGCATGTGTCCCGTGGCTGTCCTCACTTCCAGAAAATACTTTATTGTTTCCAGAATAGAAATTCCAGCCGTGGATATCATCTACAAATCCATTGCCGTCATTGTCTAGTCCATCCCCATCAATTTCCCCTGGGTTTGTCCAAATGGAATCCTTAAGTTCTTGATGGTTGATATCAATCCCTGTATCGATGATGGCAACAATGACAGAACGCTTTTCGCCAGCCTTTTCATAGGTTTCCCAAGCTGGTTGTATATCTATATCGATTCCTGCTACCGCTTTTGTAACTTTAGATTCATAATCCCCCGGGCCAGGCTTTGGAAGTCCAAGACCCATACCGGATTTTAATCCGTCATAAACGTTATCAACTGACTGGAACTTAGATTTTAATTCCACTAGACGGAATTCTCCATCATTTTTCAATCCCCACTGATAGGTGGAAAATTCATCGGAAGGGGATAAATTTACAAGTCCAGGCCCTATGGCAAGAGAGTGAAGGGCTTGTCCCTCATCGGTTGAAAACGAGCGGAGCACATGTTCTGTCCCTGGCTGATTTCCTGATGGTAACTGATTGGTCAGTGGAAAGGAAAGGCCGGTGAGCAAAATGGCAAGGGACAGACATGCAACTCTGGTTCTTTTTTTCATTGTTTCGTTCTCCTTACTATGAAGCATTCATTAAAACTATTGCTATTATATCATAAACCCTACGCGGTGAGTCTTCAAATTATGTGAAAAAATATTAATTTTCTACTAAGATTGGAAAAAAGAAAACCCGGCTTTTGACCAGGTTTTCTTTTTTTATGACTCTTCTTCCATATAAGGTTCCAATTCTGAATCATCAGACGATTCGTTTTTATTTTTTTCGGAAGCTCTTCTCATTAATTCTTTATCTGCCTCTGCCTGGCTAATGGTTCCTTTATCAACCAGTTCCTGTATTTCTGACTCAGTAAGGCTGGTCAGGTTTTGCGTGCTGTTTGTATCGGATTCCATAGAGTTGGATACAGATTCGGATTGGGATTTTAGCTGATAAGCTCTGCCCTCTTTGCTTATTTCTATCGTATCTTGTGTTCGATCTGTGGATGAGAGCTTTGTTTGAACGTTATTGATACCAGTGTCTACAATTCCAGTAATCTGTGCTTGCTGGGCTGCGACCTGCTCGGTGGCCTTTTTTTCTTCTTCTTTTTGCAACTGGAGTTCCATTTGATAATCAAGAGTGGACGTGCCAGATATGCCTGTTATACTCATATTAATTCCTCCTATGTATGTGAAATACAAAAAGTATAGCATTAACCTGTGTTCGTAAACTGAATTTAACCTTAAATTGACTTGAAATAAGAAAAAAATTTCTAATTAAATTATATTGAAATATATTTTTTATTTATGGTATGATTGACATATGAAAAAATGGGGGGAGAGGCCATGAGAGAGAATCTTTATGATAAGCTAAGAAATGGTCTGATTGTATCTTGCCAGGCCCTCAGTGATGAACCTCTTTACAGTTCCTACATTATGTCCCGAATGGCATATGCCGCAAAAGAGGGCGGAGCTGTAGGCATCCGTGCCAATACGGCAGTAGATATCACGGCCATTAAACAAGTGGTAGACCTCCCTATTATTGGAATCGTAAAGCGAGAATATGCTGGAAGTGAAGTGTATATAACGCCCACCATGAAGGAAATAGATGAACTAGTTGTATGTGGTGCAGAGATCATTGCAATCGATGCTACTAACAGGCTGCGGCCTGAAGGAAGAACTTTATCTGAATTTTGGAAGGAAGTCAAGGGAAAACATCCAGATCAGCTTTTTATGGCAGACTGTGCCACTTATGAAGAAGGAATGAATGCTGCTTTTCTTAGATTTGATTTCATTGGAACCACCATGAGCGGGTATACAGAGGAGACAAAGGATATAAAACTTCCAGACCATGAATTGATGAGAAGGCTTTCTCAGGACTCACCAAAGCCAGTGATTGCTGAAGGTGGAATTTGGACCCCGGAACAGTTAAAAGAGGCGTTCTCTTTGGGCGTATTTGCTGCAGTCATAGGAAGTGCCATTACTAGACCAAGAGATATCACCAAACATTTTATTACCGATTCCGGATGTCGAAGCGGCAATGAATGAGATTAGGATAAAAGGAGCGTATATCATATGAAAGGGGATTTTTTGACCAAAATCCGTTTGGAATACAATCAGTTCACAAAAGCGGAGAAAAAAGTGGCAGACTATATCTTACAAAATTCCAGAGAAGTTTTGTTTATGTCGATCACCGGACTTGCTGAGGCATGTGAAGTAGGAGATACCAGTGTATTTCGTTTCTGCAAGACCTTAGATTTAAAGGGGTATCAGGAATTTAAGATGAGGTTATCTTTGAGCCTCCACGATGAGACCACTGGACAGGGTCGCCTGGAAGGCAATATCAGTTTAAAGGATTCCTTTAAGGAGGTTTCACGTAAAGTACTTAATACCAATATGGACGCCCTGGAAGAGACGTATTCACTGTTAGATGAAGAGCAATTTGGAGCGGTTATCAGTGCCCTTTATCAGGCAAAGCGAATCTGTTTTTTTGGAGTGGGCGCCAGCATGATATCCGCATTAAAGGCAGCCAATAAATTTATGCGTATAGAACCTAAAGTATTTTGTATCCAGGATGGACATATGCAGGCAATGGCGGCTTCCATGATGAATGAAGAGGAAGTAGCCGTATTTTTCTCTTATTCTGGTTCTACCAAAGATACCATTCATGCAGCAGAACTTGCGAAAAAAGCAGGGGCAGTTACCATCTGTATCACACGGTTTTTAAAATCCCCTCTCACCTCCTTTGCAGATATGACACTTTTGTGCGGCGCCAATGAGGGGCCCCTTCAAGGCGGTTCCACATCCTCTGAGATCAGTCAGCTTTTTTTGATTGATTTGATGTATACCGAATACTACAGAAGGTATTTTGAACAGTGTGACAGGAATAATGAAAAAGTATCCGCCTCTGTCCTGGATAAGATGTGGTAAATAAAAGATTGTTATAAGATATTTCGAAAAGAAAAGGAAGAATGGAGGCCCCATGGAAGAGCAGAAGTTTAGAAATAAAATCATCTGGTTTACATTTTTCTTTAGCGTTCTTGTTATCTGGGTTCACTCCTATAATGCCGTTCTATTTTTAGGGACAAATAAAATCGCTTACCGGACTGATTATCTGGAACGATTTTTAGGAAATACAGTGGCTCAGGTGGCTGTTCCTGGTTTTTTTCTGATCTCATCTTATCTGTTTTTTAGGACCTTCACCATGAGCCGGATCTGGGTAAAATGGAACTCCAGGATACGAAGCGTCTTAGTTCCATATATTCTATGGAACTTTCTATATTATTTGGGTTATGTCATAGGAAGCAGAATTCCAGTATTAACGAATATTATGGGAATGGGGAGAATTCCTTTTACCATCACTCAGGCAGGGGATGCAATTCTTCGCCACACCTATAATTATGTGTTTTGGTATTTGAACCAGCTCATTATACTTCTTATATTATCGCCCCTGATCTATCTTATGGTGAAGAAGAAAATCATAGGAGGGGCTTTCTTATTCGGAATTTTTATCTCCATCTATTTAGGAGGCGAATTGAGGTTTGTAAATCTAGATGCCATGCTTTATTATACGGTTGGGGCATTTGCAGCTGTCCATGGAAAAGAAGTGGTAGAGAGAACTTGGAATATAAAGGCCCTTTTCAGTGGTGGGATCTTAATTGTCTTAGCTTGTCTTGTCTATGGCTTCGATTTTCCAGGAGAGGCAAGGGGAGAGATGGCGGCATCCATTGTATTATTTCGGTTGTTCGTTCCGGTGGCTTTGTGGCTCATGGTCCCGGAATTTCTTCTGTTTGAAGCCAAGGAATGGATGAGACATAATTTCTTTCTCTATGCAATTCATTTTGCTATGGTAAGACTCATAAACAAAACAGGAGCATTTCTGCTCCCGTCTGTTCCGGCCATTCCCATTGGAATCTTTCTTATGATGCCAATTATATGCGTTTTCTTTAGCTATTGCATTGCGTGTCTCTTAAGGAAATGCCTGCCAAGAACGTGGTGTCTGTTAAACGGAGGTCGATGACCAGCGTCCCGATGCGCCGCAAGGAAGAACCAGTCCTGTCTGTGTGACTGGAAGTCCAACTTCTCCAGCTTGTACGGTGCCGCCATATGTCTTTGCAACTTCCGTAGATAACATATAGGATAAGACAGAAGGTGCAAGTCCTGTTGTGTAAGAATTAATGAGGAAGAAGAGCGGGTTATCTGAAAGAAGCTTGGAACAGATCTGAACCAGTGGGTAAATAGCATCTTCGATCTTCCAGATCTCTCCCTTAGGTCCTCTTCCATAAGAAGGGGGATCCATGATGATGGCATCGTACTTGGTGCCTCTGCGGATTTCTCTTTCTACGAACTTCACACAGTCGTCTACGATCCAACGAATGGAAGCAGATTCTAAATTAGAGGAGCGGGCATTCTCCTTGGCCCATCCGACCATTCCCTTAGAAGCGTCTACATGAGTGACGGAAGCTCCAGCCTGTGCTGCAGCTAAGGTCGCACCACCTGTATAGGCAAATAAGTTTAATACCTTAATCGGCCGTCCTGCTTTTTTGATCTTTTCACTGAACCAGTCCCAGTTTGCTGCCTGCTCTGGGAAGAGTCCCGTATGCTTAAAGCTAAAGGGCTTAAGCTGAAATGTCAGCTCCTTATAGCTGATTGTCCATTGCTCAGGAAGATTAAAAAATTCCCATTCTCCGCCGCCTTTTGCACTTCGGTGATAATGGCCATTCATCTTCTTCCAGCCTTTTTCTGTCTTGGGAGTAGACCAGATGACCTGAGGGTCAGGACGTACAAGGAGGTAATTCCCCCAGCGCTCCAGTTTTTCTCCTTCTGAACAATCTATAATTTCATAATCTTTCCAGCCGTCTGCAATCCACATATTTGGTGCCAACCTTTCTTTCTAACAATCCTGTATTTCCTCTATTTTCGATGATTCTATGATTATACTGGAAAGAACTTTGTGCGTCAAGTACGGCACGAAACAGGTTTTGGACGGCTTTATTCACGTCTTGTATTTATGTCCTATATAATAAGGTATAAATAAGATTAAGAGGTGAACCGTTATGAGTTGTTTACGCATGGGCTTTTGTGTAGGAAACTGTGGTCTGAGCTGTTGGGGTAATTACCGATTCTGCAATGGCTGTGGTAATTTTTGTAATCTATGCTTTAACAATTGCTCGAATCGCAGGTGCTGCGGTGGGAACCGCTGTTGCCAACGTTGTAACCGCTGCGGAAATTGCAGATGCAGATGTGGATGCAGAAATAACCGTTGTAATTAACAGAATGTAATATCATTCTTTCATACTTGATAGATTGGGGTGGGTTTCCGGCTTTGCCGGGCCCGCCTTTTTGATTGCAATCAGATCAGAGCAATAATTTTGTAATAGAATTGAAAGATTAAAAGAGTTGAATAATCTGAGAATAATTGTTAAAATGAAATTAGTAAAAAAGGAAATCCCTGTAAGGAGTGACAATATGAAAAGAAAAGGTCTCATTGTACTGGCAGCAACTGCCGTGCTGGCGGTTCATGTTTCCAATGTAGACGCCTATGCTGGCTGGGAGAAATCTGCTTCTGGCAATAACTGGGTGTTCGCAGATGAATCTGGAAATAAAGTAACTAACACTTGGAAAAAAGGTGAGGACAACAACTGGAGATATTTAAACAGCAGTGGTGAGATGGCACTTAATTCCTGGGTGGAGAATACTTATTATGTGGATTCCAACGGAATATTAGTGACGGATAAGTGGATGAAGTTTCAGGATAATGGCTCTGCAGATTATAAGTGGTATTATTTTGGAAGCAGTGGAAAAGCCATTATGGACAATTGGTCTAAGATCAACAACAAGTGGTATTACTTTGATGCCAATGGAGAGATGCAGACTGGCTGGGTGTTAGATGATATGTATTACACTGGAACAGACGGTGCGATGAGGACAGGCTGGCAGAAGCTATATCCCCCTAGCAGCAATGGTGATTCTGGCAGGATCAATCCTGGAGACAGTGATGACGGAAAATCCTGGTACTATTTTGGTGAGAATGGGAAGAAGTATGTACCAAAAGATGTTTCCGGAGATTTTGGTTCCTATAAGATCAACGGAGAAGCATACTGTTTTGATACAGATGGATCTTTACAGACCGGCTGGAAGAATGTGGGCATTAACAATGCAGAACATGAAATTGAAAACTACAAATATTTTGACAACAATGGTAAGATGAGAAAAGCTGGTTGGTTATCTGTAGAACCTCCTAAAGACATCAACGGTTATGAGGAAAATGTAGAATGGTTTTACTTTTCCACTGCTGGCGTACCAAAATCCGGACCCAAAGAGGGAGAAGCAAGTACACAGAATTTAACCAAAATCAATGATAAGACTTATTTGTTCAACGACCTTGGAAATCCTGTCTTTGGTCTCCAGAAAGTATCCATAGGCGGATCTTCTGATTATACAGCCTTTTATTTTGGAGATAAGAAAGTCAGTACCATGCAAAAAGGCAAGGTTAAGGTAATAGAAGGCGATGGAAGTGACGCAACCTATTATTTTAGCGATAGCGGACGTGGTTATACAGGAGTGAAGGATAGTTATCTCTATTATATGGGAAAGCTCCAATGTGCGGATAGTGGAAATAAGTATGAGCCAATTGCCATACCAACTGGAAGCACGAAGACCACCTATGTTGTGAATTCCTCTGGAAAAGTTTCAAAGAGTACTACAGTTAAGAGTGCAGACGGTGTGAAATATAAGACCGGGAGTAATGGTAATCTGATTAAGGTAGATGATGAGAATCCTTCTGGCGACGAAGGGAAAGCTCCTACGGAACCGACTTGGCAGTAGGGTAATGGTTCAGCCATGGCCATTCATCATTTGGCGGTTTTTTTATTTGATAAAAAGAACATGTTTTGGAGCCAAATGATTCATTTGCGGGCTGCGCCCTATAGAAAAAAATAGACGACTTTGGCTTTGTGAGCAAGCTCACACGCGAAAGTTGTCTATTTTTTTCTGCATGACTTAGTAATTTAAAAAAAATGCTTGCAATGGAAAAAAATATATGTTATTATGTTAAGGCTGTGGCATGATAGCGTTGAAGCGAGAGGTTGCTGCTTGTAAAAGCAGGTTTTTTCGCAGAGCGAATGTCAAGTTAGGAAACTGGCGACAAGTCACTGTACAATTTAAAACTCTGAAATTGCAAGAGAAATTCTTCGTGTGGTCCTCGATGACACACACGGGAACGTGTACAGTCACCGCTTGTCGTACTTCTATTATAAGTGCGAAAAGGAGGCGACTTTTTTTATGGCAAGTCAAGTAATGAGAATCACATTAAAGGCATACGATCATCAGTTAGTTGATCAGTCTGCAGGCAAGATTATCGACACTGTAAAAAAGACAGGATCTAAAGTGAGTGGACCGGTACCGTTACCAACCAAGAAGGAAGTGGTAACTATCTTAAGAGCGGTTCACAAGTACAAAGATTCCAGAGAGCAGTTCGAGCAGAGAACTCATAAGAGACTCATTGATATCATCACACCAAGTCAGAAGACTGTTGATGCATTATCCAGATTGGAAATGCCAGCAGGTGTGTACATCGATATCAAGATGAAGAATAAATAATCTTCATCAGAAACAATTTAGGTAATATCCTGAAGGGTTTTAATATAGAAGCAACACTTTTTTCCTGTAAGGAATCAACATCTCTGCCAGGCAGAGTCATAGTGTTCCACGTATATTGGGCTGTTCTAGGATGATTGCGAAAGCAATCCGCTGTAGAATTAACAAACAGGAGGTAAAAACATGAAGAAAGCTATTTTAGCTACGAAGGTCGGAATGACACAGATCTTCAATGAAAATGGAGTATTAACTCCAGTAACAGTTCTTCAGGCTGGTCCTTGTGTAGTAACACAGATCAAGACCGTTGAGAACGATGGTTACAGTGCAGTACAGGTTGGTTATGTTGATAAGAGAGAAAAACTTGTCACAAAACCATTAAAAGGCCATTTTGAAAAGGCTGGTGTTTCTTACAAGAGATTTGTAAGAGAATTCAAGCTTGAGAATGCTGATCAGTATTCTGTTAAAGACGAAATCAAAGCTGATGTCTTCGCTGCAGGCGATAAGATTGATGCAACCGCAATCTCCAAAGGTAAAGGTTTCCAGGGTGCTATTAAGAGACACGGACAGTCCAGAGGACCTATGGCTCACGGTTCCAAGTTCCATCGTCATGCTGGTTCTAATGGTGCGGCTTCTGATCCAAGTAAGGTATTTAAAGGCAAGAAGATGCCTGGCCAGATGGGTAACAAGAAGATTACAATCCAGAACCTTGAAATCGTTAGGGTTGATATTGAAAGCAACCTGATTTTAGTTAAAGGTGCTATCCCAGGACCAAAGAAATCTCTAGTAACAATCAAGGAAACAGTAAAGGCATCGAAATAATGCTTTTATAAGAAAGGAGGATCATACAGATGGCAAACGTATCTGTTTACAATATGGAAGGTAAAGAAGTTGGCACATTAGAGTTAAACGATGCAGTGTTCGGTGTAGATGTTAATGAACATCTCGTACACATGGCAGTCGTAAGCCAGCTTGCAAATAAGCGCCAGGGAACACAGAAAGCAAAAACACGTGCTGAAGTATCCGGTGGCGGAAGAAAACCATGGAAGCAAAAGGGAACTGGTCACGCAAGACAGGGTTCTACAAGATCTCCACAGTGGACAGGCGGTGGAGTTGTATTTGCTCCAACACCAAGAGATTACACAATCAGACTGAACAAGAAAGAAAGAAGACTTGCTCTTAAATCTGCATTATCAAGCAGAGTAAGCGAGAATAAGTTCATCGTTGTTGACGAGTTAAAGTTTGATGAGATCAAAACAAAGAAATTCCAGACTGTATTAAGCAACTTAAAGGTATCCAAAGCTCTTGTGGTTGTTGGTGACGACAGCACAAACGCAGTATTAAGCGCAAGAAACATTGCTACAATCAAGACTGCATTTGTTAACACAATCAATGTATACGATATCTTAAAGTACAACACAGTTGTTGCTACCAAGACTGCTGTTGCAGCAATCGAGGAGGTGTACGCATAATGGCAGATATTAAATATTACGACGTAATTCAGAAGCCTGTAGTAACTGAGAAGAGCATGAACGCTATGGCGTCCAAAAAGTATACATTTATTGTTCACACAGATGCTAACAAGACTATGATTAAAGAAGCTGTTGAGAAGATGTTCCCAGGCACTAAAGTTGCCACTGTGAACACTATGAACTTAGAGGGTAAGACAAAAAGAAGAGGTACAACTTTCGGTAAGACTTCTAAGACAAAGAAAGCGATCGTTCAGTTAACAGCAGACAGCAAAGAGATCGAAATTTTCGAAGGACTGTAAAATCGGAACGCTTGGTGGCGCGTGAAATCGGATACTCCGAACTGCGTGAGGAGTATCTCTTACACCGTCAAAGAGCAATGAGATACAAACAGTCAACCTATGTGATGAACCTTATATCACGATAATTAGATACGCCAGGCGGCGTTGAGAGGAGAAATAATCATGGGAATTAAAAAGTATAACCCATATACCCCTTCCAGAAGACACATGACCGGTTCTGATTTCAGCGAAATCACAAAAGACACACCTGAAAAGTCCTTGATCAGCAAGACCATCAAGAAGACAGCTGGTCGTAACAATCAGGGTAAAATTACTGTTAGACATCGCGGAGGCGGCGTTAAGAGAAAATATAGAATCATCGACTTCAAGAGAAATAGCAAAGATGGTATTGTAGCAACTGTAATTGGTATCGAATACGATCCAAACAGAACAGCTAATATCGCTTTAATCAGCTATGTTGATGGTACAAAAGCATATATCCTTGCTCCTGCTGGTTTAACAGACGGAATGAAGGTTATGAGCGGTGAAACTGCAGAAGCAAAAGTAGGTAACTGTTTACCATTAAGCAAGATCCCAGTAGGTACTCAGGTTCATAACATTGAGCTCTACCCAGGAAAAGGCGGTCAGTTAGTTCGTTCTGCTGGTAACGGCGCACAGTTAATGGCTAGAGAAGGCAAGTTTGCAACTCTTCGTTTACCTTCTGGTGAGATGAGAATGGTTCCAATTAACTGCAGAGCCAGCATTGGTGTTGTAGGCAATGGCGATCATAACTTAATCAATATTGGTAAAGCCGGTAGAAAACGTCACATGGGATTCCGTCCTACAGTACGTGGTTCTGTTATGAACCCGAATGACCATCCACACGGTGGTGGTGAAGGTAAGACTGGTATTGGCCGTCCAGGTCCAAGTACACCATGGGGCAAACCAGCACTTGGCTTAAAGACCAGAAAGAAAAACAAGCAGTCTAACAAGTTGATCGTTAGAAGAAGAGATGGCAAAACCGTCAAATAATTGAAGGAGGTTAGAATCTATGGCTCGCTCACTTAAAAAAGGACCATTTGCAGATGCTCATTTACTCAAAAAAGTAGATGTTATGAACGCAGCAGGACAGAAACAGGTAATTAAGACCTGGTCACGCCGTTCTACAATCTTCCCACAGATGGTTGGACATACAATTGCAGTTCATGATGGCAGAAAACACGTTCCAGTATATGTTACCGAAGATATGGTTGGACATAAACTGGGTGAATTCGTTGCTACTAGAACTTACAGAGGACATGGCAAAGACGAGAAAAAGTCTGGCCGTAAGTAATGAAAGAAACAAACTCCCTCCGGGCAGTCCTAAGGACTCCCAAAGGGCGTTATAGTTGAAAGGAGGATTACCATGGCTAAAGGACATAGAAGCCAGATTAAGAGAGAAAGAAATGCCGAGAAGGACATGAGACCATCAGCAAAGTTATCCTATGCTAGAGTATCTGTTCAGAAAGCATGTTTCGTATTAGACGCTATTAGAGGCAAGGACGTTCAGACGGCACTTGGTATTGTACTTTACAATCCCAGATATGCTTCTACTTTAATAGAAAAGTTATTAAAATCAGCAGTAGCTAATGCTGAAAATAACAACGGAATGGACCCAGCAAAGCTTTATGTTGAAGAATGTTTTGCAAACAAGGGACCAACAATGAAGAGAGTAAAACCGAGAGCACAGGGCCGCGCTTATAGAATCGAGAAGAGAATGAGCCACATCACGGTTGTGCTTAATGAAAGATAAGGAGGCAAATAATGGGACAGAAAGTTAATCCACACGGCTTAAGAGTCGGTGTTATTAAAGACTGGGACTCAAAATGGTATGCTGAAGCTGATTTCGCAGACAACTTAGTAGAAGATTATGCGATCAGAAAATTTCTGAAAAAGAGATTATACAGCGCTGGCATTTCTCATATTGAAATTGAAAGATCATCTGACCGAGTTAAGGTTATCATCCACACAGCAAAACCAGGTGTTGTAATCGGTAAGGGTGGTTCTGAAATTGAGAAGTTAAAAGTTGAAGTTCAGAAACTTACAGATAAGAAGTTATTTGTTGATATCAAAGAAATCAAAAGACCAGACAAAGATGCTCAGCTTGTTGCTGAATCTATCGCTCAGCAGTTAGTAAATCGTGTATCTTTCCGTCGTGCATTAAAGTCTACTATGGGTCGTTCCATGAAGACTGGTATCAAGGGAATCAAAGCTGCAGTTGCAGGTCGCCTTGGTGGTGCTGATATGGCTCGTACAGAGTTCTACAGCGAGGGAACAATTCCGTTACAGACATTAAGAGCAGATATTGACTACGGTTTCGCTGAAGCAGATACAACCTTCGGTAAGGTCGGCGTTAAGGTTTGGATCTATAATGGCGAAGTACTTCCAACTAAAGGAAACAAGGAAGGGAGAGATAAATAATGTTAATGCCAAAAAGAGTTAAACGTCGTAAACAGTTCCGTGGAAACATGGCTGGTAAAGCTTTAAGAGGCAATAAGATCAGCAACGGTGAGTTCGGTTTAGTCTCTTTAGAGCCATGTTGGATCAGATCTAACCAGATCGAGGCAGCCCGTGTTGCCATGACTCGTTATATCAAACGTGGTGGTAAAGTTTGGATTAAAATCTTCCCGGATAAACCTGTAACAGCAAAGCCAGCAGAAACCCGAATGGGTTCCGGTAAGGGCAGTCTGGAATACTGGGTAGCAGTAGTAAAACCAGGCCGTGTATTATTCGAGATCGCTGGAGTACCTGAAGAAACAGCACGTGAAGCTTTACGTCTTGCTATGCACAAATTACCATGCAGATGTAAAATTGCTGCTAAAGCAGATTTAGAAGGCGGTGAATAACAGTGAAAACTAATAAGTATGTAGAAGAATTAAAAGCAAAATCAGTTTCTGAACTGAATACAGAATTAGTAGCTGCTAAGAAAGAACTCTTCAATTTAAGATTTCAGAATGCGACCAATCAGCTTGATAACACAAGTAGAATCAAGGACGTTCGTAAGAACATTGCTAGAATCCAGACTGTTATAACTGAGAGAGCAAAGTTAGCTTAAATTGTGATTTCATAAAAGCATGACACACACGAGTGCGTGTAAACTTATAGATAGGGCTGATGAAGCCATAAACTCGAAAGGAGAATACCTAACGTGGAGAGAAATCTTAGAAAAACCCGTACTGGTAAGGTTGTAAGCGACAAGATGGATAAGACTATCGTAGTTGCTATTGAAGACCATGTAGAACATCCTTTATACGGCAAGATCGTAAAAAGAACGTATAAATTAAAAGCTCATGATGAGAACAATGATTGCAACATGGGCGACACCGTAAAAGTAATGGAGACAAGACCACTATCTAAGGATAAAAGATGGAGACTTGTTGAGGTTATCGAGAGAGCGAAATAATTTATTTTTAGGAAGGAGTAACAGGCATGATTCAGCAGGAGACCAGATTAAGGGTTGCTGATAATACCGGTGCAAAGGAACTTCTTTGCATCCGTGTTATGGGTGGATCTACAAGAAGATATGCTAGTATTGGTGATGTTATCGTTGCCAGTGTTAAAGATGCAACACCTGGCGGTGTTGTTAAGAAAGGCGACGTTGTTAAGGCCGTTGTCGTACGTACTGTAAAGGGCGCACGCCGTAAAGACGGTTCCTATATCAAGTTCGATGAGAATGCTGCCGTAATTATCAAAGATGACAAGACTCCAAAAGGAACTCGTATCTTTGGGCCGGTTGCCAGAGAGTTAAGAGAGAAGCATTTCATGAAGATTGTTTCCTTAGCTCCAGAAGTATTATAAGGAGGTGTCGGACTGTGCAAAAAATTAAAAGAGACGACCTGGTTAAAGTTATCGCAGGTAAAGATAGAAACAAACAGGGTAAAGTTCTTCATATCGATACAAAGAACAACAAAGTAACTGTTGAAGGTGTAAACATGATTACAAAGCATGTGAAACCAAGCGCAGGCAATCAGCAGGGCGGTATCGTGCAGAAAGAAGCTGCATTTGATATTTCTAACGTTATGCTCGTTGTGAACGGAACAGCAACAAGAGTTGGTTTTGAAGTAAAAGATGGTAAAAAAGTACGTGTTGCAAAAGCAACCGGTAAGGTAATTGACTAATTCGGAGAGGAGGAATAAAAATTGGCTAGATTAAAAGAGACTTACAACACAGAGATCGTAGAAGCTATGATCAAAAAGTTTGGTTATAAAAACGTTATGGAAGTGCCAAAGTTAGATAAGATTGTCATCAATATGGGTATTGGTGAAGCAAAAGATAATGCCAAGGTTTTAGACTCTGCTGTAAGAGATTTAGAGATTATCTCCGGTCAGAAGGCAGTCTTAACAAAGGCTAAGAAATCAATTGCTAACTTCAAACTTAGAGAAGGTATGCCAATCGGTTGTAAAGTAACATTACGTGGTAAGAGAATGTATGAGTTCGCTGATCGTCTGATCAACCTCGCACTTCCTCGTGTACGTGACTTCAGAGGCGTGAACGCCAATGCATTTGATGGCAGAGGTAACTTTGCACTTGGTATCAAGGAACAGCTTATTTTCCCTGAGATTGAGTATGATAAAGTTGACAAGGTAAGAGGTATGGACATTATTTTTGTTACTACCGCTAAGACAGACGAAGAAGCCCGTGAACTTTTGACATTATTCAATATGCCATTTGCAAAATAGTAGGAGGAATAATCATGGCTAAGACTTCAATGAAGATCAAACAGCAGAAACCAGCAAAATTCTCCTCAAGAGAATATAATCGTTGCAGAATCTGCGGTCGTCCACATGCTTATTTAAGAAAATACGGAGTTTGCAGAATCTGCTTCCGTGAATTAGCATACAAGGGTCAGATCCCAGGTGTTAAAAAAGCTAGCTGGTAAAATTAGGAAGGAGGCAATTTCAAAATGACAATGAGCGATCCAATTGCAGATATGCTTACAAGAATTCGTAACGCAAATACTGCCAAACATGATACAGTAGATGTACCTTCATCCAAGATGAAATTAGCTATTGCTGATATCCTTGTGAAAGAGGGATACGTTAAAAAATATGATATCGTAGAAGACGGTGCATTCCAGTCAATCAGAATCACTTTAAAGTACGGTAAAGATAAAAACGAAAAAATCATTACAGGTATTAAGAGAATCTCCAAACCAGGTTTACGTGTATACGCAAACAAAGAGGAGTTACCAAGAGTACTTGGTGGTTTAGGAATCGCAATCATCTCCACAAACCAGGGCGTAATTACTGATAAAGTAGCTCGCAGCATGAATGTAGGCGGAGAAGTTTTAGCATTCGTTTGGTAGGCATTGAACACTTAAGGAACGCGAGCTGCAGGCGAAGCGTGAGTTTAGTGTGACGGTGTGCCCCGCATTATCGGGCAAAGCCGTTCTTCGACCGTAGGGAGAAGAACTTCCCTGTGAAACTTAATGGGACGCAGGGGCAATAAATCTGAAAACAGAGGGAACGCAACGTTCCTTCCGAGAATTTAAGGAGGTAAACGGCATGTCACGTATCGGAAGAATGCCTATCGCGATTCCAGCAGAAGTAACTGTAACAATCGCAGAAAATAATAAAGTGACTGTAAAAGGTCCTAAGGGAACTCTTGAGAGAGATTTACCTGTAGAGATGACAATCAAAGAAGAAGATGGTCATATCTTAGTTACCAGACCAAATGACTTAAAGAGAATGAAATCTTTACATGGTCTGACTAGAACACTTGTAAGCAATATGGTTGTTGGTGTTACTAGCGGCTATGAGAAGAAGCTGGAAATCAACGGTGTTGGTTACAGAGCTCAGAAGCAGGGTAACAAACTTATCCTGTCTCTTGGATACTCTCATCCAGTTGAAATGATCGATCCAGAAGGCATTGAAGCTACTATGGAAGGTCAGAACATCATTTTTGTTAAAGGTATCGATAAAGAAAAAGTTGGCCAGTACGCTGCTGAAATCAGAGATAAGAGAAGACCTGAACCTTATAAGGGCAAGGGAATCAAGTATGCTGACGAAGTAATCAGACGTAAAGTTGGTAAGACTGGTAAGAAATAATTAAGGAGGGTATAAAGATGGTTAGCAAACAGTCAAGAAGCAAAGTTCGTGTTAAAAAGCACAACAGAATTCGTAATCGTTTTGCAGGCACTGCAGTAAGACCGCGTTTAGCTGTGTTTAGAAGTAATAATCATATGTATGCTCAAATTATTGACGATACAGTTGGTAAGACTTTAGTCACTGCTTCTACAGTAGAAAAAGAAGTAAAGGCAGAATTAGAGAAAACTAACGACGTTGATGCTGCAGCATATGTAGGTACCGTAGTGGCTAAGAGAGCCATTGAAAAAGGTATCAAAGAAGTTGTCTTTGACAGAGGCGGTTTTATATATCAGGGTAAGATTCAGGCATTAGCAGACGCAGCAAGAGAAGCTGGTCTGGAATTCTAAGTAGAGAGGAGAATGACAACGTGAAACGTACAATTGTTGATGCAAATCAGTTAGAACTAAACGACAGAGTAGTTGCTATCAAGCGTGTATCTAAAACCGTTAAAGGTGGACGTACCATGAGATTCTCTGCTTTAGTAGTCGTAGGCGATGGCAACGGCCGCGTAGGTGCAGGTCTTGGTAAAGCCGGTGAAGTTCCAGAAGCAATTCGTAAAGGAAAAGAGGCTGCTGTTAAGAACATGGTAAGTGTTCCTATCGATGAGAACAACAGTATTCCTCATGACCTGATCGGAAACTTTGGAAGTGCATCTGTACTTCTTAAGAGAGCTTCTGAAGGTACCGGAGTTATCGCAGGTGGCCCTGCTCGTGCAGTAGTTGAACTTGCAGGTATTAAGAATATCCGTACAAAGTCTATGGGCTCTAACAATAAAACTAATGTTGTTTTAGCTACAATCAAAGGATTGACTCAGTTAAAGACTCCTGAGGAAGTTGCAAGACTTCGCGGTAAAACTGTAGAAGAGATTTTAGGCTAAGGAGGATAAGAAGATGGCAGATAAGTTAAAAATCACATTGGTGAAATCCCCGATCGGTGCAGTTCCGAAGCACAAAGCAACTGTTTTAGCATTAGGCTTAAAGAAGCTTCATAAAACAGTTGAGATGCCGAATAACGAAGCGGTGAGAGGTATGATCGCCAACGTGCGTCATTTAGTAAAAGTAGAAGAGATTTAAGAAAATACAGTAAGGAGGTGCAAGCGATGGATTTATCAAATTTACAGCCTGCGTTAGGTTCTAAACACAGCGATAACTTCAGAAGAGGCCGTGGCCATGGTTCAGGTAACGGTAAGACTGCAGGTAAAGGTCATAAAGGACAGAAAGCTCGTTCTGGAGCTACAAGACCTGGTTTTGAAGGCGGACAGATGCCTTTATACAGACGTATTCCGAAGAGAGGCTTTACAAACAGAAACTCTAAGACAATCATCGGCATAAATGTAAGCGCTTTGGATAGTTTTGCAGACGGTACAGTAGTTACCGTTGAAACACTATTAGAGAGTGGAATCGTTAAGAATCCACGTGATGGTGTTAAGATCCTTGGAAATGGAGAATTAACCAAAAAGCTTACAGTAAAGGTAGATGCTTTCAGCGAAGGCGCAAAAACCAAAATCGAGGCTTTAGGTGGAACCTGCGAGGTGATCTAATATGTTAAAAACACTCCGTAATGCATTTAAGATCAAGGATGTAAGAAAGAAACTTATCTTTACATTCATGATGCTGGTGGTTACTAGAATTGGTTCACAGTTACCGATTCCAGGAGTTGAAACAAGCTTTTTCAAAGATTTTTTTGCTCGGCAGAACAACGATGCCTTTGGCTTTTTTAATGCCATGACAGGTAGTTCTTTTACGAACATGTCTGTTTTTGCCTTGAGCATTACCCCTTACATCACTTCTTCCATTATCATGCAGCTTTTAACTATTGCTATCCCCAAACTTGAGGAGATGCAAAAAGATGGTGAAGATGGTAGAAAGAAGATAGCAGAATACACCCGTTATGTAACAGTAGGTCTGGCATTAATCGAGTCCGTCGCTATGGCGATAGGATTCGGCGGCCAGGGACTGCTGAAAGACTTTAGTGCTTTAAGTATTATCATTGCAGTTGCTACTATGACTGCTGGTAGTGCACTTCTTATGTGGATTGGTGAGCGTATCACAGAGAATGGTGTGGGAAATGGTATTTCCATCGTCCTTTTATTTAACATCATCTCCAGCTTCCCTTCCGATGCATCAACCTTATATACCAGATTTATGACTGGTAAGTCAGTTGCATTGGTTGCCATTGCAGGCATTATCATATTTGCAATAATTGTAGCGATTGTTGTTTTTGTCGTTGTCCTTCAGGGCGGCGAGAGAAGAATTCCTGTACAGTATTCCAAAAAGATGCAGGGACGGAAGATGGTTGGCGGTCAAGCCTCCAGCATTCCGCTCAAAGTAAACACAGCCGGCGTTATCCCGGTTATCTTTGCTTCTTCCATCATGTCTTTCCCCGTAGTTATTTCCCAGTTCTTCGGAAGTAGGATTGATTACAGCAGTATTGGTGGGCACATCTTAACCGCACTTAATTCTTCCAGTTGGTTTAAGGTAGATCGGCCTTTCTATTCCATAGGTATGATCGTTTACGTGGCTCTTATCATAATCTTTGCATATTTCTATACTTCCATTACATTTAATCCGTTGGAAGTGGCAAATAACATGAAAAAGTCAGGCGGCTTTATTCCGGGTATTCGCCCAGGAAAGCCTACCAGCGATTATCTGAATTCTATTTTAAATTATATTGTATTTCTAGGTGCATGCGGTTTGACGATTATTTGTATAATCCCCATTATGGTTTCAGGCTTATTTAACGTAAGTCACTTATCCTTTGGTGGTACCTCTCTTATTATTATTGTAAGCGTTGTACTTGAGACATTAAAGGCGATTGAATCTCAGATGCTTGTACGTAATTATAAAGGATTTTTGAATGATTAAAGCACGAACCAAGGGAAGCACGCATGGCGTGTTTCCCTTGGGATTTGTGCTATTTAACCTTATGTTTCCAAGGAGGGACTGTTGATGAAGATCATCATGTTAGGTGCCCCTGGTGCCGGAAAAGGTACCCAGGCAAAAAAGATATCTGAAAAATATCAGATACCGCACATTTCTACCGGAGATATTTTCCGTTCCAATATTAAGGGCGGAACAGAACTAGGAAAAATGGCAAAAGGATATATGGATCAGGGGGCACTTGTTCCAGATGAACTCACTATAGGTATGCTTATAGACCGTATTCAGAAGGAAGATTGTAACAACGGATACGTGCTGGACGGATTCCCAAGAACCATCCCGCAGGCAGAATGCTTGAAGAAGGCTATCTCTGAAATGGGACAAAAGATTGATTTTGCGATAAACGTTGATGTACCAGATGAACATATCGTCAGCAGAATGTCTGGCCGACGAGCTTGTATTTCCTGCGGTGCTACATATCACGTTTTATTTAATCCAAGTAAGGTACCGGGAGTATGTGATATTTGCGGTTCAGAACTTGTGTTAAGAGACGATGACAAACCTGAGACGGTAAAGAAGCGCCTGTCCGTTTATCACGATCAAACAAAGCCTCTCATTGATTATTATAAGAATGAAGGCATGTTAGTAGACATTGACGGAACCCAGGAATTAGGTAAGGTGTTCACTGATATCGTTTCTATTTTAGGAGCTTAGTTTATGTCAGTTACGATTAAATCTGCAAGAGAGATAGAACGAATGAGAGAAGCCGGAAGGATTCTTAGTATTACCCATGAAGAACTTTCAAAGGCTCTAAAGCCCGGAATGACAACCTGGGATATCGACCATATGGGAGAAGAAATCATTAGAAGCTATGGCTGCATACCTTCCTTTTTAAATTACAATGGATATCCAGCGTCCATCTGCGTTTCCGTAAACGATGAAGTGGTCCATGGGATTCCAAGTAAGAAACGTTTTTTACAGGAAGGCGATATCGTAAGCCTTGATGCCGGCGTCATTTATAAAGGATATCATTCTGATGCCGCAAGGACTTATGGCATAGGAGAAATTACTCCCGGAGCAGGCCAGCTCATTGAAGTGACAAGACAAAGTTTCTTTGAAGGGATTAAATTTGCAAAATCTGGCAATCATCTAGGTGATATATCTGCTGCGATTCAAAAATATGCAGAAAGTTTTGGCTATGGTGTTGTCCGTGATCTGGTAGGGCATGGGATTGGAGCGAATCTCCATGAGGAGCCTGAGGTACCAAATTTTGTACAGAGAAGACGGGGAATCATACTGAGACCAGGAATGACTCTTGCCATTGAGCCGATGATCAATGAAGGAACACCGGACGTGGTATGGCTTGATGATGATTGGACCGTTGTAACGGAAGACGGAACGCTGTCTGCCCATTACGAAAATACCATTCTGATCACCGAAGGTGAACCAGAGATATTAAGTCTGGCAAATGGAAGTAGGTAAGGAATTGCCCATGGAATTAGAACCAGGATCACTGGTACAATCAATCGCGGGACACGATAAAGGTAGCTATTTCTTCATATTCAAAGAAGAAGACGAATATATATATCTGGTGGACGGAAAATACCGTTGTCTTGACTGTCCAAAGAAAAAAAAGAAAAAGCATGTGAAAACCCTGATATGGGAGAAGCAGTCCCCTGGAGATAAGATCCGGGAGAATCAAACAGTCACTGATGAAGAAATCAAGTATTTCATCCGATGTTTCAAAAGAGAAGAACAGGTTGTTAGGAGGTAAGATTTATGTCAAAAGCAGATGTTATTGAAATTGAAGGAACCGTTGTGGAAAAACTTCCCAATGCTATGTTCCAGGTTGAACTGGAAAATGGTCATCAGGTATTAGCCCACATTAGCGGCAAGCTCCGTATGAATTATATTCGTATTTTACCCGGAGATAAGGTGACAATTGAAATGTCTCCTTATGATTTAAGTAAGGGAAGAATTATCTGGAGAGATAAATAAGGCATTTACGTGCCGTCCAGAGACCTATTTGCCATGACACACCAGGGTAAAGGGTTAATAAATATATAGGAAAAAGCGCTTGCATTTTCTGCTGATTAGTGGTATAATGCTGGAGCGACTTTGTTGAAATACTGGGTGTATATTGCCTGTAAGGCAGCACTGGTTTTAGATAAAACACACTGCGGTATACTCAGAAGGCTCTTTGCAAAAGAGGCTCTTAAGGTTGTGGGTTAAGCTTGACTTAGCCAGATGCCAGAAGATGCTTCCTGCATCATGCCAAAGAGCTCATAAAGGAAAGGAGAATTGCTGTGAAGGTTAGATCATCAGTCAAACCGATTTGCGAAAAGTGCAAAATCATCAAGAGAAAAGGCAGTATCAGAGTAATCTGTGAAAATCCTAAGCATAAGCAGAGACAAGGTTAAAAAATATTAATGGAGGTGTAATACACAAATGGCTCGTATTTCAGGTGTTGATTTACCAAGAGAAAAACGTGTTGAGATCGGCTTAACTTATATCTACGGTATTGGTAGAACAAGTTCAAACCGCATCCTCACAGAAGCAGGCGTTAATCCTGACACTCGTGTTAAGGACTTAACAGACGACGAAGTAAAAAGACTTGCAGAAGTAATCGCTGACAGTCAGACTGTTGAAGGTGATTTACGTAGAGAAATCGCTATGAACATCAAGAGACTTCAGGAAATCGGTTGCTACCGCGGAATTCGTCATAGAAAGAGCCTTCCTGTTCGTGGTCAGAAGACTAAGACCAACGCAAGAACAAGAAAAGGCCCAAGAAAAACTGTAGCAAATAAGAAGAAATAGGCATTGAACACTTAGTGAGGTATCTCACGAACTTAGTGTGAAAGCCGTTCTTTGACCGTGAGGGAAAAGAACATCATTATACAAATAACAATACAGAATCACGTTACATGTTTTAAAAACAGGAATAACAGGATTCGATATTCGTACCCTGCGCCGGCTCTTACATTAGGGCAGGGCGGAGCAAGTAAAAAGAAAGTAGGTTAGTTTAAAATGGCTAAAAAAGTGTCCACTACTAAAAAAGTGACAAAAAAGCGCGTAAAGAAAAACGTTGAACGCGGACAAGCACACATCCAGTCATCTTTTAATAACACAATTGTGACATTAACAGATACACAGGGTAATGCATTATCATGGGCAAGTGCTGGCGGTCTGGGATTTAGAGGTTCAAGAAAATCTACTCCATATGCAGCTCAAATGGCGGCAGAAACTGCTACTAAGGCGGCTCTTATACATGGTTTAAAATCAGTAGACGTTATGGTTAAGGGGCCTGGTTCAGGTCGTGAAGCAGCTATTCGTGCACTTCAGGCATGCGGATTAGAAGTAACCAGCATAAAGGACGTAACACCAGTTCCACATAATGGTTGTCGTCCACCAAAACGTAGAAGAGTTTAACTTAGGAGGTAATTACAGTGGCAGTTGATAGAGTTCCTGTTCTTAAAAGATGTAGATCCCTTGGTCTTGATCCAATCTATTTAGGAATAGATAAAAAATCAAAAAGAGAATTAAAAAGAGCGAATAGAAAGATGAGCGAATACGGTACACAGCTTAGAGAAAAGCAGAAAGCTAAGTTCATCTACGGCGTTCTTGAGAGACCTTTCCGTAACTACTATGCTAAGGCTTCAAGAATGAATGGTCTTGTTGGTGAAAACCTCATGACTCTTCTTGAGAGAAGACTTGACAATGTAGTATTCCGTATGGGATTTGGAAGAACAAGAAGAGAGACCAGACAGATGGTTGACCACAAGAGTATTCTTGTAAATGGTAAATGCGTAAATATTCCTTCTTTCTTAGTAAAGGTTGGAGATGTAATCGAAGTAAAAGAAAAATGCAAAACCAATGCAAGATTCAAAAGTGTTCAGGAGACAACAGCAGGACGTTTAGTTCCAGCTTGGCTTGATGTTGACCATGAGAATTTACGTGGTACTGTTAAAGAGTTACCAACAAGAGATGAGATTGATGTTCCAGTGAATGAAATGCTTATCGTCGAGTTGTACTCCAAATAATTGAAAGTCTGTTGATAGAAGCTGGCTTTCGCCCGGGGGTCCTTCGCCTCCGGGCAAGGTTTGAGTATAAGACCCTCGATACAAATTACCCAAAAGGAGGGGCTATTAGTGTTCGATTTTGAAAAACCAAATATTGAGATTGCTGAGATCTCAGAAGACAAGAAATATGGCAAGTTTGTAGTTGAACCGCTTGAAAGAGGTTATGGTACTACCTTAGGTAATTCCTTAAGAAGAATCATGCTCTCTTCCCTACCGGGAGCTGCAGTTAGTCAGGTAAAAATCGACGGCGTTTTGCATGAATTCAGTTCTATTCCGGGTGTTAAAGAGGATGTAACTGAGATCATTATGAACATCAAGAGCTTATCTATTAGAAACAATAGCGATACCAATGAAGCTAAAGTTGCATACATCGAGTTTGAAGGCGAAGGTGTTGTTACTGCTGCTGATATCCAGGCTGATCCCGATATTGAGATTATGAACCCGGATCTGGTTATCGCTACACTTAGTGGCGGAACTGACAGCAAGTTCTATATGGAACTTACTATCACTAAGGGCCGTGGCTATGTGAGTGCAGACAAGAACAAGAGTGAAGATTTACCGATTGGCGTAATTGCGGTTGATTCTATTTATACACCAGTAGAACGCGTTAACATGACGGTACAGAACACCCGAGTAGGTCAGGTCACTGACTATGATAAGTTGGCATTAGATGTATTTACAAACGGTACTTTAGCACCAGATGAGGCAGTAAGCCTTGCAGCTAAAGTATTAAGCGAGCATTTAAACCTGTTCATTGATTTATCTGAAAACGCTAAGACTGCTGAAGTCATGGTGGAGAAGGAAGACAATGAGAAGGAAAAAGTGCTTGAGATGAACATTGATGAGCTGGAGCTTTCTGTCCGTTCATACAATTGTCTTAAGAGAGCTGGAATCAATACCGTTGAAGAACTGTGCAACCGCACTTCTGAGGATATGATGAAGGTTCGTAACCTTGGCCGCAAGTCTTTAGAAGAAGTGTTAGCCAAGTTAAAAGAGTTAGGCTTACAGCTTAACCCAAGCGATGATTCCAATGTATAATTAATCCTTCTGGATTGAGGTGGGTGTGATTACATACCCTATGCATGGAGAATTAGCACTGGTACAGTAAGACCGAAGAAGCATGTATCTGTGTTCCACAAATGGAGGAATATTATAATGGCAGGATATAGAAAGCTGGGAAAAACTTCCAGCCAGAGAAAAGCATTAATCAGAAGCCAGGTAACTGCATTATTACACAATGGCAAGATCGTGACAACAGAGGCAAGAGCAAAAGAAATCCGTAAAGTTGCAGAAGGCCTGATCGCTTTAGCAGTAAAAGAGAAAGATAACTTTGAAACTGTTAAAGTTACAGCAAAAGTTGCACGTAAAGATAAAGATGGCAAAAGAGTAAAAGAAGTTGTAAACGGCAAGAAAGTTACCGTATACGACGAAGTTGAGAAAGAGATCAAAAAAGATCTTCCTTCCAGACTTCATGCAAGAAGACAGATGTTAAAAGTTCTTTATGATGTGACTGAAGTTCCGGCTGAAGCTGCAGGCAAGAAGAAAAACACAAAATCTGTTGATCTTCCAAAGAAGCTTTTTGAAGAGGTTGCTCCTAAGTATGTTTCCCGTAACGGTGGATTTACCCGTATCGTAAAGATCGGTCTTCGTAAAGGTGATGCAGCTATGGAAGTTCTTCTTGAGCTTGTATAATCTGATTTTTTCAATCCCGATATTGGAGTTTCTCCTTTATCGGGATTTTTTTATTCATTTTCCCTTGAGAGAAAAGCAAGAATAAAGAAAGAATATCGTAAGTTGACGGTCAATTGCTTTCCGGGCTATAATGTTAAATATAGAATATTATGGCTTTATTGCCAGATTCATTGAATATAGGAACGGAGGGATTTTTATGAAGTATATTACGAGACTGATGGCCTGGGCGAGTTTGATCACCCTGCTGGGGGTAAGTGTTCCATTTGAGGCGTTCGCCGCAGCGAAGACTATATCGTCCGTAACAATCAATGTTGGTTTGGAGGAACTTGAATCAGGAGATACTGTACCATCTGAGTCTTCCTTTAAGACAAATGAACAAACCGGAAATTACGTTTATACCAATAATGATAAATACGAAGTGTCAAACCTGGAGTGGATTACTTCTGATAGCAAAAAGATGAAACTTGGATCAGAGCCAAAGATGAAAGTAACCTTAAGAGCAACGGACTCAGATAACTATGCATTCAAAGGCGGTTATCAGTCCAGCAATGTGAGCATCAAAGGCGGGAACTATGTTTCCACCAACCGATCTGGTTCAGATACCTTGTATGTGACTTTTACATTTAAACCGATTAAAGGAACCTATGAATCACCAGAAGAAGCAGATTGGAGAGATTCCGGTTCTAATCTTGGAAGTGCTAAATGGAGCTCTGTAGAGGGCAGTTCTGATACCTATGATGTATATTTGTATCGTGGCAGTAGTTTGGTGAAAAAGGTAGAGAAATTAAAAGCAACCTCTTATAATTTCTATCCTTATATGACAAAAGCAGGAACCTATACCTTTAAGGTGCGTACGGTCCCATCTTCTGACAGCGAATCAAAGTATGGAAAGAATAGTGAATGGACAGAATCTGGGGAAACTTATGTACCACAGGAGAAGGTATCAGATGGTCGTGGCCAGGACAATGGAAACAGTTCCGTTGTAACGAGCCAGGACGTAGGTTGGATTAAGAACGGCAATAACTGGTCTTACCGTTATCCAGATGGTTCTTATTTAAAGAATAACTGGGCACACATTAATAACATATGGTATTTATTTGACAGCAATGGTAATATGCTCACTGGCTGGCAGCAAAAGAATTCCTTATGGTACTACTTTAATAATGATGGAGCTATGTTAAAGGGATGGGTGAAATCATCTGCAAATAAATGGTATTATTTAAACCAATCCAATACCAGCGGTGTGGAAGGTGCCATGTCTGTTGGTTGGATCAATTATAATAACAAATGGTATTATGCAGACAACAGTGGTACAATGCAAGAAGGTTGGAAGCAGATAGACGGAAACTGGTATTATTTCTATCCTGGTGAAGGATCAAAGGCAGTAAACACTACTATAAGTGGCTTTACGGTAGATGGCGCAGGCGTTTGGCGTAAGTAGTAACGGAAAGGAAGTTGATGCAGATGAGATGGATACGGGGAAAGGCAGCTTGGCTAATGCTTTTGTGTATGGTCATGGTTCTTGGAATGACAGTCACTGCCAGTGCATCCGGTAACATAAAAATACGACTGGATCATGGAAGTAAAAGCAGCTGGACGGTAGGGGTTCAAATCCCATCAGTAACAGTTAATTCTTCCGAGGCAAGTCCAGAATGGAGTAAAGATTCTGAAAAATGGGAGCCAGGAAAAAAGGTGGTTGCTACCTTAACCGTTCCTGGCACATATACCAATGCTGATTTCTCTGTAACCGGAGGCAAGTTGGTTTCCGCAAAAGCGGAAGACGGCGAGACCATCGTCAAGGTATCTTATATTCCGGTAGCAAAGCTGGCTGATACGGAAAAAGCAGGCTGGAGTGATACGGCTAAGACAAAGGCCAACTGGAAAAAGGTTCCTTTTGCTTCCAGATATCAGTTGGTTTTATACAAAGAGGGCGGCATCTGGGTCAAAAGCATGACTATTTCAACAAACAATGTTGACCTTCTGCAGTATATGGATCATGGTCAGAAGTATTATTATACGGTTAAAGCCATTTTAAAGGATTCTTCCGAAGACGATTATCTGATGGAAGGCGAGTCGGTTATTTCTGACGATTCCGTGGTTCAGGAGCTGGGAGAAACAAACGGAGCCTGGGCTGAGTACAAGAATGGTAAGAAGTATCGCAGTGAAGATGGTTCTTATGTAACCAACGCCTGGAGAATGATTAGCGGGAAATGGTATTATTTCAACAATGAATCATTTGCTGTCACAGGCTGGCAGTTCATTAATAATAAATGGTATTATCTTGGCAGCGATGGTGCCATGCTTACAGGCTGGCAGAAGTTAGATGAAAAGTGGTATTATTTAAATGTCGATGGCGATATGGCCTCTGGTTGGATCCAGCCGCAGCCTGGTAAATGGTATTATCTGAATCTAGACGGTAGTATGGCTTCCAATACCGTAATTAATGATATTTATAAGATTGACAGCTCAGGTCTTTGGGTACAATAACTAAAATATAAGAAATGGTACAGAAAAAACTCTGTACCATTTTTTTGTATTTATAAAAGATTTATGACGATACTTGACTGATTGGGAATATTCATCTAAAATTATGTGGCATACGAATGTTTAAATATATGACAGAAAGGCCTACCATGGGAATAATAAAAGCGTCAAAGCTGATATTTGATTATATCAGAAGAGATGAGGAAGATAATATAGAAGAAATCAAACGGGCCATTGATGATGTCAGCTTGGATATTGAGGCAGGGCAGTTCATTGCCATACTGGGCCACAATGGTTCCGGGAAGTCTACCTTTGCAAAGCAGTTAAATGCAATCTTACTGCCTACTGAGGGAACGGTATGGATTCAGGGGCTTGATACTTCCCAGGAGGAAAACTTGTGGGAAGTAAGAAAAAGAACAGGAATGGTGTTCCAGAATCCAGATAACCAGATTATTGGAAATATTGTAGAAGAAGATGTGGGCTTTGGTCCTGAAAACATGGGAGTGCCTACCGAGGAAATTTGGAGACGTGTGGATGAGAGCTTAAAAGCAGTTGGAATGGCTCCATACCGTCTGAAGTCTCCAAACAGATTGTCTGGTGGTCAAAAGCAGAGAGTTGCAATTGCAGGTGTTATGGCGATGCGTCCTCAGTGCATCGTTTTAGACGAGCCTACTGCCATGCTAGACCCCAACGGTCGTAAAGAAGTAGTTAAGACGGTTCATGAATTAAATAAGAAAGAAGGCATTACCGTGCTTTTAATCACCCACTACATGGAAGAGGTAACCGATGCAGACCGGGTGATTGTTATGGATGAAGGAAAGGTTGTTATGGATGGAACCCCCAAAGAGATCTTTTCCAGGGTAGAGGAGCTTAAGTCTTACCGACTGGATGTACCTCAGGTAACAGAACTTGCCTATGAACTTAATAAGGCGGGCGTTGAACTACCTGATGGCATACTGACCCTTAACGAACTAATGGAAAATCTGATTCCTAAATTTGACGGGCATTTATTAAATAAGGAAGCTTTGGAGAATGGAGGGGACCATGGGCATTAAAGTGGAACATCTAAACTACATCTATGGACAAGGTACTGCCTTTGAGCAGCACGCTTTAAAAGAAGTAGATCTAGAGATTAAGGATGGGGAATTTGTGGGGCTTATCGGTCATACCGGTTCTGGGAAATCAACCCTGATTCAACATTTAAACGGATTAATTCGTGGGACCAGCGGAGCTATTTATTTTAATGGCAAAAATATATACGAGGCCGGTTATAACATGCAGGCGCTTAGAAGTCATGTGGGTCTTGTATTCCAATACCCAGAGCACCAGCTCTTTGAAGTGGATGTCTTTTCTGATGTATGCTTTGGTCCCAAGAATCAAAAGCTTCCAAAGGAAGAGATAGAAAGCCGGGCCAGAGAAGCACTTGCTATGGTGGGACTTGATGAAAGCTATTATAAGCGTTCTCCCTTTGATTTATCTGGAGGTCAGAAACGCCGGGTGGCAATCGCCGGAGTTCTTGCCATGAGACCGGAGGTCCTGATTCTAGATGAGCCGACGGCAGGTCTGGATCCGAAAGGAAGAGATGAGATTCTTGATGAAATAGAGCGTCTTCATAAGGAACAGAAGATGACTATCATCTTGGTTTCTCACAGCATGGAAGACATCGCCCGGTATGTAGACCGGATTTTAGTTATGAACCATGGGGAAAAAGTGTTTGATGATACTCCAAAAGAAGTGTTTAAGCATTATAAGGAACTGGAAGCCATCGGTCTGGCAGCACCTCAGATTACCTATGTGGTCCATACCTTAAAGGAACGGGGAATCCCCATTGACAGCAATATTACTACCATAGAGGAAGCCAGGGACGAGATCTTACGGCTTCTTTCAAAATAGATCAGGAGATACTATGTTAAAAGATATTACATTGGGACAGTATTATCCAGTGGATTCCTTTCTTCACAAGTTGGATCCCAGGACCAAGCTTTTTGGTACGATGGTTTTTATTATATCCCTTTTTGTTGTAAATGACATTAGGGCATATTTGATTGCTACCTTATTCCTGGCAACAGCTATATGGCTCAGCCAAGTGCCATTATCTTTTATGGTACGGGGATTAAAAGCAATTGTATTCCTTCTGCTGATCAGTGTCAGCTTTAACTTGTTTTTAACACCTGGAGAAGTAATCTTTAGACTGGGTTTTATCAAGATAACGAGAGAAGGAATTCAGATCTCAGCATTTATGGGTGTTCGGCTCATTTACCTAGTTGTGGGTTCTTCCATTATGACCCTAACCACTACTCCCAATCAGCTTACAGATGGTCTGGAGAAAAGTCTTAACTTTTTAAATAAAATCAAAGTTCCAGTCCATGAGGTTGCCATGATGATGTCCATCGCACTTCGTTTTATTCCTATATTAGTAGAAGAGACGGACAAGATCATGAAAGCCCAGATGGCACGTGGGGCTGATTTTGAGTCAGGAAACCTAATACAAAAAGCAAAAAACATGATTCCTCTTTTGGTTCCCCTTTTTATCTCTGCCTTCCGCCGGGCTACAGATCTTGCCATGGCAATGGAAGCTAGATGTTACCGGGGTGGAGAAGGAAGAACCAAGATGAAGCCTCTTCGGTATGGGAGACGGGATGGAGTTACGTATCTTGTCTTTGTGTTATACATGGCTGCAATTGCAGGCGTCCGTATCATGGGATAAAAATACCGTTAGAAGGAGAAGTTATGAAACGGGTAAAGCTAATCGTTGCCTACGACGGCACCAATTACTGCGGCTGGCAGTTTCAAATCAATGGGATAACCATAGAAGAAGTGCTTAATAAGTACCTTTCTGAGCTGTTAAGAGAACCCATAGCCGTTATCGGAGCCAGCAGAACCGATTCCGGAGTACATTCAGAGGGAAATGTGGCAGTGTTTGATACCGAAAACAGGATGCCCTCTGATAAAATTTGTTACGCATTAAACCACAGGCTTCCAGATGATATTCGAATTCTCAAATCAGAAGAGGTGGCGCCGGATTACCACCCCAGAAGACGAAACTGTGTGAAAACATATGAATATAAAATTTTAAACCGGAAAATTGAGATTCCTACCTTAAGGCTTTATGCTCATTTTTGCTATTATCCTCTTGATGTGGACAAAATGCGGGAGGCTGCAGCCTATCTGACAGGAGAACAAGATTTTAAAAGCTTCTGTACGCCCCGTAAACAAGCGGAAGAGACGGTAAGGAACATTTATAGCCTGGACATCGAAAAGGCCGGGGATTTGATTACAATTCGTATTAAAGGCAGTGGATTTCTATATAACATGGTTCGTATCATAGCAGGAACCTTGATGGAAGTAGGAAAGGGAGTCTATCCCCCTTCTTATGTGGAAGAGATTCTTGATGCAAGAGATAGATATGCGGCAGGGCCAAAAGCAGCAGCAAGAGGCCTGACCCTAATTAGCCTGGATTACGAAAAAGAACCAGAGAAAGAGATCCGGGGAGAGAATAAGGAATGGAGTTATACTCTTTCTCAGGAGGAGATCGTTTCGAAGAAAAAAGCCTGTCTTACCATTCATCGGTGCCGTCAGGAGGACTTTGAACGTTTGTTGATTCGAGTGGTTCATCAAGCGGTTAGAAACGGTGCAGAAAGGGTCTATGTAAAGGATGAAGAAATGTCTGGAAGAATTCTTTTGGACAAATCTTATGGATTTTACAATTTTCAAATCGATGATGAGAATGAAGAGTGGCTGGTCACAGAAAAATAAGCTTGAAAACCTTGTTTTTATGGGGGAAAAAGGTTGACACACGAGGTTGAATGTAATATAATGTATAACTGTGACGTTAGGCGAAAATGTTCAGCCATGCCCCGGAGTGAGCATTTTTAAATAAGAAAAAAGGTGCACTAATTATAGCACCACGCATCTGATTATGAAACTTGGATTTCATAGTATAGTAATGCTTACTAACACCAGAATTTATAGGAGGTTGTCCAATGAAGACTTTTATGGCTAGTCCAGCAACAATTGAGAGAAAATGGTACGTAGTTGACGCTACAGGATATACATTAGGACGTTTAGCTTCAGAGTTAGCTAAAGTTTTAAGAGGTAAGAATAAACCAATCTACACACCACATATGGATTGCGGTGATTACGTGATCGTAGTAAATGCAGATAAGATTTCCGTTACAGGTAAGAAGTTAGATCAGAAGATCTACTACAATCACTCTGAGTATGTTGGTGGTATGAAAGAAACAACATTAAAAGAGATGATGGCTAAGAAACCTGAGAGAGTTATGGAATTAGCTATTAAGGGTATGCTTCCAAAGGGACCTTTAGGCAGAAGCATGATTACTAAACTTCATGTATTTGCAGGTCCAGAGCATGATCATGCTGCTCAGAAACCAGAAGCTTTAGAAATCAAATTTTAATTAGAGGCGCTGAAAGGAGGAAGTTATCATGGCTAATGCAAAATTTTACGGAACAGGTAGAAGAAAAAAATCTATCGCTAGAGTATATTTAGTACCAGGTACAGGCAAAGTTACGATCAACAAGAGAGATATTGACCAGTACTTAGGTCTTGAAACATTAAAGGTTATCGTTCGTCAGCCGTTAGTTGCTACAGAGACTGTAGACAAATTTGACGTTTTAGTTAACGTACACGGTGGTGGTTTTACAGGACAGGCTGGTGCCATCAGACACGGTATCTCAAGAGCTCTGCTTCAGGCAGATTTAGATTATCGTCCAATTCTTAAGAAAGCTGGTTTCTTAACCAGAGATCCAAGAATGAAAGAAAGAAAGAAATACGGCTTAAAGGCAGCTCGTAGAGCACCTCAGTTCTCCAAGAGATAATAAGCTATTTTATAAAAATGATAAAATCCCCGAAACTCTTATGTTTCGGGGATTTTTGATTTATCATAATGATGGTGAGTAATGTGAGATAAAGCGAAAAATTATGCGTAGAGAACATATAGGGAACACTTAGAGAATAAAAAAAAGACCACTCGAAAGTAGTCTTTTAATATTTATGCGATGTTAACGTTTACAGCCTGTGGGCCACGATTACCATCTGTCAATTCAAATGTTACTGACTGTCCATCATCTAAAGACTTATAACCGTCCATAGCAAGACCTGAGAAATGAACAAATATATCGTTGCCCTGTTCATCACAGATAAAACCAAATCCCTTTTGCGCATTAAACCATTTTACTGTACCTTTTTTCATGAAAGATACCTCCTTAAATTTATAGTGTGTTTCTTTAAAATAAAAAAGTCGCACATATTTATAAATCATCAATAGAATAATGACTTACAAATACATGCGAAATCAAAACTTTATTAAACTACTTATCAAGTATAGCTCAATAGTCAGAAAAAGTCAATGGATAAATTTGTGAGATATTTTTAAAAATGGATATAAAGGCAATCCGTTAGATTGTGCGCTTTATAAGACTGATAATAATGGAGTGTAGACAACAGGAGAGTATTAATGTATAAAGGTGGTATCCTCACGGAGCCGCCTTTTTATTGCTTATTATCTGTAGTATTTTTCAACCCATTTAACTTCTCTAGTATATGTTGTTTCTTCTTTAGACTCGATATCTTTGTAAAAGCTGCATACTTTATCTCTGATGAGATAAGGGAATGAGTTAATATCTAGATCAAAACCACACTTTCCTACCATCGTACATCTCCTAAGAATATTACACGAACAAATCCTCTTGTTGTAAACTACCAGAAATTGAAAACACTACCAAGTTACTGGTAGCGTTGATAAAATCTTCAAGACTCTTATATTTCAAGGATTTTTGTTATTAAAAATACGAGATTTGGTTTCTAAACAAAATTGCTGATAAAAGTAATATTATAACAAATCATATAATAAAATAGATAATAAATATAAGTTACAACATTAAAATATGTGCAAAGAGCATAAAAAAATAAATATTATTTTTATAAAATTGTTGACTTTTCAAAAGGAAGCTGATATATTTAAAAAAAGTTAATATTGAAATGGGTTGTTACTGACAAGCAGGCAAAACCAATTTTAGTTCAGAAAACAGAATTCTGTTTTTTGAATTAAGATTGGTTTTTTTTATTCTCAGGTGGGGTTTATGCGGATTGATAAGATTATTAACAATAACATTGTGAGCGCTCTGGATTTAGATGGTAAAGAAATAATTGTCATTGGCAGGGGAATTGGATTTGGTGCAAGGCCAGGCAAAGAGATTGCGGAAGATAAGGTTAGTAAGGTGTATCGATTAGATAATCAAAAAAGTATGGATCAGTTTAAGGAACTTCTCGTAAATCTGCCCCTGGAACATTTGCAGGTTTCAACGGAGATTATCAATTATGCCAAAAGTGTTTTAAACAGAAGTCTGAATCAGAATATATACATTACACTGACGGATCACATAAATTTTGCGATTCATCGTTTCAAGCAGAAGATAGAATTTTCAAATCCTCTTCTGAATGAAATAAAGACCTTTTATAAAGAGGAGTATCTGATTGGAGAATATGCAATTGCTTTAATTGAACGGAAGGTGGGAGTCACACTACCGGTTGATGAAGCGGGTTCTATTGCTCTTCATATCGTAAATGCCGAACTTAATAGTGCAATGAGGGATACCATTGGAATCACAAATCTAATAGGAGGTGTGGTGAAGCTTGTAAAAGAGCATTTTTCCCGGGAGTTGAATGAGACATCTTTGAATTATCAGCAATTCAACAGCCATTTAAGATTTCTTTCTCAAAGGATTGTTGCCAAGGAGCCATCAAACTGTCTAGGTGAAGGATTCAGCCATGTTATATCCAAGATGTACCCACATGAATATGAGTGCGGTCTTAAAGTCAGCAATTATATATTTGAGACATATCATCATCAGTTAGCAGATGAGGAGATTGCATGTTTGGCAATTCATATCAAAAGATTAGGAGTTTAAGGGGAGGTTAATCTATGTTTCGTTCATTAAAAAAGATCTTTGTCGGCGACAAGAATGAGAAAGAATGGGTATTGGCGCCTGTGGAGGGAAAGGTGGTTCCGCTAAGTGAAGTAAATGACCCTGCCTTTAGTCAGGAAATTCTGGGAAAAGGTGTTGCTATCGTTCCGGAAAAAGGAAGAATTGTGGCACCCTTTGACGGAGTTGTGTCAGTTATGTTCGAAACAAAACATGCAGTCAGTGTTACATCAGAAAAAGGCGCAGAAGTAATTATCCATGTAGGGCTGGATACGGTGCATTTAAAGGGAGACCATTTTACATCTTTAAAAAAACAGGGAGATCATGTAAAGCAAGGAGAACTTCTCTTGGAATTTGACAGAAAGGCAATCAAAGAGGCTGGTTATGAACTGATAACGCCTGTGATTGTCTGCAATATATCATGCTATCCAAACATGGTATGTCATTGCGGTATGCAGGTAAAAGAGTTGGCGCCTATCATTGAGTTATAAAAACAGGGGAATGGGTTGAAGGTAAAGATTCAAAAGGGGTGAAATCTAAACTTGCAGTAATGCAGGAGTGGATAAAAATGTCCGGGAGGACAAAGGGAAGGGAGTTACTTTATGAAGTATTTACAGAAACTGGGGAAATCATTAATGCTTCCAGTAGCGTGTCTGCCAGCAGCAGGCATTTTGATGGGGATCGGGTATTGGATTGATCCCACCGGCTGGGGAGCCAATAGTGCCATTGCCGCATTTTTAATTAAGGCAGGTGGGGCCATTATTGATAATATGGCCGTCTTATTTGCCATTGGTGTTGGAATCGGAATGTCAGACGATCACGAGGGAACCTCGGCTTTGGCGGCAATCGTTTCCTGGCTGATGATTCAGACAATTTTATCTCCAGGAGTTGTTGCCATGTTAAAGGGGGTTGATGTCAGTGAGGTGAATGCTGCATTTGGAAAAATCAGTAACCAGTTTATTGGTATCGTATCAGGAATCATCGGCTCCACCTGTTATAACAGGTTTAAAAATACGAAGCTTCCTGACGCTCTGGCATTCTTTAGCGGAAAGCGTTCGGTTTCTATTGTGACGGCACTTGTCTCACTGGTGGCTTGTTTGGTCCTCTTCTTTGTATGGCCTGTTGTGTATACAGGGCTTGTTACATTTGGTAAAGGAATTTTAGGTATGGGGGCTGTTGGAGCAGGGATTTATGGCTTCTTAAACCGTATTTTAATACCGGTAGGCCTACACCATGCACTGAATTCTGTATTCTGGTTTGATGTTGCAGGCGTAAATGACCTTGGGAATTTCTGGGCAGGAACTGGTACCTTGGGGCAGACAGGACAGTATATGACAGGATTCTTCCCGGTCATGATGTTTGGTCTTCCTGCGGCAGCGCTTGCCATGTATCATACGGCAAAGCCTGGAAGGAAGAAAAGTGTGTATGGATTAATGCTGGCTGCCGCAGTATGTTCTTTCTTTACAGGAGTAACAGAGCCTTTGGAATTCGCATTCATGTTCCTTGCACCAGGCTTGTATTTGATTCATGCAATCCTGACGGGTATTTCATTGGCAATTTGTTCTTTGCTTCCAGTGCGTACGGGATTTAACTTCAGTGCAGGTTTTGTTGACTGGATTTTAAGTTTTAAAGCTCCCATGGCCATGAATCCACTGTATATTATTCCACTGGGGCTTGTTTATTCGTCTGTTTATTATTTTATATTCCGTTTTGCAATTACAAAATTTAACTTCAAGACTCCAGGACGAGAAGATGAGGATGCAAATGAAACAAAAATAACCTTATCCAATCATGATTATACCCAGATTGCCGCAATCATTTTGGAAGGAGTAGGGGGGAAGAGCAATATTACAAGCATTGATAACTGTATTACAAGGTTAAGGCTTGAAATAATAGATCAGGCACAAGTAAATGAAAAGTTGATAAAATCATCGGGGGTAACGGGTGTAATCAGACCTGGAAAGAACAGCCTGCAAGTAATCGTGGGAACCCAGGTGCAGTTTGTGGCTGATGAATTTAAGAAGATGTGTCAATGAGTTTATGCTACATAAATGTTTATATCATGTTTCATATAAGAAAATGCCTGTCTAATGATGGGCATTTTTTTTAAAGATTATGGAGGAGATCAAAATGGAGGAAATTGTAATTATGGTAAAAAGCAGAAGTGATTGAAGCAATGAAGGAAAAGGATTATAATATGGAGAGGTTTAATGGTGCATCTATTAAAGTAGCAGATTATTTTGCTATAATTTATTGGTTGGGTATACGATAACTTAATATGAAATAATTACAAAATACTACTTACGGCGATCAGAACTGCCTTTGCTTTGGTATTTTGTATTACTAAAAAGAAGAAATGGTAAATGAGGTAAAATGGAATTATATTATTATAGTCAGATGAATAAGCAACAGCAAAGAATTTATCAAGTCATAAAAAGTGGTCTGGAGTCGCTTTCCCAAAGTTTCGATGTTCAAAGAATTGATGGAGCAGAGCTGAGTGAAATTTTCAGCAAATTAAGACTTGATTGCCCAGAGATTTTTTATGCTCCAACATTTCGCTATTCATACTATGAGGATTCTACTCTGGTAAAGATAAAGCCGGAATATTTGTTTGATAAGAATAAAATTAAAGAGCATCAGCTTGCAATGAAAGCCAGAGTGGAGAAGCTTGCCAGGGTGGTAATGGATAAAGGCGACTTGGAAAAGGAACAGTACATTCATGATTTTATCTGTGAAAATGTAACTTACGATAAGCTGAAGAAACAATATTCCCATGAAATCATAGGTCCATTGGGACAGGGAGTTGGCGTTTGTGAAGGAATTGCAAAATCTGTTAAGGTTCTTTGCGATCAGTTGTCTATCCCTTGTATCGTTGTTATTTCTGAAAACAATCCGGATAAAAATATTAAGTATCGTCATGCGTGGAATGTGATTCGCATTAATGGAATTTGGTATCATCTAGATGCGACTTTTGATAATACATTAGGGAAAAAAGAAGTGAGATACGACTATTTTAATTTGGATGATAAGAGTATCTTTAAGGATCACGAAGCTTTGATATACAAAGCGCCTGCGTGCAGCGAGGATAGTCATTTTTATTATAAAGAGAAGAAGCTTTCATTTACCAAGCTGGAAGATGTAGCAAAACGCTGCCAACAAGCAATCAAGAAAGGAAAAGTTCTCACCTTTCATTGGAGAGGTGGTTATCTAACCAAAGCGGTTATGGAGGAATTGCTGCAAATCATAGTTGGGGCAGCCAAGGAAAAGAACAGGCATAGCCAGGTCTCTATCAATTGGCAGCAAGCGGTGATCCGTGTGAAGTTTATGGAGGAGCAGATAGAAAATTCAGTGAAAATGGAAGATGCATACGAAGAGGAGAATGAGGCGGCGCTGTTATAAACGTTTATGGGGAAAATAAATTCTTGAATCATTCGTTAGGAACAAGTAAGACGATGATGCATAAAATACATATAAAACCAGTATGTAAAAAGGAATTAAGATGAGAAAGGAGAATATAATTATGGAGAACAGAACTTTTACAGGAAACAATGCTACTTGTTTTGCTATGGGTATTCAGTATTGCTGTATGTCCTGTTTTGCTATAATGAAACATAGGGGTTCTGATGGATAACTCGAACGATATCTTGTGAATGAACAAGGGCAGTCCGAATCAGAGCCATTCGGGCTGCTTATTTTAAAATACGAGATAGTTCTTAGAGAAAAATACAGGAGAGCAATAATACCTGCGACATTATACTTGTAACCGGGCAAATGATTTTATTCTCTAGAAGGAGGTCTCTTATTTTGAAAAATTATGAGTTTATCGAGTCAGCACTGATACATGGAGGAATTTATGGAGATAAGCGCACTGGAGCAGTAAACACTCCAGTTTATCAGACATCAACCTATATGCAGGATGGATTAGGGAAAAACAGAGGGTACGAATATTCCCGTACGGGAAACCCTACAAGAGAGGCACTAGAATCACTGATTGCAGAACTGGAAAACGGAGATGCTGGATTTGCCTTTGCCTCTGGAATGGCGGCAATTACCGCAGTGCTTAGTCTTTTTAAAAGTGGTGACAGAATTGTGATATCAAGCAACGTTTATGGAGGTACGTTCCGGGTGTTGGATAAGGTATTTCAAAATTTCGGATTTCACTATACCATTGCCGATACCACGGACCTTGTAGCCCTTTCCAAAGCACTTACTCCAGATGTAAAAGCAGTCCTCATAGAAAGTCCTGCAAATCCTCTTCTGACAGTAACCGATATAAAGGCCGTAGCAGAGCTTGCAAAAAGTAAGGGCGCTCTGCTGGTAGTGGATAATACCTTCTCAACTCCTTATATTCAGCGTCCTTTGGAATTGGGGGCGGATATTGTCCTTCATTCGGCTACCAAATATTTAGGAGGTCACAGTGACCTTATTGCTGGTCTTGTTGTAGTACGGTCAAAGGAGCTTGGAGAAAGGCTTCATTTTATCCAAAATGCAACAGGTGGTATTTTGCAACCATTTGACTCATTCCTTTTGATTCGGAGCATTAAAACACTTAGCGTCCGAATGGACCGACATGTGGAAAATACACTGGAGATAGTGAAGCTGTTAAAGGGGAATGATGCAATAAAGACAATTTATTATCCAGGACTTCCAGATGCACAGGGCTATGATATAAATCAGAAGCAGGCAAAAAATGGGGGAGCTATGATTTCGTTTGAACTTCAAGATGGGTATGATATCAGGAAGTTTTTCGGAAGCTTAAAACTGATTGCTCTTGCAGAAAGCCTGGGTGGTGTGGAATCACTGGTGTGCCATCCCGCTACCATGACACATGCCTCTATCCCAAAAGAAATTCGGGAAAAAGTTGGTATTACAAATGGCCTGATTCGGCTTTCAGTGGGGATTGAACATGGAAAGGATATTGCCAAAGATTTAGAACAGGCAATTCGGGAGGCGAAGTTATGAGCCTCTATGATTCTATGAAGGATTTAGTTGGTAATACCCCACTTGTCAGACTGAATCATCTAGGGTTTCCTGACGGGCTACAGATTTATGCAAAGCTGGAACTTTATAATCCCTCAGGAAGTGTGAAGGACCGGATTGGAACCTATATGATTCAGGATGCCGTAAAACGAGGAGCCTTAAAGCCAGGGGATACGATTATTGAAGCTACCGCAGGAAATACAGGACTTGGTATTGCATTTGCAGCACTAAACCAGGGGTATCGCCTGATTTTCGTAGTTCCTGAAAAGTTCTCTCAGGAGAAACAGATTCTTTTAAAAGCACTTGGGGCAGAAATTGTCTCTACGCCTCTGGAGGAAGGTATGCTTGGGGCGGCAAGAAAAGCGGAAGAGCTGCGGGCAAATATTCCAAACTCTATAACCTTAGAACAGTTTAAAAACATGGCTAATCCACTGGCCCACTATGAGACTACGGATCCTGAAATTTACCGGGATCTAGATGGGAACCTGGATTATGTGGTTGCGGGTGCTGGGAGCGGGGGCACATTTGCAGGAGTTTTAAAATATTTAAAAGAGAAGGATCCAAAGATCAAAGGAGTACTGGCGGATCCCATTGGTTCTACCATGGGTGGTGGTGAACACGCCAATTATGAGATTGAAGGCATTGGCAATGATTTTGTTGCCGATACCATGGATATGTCTCTTGTCGATCGGGTTATTAAGATTAGTGATGCAGAAGCATTACATGAGGTGAAAAATATTGCCAGACAGGAAGGGATTTTTGCAGGCTCTTCCTCTGGGGCGGCCTTGGCGGCAGCTAGAAAATTAGCAGAATCCATTTCTTCTGGTCGGATGGTTGTGATTTTTCCTGATAGAGGGGATCGGTATTTTAGTAAGCATATTTTTGATTAATTAATGTAATGGAAATTTTCAGGTTTTTTGTCACAATGATTAATGAAAGTCGTAATAGCAGGTTAATAAAGACTATCATTTTTTTGTTATTTACGACTTTTAGAGTCTATTGTTATAATTCAACGATACAAATATAAGTTTGATTAGAACATAATGATATCCCCCAAATTCTCAGGATTTGCTCTCCTGGGAATTTTTGCATTCAAAAGTAAATAATAAGTAATTGACAAGGACACTACCTTGCAATACAATATAGCTATACGGTATCTTGTATTACAAGGTAATATAATTAATTTGTACCAGGAGGTAAATCGTTGATATCATCACAGATGTTAAAAGGGGTATTAGAAGGTTGTATATTATCTATTATCCAACAGAAAGAAGTATACGGGTATGAAATATCTCAAACATTGAAAGGTTATGGCTTTGGAGACATTTCTGAAGGGACAATATACCCTTTGTTACTTAGATTAGAGAAGAATGGCTGTTTAACTTCCGTGTATAGTGAATCCAAGCAAGGCCCAAAAAGGAAGTATTATTTATTAACAGAAAAAGGCAAGCTGGAGTTACAGGAATTTCAAACTAATTTTCAAGAAATGGTGAAGGCAGTTTTTGATTTATTAGAAGTAAAAAAGGAAAGGTGATTGGTAATGAATAAAAAAACTAAATTGTTATTAAAGGAAAACAATAAATTTGAAGATAATAATTTGTCTGAGCATAGCAAGAATGTCATGACAGACATTGTGTGTTACTTAAGAGGAAGTGATCTTAGTGAGTATAATCAGGAAGTCGTTAGAAGAGATATCGATTATATGCTATCTGATGGAGAAACCCGTGGAGAAACAGCGGAATTGGTTGTGGGAAGAGACTATCAGGCTTTTTGCGATGAAATTGTAAAATCATTCCCAAAACGAACAACAGCAGAAAAGATAATAAGTAATATCAATGATATTACATCTGCAATAAGCGTGATTGCATTTATTTGGTTGTTTGTAAAAGTCACTCAATCCATTGTAGAAGGGAATTCTATTTTTCATTTACAAATTACATTGGGAGAAATAATTGGTAATATTATTGCAGTTATAGAAGCAAAAGTTATATTCAACTATATTACGCGTAAAACATTTGATGAATCTAATATGAAAGAGAATAGAATGAAGTATTTCTTTCATTCATGGTTTAAATTAACTCTATTAATAATCATCCCTGTTTGTTTTTATGTTTTCTTGAAAAGCCCATCCTTTATTATCGTTATGCCAGTAGCAATTTGCATCATTTTAATTCCCTTGTTGATTGGTTATATTTTGGATAAAGTAGAATAAATTTAAGAAATTATACTCCTACAGGTTTATTGCAAAATCATAAGCCTTCTATAATTATCTTATTTAAATCTAATAATCTCTACTCATAATCCGGAACTAGTGCACGAAATATCAAAAAGGGCGGTCCTCTTTGATGAACAGCATACCATCGTTGCAGATATGACAACAAAAGAGCTTCTAAAAGACATTGATTTACTCAAGAAAGTCAATTTAGTGGATAAATATTATCATTAAAAAAATAGATGAAATTACAGCATTCCATTCCAGTTATTTTTGTGATGTATGATACATGACATATCCGCACAATATGATAAAATAATAAAAAGTAATATCAAAAAAACTTGCAATAATATCATAGAGGAGAAACCATATGAATGAAGTAATTCAGTCTATTTTAACAAGAAGAAGCGTAAGATCTTTTCAAGAGAAGCAAATTTCAGATGAGGCATTAAATGATATTTTAGAGGCAGCAAAATATGCCCCAAGCGGAATGGGAAAGCAAGATTGGCATTTCTTGGTAGTACAAAATAAAGAGATTATTCAAAAACTTGCTGCTGCAGCAAAGGAAGTTATGATGACTTTCCCAATAGAGCACTTTAAGAAGATTGGAAGCAATCCCGCTTATGATCCATTCTACGGAGCACCAACAATCATCATTTCTGCTTACGAGAAAGAATCCGCTTCAGGAGTATCCAATTGCGCAGCAGCACTTGAAAATATGTTCTTAGCCGCTCATTCTATGGACATTGGTTCTTGTTGGATTCATATTTTAGCATTTGCAGGAAATGATGAAAAGGTAAGAAGTATTCTTACGGAGCTTGGTCTACCTGAAAATTATGAGATTTCAGGAACTGCAGCAGTAGGCTTTAACAGCAAGGAAGCACCAAAAGCAGCTCCCAGAAAAGAAGGTACGGTTACTATCGTAAAATAATTCACATGTTAGTTTCTAATTATGAAAAATCAGGAATGTAACAACTTTATATTGACGCCTCACATATAATATGATAACATACCAAATAATTAAATATTTGCATTACAAAGGATTGCTATGCAATCTGGAGTATAAGAAAAGGCTATGAAAAGAAAGAGTAGCATTTTCGATTCCAAACAGAAAGATGCCGGTTGATGAGAGGCTCGTGGATAGAAAGTGTGAATACCTCTTGGAGCTGCGCACCAAAACTTTTTTTAGGAGTAGGCTGTGACGGAACGCACACCGTGATCAAGTGCAAGGGTATCGCCAAGGCCGTACCCGACGAGGTAGACAGCGTGAGCTGTCTATGAACTTAAGGTGGTAACACGAGATATACTCTCGTCCTTTTGAAACAGAAGGGCGGGAGTTTTTTTATTGCTTAAAAACTTTAACTCTTTGTTTTTATGAATTTCTTATAAGTTTGCAAATATTTATAAAAAAATCAAAGGAGATGTTGAAGAATGTTAACACCAAAGGAGCAATTAAGAATCATCTGTAAGGGAGTTCACAAATGTATCAACGAGGAAGAATTACTTGCAAAACTGGAGAGGTCTTTTTCACAAAATGAGCCTCTGACCATTAAGTTGGGACTGGATCCTTCCGCGCCGGATATTCATCTTGGTCATGGAGTTGTTTTAAGAAAAGTAAGACAAATGCAGGATCTTGGCCATAAGGCAGTTATCGTGATCGGTGATTTTACCGGGAAAATAGGGGATCCCACTGGAAAGTCTAAGGGAAGGGTGGCACTTTCGGATGAACAGGTGAAAGTAAATGCCACCACATATTGCGAGCAGATTTTTAAGATACTGGATAAAGAACGCACCGTTGTAAGATTTAACAGTGAATGGCTTTCCAAGCTTTGTTTTGAAGATGTCATGAAGCTGGCTGCTTCCACCACCGTTGCCAGAATGCTTGAACGGGATGAGTTTGAAAAAAGATTTAATAATGGGATTCCAATTGGAATTCATGAATTTTTCTATCCCCTGATGCAGGCTTATGACTCTGTGGAACTCCATGCAGATATTGAGCTCGGTGGAACAGACCAGACTTTTAATATTCTAATGGGAAGGACACTTCAAAAGTCAATGGGACAGGAAGTACAAATCGCCCTTTTCATGCCTATATTGGAAGGAACGGACGGAGTGGAGAAAATGAGTAAAAGCCTTGGAAATTATATTGGGATTGACGAGCCTGCGGAGGTGATGTTTAAGAAAATCATGGAAATACCGGATCATTTGATAATCAGATATTTGGAGCTAGCTACAGATGAGCATCCGGATGAGATTGATAAAGTCAAACAGCAGTTATCTGAGGGTGAAAATCCAAGAAATATAAAGTTTAAGTTGGCAGAAATAATAACGTCTCTCTACCATTCAGAAGAAGATTTGCAAAAGGCAGTATCTTACTATGAGGTGGCATTTCGTAAAAAGTCAACGCCTGAGGACATTCCCACCATGATACTGGCAATTGGTAAGGAAACGGTTAATGATACCATCCCTCAGCTTGTTGCTATGGAATTTGTGAAAAGCAGAAGTGAGTTTTTACGACTTTTAAATCAAGGGGGAATCCGGCTGAATGAGGAGAAGATTGGGGAGGATGATCTAAGTTCAGTCTTATTTAATAATGATGTTTTAAAGATTGGCAAAAAAGTATTTGTAAGGGTCACGAAGTAAAAAAAGCTAATTTATCCAGAAATTTATTGTATTGGACTGTTGATGGATGATATGATGGATTTATAGTTAGATACCTGAAAAAAATCGGTTAGAAAAAAGTGAAATAAAGGATTGACTGGAACACTGTGTCGTACTTTATACTGATTTTGAAGGGGGGATGAGTCAGTGGAAGCAATGACAATCGGAGAGGTTTCTAAAAAGTTTATGGTATCTGCAAGAATGATCCGTTACTATGAAAAGATTGGTTTGATAGAGAGCAGCCGAAGAAAAGAGTATGCTTACCGGATCTATGACGAGACAGCAGTTAAGCGGCTAAAGCAAATTATTATTCTTCGAAAGCTGAGAATTTCATTAAAGCAGATTGCTGTTATTTTAAATGATAAAGAACAGTTTCAGGCTTTGGAAGTGCTTCGCAAAAATATGCAAGTACTTGATGAAGAAATAAATGCACTTAGCACAATCCGAGCCATCATAGATACCTTTATCCATCGGCTTGATGAGGGGATTCGCGGGAAAATTCGCGTAGATCTTCTGGAAGACAATGAGCTGATTGCAATTGCCCATGCTCTTATTTCTCCTAAATATCATTTAAAGGAGGACTGCTCAGTGGAGGAGTTAAATCAGGCAAGTGAAAGAATGGAACGAAAAATGGATATCAGGTTTGTATACCTGCCACCTGCTACGGTAGCAACCAGTCTATTTGTAGGGGAGAATCCGGAAGAGGTTTCTGGAGATTGTATCCAGGCATTTATCAAAGAGGTAAATTTACCATTGAAAAAACCAGATTTTCGTGTGTATGGTTTTAACAATCCATCTCCCAAAGAAGGGGAAGAACAGTATGGTTACGAGTTTTGGGCGACCATTCCAGATGATCTGGAGGTAAAAGAACCTATAAGAAAGAAGGAGTTTGCTGGTGGTATCTATGCGGCCCATTGTATTAAGATGGGAGATTTTCATGAATGGGGAGTGTTTTTTAAACAGATGCAAGACCATGATGAATATGAGATTGAGTGGCGTGAGCCATTTGGCATGGGAGGGAGTCTTGAAGAGCATCTAAATGCATTTTCTTATTATACAGGAAAGGAATCCAGTTTTACACAATTGGACCTTCTCATTCCGGTTAAGAAAAAGATAGATAATGCATCAGAGTAGGAGATAGCGGACTCAAAGGGGGATACGGTGATAAAAGTATATTTTGTACGTCATGCCGAACCGGAGCATGGATGGGGAGATGATAGGACCCGGCCTTTGACAGCGGTGGGGAAACAAAGCATTTGCATGTTGATAAGGTTCCAGATATGATAACCGAAGTAAAGTTTTATAAAGAGGTTGAGGATCATAAACTAAAATTTGCCGTAATCATAAGCCGGACTCAAGGGAAATGGGTCTTATGCAAGCATAAAGATCGGGACACCTACGAGGCGCCTGGGGGGCACCGGGAGCCAGGGGAAGCGATACTGGTTACGGCAATGAGAGAATTGCAGGAGGAAACTGGTGCCATTGACTTTGAGCTTAGGCCAGTATGCGTGTATTCTGTATCCAATAAAAAAGCTACTGGAGAACGGATCGGGGAGGAATCCTTTGGAATGCTATGTTTCGCGGAGATTCAGACGTTTGAGAAGGAACTCCATAGTGAGATCGATAGCATCTGGATTACAAAACATCTGCCGGACAATTGGACTTACCCTGACATTCAGCCTAAGCTCATAAAGAAGGTGAAGCAATTAGGATATTTGTAACTGAGACTTTGGTTGTAATGAACTGGCTGCTGGTGGAGTAAACATAGAATGTCTCGAACAATGGGGATAACGTTACAATTCTATTTGCACAATGGGGAAACTTTTATTGATAAGTCTTTTGGGGGAGAGGGAATATGAGAAATGAAGCAGAGATGTTTGATTTAATCTTAAATACCGCAAGGGAAGATCGCCGGATTCTGGCAGTTTATATGAATGGTTCCAGGACCAATAAAAATGCGACCAAGGATATTTTTCAGGATTATGATATTGTTTATGTGGTGGAAAAGGTGGAGCCATTTATCATAGACCGGCAATGGATTGACCGATTTGGTGAGAGATTATATATGCAGTATCCAGAGGAACATTCTGGCTTATCCAGTGATCAATTTGAATATTATGGCTGGTTGATTCAGTTTACAGACGGAAATCGTTTGGATCTCCATGTGGAGTCAGTAGAGCATGCGAGAGAAAATATCGTGAAGGACCGTTTATGTGAAATCTTACTGGATAAAACTAGCGTGCTCCCTCCCATGGATATGTCTACGGATCAGGATTACTGGGTAAAACGCCCCAGCCAGTTTCAATTTTTATGTGCCTGTAATGAATTTTGGTGGTGTCTTAACAATGTGGCAAAGGGACTTTGGCGTGAAGAGATGGTTTACGTTCAAGATATGGTTAATTACTTGATACGGAAGCAACTTTTAAAAGTGTTATACTGGAAAGTAGGAATATTAACGGACTTTTCTGTAAGCATAGGTAAGTCAGGTAAATATATGAATCGATGGCTGACAGAAGAGGAATGGAACCAATATTTATCCACTTATTTTTCTGCTGATTTGGAGGAAGGGTGGGAAGCCGTTATTAGAATGTGCCATCTTTTTGATCAATCAGCCAGGTATGTGGGAGATAAGCTTGGATTTGAGTATAATGAGGCAGAGGGAAAAAACAGCTTGAGTTTTTTAGAGCATGTTAGAAGGCTGCCGAAGGATGCGAAAGAGATTTATTGATTAAAAGTACATCATCCATCTTTATATTGTGAATTATTAAATAGGTTTTAGAATAAGGGAAAAATATCCTATCCTAATTTTAAAGAATGTATCTTAATAAATACCTGTAATAGACTTAAGTTTAATTATAATTAAGATTGAGGTAGATATCTGTTTATTTTAGTATATACTAAATTCAGGTCACAACAGGTATTATTTCACAAATGAGTTAGGAGATAAGATGGCAAACGATTACAAATTTATTAAAGCATATCAGGCTGACAATACCTATAGAAAGTCCTTCAATGAACTGGCTCAGTCTGTATTTGAGCTTAGCTTTGAGGACTGGTACCAAAATGGATATTGGACAGGTAAATATATTCCTTATTCTTTCCTTCATAAGGATAAGGTTGTTGCAAATGTCTCAGTAAGCCCTATGAAGTTTATGCACAATGGCAAGATAAGAAACTATCTTCAACTAGGAACAGTAATGACAGAGGAAGCGTACCGAAATCAGGGGCTTATTCGGCGTTTGATGGAAGAAGTTGATTCTGATTTTGGTAAGAGTGTTGATGGATACTTTTTATTTGCAAATGGGACGGTTCTGGATTTTTATCCTAAATTTGGTTATAAGAGAATGACGGAGCACAGCTTTTATAAATTTCCAAAGAACCTTACCGAAATGACGGCAATGAAAATCCCAATGAAATCAAAAGAAGATTATAAGCTTTTAGAGGAAGCAGTTATTAATAGCGGCCCTCAGAGTAGTTTATGGATGCTTGAAAATATGGAACTTGTCATGTTTTATGTAACCCAATTCATGTCTGAAAATGTCTATGAGGTGAAGTCTCAGAATGCTTATGTGATTGCGGAGCTTGATGAGGGCGATTTATTCATTGATCAGATTTTTGCGCCCGACAAGGTAAACCTAGACGAAATTATAGCTTCATTTGGAAAAGAAATTAAAAAGGTAACTTTAGGATTTACACCACTTGATGCAGATGGATTTTTGTGGGAAGAAAGTACGGATGAGGATACGGTGCTTTATGGAAAGGGAAGTTCTCTGATTGAATTAGAGGGGCTTAAGCAAAGAATTCCCACTTTGTCGCATACGTAATTTAGAAGGAGAGAAAACAGTTTAAACTGTTTTCTCTCCTTTTCTTCTTTGGGCAAATCGTTTCATTAAAGTGTATATTTCTTGTTCGCTATACGTGTTTGGAATCTTTACATCTTCTTCCATCCCATCAAGTTCTTTTCCATCGAAACGGTAGAGTTTTTTTAACAATTTCCAGAATGTTTCTAATTCCTCAACCGTAAATTCTTTGAATGTGTCTGCCATAAAATCAATAGAAACGCTTTGCCCCGTCTGCTTCATGGTATCCATTCCTAATTCTGTAATCACTACGTTAATAGCCCGTTTGTCTTTTAAACTGGGTTCTATGGATAGGAATTTCTTTTTCTCAAGACTGCCGATAATCTGAGCTGTGTTTTGCTTTGTTGTTCCTAGCTTCTGCGCAATATTGTTAAGAGTAGCCTGGTCACTGGGTAGATGAAGGATCCCCAAAAGTACCATGTATTGTCTTGAAGTGAGGGGGTTACTATATCTATCTCCGGTAACTTGAAGCTTATTTGAAACGGAAATCAAACTGGAAAAGACTTGTTCCATTAAGTGCAATAATTGAAGTTCTCTTTCAAAGTCCATGATAATAAATACCTTCCAAATATTCGATTCACTGATTGTATCAATGATTTATCTATAATTATAAAGCAGTGTATTATCATGGTCAATGTTAACTTTGTTATTTGTCTCGGAAGAAGTCGATGGTTCGTTGAAAGGAGTGATATTGTCCTTCTACATTGCCTAATAAGGTTCCTCCCGTTGAAAATATACCTCCATTCATTGGGATAGCAGTGGTGAGACTGACAGGAATAATAAATGGTACCGGTAAAGGATGCCCCATCTGAGGATACGATAGCAGCTCCACACGGTGTTTATAGTTTGTTCTCTTTAGGTGATTCATTAATTCCTGACATGCTTCATAGCTGTTCCATATGTTATCTTCCTCTCCGCAAATTAAAAGAAGATCAGCATTTGAATCTTCAACCTTAATTCTGGCTTCTTCTTTGTTTAAAGACGCTAATAAGGACTTTTTGTAGGTGTTGCAAAAACCAAAGGGAACGCCTTTTTCTATTTGCAGCTTCAGGTCTTGATAGAAATCTTCATTTCTCACTTTAATAAATGGAATAGATTTTCTTTTGTAGGACCAGGAAGATACATTAGCTCCAATCATTAATCCGTTTAAAGCCTGAAAGCAGTAAGCATGTGGTTCTACAGCCACAACCTTTTTAATCTGTGGGTATTTGGAAGCTAATAGAAGTGCAAGCTCACCTCCTTTAGATGTCCCATGGATATAAATTTCTTCCGATTTCGTGCATTCACTTGTCTTAATCCAATCAAATATTTTTTCGAAATATTCTAATGGAACCTCCTCCAATTTTTCAGGCAAATTGTTGGATGCAAAATAAGAGACAGTAAGAACGTTAAAACCTCTGGAAGCCAGTGGACCTGCCATCAAAGATAAGCTATCCAAGTTACCGTCAGAGCCTCCGAGCATTAGAATGGTTTTACGTCTTGAGTGTTCTTTGTAAAAAAGTTGCCCTGTAAAGGTGTCGTTTATTTTTTGAACTAAAATATCCTTTGATTTAAAAAATCGTGTTAAGGTTAATTCATGCTGATCCGATGACGTTTCAAAAGACATTTTTATTCTAATGGGATTTTCAATGTTAATGTTTTCTGTAATATTTTTACCATTGGAGGTTGTAAGTCTTAGAGAGTAGAGTAAACCAACGGAATTGGCATTTTCATAAGTACCTTCAATAGGTGAGGCATGTTCTAAATCCACTTCGCCTTTGTCATCTGGCTGAAATATAGCGTAAGAGGAAAATAATTCACCGGGGCACCAAGGTAATTCCATATGAAAGGTGATTTTTAGATGGCTTAGGGGGCTTAGATTCGAAATTTTAATATGTACCTTTTCATCTACAAAAGCTTCCTGGTTTTTAATTTCAATCTTCATGTTATTTTCCTTGTATAATGAGTACAACTGGTTTTATCACTATACGTTTCCTTTCTAGAATATGTTCTACATGATCTTAAATAGGCAAAGCATATTAGTTGCATTATTTTTGGAAAGATAAAAATAGACAATATATTGACATAAACATCATACAACTGCGCATCGTTATTGTCAATATATTGTCTAATATTTGAATGAACTTTTTATATAAAAGAGATTGAGGTAGATTTCAATCCATTTGGGAGTATACTTATTACATACAAATGGGGATTGATCAAAAGCATAAAAACATATTGGTGAGAGAGTTGTAAAGCATGCAAAACCATGATTACCGCTATAAAATAATCATCAAACGGTAATAAGAATCAATTGACAGGAATAAAGTATTAGAGTAATATAAAACCATAATTATGAAAAGAGAGGTATGTGGATGTTAAGCATTGCCGTAAAGGAAAACAACTAATTTAATAGTTGAAAAGGAAAGACATACATGATAACGTCATAAGTCTGCCCTTTTTATCGGCTTATACTGCCGATATTTCAGCCTTACTGAATGCTTGACCCCCTGTTTCTTAGGAGATCATACCTTAATAGATGTCTGTATTGGATGGACACTTGAGAGCGTAACAGTATTGTTATGCTTTTTTTATACCCAAAAGGGTGAAGTCTGTCCATATACAGGACTATTTATGACCACTGAAAGCATGCTGTTAAGGCTGATAAAAGGGGTCATTTTTTTATGGAGGGAAGAAATGAATATTATTGAGACGAATAAGCTAACTAAAAGATTTCGCAGATACAAAAAACAGGTAGGGATCGCAGGGAGCATCAAAGGATTGATCAAACGTGATTACGAAGAGATTACTTCTGTGAATGAACTGGATTTTGAGATCAAAGAAGGGGAATTTATTGGGCTGATTGGACCAAATGGGGCAGGTAAGACAACTTTAGTCAAGATGCTGACTGGAATTATTGCACCTACCTCTGGAGAGATTAGCGTCCTTGGGTATTATCCCAATGATCTAAAAAACGATTTCAAACAACAATATGCAGTTGTCATGGGACAGAAGAGCCAGTTGTTTTTTGATTTGACAGTAGAAGACACCCTGCGGCTATTTAAAGAGATCTATGGAATACCAGAAGCAGAGTATGAGGCTGCAAAAAACTTCTTTATCGAGCTGTTTCATGTAAAGGAATTGATGAATGTCCAGGTCAGAACAATGTCTTTGGGAGAACGAATGAAAATGGAGTTGATTGTAGCATTGCTTCATAATCCCAAAATCCTGTTTTTAGATGAGCCAACCATAGGACTGGATAGCGTTGCATCAAAGCAGATTCGAGGTTTTTTAAAGGAAATTAATGAAACTAAGGGAACCACAATTATTTTAACATCTCATTATATGGAAGATATCAAAGCACTTTGCAAACGCTCTGTGGTAATTAATCACGGCAGTAAAATCTATGATGGTCATACGGATCAGCTATTTGAGCGGTACCAGATACATAAAAAGATTACCTTAACCTTTGATGTACCAATGGAATTACCAAAACTTGAACCTGGTATTTTAATAATATCTGAAACACCATATAAAAAAGTCATTAAAGTTACAAAAGAGAAAGCAAGTGAATTACTAGGTCAGTTGATGAAGTATGGACCCAGCGATATCTCTGTGGAGGAGGAAGAGATTGGTACCATTGTAGAGCGAATTTACGGGGAAGGGAGGGGTTCCCTTGAAGAAGTACGTTGAAATAGCAAAGATATATATTAAATCCCAGTTAGTATGGCGGGCGGATGTGGTCTTTCAAGTTTTATTTACCGTTACAAAAATATTGTTTGCCTATCTCCTTTGGGGGATTATATTTAAGGACCGGACTGAAGTGGCTGGATTTACCTTTCAAAGCATGCTTTCTTATTATATCATCAGTTCATTCTTATCTCAGTTAGATATGTCAGATGGTATTAGTGGTGAAGTCAGCCAAAGAATCAGAAACGGAACATTCTCCAAATATATGGTGATTCCTGTCAATATCCAGAAATATTTTATGGCTATGGAAGCAGGTGTTGTGGCTTATTATGGAGTGTTTCAATTTATAGCTGCATTTGTCTGGGTATTTATCTTTGGAATTAAATTTTCATTCTCTCATGATCCGGTCATAATATTAGCTGCTTTTTTATTGATTCTACTGGGACTATTATTTATGGTGCAGTTAAATTTTTACCTTGGATTGCTGGCTTTGAAATACCAGGAAATTGGTACGTTTTTGATGATAAAGAACAATCTTGTGGCATTTATTACTGGGAGTATTGTTCCCCTTGCACTGCTGCCGGAGGGAATCATCTCTGTGATGAAGCTGTTTCCGTTTTATTACATCACCTACTTACCTTCCATGTTGCTGATTGGAAGGTTGGGAGAAGAGGCGGTGCCTGGCCTCGTTAATATATTCTTATGGTGTGTAATGCTTCAGGCTCTAATAACAGTAACTTGGGGGTATTATCGAAGAAAGTATGATGGGGTGGGGATATGATGGAGCAATGGAAACGAAATAGAAGGGTAATAAAGGCGCTGGTGGAAATTCGATTTCAAAACTTAATGATGTTTCGTTTTGGCTTTTTCAGTGCGTTTTTTGTAGATGGCAGTTTATTTCTCATACAACTCATCGTATTTCAGGCAATCTATACCAACGTGGACCGGATAGGAACCTGGGGGAAAGGGGAGATGATTGTTTTTATTGGTACCTTTTCTATGATTAATGCAATTAACATGGTTGTATATTTTTTTGGCATCAATGACCTTCCGCAGAAAATTAAGAGTGGTGACATGGATTTGTATCTTACAAAGCCAGGAAGCCCTTTGCTTCGAATGACATTTGAGCGAATAAATCCTGGTTCTCTTCCTCTTGTGGGTATGAGTATAATAATTATTGTTTATGGAGTACATGCGCTGGCTGCTCCTATCTTAGGTAGAGCTATAGTCAGCTATATTTTCTGGATCATACTAATGACCATATTATTTTATGAGATGGAAGTAATCATACGGTCGGTTTGCTTTTTCGTCCTATCCAATGCAAATATAACCAGGATTGAGGAGGCTGGACTGGAATTATGTATGAAGATACCAGGAATTGTTTTTTACGGAGGATATAAAATTCTCTTTTGTTGTATCCTGCCATATGGTATTATGGCTACGATACCAGTTCAATCGCTGATTGGAGAGTTAAGTGTATTGGGGGCTGTATATGGAATATTAATTACCGCCTTTTTTACAGTTGCTACAAGGGGGATTTGGAAATGTGGGATTCGGCGTTATAATAGTGCTAGTTCATGAGAGAGAATGAGGGGGATATGGAGAAAATTACGCTTGATAAAGTGGAATTTCAGCTAAAGGAGTATCGTGATTTCCAGTGGGTTCATAAGTTTGGAGAAGTATTTTGTGTATTCGACCAGACTGGCTCTGGGTGCATTGGACTGGGAGTTGAGAACGAAGACAAACGATATTTTGTTAAGATTGCAGGTGTTAATACCTTAGAGGCAGAACTTAATCCGGAAGAATCGGTACGGACTCTAAAAGAGGCGGTGAAATTATACGAAATATTACGTCACCCCAATTTAATAAATATGCTGGAGCATTTTTCAATGGGAGACATGTACGTGGTGGTCTTTGATTGGGCGAAGGGAGAATGCTTGTTTGACCATTGGAACTTTGATTTTTACGCGGAGAATCCACAGATAAAATCACCGTCTATAAAATATAGAGAATTGCCAGTTAAGAAAAGGTTTGATTCTGTAAATGTTTTATTTTCCTTTTTGAATTTGGTAGCCAAAAAGAACTATGTTGGAGTTGATTTTTACGATGGAAGTGTGATGTATGATTTTGATACTGATACAACAACTATCTGCGACATTGACTTTTTTCGAGAAAAGCCAGCAATCAATGATATGGGAGAAGATTACTGGGGAAGCAAAAGGTTAAAGGCACCAGAGGAATACATACTTAACGAGACAATTGATGAGAGGACCAATGTGTTTACTTTAGGGGCAATGATATTTCATATTTTTGGAAGCTTCACGGAGGAAGAAATAAGGCTGCGGTATAAGAGTAGTTGTTTTTTGCCGTGCTCCATAGAACAGTGGGAGCTGTCTAAGGAGGCGTATGAGGGATTGCTAAAAGCAGTTGCTCCGAAACCAGAGGAACGATATCAGACCGTGAAAGAATTTCAGGAAAAATGGGAGATTCTTCATGGCGAATACAGATAGTAACCACTAAATTTTCAAACCAATAAATAGTTCCTTTTAACCTTCAAACTGATGTGGTAAAACAACTCAGTTTGGAGGTTATAATTTTTATCGGAGGGTAAAATCTCCTCAAAAGACAATTTGAAAAATTTACGCAAACTTAATGAGGAGCATTACTTGACAACTTTAAAAACAGATTTATAATGAAAGTATAGGCAGAAAGAATTGAAAGACTAACTTTCAATTTCATCATTATTCTGTCAATAAAGCCAATGCAAACAAAGATTATGGGGCTACCTCCTTTCTTTCTTCTGACATTCTTAAATGCCCTTAGTATTTCTATCTCATTTATTTCAACCAATCCACATATTTTGTTTCCAAAAAATAATAAAGGTATTACGATTGAGGCTGGTTTGTACTAGCATCTATATTTCGGCTATGCGCCAACTAACCTCAATGTGGAATAAGTTATCTAAAACAGAATCAAGAAAGGGGTAAAGAGATGAAGAGAATTGCAAGAAAGGTTTTAAGTGGGGGACTGCTGCTGTTACTGCTATTAGTTGTATTTGTTGATCCAGAGCCGGTGAGAGCCTACGGGCCTTCCACCATGTATACAACACCGGCAGGAGCGCCAGCACCGGGAGTTTTGTATGCTAGGGCTATGCAGACAAGCAGTGGAAAGATGTATGCAACATTTGAACAATACACCACCGGAGTATCTGCCTTCCCTATCTTTGAAAGCACCAATAACGGTGAGACATGGGCAAAGGTTGGTGATGTAAAGGATACTCATAAAGGAGTGGGGATGAGATGGGAACCCCAATTATATGAGTTGCCCCAGGCAATTGGAAATATGCCCGCCGGGACGCTCCTTTGTGCTGGACTTGTACTGCCTTATGACCGTTCCTTCTGCGAAATAGATTTGTATAAGAGCAATGACGCAGGAAGAAACTGGACCTATGTAAGTACAATTGCCGAAGGCAAAAAAGCGTATCCGGGAGATGATCCAGTTTGGGAGCCATTTTTAATGGTTGCTAATAACAAGCTTATCTGCTACTACTCGGACGAGCGGGATACGAAACACAGTCAAAAATTAGTGCATCAGACAACAACAGACGGCATCAATTGGAGCAGTGTGGTAAATGACGTTGCACTATCAGATGTTGGACAACGCCCAGGAATGGCAGCAGTGGCTAAGATGCCAAACGGCAATTACATAATGACCTATGAAATCATTGGAAAGAATGGCGGTGCATTCTATAAAATCTCATCGAATCCGGAAAGCTGGAATCCAACTGATTCAGGAACCTGCTTTGACCCATCGGGAAGCGGTCCATATTGTGTTAATTTAAATGGAACCATTATTTTAAGCAGTGGAGGTAATAGCAAACTGTATACAAACACCAATAACGGGGTTGGAACCTGGTCACAGATTAATAGCATTGTTGGAGCATGTTATTCCCGATGTATTGTTCCACTGAGCAACGGACGTCTGTTTGTAATTGGAGCAGGCTGGAATGGTTCTGGATTAAATAATGTCACTTACGGTGACATGTCTGTCCCCTCAACGATTGATACCTATGTTTCGCTTTCCAACCGTGCAACCGGGTTATGCATGGATGGGTACGGAGCTACAACAAACGGTTCAGACTGCAAACAGTATGCTAAAAATAACAGCAATAATCAGCAATGGGTTCTTGAGCAGTCCGGTAGTTATTATATGATAAGAAACGGTGCTACAGGATTATATTTAGATGGAATGGCCCGTACCGCGAGCGGTTCTGTCTGCGGCCAATGGAGTAATAGCGGAAGTAACAATCAGAAGTGGATCCGGGAAGCCTCCGGTGATTACTTTAAGTTTAAAAATGTTGCAACTGGATTATATCTCGATGGCACAGGTTCAACAACCAACGGGGCTAACTTATATCAGTGGTCAGGCAGTACAAGTAATAATCAGCAGTGGTCCATTACAACTCCTTAATTGCCGGGTAAGAAGTAGAACTAAGAGATGATGGGATAAATTTTACCTCTCATCTCTTTTTTTACTAGTCACCAGTACTTGTCTCTCTATAACGAAGATCCCCCTTATCTATTAGAAAAGATCTGTATTTTATGAGAGATACCCCCATTTTATTTGACAAACAAGAACCATGGAAATATAATAGTGTACAATTACCTGACAGTCGTACCATAGAATAGCTTTATATCCATGCAGCTCAGGCACAAAACATGGATTCGGAAGGGAGCAAAACATGAATCATTTAGGAACTGTTGTGTTAGAAACTGAACGTCTTATCTTACGCCCGTTTCGTTTAACGGATGCAGAGGATATGTATCGAAACTGGGCAAGTGATGCTCAAGTGACAAAATTCCTGGGTTGGCCTATGCACGAATCACCAGAAGCATCAAAGACTGTAATTCAAGGCTGGATTGAGCGATACGAAGATTTAAGGAGTTATGACTGGTGCATGGAGTATAAGGAAAATCATCAGGCCATTGGAAGCATTGGAGTGGTTTTCTGGAGTGAAAAAATAGATTCCGTTGAAATTGGATACTGTATGTCCAGGGAGTATTGGTTTCAAGGAATTATGGCAGAAGCGTTAAAGGAGCTGGTACGATTTTTCTTTGAGGGAGTAGGCTGTAACCGCATTGAAGCCAGACATGATCCAAAGAATCCAAATTCAGGTAAGGTTATGAAAAAAGCTGGTTTGCAGTATGAAGGTACCCTCATTGAGGCAGGCAGGAACAACATTGGAATCTGCGATCTTACTATATATGGAATCACAAGAAAGATGTACGAGGAAAGTCGTGCCACAAGATAGGTAAGTTTATAAAGAAACTACATATTACAAGAGTTCAGTTGAAATACAACTAGAAACGAAAGGGAATGATCCATGAAGAACCCGCTGAATTATCAGGTGACGGAATACGACTGCGGCCCCACCACATTGTTTAATGCAATGAGCTTTCTTTTTAAACGAGAGGAAGTGCCGCCCGATATTATGAAACACATTATGTTGTTCTGCCTTGATGCTTACAATATAAAAGGTGAGTTTGGGAAAAATGGAACTTCCCGCATGGCCATGATGTTTCTAAGTGACTGGTTCAACCAGTTTGGTAAGGTGAAGAAATTTCCTATATACAGCGAATATCTAACTGGAGAAGAAGTGTATATGGGAGAGAACAGCCGGATCATGTATGCTCTGCAGCAGGGGGGTGCCGTGGTAGCTCGTGTCATGTATGGATGCTGGCATTATGTGCTGATTACAGGAGCGGATGAAAAACAGGTTTATTTATTTGATCCCTATTTTAGAAAGAAGCCGTTTCATAAGCCAGAGATTAAGCTCATTGAAGATATGCCCTGCAGCAGAAACCGAAGTGTTTCCTGGGATATGTTAAATAGTACAGGAAAAGGATTTTATGCCCTGGGTCCCTTGGAGATAAGAGAAGCCACTATATTATTTAACCGGGACACTCAGAAAAAGGCAGCGGATACCATAGAATATTTTATTTAATCATGGAATGGAAAAAGGAGTTTTGCAGGTCCTGTTACAAGGAGATGCAGAACTCTTTTTTTAAAATTACTATGACCATGAATATCAGGTATAATAAAGATATTATTATTTTAAAAATAGTTTGTAACGAACCGGTGGATTTGGGCACTTATTAACAGAAAGGATGAGTGACATGGATTCAATGGATGAAATATATCGCAGGCATTCCAAGATGATATACTATTTTTTATTGTCAAAAGTGAATGATCCAGACCTTGCGGAAGAATTAACGCAGGAAACCTTCTATCAGGCTTTAAAAAGTTTTCATACCTTTGAAGGACGAAGCAGTGTGTCTACCTGGCTGTGCGGAATCTCAGGCCATGTATACCAAACCTGGTGCAGAAAACAGAAGTTTACGGTTGAACTGGACTCCGCGGCAGAAGTGGCCCAGGATACTCCATTGGAGAAAACCGTTTTCCTGGAATGGGACAGCAAGGAAATATTAAAACACCTGCATTCTTTAAAGGACCCCATGAGAGAGGTGATGTATCTAAGGCTCATAGGGAATCTCTCCTTTTTGGACATAGGAGAGATTATGGAGAAAAGTGAGAACTGGGCAAGAGTTAATTTTTACCGTGGGAAAGAGAAAATAATTGAGGAGGTAAGAAAAAATGAGAAATGAGATACCTTGTGAAGTCATAGAAGATCTGCTTCCATTGTATGCAGATAATCTGACTCAGAGCGGGACCAATGAAATCATAAAAGAACATCTAAAAGAATGCGAAAGCTGTCTTATAAAGTACGAAAATATGACAGGTCAGTTGGGAAAGGAAGGGCATAAAGAGGAAGCTCCACAAGTCGAAATCGATTACTTGAAAAAAATCAAACGTAAAAATCAGAATAAAATTATTCTTGCTACTTTATCTACGATTTTAATCGGAGCTGCAATCATACTTGCCAAGCTTTTTGTAATCGGCTCCCCAATTGGGGATTACCAGACAAAAATGGATTCAGCAGGTGGAAAACTAACGATAACAGGGGAAATCAGCGACACAAGCAAAGCCTTTCGCCGTTATGAAATCAAAGACGGTGCGCTGGTGATATACGGAACCAATTCTTCATTCCTAAACCATAAGAGACAATTTGCACTGGAGTATGAATTAAACCAGGGTGACATTTTGGTCAATGGAGATCTGGTGAAAGCCGATGGAACCATTTTAACAGCAAAAGCCCAAAACCTTTATAAGCATAAAAATCCATACGTTGGCGGAATGCCAGGCAATGCAACCTTGGCAGGTATTTTGGAAATATATCCAACCCTGGGAAGCTTCACAAATGAGCTTCAGACATCATATGAGCCATATGGCTGGACGCTGCGTTTTGAACATGAGGTACTTCCTTCCAACCAGACGAAATTTGACTCCATGATGGAATCCTATGCAACAGTCTTATTGGCATTAATCGACAACTGCGGTGGAATCACCTGGACGTATCAAAGCGGAGATGAGAGCGTAAGTAGAACCTTTACTTTGCATAACGCAAATGAAAGGGTTGAACAGGATGTGAAAACATTTTCAGTCAGTCCCGAAAGAGTCCAAGAACTTTTAGATTTATTAAATATTAAGTAATCAGAGGCATTTTAAAATCCCCCAAAGCTGTTTTTTCTTGAAAGAGTAGAGATGAATGGTATAGCATGGATGGAAAAAAGGTATTATAATGATGTTGTACTATCAATGTCTGAATTCACACGAGGTACAACGGAAAAAAACAACATACATGCGGGAGGTATTTGATGCAGACATTTAAAGAGTTGTATGAAAGTACGGTTAAATCAGTATTGGATGGGGAATCGGTTACACCAGAGGCAGGAGATTACGATCCCTATCACCTGGATTGTCTGTTAAATCCAGAGAAGAATCCCATTGTAATAAGAACTGGGAAATGTACCTGTTCTAAGAAAGAAAAGTGTGATTGCCTGGAGCGCTGTCCCTTTGGAGCTTTGAGCATGGGAAAAGATGGAGTTGAGGTGGACCCTGAGTTATGTTTGGGATGCGATAACTGCATCGAAGGGTGTGCTAAAGAAAAGCTTACTGCCAGTACCGATATTATTCCAGCTCTAAAAGCGGTGAGAAGCGCAAAAGGACTTGTATATGCCATGATCGCACCGGCATTTTTAGGCCAGTTTACAAAAGATGTAACTCCTGGCAAGCTACGAAATGCCCTGAAAGAAGTGGGCTTTGATGGAATGCTTGAAGTTGCTTTGTTCGCGGATATTTTGACCTTAAAAGAAGCATTGGAGTTTGACAAAAATATCGTTAACGATGGAGACTTTCAATTAACCAGCTGCTGTTGCCCTATGTGGATTGGCATGATTCGTAAGGTATATCATCAGCTGCTCCCTCATGTGCCTGGTTCCGTATCTCCCATGGTGGCTTGTGCCAAGGTGGTCAAAGCGCTTCACCCTGATGCCATGACCATATTTATCGGCCCTTGTCTTGCAAAGAAGGCAGAGGCAAGAGAAAAGGATCTGGTGGGAATTGTTGATTACGTACTTACGTTCCAGGAAGTGAAAAATATATTTGATGCTCTGGGAATTGATCCAGCTTCTATGGAAGAAAGTGAAAAAGATCATTCCTCTAAAGCAGGAAGAATCTATGCAAGAAAAGGTGGAGTCAGCGAAGCGGTAGAGCTTACGGTAAAGGCCATCGACCCAGATAAGAAAACAAAGATAGTAACAAAAAAGGCCGATGGAGTTCCGGCCTGCAAAAAAATGATACAAGATATTATGGATGGAAATATCGAGGCTAATTTCTATGAAGGAATGGGTTGCGTAGGTGGTTGTGTGGGTGGCCCCAGGGCAATCCTTGATGTGGAACACGGTACAGAGCTGGTGAATGATTATGGAGATAATGCCACCTATCAGCACCCGGCAGAAAATCCTTATGTGATCGAGCTTTTGCACCGATTAAATTTGGATACCATAGAGAGTCTTCTGGAAGAGACTGATTTGTTCAGCCGTAATATTACCTGATAATAAAGTTTGAGATAATAAGGTGCCACAAGTTAGCTGATAAACAGCTTTCTTGCGGCACATTTGTTATTGCAAGATAAACTTCATGGTCTATTTTGATATAGTAAGAAATCGTTCTATATATAAATTAATCGGTTCTTCAATCTGCACAATACCGGGCTTGTCAAAGGAACGATTGAATTCTTCTTCTGATACTTCAAACAAACGTCTCTCTTTCGCAGCGGGTAAACGTGTATGGATATAGATACTCTTGAGGTGTTTTTATATTATTTCTTTTTCCATATAATAAAGAACTTGAAACCCAGCTCTTTTTGTAAAGAGCGACAGATCTTCTTCCTTCACCACTCGAAACCCCTGCCGTTCATAAAGCTTTTTCGCCAAGGGATTCGTATCCACCACCTCTAAAATAACTTTCTTTTTTCCTATGGATTTGGCATATTCAAAGGTCTTATTCAAAAGACTAGACCCAATGCCAAGACCTCTGGCCTGTTCTGAAACCACCAAAGGATCAATGTGAATCACATCAGAGTCGGTTTCACCGTGGATCAGCCGAAAAAACAGGTAAGCCACATATCTCCAAAGAGAAGAGAACACGGAAAATGCCGACCGTAAGGATTGAAAGGAGATTGGTGCGTAGTAACCCGTTCCTTTTTCCAGTCCTATAAATCCCAACACCCGGTCTCCGCTTAACGCATAAAACCCACTTTTATATCTTATACTTCTGCTAAGTACCTTAACCGCACGCTTTTCATCCTTTGGAAAGACCCAAAGCGTATTAAATTTCTTAGGAAATGCCTTAAAAAACAACCTGGCAGTTTCCTTCTTTTGTCTTGGAGTTAGAATGTTCGTAATTGTAAGCGAATTAATGTCCATAAAAATCTCCTTTATTATTTTTATTTAAAAAACCATTTAAAATAGTATCCGTTAGTATACCAGCAGCATCATTTTTTGCCAAATTCCCCGAATGGATTTCCTGCCAAGCAACGAAAAGAAGATTGTAGATTGTTGTCAGCATCCATTTCTCCGGTAAAGAATCCTTTAAAAGACCTTGCTTTCTCCAACTCCTTATGGATTCCATAAGTGTTTTTTTTAATGCTGCTTCCCGGAGGGCCACTTCCGGGTTTTCATCCACAGAAGCCGCGTATGCCAGAAAATAGATCTTATCTCCAAGAGGAATCAATTTCTGAAACAATTCCATAAAGGATCGGTGTAGATCATTTTCATAAAAGGTGATCTCTTCCATAGAAGACTCCACCAATTCCATTGCGTGAAAGGCAATTTCCTCAAGGAGTGCTTCTTTTGAAGCAAAGTGCCGATGGAGCGTAGCAATCCCAATCTTTGCGTAGTCTGCGATTTCTTGTAAGGTAGAAGTTGGTTTCAAAGACAATTGTTCTGTGGCAGCTTCTAAGATAACACTGTGTTTGTTGCTTTTTCTTTGATTTTGCATGAGAGGTCCTTTGATATAATTATAGTTATAATGATAGAAAAATATATCATTAAATATATAATGCTACCAAGGCTATGAAATTGTCAAGTAACAAAGCAAAGTTTATAAAAGAATAATATTTCTATCAGTCAGTTCTTTCCTAGGAAGTTCCATTGTTTTGTAACTTGCATTTCCTCCGGTAAAAATGTAAAATAATAAGGTATGCATGGACGAGATCTGAGATCCAAGGAAAGGAAATGGGTATGACAACAGGCAGAATGAATCAGCTGGTGATAATGGTGAACTTATGCAGCAGCGTAGTGGAAGGAATTGAGCACCTCATGTCCAATCAGGAGAATAAGCGGTTGAAGGAGGATACTGTCTCCGGATTAATGACCCTGGTAGGAAATCTAAAGGAGATGAAGGCAGATAAATCCGTGACCCATGAGACCAGATGGATGGCAGAGATTATAAAAAACTGGCTGTTTGTCTATGACCAGGAATTCAAGGACAGACTGTACCGGTGGTATTTTACAACATTGAAGGAGATACGGAACTTAATGGCAGAGGAATTAGAAACCTGTCCCATCTGTTCAGGGAAAGGGGTTCCCCATTACAGTGCTGTACTCTTTATGGAAACAGGAGAGCAGGAAGAATCTGTTTCAAAGCCGGTACGAATCTTTATGAAATGCCAGGAGTGCGGGAATTTTTATCTTGCAAAAGATGAGAGGAATTTTTTAAAGGAATATAAAGAACATAGCCGGACAAAGGCAGGGTGCGAAAGACTTCTTAAGGATGTCGGTGGTTTTGCTCCAGAAGGCTCTTTGTTGTTTATTGGAGACAAAAAGAGTCAATTATACAAGGAGGCAGAAAAGACAGGATATACCTTAAAGGCAATTACCCTGGAAGAATCTGAGGATTATAAGGAATATGAGAAATATTCCGTTGTAATCCTGGATCATATTCCAAAGACAAGAGATGTGAGAACTGTCTTAATCCGGGCGGCAGAGAGCCTGACGGATGATGGAGTCTTGTGGTTTGACGGACCAGATTTTGAAAAAACTCTTGCCAGTCTGGAGAAAAAAGGAACTCCTATCTGGAGACGTGAGGCTTCGGAAGTTTGCTTTACGGAAGAAGGAGTGGATATATTAGCGCAATCTTGTGGATTATCCATTAAATCCTATCGTCGTGTGGGAACGGCCTGGGGGCGTATAGAAGTCATTGCCAAAAAAATAGTCTGAAAGAAGGAATGAGATTTGGGTCATCTGACAACCCGGGATGCTTATTTAAATCTAAGCGACCGAATTAACTGGTTTACACAAGGAGCGCCAGAGTCAGAGACGCTTTATAAAATTCTTCAGGTTTTGTACACGGAAAAGGAAGCCAAATGGGTATCCCTTCTTCCAGTACGTCCATTTACGGCGAAAAAAGCCGCTAAAATCTGGGGAACCACAGAATACCGTGCAGAAAAATATCTGGTGCATTTATGCGAAAAAGCATTATTAGTGGATTCCTGGCACGATGGAGTACACAAGTTTGTAATGCCGCCGCCTATGGCAGGATTTATTGAATTTGCACTGATGAGAACCAGAGGAGACATTGACCAGAAATACTTAAGCCAGCTTTACTATCAATACATGCATGTAGAAGAAGACTTTATCAAAGACCTGTTCTTTGCCACGGAGACAAAGCTTGGACGGGTCTATGTTCAGGAGCCGGTGCTCACCAATGAAAAGACCAACCATATCCTGGATTATGAAAAGGCCACACATATTATTGAAGAGGCGGAGTATATCGGCCTTGGACTTTGTTATTGCCGTCATAAGATGTCCCATGCCGATCACCCCTGTGAAATCGATGCTCCCTGGGATGTATGCCTGACCTTTGACAATGTGGCAAGATCACTATCAGAACATGGAGATTATACAAAGCTGGTTTCAAAGGCAGAAGCATTAGACGCTCTGGAACGGTCTTATGAAAGTAATCTGGTCCAGATTGGGGAAAATGTAAGGGAACGTCCGGCGTTTTTGTGCAATTGCTGCGGTTGCTGCTGTGAAGCACTACAGGCGGCCAGGAGATTTAGTCCTATGCAGCCGGTGGCGACTACCAACTATATTCCCCATATCTCGGCAGAAAGCTGTGTTGGCTGTGGAAAATGCGCGAAGGTCTGCCCGGTCCTTGCTATATCCATGGAGGCAAAAGAAGATGGGAAAAAGCGGGCGGTTCTGGATTCGGAGATTTGCCTGGGCTGTGGAGTTTGTGCCAGAAACTGCAACTTTAAGAGTATTGAGATGAAGAGAAGGCCAAAGCATATTATTACACCGGTTAACAGCACCCACCGTTTTGTGCTTCAGGCCATTGAAAAGGGTACCCTGCAAAATCTAGTTTTTGATAATCAGGCGTTTGCAAATCACAGAGCAATGGCTGCTTTGTTTGCAGCGATATTAAAGCTTCCTCCTATGAAGCAGGCACTGGCAAGCAAACAGTTGAAATCCATTTATCTGGATCGGTTATTATCCCATTCCAATCATAAATCGTCAAAAGATTAATCAAAAGAAAAAGGAAGCGATAACGTGTTTGATAAAATAACGGAAAATGATATCAGGAAGATGAAGGAAGAAATCGCCCACAGAAAGCTGGTGGTCCGCAAGGAAGCACTTGAGGCGGTGAAAGAGGCAAGAGCCCATGGTGATCTTAGCGAAAACTTTGAATACCATGCCGCCAAAAAGGACAAGAACCAGAATGAGAGCCGGATTCGCTATTTAGAGGGCATGATTAAGACCGCTCAGATCATTACCGAGGATTCGAAGGAAGATGAAATCGGCCTTTACAATACCGTAGATCTATACTTCGAAGACGATGATGAAGTAGAAACCTATAAACTGGTCACCACGGTTCGGGGAAACTCCATAAAAGGGCTGATTAGTTCGGAATCGCCTCTTGGCAGGGCTGTCATGGGGCACAAGGTAGGCGACAGAGTATTTGTTAAGATCAGTGACAAAGCTGGATACTATGTGGTGGTAAAACGACTGGATAATACGAAAGACGATGGCAGCGATCAGTTAAGAAGCTATTAGCAGCCCAGAGGATAAGATCATGATGAAAGATATGACAAAAGGAAACATCCCAAAACAGTTAATCGGGTTTTCCATTCCTCTGGTTCTTGGCAATCTGTTTCAGCTCACCTATAATGCAGTAGATTCCATTGTAGTGGGGAAATTTGCAGGTGAAAAGGCACTGGCAGCAGTGGGAACTGGTAACCCGGTAATGAACATAGTGATACTTGGAATTACCGGAATCTGCATCGGGGCTTCTGTTTTGATGAGTGAGTTCTATGGATCGGGAAATCATGATAGATTAAAGAAAGAGGTATCTACCATCCTTATATTCGGCACCTATTTTTCTCTGGCAATCGCCGTTTTAGGGGCCATATTTAGCGGCGGCATCCTTCGGCTTTTGCAGGTGCCAGAAGAGATTATGAAGGATGCGGTTATCTATTTAAGAGTCATATTTCTTGGAATGCCGTTTACCTTTTTTTACAATGCCGTGGCATCGGCTTTAAGGAGTGTTGGCGATTCCAAAACCCCAGTCCGCTTTTTGGCGTTTGCCTCAATCTTAAATGCAGTTCTTGACCTGCTGTTAGTAGGTGTATTTGGAATGAGTGTATTTGGCGCCGCCCTTTCTACGATTATTGCAGAGGCAGCCTCCGCTGTCCTTTGTATCTGGCATGTTTACCGTAAGGTGCCGTTGTTACGGCTTAGTAAACAGGACTTTCATTTGGACCGGGACTTATTAGGGCTTACGCTCCGCCATGGTTCCATTACAGCCTTGCAGCAGTCCTGCCAGCCCATAGGAAAGCTTTTGATACAAGGAATGATTAACCCTTTGGGAGTTAGCACCATTGCAGCATTTAATGCGGTAAACCGGGTGGATGATTTCGCATTTACTCCAGAGCAAAGCATTGCCAGTGGAATGATGACCTTTATCGCTCAAAACCGGGGAGCCGGGAATAAGGAGCGGGTGAAGAAAGGGTTTCGCTATGGACTTTTAACCCAGTTTGGATACTGGGTGATCATATGCGTTGTGATCTTATTATGTAAGGAGCCTGTGATGAGGCTTTTTGTATCTGAGGGTGACACGGGGTTGGTGCCTTTGGGTACAAAGTATCTGGGTCTGATGGCATTTTTTTATCTCATGCCTGCATTTACCAACGGTCTGCAGGGATTTTTCCGTGGTATGGGAGATATGTCCATTACCCTGATTTCTACCCTAATTCAGATATCCGTCCGGGTGGTGTTCGTATCCGTACTGGTTCCGGTTATGGGACTGACAGGCGTTGCATTTGCCAGTCTGGCTGGTTGGGGCTGTATGTTACTTGTTGAAGTTCCTTATTATTACTGGTACAAGAAAAGAAGCAAATTACTACAGGAGTGAACAGATGATTAAAAACATTGTATTTGATATGGGAAGAGTGCTGGTTGATTATGAGGGAGATAAAGTCTGCAAACTTTATATTGAAGATGAGGCAGAGCGGAGAGCGGTAACTGCTACGGTTTTTGATTCTCAGGAATGGCTGTTTTTGGATATGGGCCTTTTGACAGAGGAAGACGCCCTAAAAAGAATGCAGGCCCGATTAGATACGGATCATGCCAAAGAGATGGCAGCTCTGTGTTTTCTTAAGTGGCACGAAGTCAATATGAAGCCAAATAAGGAAATGGGTAAGGTGGTAGCGGATCTAAAGAACCAGGGCTATGGAATCTATCTTTGTTCCAATGCATCTGTCAGGCTTCTCACCTGTTATCAGATGATTCCCGGTATTGAACATTTTGACGGAATCTTGTTTTCCGCAGAGGTAAAATGCATAAAGCCTCAAAAGGAAATGTATGAACAATTCTTTGAGCGGTTTGACTTAAATCCAGAAGAATGTTTCTTTATCGATGACCTGCCAATGAACATTGAGGGAGCCAAATCCTGTAACATGGACGGCTATTGTTTTGCGGACGGAGATATTGAGCGTTTGAAAGAAGCATTATCCCGGCTTAATGCGTAGCAGGGTCCCCAATGAAAGCAAGGAGAAATACATAGTATGTACCGGATTCAGATAAACCATATGGACTTGGATCAGATCGCAAGGTCTGGTCAATGCTTCCGCTTTGAGAAAAAAGAGGGGCATGGAGACATCTTTTCCATCGCTGCGGCTGGGAATTATGTAGAAGCAGTAAAAGAAGATGACAGCTTTTTATTTTCCTGTGAGGAAGAGGAATTTCACCGTTTTTGGGCAGGGTATTTTGATCTGGAAGCCGATTACGGAGGTTATAAAAGCCATGTGGATTCCCAAGATACATACTTAAAGGAAGCGGTAAAGTGGGGCTGGGGTGTGCGGATCTTAAAGCAGGATCTTTGGGAAATCCTCATTACCTTTTTGATTTCACAAAATAATAACATTACCCGCATTCGAAACAGCGTGAAAAAGCTTTGCACCCAGTTTGGAGAAGAAAAACAGGGAAAGGGTCTTACTCTTTTGGCTGATGGTAGTTTTATGGAAGAGGAACGTATTTATTATACCTTTCCAAGTCCCCAAGCCTTAAAGGCGGCTGGCACTATTGGACTTTCCAGTATGTCCCTTGGCTACCGGGATAAATATATCTTATCCGTAGCCGAATTTGCCAGTGAGCCAGAAGGAAACGCATGGTTGATGGAGCTTTTAGATGCGGATTATAGTAAGGCTCATGAAATGCTTTTAAAACAGTATGGGATTGGGAAGAAGGTAGCAGATTGTGTCTGCCTCTTTGGTCTCCACCACGTGGGAGCCTTTCCAATCGACACTCATGTAAAGCAGATTTTAGAAAGCCATTATCCCCAAGGGTTCCCCCTGGAGCGGTATCAGGGGTATGCAGGAATCCTGCAACAGTATATGTTCTATTATAAATTAAACCATGTGCAGACAAAAGAGTCTGTACCATCCCTGTAAATGCCTGGGCGGCTGATGCTGCCTGGGCATTTTTGCGTCTTTTGTCGAAATAGTTCATACTTTTTACACACAATCAACAAAACTATATCACACATTTTTCACAATTCTTTTTTAATCTAAATGAGAGCGCAAAAAGCGAAATAGAACAGGAGGAAAAAGAGTTGATTGAAGTCAGAAACCTGGTGAAGGATTACGGCGGACATCTGGCAGTAGACCACCTAAGCTTTACGATTTACGATGGTCAAATCTATGGCTTCTTAGGGCCAAACGGAGCTGGGAAATCCACCACAATGAATATTATGACAGGATACATAGGTGCGACGGAAGGGGATGTGTTAATCAATGGCCATAACATACTAGAAGAGCCTGAGGAAGCGAAAAAGTGCATCGGCTACCTTCCAGAGCTTCCACCGCTGTATGTGGATATGACCGTAGAAGAACAGCTCATATTTGCCGCAGAATTAAAAAAGATTCCGAAAAAAGAAAGAGCCCAGGCAGTCTCGGAGGTCATGGAACTTGCCAAGCTTACGGACGTGAAGGGCCGTTTGATTCGAAACTTATCAAAGGGCTATCGGCAAAGAGTAGGGCTTGCCCAGGCCGTGATTGGATTTCCACCTGTCATCGTATTAGACGAACCCACCGTAGGCCTTGATCCCAAACAGATCATAGAAATCCGGGATACCATTAAGGAACTGGGAAAGAATCATACGGTTATTTTAAGTTCCCATATCTTATCCGAGGTTAGTGCAGTATGCGACCACATCATGATCATTGACAAAGTGAAACTGATTGCCAGTGATACTCCAGAGAATTTAGAGCGTCAGATGGCAGTGGCTTCTGGTATGGAACTTCTTATTAAGGCGTCCAGGGAAGAGATAGAAACCACGTTAAATGCCATTTCCCAGGTGGATACGATCACTGTCTTAGAAAGTGGTGAGGAAGGTATCTGGAAGGCATTGGTAAGCTTTCGAAGTGGAGAGGATGAGGAGGAAGACGTACGAGAGCGTATTTTCTTTGCTTTTGCAGATAAGAGATTGCCCATCTTGTCCATGCAGTCTCAAAAGGCTTCTTTGGAAGATGTGTTCCTTGAACTTACAAAAGATGGGGGATTAGACAGTGTAAAGGACCTTGATGAGTCAGAGGATATCCAGGAAAGCATATCAACGAATGATGAAACAATTGAGAACCAAATGGATGCGGAACAAGAAGAAGGAGAGGGGGATGAATTAGAATGAGTGCGATCTATCGAAGAGAACTTAAAGCCCATTTCCAGTCCATGACAGGGTATGTTTTCATAGCCTTTATGGTGCTGTTTATCGGAATCTATTTTATGGCGTATAACATGATGAGTGGTTATCCCTACTTTTCCTATACCCTTTCTGGTATGGTCACCATTATCATGATTGGAATTCCGGTACTTACCATGAGAAGTTTTGCAGATGACAGGAAGACAAAGACGGATCAGCTACTTTTGACCGCCCCTGTATGGGTCACCAAAATGGTTTTAGGGAAATACTTTTCCATGGTCACAGTATTTTTGGTGCCAGTCCTTCTTACCAGTGTGTGCCCCCTTATCATTTTGATGAACGGCACGGCACATTTAAAGGTAGACTATGCCTCCATGCTGGCATTCTTTCTTCTTGGCTGTGTTTACATTGCCATTGGTATGTTTATTTCATCTTTGACGGAAAGCCAGATCATTGCGGCTGTTGGGACGTTTGGAGTCATATTACTCCTGTTGTTATGGCCTAATCTGGTAGGATTTTTACCTGCCAGCGCATCCGCATCTGCCATAGGGTTTTTCATTTTATGGACTCTATTTGTTACCATCGTGTACCGTATCACCAGCCATAATCTTCTGGGGATTGGTTTAGAGGCAGCAGGGGTACTTGCAATTGTGGGAATCTTTTTCTTAAAAAGAAATCTTCTTGACCGGGCACTCGTTAATCTTTTGGAGAAAGTATCCATCACCCAGGTATTCCAAAATTTTTCCAGTCATTACATCTTTGACGCAGGCGGCCTGATATCTTATATCAGTATTATATTTGTGCTGATATTTTTGACCGTACAGTCCATAGAAAAACGCAGATGGAGTTAGGAGGATGGAGATGACCAGAAAATTTAAAAAAGGCGGATATACGGCAATTCTTTCCGTCATTGTAATCGCAGCTGTAATCGTTTTGAATATGATCATTGGCCGCCTTCCGGAAAAAGTACGGCAGTGGGATATGAGCAGCAGCCAGATCTATACCCTGGGAAAGACCACAACTGATCTGATTAAGGGTCTTGATAAGGACGTGATTATCTATGTAGTGGGAGATCCTTCTGCGGTGGATAAAAGGATCACCAGCTTTGCAAAACGCTACGAGGATTTATCCTCTCACATTAAAGTGGAGACGTTGGATTCCGTTCTTCACCCGGATCAGGTAAGTAAATTAAAGGCAACGGACGACTCTTTATTCGTAAGCTGTGAAGCGAACAACAAAACAGAGGTTGTTCCATTTAGCAGCATTATAAAAATGGATCAAGAGTCCTATTATACCTCCGGTCAGTTAAAGGAAACGGAATTTGATGGTGAAGGTCAGCTTACCAGTGCCATTTCTCACGTAATCAATGATGTGGAGAAAAAGATCTATGTAACAGAAGGTCATAAAGAAGCTGCATTTGGAGCAACTGTTTCCGATATGCTGAAGAAGTCAAACTTAACAGTAGCTCCCCTAAACCTGCTTACAGGAGGCAGCATCCCAGAGGACTGTGAACTTCTTTTTATAAATGCCCCAGAAACGGATTTGGCCGCAGATGAAAAGAAGATGGTCTCTGATTATTTAAATGGTGGCGGAAATGTAATGATTCTTGCCGGATATTCGGAAACGGACCGTCCAAATTTAAACGGGATTCTCAATGAATTTGGCCTTAATCTGGAAAACGGACTTGCCGCTGACACCAAGAACTTTTATCAGAACAACCCTTATTACATCTTCCCCACCTTTCCCGCAGGAAATGAGCTGACACAGGGAACGGATGCAAAAAGTGCTTCCCTGGTTCTCCAGTCTGGTGCTATGACTCAGTTAACTACCTTGCCTCAAGGCGTGGAAGTCACTCCATTTATGGAAACGAGTGAGGCTGGCATGTTGGTAACGGCTGATAAACAGACAAAAGGCACCTATCTTTTGGGAGCGGTTGCAAAGAAAACAATGGATTCTGGCGCAGCACGTTTGACAGTCCTTACCACACCATCCTTGATTGATGAAGGGGTAAATACCAGCTTTACTAATTTAAATAACATGAATATTTTCATGAATGCAGTAACTGCAAATTATCCGGATGTCACAAATGTTTCCATTCCATCAAAAAGCCTTGAAGTGGGATATAACACAGTTACCAAAGGTGGCTTATGGGGCGTAATATTTGTCTTAGTAATTCCAGCTTTAACCCTTGGTACTGGCCTGGTGATTTGGCTAAAGCGTAGACGACTGTAAGAGGAGGGCAAAAATGAAGAAGAAAAAAGGTATGATCTACAGTGCCTGCACCCTGGTCCTTCTCTGCGCCCTTTATGTAGGGGTAAACTTCTATATGACTGGATCGGAGAAGAAGGAGAATGAGAAAAAGGAAGCAGATAAAGCTTATATGACAAATCTTTCTGATATCCAGGCGGTGTCTTATGATAACAATGGGCAGGAATTGTCCTTTACAAAAAAGGACGGAGTCTGGAAATACGACAGCGATGACCGTTTTCCAGTAAAGCAGGCTCAAATAGAATCTATGGCATCTACGGCTTCAAAGCTGGAAGCACTTAGAAAGCTGGAGGGAGCAGATGCTTTAAGTGCTTATGGTCTGGATAAACCCGTTCGAAAGGTAGAGGTAACCGCAGGTGATGGGAAAAAAACGGTCATTCTTCTTGGAAATGGAACCGAAGATGGGAATTATTATGCGGTTATTCAGGGAGAAAACACGCCTTATTTGATTAGCTCCTCCCTTTTTAGTGAGACGGAAGGCGGGCTTGATGAAGTTATGGCATTAGAAGAATTTCCTACAATTCAAGGGACGGATATCAATACCATCACCATTACGCAAGATGGAACCAGCAGTCATTACTTGAAGAAGGTGGCTGAAAAGGCTGATAAAAGTGATAAGGACGAAACCATTGAATGGTATAAGGACTCTGTTGATTCTGAAAGCAACAAGCTAAAGGAAAATTCTCCATTAAATGTTCTGGCTGATTCTATAAGCGGTTTAAAGGTGAAGCGTTGTGCCGATTATAAAGCAGAGGAGAGTCAGCTTGACAGTTATGGGCTGGAGAAGCCTATGGCGGAAATTACTTATACTTATGAGAAGAATGGGAAAGAAGAGACGTTTCATCTGTCCATAGGATCCCTCAATCAGGACTCTACTGCTTACTATACACGGACGGAAGGTTCTTCTTATATTAATGAGATTGATAAGGCTTCCGTGGATAAATGTTTGAATGTGGATAAACAGGTGTAAATTGATTTATGTAAACTGAACCACAAAATAAAACTATAAATTTTAGAGTTCATGTCTTTTTGTTATACTTAGGAAACAGGCTGTTAAGTGTTTTGGCAGCCTGTTTTTTGTATTTCTTTTGTGATTTCACTTTTTTATATTTACTGGACTTGATATATTTAATAGAATTGTACACATTGATGTTATTTCATTTATATCTTTACTAACTTTTTTTAATGAAATAGATATTATTCTTATTACCATAATCCATAAATCTTACTGCTGAAAATTCAAAATCCAAATAATCTTTTTCTATTTCATCTGTCATAATATATTCGTTCTTTATTAATTTTCTTATATACACAGAAGTGCTACGCAGTGCAGAGTATCCACCCAATCATCAAGATAACTGCTTACTGAGCAGCTTACTATGGTAAGACTTACAATTTGGAATCTATCTGCTTTTCTCATACCTGCCTCCGCAACAGAAAATTTATGATCCACAACTGATTTATGGTGCCTGTGGTGTTGCTTTACAAAAGCATTTTCTTCTTTCAAACTCACCGGAACCAGTTTCAGCATTATAAACACCTTCTTACTTTGTAAAAGCATCATTTTATATGACAATACCTCATTAAAATGTCTATCCTTATTTACTATCTACGTTCCTTCAAGCACATAATTCTGTAATAACCTATTATAATTGTAATATAATTAATTAGTGGCATCTAATATTACATAATTAACAAGGAGGCAATTTTGTTGAAAAAAAGAAAGATTATTTCATTTTTATTATGTGCACTTCTAGTTATATTGGGATCTGCAACCGCACTCGCTTCCACACAAAGAACTATATACCAGACTACAAAAAACACTAGTAGTTCAACTTCTATTACAACGCCATCTTTTGTTTTAAATACAGACAGGCTATCTTACAGTTTTAGTAGGATATCAACCCCAAAAGATCACACTACAACACTAACCTTGCAAAAATACACTAATGCTAAGTGGATTGATATAGATTCTCATACTACAGTTGGGTCACGAGGTCCAAGTTCATCTTTTGATAATTTAGATTCTAGTGCGACATATCGTGCTATATTAACGACTACTCATACAAGACTAGAATCAACATATCTATTACTTTACGAATAAATTGTATAGCACCATAACAAATTTGTAACAGATAAACACAGATGCCACTCACTCTGTCTAAATGGAATATATATGAATATTTAATTTACTTCTATCACGTTGAAATCTCAGCTTACCTAATTCATATCAATGAAAAACTACCAGCTTAATAAAATGGTAGTTTTTCATTGATATATTTTCTATTGTTTAATTTCTAATTATTTTCATTTAATACATTTAAAATAAGCTATAGATTGTTCACTATATATCTCTACGTTAGAATATAAGCTATTTAATTTATTGCTCAGTTCTTCAAAGGTATAAAATGGAGGTGTGAACCATCCTTTCCTGGAAAGAAATGATTTCACCATAAAATCACTGGCTTTATTCTTTCCCTTGATATAAAAGCAACCACAAAAGGTCCCACCAGATTTAAGAACTCTTTCTGTTTCCAAAAAGGCTCTTTCTTTATCAGGAAAAGCATGAAAACCATTCATAGAAAGCAAAATATCAAAGGTGCCATCCTTAAATTTCAAACTACCAACATCGCCCTGCACACAAGATATATTAGATAAACCCATATCTTTGAAACGTTTGCTGGACAATCGCAGCATATCATCAGAATAGTCTAAACAGGTAATGTCTGCTTCATGCAATGCTTTGTATTTTCCAACTGTAAATAATCCGGTACCAACAGGAACATCTAATATCTTACCTTTAAAATCATCAGGAATCATATTTAGAACCTTTTTTGCAATCTCCATATCATCTACGCCACCCCAAAATATAGAAATGTATAGTCTTGACCACCATTTACTTTGCGTAAGTGTATCATCATAGATGTCTTTTGAAGATTTGTACGCTGCTTTTATATCACCCATATTATTTCCCTCAATGTCTGGATTCCTCCAATCTCAATCTGTATCAGTCATTAATTTTAATACCTTACTGCAATATTCCTCATTATAATCAATCCACATTCCAACATGTTTGCTATCTGTTACAGTCCATAACTCTTTTTTATCACTTGAAATGCCATCGTAAATTGCCTTTCCCATAAAATAAGGAGTTATCTCATCAACTTTACTATTGATGACGAGAGTTGGAATCTGTATTTTATTTGCGATTTTAGCACAGTTCACATCTTCGTATGAAAACCCTAGTTCAATTTTATTTACAATACTTCCCCAAAAGCTCAAATAGTCAAGTGGAATACCGATATTCATATGTTTCATCCCTTCTTCAACCATCCATTTCATATTACTGACTGGACAATCAAGAATGAGAAATGCAATATCCGTCTGTATATCCTTATATGCGACTGCCTGAACTGCTGTTGCACCACCAAAGGATTGGCCCCACACTCCAATTTTCTTACCTTTTGTAAAGTCCTTTGCATATTGGATGCAATCCATAAGGTCGTTTTTTTCCCAATATCCAAAGGTTGTTTTTTCTGCTGTATTTTCGCCTGAGCTTCTTTGATCATAAGTAATGACGTTATACCCGTTTGCAAGAAATAACTCAGCAATGGGATAATTCGTGTAGCGATTACCGCCAAGACCATGTGCCATAATCACAACATTATTATTCTTATCACCGGAATAGATGAAATCGGCTGTAATCGTGTGACCGTCAAAAGAAGATGTTAGATCGAATTTTTCTATGGTGTAAGCTTTTGAAAATTTATCAAAATCAAAGCCATACTCTGCCCATGCAATCTTATGCACATTTTTCGTCCCTTCAATGTTCACAAGTTGGGTAGAACCGGACATAACCTGTTTGCCTATGTAATAAGAAAAACCTAAAAATATTATAGCTAACACTACTAAAAAGCCAACTAGTATAACCAATATTTTTTTCTTTTTCCTCAATTTAAATTACCTCCTCAATTTCCTATATTTACCTTCATGATACAGGAAATCTTATTCACTATCAATATTAAGTTTGCAGAGTGATAGCATACGGTAAATTTCAGTGAAATGGAGTAATTCTATTATTGATTTGCACAGGAGATGATGGCATTGTATAATAGTAACAAGTTTTTTGGAGATACTTGATGTAATATTGTTATGCTTTATTTCTGAGCCAATTTCACAAATATCAGGAGGAAATCAGAGTGTCTATTGGATACGCTTGTCAATTAATCGGAGTTCCGGGCACGGAATTATCAAGATGTATTCTAAAGAATGCCAGTGAAGATAAATTAAGAATTCTGATTGAACAAAATCTAAAGTCCTTTGATACTATGTTGGACTATAATATAAAACACGACATCCATCTTTTCCGTATCAGTTCCGATATCATTCCCTTTGGCTCGCATCCATCAAATCAATTAAAATGGTGGGACGAGTTTGAAGATATATTTTCTGCAATTGGTGAAAAGGTTAGACGCAATAAAATCAGAGTATCCATGCATCCAGGACAGTATACGGTGTTAAATTCTCCAGATCAGACTATCGTTCAAAATGCAATCTTGGACCTGGAGTATCATGATCGTTTCTTAACGGCTCTTGGTATGGTCCAAACCAGTAAGATGGTGCTTCATATCGGAGGAGTCTACGGAGATAAAAAGGAAGCATCCAAACGGTTTGTAGAGAATTTCAAGAAGCTTTCTGACTCTATAAAGAATCGGCTTATTTTGGAAAATGATGACAAGAGCTATACGGTAAGTGAAGTTCTTGATATTGCCCATCAAACCGGTTCCCCCGTTGTTTTTGATAATCTCCATAATGAGATCAATCCTTCCACATCAAACCTTTCGGAACAGGAGTGGTTGCTGGAATGCAGAAAAACATGGAAACCAGAGGACGGTAGACAAAAGATCCATTATTCTCAGCAAGGGAAAAATTCTCCCATAGGAGGACATTCAGAAACTGTGTTTCTAAAAGATTTTGAAGCCTTCTATCCGTTAGTCCCACCCGATACAGATATTATGCTGGAAGTGAAAGATAAAAACCTTTCCGCTATGAAATGTATCAATGTAATGTGCCTCAATGCAACCGCAGCCAAACTTGAAGTAGAGTGGGCAAGATATAAGTACTATGTTTTAAGCCGTTCCGCAAAAATATATACAGAGATCAGGCAATTGTTAAAAGATAAAAAAGCTCCTGTTGCAAAAGAATTTTATACCCTGATAGAGACGGCAATGCTTCTTGATGAGGATATGGGGGCAGAGGTCAATGCAGCAGAACATGTGTGGGGGTACATCAGCAAGGACGGTACAGCTACGGAGAAAAATCGGTATGAAAAACTGCTAAATGGTTATAGAAAAAAAGAGAATGGCATAGCTCCGGTTAAAAAGCATCTGCTATCTTGTGCCTTAAAAAGAGATTTGGAGTATCTGGTAAATTCGTATTACTTTTATATTTAATAGAGTTTATAAATGAAATCCCATGAATCGTACTGAAACAATCAGTTTGATTCGTGGGATTTTTGCATGTTGCTGCTATAGTTTCTAACAATAGCCAGTAATATAAAATATGTATTTCACATTAACCTATAGGAAATGTATGATATATGTGTTATACTAATTTCTCAGTACACATTAACAGGAGGACATAACATGAAAAAAGGACTATTAATAGGGATTATATCTATTTTAGCAGTTACTGCTATGGTAGGCTGCGCAAATAAAAAGGCTGATGATTCCACAGAGGCAAAAAATCAAGAGAAAAGCCAGATTACAGTAGTAGCGGCAACAAGTGGGGTCAGCAATCCATTCAGTTATCAAAAAGACGGAAATCTAACCGGATACGATGTGGAAGTATTAAAGAAAATCTTTGAGGGGCTTCCCCAGTATAAGCTGGAGTTTAATGTAGTGGAATTTGAAGGAATCTTAAATGGTCTGGACAGCGGCCGTTTCCAGCTTGGAGTCAATAACTTCAGTTCCAACCCAGAACGTCGGGAGAAATATACCTTCTCACTTCCAGTCATAGAAAATGCCAACGTGTTCGTAGTTCGTAAGGATGATGAGAAGTTAAAATCTCTAGAGGATTTATCTGGTTATAAAGCGGTAACTGAGGTGGGAAATTCCGGTGCTACTCTTCTTGAAAAGTACAATAAAGAAAATCCAGATGCAAAGGCCGAAATTATTTACACGGAAGAAAACTTTGTAAAGCAGTTTGAGAGCATTGAATCAGGACGTTATGATGTAAGAATTATTTCCCGAATTTCAGCGGAAAAGGCCATTCGGGAACAAGGGTTTAATGATTTAAAGGTCGTACCTTTCTCAAGTACCAACAGCGATCCAGGATCTTATATTCTGTTTCAAAAAAATGGAGATCAGGAACTGATTGATGCAGTCAACAAACGCATTAAAGAAATTTATGAGGATGGGTCCTTATTAAAAATCAGCGAAGAACAGCTTTTAGGCGACTACATTCCTAAAAAAGAACTGATCGAGAACTAGACAGGAGGCAGACATGAAATTTTTAATTACCGGTGATTCTCTGTTTTCCAGCAGCAATCTATTTAAAACCATAGATCCCAGCGTTCTTTTGAAGCTAAAGGAAGCAGATGAAGTATTTACCAATGCAGAATTTGTAACTCCCCAAAAGAATACAGCTCCCGCAGCAGGCAGAGGATATCAGACCAGTCTAAGGCCCTCAGCTTTGGGAGAATTTTCAAAGCTGAATATTCGAAATGTTGGATTTGCAAATAATCATACTGGAGATTATGGCGTAGAAGGCATTCTTAATACCATTCAGGCGGCAGAGGATTCTAACTTAACGCGGCTAGGTGTGGGCTTAAGTCTTTCAGATGCCAGAAGGCCAGTATTTATTGACACTCCGAATGGACGGATTGCTATGATTACTGTGGGTGTTACAAGAAGTGAGGTCTTTGCCGCATCAAACCCCGGTAACGGCGTGCCAGGCAGGCCCGGTGTCAATCCCCTTCGATGGTCCAGGACATATGTGGTGGATGAGTCTGATTTTAATCATATTAAGGAAATTAGCAAACGAATCGGCATTCACGACAGCATGGAAGAAGGAAAGCGGATTGAGACTTTTAAGAGTAAGTCTGAAGATTTATACGAGTTAGGTTCCTTATTTGAAGGATATTTAACTTTTGAAAAAGGGACAGTCCCAGGAGTGAAGACCACTGCCAATGAAAAAGACCGAAGAGAGATACTAAAATCAATTGAAGATGCCAGAGAGAGAAGTGACTATGTATTTGTAAATCTTCATACCCATGAAGGGGAAAATGAAAACTGGTACTCCGATTATCCGGCTGGGTTTATTGAAGACTTCGCTCATGATGCTGTGGATGCAGGAGCAAGCTGCGTGTTTGGCCATGGGGCACATTTTACAAGAGGGGCTGAGATTTATCATGGACAGCCAATCTTTTACAACCTTGGAAGTCTCTTTATGGAATTTGAAGCTGGAGAGTCTATCATATCCCCAGAGATGTTTGAGTCCTACGGTTACCCGGAAGATGAATCGCCCTCCACACTTCATAAGAACCGGACAAAGGATTCCAGTGGGAACTGGCAGGGCTTTTACAGCCATGAAAAATTCTCGGAAAATTTCATGGTGCTCTTTCACCTGGACATTGAGAAAGATCAGTTCGAGTATGAGTTAATTCCCCTTGATTTAAAACTTACCCATCCACAAGTGACGAAACGTGGTCTTCCTGTTATGGCATCAAAAGAGACGTCTGATTCTCTTATAGAACGGCTTAATCGCATCAGTAAGGACCGATATCACACTGAAATTGTGTATGAAAATCAACGGATCACATTAAGATCACTTACTTAAAAAGGCTTTGCCTGGCTGTTATTTCACCATTTGAGGGAGAAGGAGCCGGGCAGAGTCTTTTTCTTTTATAACCCTGATTCATAGGTTCAATTCCATTCTCATATATAAGTTTCCAGTAAAAATATTTGATTTTAGTTGAAAAATATCATTAAATGTTCTATTATGATAAGAATACATCAGCATAGTACAGTGATATAGAGGGAGAAGATGAGATGAATTACAACATTGCAGTGATCCCTGGCGACGGGATCGGGCCTGAAATCATTGGAGAAGCCAAGAAAGTTCTTGATAAAGTAGGAAGTGTATATGGTCATGACTTTCAGTATACAGAGGTTTTGATGGGAGGTATTTCTATCGACACCTACGGCATTCCCTTGACAGATGAAGCATTAGAAACAGCAAAAAATAGTGATTCCGTTCTCCTTGGCGCAGTCGGCGGAGATGTGGGAAATTCAAAATGGTACGATGTGGCACCGAATCTTAGACCTGAAGCGGGGCTACTATCCATCCGTAAAGGTCTTAATTTATTTGCTAACATCAGACCCGCTTACCTCTATAAAGAGCTGGCGGCTGCCTGTCCCTTAAAGGAAGAGATTATTGGAGAAGGCTTTGACATGGTAATCATGAGAGAGCTGACAGGTGGACTTTACTTTGGAGATCGTTTTACAAAAGAGGTAGACGGAGTGATGACAGCCGTAGACACTCTTACCTATAATGAAACAGAAATCAGACGAATTGCAATCAAGGCCTTTGAAATTGCCATGAAGCGGAAAAAGCAAGTGATTAGCGTGGATAAAGCCAATGTGCTGGATTCCTCCAGACTTTGGCGTAAGGTAGTGGAAGATGTGGCTAAGGATTATCCCGAAGTCAGCTTAAGCCATATGCTGGTGGATAATTGTGCCATGCAGTTAGTCATGAATCCAGGACAGTTTGATGTGATTTTAACAGAGAACATGTTTGGAGATATATTATCAGATGAGGCCAGTATGATCACCGGGTCCATCGGAATGCTTTCGTCAGCAAGTATGAATGAAAGTAAATTCGGAATGTATGAACCTAGTCATGGTTCCGCACCTGATATTGCAGGAAAGAACATCGCAAACCCAATCGCAACCATTCTTTCTGCGGCTATGATGCTTCGTTATTCCTTTGATTTAGATGAAGAAGCCAAAGCAGTGGAAAAAGCAGTGGAAATGGTATTACAGGAAGGATACCGGACCGCAGATATCTTATCGGAAGGTCAAACTAAAGTATCCACCACAGAGATGGGAGATTTCATTGCGAAACGGATTATAAAATAGTTGCCAATCGTTGCCGGAAGGGGAAGAAAACCAGTGGTTTTTGACCTCTCCCGGATTTCCATATCATCAGAAAACGAAAAAGGAGTGTGCAGCAGATGAAGAGTGACTCAGTAAAAAAAGGAATGCAGCAAGCACCTCATCGTTCCCTGTTTCATGCGTTGGGAATGACAGAGGAAGAGATGGAGAAGCCTTTAATTGGAATCGTCAGTTCATATAATGAGATCGTCCCAGGACATATGAACCTGGATAAAATCACCGATGCTGTTAAGATGGGCGTAGCCATGGCAGGTGGTAACCCGGTTATGGTTCCAGCCATTGCAGTCTGCGATGGAATTGCTATGGGACATATCGGTATGAAGTACTCCCTGGCAACCAGAGATCTAGTCGCCGATTCCACCGAATGTCTGGCAACTGCTCACGCTTTTGACGCTCTGGTTATGATACCCAATTGTGATAAAAATGTTCCCGGACTTTTAATGGCAGCCGCGCGTGTTAATGTACCCACAGTGTTCGTCAGTGGCGGACCAATGTTGGCTGGTCGTGTGCATGGACACAGAACAAGTCTTTCCAGCATGTTTGAGGCAGTAGGTGCTTACTCTGCAGGAAAGATGACAGAAGAGGAAGTTAAGGAATACGAGCAGAGTGCTTGTCCTACCTGCGGCTCCTGTTCTGGTATGTATACGGCAAACAGCATGAACTGTCTGACAGAGGTACTTGGTATGGGACTTCGTGGAAACGGAACCATTCCAGCCGTATACTCCGATCGAATTAAGCTTGCAAAACATGCAGGAATGGCTGTTATGGATATGCTGAAGAAGAATATCCGTCCTAGAGATATTATGAATGAGAGATCATTTCGCAATGCCCTGGTTATGGATATGGCTCTTGGATGCAGTACCAACAGTATGTTACATCTTCCAGCCGTTGCTCATGAGGCAGGTGTGGAGCTTAACTTAGAAATCGCCAATGAAATCAGCGCGAAAACTCCGAACCTTTGTCACCTGGCGCCAGCAGGCCCTACTTATATAGAAGATTTACATGAGGCAGGCGGTATTTATGCGGTTATGAATGAGATCAGCAAGCTTGGTCTTTTAGACTTAGACTGCATGACAGTTACAGGCAAAACCGTAGGAGAGAATATCAAAGGCTGTTTCAACAGAGACCCACAGGTAATCCGTACCGTAGAAAATCCTTATAGCAACACCGGAGGAATCGCTATATTAAAAGGAAACTTAGCTCCTGATTCTGCCGTTGTCAAACGTTCTGCCGTAGATCCTGAGATGCTTCAGCACGAAGGACCAGCACGGGTGTTTGACTGCGAAGAGGATGCCATTGACGCAATTAAAGGTGGCAAAATTGTGGCAGGAGATGTGGTAGTCATTCGTTATGAAGGACCTAAGGGTGGTCCTGGTATGAGAGAGATGTTAAATCCTACTTCAGCCATTGCTGGTATGGGACTTGGTTCTACCGTAGCCCTCATTACCGATGGACGTTTCAGCGGAGCTTCCAGAGGTGCTTCTATCGGGCATGCTTGTCCGGAAGCTGCAGTGGGAGGACCCATTGCATTGGTTGAAGAGGGAGATATTATCTCCATTGATATCGACAACTGCAAGCTTGATGTGTTGGTATCAGATGAAGAAATGGCAGCCAGAAAAGAAAAATGGCAGCCAAGAAAGCCACAGGTAACCACAGGATATCTGGCCCGTTATGCGGCCATGGCAGCCCCGGCCAGCCGGGGGGCAATTCTTGAATTATAAAGAAAAGGAGCGGCCTATGAAGACATTGACAGGAGCAGAGATTGTAATCGAATGCTTAAAGGAGCAGGGAGTGGATACCGTATTTGGATATCCGGGAGGCTCCATCCTGAATATTTACGATGCCCTTTATAAGCATCAGGATGAGATTAACCACATCCTTACGGCCCATGAGCAGGGAGCGGCACATGCGGCGGACGGATACTCCAGGGCAACCGGCAAGGTGGGAGTCTGTATGGCTACCTCAGGACCTGGTGCTACAAATCTTGTAACTGGAATTGCAACTGCATATATGGACTCCATCCCAATGGTAGCCATCACCTGTAACGTAGCCCTTCCCCTTCTTGGGCGGGATAGTTTTCAGGAAATTGATATTACTGGCGTAACCATGCCAATTACCAAATATAATTTCATTGTGAAGGATATCACAAAGCTGACCGATACCATACGAAGAGCTTTTGTCATCGCACAGACAGGAAGACCCGGCCCCGTTCTTGTTGACATTACAAAGGACGTAACCGCAGCCACCTATGAGTATGAATATAAAGAGCCAGAGCCAATCATCCGTCAGGAAGATACCATTACAGAGGAAGACTTAGAAACAGCCTTGACCATGATCCGCAAAGCACAGAAGCCTTATATCTTTGTAGGAGGCGGGGCCATCATTGCTGGCGCAGAGGAGGAACTTTACTCCTTTGCCCATAAGATCCAGGCTCCTGTTGCAGACAGCTTGATGGGAAAAGGAGCCTATGATGGCACCGATGAGCTTTATACTGGAATGGTAGGAATGCACGGGACCAAGACCTCCAATCTTGGAATCACGGAATGCGACCTTTTAGTCGTAATCGGCGCTAGATTCAGTGACCGTGTGGTAGGAAAGGCATCTAAATTTGCCCGCAATGCTAAGATTCTTCAGTTTGACGTAGATCCTGCAGAGATTAACAAAAATATTAAAACCCATGCCAGTGTGGTTGGAGATGTAAAATCCATTTTACGAAAGTTAAATGCAAGACTAGATCCCATCAACCATGAAGAATGGGTGGCTCATATTGAACGGTTAAAGGATATGTATCCCATGCGATATGAGAAGAGCATTTTAACTGGGCCATTTATCATTGAAAAAATCTATGAGATAACAGAAGGATCTGCTGTGATTGCCACGGAAGTTGGACAGCACCAGATGTGGGCGGCTCAGTATTATCAGTACAAATACCCCAGAAGCTTTCTTACCTCTGGCGGGCTTGGCACCATGGGCTACGGACTTGGCGCATCCATAGGTGCCAAAATGGGAGTAAAAGATAAGGTTGTAATTAATGTAGCAGGCGATGGCTGTTTTCGTATGAATTTCAACGAGATAGCAACGGCAACCCGTTATAATATTCCAATTATCCAGGTTGTTTTAAATAACCATGTACTTGGAATGGTACGCCAGTGGCAGACTTTATTTTATGGAAAGCGGTATTCCCATACCGAATTGAATGATCAGGTAGATTTTGTTAAGATAGCAGAGGGAATGGGAGCAAAAGCTTACAAGGTAACCAGCAAAGAGGAATTTGAGCCGGTACTTCGGGAGGCAATTGCCCTTAACGTTCCTGTTGTTATAGATTGTCATATCCATTGCGATGATAAGGTGTTCCCCATGGTATCACCGGGGGCGCCCATTGAGGAAGTATTTGACGCAGAAGATTTAAAGATATAGCCAAGGGCTATGAAAAAGAGGAGGAAGAGATATGAGCAGAGTGTTTAATTTTTCCGCAGGACCAGCCGTTCTGCCGGAGGAAGTCTTAAGAGAAGCAGCAGAAGAGATGATGGATTATAAAGGTTCGGGAATGTCAGTTATGGAGATGAGCCACCGATCCAAGACGTATGAGACCATCATCAATGAAGCAGAAGCTGATCTTAGGGAATTACTTAACATTCCGGACAATTACAAGGTTTTATTTTTACAGGGAGGTGCATCACAGCAGTTTGCCATGGTTCCGATGAACTTATTTAAGAATCGCGTCGGCGATTACATCATCACAGGAATGTGGGCAAAAAAGGCATACCAGGAAGCTTCGCTTTATGGAAAAGCCAATGCAGTTGCATCCAGTTCCGATAAAACCTTTAGTTATATCCCGGATGTTTCGGATCTGCCAATCTCAGAGAATGCAGACTACGTATATATTTGTGAGAATAACACCATCTATGGTACAAAATATAAGACCCTACCTAATACAAAGGGAAAAGATTTGGTCGCTGACCTCTCCTCCTGCTTCTTATCCGAGCCTGTTGACGTTTCCAAATATGGTTTGATCTTTGCTGGAGCCCAGAAGAACGTAGGGCCAGCAGGTGTAGTCATTGCCATTATCCGCGAAGATTTAGTGACAGAAGATGTGCTGCCAGGTACCCCTACCATGCTGCGTTATAAGACTCATGTAGATAATGGATCCCTTTATAACACACCACCGGCATATGGTATTTACATCTGCGGTAAGGTATTTAAATGGTTAAAGAATTTAGGCGGTCTGGAAGCCATGAAAGAAATCAACGAGAAAAAGGCAGCCCTTTTATATGATTTCCTGGATCAGAGTAAGATGTTTCAGGGAACTGTAGTGAAAGAGGACCGTTCTCTTATGAACGTACCATTTGTTACTGGAGATGAAGAGCTTGATGCGCTCTTTGTTAAGGAATCTAAGGCAGCAGGCTTTGAAAACTTAAAAGGCCACAGAAGTGTAGGCGGAATGCGCGCCAGCATCTATAACGCTATGCCAGTCGAAGGCGTAGAGAAATTAGTGGCATTTATGAAGGATTTTGAAGAAAAGCATGCCAAATAAGCAAATGGGAAGGAGACCAGATCATATGAAAACGATTCATTGCTTAAACGAGATTTCTCCTCTTGGAACAGCATTGTTAACAGAGGAATATACTCTTACAAATGATATAAAGGAAGCTCAGGGCGTACTGCTTCGCAGCGCTTCCATGCACGAGATGGAATTACCAGAAGGCCTTTTAGCCATAGCTAGGGCTGGTGCTGGAGTGAACAACATTCCTCTGGATGCTTGTGCAGCAGAGGGCATCGTGGTATTTAACACACCAGGAGCCAATGCCAATGGAGTAAAGGAGCTGGTAATTGCTGGATTACTCCTTGCCTCCCGTGACATTACAGGTGGAATTGAATGGTGTAAGGAAAACGCAGACGATGCAGATATTGCAAAATCTGCAGAGAAAGCGAAAAAAGCATTTGCTGGCTGTGAGATTAAAGGCAAAAAGCTTGGTGTTATCGGCCTTGGTGCCATTGGTGCAGAAGTTGCCAATGCCTGCTCTTCCCTAGGTATGGAGGTTTATGGATACGATCCGTTCCTTTCTGTTAATTCAGCATGGGGCTTATCCAGAAACATCAGACATATCACTTCCTTAGATACCATTTATAAAGAGTGTGATTACATCACCGTTCACGTACCACTTTTTGATACCACCAAAGGTATGATAAATAAGGCTGCTTTTGACACCATGAAAGAGGGCGTTGTGATCTTAAACTTTGCAAGGGACATTCTGGTCAATGAAGAAGATATGAAAGAAGCCTTAAAGTCTGGAAAAGTGAAAAAATACGTGACTGATTTCCCAAATGCAACTTCCGCTCATCTGGAAGGAGCTATGGTCATTCCTCATCTTGGAGCTTCCACGGAAGAGTCAGAAGATAACTGTGCTAAGATGGCAGTGGAAGAAATCATGGATTATATTGATAACGGAAACATTCGTAATTCAGTTAACTTTCCAGCTTGTGACATGGGTATCTGTAAGTCAGAGAGCCGTATCGCAGTCCTTCATTTGAACATTCCAAACATGATTGGACAGATTACTGGAACTCTTGCAGCAGGAGATGTGAATATTACGGATATGACCAATAAAAGCCGTGAAAAATATGCTTACACCTTAATTGACTTAGAAAAGGCATCCGATGCAATGAGCATCCAGAAGTTAAATGCCATCAAAGGCGTTTTACGGGTGCGGGTAATTAAATAAGGAGAAACTATGGCCATTGTAAAACCATTTCAGTGCGTTAGACCAGAGGAAGCAACTGCTCATCTGGTGGCAGCTCTTCCTTACGATGTATACAACCGCAAAGAAGCTTGTGAGATAACTGCTTCTAATCCAAAGTCTTTCCTTAATATCGACAGGCCGGAAACCCAGTTTAGCGATGACGTGGATACGTATGACAGCCGTGTATATGAAAAAGCAAGAGAGTTACTTTATGCCTGGATATCAGACGGAACTTTAGTAAAAGACAGCACAAAAGCTTACTATATCTATGAGCTGATTATGGACGGAAGGGGCCAGACCGGAATCGTTGCCTGCTCCTCCATCGATGATTATGCCCAGGGAATTATTAAAAAGCATGAGAATACCAGAGAAGAAAAGGAATTGGATCGTATCTGTCATGTAGACAGGACGGATGCCCAGACTGGTCCAATCTTTCTGGCTTATCGTTCCAAAGAAGCCATCAACAGGATTGTAGATCAAGTGATTGGTACAAAACCAATGTATGACTTTACTGCTGAAGATGGTGTCAGCCATAAGGTATGGCAGGTAATCGATGAGAAAACTGTTGGTGAGATTGAAGAAGCATTTGTAGGCGTACCTGCTACTTATATTGCAGATGGACACCATAGAGCCGCTTCTGCCGTAAAGGTAGGCTGTAAACGTCGGGAAGAAAATCCAGGATATACAGGGGAAGAACCTTTCAACTATTTCCTTTCTGTACTTTTTCCAGATGAACAGCTTATGATTATGCCATACAATCGTGTGGTAAAAGATTTAAACGGCCTTTCTGAGGAAGAGTATCTTAAAAAGGTAGAAGGAAACTTTCTTGTGGAAGCTTTAGGAGAAGAAGCTTGTTCTCCTGTTCAAAAAGCAACCTTTGGCATGTACTTAAATAAGAAGTGGTATCGCCTCACCATAAAAGATTCTTATCTGTCAAAGGATCCGGTGAAAGGACTAGACGTATCCCTTCTTCAAGATCAACTTCTTGATCCAATACTTGGTGTGAAAGACCCAAGAGTGGATAAACGGGTTGACTTTATTGGAGGAATTCGAGGATTGAAGGAACTGGAAAAACGGTGTTCGGAAGATATGACAGTGGCATTTTCCATGTATCCTACTTCCATTGAGGAGTTGTTCCAGGTGGCGGACGCAGGACTTTTAATGCCACCGAAATCCACCTGGTTTGAACCAAAACTGCGCAGTGGGTTGTTTATTCACCCTTTGAGTGCAATATAAACAGAATATAATGATAAAGAGGATGCCCATAAAAAGCTAAAATTTAGTTTTTGTGGGCATCTTTTTCTTTGCAGATAAGAACAGGATTGGAATCCTCTTGTTAAATACTAAAAACCATATATAGAATATTAGAAATAGACTTTGGAAAACATAAGTAAAATTAGAAAGATGAACTCTATTTCAAAGAATTCAACAAATTAAGATGAGAGACATCAAATATTGTGAATCCATATGTATTGCTATTATAAATTATTTATAATCCTCTTATTGAGAATAAAAGACTTTTATGTTAAAAGTTAACTATTGCAATCAGATTAAAAAAGATATAAAATGTTCATTGAACAGGCGGTGAATGAAATGAAACTACAAAAAGACACATCAACTCTTACTAGTCGAGATGTACAGGCAATTGAAAGAAGAGAACAGCTTTTAAAATCAGCGAAAGAATTATTTGCAATGCAAGGTTATCACGGGACAACCACAAGACAAATAACAAAGCACATTGGTATGGCAGATGGATTGATTTATCACTATTTTCCGGAAGGTAAAAAGCAAATTTTAGATATTATATTAAAGGAGTTCTTAGAAGATCGTTATTTATATGTTGAATCTGATATTGCAGCTCTAAAAGAAACGATGACAATTCAGGAGTTATTGACGTCACTGGGAACGATATATTTTAATTATATCGCGAGAGATAAAAATGTCTTACTGATCTTACTAAAGGAAAAAGGCGTTTATTCAGAAGAATATACCAAGAATTTTAATCAACATGTTAATTTGATTATGGGTCAAACCATGAAATTAATTCAGGGGTATGTAGATAGAAAACAGATACGTTCCTTTGATATTTTTATGATGGTCAATCAGTTTTGGAGTGCAATCTATTCCTATATAATCCAGGAAGTATTTTTTGATAGCTATAATATGTATCAAAGTGACCGGGAAAGTTATCTTAAAAAGGTGGTGGATTATACGCTTTTAACTTGGAAAATTTAGTGATTGTCCCACTCAACAGTTGTACTTCTAAATACGAGGAGGATAAAAAGATGAAAATTTATTTTGAAGACCAGGCATTTTCATATGAGTTGTTAAGAGCTGTAACCTATTCTGGATATCAAGGTGCGGAAATAGGAGAGTGTCTTGCAACAGCAGCTAAGATAGAAGAAGGTAATTTCGAAAGCTGGTTTCTTGAGTGGCAAAAAACAGCTGACAGAGCCTATGAGACAGCAAATGATTGCTTTAAAAAGCATCATAAAGTTAGTGCAAGAGAAGCTTTTTTGAGGGCACATAATTATTACCGTACAGGGGAATTCTTCTTGGATGGTAAAGATGATAGACGAATGGAAAATTTTAATAAAAGTGTAATGGCCTTTGAAAAGGGTATGGATTTATTAGACAGTCATTTTGAAATAGTAAAAATACCTTATGAAGATACCACGCTGAAAGGATATTTTTACGGTGCGCGGGGTGACAAGGAAGATGAGTTAACAAAACGCCCTGTTTTAGTATTTGTGGGAGGATATGATTCTACCTTACAGGAACTTTATTTTTGCGGTGCGGCTGCGGCCATTAAGAGAGGTTATCATTGTCTTGTGTTTGAAATGCCAGGTCAGGGAGAAGCTCTTCGCAAGCAAAATCTTGTTATGCGTCATGATGCTGAAGTCCCGGTAAAAGCTGCCATTGATTATCTGGAAACAAGACAAGAGGTGGATCGTGAAAAAATCGCACTGCTTGGTATGAGCCTGGGAGGATATTTTGCACCGAGAGCAGCTGCATTTGAAGAGCGGATTAAGGCTTGCATTGCGTTTAATGTATTTTACGATACCTTTGATTCCACATTGAATCAAAATCCGCAGTTGGCACAGGTGCTACAGCTTCCAGAAGAGAAAAGAGAACAAATGCTTGCATTAGCAGAGGAACACAATTCCAATTTAAGATGGATGTTAAACAATGGAAAGTGGGTTTTTGGCCTAAAACACCGGTATGAGTTATTTGATGAGATGAAAAAGGCCTCTTTAAAAGGTATTGCGAATAAAATAAAATGTCCAATCCTACTAACCATGGGGGAGACGGATCATTTTGTTTCCAAAGATCAGTTAGATGAGCTTATTGAGGAGATTAAGGCACCCACGACCGTAAGAGTTTTTACCATAGAGGAAGGTGCAGAAGAGCATTGTCAGGAAGGAAATCACGCATTGTTTCATCAGGTGATGTTTGATTGGCTGGATGAAGTGTTTGGGTACAATATGAACGAGCTTTGATAGAAGAAAACTTATGTATAATATCAGGAGGTAATGCCAATGAAGGAAATAAGAACAGAGATAATAATAAACGCATCTGTAAGCAAGGTATGGGAAGTTTTGACTGATTTTAGTTCTTATCCGGACTGGAATCCTTTTATGAAATATTTAAATGGAAAGGTAGAAGAAGGGGCGCAGATTGAGGTTAAGATAGTTCCCCCTGGTTCAAAAGGAATGGTTTTTAAACCAAAGGTTTTAAAGTATCAAAAAGACAAGGAATTTCGTTGGTTAGGCCATATGATTTTCCCAGGGTTATTTGATGGAGAGCATATTTTTGAACTAGTTGATCATGGCAATGGTACCATGACCTTTTTTCAGAGAGAGATATTCCGAGGTATTTTGACACCATTGCTAAAAAAGTCTCTAGACAATGGAACAAAAGCGGGATTTGTAGCCATGAATGATAAAATAAAACAGCTTTCTGAAACAAAATAGTACATGATTGCTGTTTTCATTGGATGAATGAATGTAGTATCAATAGCTGTTTAAGATAACTATTTCTTTCCTAAAAGGTGGGTTCTTCGGAATCTGCCTTTTTATTTTGTAAAGGCCTCTATTTATGAGATAGAAGTTTTCATATTTTTGTATACTTTCGAAGAAAGATATGCGCATAATGGAATATACCAATGGAATGATTCGCTTAAATCATAAAAGTATTTAATCTTTTTTGTCACCTTATGACCATCTAAATCGTGTACATAATATACAATAAAATTTTTATAGTTACAGAGAGGAAGAGTATGGAAGGGAATTTAGAGTATTCGGAAGAATTAATGCAAAAATACACGGATAAGTTATATCGCATTGCATTGGTTTTACTAGCCAATCAACACGATGCGGAAGATGCAGTACAAGAAACATTTCTACGTTTTCTAAAAAAACAGCCTGACTTTAACAATGATGAACATGAAACAGCATGGTTCATTAAAGTAACTACGAATATATGCAAAGATATGAGACGTTTTTATTTTAGACATCCTGTTTGCGATATGAGTGAGTGCTTTGATTATTCAGTTGAGGAACAATCAGGAGAATTGTTGTCTGAGCTAATTCAATTATCCACAAAATATAAGTTACCAATATATCTCCATTACATCGAAGGATATTCGGTGAAAGAAATATCAAATCTTACCCATTGTTCAGAACATGCAGTCAAAAAACAATTACAAAGAGGACGGGAGGTTCTAAGAATTAGATATGAAAAATTGGATTGATGAGGAAAACTTAAAAAAAGCAGTGAGCCAGATACATATGAATGAAACTGCAAAAAACAGAATGATTCAGGAATGCAAAATAAAATATAGTAAGAAACGCAGATATCAAATAAATCTAAAAGTTATCGTGGCTTTTTCGCTGCTAACAGTCATCTTATTATGTACCCCGGTAATGGCCCAAGTGAGAGAAAGTCTAAAACAGTGGTTATCCTATATGACACAGGAGGAGATCAAAGAGGTGTATGATTCTGTTCAAAATTCCGAAGGAGAAACGGATCGTTATTCAAGAGAATTAAGCTGGGATGAAAGAATAAGACGAGATCAATTGACGAGCCTTTACAAAAAAGGAGAAAGATTTCCAAAAGGAAAGATTAAAATTTTAAAACAAGGAGAGAAGTCCGATCCTTATGCTGTAAACTATGATGATAAATATTTAACATGGTACCTTCCATCTCGTGAGCTTACAGATGAAGAACTACTGGAAATGATTGATTATGAGTATAAAGTGGGCTACAGTTTAGAGGTAATCAATGGGACAGAGGGGATTGTGGAGGATACGGAACAGGTAAAGGCAAAAATTACGGAGGAACAGGCATTAGAAACAGCTAAGAATTTTATAGAGGCTGTATATGAAGTCAGACCTGATCCTGAAAGAATGTTTATTGAGGAAGACATTTCTGGCTATTACGCAGTAAAACATTCTGGATTGGAGACAAAAGAGGGATATAGAGATGATTGCAGTTTATCAATTTCAAATCAAAATGGAAAGATAGAATACGTTTTTTTTGAAGATAGAGCATACAATACTTCTTGTTCCCAAACTGGCGAGTTTCCTGATTGGCAATTATGGTATGATAAAGGAAAAAGTATATTAGCTAGGATAGCAGGCAAATCACCGATAAAGAAAAGTTATTATCTGGTGTATTATGGAGGTGATAATTCTAAAGTTTCGACGAAAAAGATTCACTATTTATATGAATTAGAGAATGGAGATACATATAGCATGGGATTTAACTATGAGAAAGGAATCCTTCAAACCATGAAAATTGATTATAGTTATAGTTACACGGAGCATCCGGAAGAGTATCATAGCCAATTTAAATTCAACGCAGACAGACAAAAAATAAATTATAAACTTGTGGAAATAAATTAGGTTTCTCACAGTGATAGAAAAGTAAAAATAATAACCTTTTTTGCAAAATATTTTGATTCAGTAATCCATCCACATAGGATATAATTTAAGTAACTATGAGGATGAAAGGAAGGGAACTGGGATGAAGCAGGAACGTGTAGGGGAACAGGGGTGTTTTACCATGGAAAATCCAGATCTGGTCAGTGGACTGTATTTTCCACTGGCCAATGAAGCTGGGGTCATGAGCAGTGTATCACCAGATCTTTCAGGGGACAGTAAGATGGATCAGAATTCATTTTTATTGCCTCCTGTAAGTTATGAAAATCTTCACAATGACAGATCATCCAGAAATATCTGGTGCAGAATCAATGGAAAAGAGTTATGGTCCTTGACCGGACGCTCCGCCTGGCAGCAGGCGAAAAAGTTTTCAAGATATAAGGAACCAGTGGTTTTAGAAGCAGGATTTATGCATCATAAAATCACCAGAATCTCAGAAGAAAATGGCTTACGGGCAGAGATAAGCAGTGTGGTTCCTGCCACTGGTGAGACCGTGGAATTAATGAAGATCCAGATTGAAAACATTTCTTCGGAATATAAGAACTTACAAATGATCACCGCCATTCCGATGTATGCCCGGTCTGCGGTTAACATCAGAGATCACCGCCATGTGACCGCCCTTTTGCACCGGATCAAAACTACCGATAACGGTGTCATAGTGATTCCCACCATGACCTTTGATGAGCGGGGACACAAAAGAAATCATCGCTCCTATGGCGTGTTCGGGGGAAATGAAACTCAAAAGCCCATGGGATATTATCCGGTTCTTTCTGACTTTATTGGCGAAGGGGGCAATTTAGAAACGCCAAGGGCTTTATTTGAAAGCTGTCTAAATGTAAAGGGAGCCAATTACGAGACAGGTGGATATGAAGCCTTAGGCGGCTTATGTTTTCCAGAATGCAGAGTAGCCCCTCAGGAAACCATTACCTATGTCGTTGCCATGGGGTATGGAAAGTCAGAAGAAGATTTAATGGAAAACTGCTGTGGTTTCCTATCAGAAGCCGCCTTTGACAGGTTCTGGGAGCAAACAAAAGAGTACTGGAAGGAAAAGGTGAATGTAAGCGTCCACACCGGGAATCCTGAATTCGACCACTGGATGAAGTGGGTAAGCTTTCAGCCTATGCTGCGAAGAATCTATGGTTGTTCTTTTTTGCCCCATCACGACTATGGGAAAGGGGGAAGAGGTTGGAGAGACCTTTGGCAGGATTGTCTTGCCCTTCTTATGATGAATCCAGCTGGAGTCCGCCAGATGTTACTGGATAACTTCGGAGGAGTCCGTTTTGATGGAACCAATGCCACCATAATTGGGAGCGGGCAGGGAGAGTTTATCGCTGACAGGAATAATATCACCAGGGTATGGATGGATCATGGAGTATGGCCCTTTTTAACCACAGAATTATACATACATCAAACTGGGGACCTTGAAATCTTATTAGAGGAGAAATCTTATTTTAAGGATATGCAGGCGTCAAGAGGAGAAGAAAAGGATTCTCTGTGGAGTGAGAAGGAAGGAAAAGAATTAAAGGATATCAAAGGTCAGATTTATTCCGGTACTGTTTTAGAACATTTGCTCATTCAAACCCTTACTTCCTTTTATGATGTGGGAGAACACAATCATATTCGAATTAGAGGTGCGGACTGGAATGACGCTCTTGATTTAGCCAGTGAGCGAGGAGAGAGTGTGGCTTTTACCACCATGTATGCATCCAATTTAGAGGGCATTGCAAATCTACTGAAAGAATTAAGCAAGCAGGGCGTAGATTCCTTTGAACTTTCAGAGGAGATCTTAGTGTTGCTTGGACAAAGTGTGGAGATTTATAACAATATCGCCAAAAAGAAAGAGATACTGGCTGATTATTGCAGGAAAAGCATTCATCAGATTTCAGGAGAAAAGGTATCGATAAGCGGTGAAGAGTTACAGGAAGATCTGCAAACAAAAGCGGCTTGGATTTACAATCATATTCGGGAAACCGAATGGGTCACCTCCAAAGAAGGTCATGGATGGTACAATGGATATTATGATAATTCCGGAAACAAAGTAGAGGGAGAGACTGAGACAGGGGTTCGAATGATGCTTACCAGTCAGGTATTCCCTCTCATGTCTCAGACGGCTACGGATCATCAGGTCAAGGAGATTGTAAAATCAGCCAATGCATACTTATACCGAAGAGAAATTGGAGGATACCGCCTAAATACAGATTTTCACGAGGTGAAGATGGACCTGGGCAGAATGTTTGGGTTTGCTTATGGGCATAAGGAAAATGGTGCCGTATTCTCCCACATGGCGGTTATGTTTGGCAATGCTCTATATCGGCGAAACGCATCAAGAGAAGGGTATGGAGCGCTGATCTCCTTATTTGACCATTGCAATGACTTTAAAAAGAGCAAAATCTATCCCGGAATCCCAGAATATATTGATGCCAATGGAAGAGGTGTATATCACTATCTGACAGGGGCGGCAAGCTGGTATCTCGTTACAGTTATCACTCAAATGTTTGGCATTCGTGGATATTATGGGAATCTAGTCTTTTTACCTCAGCTACTAAAGGAGCAGTTTGATGAAGAGAAGCAGGCTTCTGTTTCCATGGAGTTTGCAGGAAGACGCCTGAAAATCGTATACAAGAATGAAAGGCAGTTAGAACCGGACACCTATCAGGTATCAAAAATTACAATAGATGGTGTTCCTTATAAGTCCCAAAATCAAGGACAGATGATACGAAGAGAAGATATCATCACCTTGTCAGAACAGCAGTTGCATACCATTGAAGTCACTTTAAATTAAGTCGTATTGAAATACTCATAAGTAAGGAGTAACATATGGGAGAACTTGGAATTGATATCATAAAAATTCAGCAACAGGGGTATACGCCCCTTGTTGCTTATGAAGCGTGGAGAGTTGCCGTGCTCCGGTATTGCCTTGATGTAAGAGTGGATCAACTGGTCACCATGCAAAGACACCTAAAAACAGATGAGGTGTTTGTTTTAATGGAAGGAAATTGCGTATTGTTCACAGGCGGAGATGGAGACCACCCAGAGGAGATGGAATGGGTGAAGATGGAGAAGAACCAGCTTTATAACGTGAAAAAAGGGGTCTGGCACACCCATGCACTGGACGAGGAGGGGAGTGTTCTCATTATTGAAAATGAGGATACCTCAGATGATAATTCTCCAACGGAAGCCTTAAGCGAACATCAAATAGATGCGATTAAAAAGATAAGTCTCTCTTTTGACAATTTCTTCCAGAAACATTAAAATAGAAGTACTATGAGTGCAGGGGAGAAAGCCATGGCCGGTCTAATTGAATTATGGAACCACATGAGAATTAAAACAAAAATATTAGTTACCTACATAACAATACTTTTCATTTCATTTGTAATCACATTTTCAGTGATATCGGTTATTAACAGCTCCTATACGAAAAATGAAATTACAAATGCCGGGACCCAGACCGTCAGCGCCTTAAAAGGCAATCTCTCCCTGATTTTTGAAAATGTAACCCAGTTTTCAAATCTTCTCTATTTTGACAAGAATGTTCAAGAGGCGCTAAGACATGTGGATACCGCCTCCATTGATCCCTCCATTCAAAAGACTATCAAGCAAAGTCTTGTAAACATGATTTTATCAGGAGAATACATTTCAAGCGTGATGATTATTGACTCCTATCACAATACCTATAGTTCCTATAAGAAGTCTCCTAAGACGGTATCCGTTGATAAAGTTCCAGAGTCAATGTGGTATCAAACCATTGGAGAGCACAGAGGAAATGGATTTTTCATGAAGGGAAGTGAAGGAGTCATTGAGTTTTATGGGGATACTCCTTACATTACCTATGTCCGGGAAATTCGGGATGTGAACAACTATAAGCCCCTGGCTATCTTACTGGTAACCGTCAATGAAGAAACCATACGTAATTACTTTGACCAGGTCAGTGATGCTCAGAAAAATGATTTTTATATCATTGACGGCAACGGAGAATATATTGTACCGCCCAAAAAAGATTCCGGCCATGAGGATAACAGGCTTGTGATTGCCCAGGATATTGGCATTGAAGATTGGAAGCTGGCGGGTCTGTTTCAATTTGATGATATCACAGCTCTGGCGCCATACTACTCCACTGTAATTGTTCTGGTTATCTGTATTAACATTATCTTTGCTTTTTTCTGTTCCATCATGCTAACTCGTTTTATTTTCCATCCCCTTCAAAAAGTAGAAACCCATATGATGATGGTAGAAAAAGGCCAGTTTGTAGAGATGGAGGTAAACCAGCAGAAAAATGAAATCAATAATTTAAAAAGGGTGTTCAATCACATGACCACCTCCATAAAAAATCTGATTTTAAAGGTAAAGGAAGAGGAACAGATTATTGCAAAAACAGAGTTAAATCTGCTCCAGGCCCAAATCAATCCTCATTTTCTTTACAATACACTGGATGCCGTATCTGCCCTGGCGCTTATGGAGGATTACGATAATTGTTTTAAGATGACTCAGGCTTTAGGAAGTTTTTATCGAAACAGCTTAAACAGCGGACTGGATTTCATCAAAGTAAAGGATGAGATTAATTGCATTCAAAGTTATATGACAATTTTAAATATCCGTTATGACAATGAAATCAAGTTAGAAATTGATGTGGAAGAAGAGGTTATGGATTGTGAGATTCTAAAGCTCTTGTTACAGCCCTTGGTGGAAAATGCGGTGCACCATGGCATCAAGCCAAAGGATGGGAAAGGGACGGTCTCTATTCGAGTGTTTTCGGATGAAGATGAGATCATTTTCATCCTATCTGACGATGGGGTTGGTATGTCGGAGGAAAAGATTGCAGAGGTTATGGAAGGAAGATCAGTAACAGGAAAATCTGGTTTTGGGCTCTATAATCTGATGCAACGAATCACTCTGTATCATGGAATTAAGCAGCCGGTACTCATTCATAGCGAGCCCGGCAATGGAACCGAAGTGGCAGTGAGAGTAAAGCGTTTGGATGCAAAGGGGGAGGAATGGGTTGGTTAAGGTACTAATAGTAGATGATGAAAAGCTGGAACGTGTCTTAATCAGAAAGGGGTTCCCCTGGGAAGACCACGGTTTTGAGGTCATTGGAGAAGCCTCTTCTGGTATGGAGGCACTGGAATTTATAAAACATAGAAAGCCGGAGCTAATCATAACGGACATTAACATGCCTCATATGGACGGTCTTAAGCTTACAGAACAAATATATTCCCTCTATGAAAAGGTGCATGTAATCATAATTACCGGTTACCGGGAATTTGAATATGCAAGGCGCGCTGTCAAGCTGGGGGTAGAAGATTTTCTGCTAAAGCCCGTTGATATGAATGAGCTTTCCGATATCACAGCTAGAATCAAAGAGAAGATATCCAAGGAAAAGGCCTATGAACAAGAAGTGGAGCTGTTAAAACAGAACGTATCCGCGGATCAGGATATATTAATGGAGAGCTTCTTTCAAAGGTTGGTGGAGAAGCGGACCAGTGAAGACGAGGCCCAAAAGAAACTCTATGCCTATGGCTTTGAAGCACTGTTAGATACCTGCTGTTGTCTTAGTATTCATTTAAAAGAAGAGGGGGCAGAGGGGGAAATACACAAAAAGGCTATGAACCTTTTTCGGGAACATGAGGCGGCTCAGACCATATCATTTCTTCACTATATGAAAAATATCGTGATATTTTGTGTAGGCAGGAGCGTAGAGGAAGGAAAAGAAATAGCCAGCAGGTTTCATCAAAAGCTTCAGGCTCATAATATGTATGCCACCATAGGAATCAGCGGGATTCACCATGGATTTAAAGGAATCGAAGATGCCTTTGTTGAATCAGAAAATGCCCTTAGTGCGTCGGTTTTACTGGGGGGCAATCAGGTAATTACATATGAAGAATACTTACGTGTCATGGAAAAGAATCCAGGTAAGCTGGTGTTTGATTGGGATGAGTTTCTTTTTTCTTTGACCAATGGAATTTCAGAGCGGGTATGGGAAGGCATTGAAGATTATGTTAATGGCATCCGGAATTCCAAAGTGACGGAACTGGAATATCTCAGGCTGATGACCATGGACTTGATTTCCAAGGCTGGGAGCACCCTTAATAAATATGGGGAAAGTCTGGAACAGTTAATTGGGGAAGATGTGCTTTATGAGCAGATACGGGGAATTCAAAATGTAGAGGAGTGTCGTAAGTTCCTAAAGGATTGTATGGATACAATCCTTCATTTCCACAACGGGAAAAAGACAAAGCAGGGCAATAAAGCGGTGAGTGGGGCGCTTTCCTATATTAATCAAAATTTCTGTGACCCCAATCTTTCCTTAAAGACAGCCGCCGCAATGGTCTATTCCAATGAAAGCTATTTAAGCCGGGTATTTAAAAAAGAGGTGGGTCTAAGTCTCATTGAATATGTGATGAAAAAACGGATTGAAGAGAGTATCCTTCTTCTTAATACCACAGATTTAAAGGTCTATGAGATTGCGGAAAAGGTAGGGTTTCGGGACTCTCATTATTTTAGTATCTGCTTTAAAAAGCATGTGGGAGTCACCGTAAAGAAATTTAAGCAAAGGTAGTAAAATTTATAACCTATTGAGTCAAAATATTAAATTGAGTCAGAGGCTGGTTTTCCGTATACTGTTATTAGCATATTGTTTCATGAAAATCCAGGAGGAGGAGCAAGTAATGAAGAAAAGAATGTTAAAAAGGGTATCAGCCGTCATGTTGTCAGCCGCTTTCGTTGTTTCAATGGTTGGGTGTGCAGGCAAAAGCAGCACAGCGCCCGCAGGGGGAACGGGAAATGATAAGGTGGTGTTAAATATATGGCACCAGTGGTCCAATGATACCAATGAATTAAAAAAGAAATATGACGAAGCCGTAGCAGCTTACATAAAAGACAATCCAAATGTTGAGATCAATACTCAAACGTTGGATACAGAGGCATATAAAACTAAGATTTCCGCAGAGTTTGCAGGAGATGCAAAAGGAATTGATTTATTTTACTACTGGGGAGCTGGAACCGCCAGAAAGATGGTAAATGCAGATAAATTACTTCCTCTGGATTCTTATCTCACAGATGAGGTAAAGGGTAAATTACTGGAAGGATCAACTGCCGCTTTTGAATACAATGGAAGCACCTATTCTCTTCCTATGTTTTCTTGGTATATGACCTTGTATTGCAACAAGGCGTTATTTGAACAGGCAGGAGCAGAACTTCCTGAGACTTATGACCAGTTAGTTACCGCAGTCGATAAGCTTTCCAAGCTTGATGGAGTAACTCCTATGGCTTCCGGGGCAAAGGATGGCTGGAATGCCGCCTTTATCTATCAGGCATTGGCATTAAGGTCTGTAGGTGCAGAAAATATTAATAAAATGTTGACTGGAAAAGCTCCTTTTGAAGGAGAGGGATATAAGGATGCGGCGGATAAAGTTGCAGAATTATACAAGATGGGAGCATTTGGTGCCAATCCACTGGAGCAGAGCAATGACGATGCCAATGCTGCCTTTGGAAGCGGAAAAGCAGCTATGAGACTTATGGGAAGCTGGTTTGCAAACAGTATTTATTCTGATAAGACCGTTACCATCAAACCCGAAGACGTCGTAGCTATGAAAATTCCTATGATTTCTGGAAAAGGAAATGCAGGTGATTATTGTGGCGGATTCGTAGAGTCCTTCTGGGTCAACAAAAGCACAAAGAATCCAGATCAGGCCGCTAAGTTTGCGATTTACATCAATGAAAAGATGGGAGAAGCAGCTTATGCATCAGGAACTGGTTTTAGCGGTTGGAAGACTGATGTTGATGATAAGGGATTAAATCCACTGTTTGTACAGATTAAGGGTCTTCTTTCTCAGGGAACCACAGCCGTTCTAGCATGGGATACTTCCTTAGACGCAGAGCCAGCTACCATTCATAATGAGCAAGTTCAGACGTTATTTGCGCCCAATGCGGATACCGGTGAATTCATCAAAGAGCATGAGGCGGCTATTAACAAGTAAGTAAGAGCAAGGGGGTATCGCTTACAAAAAGAGGCGATACCCTTTTTATGCCAAAAGGAGGTCTTATATGAACAACATGTTGGGGAAAAAAGGTAACGTAGCCTGCTTTGTGCTGCCTGCTCTCATTTTATTTGTCAGTTTTAGTATCATACCCCTGATTGTTTCCGGAATCTATAGCTTTTTTCAGTACGATGGTATTGGTAAGATGACGTTTATTGGTTTGGGCAATTATATCCGCATGTTTGCGGAGGACCGTTACTTTGTAAAAGCGGTTACTAATTCCCTGCTTTTAGTTGGTGCCTCCCTGTTAATTCAGCTTCCCATTTCCCTTACCCTTGCTATGGTTCTGGCTCGTGGGGTAAAGGGGGAACAGTTTTTTCGGACGGTATACTTTCTGCCAGTAGTTATATCCAGTATGGTTATCGGCCAGTTATGGATGAAGATGTTTAACAGCGATTACGGGTTATTAAACAATGTAATTCGTGGGTTAGGATATTCTGATTTTAACTATTCCTGGCTATCCAATCCCAAAACCGCTTTTCTATCCACCGTGGTTCCAGCCGTATGGCAATACATTGGGTATCATATGCTGATCTTCTATGCGGGAATCAAATCCATCTCTCAGGACTATTATGAGGCGGCTCAGATTGACGGTGCCACTAAGTGGCAGGTAAACTTAAAAATCACCTTTCCACTTTTGGCTCCGGTTATTAAGACTTGTGTGATTTTCTCCATTACCGGTTCCTTAAGAGCCTTTGATCTCATCTATGTCATGACTGGCGGCGGACCAAACCATGCCAGTGAGGTTCCGGCAACTCTTATGTACAACAACTTATTTCGCAAAGGACTTTATGGATATGGAAGTGCTCAGGCGTTTTTCATCGTAGTAGAATGCCTGATATTTACCTTTATCGTAAGTCGGCTATTTAAAAAGGCAGAAGAAAATGCTTCAGCCATATAAAAGGGGGAAGATGAGATGAAAATCAGAAAGCATATTAAATTTTTAATCCTGAGCCTGATTGCAGCGACCCAGATATTCCCTTTATACTGGTTAATCACCTTTTCCTTAAAGACCAACGGGGAAATCTTCGGAGAAAATATCTTAGGACTCCCAAGAACCTGGAGATGGGAAAATTACCAGGCGGCTTTGACTCAAACCAGTCTGATAAAATACTTCTTAAATTCAGTATTCTATTCTCTTGTCACTGTGGTTGTAGCTGGTTTGTTATCTGCCATGGCTGCTTATGCCATTGCCAGAATGAAATGGAAGCTTAAATCTGTAGTCTTTGGAGTGTTTGCCCTTGGTATCATGATTCCAGCCCAGGCAGCGTTGCTGCCTATGTTTCAGCTTCTTGACAAGACCGGATTAAAAGGAGGATATCTTGGATTACTAATTCCTTATATATCGGGAGCCATTCCCATGAGCATCCTGATCTTAACCGGATTTTACAAAAGTATTCCAATGGAACTTGAGGAAGCCGCCTGTATTGATGGCTGTGGTATCTTTCGTTGCTTTGCAACCATTATCCTTCCTATTATAAAACCAGCGTTGGCAACGGCCTCTGTATTTACCTTTCTAGGAACTTGGAATGAATTAATGTTAGCCAATACCTTTGTTGACAGCGATCGTTACCGGACCCTACCCGTAGGTATCATGTCATTTGCAGGACAATATTCTACAGACTGGGGCCTGATTGGAGCCGGTATGGTGATTGCTACCCTGCCCACCATAGCCATTTACTTTATGTTAAGCAATCAGATTCAGGATAGTCTGGTAGCAGGAGCGGTGAAAGGATAAGAAGGATATGTTCGATGATAAAGGAAGATTTATAATAGAAGATTATAACCGAAAAACCACGTTCTCCAGTTTTTTGCCAGGAATTAGTGGAATTCATGGAATCCCTCTTTGGAGTTTTTACGTCAATCGAGGGCAGGCCATGGCAAGCTTTGGAGTGGAACATAAGAACAACTCCATTTTGGAATTTTATCCCGCTCACCAATCCTACCAGTTTGTGAGGAACATGGGATTTCGTACCTTTCTTAAAATTGGAGATCAGGTATACGAACCTTTTCGTTCCGATTCTATAAAGACGCGCATGTATGTGGGAATGAATGAACTGGAGTTAGAAGAAATCAATGACCAGATAGGCATAAAAATTAATATCACCTACGTGACCCTTCCCGATGAACCATTGGCTGGTCTGGTTCGGAGAGTAAATGTTGAAAATATATCAAACAAACCCATGGAAATAGAAATCATAGATGGTTTGCCAGGAATCATTCCCTACGGGATTGGTTTAAAAGCCATGAAAGATATGGCTCAAACCATGAAAGCATGGATGCAGGTGGAAGATCAGGAGAAAGGAATGCCTTACTACCGGGTGCGCTATAGCACCGGAGATAACGCCATGGTATCCAAAGTGGAAAAGGGCAACTTCCTTCTCTCCTTATCAGAATCAGGCAATCTGCTTCCTGTTATTGTTGACCCCGAAGTGGTTTTTGAGTATGATACAGCCTTTGAGTCACCTCTAGGACTTCAAAAGTACAGTCTAAACGAATTATTAAAGAAGAAGCAAATCACTCAAAATCAAGTTCCCTCCGGGTTTTCCTGTCTTAAAAAAGCTCTTTCTACCGGTCAAAGCGTGGGCTGGAACAGTGTGATCGGTCAGGTAGCGTCAAAGAACATCTTAAATGCATATGCCAAACAACATCTTGATAAGAGCTACTTTGATAAAAAGTATTGGGAGGCGGTTGAGAAGACAAAAGCACTTGGAGCATATATCAATACAAAAACCTCAAGTCCTGTCTTTGATGCATATTGCAGGCAAACCTACGTAGATAATGTATTACGTGGGGGCTTCCCAATACAGCTTGGAGAGGATTCCGTCTTTTACATCTATTCCAGAAAACACGGAGATATTGAACGGGATTACAATGATTTCTCCATGCTTCCAGAGTATTATTCACAGGGAAATGGAAATTACAGGGATCTGTGTCAGAATCGGAGAAGTGATGTCTTATTTACCCCTTATGTAAAGGATTATAACATTAAGTTATTTTATAATTTGATTCAGCTAGATGGATACAATCCTCTGGTCATCCGGCAGGTCACTTTTCAGATGAATCAGCTTCATGAAGTTTTAGAGCTAGTGAAAGAAGATAGCCAGATATCAATGACTGAATTTTTCCAGAAAGATTTTTCCCCAGGAAGTTTATATACCTTTTTGGAGCAGCAAACGATCTCTCTGAATTGCAATAAGGAAAATTTTTTACATCGGGCAATTCAAAACAGTACTCCTATATTTCCTGCTGATTTTACAGAAGGCTACTGGACGGATCACTGGACGTATAATCTGGATTTGATTGAATCTTACCTTTCGGTTTATCCGGAAAAGGAAGAGGAGCTTTTATATCTGGACAAAGAATTTACTTTTTATGAGTCCAGGGCAGTGGTCAATCCTCGTCACAAGCGATATGTGGAAACAGATTTGGGTGTCAGGCAATACCATGCACTTGATGAAGAACGAAAGAAGGACATATCTAACCACGTGGTGCATACCAATTATGGAACCGGAAGTGTGTATCAGACCAGCTTGATGACAAAGCTTATACTTTTGGCAGCCAATAAAGTAGCCACTCTGGACATGATGGGATATGGAATTGAGATGGAGGGAGGAAAGCCTGGCTGGTATGATGCGTTAAATGGTTTGCCCGGGCTATTTGGTTCTTCTGTTGCAGAAACCTTTGAGTTATACCGCCTCCTCTTATTTATTCAAAATGCCAGCGACCGCTACCATACCCCTGTTGCAGTGCCTATGGAGCTGTATGAGTTTATGCAAGGTCTTTCCAATACCTTTGACCATTATGAAACAGATGAAAAGGAAGGAAAAAGCAAGCTGTGGGTGTGGAATGAGTGCAACCTCCTGAAAGAGTTTTATAGGGAGCGCACAGCATTTGGTATGAAAGGGGAAGAAGTGGTGTTGTCGGATCAGGAATTAGAAGGAATGCTTCGGCACTGGATCTCGTATGTAGAGGGGGGGATCAATGAAATCTGCAGAGGCACGGAACGAATTCCAACCTATTTCTCCTATTCCTTTGACCGATATGAGACAGAAGATGGACATATCATTCCAAATAATCTAAAGGTGATTTCTATGCCTTTATTCTTAGAGGGATATGTCCGGTATTTGAAACTGCCCGTTTCCAGAGAAATAAAGATAAACTTATACCATCATCTAAAAAAGTCAGGGCTTTATGATTCCAAGCTTAAGATGTACAAAGTCAATGAATCATTGGAAGAGGCATCCTTTGAAATTGGAAGGGCTAAGGCATTTTCCCCTGGCTGGCTGGAGAATGAATCTATCTGGCTTCACATGGAATATAAATACCTGTTGGAGTTACTTCGTTTAAAACTATATCATGAATTTTTCCAGGATTTACACGATGCCTGTATTCCTTTTTTATCAGAAGAAGTGTATGGGAGAAGTCTCTTAGAAAACTCCTCTTTCTTGGCAAGCAGTGCAAATGCAGATGAGAAAATCCATGGAAAAGGGTTTGTAGCCAGGTTAAGTGGTTCAACCGCGGAATTCTTACAGATATGGCAGATGATGATGTTCGGAGAACAGCCATTTCGTTTGGTGGAGGGTCAGCTTCGATGTTATTTTGAGCCTGCAATCCCTGAATATCTAGTACCAGATGGGAAACAAGTGGAAGCTAAATTTTTAGGAAAGACAGATGTATCTTATCATTTTGCTCAAAGAAAAGATATCATACCAGGTTCATACCAGATTAAGAACATCAAACTGGAATTTCTGAATGGGCAAGTCAAAGAGATGAAGGAAGTCTGGATCTCCGGTTCTGATGCAGAAAAGCTAAGAGCTGGTGAGGTGAAATCCGTAGTCGTGGAGATGGAATGAGTGTTTTAGACCTACCATTATTTTTCTTCTTTTTTCTCCGGTGTAAGTTGTTTGGAACGATAGGTTTCATAGACCTCAAGAAGCTGAGGACGTTTTACCACTCCTATTTTTTGAAAAATATTATGGACGTGGGTTTTTGCTGTACCAAGGGAAATATATAAATCGTCGCTTATTTCCTGATTGGTTTTATCATCAAGAAGTACCTTAAGGATCTCCCGTTCCCGTGAAGTCAAATGATAGTTTTCCCCAAAATGATAGAATAAGCTATCTTCAATATCAGAAGGGAGAGTCTCTTTGGGGCAGTTGGTAACAGTGGAAACAATGCGGTTATTTTTTAGGAGTATCTTTAAATCGTATGTAATGTAAGCCGCAGTGAATCCAGCATACACAAGATAAAGGAGATCTGAGGTAATACTTCGATTATTCATGTTTATATAAAATCTTGAGTAAGTATCAAAATTAAAAATAACAATGGTATCTTCTATAATAATTAAAATATTAAAAACAATGGTGAGGAAGAAAAGTCTTTTACACCATAGAGAAAAGGAATCCTGAAATTCTTCAGGGTTCTTTTTTATTGTAAAAAAACTAGTGATTCCTAAATACAAGTTATAAGCCTGGCTTGGAAGAAAATAGAGCCATATTTTCCAAGCACAGTTTTTTAATGCTGGAACAAAAAGCATAAAGATCACATAAAGAATCAAAATTACATAATCAATCCGTTTCACCTTTCGGTTTAATAACTTTTTGAAAATGGTTAAGTAACCAAGAGACAGGATCATATAAATTAAGGTTTTATGGGTTGGAACAATCATGAATATCTTATTGTACACGTCTGCAAAGTGTTCAAACATTTCTGAGAGAAATATCACAATATCATCCACTAAAATCGCGGAAAAGATAATACCAGTCCACAATAATTTCTTCTCTCTCTCCCAATAAAAGAGTAAAAATGACATCCATATTATGCCCGAGTAAATCATGATCAAAGCCAGATTATAAATGAAAATCAAATTCTTTCCCATGAGAACCTCCTGTCTGTTTTTGTCGGTTTTAAGATATAACCAGTATAGCAAAATCTAAGGTTTTTACAACCTTCAAAATTGCACCAAACCTCTATTTTGTAGTATAAAATGCACAAAAGTTTAGACGAGTTTATGGAAAAATAGTAATAAAGTGATATAAAATTCTACCCTTCGGTGCATTCTCAACCCATCAGGAAACTGCTATTTTCGTCTTGTGAGGACCGGTTCAGGTGCTCAACGAAAAAACGAAAAGGAGGTTTACCAGTGGCAGAAAAGATTGTACTGGCATTAGGAGGCAACGCCCTCCAGTCAGGGAAGGAAGCTGCAACGGCAGAAGGCCAGCTTACTGTCATACACAAAACCTGCGAGTACATCGCCCAACTAAATCAGCAGGGATACGAAATGGCTATTGTACATGGGAACGGACCGCAGGTGGGAAGAATCGTGCTTGCCAGTGAAACGGCAAAAGACGTAACGCCTGCCATGCCTTTTGATGTATGTGGGGCGATGTCCCAGGGCTACATCGGATATCACCTGCAGCAGGGATTAAAATATGCCCTCAATAAGAGGAATCAGAGTTTCCCTGTGGTAACCATCTTAACCCAGGTGGTGGTAGATAAAAAAAATCCTGGATTTCATAATCCCACAAAGCCCATTGGTCCATTTTACTCCAGAGAGGAAGCTATGGAGCTTGAGCGGGAAAAGGGTTATGTGATGAAGGAGGATTCTGGGCGAGGATACCGGAGAGTCGTAGCATCTCCCCTTCCTCAAAGGATTGTGGAAATTGAAGCAGTAAAGGAATTGTGGCCCAAAGCAATCGTCATCACCTGTGGGGGTGGGGGAATCCCGGTCACGGAAAATCCTACAGGCTGTTTAAATGGAACGGCAGCAGTCATAGATAAGGATTTTGCAGCCGAGCTTTTAGCCGAACAGGTGGACGCAGATATTCTCATGATCTTAACAGAGGTTGAGAAAGTTGCAGTCAATTATAACAAACCAGATCAGAAGAACCTGGATCATCTCAGTCTTAAAGAAGCCTATGAGTATTGTGAACAAGGCCAGTTTGCACCTGGAAGCATGCTTCCAAAGGTTCAGGCAGCCATGAAATTTGTTCGAGCCAATCCATCAAAAAGGGCTATTATTACGTCTCTTGATAAGGCGCTGGAAGCATTGGACGGAAAAACCGGTACTGTATTTACCTTTAACAATTAACCAACATATAGGAGGATTTGCCATGAAAGCAAACGGATTGACTCATTTCATTGATACAAACGAATTCACCAAGGAAGAACTCTTAGACATTATCAATTTATCCTTGGCAATTAAAAAAAGCATAAAAGCCGGATATCATCCACCTCTCCTAAAAGGAAAGACGCTGGGAATGATCTTTCAGCAGTCCTCCACAAGGACCCGTGTATCCTTTGAAACAGCAATGGAACAGCTAGGGGGCCATGCCCAGTATTTAGGCCCAGGTATGATTCAGCTTGGTGGTCATGAGACCATAGGGGATACGGGAAGAGTGCTCTCCCAGATGATCGACGTAGTAATGGCCAGAGTCATTGAGCATAAATCCGTTGTGGAGCTGGCAAAGGCATGCACCATTCCAGTGCTCAATGGCATGAGTGATTTTAACCACCCGACTCAGGAGATCGGAGATTTGTGTACCATTGTGGAGCATCTTCCAAGAGGAAAGAAGCTTGAGGATTGCAAGGTAGTCTTCGTGGGTGACGGAACCCAGGTATGTGCTTCTCTTGGTTTTATCACAACAAAGCTTGGTATGCATTTCGTTCATTACGGACCAAAGAACAATCAGCTTTTAGAAGAACACAAAACCATTATGGAAGAAAACTGTAAGATCTCCGGAGGAACCTGGGAAGTAAGTGACAACCGGGAGAGCGTAAAAGGAGCAGACTTTATCTATACCGATGTCTGGTATGGATTATATGAAAATGAAACTCCAAAAGAAGAGCGAGTAGAAACCTTTAAGGATTATCAGGTCAACAGAGATTTGATGTCTCTTGGTAATATCGGCTGTAAATTCATGCATTGCCTGCCTGCCACAAGGGGAGAAGATGTGACGGATGAAGTACTTGACAGCGAAAGCTCCATTGCCTTTCTTGAGGCAGGTAATCGTCTGACTGCCATGAGAGGACTGCTTGTTTATTTCACCCAGTATCAAAGAGAACAGGCAAACAGCGAGCTTACCATTGCGGCTGCAAAGGAAGAGCTGGAAGCATTCATGAATGATAGACATATCAGATAGGGGGCCAGATCATGTCAGATACGCCAAAGAAAAAGTTTCGGTTAATTGATGCTGTTATGGCAGTGATTTGTGTTGTATTTGTAGCAGAGGCAGCAGGTCCAGTTGCGGCTATTGGCAATTCCCAGTATTTTTGGTGGCTGTTTCTTTTAATCACGTTTCTGCTTCCCTACGGCTTAATTTCATCGGAATTAGGGACAACCTATGAAGGAGATGGAGGATTGTACGACTGGGTATCAAAGGCATTTGGTAAAAAATGGGGTGGAAGGGTTTCCTGGTACTATTGGATTAATTTCCCTCTGTGGATGGCTTCTTTGGCGCTTATGTTCCCCAAGGTAATTAGCCTATTATCAGGTATGGAGCTTGGAATTTTACCATCGCTTTTCATAGAACTTGCCTTTGTCTGGATCGTTGTTTTTATCAGCTTTTTCTCCGTTTGTGACAGCTCCTGGATCTTAAATGGTGCTGCAATGATAAAGATATTAATTGCGCTGTCCCTTGGAGGACTTGGAATATACGGAGCCATTCATCACGGAGTCGCCAATGAGTATACCTTATCCTCAATGCTTCCAAGCTTTGATTTAAACAGCTTATCCTACATATCGGTAATCTTATTTAATTGTCTTGGATTTGAAGTTGTATGTACGTTTGCAGGTGATATGGAGAATCCCAAAAAACAGATTCCCCAAGCCATTGTGGCTGGTGGACTTGTGATTGCAGCAATCTATATCTTTATGGCATTTGGCATAGGAGTTGCCATACCGGCAGACCAGATCAGCACCAGCACTGGTTTAATTGCCAGTGTCCAGCTTTTGACCGGAACCACCAGAGGAATCATTGTAGTCCTCATCTCCATTGGATTTTTATTAACCTTGTTTGGAAATATGATTTCCTGGTCTTTGGGGGTTAACAATGTAGCGGCATACGCTGCCGACAATGGGGACATGCCAAAGGTATTTCAAATAAAAAGCAAAAAAAATGGCATGCCAGTGGGTGCTTCTGTGATGAATGGATTGGTGGCAAGTCTTGTACTTATCATAGCCCCACTCATTCCAAACCAGGATTTGTTTTGGAGCTTCTTCGCCTTAAATCTGGTTATGTTTTTACTTTCCTATCTCCCTGTTTTCCCAGCTTTTTTAAAGCTGAGAAGGATAGATCCGGAAACGGAACGGCCCTTTAAGGTCCCAGGAAGCCCGGCATTCTTAAGGGTATTAGCTGGAATTCCTATGATCCTCATTGTGATTGCATTGATTTTTACTGCAGTGCCATTACGATTTGACCCGGAAAGCCTGGCAGGAATTCTTCCCATTACAATTGGGGCAATTATATTCATTTTGCTTGGAGAGTTTATTGTAAATAAAAAACGAAAATAGTAAGAAAGAAGGGGTAAATTATGGCTATGAGATTAATTGATACGACGCCAAAGCAGGACGGATACCGCATGCCTGCAGAATTTGAAGAACAGGAACGGATCTGGATGCTGTGGCCGGAACGAACTGACAATTGGAGAGATGGAGCAAAACCAGCTCAAAAAGTCTTTGCAAATGTGGCAAAGGCAATCAGACGGTTTGAGCCTGTGACGGTATGCGTGTCTCCGACACAGTTTTCAAACTGCCGTGCCCATCTGCCAGAGGATATCCGGGTGGTGGAAATAACAAGCAACGATTCCTGGATCAGAGACTGCGGACCTACCTTCGTGATCAATGATATGGGAGGAATCAGAGGATGTGACTGGACCTTTAATGCCTGGGGAGGTCTGGTAGACGGACTTTATTTCCCCTGGGATCAGGATGATCTTGTGGCACAGAAGGTTTGTGAGCTGGAAGAAATTCCCTCCTATCGCACGGAAGGCTTTGTTTTAGAAGGCGGCTCTTTCCATGTTGACGGGGAGGGGACTGTAATCACCACAGAGATGTGTTTGTTAAGCGAAGGCAGAAATCCCCTGATGACAAAGGAAGAAATCGAAGAGATGTTACAGGAGTACCTAAACTGCGAGAAGGTTATCTGGATTCGGGACGGAATCGATCCAGATGAAACCAACGGACATATTGATGATGTGGTCCAATATGTGAGGCCAGGTGAGGTGGCCTGTATCTGGACTGAGGATGAAACCCATCCCTTCTATAAAGAAGCACTGGAAGCTTATCAAACGTTATCAGAGGCAACGGACGCAAAAGGCCGGAAATTAAAGGTACATAAGCTTTGCCTGACAAAAAAACCGGTACTTCTTTATGGAGCTGATTCCATTGATATGGTAGAAGGAACCATTCCAAGAAAGGACGGAGAGATATCCATTGCTTCTTATATGAACTTTCTTGTGGTAAATGGGGGAGTTATCGTGCCTCAGTACGGTGATGAAAACGATTCCCTTGCAATAAGTCAAATTCAGGAAATGTATCCGGAACGAAAGGTTGTAGGAGTGCGCACAGAGGAAATCGCGTATGGCGGAGGAAATATTCACTGTATTACTCAACAGCAGCCAAAGGTGAGATAAATAATGAGGAGTTGTTGCAAAACTAGCATTCCGTTAGTTGAACAGCAACTCCCTTTGAATTTGGGATTTACCAATTAGATTGACTTTAGATGTTAGGAGAAGTACAATGAGATTAACTTGTTGCACAACAAGTTAATCTCATTGTAAAGGATGATTCTTTATGAAAAAAATCTTTATTGGATTTTCGATTCTTGGCACTATCATTCCATTTACTATTTTTGTACCATGGCTGCTTGCAAATGGGCTAAATTTGCCCCTTTTTGTTAGCGAATGGTTCTCCACACCCATCTCAAAATTTTTTGCTGCTGATTTTCTTATTACCTGGGTAGTCTGGTTAGTGTACATTTTTGTTGACCATAAGAAACATGACATTAAATTATGGTGGATCCCTTTCGTGGGTAACTTCTGCATCGGTTTATCATTTTCAGTTCCATTCTATTTATATTTGCGTGAGGACAAAAGACGATGAAAGAGGTCATTCGAGATGCCGAGCGTACAAAAAATAAAATATTAGACTCTGCAGAATACTTGTTTGCAACGAAAGGATTTAACAATACCAGCCTTGTAGAGATTGGTGAACATTCCAAATGTTCAAGAGCTACGCCCACTTATTATTATAAGAATAAAGCTACATTATATAAAGAGGTGCTGCTGCGTCTAATTGATGACGAAAAAGAATTTGTGAAGCGCAGGGATTTATTAAAAAGTGATGATATTGTGAGTCGTATCAAGGATTTGCTTTGCACCCATATAGACTTTATTTCTCAGCGGCCAACCTATGTTCCATTGATTTGCAGGGAAGCCCTAGATGATAACGGCTTTCTTTTATCCACTCAGAATTTTTTAGCAGTATTAGAACAGGGGAAAGAACTGATTGAGCTTGCACGTAATCGAGGTATCATAGTCAACCAAGACAGCGATAGCATTTTAATGTATTCTCTTTCCATTACCTGGTTCCCTTTTTTGCAGAAAGATTTGATTGCAAAGTCACTTCATATCAACCCCTTTTCAGAGAGTTTTCTACAAAGACATAAAGAATTTGTTACAACAACTTTTATACAAAGTTTATGATAGGAACGAAACAAATCCTATCATACGATATTACTTATTCTTTTCTCAATCAACTAAGAACGTGTTACAAAATCATATCAAAAGGATTTTGTAACACGTTTTTTCATAATCTCTATTGTTTTTCTTCCGCAACCGGTTCCGGCGGCACAAAGTGGTCCGGAATTCCTAAATCTTTCATGTTATAAATACGATTATATTCCTTGGTTTCCTGGTTTTTCAAAGTCTCCGAACGATTCATGGAAAGGAACTTTGTCAGTTCATAGCAACTGACCCAAATTTCGTTATTGCCATCTTTTTGAGATTCGTCAAATATAAGCTGTAATCCAAAATGGAGGTGAGATTCGTTGATGTTGTTGGTATTTTCATTCCGGCTGTAGCCAGTACGACCTAAATACCCAATAACATCACCAGCAGTAACAATGCTTCCTTGCTTTAATGATTTATGGTAAGGATAATTTTTCCGTAAATGAGCGTAATAATAATACCGTTTCCCGTCAAAGCTTCGGATACCAAGGCGCCAGCCACCATATTGGTTCCAGCCAATGGCTTCCACATAACCGCTTTCAACCGCAATCACAGGTGTACCCACCTGGCCCATTAAATCATGGCCCAGATGCTGCCTTTTAAAGCCGTAGGACCGGGCAACTCCAAAGTCGTCAAAATCATTATAGGGGTATCCCTTTGCAATGGGAGAGTAACCTTTTAGTCCATATTTTTTCACCCATACCTTATCCGGGTTAACAGATCCGTCAGGCAAAAGGGAAGGCGTGGCATATAAGGGAGCATTCGCGGAAGGGATCTCAATTTCATAAGTACCAACCAAACCATCTAAGACAGCTCCGTAGGCATTTCTGTAATAAGAATAATATTTCATCTTCTCAGTTAGTTCTTCCATGGTTTTACCAGCTAAGAGCTGTTCTGCCAGTGCATCTAAGTCCTTGGTGGAGTACTTGGAAAAATCCCCGCCGTACTTAACGCCAAGGTATGCTAAAAGATCCACCCAGTTTAAATGGGGGTCAGACTGAAAGGTGTTGACATCATAACGAAAGGCCTCCTGCATGGCTCTGGCTGTAACATGAAAGTCCACCCATTTAATAAATTTTTTTGGTTCTGAAGCTGTGGATTTCCCCTCTTGATTGGTAACGGGTAAAGAAAAACTTCCCACAGGAGAGATTAAAAAAAGAGAAACTAAAAGAAAGGTCAGAATCATAACTTCTATGTATATGATCATGTGGTGTTTTCTTATCTGGGAATAGGTTAAGAATTTTTTGAATAGGTTCATAAATGTTCTCCTTGTCATTCCATAAAAGGTACAAGTGAAAAGGGAAAGCAGCTTTTAAGGCTTTCCCATATAAGATATGCGCAAAACGGGGAAAATATGACGAGAAACAAACCCACCGTTCCAGTTGGATTTAAGAATGGTTCATGTTATACTATTAATATGAAAATAATTCGGAACGGCGTTTCTTCGAACTGGAAAGAGAGGTTAAGACATGAATAATTTTGAGTATTGCGTACCCACAAGAGTGCTGTTTGGCCGTGATACCCACAAGCAGGTGGGAGCGGTCATCAAAGAATACGGATTTAAAAAGGTTCTGGTTCATTATGGCAGTGGTAGTGTGAAAAAAAGCGGACTGCTTGATCAGGTAACAGACTCCTTAAAGGAGCAGGGAATTGAGTTTGTATTGTTTGGAGGCGTAAAGCCTAATCCAACACTTTCATTAGCAAAGGAAGGCATGGAACTTTGCAGACAGGAAGGAATTGATTTTATTCTGGCAGTAGGTGGAGGAAGCGTTCTGGATTCTGCTAAGTGCATTGCAGACGGTACTTTAAATCCAGAAACCGATCCCTGGAAGTACTTTTTAAAGGAGGCGACTCCGGATAAAGCTCTTCCTCATGGAAACATACTGACTCTTTCTGCTTCTGGAAGTGAGACAAGTTTATCCTGTGTTATCACCAATGAAGACGGGAATTATAAACGGGGCTTTAACAGTACAACCCACCGCCCAATATTCGCCATCTTAAATCCTGAACTGACCTTTTCTGTAAATAAGTTTCAGACTGGCTGCGGAAGTGTGGATATTATGATGCACACCTTAGAGCGTTATTTAGGCGGGAATACAAATGATACCCCTTTGACAGACCGAATCGCAGAAGCACTCTTAATCTCAGTGATGGAGGCAGGAGAGGTAGTAGATAAGGATCCAGAAAATTATGAGGCGAGAGCCACTTTAATGTGGGCTGGAAGTTTGTCTCATAATGACCTGACTGGACTTGGCAGAGAATTTATGATGCAGGTCCATCAGTTAGAGCATGAATTATCTGGTTTATATCCCTGCATCGCTCATGGCGCAGGTTTATCTGCTCTTTTTTGTTCCTGGGCAAGATATGTATGTGAGAAGGACCCCATGAGATTTGCCCAGCTTGCAGTACGGGTGATGAAGGTTGAGATGAATTTTGAAGAACCGATTAAAACTGCTTTAAAGGGAATTGACCGTTTAGAAGAATTCTTTCAGAGCATTGAGATGCCAGTCCGCTTAAGTGAACTTGGCGGAGCTGTTCGGGAAGAAGATTTTGAAGTGATGGCAGAGAAATGTTCCTTTAACGGAACCAGAAGTTTACCTGGAATCCGTACACTTGGGAAACAGGAAATGATAGACGTATACCGAATGGCATACTAAAGACAGATAGCAGGAGGGGGCCAAAAGCCCCCTTTTATTTATTTATAGCATCCCATCTTGCAGATGTTGGTTACGTAAGGTCTTGCTTTATCCTTATCCTTGCAAAAGGGTTTGAAAATAGATACCATGGTAATTGCGTTCTGAGGCGGTCTTGTCATGAATGTAGAATTGCATATAAAGCGAAAATTGATTCCATTTACTTCCTGAGTGGACACCAGATAGGGCTTATAGGTGGTGCCCCTTAACTCTCTGGTAGCTTCATGAAAGATCACAAGGTCTTGACAGTTTACATCACGGTAAAAGGTAAAGTTGCCCGGGCAGCCCATACGAAGAAACTCCTTTGCGTATTCTATTGTTATATCATATGCAAAGCCGGGGACGAGAGCCACAGGGCGTGGCTTTTTTATAGGGTAAGGGGGATGATTTCGCGGTCACTTGGGATGAAAAGAGCACCTTTAAACAAGGGAGCTCCCTCCTCTAGATAGCGTTTTTTACGGTTTGGAAGATCAGAGTCTTCGGTATGCCAGAGAATTAAATGTTCTGCATTCATTTTCTCAGCCAGTTCACAGGCATCTTTTACGGTGCAATGATGCTTTTCGTAAGGCTGAAACCGTTCTCTTTCCTCATAAAGGCAAAAGGTCTCATGTAAGAGCCAGCCGCAGTCCTTTGCATAGGAAAAACAAGTGGGATTTAGTGGCTCGTCCCCGCAAAAAGTCAATGTTTTGCCATTTGAGAGAGTTGTGGTAAATCCATACTGTTCTGCTTTGGTAGAGTGAATATCAAAAAAGGTCACTTCATTTCCAAGAATTGTTCTCGTTTCCTTGTCATTGACTCCGGTGAGGTGGATTCTCTTTCCGATCAGCTCATAAAATTTCCCTTGAAGAGTCAGCCGGCAAAGAGTATCGATAACCGGAACAAGCCGTTTGTGGCAGTAGATCATAAAGTCCCCATCGTAGGTATTTGCTCTCATTTTCGCTCCAATGATACGAACCATCCAAACCACTCCAAGAATATGATCGGTATGTTCGTGGCTGACAAAGAGATGATGGATATGAGAAAGGTCCACATTCATATCATTTAAAATGCCAAGGATACCGTTGCCGCCACCAGCATCGGTCATAAAGAATTCCTCTTCTTTTTTTATTGCAAAGCAGGTATTATAGCATTTAGTCACTGCCGCATTGCCTGTACCGAAAATATATAATTGCTCCATCTTTTGCTCCTTTTTTACACGGGGGTTTTCTGTTTTCGTAAAATATGGTACTATATGATTCATACAAATGCAACTATGTTTCAGGAGGAAAGCGTAATATGAGAGATTTGGCATATCTGAAACTGATGTCAAGGGAGTATCCGACGATAAAAGCGGCGTCTAGTGAGATCATTAACTTGATGGCGATTCAAGGCCTGCCTAAGGGAACTGAGTATTTTTTCAGTGATTTACATGGAGAGCATGAGGCTTTTATCCATTTGTTAAGAAGTGCATCGGGAATCATTCGAGAAAAAATTTCAGAAACATTTAGTCATATCATGCCAGAGAAAGAAGAAGTTGAGCTGGCAAACTTAATTTATTATCCGGAAAAGGTGCTCAATCAGTTGGAATGCCTGGAATCGGCAGATGATGAGTGGCAGAGAGTTACCATTTACCGACTGGTACAGATATGCAAGGTGGTATCTTCTAAATATACAAGATCAAAGGTGAGAAAGAAAATGCCTAAGGAATTTGCTTATATTATCGATGAACTCCTTCATGTGGATTATAATGATGATAATAAACGTGTATACTATAGTGAAATCATACGTTCCATTATTGATATTGAGGTAGGAGATAAGTTTATTGTAGCTCTGTGTGAGCTGATTAAGAATTTGACCATTGACAGCCTGCATATCATTGGAGATATTTTTGATCGTGGGCCAAGAGCGGATGTAATTATGAATGAACTGCTTCATTTTCACGATGTGGACATCCAGTGGGGAAATCACGATATTTCCTGGATGGGAGCGGCGACTGGTAATCTGGCCTGCATCTGTAATGTGATTCGAATTGCCATTAGCTATAACAGCTTTGATGTGTTAGAGGATGGATACGGAATTAATTTAAGACCATTATCCATGTTTGCAGCCAGAGTCTATAAGGACGATCCCTGTGAACGCTTCCTACCTCAAACCCTGGATGAAAATATATATGATGCTGTGGACCCAGGTCTTGCAGCAAAGATGCACAAAGCAATTGCTGTCATCCAGTTTAAGGTGGAGGGACAGATTATTAAGCGTCACCCGGAATATGAGATGAATGACAGAGTCCTCATGGAAGCCATTGATTTTAAGCGTGGCACAATCACCTTAGAAGGGAAAGAATATCCTTTGGTTGATACCTTCCTTCCAACTGTGGACCCGGACCATCCATTGAAACTGAATGAAGGAGAAGAAGAGCTTCTTCGTGTCCTTCAACTGTCCTTTCTTCATAACGGACTTCTTCATAAGCACGTGCGTTTCCTCTATTCCAATGGAAGCATGTACAAATGCTGCAATTCCAACCTTTTATACCATGGCTGTATCCCAATGAAAGAAGATGGGGATTTTGAAGAGCTGATGTTAGATGGAAAATCCTACTGTGGAAAGGCACTGATGGATTACTTGGATCAAAAGGTTCAAAATGCTTATTTCATGCCAGAGGATTCCAAAGAGGGAGCCGATGCCAGAGACTTTATGTGGTATCTATGGTGTGGCGCCAAATCACCTGTTTACGGCAAAGGAAAGATGACTACGTTTGAGCATTACTTCCTTGAGGATCCACAGACTTGTAAGGAGCCAATGAATCCATATTACCGTTTGAGTGTAAAAGAGGAGTATTGCGATAAGATTTTAGAGGAATTTGGGCTTTCAAAAGAAGGGTCACATATTATCAATGGTCACGTTCCGGTTAAGATTAAAGAAGGAGAATCACCAGTGAAAGCTGGAGGAAAGCTATTCTTAATTGATGGAGGGCTTTCAAAGGCCTATCAGGCCAAGACCGGGATTGCCGGATATACCTTAATCTATAATTCCAATCATTTGGCTTTAGCCGAGCATAAACCCTTTAATCCAGAGGAGGAGAGCACGCCCAAGGTATCGGTAGTAGAATACGTGAAAAATCGTGTTATGGTAGCAGATACGGATAAGGGTGTGGAGCTTGCTGGACGGATATCCGATTTAAAGGAACTGGTGGCTGCATATCGAGAAGGTATTTTAAAAGAAAATGTGGAATAGTCTATTGGAATGAAATTTTTAATAATTATTTCAGATAAGGTTTATTTACGAAGCTTCCGCCGGATGGTACAATGGTCAGAGTGATTTACTTATAAGAAGGAGGCTCAGATGAGCAAACAGGAATTTTTACAGCGCCTTAGGGATACATTAACTGGTGAAGTCCCTGGAAACGTGATTGAGGATAATATCAGATTTTATGATGAATATATCAGTGTTGAAGTGAGAAAAGGTTCAACGGAAGATGAGGTAATTACATCCATCGGAGACCCCAGGCTGATTGCCAAGACGATTATGGAAGCCAGTGAGAATGCATCTGCCTCAGGAAAAACTTATTATGAATCTTACTCAGGAAGCACACGAAGCGAATATGACAACCAGGAAGATACTGGACGTGGCATGCATTACATTGATTTGAGTAAATGGTACTGGAAAGCACTGGCCATCGGGGTCGTGATTATTTTCTTTTTCCTTACAGCCACTATACTAACTGGAATATTTAGCCTCTTGATGCCACTTTTTGGACCTTTGCTTTTAGTTCTTTTGATCTTCTGGTTTTTAAGAGGAACCAGGCGATAATGTCAATTATTGTTAACATTTCCATATAAATATTACAAAAGTGTAACGGCAGTTGCGGCGTGAAAACGTCACGACTGCCGTTTTTGCTTGACAAGATGGTGAAATAATTATATAATCCAAATGTAACAATTTTGTAATATTTGTTTTGAAACTTTTTCTGGAGTCAAGAAAAAGAAAACAGGAGAATCAATATGAGAAATAAAATGTGGAAGGCGTTTGGGCTCTTAGGGCTTCTTGCAGGACTTGGTCTGGTAACTCCAGCTAAGACGTATGGAGCAGAGATTGCAGTGGAAACCAGCACGACACTTTATGCAAAGATGGATGTGCCTGTTACTGTTTTAAATACTGCCAACCCCTCAGGAAGTATTCTTTCCAATGCGGAGGAAGGAAAGACTTATGAGGTCATAGAAGCTCCAAAGGATGGTTGGGTTAGAATCAAGGTACCTCAAGGCGAAGGCTACATAAAAAGCAGCTCAGCTACCCTCATAGAAAAAGCTCAGGAAAAGGTGGACAAGTCAGCCTTAAAGCGCCAGGAGGTAGTCGATTATGCACTTCAGTTCGTAGGAGGCCGCTATGTGTACGGCGGCGTAAATCCCAACACCGGAGTGGACTGTTCTGGTTTTACCAAATATGTACTTGGGAAGGCAGGCGGTGTTACGGTAAGCCGTGATTCCAGATCCCAGTCCTCAGATGGTAAGATCGTAAGCTACCAAAATGCACGTGCCGGAGATCTGGTATTTTATGGTAAAAGTGGGTCGATTAACCACGTTGCCCTATATATGGGAGACGGCAAAGTAGTCCACGCTTCTACAGAAAAGACAGGAATTATCGTAACAAACGTCATGTATCGCAAGCCTGTTAAATTTGTTAGTGTTTTAAACTAAAAAATTAAGAATTTTAGTGCAGTTTTAAATAATACTTGACGAAAAGATAAAGTAATTGTATAATAAATGTAATGAATTTAATACTTACGTAACATTTGAAATCCAAAAAGTGAAAACAGGAGCAAATTTCCCGATGATGAAAAAAACATGGAAAACGTTAGGCCTTATGGCTTTTTGCAGTGCAATTGTAATTGCTAGACCTTCAGATGTAAGAGCAGATGAGACATCCGGTCCAGGACTTAGTTATGGTAACTATTTAGTAACTGTTGATTCAGACAAAGTAACCATTAGTAAAGATGAAGAAGGTCAAGAAACTTTGATGACAGCAACCAAAGGCAATTCCTTTCAGGTAATGGAAGATATGGGCGATGGCACAGTCAAAGTTAAGGTTAATGATACATACGGCTATTTGCCAGTAGACGGCAATGCGACCGTTACCCAAACCGATGCAAGCACTCTTGCAGCACTTGAAGTTAAGAATAAGGCAGATGAAGCTGTCGATTTCAGACAGAGCATCGCAAATTACGGTTTACAGTTTGTAGGCGGACGTTATGCTTATGGCGGATCTGATCCCAGAACTGGGGTAGATTGCTCCGGTTTTACAAGATATGTACTGCAGCATGCTGCAGGAATTAATTTAAGTCGTTCTTCAGGCGGACAAGCCACTCAGGGAAGAGCTATCAGCGCAGACCAGATGCGCCCAGGCGATCTGTTATTCTACGGAAGCAGCAAAGCGATCAACCACGTAGCAATGTACATCGGCAACGGACAGGTTGTACATTCTTCCACATATAGCACAGGTATTAAGACATCCCCATGGAATTATCGGGCACCTGTAAAAATTGTCAATGTAATTGGCGATTAATGATTAAGCGGATAACCGGATTTCGGTTAGGGTATATGACCTTCGGCGAGGGATTGCCGGGGGTCTTTTT
>CAURSM010000011.1:0-165544 GCA_963528005.1 uncultured Eubacteriales bacterium
TGCACGTTCCACTGATATGGGAAGTACAGTAGAAATCACTGGTAAGATTTTAACAGCAGTGGATGGAGATCCTTTTGATGCGACCAGACAGCTTGGTCTCTGGTCTTTAGTACCAGCAGAGAAATCCGACTGCTACCGCAAGGTAACAATCGAAGTGATCGCTGCTTCTCAGGTGATTCGTAAATATACATATCCAAATGCATTTGTTGTAGATTATAAGGAAGATTACGGCGATACAGAAGGCGTAGGAACATTCCGACTGATCATCAAGCAGAAGAAGGATAAGATGGCGCAAATCGCTGTGGAAGGCGGATACAGCGTGTAAACATGCAGGGGCTGCCGTTACGGCAGCCCTTTTTGTAAAGGAAATATAATATGCCCGATTATTACAAGATTCTTCTCCTTTCTTCTGATGCAACGGATAAGGATATCAAAGCAGCTTATAGAAAGCTTGCAAAGAAATACCACCCGGATGTCATAAAAGATGATAAGGAAGGAAATAAGAGAATGTACGAAATTCAGGAGGCCTACGGGGTCCTGAGTGACGCAGAAAAGAGAAAGCAGTATGACAATGCCCGTGCCGGGAACAGGGAACGAGGCAGAGAACAAAGCAAAGAACAAAGGAAAAATGATGAGCCTTCAAAGGCTGCTCCCGATATGAGCCAGTTTGAACGCTTTTTTGGATTCCAGCCGGGAAAAGGTATGGAGACATACCAGGGGGCAGGTCAAAAAGCCAGGAAACAAGGTGGTCCTGTAAATCCAGATGATCTGTTTGCCGCTTTCTTTGGAACAAAAAAATAGGAAAGGAGCCGGATTGCATATGAGACGAAGTAGAGCATTAAAAATCGGTTTTGATCTTGCTATTTTAATCAGTGTGGTGGGGTTAAGCTTCCTGTTAATATACCAGGGCAATCCTCCCTTGTGGGCACAGGTCATAATTATAATCTTTGGTCTTTTTGCAGCAGCAGATCTGATCGCTTTGCTTGGCGCCAGGAACTCTGTAAAAGAATTTCAAACATCTCCAGGTTCTGATTCTTTAAAGATGGACCAGCTGGTGCTTTTAGATGAACGTGACAAACCCCTTAAATCATGGGATTTAGCAGGGAGAACAGCTATCATCATTGGAAAGAAAAATGACAACGAAGATGTTGATGTGGACTTGACGGAATGCGAATATAGTACCTTCATCGATGAACTGCACGGAGTACTTAATTATTGTTTGGATTCCTGGTATTTAGAAGACTTAGGTTCTAAAAATGGAATTAAGATCAAAAAGGTGGAGGATGGTGGCTGTTATAAGGTGACCAACCGTCCGTGTAAAGTTTCGGCGGGGGATGTGATTTATGTTGCCAATACCCGCCTCTTACTGACATAAGAACAAAGATTGGAGATAAAAGCATGAGCTTAGTAAGATGTCCCAATGGACACGTTTTTAACGCAAGGCGTTACGGAAATACCTGTCCATACTGCCAGATGAAATTAAAAGAGGAAACAGAAGAGAAGAAGCCTTTGGGGTTTGAGCCTGCCATGGAGCTTTTGGAGGAAGACATCCTTCCAGTGTGTGGCTGGCTGGTGTGTATATCCGGTGCAAGAGTGGGGATGGACTACAAAATCCACAGTGGAAAGAACTTTGTTGGCAGGGGAGATGATATGGATATCCAGATTCTGGGAGACAATGAGATCAACCGAAAGAATCATACCATCATCGTCTATGACCAGAAAAAGAGAAATACCGTCATACTGCCAGGCGATGCAGCAGGACTTGCTTATTTGAATGAAGAGGCTGTTTATGTGCCTACAGAATTAAGACCCTACGATGTAATCGAGCTTGGGAAAAGTCGGTTCTTGTTTGTTCCCTTGTGTGGAGAAAACTTTGAATGGAATGATCAGAAATGATGATGACGATAGTGAGAGGTCTGGGGGCGTTATTATTGGTTTCCCTTTTGGGAAGGATAATTTTGTTTGCCAGAGAACAATTAAACCAGGAAGAAAAAAAGCATAAAGTGATGGGAGGGGGAGCGGTAAGCCAGACCACCGGAGACCAGGAGATTCAGGCAGATATTTCTGAAATCATGAAAAGTCCCGCAGGAACTCTTGCCATTTTAGCCGATGGAATGGGCAAAGCCAATACGGGAAAGGTATGTGCAAGAATTGCAGCGGATACCCTTCTTGACGCTTATCAGTCTTATGACGCCCTGCAAAATCCAGAATACTTTTTTAAGACTTCCTTTCGTGAGGCTCATACCCGAATCCAGAAGACCATTGGAAATAGAAGGGGAGGAGCCTGCGTAGCCGCAGTCTTTGTCAATGGACGAACCTTACATTACGGCTTGGCTGGGAATATCCGTGTAGCCCTTTTTCGGAATCAGGAGTTGATTCCCATAAGCAAAGGGCAGACTCTCGATGTCCTTGCGTTAAATGCGTTTGAAGAAGGAGTTCTTACAAAGTCTGAAGCGGTCTGGTCTATGGAAGAAACCAGGATCTGGAATTATCTTGGGCTAGATGGATTTCATGAAATTGAAATCTGTGAGCCTCCCATTCGTCTAAAGCCGGAAGATGTGATTTTACTCCTTTCCAAAGGAATTTACGAAGCTCTGTCCTGGGCAGATATTGAGGATATTCTTTTAAAGGATCTTACGATGAAGGAAAAGGCCGACCTCATAGTAATGGAAGCAGAAAGAAGAAAGAGCCTTGAGAAAGAGAATGGAAGCGTTTTGCTTTTAAAGGCGGAGGTACCTTATGAGAAGAATTAATTCTGAGTTCCGGACTCGGTATATATCCGAAGAGGGGCAAAAGCTGGCAAACCGAGATTATTTCGGTTTTGTGGAGATGGATGATTATGCTTGTTACATATTGGCTGACAGTCTGGATGGAGAACTACAGACAAACAGTGCCAGATTTGTGGTAGAGAGCCTGATTCGCAGTTTTGTAGAAGGTCCTTCCATGAAAGCCACAAAGCTTAAGCATTACATGAATCAGGCTCATAAGGAACTATTAAAGCAACGAGGCGGAATGTATTTAAAGGCTTCTGTCACCATGGTTGTTACCGATTATAAAAAGCTTTGTTATTGTTACGCAGGCAATAGCCGTTTTTATCTCATACGTAACTCCAGAGTGCTTTTAAAATCAACCGATCAATCCTTAACTCAGAACCTGCTAAAAGAAGAGATCATTACCTTGGATAAGGCGGCTGCTCATGAGGAACGTAATAACCTCTATTCCTTTTTGGGAGATAGAAATCAGCCGGAAATTCTTGTATCCAAGAAGGTCGCCCTGGAAAATGGAGACAGCTTTGCCCTCTTAACCAGAGGAGCGTGGGAGAAATTAGGAGAAGAAGAGTTCTTAGAATCATTTAAAGATGCCAAGGAACCAGAGGAGATACTGGAAAAATCAGAAGATCTGATTCTTGGCAGACAGGAGACGGAGGAAGTAGATAATTACAGCCTTGCAGTCACCTTTGTAGATAAGGTTTACCAATCTCCCAAAAAGAAAATCACAGCAAAGAAAGTCCTTATGGTGGCAATTCCAGCCATTATTGTGATTGGTGGAGTCAGTCTTGGTTTATATCTTAAGAATCGCAGTGTGAAACAAAAAGAAGAAAGTCTGGAGCGTCATCTGACCAGCGGACTGGAATATTTAAGATATGACAATTATCAGAAGGCTTCTGAGGATTATAAAGAGGCAAAGAAGCTGGCAGGAAGCTTAAAGAAAAAGGATTTGTCAAAGGAAGCGGACCGTTATGAAAAGCTTGCGGAGCAAATTATACTTTCTGACGCAGCCATGAGTGCAGGTGATTATAAAAAGGCCCAGGATCTTTATTTAACCGCCAGGCAATTGTCAAAAGAAGCAGGAAATACCGGAAAGAAATACATTGAAGATCAGTTAAAGCAGACCAGAGATTATATTGATGTATTCGACCTCATTGAAGAAGGACAGCAAAAGGAAGGATATGGAGACATAGACGGAGCCGTTCTTTCCTACCGTAAAGCAAGAGATAAAGCTGCTTCTCTTTACTTTACAGATGGAAAGGAAGAGGCTATGAAAAAGCAGTCAGCTCTGGAAGAGAAGCTGGAAAAAGACAATCAAAAGACGGCCGCAGCAGCTGCATCAGCAAAGGAAGAATCTCAGGCCGCAAAGGATAAGGAAGAAGAATCCAAGCAATCGGAAGAGGATAAGACCAAAAAAGAGGAAGAACAACAACGTGAGTTGGAAAACCAGCAAAAGATCAATGACCAGAAAAATGCCATAGATCTGGAGAACAAAGCCAATGAGCTTTTTGCAGAAGGAAAATATGAAAGTGCAATTACGTATTATAAGACGGCACAATCCATATACACTCGTCTGGAACTGACAGAGCTTGCAGATGGAATCAATGGAAAGATTAAGGCATCAAAAACAGCCATAAAGGAAGAAAAGCAAGAAACGACTGAAGATGAGACTACTGGGGAATATGGCCCAGGACAGGGCAAAAAACAGTCCGATAAATAACAAAGCGAGGAAATGCACATGAGCCGATATACCTATACCTTACATCCGGGAAAGACGGAGCCAGAAAAGGGCACCTACAAAAGAAGCAAACTGGAGAAGATGACGACGTTTCAGCTCAGCGAAATATGCCGGAAAGAAAAGTTGGTAATGTCTTCCGGAAATTACATGGACCGGGAAGGTCTAATGCGTCTGATCATGAGGTTTCGGGGACAGAAGGATTATCGGCATATTGCTGAGGCGTTGGAAGGCGGTCTTACGCGCCTTCAAGATTTTCTCGACCAGAATCACATGGATATCAACTCCAGTCAGGATGTCATCATACCTGGAACTATTATTCTTTATGAGGGAACTGGATTAAACGAACTGGATCAGTACAAGGTAAAATCAGATATTTCATTGTATGAAGGGAATTTATTATTAGTTGATGAAAATCTTCAAATCTACACCTGCTTTTACTTAAAGGAGATAGATGATACCTGGAATCTGTTTCAGGGGGCGAATATGCCAATAAAGCCCCTTACAAAGCATCAGTACTCCATTCTCTATTTTCCATATGAGCGGGATTCCGAGTTCCTTTACGACTGTTATCAGGGAAACGTTAAGAATGTTCCCGGACGGATAGAAGCAGTCCGCATTCCCCTGCTTAATATTGAAGTCAAGGAAGTCATAGACACGGATCTTCCCCTTGTCATAGACTTTGGAAGCTCCAATACCACCATGGGAATCTGCCTGCCAGATGGAACGACTAAAATAGCCAGAGCAGGAAATGGCAATATCATACCAAGCGTGATTGGCGTGGAAGAAACAGAAGAGGGCAAACACGGATTTTTATTTGGATATGAAGCACTGGCGCTGGAAAAACAAAATTACCAGGATGAGGATGTCCCTGTATTTTTTGATATTAAGCGTTGGGTCAGCGATTCTGCCAGGTTGGAAGGTGTCATATTAAAGAGTGGGTTTAAATATCAGATTTCCAGAAGGGATATGCTAAGCGCCTTTTTAGAGTATCTGATGAACCTGGCGAAACAGCAGTTTAAGTGCAGGTTTAAAAACATACAATTTTTAGCTCCTATCCGTCAAAAGGAAAAATTTCAGGATTTGTTTAAAGAACTACTTCCCGGATACAACGTAAACTGTGAGCTGGATGAGGGAATGGCAGTACTTTTTAACACCATTCATGGAATGATCCGTAACAATCAGTATGAAAGAGGCCGTTGGTATCAGGCGTTAATTATTGACTGCGGAGGAGGAACCACAGACTTAACCTCCGGTCGGTTCTCCATTGAGAACAGCCGTATTTCCTATACCATTAACTTAGAGACCCGGTATGAGAACGGAGACACTAATTTTGGCGGCAATAACTTAACCTTCCGCATTCTGCAGATGCTGAAAATTAAGATTGCCAGGGCTCTTACTGTTGTGGGAGAGGAATGGGATGAAAAATCAAGTGATGAAGATGGATTGAAGCAGATCAATGATCAATACGAGAGGGCAGAGGCAATTTTGCCTACCCGTTTTAAGAAATATGAGGAAAAAAGCCGGAATCATTATTTTAGAGTGAAAAATAATTACTACTATCTGTTTCAATTGGCAGAGGAAGTGAAAAAATCCTTTTTTCAGGCTAGCTTTCAGTATGAGCTTTTTATCAACACAGAGAAAAGTCAGATGAAGAATGAGATGTTTTTAGACAAGTGGAAACTTTCCATTCGTGACAAGACAGGACTTACCCATATGGATCAGGATATCCGTTTTCCTCTTTATTTAAATGAGATTGAGTCATTGCTTCAGCCAGATATTTACCATGTGATGGAGCGCTTTTTAGACCAGAAGTTTGAGCAAGGGGAGCTTCAGGAATATGAGATGCTTAAGCTGACGGGTCAGTCTTGTAAATCAAGGCTTTTTACGGAAGCCTTAAAGCAGTATGTGCCGGGTAAGCTGATCCAGAACACGAAACGAGAAGGAGACGATGCCGGACTAAAGATGTGCTGTCTGGAAGGTGCCCTCTCATACTTTATGGACTGCAAGCGTGGATATATGAAGGTAAATCAAGATTATCAGGTACGGACCTTACCTTATGAAATTATGGCTTATACCCATGAAAATCAGGAGAAAATTCTAATTCGAAGTCTGGATGAAGAAGATCAGATTGGCTGTATCTCCCGGTTTATGGTAGGAAAACAATTGGATCTTTATTTAAGCGATGAAAAAGGAAAACGACTGAAAGCCTATTACTTTGAATACGATACCGAGACCTTTGTCAGAACGACTCAGGAGGAGATTGAACGAGAGTATGAAAAAAGTGTAATCCAGGAGGAAACAGACACCATTTTAGAAGGTGAGATGAAATTCTTTGTCTGGGTATCAAGAAAGCGTTGGGGCTTTTTGGTTTTACCGGTACTTCGTGAAAATGAAGTGCTCTATAAGGGAAAAGAAACATTTTTTGATTTTGAGGATGACACCTGGGAAGAAAACTTTTTTGATGGGAGGAAGTAGCTTAAATGGATCAGATGGAAGAAATGAAAGCAATGATCCGGGAGGAGATTCAATCCATCAGTGATCTAAAAGAACGGATCACATTTAAAAATCTGATGGAGGGTGTTTTCCTGGAACTATATGAGACCAATATCCGAATGTATCAGATGTTAGAAGAACGGGTCATGAATGATCTTGTGTATGATATCAATCGTTATCTAATCCGCACGGGGCTTGTGGAGCGGTCTTATATGGATCAGTCCCACCACCTGATGTCTCCCATGTGCAAAGAAGATATGGACAGCCCGGTCTATGAGGTTTCTGATATAAGGAAAAAACTAAAAGAAGAAGGTAAATTCCGGGTAGCTACGGTATTTCTACAGTGTGATGCCTTGGAAGTGAGAGAGATTTTAAGAAACCAGGAAGGTTATACCGGAATCTTAAAAGCAGGAAAAGAGTATCCGGTAGAAATACGTCTGGAACCCAGCAAGCGTTATCTTGATAAGCTGGAGCATTTATATCATCTTTTTATGAAGAATGGAATTCCATGGAAGACCATCAATGCACCTTATTTATTTAAGATGGCGGATATCTGCATTACCGGAATACCAGATGAGGCGGCAGACGATGAGCCTGTCACTAATTTTGGGGGAGATTTTGGGGAATGCAACCGATTTGTTCATTACGATATGATTCCTATCTGGAATGTATGGCATCTAAAACTGGAAAGTGTAGGCTTCCCAGTTGCCTGCAGAGACCATGAAAACTATGAACATGTGATTTCCATTCGAGATTATGGCAGCGGACATGCTTATTTGGTTGAGGAAAAGGCCGGAATACGCAGCGTACGACAGAGTGGGGAAAAACTTCTGGTCACGGGTAAAGTGGAAAGTGCCAAGAAGTGGGATGTGTATATGATCCGGGGTGGCTCAGATAACAAGATTGACCGCTATACTTATCCGGTTATGGAGAATTTGAGGAAAGATGGATTTGCAGAGCGTTTTCAGGGGAAGGCAGGACAGATGGTAAAGACAAAAGGGGAGCTGGAACGATTTATCCGGGGATTTGGTCTTGAAGATTACGTGGAATATCAAGATTGTGTTCTGGAAGAGGGGAAGGGGGAACTGCAGGAGACTTACCCCATGAATTTTTTTATGGAAGATGAAATCAGAGACCGAAAGGGGAAAAAGCGACTTTTGATTTATTTCAAACCAAAAGGGAAGGAGCGATGGCTCCTAAGGGATTTGGCAAGCTTTGTCACCTCTGAAGTACAGGAACTATACCCGGAATACGAATGTGGAGGAAAGCTAGTATGAATTATTTATGGGAAGTCATGCTTAAGCTGAGAGAGCAGGGACTGTCAGAGCGTACGGTTCGCTACCAGATGCCACATGATTTCAGTGCCTATATGGAATTGTCCATGCCCTATTTGAATCAGGAGTCCATAGAGGAGAATTCTGGTATAGAAGTAAATCCTTATTACCGGTTTTATCATATCTTTAAGGACTTTTTCAGGCCGGATCTGGAGGAGTTTCCAAAACTTAGAGAAAATCTCTTTCATCTAATATTTCATATGCTGGCTCAAAATGATGCTCTTTCTGGAATGACAAGAGAGGAATATTACAAAAAGCTTTTGTATGAGGATTTTATGGAAGATGCCTTTGGATCCGATGCCAGAGAGGCAATTGCTTTGTTTGGACGAGATGAAAGGGAGTTCATATTAAGTGGATTGTTAAAACAATATGAAACTGGAAGTTCTTTAGACATTTTCAAGGACATGATGGAAGCGCTAATCCCGAACAACATTGTGTATCACAGCAATCAAAACTCCTTTGAAATTTTAGTTTATATCGGACGGAAAAAGGAAAAGTCCCTGGCTGATAAAATGAGATTTCTAATTAAGATGTTTGTGGAACTGCCATATCACGTGGAAATATATTATGAATATCATTTTGGAATCATGGGCTTAGAAGAAACCATGTCAATGGATGAAATTATTTTGTGCTGACGGAGGAAGAGGGAATGTTTCAATACGATTATCCCCAATTTGAAAAGAAACGCCTGCTAAGAGTGGAGATGCTTGATAAACTGAGAGATTACCCCAAAAATTATCTGGATCTGTCACTGAAGGAGTACGGCGACGGTGTGATTTGTGGCTGCAAAATCACCTGGGATAACGAAAGGCTCACCATAGATTCTGGCATGATCTATTGGAAAAAGAATCTTTATTTTATGGAACAGCCTTTTGTAATAGATTGCAAGGCAGAAGATAAAGTCCGCTATTTAAAGGTGCAATTCATGGCGGAAATCAGAGAGGCTGGAAGGATTACTGCCAACACCAGAATCTTTTTGGATGATAAAAAGCCAGATCCTTCCTGTGAGATGGAGCTGTGCAGATTTCGACTTCAGGAGGGCGCCAGACTTCGGGACAGCCACGAAAACTTCCAGGATTATTCCACGGCATTTGATACCCTAAACATCATAAGCCAGCCTTACGGGGCGCCTGGGGGAACCACGTTAAACCCTTGTATCATCAGACAGTTTTCAAGGGAAGTCTTAAGAAGCGGCACGTTAGATCCTTTTGATATAAGCTTCTCTACTGTGGCTCTTTCAAATCATGGACAGGTGGCTCCAAAACTTTTACAGGAATATCTTTTAGGAAAGCTGGAAGAGGATTACTCTAAAAAAAGTAATAAAGAAATTTACAACGGGCTTTTAGAGGTACTAAGAACGAGAAGAAGTGGCGAAATAAAGAGAACACAAGGCAATCAAGGGAAACGCGGCATGATGCTTTTATAAAAGGAGGACTACCATGTATCTGGATGAGAAAATTGCCCTAATGGAACGAGCCAGAAGGCAAAAGGAAAAGATGGATCGGGAAGAAGCAGAGAGAAATGGAAAACAAGAAAAGAAACATAAGATTGAGCTAGACGAGGCTTTAAAAGGAATCTTAGAAGGTCAGTTATCCTTGCCTGACGGGGAGCATCTTGAATTTGAACCCCGGTTATATACGGATCAATCGGTTCCTATGATCGTGTTTAAAAACTTCTTTCAGGCTTCCAAAGAGGACGAGGAAGGTGTTATTTACGTCAATCATGATAAGAATTTAAGCCAGGTTCTCTCCTGGCCTAAAAAGTTTGTAAAGCCGGTTCCTTTTTCTCAGTGGGATAACCAGCTTGTAAACGGCATGGCTTCCAGCGGTCTTCATGCCAAAGTGGGAAAGAAGAATCAACTTAACTCTCTGGAATATCTCTGCTTTGAGGTGCCTACCGGAGAAGGCTGGCTTTATAATGTGATATTTCGAAAAAAGGGAAAGGGACAGACGATTTCAGGAAATTACAATTGCCTGAAAGAAGATAAGGATACCTACGGAATCATTTTGGAAGCAATGGTGATGGCACTTGATCAGTGGTTTACAGACGGAGAAAGGGGCGTACTCTTTGGAGAAGAACATGGGGAAGAACAAGGAAAATGACAATGGAGCGATTACCTACAAGGACCTATATTTAGGGGCGATAGGGATCGCTTATTTTCGTAAGATTGAAATCATAGAAGCACCAGGAGAACATGCCAGCCTTTTTGTGGAAGCAGTCTTAAACAGTGATACCAGTGAGAATGCTTTTCATGAAATTGAGGATACCATCTCCCTGGTTTGTAGGAAAAATAGCAAGGACCAGGTGTTATTTTATGGAGTGTTAAAGCACATAGCCATGGACCGGGATGGAGATGAGCTGGTAGTAAGAATTCAAGCGTTGGACGGAACGTCTCAGATGGATGTGGAACGCAAAAAGAGACTATTTCAAAATCCTCAAATGGGTGTTCATGAACTGATTCGTCAGGTGATGGGCTCCTATTCAGGCTCTGACCATGTGGCCCATATTCCAGATGTTCCAATTGGACAGCTAGTGGTTCAATACGAGGAAACGGATTGGGAGTTTTTAAAGCGATTCCTATCAAAGTACAAGGAACATTTATATCCAGATCCAGCATTTCCAGACATCCGTTTTGAAGCCGGGCTCTCTCCAAAGCCAGAGAGCAGGGACTTTAATAAGCTTCCTTTTACTCTGTCCCAGGACTTTGTATTTCTTGGGGCAATGAAGGAGAATGGATGCAATGACCTGACCCGGTCTCAAAATACCGTTTATGAAATAGAAGCCTATGACATTGTATCCATTGGAAGTCAGATTACATATAAGGGCAGCCCCTGGTTTGTAGAATCGGCTAAGCGAACATTGAAAGAAGGGCTTCTCGTAAATGACTACCTTTTGCGTCAGAAGGAAAGTCTTAAACGGCTTCCCTATTTCAACGAAAGAATGACTGGCGTTTCTTTGGAAGGAACCATTGCTTCTATTAAGAGAAATCAGGTTCAGGTAAATATGGACATAGAAGCCGGTAGTGGGGATAAGTACTGGTTTCCATTTTCAACAGTGGCTGCCTCATCAGACGGCAGCGGTTGGTATTGTATGCCGGAAAAAGGAGAAAGCATCCGGGTATATTTCCCAGTGGCAGACGAAAAAGAAGCTTATGTGGTAACCCACACAAAAGGGCAAAAACCAAGTGGAAGCCCATCGGATTCCATGGGAAATCCAAATCATCGAAATATCCAGACGGCTCAGGGAAACCAGGTGAAGATGACGGAGGAAGGAGTCTTGATTGCTGCAGGAGATGGGCATGGAAGCATCTTATTAAAGAAGTCGGGAGAAATTGTGTTAGACGCTCTCAAAGACATTAAGGTTTTGGCAGCAGAAAACTTAAATATAACAGCGAAAAACGATTTGACAATAAAGTCCCAGATCTCAGTCAAGGTGGCAAGCAAGTCTGGAGCAGACATTGAGATAAAAAAAGGAACGGTAGACTTTCACGGAGATGAGATTCACGAAAATTAGGAGGTGTTTATATGGCATTTACAGCGGAACAGATTGTAATAACAGGAATTCCGGTGGAACATTTAAACGGACTTACCATAAGCTGCGTGCCAGGGGAGCATAGTTGCTTAAACATAAGCGGATATGCGGCATCGGACAAAGGAGAGGAAGCTCTTTTTGAATTTACTGAAAATGATTCCATCATCATTTCAGTAAAGGAAGGAGGAACCTTGTTTTCTGGAATACTCACCAGTGTAAGCTTGACAGAAGAAGGCGGTGGCATCCGAATTAAGGCCGAGGCAAAAAGTCGAAGCATTCTCTTGGACCAGAAGAAAAAGTCCCGTTCATTTCAGGACGTTTCTATCACCTATAATCAGTTATTCCAGACCATCCTGGCAGACTATCCAGGCAGTGAGATGAAACTCTCGATTCCAGATAAGCCACTAGGAGAGATCGCTATTCAGTATGAGGAAACGGATTGGCAATTCATGAAGAGGATGCTGTCAATGCTAAATGGTGTCCTTACCTGCCGTTCCGTATCAAATAACATCAGTCTATACGGAGGAATTCCCAATATACCGTTTGGAAAGTGGGACTATGAGAAGACCGGATATCGAAAAGAGATGGGAGAATACTCCTACTGGTCCATGGAAGGAGGATCCGTCAGCGACAACGATTTCCTGATACTTGATGCAAAGACCTACCATGTACCTGAGATTTTTGAACAGGTATCCGTAGAAGGAAAAAACTTTGTCATCAGACGGCTATTTTGTGAATTAAAAAAAGGACTGTTACACAGCCAACTGGAGCTCCAAAAGAAGGAAGGAATTCTCCAAAGATCCAGGTATCCCATGCACATCATTGGGGTAGCGCTTAATGGCAAAGTGTTAGAAATCTCAGGGACCAAGATAAAAGTTCATTTGGATATGGATAAGGGAAATGGAAAAGATGTCTATTGGTTTCCGTTTTCTACGTTGTCTGCATCTCCTGATGGCAGTGGCTGGTACTACATGCCGGAAAAAGGGGATAACGTAAGAATCTATTTTCCATCCAAGCATACAAAGGATGTGATTGCAGTCAGTGCAGTCAGCTCCTATGACGGCAAAAGTGGGGGTGTTCCAGACCGAATGGGCAGTTCATCCACCAAATATTTAAGCAATCCACATGGTCAGGAGATGAAGCTGGCAGCAGATGGAATTTATCTTTCCAGCAGCAAAGGGGCGGCTAGTGTAAAGATTGGTAATGGGGGAGATGTTACCTTAAGTGCCAAGGGAACCATTCAAATCGAAGCACAAAACAACCTGGAACTATCTGCGGAAGAAGCCATCTCATTGGAAGCCCTTGAGACTGCGGTTGTCACCTGTGTAAAAGGCGGGGCAGTTAAGATGATATCAGACGGAAAGCTGCTGATTCAGGGGACGGAAGTAAAGGTGAATTAGGAGGGGAACTATGACAAGACAGGAAGCGCGAAAGCGATTTTTCGAAGAAGAAAAAGAGTATCTGGAAGAGAAAAAGCTTGAGTTTTATAGAAGAATTCAGAATCAGTCAGACGAGCTTGCCAAGGTGATACGGGGAGCAGTCAAAGAACTGAAAGAGGATATTTTAAGGCTTGATAAAGAGAAAATCATGTTTTTTCATTTTTCTCTTTTGCGTATGGATTTACTTAATGGAAAATACCGTTTTCTGGTTCAGGCTATGGATGCAAGATGGTATATGGACACAGAACCGGCAGAAACCGGGTTTTCCCTGGAATTTCTTTTTTCTATCGCCGAGGGTATGAAAGAAAAGCTGACTCTTGATGCAGGAAAATATATGGGTAAGGTTAACCAGTATGATATTACTGAGATGTTGCAGGATAACGCCATGGAGTGGAATCAGATTCTTGCAGGAGAACTTCGCTTTTTGTTTCGTGACATCGAGGAAAATACGGATTTTTTTGAGATACCAAAGCTAAAGACCTGGGGAATCTATTGGGGAGAATATCGGGATTCCAGTGATTTGATTGCCTTTGTGGATAGGGAGAATAAGAGTCAAACAGACTGGGAACGGGCACTTCGCCTTTCCAAAGAGCAAGAAGAAGTCCTTATTTCCAAGTATTGGTATGAAATGGAGATTCAAGATTCAGAATGCAGCAATAAATTGCTATTGTTCAATCAGTTTGAAAATTGTACATTAACGCAAATATCATTTGATAACACCAACCTTTCCGGAACCCGCTTCAAAGACTGTGTCATTAAAGGTTGCAGCTTTCAAAATTCCGTAATCCGTCAGGCAGACTTTGTTAACTGCAGGTGGGAGGACAACGATTTTACAGGTGCTGACCTTTCCAATTCCATTTTCTTAGAAAAGGACATTCCTTTTTTACATATGGAACCAGAACAGCTACAGACTATCTTGATCGACAGGAGGGCAAATGGATGAGATTTTTTACCATAGAACAAGATAAAAGCCTGCCGGACCAGATCCGTTTCCGGGATTTTGATATTTGTGGTCCCAGACATATTTTTTATAAAGAGGACGGGGAAAACCTTCAGGAATCAACCATGATGTATCTGGAAAAGGACAGCGGAGAGGCTGCCCCTGATTTTATTCAAAGTCCGGTCTATCTGGTATCGGATAAGGTGAAAAAGGTATTTGATGTTTATGAAGATGACATGGTATTTAAGACGGTCACCATCACTCATAAGGAACGAAAAACCATTTGGATTTATCATCATTTGCTTTTGGAACGGTTTGATGCTTTTTCAGAAGAGACGGAGTTTTATACCAATGGAAGTATAAAGCGTCTCGTTCTTGATCCCGTAAAAATTGGAGAACATAAAGTATTTCTATTAAATGATAAGCGTTTCCCAAATCCCTTAGTTAGCCTTGAAGTAGCAGAGAGCTTAATGCGTAGAAATGTAATGGGGATTGTCTGGAAGGAAGTGGAGGTGGGACCATGGCAGAATTAAACGATACCTTTGTCGTACACGGAGCTTGTTCTACCTGTACCATGGGCATGAGGCCCAGCAATGTGGTTCTTCCTGAGACTCATGGAGTCTTTTTGAGGGGACAAGCGCAGATGACAATCAAAGACTGTATTGGTGGCGCCAATGTAATCTGTTTTGGCGGCTGTTACAGCATGGAGAATCCCAGCACAAAGGAAGAGGCGGAAAAGGTACAAAAAGCAGTGGATGAAGCCTGCCCTGAAACATTTACGGACAAGGTTATGAACTTTTTTACCGGAGGTAAGAAGAAAAAGAAGAAAGAGGAGCCCAAAAGCGCGGAGACACCTCAAGTCGTTGGGGTCTGTACTCCCAGCATAATTGCCCAGGAGTGGGATCACGGACAAGAGGGTGTAGAAACCGAGAGCCAGCGCCCTTTGATGGGTGGAGCCAGACTCTATTGCGTGTATGGGGGAGAAATCGAGATTGTTGAATCGGGACAGCCGGAGGCTGGAAGCTAATGATAGATTGAGACAGGATTATTCGATACAAATGAACGGTTACCTCATAAAAAGGGGGGAATGAGATATGATATTGGCATATAAGGAATTGGAAATAGAACTCTCACTGGAAGGCATCATCCAGGTAGAGACATTCCGGCTCACTCAGGAATTAAACAGCCATGTAATTCTTACGATGAAAATGCTGGTAAATGGTGAAATGGCAGAACAATTCGTAAACATGGCTTCGGTTGTACCTGTGGTGGTCAGGGAAAAAGAGCATTCGGGAGGACAAACAGTATTTCAAGGTAAGATTGAAACTGTTTATACCAAGGTAGAGCAGGGGCTGCCTTATCTATACCTAGAGGCGTGCTCCTATACAAAAGACTGGGACCGGAAAGAAAAAAGCAGAAGCTTCTTAAACGGCAGTATGACGTATATGGAAGTCGCAAAAAAGGTACTGAAGGATTACGGGAGATATGACATAAAGGCAGAGGCTGGTTGTGATGGTGCCATTCCTGAAATGTTGTTGCAGTATGAAGAGAGTGACTGGGTATTTCTTCGCAGGCTTGCCAGCCATTTTGGAACGTATCTGATGGTAGATGCTAAAAGTGACTGCGGAAAAGTCTACTTTGGTATTCCAGATATCAATGTTGGGACAACACTTCGCAAAGATGATTATGTGTTAAATAAAAACATGGCCCATTACACAAAGGTATTGAGGCCCCAAAGTGTTCTCTCCCAGGAAGCCTCCCAGTGGTGCATCCAAACGCGAAAGTTTCTTCCCATGGGGGAAACGGTTACCTTAAACAAGATCTCTGCCATCGTAATAGGAATGGACCTTTATACTCTAAAAGGAGAGCTGGTTTATGAATATACCCTTTCCAGAAGAGAAGGGTTAAAAAAGGAAAAAGAAAAAAATCCCCGGATATACGGTATGAGTATTCCTGCCACGGTAAAGGAACGAAGCGGAAACAGGATTCGTGTGCATTTTGATATTGATCCAGTTTATGAGCCAGCAGCTCAAATGAAATACTTCACTTATGCCATCGAAAGTAGCAGCTTTTACTGTATGCCAGTAGAAGGAAGTCAGGTACATATTTATTTTCCAGAACATGACGAGCAAAGTGCCATTGCAGTTCATGCCATTGGAAGCGGCTCGGGCGGTGGTGCAAGCAAAAACCCGGAGAACAAACAATTCTCAGATCCAAGCGGAAGTGCCATGGATATGACAAAGGATTCTCTAAGTTATGCGCCTGACTCCAGCGGTAGTATATTACTAAGCTTAAATAAGGCTGGGTTTATGTCCTTAACAGGGAAGGATATTAATATCAAGACCCAGAAGGGTTTGATGGCCGGAGGAGATACGCCGGTCCGGAATTTGATGATTTCCGGAGAGAATAAGGTGGTTCTTCAGGTAGGTGACGGTGGTGATGATATCATTACCATGGAGGAGAAAACTGATGTAAAATCAACCCTTATCACCCATAAGGCGGATTCTCATCCACAAGCTGTTCCATCAGCCTCAGAAATAGAAGCAGCGCTGACAAAAGATGATGCAGCTAACCGTGATGCGCAAAATGCAGAACTGACCAATACTTTGATTGAAAATAAGCAGAAAAGTAAACAGAAGTTCTTAAGCGGTGTTTTGAGTATTGCTACCGTAGTAGGCCTTACCGCCTTAACCGTATGTACTGGTGGAGCTACGGCACCATTATTGGTGGCAGCAGGTGTCAAAGCGGCATTTGCTGTTGCAGATGTGGCGGAAGGTCTAGATGGGTATAGTAAGGTCAATAACTTAGATGCTTCAAGGCCTTCCAACTTCATACGAGATACGATATTTATGGGAAATGAAGGAGCTTACAATTTTGCTTCTACAGTAACAGATATCGTATTTGATGTGGTCAGTGGGAATGCCCTTAAAAATGTTGCAAAATGGCAAAGTTTTACAAAGCTAATGTGTCCCAAATCCCAGGTAGCCAATCTGGTCACTCAAATGGGAGGTTCTGTTTTATTTGGGGCTATCAGAGAATATCAGGTCTCTGGTAGGGTAAATCTGAAGGATATGGCTTTTAATGCAGCCCTTGGTATGTTTAAGGGAGGTACGGGTAATGCCATAATGGGGAAGGCTCAGAGCTTTGCCAAAAATCCCGTTGTAAAAAAGGCGGTTGGTGTAGGAGTGCAGACTGTCTATGGAACCGCGGTAGATGTCGCGGTGGATGCTTCCTTGCCAAATAGACAGGTAGATGTCCTTAGATCGTTAAAAGAAAACTTAATAACAAGCGGCCTTGGCCAGCTCTTTGGTGAACCGGTTGATGTTGTTTCCGGCGCATTTCTCATAACAGCTTCGGATTTTATCATTCCAGATATACAAGAAGCTATCAGACTGGAGCGTAGATATAATTCCACTGTAAAACAGGAAGGAATTATGGGACCAGGCTGGACGTTTGCTTATGAAGGCAAGCTCTATCAGGACGGAAACAAACGCCATGTTATATTAGAGAATGGTCAGCATCTTATCTTCGAGTGGGATGGGGAGAAATCACGAAATGCCACCATTGGATGCAGTTGGTTTGAACTGGTAAAGGATCATGAGGAATGGGTCGTCAGGGATAAAAAGAAGCATCAGAGCTACCGCTACTCACAAAACGGTCTTCTTCAGTCCATAACTGATAAAAATGGACAGGCTCTAACCTTTTCCTACCATGGCGAAAGTCTGGAAACAATCACAACTGCTCTTAATTACCAGATAAATGTAACATTAAGAGAAGGACGGTTGATACAGTTAACCGATACCTTGGGAAGAACCATGCAGTACCGGTATGAAAACGGACGATTGTCTGATGTGGTACATATGGATTATGGGGTGACCCATTACGAATACGATGGGAATGGGTATTTAACAAAAGCAATCGATCAGGCAAAGGTAATGTATCTGGAGAACCGATATGATGATTCTGGCAGAATGATACATCAGACCCTGGCAAATGGAGATTTTTATAAAGCTGAGTATATTGATGAGGACCGAAAGGTCATTACCTACAGCAGTGTTGGAAACCAAACCGTCACCTATCTTTATGGAAAAGAAATGCAAATTCTTTCCGAAATTTATAAAGATGGAACAGAAACTCTTTACCAGTACAATGAAAATGGCGATCGAATCAGTGAAACTGACCGCTTGGGTCATAAAACAGAGTGGTCTTATGACGAAGAAGGCCGCATGACTCAGGAAAATAAACAAGGCTGGCTAAATATCGTCTATGAATACGATGAAGCTGGTGACCTGGTAAAGAAAAGTGATAATGCCAGACGTAAATTTTCCTACGAATACGATAGAAATCATAACCTCATAGCTGAAAGAGAATGGCGTTCAGAGAATGAAGGCTGGATTACTCATTCCTATCTACATGACCGGATGGGAAGACTTTTAGAGGAAACGGACCCCCTAGGGAAAATCACCAGATATTCTTACAATGATCATTGTGGAAAGCCTTCTACCATCGTATTCCCAGACGGAGAAGAAGTCCGTTTTGAATACGATGCCATGGGACGCCTTATGGCAGAAGAAGATGGATGTGGTAGAAGGGAATACGGCTACAATGCAAAGAATCATCGGACGGTGGTAAGAGATGGGGAAGGGAATGAATCCCGTTATCTGTATGACGGAATGGGACGGCTATTAGCTATGTATCCCCCAAAAGCCTGGAAAGAACAAAAGGGAGAGTATACCTACCAGTATGATTTCCTGGACCGAAGGACTGATACCCGCCGCCCAGATGGCAGCCATGACAGGCAGATTCTTGATGGAGAGGGAAAGGTTTTAAAGAAAATACATCCGAATTCATACCAAATGCATGCTGACGATGGGGAAGGCATCTCTTATGAGTATGACAGTGACTCAAATCAAATTCGGATTCGTTATCCAGATGGAGGTTGTGAGCGGTTCTTTTATGATGCCAATGGAAACCGGATTAAACACATTCTTCCGGAGTCTTATGACCCTGCAAAGGACGATGGCGCCGGCTGGCAATATATATATGACGATGCAGAACATCTGGAGCGAGTTACTGGTCCAGATGGAAGTGTACAGGCAGAATACACCTATGACCTTTTGGGAAATCCCACAAGAATGACAGATTCCATGGGACGTACTACCTGGTATTCATACGATCTTAAGGGGCAGCTTCTAGAAACCCTGCGTCCTGCAAAGGAAGAGGAACAAGAGGTATTATATCAAAGAACTACCTATGATTATGATGCCAATGGAAATAAAATCAGCGAATACCGAAGAGGTGGATATTGGAGTCTTGACGGTCAGCAAAAGGAAAACGGAGGCAGTGAACTTCGATTAAAATATTCTTACGATCAAAGAGACCGTTTAATTTCTGTGGAAGATGGACTGGGAGCTGTAATTCGATTTTCCTATGATGTACAAGGAAAGAAGATATATGAAGAAAAGGCTATTTCAGATGGAATCCATCAGATCATACATTATAAGTACGACAAAGCAGGAAGACTTATAGAGGCAAAGGAAGAGTTAGACAGTGGGTTAACTCCACAAGCAGGAGAAGCGAAGTACGCGATTACCAGCTATGCCTACGATGAAAATGGAAACCGTATCTACATAAAAACACCAGAAGGATACGAGATATTCCGAGAGTATGATTCCTGTGATCGTCTATGCTTAGAACGGATTTTTGATGGTCAAAATGGGATAGACCGCTCAAGTGCTGTTGCCTATGACCAGGCGGGAAATATAACAAGAATCTCCAGGCAGGGAAAAGGCGGAGAAGTCTGGGAAGTAACCTATCATTATGATTTAAAGGATCGTATTGTCAATGCAAAGGATTGTTTAGGACCAGTCTTCCTCTATGAATATGATAAAAATGACCGCTTGGAAAAAGAGATACTTCCAAACGGAGAGGAGACGTCTGAATTAGAAAATAGCTTCCTCTATTCCTATGATCCATATGGAAATCTGCTATCGAGAACCAATGGAGCAGGAACTGTTCTGGAGGAAAATCAGTACCACTTAGATGGAAATATATCTAAAAAACAGGTGGCAGGTGGTAATGAGTTCTCCTATCAGTATGGAGTTCATGGATTGGAAACCGAAATCTATACCACAAGAAGCAAAAAGCAAGGAAAATCAGCACAGGCTTATACCTACGATTCTAATGGTAGGATCATTGGTGTGTTAGATGGCAACCAAAACAGTACTGGCTATGATGTTGATGGCTGGGGAAGAATCTGCGGCATACGCAATGGAGATGGTGGAAGTGAGACATACACTTACAACAACAGCGGTCTTGTAACAACCACAACAGATGCCAATGGAGGAGTCATCACCTACCGATATAACAGTCAGGGCAAGGTTTGCGAGATCATTGACCAAGATGGAAACAGCGAGACCTTCCGATATGACAGGGAAGGCAGAAGAGTGCAACATACTGACCGGAACGGAAATCTGGTGAAAACCTCTTACAATGTAGATGGAAACCCTGTATACGAGACTGGCTGTGATAAAAAGGGAGAAAAGCTAGTAACAAGAAGCTGGGAGTATGATACCTTTGGCATGAAGAAAAAAGCGGTTTCAGGTGGATTTAGTTATTCGTATGAATATCGGCCTGATGGAAAGCTTCTAAAAAAATCTTCCTCCGGGCGTCCTCTTCTTTCTTGTACTTATGACAAGAATGGTGCGTTAAAAACTCTAACAGATATCACTGGCAAAACATTGCATTATGGATATGACTGGAGAGGCAATTTAAGTCGTATTAGTGGGGATGGCAATGCTAATATTGTAGAATACGACCACTGGCCAGATGGAAAATTAAAATCCATTTACCATCAGAATGGAATGAAAACCGTTTATGAATATGATACAGATGGAAATATCAGTCGGTTAGCTACCTACATGGGTGAAAGCCAGCCACTGTTTGATTTCCGGTATGAATATGATTTAAATGGAAACCGGATTACAAAAGGCGGTATTCGGGTGGTTCCTGGCAATTTAGCAGAAGGTGTGGGTACAAAAGATGTCGCTGAAATAAAAGAAGGTTCTGGAGTAAAAGAGGTTGCAAGCGAAACTAGAATTGGTTATGGATATGATGCGCTGAACCGATTAACTAGAGAAAGCTATGATGGAGAAGATACTTTTTATAAATATGATCTCTGCGGCAACCGTATGGAGAAGGAGTCTGTTGCAGGGAAAGAAACGTACTGCTATAATAGAAGAAATCAGCTAACTGAAAGAAAGATAGAAGGAAAAGGCTGGACTTACGAATATGATAAGCAGGGAAATCTTCTGGAAGAACTGGGAGATGGAGGTAAAAGGGGGTATGGATATAATCCGTTTGGTCAGCAGACGGAAGTGATTGGAGAAGATTTCCATTTAGAGAATTTTTACGATGGAGAATTCTTAAGATCTGGGACAAGTGTCAACGGAAAGGTTTCTCGCTTCATTTACTATAATGGGGAACTGCAAGCCGAGACAGATGAGACGGAGTCTGCAAGCACCAGGTATATTCTTGGGTACGGTGTTGCTGGGATTGAGAGAAATGATATTGCAGGTTTACATGCATATCATTTGGATGAGCAAAACAGTACTTCGTATGTAACAGGAGCTGGTGGAGAGATTAAGAGCTTCTATGAATACGATGCCTTTGGTGCCATACGAAGGAAGTCGGAAGAGATTAAGAATCGGATCCTGTATACAGGTCAACAATATGATCAGGAAACAGGGCAGTATTATCTGAGGGCTAGATTTTATAATCCGGTTGTAGGACGTTTCCTCCAGGAGGATGTTTACCGGGGGGATGGGCTGAATCTTTATGCTTATTGCGGGAATAATCCGGTTAGTTATTATGATCCTAGTGGGTATAAGGCAAAGAAGAAATCTCAAGATTGTAAAGGTGATAATAGGAACTCTAGTAAGAGTTCGGAGGTTCCTCAAAAGATGGAGACACCTTATAAACCGTTAACACCCAAACAAAAAAAGGAAATTAAAAACAAATTTAAAAATAGAACGGCAACTCAAGATGAATATTATCACTGGAATTGGGATAGGAAGTTTAATAATAGACGAAAGCGTGGTGTTAATAGATTTTGGAGTCAAGAAAAAAAGAAATTGATGTCAGGTAAACAGGGAACAAGAAATTGGACAGAGCAACAAGCTAGTGATATAATAGACGGAAAGACACCAACCTATAATGGTATTCCAATTGAGGGCCATCATACTTATAACGCTTTAGATTATCCACAAATGGCAGATGATGGTGATTATATTTATCCAGCAACGGTTGATGAACATTTTAATAGGTGGCATGATAAAAATTGGCAGAATGATACATCAGGTTCACCCCTTAATCCTAACTATCCGGAGGAGTTTTAATATGAGACAAAGAATAGAAAATTATTTAAATATTATAAAAGAGAAATATGATGGTGTTAGAATAGTTGAAACTAATTTAAAGAACCCCAAATTAATAGGAATACCTAATATATTGCATGGCTTATATGAAATCATATCAGAGGTGGAATTGCCTTTTGGCCGTATTTTTACAATAGAGCAAGCTCTAGAGCAATCTAAAAACAAGCCATTTAGCCCTAATTGGTTTGTTTTTGGTCGAGATAATTATTTTTCATTTTGGTTATGTTCTTACTCTCCTGATACAGAGGGATTAAGTTTTACCTATTGGGATCATGAATCTGGGAATGAGATTGAAGAAGCTGTTTGGCCAGATTTAGAGTCTTTCTTACAAGATTTAGAAGAGGAGTATTTAGATAATTAATAAAATGTAGTTGTTTATTTAACCTAGAACATAGTAGTTATTGTGTTCTAGGTTTTTTTAAAAAGATAAATATACAGTTTATTTAATGGAAGAACTGGGAGATGGAATTAGAGGGCTTTTTGGATAGAATCCGTTTGGTCAGCAAACTTAGATAATTGGAAAAATATCTGGCTTTATTTTTCAAACGCGTAAAGATGATGATGATACTACTGCTAAGAGTTCGGGTATAAAAAAAGATAATTCATATAATTTATCAGATGAAGAATTACAAGCTAATATGAATAAAATATATAGGACTGGTGTAGAAGAGCTTTTAAGTAAGTAAGCAGACGGAACTTTATTTAATGGAGGACCACGTCAAACAACTACTATTACTCCAGATGGAACTGTTATAATTTCCCAAAATAGTACAACAGTAAATAAACAAAGTCAAATAATAGCACAGCAAATTTATGGGGAGGATATTATTGTAGTAAACTTAAGTAAAAATAATATTCGACCAGATATGACTGGAAATTATGGAAATTATGCAGAAACAAAAGGTATTTATTATCTTGAAAAGAATGGGTATAGTACAGAAGGTTTGAAACAAGTTTCGTCACATTATTCCTGTCCCTCGTGTGAGAATGTTCAGAAACAAACAGGAATTATTAATGTAACAGGTAATGTAAGTGATAATAATAATGTACAAAAAAGAATAGATTATGGAGAAAAAGATTAAATGAAAGGCTTGTAAAATGATTAATAGAAGTGCCGAAAAATATAATGATATAATAACAGCTATAGCTGCTCTAGAAACGAGACCGTGTATGTACTTAGGGATTACGGGTATGGCTAGAACCATGAAATTAATAAAACACATAGGAAGTCATAAACAATTTGAAAATTTATTATATTTTGAAAATTTTATTTTTGGGGGAATGAGAAAAGTATTCTATGATGATTTAGAAATTGAAAGAGATGTGAATCGTGGTATAGAAATATGTAACTCATTAATACCTATTTTAAAAGAATATGATTATTCAGATTGTATTAATAGAAAAGATGAAGATATCATGGGTATAGCCTATTCTTTAGTTGAAGAATGGTATTATTTTATTGGATTATTGTCATTAAAAATGGACAATGATAAATGTAAACAAATGGGCCGTTTTTTATCAACCCCATGTAATTTAATTGATTCATATCTCCATAATAAATATGATGGAATTGGTAAAAATAGAGAAATTCAAGAACAAGTAAATAATGATATGGCATTACAACATGAGCTGGAGATGATAGATTTAGATATATTATTTGTATCGCAAAATGGCAATTTAGAAAACATAAAAATTGCTGAAGAACGAATAAATAAGTATATGCAATATATATTTTGGAAGTAATAAAGTTAAAGTTTATAAAGTTTTAACTTATACATTATCTAGAGCACAGCAAGCTTTTGAGTGGCTGTGTTCTAGACTTTTACAAAAGTTCAGTTTTTTAATATATTTTAGAATCTTTACTCCAACCATGAATCCATGTTGATACATAAAAGTTCTTCTAGAGCAAGTTGTCTTGAGAGAGTAATTCCTGAACGGTCATAATGTTTCCCTCCTTTGAGAACATCTGATAACGAAAGAGTACTAGAAAGTCGATACCAGAAACTAATAAAAATAGATCAAATGTATTCAAGGAATGCTTATTGTCTTGTTATACTGGTTATGGTTTTTAAGGAGTTGTTCACGACTCCGTAATTTTTCCGTGTAAATGGGACTTAAGTGCAAGTGTAACTCCGGTTACCACCCCAATGCCAGGAATCCGACCCCGATGAAAAAAGTTCTCTCAGTCCGCATTGCGGGCTGATGTAATCCGAGCCGGGGAAGTTTTTAACCCCGGCTCTTTACCAACATCATTTTCGACGCCATGGTTCACACCTGTTTTAGTGCAGGAAATGAACGGAAATATTTCTCAACCAGATAGTTAAAAAGCAGCAAGTATGCGAATTGAAGCCATATTAAAAAACATCCATAGATGCGACTTGTTTTAAAAGTGGAAGAAAACTGAACAGGTGGCAACAGCAAACAAACATTTATCAAGGAAAAGGATACCCCCCCTTTTTTCTGAAGAATTTGCCCAACAGGGCTTTTTATTGCCTGAATGGCATAACGTGTTCCATCATCGGTTTCAAAAGTCATACAGGGGCTATATTTTTGCGACGCAAGGCTAACAGAGAATGGGACTTTATTTTGCTTTGCCATTGATTTAAAGTTAACTGCCTACCCCCCCCATGGTTCATGGTGATCCATGGGATTTAAAGGAAATTGTTTATATGGTAAAATGGGACTTCCGGGGGTTACAGGGGGTGAAAATACTTCTTTTGTAGCTCTCATTTCCCTTCATTTTTTCTGTTGTTCTATTTGCTGAAAATAAATCCAGAAATGACTTGCAATCCATTCAATAAATAGTTAACATCAACAACCAATAAAAGAAATATGTAACAGGAGCTGTCGGGGATATTGAGAGCTTCTATGAATACGATGCCTTTGGTGCCATACGAAGGAAGTCAGAAGAGATTAAGAATCGGATCCTGTATACAGGTCAACAATATGACCAGGAAACAGGGCAGTATTATCTGAGGGCTAGATTTTATAATCCGGTTGTAGGGCGTTTCCTCCAGGAAGATGTTTACCGGGGGGATGGGCTAAATCTTTATGCTTATTGCGGGAATAATCCGGTTAATTATTACGATCCTAGTGGGTATGCACTTGAACCAGTATCTTTAATAGAATCACCAGATCTCTTTCCTATAACGAATGCACAAAAAAATGTTGTAACCATTAAAATGACAGGATCAAGAGATTCTGATTTTACGCAAGCTTTCAAAGAAGCAAAAATCAAAAAATCACAAGCAACAGGATATACATGGCATCATGAGTATGATTTTGATAGTAAAACTGGTGAAACAACTATGGTTTTAGTTAAAACTAAGACACATGAAGCAACTTTACCACATGTAGGTTCTGTATCGCAATATGAAAAGAAAATGGGTGTTCAATATGAAACCTATGAGGCAAAAATGGTCTCATATAAAAAAGGTTGGAGAGAAAAGGAGCCACAAAAAAGAAAACAAAAAGGTTGTAGTGAAAAGGGCTAGAAGGAGGAGTGATAAAATATGTTTGATAATAAAAGTAAAGAAATTTCAAAAGCTGAAATAGAACTAATAGAACAAAATTTGGGGATAAAATTCCCAGTAAGTTTTATTGAACATTATATACATTTTAATGGAGGAACTCCAGAAAAATCTTATTTCTATTCAGAAGATTCAGATATTGAGATTGAAGTACAATTATTTCTGCCTTTAAAATATAAAATTAAAGAATTTGATATTGATACAGTAGAACATAAATATATGTTATTTCAACAAAAATCAGAACTAATGAAATTATTTATACCTTTTGCAAATGATTATGGGGCGAATCAAATATGTTTAAACGTAAATAATGGTACAATATATATTGTGTATATGGACCTGGGTGAGTTGTCAGAAAAATGCTTTAAATATCTTTGTAAAGATTTTAATACTTTTGTTACTGGTTTGTCAGAATATAGTATAGACGAATGATGATATAGAGGCAAAAGGGAGGGCATCTGAAAAGTTCTATGTAAAATAGGGTCTTCTATGATAAAATAATAAATTATAGAAGGCCTTTTGTTATGGCGAGAGAAAAGAAACCAGTACGCATAGTACTAATTACAGATTGTAAGCATAACATTATTCAGTAGCTTCTTGAAGAGTATGATATTGAATCTGCCGTTGATATACTAGAAGCTTTTAAAGATGTACAATTAAAGAAATGATGAATATAGGGCTGGGCGATTATCTTGGCGACAGAAAATCAGAAAGAGGGAATAAAAATGATTATAGCAATGTCTATAAATCAAAACAGATTAATAATAGCTATGGAAGCATGAAGATTGATGTCCTTCAGGATCGCAAGCCCATCTTAGTGTTCAAGTACTGAAGAAAATGCAGAAAGATAACTCTGATATTCGCAAGGTTATTTATATCACAAATGCCATAGAGAGCTTGAATACTACATAAAAGGATTATAGCTATCATCTTTTCAAACCACAAAAAGGTAGAGGAAGGCTAACCGTAACTGGGGGCAGATCTACGGTAAATTAAGCATTAAGTTCGATAGGAGACTGCCTGAATAGTGGTGTAAGATAAAGCAAAAAAACAGACGGAAAATCCGTCTGCACTTGATATACTAGGCATATGCTGTTATATATAAATCAAAGGTCAAATACACTTTTAGGAGCCATAAGTCCAATCATTATCTCTGTCTTTCTACTTTGATATCATACTTCCTCCAAAAGAAAATCATTGGCAAAATTGCCAGTAAAAGCCCCAGTACCCCTTCCCCATTAATCAAAAAAATATTACCATCTATAATCCCTGTCTTACCAGTATAAAGATTGCCTAACAAAGCCGTATTAAAGGTATTCCATATAGAGTGATAGACAATTACTGGAATAATACTTCCTGATAAGTAGTAACAATATGAAAACGCAAAGTTAGACAAAAAGACAACGCAAGCCTGAACCAAACAGACGAGGAGAGGATTCCCCAGCCCGGTCAATCGTGCTAAAAGATATACCGCAGGTGTGTGGAAAAGAGCCCATACCAATCCGGTAATCACAACTGCTTTCTTTTTCCCATATTGCTGGGTAAGGTTAGGTAACAAATATCCTCGCCAGCCGTATTCTTCCCCTAGAGCTGAAAAGAGTCCTATAAAGACAGTAACCAGCATAGTAACAATCCAGGTAACTGGTTCTGCTGGTAAGTAAATCACGCCTCGTTTTAAAAGCACAGTAAGAATGCCACACATCAAAATAAAAAAGATGGGATAAAGACATCCAAATACCATTGCTTTCAAATTAAACGGTCTCTTTAGTATACTTAGATCGTTCTTTGATTTCTTATGATCTGCTTTCTTAAATATCATAGTAATTAGAAGCGGAATAAGCATAATAACAGAAAAATTATTTAATGCAGTCTCTGGATTTAAAAAAATAATTCCTGTCACGAGCCAAGAGATACCAATTACTGTAAATATGTATTTTTTCATTATCAAACCAAGCCTTTCCATTTCGGGATTATTGTATAACATTTATTTCTAATGTTGTTAAATAGAACATTTTCTCAATCACTGCTTAAAATCGGTCAAACATAAAATCCTATCCGCTTGTCAATAGAACAACAGTATTTTCAAGATACATTGTAAAATAAAGTGCGCTGCACAAAAAGGGTAGAATAACCCACGATGAAACTTTCGTACAAAATGGAGTTATCGAGACAACATACAAACGGAGATTACAATATGAACTATCCCCATTTTATCACGTTCGAACGAAGGCGGATACAAGAATTATTAATATTTGGTTATCCCCACAGGCAATGGCACAAAAGCTAAATCGGCATCACTCCACCATAGATAAAAAAGTCCCCCGTAATATATGCGATACTTGCTATAAGAGATGATATAAAATACTAGGTTTTATTATGTCATTTATATTGATTTTGTAAGATGCAAAACTGGTGATAACGCCAACGAATCAATTTGCACAGCATTTTTCTAAAATGCCATCGACAATATTAGTTAAAATTGTAGGCGAAATAACCACTATACTTGCTATATGTATTTTCGTAGTACGAAATTTTTTAAGGCTTTTGGAGACATAAAAAGTATATATCAATATAAAAGCAAAAACGGAGACTGGTAATAAATATCTCCGTTTTTGCTTATTTCGGTTGATTAAATATACTGGAAGTATAATAAAAATGTCCTTTTCTGCTCTTTTTTCTGCAGTTCCTTATCCTGAAAATAGATCCACAAATGTCTCGTAATCCATTCCATAAAGAGTTAACATGAACAACCAATAATAAAAATATCTTGCCATAGTCAGAGAATTATCACATACCTCAAGACTTCTAAAAAAATGTTTTTCCTCCGTAAAATCAAGCTAATCAGCTATCTGAATTACAAAGAATATTCGATATTGTATATAAGTGCTATAATTTTCAGATACTGATGGAAAGTCAGCATTTTAAATCTGAATTATGCCACATAGCAGAATATGGAGGGAACGATGAAAAAAAGTCAGGGGCAAGTGAGAACGATAACAGAAGGCCAAATAGATGAGTACTGTAAATGGCTATACTGCCAGGAAAAGAGCCAGGTGACCATTCAAAAATACAGATATTATTTAGAACAATTCAAATGGTTTCTTGAAGGAAAGAATATAAGCAAAGAGCTGGTAATCGTATGGAAAGCCGCACTGCGAAAAAGGTTTTCTCCTGTAACGGCCAACGGAGCATTGGCAGCAGTCAATGGATTTTTTAAATACAGTGGCTGGTTGGATTTCAGGGTGAAATTTTTCAAGGTCAGCAGCAATGTGTTTTGTACAGAACAAAAAGAGTTGAAAAAAGAAGACTATAAAAGGCTGGTCAAAGTAGCACAAGCAAATAATAAGGAACGTTTGGCAATGGTACTACAGACGATCTGCTCCAGCGGAATCCGCGTTTCCGAACTACCCTTTATTACCGTAGAAGCAGCGAGGAGTGGAGTGGCAGAGGTTGAATGCAAAGGAAGAATTCGTTCTGTTCTTCTGGCCGGTCAATTATGCGATCTATTGATACAGTACGCAAAGAGACGGAATATAAGTTCCGGTATGATATTTATTACCCGTAACGGAAAGGCGATTGACAGAAGCAATATTTGGAGGGAGATGAAGGCACTGGGAAGAATGGCCGGAGTTGCTGAAGAAAAGATATTTCCACATAATCTTCGTCATTTGTTTGCAAGAACCTTTTACATGATGGAGAAGGATCTATCAAGGTTAGCAGATATTCTGGGTCACAGTGATGTAAATACTACCCGTATTTATACAAAGGAAAGTGGTCATGCACATTTGAGAATATTAGAACAATTAGACTTATTAGTCGCACAATACAACGGAATACCTCTTTTGTTGTAAAAACATGTCGAATCTGGTTCTTAATATACTACATAAATACTGAAAAGTCTACAATTTTTTAAAAAACAGTTTCAAATGTACATATTAATCAAATTTGGATAGCGCAAACAGGCTGGAGTTGTGAAAATTTTTCCAGCCTGTTTGTGGTGTCCTTCTTTTTTTCATCAAAGGCTCACCGCCTGTTAAATTTTACCAAATTTACAACAAAAGAGGTATTCTGTTGTAACTACTTAAAAAACGACTGCTTAAACAAATAAGCTACATATGATAAGGGGTATGAGAGGGAGAACATGAATGGAATATTAGGAAGTGCTGCTTTAACCGGTATGAGCTGTCTGATTGGTTATTTGATACCGGATTTTTCACATTCCTTTGCCTGTTATAAGAGCAGACAGAAAGGATATCCAGAACCGCAGAGAAGATTCGGTTTCAGGTGGAGAAGATTTAGCGTGATTTTTATTGCCGGGGTTACAGGAATTTCATGTTTTCTGCTACCGCCTGATCAGGCCATATTTGCAGTGCTCATTTGCTATATTACTGTTTTTGGCATTTGTGTGGACAGTTTAATAAGAATCATTGCCAATGAAATGTTGTGGGTAATTCTTGCAGCAGGGCTGGCATACCGGATACATTTAGAAGGCTTGAGAGCACTTTGGGGCTCAGCCGGGGCCTTGCTGATGGTCATCGCAGTTTTTAGTATGACAATGCTGTTTACCTATATCAGGAAGGGAACTACGGGAGTTGGAATGGGGGATTTAAAGCTTGCCATGGTCATTGCAGTGACGGTTGGCTGGCCCGGAGTCTTTTACTTCCTGACCGGAATGGCATGTGCTATCGGAATGTATTGTCTGGCTGGCATGAAATGCGGTTTCCTGGCTCGTGACAGTACCTTTCCAATGTGCGGGCACATAATGGCAGGTTTCTTGACCGCACTGCTTTGGCCCTACATTTTAATTAATATTTTGTAAAATGAGGAAACTATGAGAAGTTTAAAATCTGAAAAGGGGCAGGCTATGGTTGAATTTGCGGCTTTGTTTGCGGCAATCGTAATCGTGGCTGCAATTGCCTTTGGAAATATGTCGGGCGCAGCGGTTAAAATTTATGATGAGATTCGCACCATTTTAATCCCTGCGTTCCCCTAATGTTTGTAGTAACCAGCCGATTTGATTCTAAATATATAAAACTTCAAGATAAAACATGGAAACATACATAGTGAGTTTTTTTGTTGATTCTAACAATACAAAAGATGGGGAGGTGAAAAATATGAAAAAACTTTGGAATAAATTTGTTTCTGAGGAAAGTGGACAGGGAATGGTTGAATATGGATTAATTCTCGCACTGATCGCTGTTGTAGTTATTGCTGTATTGCAGGCGTTAGGTGGTAAGGTTAAGGGTACATTTGATAGCATTAATGGTGCAATGCCATAAAAATAAACAGGTAATTTAAGAATCAAATCGGCTGTTGCTTATAGAAAAGACGAGGCATATCATCAGAAAATATCTGCGGGCCTCGTCTTAAATTGTCAAAATTAAAAGGTAAAATTGTTATACCAGGGAGGAGTTAAGGTGAAAAAAATTCGTTTGTTCGCATTGTTAGCTGCTTTTCTCGTATTCATAGTCGGATACCGGATGCTAACAATGAGAGATAGCAATCAGTCTAAAACCCTGGCTGATGGTCAAAGAATTGAAGTTGTGGTTGCTGTGCAGGATATTGCTCCTTACACAACCGTGACGAAGGAAATGATAAAGCTGAAAAAGGTGCCGGTTGATGAAGAAACCAAGGGCTATTACATAAAGACGGAAGATGTTGTTGGAAAGGTTTGTGTGTCAAATATCTTTCAGGATGAGGTGCTGACAGACCGTAGGCTACTAGACGATAATGCTGAAGTTCTCGGGCTTGCCTCAAAGCTGGAGGAAGGAAAAAGGGCGGTAACTATACAGGCGGATATAGAACAGGGGGTTTCCAACAATTTAAGAGTGGGTAACCATGTGGATGTTATCTTTACAGGAACTTTAAAAACATCAGTGCCAGGAAGCGAAGGAGAGATACCAGCAGGCCTGTCAATGGAGCGGATCATGGGACCTCAGAATCCATCAAATGCGCAGATTTTAAATGATTCTATGGGAAATGAATTTTCTGTTATTGCACTGCAGGATGTTAAAGTTGCAGCACTAGGAAGTTCTTTTTACTTTGATCGTACGGCGGACTATAAAAACCTGGAATATGCAAGTGTTACATTGGAAGTAACTCCCTCCCAGGCAGCCCAAATTGCCCTTATGAAGAGCGGGGGAGGAAAGATACAACTGGCACTAAGACCTCAGGAGGACAGCAGTGTTGCAAATGAACCCCGTGGATCTGTACTTAAGAATTATGAAGGAAAATAGTTTTCTTTGGGAAAGGGGAAACAGGTTGTGAAAATTAAAATTCTGCTCCTGGGAATACCGGAGAAATGTTCACAGATTAAAACGCAGCTAAAAGACGAAGAAATCACCGTTGTCGGATATGTAGTGGATGAAAATCAGGTGTTAAATGAGATAAACCGGACCTCACCGGATTTAATACTTATTACGGACACGTCTCCCATGGCTCTTAGGTCCTGCCAGCAGATTTATCTGCTGCGTCCCCGCTCTGTTCCGATTGTGATTTCTGACTTGGAAGACAGCGATCAGATGCATAAGATCCTGCAGTCAGGAGTCCACTATATTCTGCCTGAAAATATAGAACCCATAAATTTGATTGCGGAACTAAAGGGAATCTACAGCAATGAATCAAACCGTATTCTCGCACTGGAAAATACAGGGGCCAAATCTTCTAAATCAAAGGTAATCATGGTGTTTGGTCCAAAAGATGGAGTCGGAAAGACCACTCTGGCTGTAAATATGGCAATCAAGCTGGCCCAGAGAAACAACAAGGTGGTCCTTTTGGATTGTGACCTTCAGTCCGGTGATGTAGGAATCCTGCTTGGTATGAATCCAAGAAATACGATTCTGGAATTGATTCAGGAACAGAGTAATCCCAATGTGGATACAATCAGACAGTTTTTGTCTCTTCATCTTTCGGGAGTCAGCTTCCTCCCCAATCCCCACAGTCCGGAATATGGGGCCTCCATTACTGCCAGACAGATTGAAAGCATCATAGCAGCATTGAGAGTTTATTATGACTACGTAATTGTTGACGCAGTCTCAGGGTTTGATGATACATCAGCAGTCTGCATTGATTGTGCCTCTTCTATATTATTTGTCACAGGAAAAGATGTTCCTGCCCTTCAGAATGCGAAAAAAAGTATTCAGGTGCTGTCAGAGCTGACGGATAAACATAAGATCAAACTAATTATTGGAAAAAGTTATGGGAATGAAATTACAAGCAACGATGTTTCTCGCGTACTGGGAATGCCGGTATGGGGAGCGATGCCCTGGGATGAGAAATCGGCGGTAGCAGCAGCTAATCAGGGACAGCCACTTGTACTAGTAAATCCCAAAAATAAAATTTGTAAAGAAATTTCTAAATTAGCAGAACAGCTTGAAGGAATGAGCTCAGATTCAAAAATTGTAAAAAGCAGGAAAAAGAAACGGATTTCGTTCTTTCAAAGAAGAAAGGAGATAGGATAAACCATGGAGTGGGTTTCTCGCCTGGGACAATCAAAGGAAACAGATTATACTGCAGCAAAGGCATTTCATGTTCCCGATGCCGAGCCGGGAATCAGAACGGATAAAAATTATGATAAATTAAAGCAGGTAGTTCACCAGAAGGTAATACAGGAATACAATGATCGTTTCTCGGACGGAGTGAATGGTAAGTTCATTGATGTCATGGATATTATTCATCAGACGATTGGTGATCAGGAAGAAAGTCTGACTCGTATGGAAGAATCAAAGCTGGCTCAGGAAATATTCGACGATGTTATGGGACTGGGTCCCTTAGAGCCGCTTTTACGGGATGATTCAATCTCCGAGATCATGGTAAACAATGCAAGGCAGATTTATATTGAGCGGGGAGGCAGGTTGGAGCAGACAGCAGCCAGTTTTCGGGATGATGTCCATGTGCTAAAGGTAATCAACCGGATCGTTTCATCCGTAGGAAGGCGCTGTGATGAAGCCACCCCCATGGTGGATGCCCGTCTGGCGGATGGTTCCCGTGTAAATGCCGTGATTCCCCCCATTGCTTTAAAAGGTCCCTCAATTACAATTAGAAAATTTTCTTCCACACCTCTTAAAATCGGAGACCTCATTGGATACAGCTCCTTATCTTCCCAGATGGCAGCTTTTTTGGAAGCGGCGGTAAGGGGACGTTGCAATGTGATTGTTTCCGGGGGAACCGGCTCGGGAAAAACCACCTTGCTCAATGTGTTATCTGGTTTTATTCCAGACAGTGAAAGAATCGTGACTATAGAGGATGCGGCTGAGTTACAGCTAAAACAGGATCATGTAGTGACCCTGGAGGGGCGTCCAAGCAACATCGAAGGAAAAGGGATTGTTTCCATTCGAGATCTGGTAAAGAATGCATTGAGAATGCGTCCGGACCGGATCATTGTAGGAGAGGTCCGATCCGGAGAAACTTTGGACATGCTGCAGGCCATGAATACAGGCCATGACGGTTCACTGACTACCGTGCACGCAAATACTTCCAGAGATGTAATTTCCCGTCTGGAGACAATGGTTATGATGTCAGGTATGGAGCTGCCCGCAAAAGCCATCAGAGAGCAGATCACCTCTGCCATTGATTTAATCGTTCATCAGTCCCGCTTCCGGGATGGGAGCAGAAAAATCGTCAATATCTCCGAGGTAGTTGGAATGGAGGGGGATACCGTTACGATGCAGGATATTTTCAGTTACCGCCAGAGCGGTACGGACGGGAACGGAAAAATTGCGGGTAAGTTTGAACCAACAGGAATTCATCCAAAAGTTCTTGATAAGATAAGAGATAATGGAGGCTATTGCAGGGATGACTGGTTTCATCCAGAAAGGTTGTAAAAAATGAAGATGGTTTGTCTGGTCTCTGCAGCGGTATTCTGCTATTGTGCCATGGAAATGCTTCTGGTTTTTTTGTTAAAAAATCAGCTGCAGGTCAAACAGCGGTTAAGTGATTTAAACCAAGTAAAAAAAGAAACAGCGGCATTGGCAAATGGAATAGAAAAAAAGGACAGACAGCTTTTGCGTTTCATACATGTGTCAAAAAAGATGAAGGACGAAGTAAGTTTATCGGGAGTAAATCTTCGACCCGAGGAGTTTGTCATGATGTGGTTCCTATTTATTTTTGCTCCGCCTATGCTTTTATTTGCATTTGCACCGAATTTGGTTCAGTGTATGGGACTTTTCCTTTTGGGATTGATTATTCCCCCATTCTTTTTGAAAATAGCAGCTACAAAACAGCGTTCTCTGTTTGAAGCTCAGTTAGGAGATGCGCTGATGGTGCTTTCCAATGGATTAAGAGCCGGTTTTTCCTTTGAGCAGGCGCTAGAGAATGTTTCCGGGGATTTATCCAATCCCATTGGCAGTGAACTAAAAACAATTGTCAGGGAGTTGAAGCTGGGAGCGGAACTTGAGCAATCATTTATGATTGTGGCAGAACGGATGAAAAGCGATGATTTAAGGCTGCTCACCACTGCAGTTCTCATACAGCAGAAGGTAGGTGGAAATCTGGCAGAAATACTTGATATTATTTCCCAGACCATTCGTGACAGGCTGGCAATCAAACGCTCCATTAAGACATTGACCGCACAGGGAAGAATCTCCGGTCAGGTAATTGGAGTGCTTCCGATTTTACTGCTTTTGGCGCTCTCTTTTATCAATCCGGGATATATTTCACCGCTGTTTGCGTCTTTTCAGGGACGCTTGCTATTGGTGATGGGTGGAGGAATGGAGCTGCTTGGCTTTTTAATGATAAACAAGATTGTTAATATTAAGTTTTGATGAACCCGTAAAAATTAAAACAGGAGAAGAAAAGATGATATTTCTGACAGCCATAGCCGGCGCAGTGTTTACTTATTTTTTTATGGATTCATGCCTTTTGGCACTATTTTCAAAAGCACTTGCTTTGAAGGAACGATTAAAATCAGTAGAAGGTATTGGAAAACGTCGGGAAGAAACAGGGGAACTTGATGTTCCAATCATAGAACGAATCTTAAAGCCAGTTTTTAACCGGATCCTCACCGTAATTTCTGTATTTGTGCCTAGAAATCCGGCAGCCTTAAAGAGAATGGAGCAGCAGCTCAAACAGGCAGGCATACATATGAAATCTCAAAGCTATAGTGCCGCAGTCACCCTTTTTACAGTAGTGTGCATTGGTTTTGGTGTATTTTGTGGTAGGAAGGGAGGATTTTTCCAGGCAGCTTTTTATGGATTTCTTGGGGTTTATTCTGGAGTGGCATTAAGCCGCTTTCACTTAAAAAGCAAAATAAAAAAGCGGAAAGCAGAAATCTATCATCAGCTTCCTGAGGTAATGGATTTATTAAGTGTAAGTGTATCGGCAGGATTGGGCTTTGACCAGGCTCTGAGTTATGTGGTAGGGAAATTTAAGGGGGCACTAATCGATGAACTAGATATGACTCAGCGGGAAATCACCCTTGGACGCCGGCGGAAGGAGGCCCTGATCGGATTAGCAGACCGGTGTGAGAATATGGAGATACGAACATTTGTTACTGCCGTCATCCAAGCCGATGAAATGGGAGCCTCCATGCAGAACATCCTCTCAATTCAGGCGTCCACCATCCGTCAGACCCATAAACAGAATGTAGAGGAAAAGGCACAGAAATTGTCAGTTAAGATTTTGCTCCCCATGGTGCTCTTTATTTTCCCGGTCATCTTTATTGTATTAATGGGGCCGGCTGTCATGTCAATTATGGAAATGTTTGGAGGGATGTAATAATGAGGCTTTTGATAGAAGGGGAAGATGGTTTTGAAGCAGAGGTAGAGCTTGCAGATACTTTTTTTAAAAGATTCCTTGGGCTGATGCTTCGTAAAGGGGTACCTCCGGGCAATGCCCTTCTTTTAGTACCATGTTCGGGCATCCATACATGGTTTATGGGTTTCCCCATTGATGTGGTATACCTGGACAAGGACAATACGGTGTTAAAAAAGGAGACGGTTCATCCCTGGCGGATAGGGAGTTTCGTGAAAGGAGCAGGAAGAATATTGGAATTAAACGAAGGCGGTGCAAAAAGGATTAAGGTAGGGAAACAGTTATTTATCAGTTTTGTAGAAGAGAGGAGGTCTATATATGAATTATAATCAGGTGAATGAGTTCAGACAGGAGTCGGTAAACGCCGGGCAGATGGGGGGGATGCTTTCTGACGGTATGGAAAGTCTTACGGGCAAGAACATACAGGCCGAGCTTGCAGCTAAGCTCCAAACGACTGTTGTGGGAGGGTATACCAAAAAGAGTGTGGAAGAATATGCACTGGAAATGAGAAATAATCTGATGCTGATCAAGGTGCAGTTGGAACAGCAGATCCGTGAGCTGACTGCTGAAAAAGTCAGTGTGTATCAGGAGTGCCAGGTTCTTCGAGAGCAGCTAAACACAGCAGAGGAAAAACTTTCCGACGCAATCGCGCAAAGAGAAAGAGCGAAACAGGAGGTCCGGCTGTCCGCAGAAAAAATAAAGGAATGGGAGAGTCAATATTCCGGCTATGAAGAGATGAAGCAGCAGAAAGAGCAGTATGAAGAAGGAATTTCAAGGAGAGAACATGACATTTCCAGGCTGAATGAACAACTGTCAAATCATCAGCGAGCCTACGAAGTGCTGCAGACAAAAATGAAGGATATGGAGAAAGCCGTAGAAAATGCTTCCGTAGGATATCCTCAAAAGGAAATAGAAGAATTGCAGCAAAAAAAGCTGGAAATAGAAGAATTGCGGCAGCAGAAGAAAGAGTCTGTACAAAAATATGAAAAGCTTCTTTTAAAATTAGAAGAAAATGCCACAGACTTAGAGAAAGAGCGAGCCGCCCGAAAGGAATCGGGGGATCAGCAGGTATTAATGGCTGAAAAGGGAAAGCTGGAGAAGCAGCTTAATGTCCTCCAAAAGCAGTATGAGGAACAGGAAGACCATAAAAGAGAGCTGGAAGAAAAGGTAGATGTCTTATACAAAAATTATGCGGAAAACTCATCCAGGATAAAAAAGCAGGATCAGTTGATTGAAGAAAAGGAACTGCTTTTAAAACATTACCAAGAGCAGGAGCAGGGAGCTATACTGACGAGTCGGGAAAATCAGAAATTAAAAGATACCATTGACTCGTTAAAAGAAACAATCCGACTGATCATAGAGCAGATGGAAACGCAGTCAGAAAGCATGAATCTTTACATAGAGCGCACGACCCAGGAGCGGGATACCATAAAAAAAGTCATTGGGGAGCAGGCATCGCTGAAGCTTCAGAATGTGGATTTGCTTGATATACAAAGAGAGCTGCTGATACAGATCGAAGATCTTAAATCCCAGAATCTGCACTTGGAAAAAGGCCTGGAGCAGCAGAAAAAAGTCCCTTTACCCATGGAACGGGAAAAAACCGCAGCATTGCAGGAGAAGCAGCTTTCCCAAAACCAGGAAAGAGAGTCTGCCGATCCAGAACTTTATGCATGTGACAAAGCCATGCAAAAGGCCAGAGGATTGTTTTCTGTAATGGAAGGAGAACATGCCGATAAAGCGATGGAGGTAAAGAACATTGGCTGAATTAAACGGTAAGAATGAAAGTGGGCAGTCAGTAATAGAATTTGCCCTGATTCTTCCGATATTGGTACTTCTTCTTACTCTTCCTGTGGATTTTTTTCTGTACATGAATACACAGATGACCTTAAGCAGTGCTGCCGGTGATTGTATAAACCGTTTGGATTATTCTGATATTTCCTCAGGTACAGGGAGCAATAAGGTGAAAGAGGTTGTTGCGGAGAACTTTACGGAACGCCTGGATCCAGGAAAGGTTCAAATTAAAGAGTTAAATGCAGGGAGGAGAAATAAGAACGATTACAGCTATTACGTATACTCCAGTGATTTAGCCAATTCATCTGATTTTGAAAGCCAGTTTGAAGTGCGTCCCGGCAGTTATCAATTCACAGACGTACAATTGCAGCTCTCCTATGTACGGCAGTCAGTAACCTTTTGGGGAGCATTATTCCTCGGGAATACGTATGAAGTGAAAACACCTGTGTATTCCCGTAATATTTATATCAGCGGCTATACTCCATAGAACAAGCAGACGGAGGAAGATTTATGAAACGGCTTTTTGTTTTACATCGGGATAGTGGTCAGGGAATGGTTGAATTCGCACTAGTCTTTCCAATTTTTATCACCATCCTTCTTTTTATTATAGAAGCAGGTTGGATGACATACCAGCAGACTGTTTTCGATCAAAGCTATCAGTATTCAAGCTGGATCATTGGGCCGTCAGACCTTGGGGATTATGATCCGCTGGATTCCTGCCCGTCCCGTGCTGTTTATAACGGAAATACAGTATCAGAGCCTTTTGCGGAAAAATTAAAAGAGGCCAGCTTCTGGGGGTTTATACCAGAAAATTTAACTGTCAGCAATGCGCAGGCAGAGATGTACAACGAGGAAGATACCTTTTCAGTACCGGGCAGAGCACCGGGGGATGCTGTAACAGCGATCAGCCGGACCCGTTATATGAAACTGGAAGCTACGTTGTCTTATGATATCTACCCTCTTACCTTTTTGGGACGGCAGGTGTTTGGTGACAGGGTGATAAAAGAAAAAAAGTTAAGCTGCAACCGGATTGCAGCCACTCAGCACAGATCTGAATAGTTTTTTATGACAGAAATAAGGGAGGAGAGCATGAAATTAAAAGCCAGTTGGATAAAAAAAATCACCTGTTTCAGAAGGGAAGATGGAAACATTCTGCTGCTTTTCGCCGGAGCCCTGACCGTCTTGATTTTTTTTGTTGGGATATCAATGGATCTGGGGCTTATTTATTTAAAGCGCAATGCGTTGATGAATTTGTGCCAGCTTGTAAAGGAGGATAGGTTTACCTTTCAAGATTCAATCCGTTATTCCCCCAATCCTGGGCGGGATAGCTTTATGATGATAGAAGACGCAATGAAGAGGAACCATTTTGATGGAACCATTAAGGTTTATTTTAAGGAAGTTCCTCCGGAGTCTAATTATCGGTATTATCGGATACGTACGCAGCTAAGCAAAGAATATTCTTATACATTTTTAAAAATATTTGGAGCTGATACGACTACCATTACGGTTTATTTTGACGGAGGGGAAACGTATGGGGAAGGACTTTCAGATGTGATATGGCATCCCTCTTCTCCTGTTTCTAGCTACAATGGTTCTTATACCAGCCGGCCGGGAGGAGGCTGGGATTATGACAGCGCGGATATACCGTCTGAGTGGTAGTGGATGAAATATGAGGTGAAATAAATGCAAAAGAAGTTTTCTTTCGTTGCCGTTTTTGTGCTTGCAGCTGTTTGTTTTCTTGTTGCATGCAATAAGAACGGTTTTATATCTAAAAAGAGTCCAGTGGAGAATTATACACTCACATTCTGGCACTGGGATAATTGGCATCAGGAATTCTATAAAAATATAGCAGCAGATTATGCAAGGGAGCATGAAGGAGTAAAAATAAAAATCAATATTGTTCCCTATGAAACTTATACACAGGAGTGGCTTAAAGCAGTTGAAAACGGACAGACTGCCGATGTTTTTGCCATTCCTCCGGAGAGCCTGGACCAATTTGTAAACAGTGGAACGCTTGAGGCTCTGACTTATGCTGATCTCTTTCCGGAAGATCATAAAGATAAGCTGCTTTTGGATGAATGCAAGGATGATAAGGTTTACGCCCTTCCTGGGACTGGAAGTGTTCCAGTGATTTTTTATAATAAGGATATTTATGAACAAAATCATTTGGTGGTTCCTGAAACACTTTCGGATTTTGTTACAAATTGTATCATATTAAAACAATCTTCTTTTCAGCCGTTTGCTATGTCCCTGTCAGAGGAGGGGCTGTTTAATGCTTTTGATTTTGCATCTGTGATATTGGCTAATGAAAAGAGCGTTGATGACGAGAAGGAAGAAATACAAGACTTTAAAAAGGTACTGGATAACAATACCGGCTATTACGATCTGCTTGGGATTGCAATGGAATTATCCCTGGATAAAAATCTTTGTGTGAAAGGGCACCAGAACTTGCTGGAAGATTTTGCACAGAACAAATACGCCATGATTTGTGGCACCACAGAGGACGTAGCTGCATTAAAAGAGCTGATGTCTTCTTCTTTTGACTGGTTTATGCTGCCAGGAAAGGACTATACAAAAGCAGCAGTATGGAAGGCGAATCATATGTTTGGGGCAGCCAAAAACGGAAAAAAAGCGGAGGAAGCGAAACGGTTTCTATCCTATTTACTTACAGAGGAGAATCAATTGGCATTTTCCAAGGAATTTGGAATGCTTCCGTCTGTGAGAGGACTTAAACCGGAGGATAAAGAGATCAGACAGGCATACGATTTGTTAAGCGGAAAAAAGGAAGTGTATGATTCCTTTTTTCAAACAATGTCTCAAAAAGAAAGAAAAATATGTGCAGAGGAACTGGATTTGATATTCTCAGGAAAAGTAACAGATCCGGAAGGTTTTTTGGCAGCATGGATGAAGAAGCTGCAGGAGCAGTCGAAGGAGTAATGCGTGGAGGTAAGAATAATGATTAAAATAATAAAAAAAGGGCTCCCTGTCATGCTGCTGGCGTTTATAAATCTGTTTTTTTGTTCTGTAGATGCACTGGCAGCTCCAGTCCAGCCCTTGACGGTTTATGTAACCACTGTAATTGACAATGCAGGTGAATATCCAGGGCAGACCGGTCAGATGAATTCGAGATATGATGCAAAACGGATATACCAGATGTCAAAGTCCAATACATATCCGGCATATTATCCAGCCGGATATGAAACCGCCGTATTTTCTGTAAAAAATGGCGTCACCTCAACACTGACGTTCAACAGTAAATCTTCTAGTGCAAACTGCAATACGGTCTGGTTTGGAGCCAATGGTTATACGGATTCTCATTTAAGCCTTGTTTCCGTGGATTATGGAGAGAACGTGAGCGCCTATACTTATAATGGGAATGGGAGCGCCTCCAATCCATATAAAACCAAGGCCTATAACTGGGTTTCAATCGGCGGCAATGCTGGCAAAGCCAGCGTCACCCTGCATTTTAGGTATAATCCTGATATTGATGAAGCCCCGCCGGAAGAAGTGCCGGAGCCGGATTATGAAAAGGTGATTGATTGTTTAGGTGATGGCATTAAGAATCCAGATACTCAGGTGCAAGGGGTTAATGATTACCGGCTTTACCTGGACTTAACGACCAGCAGGGAAGAGGAGGCGAGGAAGTCTGATATTATCTTTTTATTGGATGTCAGTAATTCCATGGAGGAGTCAATGGGAGGTGCAAGCAGGTTCCAGGTCATGAAAGATACTGTGTACAATGCGGTATCAATCCTTGCAGAAAATCCCAATAACCGCTTTTCCATTATTACCTTCGGAACCAACTCCCAAATGATTGTTTCAGGAAGTACAGACAGGAACGGATTGCTTCAAACAATAAGTTCTCTTACACTTCCGGGAGGTGTCAAAGGCGGGACCAATTATTATCAGGCAATGAGTCAGGCATCTGAACTGATTGGGGGGCTTTCCTCACCGGGGGCGGAGCAGGTTGTATTTTTTCTTACAGATGGTCAGCCTACGGCGGCTGAACCTGCTGCGCAGGCACTTGGTTATTCCGTTTATACTGAGGTAGGAACTGTTTATGCCGTTGATGCAGCTAGACAGATTCAGGGAATAGACCGATTTTATTCTATTTTTATGGGAAGCAGTGCCGGAGGGGCCTCCACACTACAGACGATTACCCAGATGGTAAGTACAAATATTGAAAAGTACATGGTACAGGCGGCAGGTGCAGAACAAATCAGCAATGCATTTAACCGGTTTGTATCTCAGATCAGCAATTCCCTTTATGATGTGACAATAAAGGACCAGCTTTCTGAGTATGTGGATTATATGGGGGACTTAAAGGTAATGCGTCAGACTGGAGGCGCAGAGCCCGTATATCTGGCGGCAGGCCAGGATTATACGTTGGGTTCTGAAAATAGAGGAATAAAAGTGAAGCTCTTAACCGGAACAATTCCGGACAGCCGGTATGTCGTGTCTTTTAATGTACGTTCCAGCGATAAGGCACTGGATTATTATGATTGGAACAAGAGCTACCCCAATACAGGTGATTCTGGTACCGATTATCCGGGAAACAATACCAGCTCGGGGATGCCCGGATTTTATTCCAATTCAGATGCAAAACTTACGTATTCGTATGGCAAAAGCGGTACGGTTGAATACAATTATAACCGACCTGTGGTACAGGTTACGGAACCGGAGGCAGTACAGGCAGAAATCCGATTAAAGAAGCTTCTCACAGGAAAGACGCTGGAGGCCGGAAGCTTTCAGTTTGAAATCAGCCGGATTTCCAATGAAAACGAAATTCCTATTGCTACAGCGTTTAATGACGCTGAGGGTAATATTGCATTTTCATCAATTATGTTTAGCAGACCAGGAGTGTTTCTCTACCACGTGAAGGAGATCATTCCTAAAGAGATGGTATCTGGTATGGTATATGATACGAAGACAATTCCAGTTAAAGTAGAGGTAATAAGGTCTGGGGAAGAACTGAAGGCACAGGTTCTCTATCCATCGGAGGTTTCCTTTGTTAACCATTACGAACCTCAGCCCGTATCCCTTAGTCTGGAGGCTGTTAAAAAGCTTTCTGGAGGTAAACTAAAGAAAGGAATGTTCCAGTTCCGTCTTCTAAACAGCAACAACGAAGGCGTGGAGACGGTATCAAATGATGGTTCCGGAAAAATCAAATTTTCTACCTTGACATTTACGAAAGAAGGTACCTATACATATTTGATCCGGGAGTCCGTCCCCATTCCCGCTGATCCTAATATTACATATGATCTAAAAACCATCACAGCAAAGGTTTTAGTGACGGATATTGGCGGAAAGTTAAAGGCAGAAGCCTCCTATTGGCCGGATCAGGTTTTTAATAATCATTTTTCTTACCAGCCCGAATCGGCTGCCATTGAATTAAAAACGGTCCTGACTGGAATGCAGCTCACCACCGGCCTGTTTGAATTTGAACTAAAGGATATGGTGAGTGGTGAGGTACAAAAGTCTGAAAACCGGGCAGATGGCATTATTAGCTTTTTTGTATCCTATGATGAACCAGGTGAGCATACGTATCAAGTCCGGGAAATAAAACCATCTAATCCTGTCCAGTATATGAACTATGATAGCAAAGAGATAACAGTTACGGTAAAGGTAGAAGATGATGGTACGGGAAATTTAGTTACAACCGTGGATTATCCTGGGGGTAAGAACTTTTATAACACTTATAAGATTCGAGGGGGAATATGGTAATTTAGCTGAGATATTCCTTACCAGCAATCCTATGCCGATGGTATGAACACGAAAAAGCAGGGGTGAAAAACTGGCATGGATCCTTTCATAAATGTCTCGATATCCAATGGTAACTTAAACTGATATGGATTATAATTATTATTGGTATTGTTGGTTATCCCATAATTAATGATACCTAAAAATCGCTGCAGTCTCACGACTTCAGCGATTTTTCTTTTAGGGGAGTTTTTTAAACAGATCCTATAAAGTCTAACGTATTGGGGTCAGTTTAGTTCTACCATTGCAAGTGATTAAGCCGAGCTAAGTCTGAGCCTCAAAAAATAAAAAAAATTATAGCAAAAAGCAATAAAAAGATACAAAAAAGCAATAGTTGGGAAGATTAAATGTGAAAATTCATCTATGATAAATACAAGCATAATAATATAAAAAAACAGCCACTATGAAAGCAAATGCGAAAGCATAAAAATAATCTAAAACTCATGTAAAAAGCAGTTCCGATTCACGATAATAATATAAAATGGAGAAAAACATGGCAGGAGCACATAAGACAGGAAGCGGTAGACGCCGGCAGATCGTATCTGGTAAGAATCATACTTAGGCTGTACTTAGGCTGTACTTAGGCCGTAATCTTGAGTGAGGAGAAAACTTATGGGTAAGATAAGTATTTTTGAAAAAAGAATTGTATTTGAGAGGAAAGATGAGCTAACCGTAATTGAACCGTATGGCATAAACTGCCTTCGCTGCAGAAGCACGAAAAATGCAGAATTGTTGGAAGAAAACTGGACACTTCTTCCTCCTGGAGAAGACGCTTGTAAAACCAGTGGAAACGAAAGCAAAGCAAGTATTACAAATGGAACGGTCAGCGCAGTCATTGAAGCAGGAAATCCCTGGTATGGAGGAATCGTAACATTTTATAAGAATGGAAAGCAGATCCTGCGTACGAAATTTGAGGGAGACTATACCAATCGCAATCAGCATGTAGAAGGTGACCATTATCAGATCAAGGTTATTTTTGATCCCAATCCAGGGGAGCATTTTTATGGAATGGGGCAAGAGCAGGAGGACTTATTTGACCGGAAGGGGAGTACCTGCAATATCATTCATTATAATACAAAATCAACGCTGCCGGTATTATACTCTTCGCTGGGATATGGCTTTTTCTGGAACAACCCGGCGCCTGGGCGATGCGAAACAACAAATAATCATACCATGTTTGTAGCGGACAGTGCTTATCAGGCGGACTACTTAATCTATGCCGGAGATACCCCTGCAGAAACCATGAAATTATACTGTGGTCTGACTGGATATGCACCCCGGTTTCCAAAGTGGGCCGCAGGGTTCTGGCAGTGCAGGCTGCGCTACGAAAGCCAGGAGGATTTGCTGGAAACGGCAAGAGAGTACAAAAATAGGGGCATCCCCATTGCAGCAATTGTCATAGATTATTTTCATTGGACGGAACAGGGGGAATGGAAATTTGATCCGAAATACTGGCCGGATCCCAAAGCCATGTGCATGGAATTGCGGGAAATGGGAATAGAACCGGTGGTATCCATATGGCCAACCATTAACCCCAAAAGTGAAAATTATGTTCCTATGAGTGAAGGCAACTTATTGGTGCGCACGGAAAATGGACAGTATGGGACTTTTGATTTTTACGGTCAGCAGACTTTTATCGATCCTATGAATCCCAAAACAGGTCCATTTGTATGGGATAAAGTGAAAAAATATTATTATGACATGGGGATAAAGACCTTTTGGCTTGATGAGGCAGAGCCTGAAGTACATCCACAGCAGCCGGGACATCTGAAATATTATCTAGGAAACGGTGCCCAGACCGCAATGCTTTACCCCTATTATTATGCAAAGATGTTTTATGATGCTCTTCGCGGGGAAGGGGAAGAGGACACAGTATTATTGACCAGGGCGGCATATCCAGGAAGCCAGAAATTTGGTGCCATTGTCTGGAATGGAGACATCGGATCTACCTTTGCAAATCTGAAAATGAGCGTGAAGAGTGGGTTGTCTATGGCAATGTGCGGAATCCCCTGGTGGAATTCTGATATTGGAGGATTTCACGGAGGAGATATTACCAGCGAGTATTTTAGGGAACTAATTGTTCGGTGGTTCCAGTTTGGCGTGTTTTCTCCGGTTATGCGTCTTCATGGTTCCAGACTTCGCCCTCCCTTTCATAAAGAACGCCATCCTGGAATTATAGAACCAAGTGGTGGTGATAATGAAATCTGGAGTTTTGGCGAACGTAACTATCCTATTTTAAAACGACTGATTGAATTGAGGGAAGGCTTAAAGCCCTATATTTTAGAGCAGATGGAGGCGACGAGCCAGACCGGAGCACCCATTATGCGCCCTATGTTTTTTGATTTCCCGGAGGATGAAACCTGCTATTGCCTGGAGGATCAGTATCTGTTTGGAAGTGAGATACTATTTGCACCGATTTTAGAAGAAAAGTCGGTGAGCCGAGAGGTATATCTTCCTGGGGGAAGATGGGTTAATGTCATTGATTTTAAAGCATATCATGGCGGCCAAACCTATCGATTTGACGCAAACCTAGAGGAATTCCTCGCTTTTGTAAAAGAAGACAGCAGCGTGCTGGAGGTTTTTAGGAGTTGGAAGCAGACGGTAGGGGGAAAGAAAAATGGAAAATAATCCGGTAAAAGGGCAAAATCCGCTCATAAAACAAGATTATCCAGATCCTGACGTTATCCGAGTAGGAGATACTTATTATATGATCAGCACCACCATGCATTTTATGCCGGGTGGTGCAATTGTGCGTTCTTATGATTTAATTCATTGGGAGATGGCAGGTTATGTATATGAAACCATTGATGATACACCGGGGCAGATGCTTGAGGGAGAATTAAGTATTTATGGCCAGGGGATGTGGGCTGCTTCATTAAGGTATCGTAAGGGAGTATTTTATGTGTGCTTTGTATGCAATGACACTCACAAGACCTATTTGTATCATTCAAAGCAGGTAGAAGGGCCATGGATTAAGCAGAGGATAGAGGGATTCTATCATGATTGTTCTCTGTTTTTTGATGAAGATGACAGGAGATATATTATCTATGGAAATAAAACCATTTTCATGACAGAGTTAAATGAAGCATTAACCGGTCCGAAAGAAGGAGGTCTTCACCGGATTTTGATTGAAGATAAGGATCACCCTGGGCTTGGATATGAGGGCAGCCATTTGTATAAGATAAATGGCAGATATTATGCCTTTTTCATACATAGCTTGAGAGAACGCTGGTTTCGGACCCAGGCCTGTTTTTCTTCAAATTCCCTTGAGGGGGAATTTGTGGGGGGCGATGTGCTTTGTGATGATATGGGACACCGCGGGGCTGGAGTGGCTCAGGGTGGAATCGTAGACACACCGGAAGGAAATTGGTACGGAGTATTCTTTCAGGACCGAGGCGCAGTAGGAAGAATCCCCATTCTGGTTCCAATGATCTGGAAGGGAGAAAAACCAGTATTTGGAATAAATGGAAAGGTGCCCTTACAGGTGGAAACAGCAAGTACCAGACCAGGTTATAAATATATGCCTTTGTATGTGTCTGATGACTTTGTCTATGAGCCAGATCATGAGGGAAAGATCCATCTGAATCTGGCGTGGCAGTGGAATCATAATCCTAGAAATGATTTGTGGTCAGTAACCCAGAAAAAAGGAGCCCTCCGTCTCCATTCCGGAAAGATATGTAAACATCTCACTCAGTCCTATAATACCTTAACCCAAAGAACGATGGAGGACAGCAGCTCAGCCAGCGTTACGATTGATGCGTCTGAAATAAAAGATGGTGATTATGCTGGAATCACAGCTTTACAGGGGCGATATGGGGCAGTGGGGATTACCAGAGACAAGGGAAATTATTTTATTGTAATGCTTACTATGGTACAGGAAGAGGTGATTCATAAGAAGCTACCGGTGAAGCTACCTCTTGTTACGGTAAGGTGTCGTGTGGATTACAGGAACGGTAAAGATGTGGCGGAATTTTATTATGAAGAGGCTGGGGAGTGGATTCCTATTGGGATCACCCACAAGCTTATGTTCCAATTGGATCATTTTACCGGATGCCGGTTCGGCTTGTTCTATTATTCCACCAATCAAATCGGGGGGTATGTTGATTTCATGAAATTCAACTATGAATTGGATTTATAATGTAGGGATTGTTCTGTTAGTGAGGAGGGAATAAGGTGGCAATTGAGTATTTTGAGGAAAATCAGGTTTTTAAACTGGATACTGCAAATACCAGCTATATGATCGGTGTGATAGGAAAGGAAAAGTTTGTGACTCACATCTATTATGGAAGAAAGATGAAAAGCCATAAACTGGTTTACTTAATGGGGTTAGGAGAACCAGCGTATGCAGCAGATGAGATGGCTGGTGATCGGCTGAATTTTCTGGGAGGATTTCCAAAGGAATATCCCACCGGTGGAATTGGTGATTACCGAGAATCGGCAGTTGGGATACGAACTAAGAATGGGCATACAGCGTTAAAGCTTTCTTATGCAAAACACCAGATCTATCCTGGAAAACCTAAACTTAGAGGGCTTCCTGCAACCTATGGATCAAAGGATGACTGTGTCACGCTGGAGCTTACATGCGAAGATCCGGTATTGGGACTTAAGGTTATATTGTTATATACGGTATTTGAAGATTTGGATGCAATTACAAGAAGTGTCAAAATCGTTAATTTAGGAGAAGAGGAAATTTATCTGACCAAGGTGCTCAGTGCCTCCATTGATATGGAAAACAGGGATTTTGATCTCATCACACTTCATGGAGATTGGGCGAGAGAGTGCAGAATGAACCGATATCCTCTTACCATGGGAACCCATCAGGTGCACTCCATCTGCGGAAAGACAGGACATCAGTCACAGCCTTTTATGGCTCTAGCAACACACGGGGCCGAGGAAGATGTGGGAGAAGTCTATGCCATGAATTTTGTCTATTCCGGCAATTTTTTGGCCCAGACAGCCTTAGAGCCGTCAGGAGGACTACGCTTTGTTATGGGAATTCATCCGGAGAATTTTTTATGGAAACTGGAATCCGGAGAGGAATTTTGGTCGCCGGAGGTTGTACTTGTTCACAGTATACATGGAATTGGGGGCATGACCCGTACGTTTCATGATTTATACCGCAGCCATTTGACCCGTGGGGAGTATCGGGATAAGAAACGCCCCATTCTATTAAATAACTGGGAAGCAACTTATTTTAATTTTGATACAGAAAAGCTTCTTTCCATTGCAAAAGAGGCGGCGAAAGATGGTATAGAAATGCTGGTTGTGGACGACGGCTGGTTTGGTACTCGAAGCGATGACACCACTTCCCTGGGAGACTGGTTTGTCAATGAAAAAAAATTGCCTGGAGGATTGTCCCGCCTGGTAAAAGAGGTAAATGCACTGGGGCTGAAATTTGGAATATGGATGGAGCCGGAGATGGTGTCCCTGAATTCAAACCTTTACCGTGCTCATCCTGATTGGGCCATAGCCGTGCCGGGAAGAACGCCGTCTCTTGGAAGAAATCAGTATGTGCTTGATTTGTCAAGACAGGAAGTCGTGGATGCCGTTTACGAAATGATTTCAAATATACTGCACAGTGCTCCCATCGAGTATGTAAAGTGGGATATGAACCGCTCTTTGGCAGATCTTGGAAGCTGTGGGCTCTCACCAGACCGGCAGGGGGAACTGCTGCACCGGTATGTTCTTTCCGTATATCAGCTTCAGGATCGGCTTTTAAAAGAATTTCCATATCTGCTTCTAGAAAACTGTTCCAGCGGCGGTGGGCGTTTTGATCCGGGAATGCTATATTATGGACCCCAGGTGTGGACTTCCGATGATACGGATGCCCTGGAACGACTGTCCATCCAGGAAGGAACTGCCTTAATATATCCACTGTCCTGTATAGGTGCTCATGTCAGTGACTGCCCCAATCATTTGACGGGACGTGTGATTCCTTTTAAGACCAGAGGGCAGGTGGCACTTGCAGGAACCTTTGGATATGAGCTGGATATAACAAAGCTTTCTGGGGAGGAACGAAGCCAGATTCCGGAGCAGATTGTCTTGTATCATAAATACAATGATCTGATAAGGGAGGGAGATTATTACCGGATTGCTTCCTACGCCGCAAATCATGGATACGATTGTTACATAGTAGTTTCTAAAGACAAAGAAGAGGCAGTCGTTTCCTTTGTTCATGTGCTGATCCACCCAGGAGAACTGGTACACACCATTCGCCTGAAAGGATTGAATCCTGATAAAACCTATGAAATTGAGGGGGAAAAGCGTTCCTATACAGGAGAAGAGTTGATGTATGGAGGATTTCGTGTTCATACGCCATGGGCTGGTGGAGATTGTTTTGGAAGGCTGATTCACCTGACTGCCCAGAGAGAATAATTTGAGGGAGAATTTATGGACCAAATAAATCCTATTATAAAAATGGATTATCCGGATCCAGATGTGATTCGAGTGGAGGATACCTATTACATGGTCAGTACCACTATGCACTTTTTTCCAGGTGCAGTTATTTTAAGATCCTATAATCTTGTACACTGGGAAATTGTAACGTACGCTTTTGATCGATTAGACAGTACACCCGCTCAGCAGTTGGAGGGAGAGCAAAACATCTATGGGAAAGGGATGTGGGCAGCGAGTCTGCGTTTTCATAAAAACAGGTTCTATATCTGCTTTTCCGCCTATGACACAGGAAAGACATACCTGTATACAGCCGATCAGGCAGAGGGACCATGGAAGAGACAAGAGGTACAGGGAGTTTACCATCATGGTTCGTTATTTTTTGATCATGATAAAATATACATCATATGGGGGATGAATCAGGTTCGTCTGACCGAAATGAATGAACAACTTACAGCCCCCAAAAAGGATGGCCTTCAAAAAATACTGCTGGAGGAAAAAGGAGACGTCTATCTGGGTTACGAGGGCTCTCACATTTACCGGATTCATAACAAATATTATCTTTTTGTGATTCATTGGCCGAAATATGGGATGGCACGCAGGACACAGGCCTGCTTTAGGTCGGAACGTTTGGAAGGAGAATTTACAGGCCAGGATGTATTTGACGATGACATCGGTTTTTACAATCAGGGAGTTGCTCAGGGGGGGATAGTCAGTACACCAAAGGGGAACTGGTTTGGGGTGCTGTTTCAGGACCATGGGGCAGTGGGCAGAATTCCGGTTCTGGTTCCTGTTACCTGGGAAGGTGACAGACCTGTCTTTGGGGATCAGGGAAAGATGCCTCAGCAGTTCATGATTGAAGATACAAGACCTGGCCACGAATACACTCCTTTGTATGCTTCAGGGTTCTATACGGGAAGACAGGAGAAAAATGGAAAACCCCAGCTTATTAATGTGTGGCAGTGGAATCATGAGCCTAATGACAACCTGTGGTGGAGGACCGATAACAATGGGCTGGCAATAAGGACTGGGAAAATCAGTATCAATCTGACTCAGGCGGTTAATACCCTGACTCAAAGGATGCTATATCCTGTCAGCAGTGCAGAAGTAACCTTAGATGTGAGTGAATTGCAGAATGGAGATTATGCAGGACTATGCGCACTGCAGGGCTGTTATAGTCTGGTGGGAGTTACCAGGGAAACCGGGTGTTATTATCTGGTAATGTGGAGCAGAAGAATAGAGGATACTTCACTCAGAGATCTTTCCATCGATTGCATGCCGGGAATGGAATGTTACCGGGTTCCTATTGAGGGAGAGTCAGTTACATTAAAAATGAAAGCAGATTTTCGGGAAATGAAAGATATGGCTGAATTTTATTATAAGCAAAAGGACCAATGGATCCCTGTTGGAAATCAACATCTGGTCTTTAAGCTGGACCATTTTACAGGCTGCCGATACGGTTTGTTTTTATATTCCACAAGCAATATCGGTGGAACTGCCGTATTTCATAATTTCAAATATCATATTGGAGAACAGCAATGAAGCAATGGAAGATTCCAAAAGAAATAAAAGCAATGCTTGAAGGAGAAGCAATTACAGAAAGCAAGATTCTGTATATGGCTAAAACGGATATGAATCCGGAAGGCAGCTACCAGGATGGAGTTGTGATTCTTACGAAGCAGATCCTTTATTTCTTTCAGGAGACAAAAGAAGCGGAGCATGTGCATTATTTCAAAGGCTATGGTTCCCAAAGGGAAATGTATGGGGACTGGGGAAAAGAGTGGTCGGTCAGGCGTTATGAGGTAATAAATATAGAAAAAATGTTAATAGAACCTCAGGTGGCATGCAGCACATTGACCATACGATATGGGGGAATCGATACCTGTGTTACCGCCTTTTCAAATTTCTGTAAGCATCAGATGAACCGGCTGATTATGACCTGGGAAGGACGCCCTTTTGAAGAGGATGAGGAAATCTACTGTCAAAACTGCGGGAGAATGTATCCGGATTCTGCCAGCAGGGTATGTCCCAGATGTACCAATCGAAAGACTGCTTTTATTCGGGCGGCAAGGTATTTTAAACCGTATCGCTTTAAGCTGGTGTTGATGCTGATTTGCATTCTGGCAGGTGCTGGGCTGAATCTGGTATGGCCTTACTTAAGCGGAATGATTTTATATGACCGGATACTTGCAAAAGACCAGAATTTTTTAATCCGGCTTGGAATCCCACATGGGGATTTTGTAACGGCACTGTTTCTGGCTGTCATTACCATGCTGGCCGTAAAAATAACTCTTTTATTTCTACGTATGATTCAGGGGGTTTTTACAGCACAGATGGTAACAGGGGTTGTCCGGAATATGGAAAAAGATATCTTCCGTGTTATGGGAAGGCTCTCCATCAGTTTTTATAAAAACAGGCAGACCGGGGGACTGATGACTCGTGTTATGAGTGATGCGGATCGTGTCACCGGATTTTATTTCGATTGTGCGCCATATATTCTCATCAACGGTCTTATCATTCTTGCTTCTGTCATTGTTATGGCGCGGATAAACTGGCAGATGACCATTGTGACTATCTTACTCTTTCCTGTCCTTGTTGCCATCAGCTGGTATCTTAGGCCCAGAATCTGGGTGCTGTTTGGCAAAAGACACCGGGCTGAGCGTTCGGTAAACAGTACAGTAAATGATAATCTGACTGGAGCAAGGGTCATTAAATCCTTTGGTCAGGAGCGACTGGAAGCAGAACGCTTCCTGGAGCCCAATAAGCATCTTTTAGAAGCAGAGATTTCCATTTCCCGTCAGCAAAATGCGTTTCATATTCTCTATGGCGGAGCCCAGGAGATTGCCTCCTTTGCTGTCTGGGGGCTTGGCGTATACTTTCTAATGAGCGGTAAAAATATGAATCTGGGTACGCTGATTACATTTACAGGCTACGTGGGACAGCTTAGCGGACCAATGGGATTCTTTGCAAGAGTGTATAACCAATGGGCAGACAGTATGAACAGTGCAAAGAGAATGTTTGAGATTATGGATGCAATACCGGAGGTAAAAGAGGCTCCAGATGCCCTGCGGATGGAGAAACCAAAGGGGGACATTTCCCTGGAACATGTCACCTTTGGATATACGGAAAACAATACTGTATTAAAGGATATTACGCTTAAAATACCTGCAGGCAGTATGCTTGGAATTGTGGGACGCTCCGGAGCTGGAAAAACTACAATTGTAAACCTGATTTCCAGACTTTATGATCCCGTGGAGGGAGAGATTAGCATTGATGGAATTGATATCAAGAAAATCTGTTTTCATGATTTGCGCAAAAATGTAGCCATGGTATCTCAGGAAACCTATATCTTTATGGGAACCGTAGCAGATAACATTGCATATGGAAAACCTGATGCAGGACGAATGGAGATCTTTCGGGCGGCAAAGCTGGCTGGAGCTCATGAGTTTATCATGCGGATGCCAGATGCATATGATACGAGAATCGGCGCCTCTGGTCGGGAACTTTCCGGCGGTGAACGGCAGCGGATTTCCATTGCAAGAGCAATTCTTGCAAATCCAAAGATCCTAATTCTTGATGAGGCCACTGCTTCCGTTGACACAGAAACGGAACGTCTGATTCAAAAATCCATCAACTATCTGGTAAAGGACAGAACCACAATATCCATTGCTCACCGGCTTTCCACACTGCGGGATGCGGATTATCTGGTGGTGATTGAACAGGGTAAAATTACGGAACAGGGAACCAGGGATGAACTTTTCAGACTGCATGGGACCTATTATAAACTGTTGGAGTTACAAACAAAGGCATTGGCAATGGAACACTTGCCATGCCCGGAGGGGTGAGAAAGAGATGTCAGAAGAGTTTAACTTAAGTCAGATGGAACGGGAAACGGAGGAAATGCTTCAGATCCGTTACCTGACAAAACATAATACTGTTTTTAAAAGAACAGAGGGAGGATTTGTGAGTCTCTCTATGGGAGAGGAAACTTATAAAAGAATCCAGGTGATACGAATGTTTCCATTTATGGAAAAGGACCGGTTTCTATCCGTCCGTTCTGTAGGAGATAAGTCAAAAGAAATCGGAATTATAGAAGATTTAAAGGATATGGAGAAAGAAACAGTACAGCTTTTAAAGGAACAGCTAAACCTGCGGTACTTTACGCCGATTATTACTAAGATTCGATCGGTTAAGGAAGAATATGGGTTTGCGTACTGGGACGTAATTACGGATCATGGAGAATGCAGATTCACAATACATATGGGGGGAAATGCAGTGGTTCATCTGACAGAAGAACGAATTCTTCTCTCAGATATTGATGAAAACCGTTTTGAAATACCGGACGTAGGGCAGCTTACGCCGGCAGAGCGGAGAAAACTGGATTTGTTTTTATAGAGGAGGCTGCCTTGGAACTTTTGTATCAATTAACAGATAAAAATAAAGAACTCCTTACCTTGGCCCAAGGGGAAGAAATCTATTACTGCTTTCCTCTGGATCTGGACCAGGAAGGAAATTTCAGAGAAAATTCCTATACGGTAGTGACCAACCAAAGAATTTCTCTTTTAGAGGAAGGCAATTGTACAAAAACCTACCGGCTTACGGAGCTTGAAAAAGTAGTAAGTGAGCCTCAGATTTCAAGTGGCGTTCTCTATGTAATAAGGAATGGAAACGAGGAAATCCTTGGACGGTATTCCGCTAAGCATCTGACCAGGTATTCCTATATTACGAGAGGGTGTCTGCTTTTGCAGCGAGGAGAAAAAGAACCGGTCATCAGCCACGAATACGAGACAGCCTGCCTGACCTGCGGGAGAGCGTTACCAGGAACCAGGGAATGCCCTAAGTGTACAGGGAAAAAGGAAGGACTGGTATCTGTATTTCTAACCCTTATCAGGCCTCAATGGAAACTCCTCTTAGTTATTTTGCTGCTCATGTTAACTGCAACGGTTGTCACACTGGCAAATCCCGCGATTCAGCAGCATTTAATGGATGATGTTTTGATTGGAAATAAAGGCAATGTGAAAAAAGCAGTAATTTGCTTAGGCCTTATGTTTGTTATGAGCCTTGGTATCGTGTTTGCCAATGCAGGAAAATCCTATCTTTGCTCAAAGCTTGGATCAAGAATCAGTGCTGGACTCAGGGAAGAGCTTTACGTTAAAATCCAGCTTTTGTCTCTTTCCTTTATCAATGAAAGAAGCCCTGGAGAGCTGATGAACCGAATCATTTACGATACAGGAAGAGTAAGAGAGTTTATGGGGGAAACTTTCTGTAATATGTTCACCATAATTATTCTTTTTATAGCGGATGCTTTGCTGATGCTGATTTTGGACTGGAAACTGGCATTGCTGGCTTTTTTATTTGCCCCGGCTGCTGTGTTCTTTTCTACGTCTTTGCGAAAATATATCAGAAAAATCTTTCATATGCAGGGGGAGAAAGCAGACAAAGTTAACAGTGGGCTTCAGGATGCGATTTCCGGAATGTCCGTGGTGAAGTCCTATGGGCAAGAGGAACGGGAAGCAGAAATTTTTGACCGGAATACAGAAGAATATGCCAAGGTGCAAAGAAACAATGAGGTATTTTTTGCAGTTGTCTATCCCTTGATTGGTTTTTTACTTGAAGCTGGTGTCTACCTGGTCATTTACTTTGGTGGAGTATCCGTATTAAATGGAAGAATGACCCCAGGAAGACTGTTTCAGTTTATCGTTTACACCGCCCTCCTGTATCAGTACATAGGCTGGCTGACCAATATGCCGCGTATGCTCATGAATATGGTCACAAGCATGGAACGAATCGGGGATGTGCTGAAACAAGAGCCTCAGATCTTTGACCATGAAAATTCCAAATTTCATAAAATACAGGGAAATGTGGAATTTAACCATGCAACATTTGGTTACAAATCATATGAACCAGTAATTGAGCAAATTAACTTTAAGGTAAAGCCGGGAGAGATGATTGGAATCGTAGGGGCTTCTGGTGCCGGAAAATCCACACTCATCAATTTAGTCATGCATCTGTATGAGGTGGACGACGGGGAGATACGAGTGGATGGGGAAAATATTATGGACATCCGCCTTTCCGATTACCATTCTCAGATTGGAGTTGTTTTGCAGGAAACCTTTCTTTTTTCCGGCACTATTTTAAGCAATATACGATTTGCCAGACCAGAAGCTTCCTATGAAGAAATTATCCGGGCTGCCAAAATGGCCAATGCCCACGATTTTATCTGCCGTCTTCCCGATGGTTATCAAACGTATGTGGGAGAAAAAGGACACAATCTTTCCGGAGGAGAGAGGCAGAGGGTGGCAATTGCAAGAGCAATTTTAAATGATCCAAGGATTCTCATTTTAGATGAGGCGACAGCAAGCCTGGATACGGAAAGTGAATATCTCATTCAAAAGGCACTGCAAAGGCTGACCAGTGGCAGAACCACATTTGCAATTGCTCACAGGCTTTCCACATTAAAGGATGCAGACAGATTGATTGTCATTGACGGGCACCGGATTGCAGAATCCGGCACCCATATGGAACTATTAGAAATGAAAGGCATCTATTACAGTCTGGTCAAAGCACAGCTGATGATGCAGGAGAACGAAAATTGACTATGTAGATAGAATATGATTGCAAAAGGATCTGTACTCGCTTGGGGTACAGTTTTTTTGCTGTTTAAAAATACGGTTGAAGGTGGAGATGCTGGAAAAACCCGTGGACAAGGCGATTTCTGTAATCGACAGATTTGGCTGAGCCAAAAGAGTTTCCGCAGCTTTAATTCGTTTAAAACTCAGATAATCATAAAAGGTAGATTCCGTGTACTGCTTAAACAACCGTGTAAAATGATACTTGGAGAAGCCGCTAAAGGCTGCCACGTCATCTAAGGAAAGTTCTTCCCTGTAATGAGCGTCGATATAGTTGAGCACTGTATTAAATTTCTGCATATATTCCTTTTGCTTATAGATTCGGACGTTTGGAAAAAGATTAATATTGTTTAACCGATTTCGTCCAAGGGTAACGAAGAGATTGATCAAAAGAGAACAAATTACCAATTCCCGATATTCATTGGTGCCGAAATATTCGTTACGCATCTGCATGAGCAACTGCAGAACATCCTCATAAATCTGGGGATAGCTGGTCTTCGTAATATGTAAGGAGCTGTTAAGCAGGGATTGAAGGCCGGAAAATCCTTTTAATACGGTGATATTTGAAATATCAAATTGAAAGATAAAGCGCTTTCCGGAATCGGGAGCAATTAAATAATGAATCTCACCAGGAGGCAGGATGAGAACCTCACCTGGAAGAATATGATACGTTTTGTTCGAAGATACTGCATCATAATAATTTTCCACTGGCATGATGATCTCCAGAGCAGTATGCCAGTGAGGGGCGAAATTACTTGCCTGGCAGTTATACCAGATCCGGATGGTAGATCCATTTTGGAAGTTAATTGTCTCATAGTTATCATTGACGGTACGTTCTTTCCAATCACTGTTCTGAGTGTAAAAGTCTAAATAAGAACATTTAATCTGATCTCCTATCATGACTCCTCCATTCACAATTATTACTTGTACTCATATTAAATTAAAATAAGTTTAACATACTTGCTAAAGTAATTCTATCACGATGCGACAAAAAGGTAAATATTGCACAATGAAATTGAAAATAAAAACAGAAAACTAGGCAATATGTGAATGGTAACTAGCAATAACTGATAGGCGTCCGTCGTTAAAATTGATAATAATAAAATAAGATAGATGTCAGGCATGGGGATGGAGGAACTATGAAAAACACTGCTAAAAAAATAGGTATGATATTGGGAGGTATTTTAGTATTCGTACTTCTAATTTATTTGAAGAATCGAATGACAGGAGTTGAAAGTTATGCGGATAAGTATGCAGGCGTGGATCTTTTGGCAGAGATCGATGGGCTTGACCGTGAAGGAACCTATTCTCAGTACATAGCCAGTTACTCTGACGCCGGATATCCTTCGTCAGACGTGGATATTAATGTGTGCAGCTATGCATCAGGCAAGAATATCTCTGTTTATCAAGATTATGAAGGCGAGGCACAAGCACTTTATACTGGAGATCAATCAACGGTTACATGGAACGCCAATGTGCCTGAGGCGGGCTTTTACAATGTGTATCTGGAATATATGACAATGGCATCCAGAGGCGTTGCTGCAGAACGAGCCATCATCATTAATGGAGAAAATCCTTTTACCAGTGCAGCAAATTTAAGCTTTGGAAGGCAATGGACGGATGATGGGGCGGTCATTACAGATAATCAGGGAAATCAGATACGTCCTTCCCAGATTGAAGTTTACAAATGGCAGAGCGCCTATTGCAAAGATGATATGGGGTATATGCAGGAGCCGTATCAATTTTATTTTAAGAAGGGAAATAATACTCTTACCCTTACCGCAGTCAATGAGCCAATGGTGCTTCGTAAACTGGCTCTTACTCCAGTAAAGGAGAAGAAAACCTACATAGATTATAGGAAAGAACAGCCTGATATCTCAAAGTCTCCCACAGGTTTCGACTTGAAAATTCAGGGAGAGGACTCTTCCATGAGATCAGAGCCTTCTCTCTATGCAAAATATGACCGGTCTTCTCCCACGACAGAACCAAACAGTGTAACAAACACCGTGCTTAACTACACAGGCGGAGAGGCATGGAATAAGGCGGGACAATGGATTGAGTGGAACTTTGAGGTACCGGAGGACGGATATTATCATATTACGGTCAAAGGACGGCAGAATTATTCCAGAGGCAGCATCTCCAGCAGAAGCCTTTTGATTGATGGAGAAATTCCATTTAAGGAGGTGCAGACACTTTCCTTTGATTATGGGAATGACTGGGATGTAAAGACTTTATCCGACCAGGAAGGAAAGCCCTATGAGTTTTACTTAAAAGGTGGCAGCCACACCATTCGTCTGGAAGCGACGCTTGGAGGCATGGGCGATATCATAAAGGAGTTAGAGGAGTCTAACTATCGGCTGAATCAGATTTATCGAAAGATTTTAGTGTATACCGGTGCAACCCCGGATAAGTACCGTGATTATAATCTGGGACAGTTATATCCGGAAGTAATCAAGGCTATGGGCTTAGAGTCAAAAAGGCTTTACAAAATCATTGATGAAGTGGTGGCATATACGGGACAAAAGGCAGAAAAGATCGCAACGGCACAGACACTTGCTCAGCAGCTTGAACTGTTTGAAGAACGACCAGACAAGATAACGGTGAATTTCATTGACTTTAAAAATAATATTACTTCCTTGGGAACTGCAATCTTGAACATGAGAGAGACAAAACTAGATGTGGATTACCTCATTATAAGCAGTGGAGATGTTCCCATATCTGCCGATAAAGCAAATATGTTTGACAAAGCCTGGCATGAAGTAAAATCGTTTACTGCCTCTTTCTTCGTGGATTACAATGCTGTGGGAAACGTTTACGGCAAGGATGAAGATAAGGACTCGGTGGTAAAAGTATGGATTGCAACCGGACGTGATCAGGGAACTATTTTAAAAACTATGGTGGATGATACTTTTACCTTAGAAAGCGGAATCAAGGTTAACGTAGAAATCGTAGAAGCTGGAGCACTTTTAAATGCAGTGGTAGCAGGGCGTGGCCCCAATGTGGTGTTGTCCGTAGGGGCTGATCAGCCGGTTAATTACGCACTTAGAAATGCGGTTGAGGATTTAACTCAGTTTAGGGATCATGAAGAAGTCCTGAAATCGTTTTATAAAAGCGCCTACAGAGCTTATGAGTTTAACAACGGCCTGTATGCAATTCCTGAAACCCAGACCTACAATGTTATGTTTTACAGAAAAGATATTATGAAGGAACTAAATCTTCAGGTGCCAAATACCTGGGAGGAACTGATTCATATGCTGCCTACGATTCAGGGAAACAATATGGAGGTAGGCATCCCCACAACTGCCAGTACGACCACACCGGACTTGTCAGTCTTATATACCTTGTTATACCAAAATGGCAGCGATGTGTATGATGAGAAAGGATTAAAAACCATCATAGACAATGAGGCTGGAGTAAAAGCCTTTAACACATACACCAGTTTTTTTACGGATTATGGAATGCCGAAAGATTATGATTTTGTCAGCCGTTTCAGGTCCGGTCAGATGCCCATTGGAATTGCAAACTACAGCAGCTACAATACCTTAATGGTCTCGGCACCGGAAATCAGGGGATTATGGGATTTTACACTGATTCCAGGTACGGAGAAAAAGGATACAGCCGGGAATAAGATCATCGACCGTTCTGATTTTTCCTCAGGAATCTGCACCATGATGATAAAAACGAAGGACGAAAAAGTGAAGCAGAATGCATGGCAGTTCATGAAATGGTGGGCCGAGACAGACACTCAGGTGAGATTTGGCCGTGAATTAGAGGCGCTTTTAGGATCCTCTGCAAGATACGCAACAGCAAACAAAGATGCCTTTCGTCAACTGGCATGGAGTGCAGATAATGTAGAAGTATTGGGAGAGCAGTGGAAGTCAGCGGTTGGATTTCAGGAGGTTGCAGGAGGGTATTATACCACAAGACATATCACCAACGCAGTCCGAAGGGTAATCAATAAAAGAGAGGACCCAAGAGAAACAGTTCTGGAGTATTCGATGACAATTAATGAGGAGTTAAAGAAGAAACGAATTGAATTTGGGCTTCCGATCGAATAGCAGGAGGATGGGATGAGAGAGTATATAAAAAAATATGTTACGCTGCGCCGTCATGAGTTTGGAATCATGGTAAAAAAGGCAAAGAAAAGCAAGGCGTGCTACCTGTTTCTTGCACCCTATGCAATTTTATTTACTATGTTTTACATTCTACCGGTATGTTCCTCCATTTTTTTCAGCTTTACCTATTACAACATACTGGAGTCTCCAAAGTTTATCGGATTGCAAAATTATATCAGTCTGATTTTACAAGATGATATCTTTTTAATGGCAGTTAAAAATACGTTCATGATTGCCGTAATTACCGGGCCATTGGGATATATCATGTCTTTCCTTTTTGCATGGCTCATCAATGAGCTGCCAAGGTGGATTCGGACCATTGCAGTTATCATATTTTACGCGCCGTCCATAGCAGGCAATGTATTTGTTATTTTTTCCATCTTTTTTAGAGGAGATTCCTTTGGCTATGTCAATGCATTTTTAATGAATACAGGTTTGATTGATGCCCCCATCCTGTGGCTTACCAACCCTAAATATATGCTAAGGGTATGTATGCTGGTTATCCTCTGGATGAGTCTGGGAACCGGGTTCCTTTCCTTTGTAGCAGGTCTTCAGGGAGTGGACCGGTCTCAGTTTGAAGCAGGCTATATGGACGGGGTGAAGAATCGGTGGCAGGAATTATGGTATATTACCCTTCCCAATATGAAGCCAATGCTGATGTTTGGTGCGGTCATGTCCATTACACAAGCATTTGGGGTCTGTGATGTTACTATGGCACTTTGCGGGTATCCAAGTACGGATTATGCAGCACGTACCGTAGTCACCCATTTGTTTGATTATGGTTTTTCAAGATTTGAGATGGGGTATGCATCGGCAATTGCTACCTTGCTGTTTTTAATCATGATCTTATGTAACAAGGCAATCCAGAGTCTGTTAAGAAGAGTAGGGACCTGATATGATAAATCGTAAATTATTTAAAATAAAAAAAAGAAAACCAAACCGTTCTAGAACCGGAGACTTCCTGATTTATTTCATGCTGTTTTTGGTTGCGATCGCTATGGTATTTCCCCTTGTATTTGCTGTCAGCAGTTCACTAAAGCCCCTTGATGAATTGTTCTTGTTTCCTCCTAAGGTATTTGCACAGAATCCAACTCTGGATAACTTCCAGGATTTATTCGTCACCATGGGAAAATCCTGGGTCACCTTTTCCAGATACATATTCAATACCGTATTTATTACCGCAGCAGGTACGGCAGGGCATTTAATCATTGCCTCCCTTGGAGCCTTTGTGCTCTCAAAATATGAGTTTCCAGGAAGTAAGCTGTTCTTCACCATTGTTGTAACGGCATTGATGTTCAATGGATACGTAACGGCAATCCCCAATTACCTGATTATCAGCAAGCTGGGCTGGATTGATACCTACTGGGCTGTTGTTATACCGGCATTTGCGGCGCCTATGGGACTGTTCCTCATGAAGCAGTTTATGGAAGGAATTCCCATGTCATTAATCGAAGCAGCTATGATAGACGGAGCCGGCCTTGGAAAGATATTCTTTCAAATTGTAATGCCTAATGTAAAGCCTGCGTGGCTGACATTAATCATCTTCTCCGTACAAAGCCTGTGGAATAACAAAGCAGCAACCTTTATTTATTCCGAACAAAAGAAGACGCTGGTCTATGCACTGCAACAGATACAAAGCGGTGGAATTGCAAGAACCGGTCAGGCTGCGGCGGTAACGGTGGTTGTTATGATTGTTCCAATTACTATTTTTATTCTGTCGGAAAGCCGTATCCTTGAGACCATGGCAAGTTCCGGTCTGAAGGAATGATACGAAAGGGTCTGTGAAGTAAGGAGATGGAGGAAAACAGGATATGAAAAGGAGTATGAATTGTCTTGCAGCATTGGTTTTTTCGGTAAGCCTCCTGGCTGGTTCTACAGTTGTGGCCTATGCAGATGACGGCTCGGAAAGGGGCTATACCTATAATTATGATTATTGGGGTGACATACAGTATTCCCCTGATGCCTATAGCACCGTAGACGTTTACACCGCAACGGATCTGGGGTTAAATAAAGGCTTGAATGCGCCGTCAGGATTGTATGTCCAGGGAGATGATGTTTATATCTGCGATACCGGAAACAACCGGATCGTACAGTTGAAACGAGAAAACAAGAATGTTTTTAAACAAATCCGTATCATTGATGAAATAAAAGGAGATGTGGAGGTAAAGACGCTTTTAAATCCAACGGATATTTGTGTGACAAAGGATGGATATCTCTACATCTGTGATAAAGGAAATAACCGCATTTTAAAATTAGATCAGGACTTAAACTTTGTGATGGTGTTTGAAAAGCCGGATAATGTAGTCTTTGACCAATCGGCTGAATTTCTTCCTGGTAAGCTGGAAGTGGATGCAGCCGGGAGGGTATACTGCATTGCGGACAACATCAACAAAGGAATGATAAAATACGATGCAGATGGAACCTTTACTGGTTTTTACGGCGCCAGCCAGGTGACCTACAATTTTTCAGACTATATCTGGAAAAAGTTTGCCTCAAAGGCGCAGAGAGCGGCGATGGAATCCTTTGTGCCCACAGAGTATGACAATATTTATATGGATACCGAAGGCTTTATCTTTGCATGTACCACCAATGTAAGCGAAAAGGGTATGGATACCGGTTCCGATGTGCCCATTCGAAGATTGAATCTAATGGGGCAAAACATTCTCATTCAAAATGGGAATTATCGTGTTATGGGTGATCTCTATTGGGGACTTGGGGGAGGTTACAAGGGTCCGTCCTTAATTACTGATATGACAGCACTTGATCATGGAATCTATTTTGCCATTGACAAGGTCAGAGGAAGAATCTTTGGTTATGACAAACAAGGACATATGCTATATGCTTTTGGCGGAAATGGCAACATAAACGGCAGCTTTAAGCTTCCATCTGCCATGGATCATATGGGAAATGATCTACTTGTTCTGGATTCACAGGATGCCAGCCTTACCGTATTTACCCCAACAGAATATGGAAATTTGATATTTCAGGCCATAACAGAGTACGATGCGGGAGATTACAAGGCTTCCGGGAAAACCTGGGAAAAGGTAAAGGCGCAAAATGGAAATTATGATTTGGCATATGTGGGAATTGGAACTTCACTCATGAGTGAGGAAAAGTATAAAGAAGCCATGAAGTACTTTGAATTAAAATGGGATACAAAGAATTACTCCAAAGCATTTAAGCAGTATCGGAAGGAGTGGGTGGAAGAACATATCGGTTTCATATTTACAGGAGTTATTCTCTTATTTGTTCTCCCGACGCTCATAGATAGAGCAAAGAAAATCAAGTATCAAATCGATACTGCAGAGATTTTTAAAGAGTAATCCAGAAACGGAGGAAGATATGACGGCCAATCGTTATGTTTCAACATTAAAATATTCATTGTATGTGATTACCCATCCGCTGGATGGCTTCTGGGACTTAACCCATGAAAAAAGAGGTTCCCTTGCGGCAGCAAATACAATCGTATTACTGACCCTGCTTGCGAGAGTCATGTCGCTGCAATATACAAATTTCCAGTTTTTGCAGGTTTACCGGGAAGGGATCAATATCTTTGTCTACATTGCCAGCATTATGTTTCCCTTGATATTGTTCTGTGTGGGAAACTGGGGACTGACTACCTTGTTTGACGGAAAAGGAAAATTGTCTCAGATCTGTATGGGGGTCGGTTATGCACTGGCACCATATCCTCTCATTCGGTTTCCAATGATTATACTGAGCAATCTTATTACGGTAGAAGAAGGTGCATTTTACAATTATGCACTGGTGTTTATGATGGGGTGGATCGCAGTATTAATGATTTGTGCCATGATGGAAATCCATGAATACAGCATGACTAAAACCATCGTATTTATGGTTGCATCGATTTTTGCTATGTTGGTCATGATATTCATCTTATTGCTGTTCTTTAGTATGATCAGCCAGGGAATTTCGTATTTTGTATCCATTGTAAAAGAAATCATGTTCCGAATGTGACGGGTAGGAGGATAAAAGAGAATGATAAAAGAGAAATTAAAAAATCTTCTGGCTCCTGCTCTGCTCTTACTGGCAATCCTTTTGGTGGCTTTGGTCTTGATGCTTTTAAAAAAGGAACCGGATCCGGAAGAGATTATAAAGGTAAATGCGTTTGAAGGAAAAGAGCAGGAAATTATACTGGAAAATGATACGCTAAAGCTTACCATGGATTCAACCACCACTCAGTTTATGGTTAAGGTGAAATCCACAGGCAAGGTGTGGTACTCCAATCCACAGGATGCAGATGAAGATAAAGTAGCGCTTTCCACAGATATTGAGAATTTGAAGTCTACCCTTCTTTTGACCTACAGCACCATCAATGGAGTAGACACTCTTTATAATAATTACAAATACAGTATAGCCAGTAAAATCTATGACATAGAAGCAACCAAAGATTCCATTAAGGTAAATTACTCCATTGGAGAGGTGGAAAAGGAATTTATCGTTCCTAACGTCATATTGAAAGACCAGTTTGAGAAACTTCTTTCCCAGATGAGCAAATCAAATGCTAGCATGGTGAAACAGTATTACAAGATGTATGACATCAATCATATGGGAAAAAAGGAAGACAAAGAAGCTCTGCTGGCCAAATATCCAATTCTTGCAGATGAAGTGATTTATGTCTTGCGTGATGGGGTCAAAAACAATATTAAAACTAAGTTTGAAGAATATTTTAAGGAAGCTGGCTATACCACTCAGGACTATGCCAAGGGAAAAGAGTTATATACGGCGGATCAATCTACGGATAAACCAGTGTTTAATGTCAGCGTAATTTATCGGCTGGAGGGAAATGACTTAAAGGTTGAAGTTCCAATGGAAGAAATTGAATACAAGAAAAAATATCCGCTTCTGACCTTAAATGTACTGCCGTATTTTGGAGCAGGAACTTCTTTGGAGGAGGGATATTTATTGGTACCGGAGGGCGGCGGTTCTATCATTAACTTTAATAACGGAAAGACTGCCCAAAGCAGCTATTATTCCAACGTATACGGTTGGGATATGGCACAGGGCAGAGAATCCTTAGTCCATGAAACACGTAACTATTTTGGGGTATTTGGAATCTCCAAAGGAGACAGTTCCTTTCTCTGCATGATAGAAGACGGGGCAGCATATGCCTCCATCGGTGCAGATATCAGCGGAAGAAGCAACAGCTATAATTATGCCAGTGCAAGCTTTAATATCTTACACAGGGAACAGTGTGATGTAGCGGATAAGTATAATGGCGCCATGTTTGTGTATGAAGATAGCATACCAAAAGAAAAGCTGGTAGAACGATACCGTTTTGTGGATTCCGGTAGTTATGTGGAGATGGCAAATTCCTATCATGACTATCTGGGAGAGACCTATGGGGATGGTTTTACGGCAAATAATGATTCAGCGGTACCGGTTTTAGTAAGCTTTATTGGAGCTGTGGATAAGATGGAACAGGTGATGGGAGTACCTGTCTCAAGGCCCCTAGCCCTTACCACGTTCCAGGAGGCAAGGAATATTTTAGAGGAGCTAAATGAAAACGAAGTAAAGAATTTGTCAGTAAAGCTCTGTGGCTGGATGAATGGTGGAATGAAGCAGACCATGTTATCAAAGGCTGACTTAGTCAAAAAGCTTGGCAGTCAAAAAGATTTAAACGCTCTAACTTCCTATGCTTTCGAAAAGGGAATGAAGCTTTACTTAGATGGTATGACAAATTATGCATACAACAAGAAAAACGATCAATTCTTTCTGTCCCGGGATGCAGCAACAAAGGCCAGCAAAGTGATAGCAAAACTTTATACCTTTGACCCGGTCTATTATGGGGAACAGGATTATCGGGATCCGTATTACTTGCTAAACGTAAAAGCAATTACTAAGACAATGAGAAATCTATGGGAAGCTGCACAAACCTACAACGCATCTGGAGTATCCTTTCAAGATGTAGGATATCAATTGTCTGCAGATTATAATCCCAAGCGGTTTGTCACCCGCCAAGGAGCAAAAGAACAGCAGATGGATATCTTGAATGCCATCCATGATTCTGGAATGGGAATCATGACCAATATGGGAAATGATTATACGCTGGGGGTAACGGATTTCATTGCCAACATGGATTTGGCTGGTTCTGGTTATACAATTATTGATGAAACCATTCCCTTTTATCAGATCGCAGTTCACGGTTACGTGAACTATACGGGAGAAGCCCTGAATCTTTCCAGAGATTATAGGGAGGAATTGCTTCAATCAGCAGAATATGGAGCCGGTCTTTCCTTCACGTTTATGGCGGCAGATTCTAAGAAACTACAGAATACATACTATACCCAGTATTTCGGAGCAGGATACGAAGCGTGGAAGGACACCATGCTTGCAATCTACCAAAGATATGAAAAAAGCTTAGGCAATACCTTCAATCAGCGGATCACAGACCATGCCAGATTAGATAAGGGGGTCACCCTTACTGGTTATGAAGACGGAACTAAAGTATATGTCAACTATAATTATGAGGACTATACCACGCAAGATGGAACATTATTGCCGGCCAGAGACTATCTGGTAGTTCATTAGGAAAGGAAAATAGATATATGATGAAGCGTAAGAAATATAAAGGTCTTCAAAAAAGAAAAGCAATATCAGGATATCTGTTTATTATGCCTTTCATAATCGGCTTTCTGGTGTTTATGGTAAAGCCATTCTTCCAGTCTCTTTATATGAGTTTCTGTAACGTAAAGGTTGGCAGCAACGGATTTGAACTCATATTTGGCGGATTTGTAAATTATTTAAGAGCCTTTACCGTTGATATTGAATACAACAAGCTCCTAACAACAGAAATTACTCGAATGTCATATAACTCTGTAGCAATTATGGTGTTTAGTTTCTTTGCAGCAATGATACTCAATCAGGAGTTTAAAGGACGTGCGCTGGTAAGAGCGATTTTCTTTCTGCCGGTTATTTTATCCTCCGGTGTCATTTTAGGAATCGAGTTTAACAATACACTGCTGTCTGGAATGCAAGATGCCATTCAGCAATCAGCGGGAGGTACCTCCATTACCACTGCCATCCAAAAAATACTCACAATAAACGGAATTGGAAGCCGTGTATTTGAACTTGTTTTTAAAATTGTGGATGGAGTTTATGATGTAGCAATTGCATCAGGAATCCAGATTATCATCTTTTTATCCGGATTACAGACCATCTCCAGTAATATGTACGAAGCGGCCGCAATCGAAGGATGCACCCGCTGGGAAAGTCTCTGGAAGATTACGTTTCCCATGATCAGTCCCCTGTTTTTAGTAAACTGGATTTATACCATCGTTGATTTTTGCATGAGATCAGATAATAAGGTAATGGAAAAAATCAGTAAGACGATGATTGTAGATCTGAATTATGGGTTTTCTTCTGCGATGGCATGGGTTTATTTTGGAATCGTAATCTTCATGATAGCCTTAAGCTCATTCATTATATCCAAGGGGGTTTATTACTATGAATAAGACAAAGGCAAACAGAAGATGGGATAACTATTGGGGGAGAAACTTAAAATCTGGCGGATATCTTCTGAAAAAGAGTATTAAGAATTTCGTTTATCGTATCATTCGTTTTTTTATGCTTTTTGGAATGTGCTTTTTGATTCTACAGCCAATCTTTAACAAGATATCCATTAGTATCATGGCAGAGGAAGATTTGTATAATGCCATGGTTATCACAGTTCCAGAGCATTTTACTACGGCGAATTATCAATTGGCGGGTCAGTTTATGGACTACTGGAAAACCATGGCAAATACAGTATTTGTGTCCCTCTCCATTGCAATATTACAAATTGCTGTCTGTACCATAGTAGGGTATGGCTTTGCCAGATTTGACTTTCCTCTTAAAAAGTTTTGGTTTGCCTGTGTGATGTTAGTAATCATCATTCCGCCCCAGACCATATCCACTTCATTGCATCTGCATTTTAGATTCTTTGACTTGTTTGGTATTGCTAAAATGCTTACCGGCAACACCATCAATTTAAGAGGCTCTGTATTGCCTTATTATCTGATGAGTGCCGGCTGTATGGGACTTAAAAATGGATTATATATCTATATGATCCGTCAGTTCTTTCGAAATGTTCCAAAGGAGACAGAGGAGGCGGCCTATGTGGATGGTTGCGGTACCTTTAAAACCTTTGTTCGGATCATGCTGCCGGGGGCAAAGCCTATCTTAACGTCCTGCTTTTTGTTTGCCTTTGTGTGGCAGTGGACGGATGGATTTTATTCTAAGATGTTTTTAGGAAATATAAAGCTTCTATCCGTTCAGTTACAGCAGATTGGTGAAAGGCTTGGCAACTACATGATTCATACCTTAAATCAGGCGACAGGTGCCTCCGTGGGATATACCCAATGCATCGTATCCACAGGCACTTTGATGGTGATATTTCCACTTCTTTTGCTTTATCTGTTTGCGCAGAAGGGTTTCGTGGAAAGCTTAAGCAGTTCCGGTATTAAAATGTAAAAAAATTATAATAAGAAAAAAGGAGAAGATGGGTATGAAAAAATGGAAAAGAGCAATGGCTCTGATGATGGCATCTGCAATGGTAAGTGGATTAACCGCTTGTGGGGGAACCGGAAAAGCCGCAGATGTAAAAGTATCGGATAGCACAGAGGTGAAAGCTTCAGAGACCTCTAAAGAGGAGGGGGCGGATACTGTACTTAAGGATGAGAACGGAAAGCCTTATGATCTTGGAGGCATGGAAATAACAATCGCAGACTGGTATTCTTCCGGCGAGGAAGAAAAGCCGGCAAGTGCTTATGAAGAGGCACGGCAGGAGTATATTGACTGGATCCAGGAAACCTACAATTTTAAGATTAATCAAAAGGCTATTACCACCTGGGGAGACTCTCCAGAGGATTATGTAAATTATGCCACCACAGGCGGAAGTGAAAACTACCTTTTCACCCTGTATCAGGGAACAGCTCTCAGCTCTGCTGTGAACAGTGGGCTTATGTATGATCTGTCCACCTTGGATTGCCTAAATTTTTCGGATTCCAAATGGGTTCCTTCCGTTATGGAATTAATGAAAAAGGGAAATTCGGTCTATGGAATGAGAGGCAACCCTCATCAGGCTACCGCCGGTATTTACTTCAATAAAAGATTATTAGAGGAAGCAGGAATCAAACCGGATTCCCTCTATGAAATGCAGGCAAATAAGGAGTGGACCTGGGCAAAGTTTGAAGAATTATGCAAACAGGTACAAAAGGATACCAATAACGATGGCATTATTGATCAGTATGCAATGACAAACTTTTCAAGTACCTTCTACCCGGCAGCAATGGCTTCCAATGGAGGTGGTCTCGTTAACAAAGATGAAAACGGCCATTTCTATAACACTCTGGAGTCCGATGAAACCATGGAAGCATTAAACTGGTCTCTTGATATGATTTCCAAGTATGAAATGGTTTACCCAAAAGATGCCAAATGGGATTATACCTATACGGCATTTGCCAACGGAGAAGCTGCGTTTTCCTGTGCAGAGTCATATAAAGCAGGTGACTGGTCAAAGATGGAGGATGATTTTGGATTTGTCTGTTTCCCTATGGGACCCAAAATGGATCATTATGTAAACTATGCCCAGGATACTCTAGTCGTAATTCCTTCCTGCTATGATAAAGAAAAAGCATGGAAGCTGGCGTTTGCTTACAATCTTTATACCGATCCGGTTCCTGGATATGAAGATTATGAATCATGGAAAGACGGCTATTATAAATCATTCCGTGATACAGAATCCGTAGACCAGACCATCGCTCTTATGATTAACAGCGGTGTTCCAAGATACGAGCAGGCCGTAAATGGTATTGATACAGGAAAGGATCTTTACTGGAAAATCAGCAAGGAGAATACTCCGGCTCAGCAGGCGGAAGCAATCCGGAATACCTGGCAGTCTTATATCGATACAGCAAACGGAAAATAAAGGAAAGGTTAAAGCCCTTTTCAGTGGAGGAAACAATGGGAGAGTATTTTAGCTTAGACGGCGGTTTGATGCGGTTTCTGTCAAAGGCATCGGATATCTGTATCATTAGTATCATATGGCTTATATGTTGTCTTCCGATCGTCACCATAGGGGCTTCTACGACTGCGGCTTATTATACGATAGTTAAGGTAGTAAAAAGGCAGCGGGGAACTTTGTTCCTGGAATTTATTCAATCATTTAAAAGGAATTTTAAAGACTCTGTTGCTATTCATATTATCTATCTAATGGCAGAGGGATTTCTGGTTTTTAACATCCATAACGCATACCGGACGTTAGAGGCCAGAGATTCCACTATGGCTTTGAATCAACTGTGTTTATATGCAGCATTATTACTGCTTGTGATGGCAGCAGGAATCTATACCTATCCGGCACTTTCAAGGTTTTCCATGGGGAGAAGAGAATTGATTCGATTTTCCTTTGTCGCCATGAGCCGTCATCTGCCAGTAACAATATTACTTCTAGGAATCTTTGCAGCGTCATTTGCAGCAATGGTATGGTTACCAGCAGGAATTATCTTTATGCCAGGAATATGTCTGTATCTATACAGCCGTATGATGGAGCCAGTTTTAAGAAACTACATGACAGAAGAAATGAGATTACAGTGGGATGGAAAAGAGGAGGAGTAACATGAAAGGACCCACCGCACCCAAAAACCCGGAAAAGAAGAATCCGTATTTTTATATCATAAGAGATAAAGAAATATTCGGAGCAAAACAGGAAGATGGAAAAGGGGTTCAATTTATCTATGAAAATGATGGAAGGCTGATTAACAGTGCACAGATTACAGGAAATATATCAGATCAAAATATACTGGAGCTGTTAAAAACAACTCAGGGATTTCGAACCCTTGTACATAGTATCGGTGTGTCTGTAGACACGGAGGAACCCTCAGATAACGTAGACTTTATCTTTCAGATGTACGGACATAATGACATTTATGGTGGAGGCACCAACTTAAAGCTGTCTCTCACTGGAAACGGGGTGGAAGAAAAACTTAAGTTAAATGACGTTGAGTGGAGTGAGGATGACAAGGAGCCGGGGCAAATCCGTTTTGAATTTGATACCCCTGAAATCCTTGCAAGAGCCAATGTGCGTTTGTATTTAAACGAAGGTTTTTCCGTCCCAGAGGTCAGTGAAGAGAGTGAGGTGGATGTTTCATCGGAAGCTTATCATCGGATGATCGCCCGTTCTCTGATGCAGTTAGGAAACTCAAAAAGACTAACAGAAGCAATCAAACGCGCCAAAGAAGGAAAGGATGTGACTCTTGCCTATATTGGAGGTTCCATTACCCAGGGAGCCGGGGCCACACCCATTAATACGGGATGCTATGCTTATAAGTCATACCGTGCCTTTGCAGATCGCTATGGCAATGGAAACAATGTGCATTTCATCAAGGCTGGAGTGGGCGGAACCCCTTCTGAACTTGGAATGCTGCGGTTTGACCGTGATGTATTGCGTGATGGAGGTTATCCAGATGTGGTTGTGATCGAGTTTGGAGTCAATGATGAAGGGGATGAAACAAAGGGTAACTGTTATGAGAGCCTGGTAAAGAAAATTCTCATGCTGCCCAATCAACCGGCAGTGATCCTGCTGTTTGCAGTATTTGCCAATGATTGGAACTTACAGGAACGTCTTTCACCGGTAGGAAGGCTTTATGAGCTTCCCATGGTAAGTGTCTTAGATGCCGTATCTCCGCAGTTTCCATTGACAAAAGAGACTGGTAGGGTTATTTCAAAAAATCAGTTTTTTTATGATATTTTTCATCCAACCAATGCAGGTCATACCATAATGGCGGACTGCATTACGTATTTACTTGAACAAACAAAACAACAGGAAGAAATAATAGACCACACAGCAGAACTGCTCTTAAAAAAGCCAGCAATTGGTGATGACTTTGTCTATGTGAAGTTGTTGGATAAAAAGGATAATTCTCAGATTGCTGACATTCAATGTGGAGGTTTTATTGAAACAGATACAGAGCTTCAACGGGCCGAGATGGATGAGAATCTCTTTGGCACCCCACTATTTCCATATAACTGGATGTACGATGGTACAAAAAGCGTAGGGGACCCTTTCTTTGAGCTGAAGATAAATTGTCGTGCTTTGCTTCTGATCTACAAGGATTCAGGGGCCAATGACGTAGGGAAGGCAGATGTGTTTTTAGATGGTAAAAAGGTTTTGACAGCCGATCCCAGAAAGACCGGCTGGGTGCACTGTAATCCAGTCCTTGTTTGTAATGAAAAGCATTCGCGGGAACACATCTTGCAAGTTAACATGGCCCAGGGCGATGAAACTAAAAAATTCACCATACTGGGGTTTGGATATGTAAATTAGGTATTTGATAACATCAGGCACTAATAATTCACTACAAGGAGAACAATATGGTAACAGCTAACAACCCGATTTTATCCGGTTTTTATCCGGATCCCTCCATTTGTCGCGTGGGGCAGGATTTTTATCTGGTAAATTCAAGTTTTGCTTATTTTCCAGGTGTACCCATATTTCATAGCAGGGATTTGGCCCATTGGGAACAGATTGGCAACATCCTGGACCGGGAGGAACAGCTTCCCCTAGAAAACAGCGAGATATCTCAAGGAATCTTTGCACCCACAATCCGTCATCATAATGGCGTGTTTTATATGATCACCACCAATGTTAACCATGGCGGTAACTTCATTGTAACTGCGAAAAAGCCGGAAGGGCCATGGTCGGCACCGCATTATTTAGGAAGGGAGGCACAGGGAATTGATCCCAGTCTTTTTTTTGACGAGGATGGGAAATGTTATTATGTAGGAACCAGGCCGAATCCAGAGGGAGTCCGCCATAATGGGGACTGGGAGATATGGATTCAGGAGCTCAGTCTCACAGAAATGAAACTGGTGGGCAAAAGTATGGCAATCTGGAAAGGTGCCTTAAAGGATGCCATATGGCCAGAAGGACCGCATATTTACAAGATCGGAGAATATTACTATCTGATTCACGCGGAGGGAGGAACCGGGCCGGATCACGCAATCAGTGTGGCAAGGAGCAGGAATTTGTGGAATTGGTTTGAGGGGTGTCCACGTAATCCTGTTTTCTCTCATCGCAACCTTGGGATAAATTACCCGATCGTGTATACAGGACATGGGGATTTGGTTGATGATGGCAATGGGGGCTGGTATATTATTATGCTGGCATCAAGATTATGCAAGGGTCACAGCAGTATGGGACGGGAGACCTTCCTGGCAAAAGTGACCTGGGAAAATGGATGGCCTGTCATCAATGCAGGTATTGGCAAACTGGAATCCAAGGTAGAGCTTCCTCTTACCTCATACCGCTTCGGGAAAGAGGTTTCGGAACATGACAGCTTTCATTTTTATAATAAAAAGCTGGATGAAAGATTTGTCGGCATTCAAAAACGTGGGGAAAACATGTATTCCCTTACAGAACGACCGGGATTTTTAAGGCTGTACACGAGTAAAGAGAAAATCAGTGATAAAGTTGCTGCCTCTTATCTAGGTGTTCGTCAAAAAAGTTATCATTTCCGGTTGTCAACTGGTGTGGAATTTAATCCGTTACAAGAGGGTGAGACGGCAGGACTTGTTTTGTATCAAAATCATGAAAATCATCTGCTTATGGAAATCACCAAACGGGGAAACGGACGGTCATTTTGTGTCACAACAAATATACACGGAACAAAGCAAATCATTGCTGAAACTAAGCTTGAGTCTTTTGGGTTAGTGGAAATTAATATAATGGCGAATTCACAACAGGCAGATATTTGGATAACGGAGGGGGATATCCGTACCCAGGTGGTCAAAGAAGTGGATTTACTTCCTTACACAACAGAAAGAGCTGGTGGTTTTGTGGGCTGTACCATGGGGATGTATGCATCATCAAATGGGGAAGAGAGTGCAAATCATGGGGATTTTGCATGGCTCTTGTATGAATCATAAAAAATGGGGAAACAGGGGGTCACTAACATGAGAAGGGATTGGAAAAAGAAATTAGGAATCGTTATGCTATCAGCAATCATGGTAATGGATACCAGTATGATAGCAAGAGCGGCTGGCTGGACTGAAAAGCAAGATGGATGGTATTTTGAAGAAAATGGGGATTTTTTGAAATCTGTCTGGAAAAAAGCCGATAAAGGCTATTATTATTTGGGCGAAACCGGTAAATTGCTTACGGATTCCTGGGTTGCTGACGGAGATAAAAAGTATTATGTGGACTCGGAAGGATTGCGGGTAAAAAATCAATGGATTAACACAAAATCCTGGGATGATGTCGAAGACAGCACCGAATACTGGTATTATTTTAACGCAAATGGGGAAATGCTTACCGGAAAACAAAAGGTTAAGGATAAAAAGTACTTCTTCTCGGAGGAAGGGAAGATGCTGACAGGATGGGTCACCTTTACCAATGGTGTTGCGGAAAATCTTACCGATGATATCAGCATTGACGAAACCTATTATTGTCTGGAAAATGGAGAAAGAGCCAGTGGCTGGTTCGAACTGGCACCGCCGGCTGATGAAGATAACAAAGGTGATATTGATTGGTATAATTTCGAGGGAAATGGTAAAATCAGGAGAAATAAAAAGAACAAGGTGGGAGATTATGAATTCTGCTTTGACACACAAGGTAAAATGATTGATGGCTGGGCTTATAAGACATCCGATAATTTGTTTGTTAAAGTGGACGAAAATACAGAAGCCTTAAATGAGTACAATGATGATGCCAGCAGATACTATTATTGCGGAGCAGAGGGGGTAGGAGTAATTCAAAAAAATATCTGGCTGAAAGTTGTTCCTCCTGGAAAAGAAGGAGACCCGGACGAAGGTGACAAATGGTATTATTTTGACAAAAAGGGACTTATGGCAATGCCTGATTCAAATTCAATAGCAACGCCTTCAGAAGCCACGCCGTCAGATGCCACACCATCTCAGGCCAGTCGTGTGATTGAAATTAGAAAAGTTGATATCACGGGAGAATACGAGGTCAAAGGAGGCTCAGGAGATCTACTAAGAGTTTTGCTGAGACAGTTAAACGATAAGTATTATCTGTTTGATAACAAGGGCCAGATGGTGGATGGACTTTTATATGTGTATAATAACGAAGGCAAAAATCCATTAAAAGAAGGCTATTATGATTTTGGCGCGGAAGGAGCCAGAAGAACTGGAAAAGCAAAGAAGGAAGAAGCTGGAATTGATTACGAGTACTACTTTGCTAAGAAAAATGGGGATGGATACTCTCTGGGTCAGGGCGTGACCGGAATTTATGACGGAAAACTCTACTACAAGGGGCTTTGCGTTAAGGCAGATGATAATTATGAATATGAACTGGTCTATATTCCAGATCTCGCGGGTGAAAAAGGAACCGGATTGTTCGTTATAGACGGCAACGGGAAGGTAAAAACCAGCGGGACAACGCCAGAGTTCTCCGATGGAAACAAATACCGGATTAAAGGTGGAAAATCGAAAAAGAGCGGGTACCAGGTCTTTTTGTTAGAAAAGGATGGTCCAAAAGAAGGAACACTTCTTAATGCAGACGATGCGGACCGGACCGTGCATTTTGATCAACCAATGTTTAAATAAAATATTACCATAGGGTTTGATTACGCCCTGCCAGGGCTTCCTTAAAAAGAGGCCTGGCAGGGCTTTTTATTATATAGTGACGAACATTGGTAGAAAAAACTTCTGTCAGATGCTATAATAGAATCAGCAAATGATAAGGAGCAAAAACAACTTAATATGGATAAATATCAGGTATTAAAGCATTATTTCGGCTATGACAGCTTCAGAGAGGGTCAGGAGCCTCTGATGGATGGGATTCTAAAGGGAAGAGATGCCCTTGGTATCATGCCTACCGGTTCCGGTAAATCCCTCTGCTTTCAGATTCCAGCGCTTATGATGGAAGGAATCACACTTGTCATATCCCCTTTGATATCTTTGATGAAAGATCAGGTATCAACACTTAATCAGGCAGGAATCCACGCCGCATATCTTAACAGTTCTCTGACTGCCAGTCAGTATTATAAGGCCCTGGCCTATGCACGGGAAGGGCGATATCCCATTATATATGTAGCACCCGAACGTCTTTTAACAGAAGAATTTTTAGATTTCGCACTTCATACCAAGATATCAATGATAGCTGTGGATGAGGCACATTGCGTATCCCAGTGGGGGCAGGATTTTAGGCCAAGCTATTTAAAAATAGTAGATTTTATAGAAAAGCTTCCAAATAGACCGGTAATCAGCGCATTTACGGCAACGGCTACCAATGAAGTCCGTGAGGATGTCATAGACATTCTTATGCTTCGTGAGCCTGTGGTCGTGTCAACAGGGTATGACAGGCCAAATCTTTATCTGGGAGTACAGGCTCCAAAGGATAAGTACGGAACCCTGAAAAATTATGTGGAATGCCACAAAGAACAGTGTGGAATCATATACTGTCTGACCAGAAAACTGGTGGAGGAAGTCAGTGACAGGTTAAGAGGAGACGGATTTTCAGTCACCAGATATCATGCTGGATTAAGCGATGCAGAGCGTAGGAAGAACCAGGAAGATTTTATTTACGATAAAAGTACAATTATGGTTGCAACCAATGCATTCGGTATGGGAATCGATAAATCCAATGTAAGATATGTAATTCATTATAATATGCCAAAAAATGTGGAATCCTATTATCAGGAAGTCGGTCGTTGTTCAAGAGATGGTGAGCCAGGAGAGTGCATTCTTTTATACAACGGTCAGGATGTAATCACCAACCAGATGTTTGTTGAAAACAATCAAGATAACCAGGAACTAGATCCATTGACCAGAAATCTTGTGATAGAGCGTGATCGGGAACGGCTCAAAAAAATGACATTTTATTCTTACACCAATGAATGTCTGAGAGACTACATACTCCGGTATTTTGGAGAATATGGCGATAATTATTGCGGAAACTGTTCCAATTGCCTGACTCAGTTTGAAACCGTGGATGTAACAGACATTTCAAAACATCTGATTGGTTGTGTTGGAACAAGCAAACAGCGCTACGGCACAACGGTGATCCTTGATACCGTACATGGTGCCAGTACGATTAAAATAAGAAATTACCGTATGGACGAAAATCCTCATTACAGTACTCTATCAAAAACACCCACATATAAGCTTCGTCAAGTAATGAATTATTTGCTTTTAAATGATTACTTGGCAGTGACTAACGATGAATATGCCATTGTAAAGTTAACCGAAAAGTCCAAAAGCGTACTAGAAGAAAATCAAATGATAACCATGAAAATGGCAAAGGAACAAGAATCCTCATCGAAAGAAAAGTCTGCAAAAAAGATTAAAAAATCAAGTGCAGCAGCCCAGCTTACCAGTGCAGATGAAATCATATTTGAAGAACTAAGAACCCTGCGGCTTTTGATTGCTAAAGAAGAAAAAGTTCCTCCCTATATTGTATTTTCTGATAAAACTCTTACCCACATGGCCATAGTAAAACCAAAGACAAAAGAAGAGATGTTGAATGTCTCCGGTGTTGGTGAGTTTAAAGTGGATAAATACGGAAGTCGGTTCCTGGCAGTATTTAATGAATAAAAACATGGAAAACACAAATAAATGAATGGATACATGGAAAGACTACCTGTATTACCATACAGGAGGATCGATCATGAAACATTCACTGATTATAGTGCTTGTGGCTTACCTGACAGTAAGTCTAACAGGCTGTAGTTATAATTTTAGTTCAGGCGATACAAAAGCAGCAGAATCTTCTGAGGAAACAGACGAAGCTCAGGCAGCCCAGGCAACTGGCATGGCAGCAACTCCGTCTACTACACCAGAACATGTATTTCGTTATGGAGAAGTTAATGGGGAAAATAACATCGTTACTCAGACCGCGCATAAGTTTGCAGAGTATGTGAACGAATTATCAAATGGACGGATTAGGATTGACATTTATCCCAATCATGAGCTAGGAGATGAGAGAACTTCGTTAAGAGACCTTCGAAGAGGTGGCAGAAATATTGATATGTACCGTGGAAATACAAATGCATTAACTGGATATGGATTTAAAAAACTCAGCCTGTTTGGACTTCCCTATATATTTGAGAATCGGGAAGGTCTTTGGAAGGTCTTAGAAGATCAGGAGCTAGGACAGGCTTTTTTATCAGAGGGCACCCAAGTAGGTGCCAATATGGTCGGACTCTTTTATACTGATGAAGGAGCACGAAACATATTTTCTACGAAAAAAGTCCGTAATTTAAAAGACTTAAAAGGAATGAAACTGCGTGTGCCAGAATCCGTTTTAATGATGGATACTTTTTCAGCACTTCAGGCACGCCCTATTCCTTTGCCCTATGGAGATGTTTATGAGGCAATAAAGAATGGTGTCATTGAAGGTGGGGAAAATCCTGTGACCTCTTATTTGTCCAATGAATTATATGAAATAGCGCCTTATTATTTGATGAGTGAACATGTCTTTAGCCCAGGAATTGTCTTAATGGCAGAAGAAAAATGGAATGAATTAAGCGATGAGGATAAAAACATTCTTATAGAAGCGGGACGAAGGGCATCTGCCTGGAACCGATCCGCTATACAGGAAGAAGAAGCAAGGATATATGATGAATTGGAACAAAAAGGGGTGACAATAACCAGATTATCACCAGAAGATATGGAGAAAGCACGCAATCTTGAAGAGATAGTAAGAATTAGCTTTACTCCCGGTTTGGAAGACTATCTGGCTAAGATCATTGATATTCAGAAATAATCCATTTTTAAATAGTAAGAGCAGAAAGTATCTGTTCTTACTATTTAATATAGTTACATATTTTATTACCTGTCCCTGTTCAAACAGGAGACAACCATGTTAAGATGGAAAAAAAGAAAGGAAGGAACTATGAAGTTTTTTCATTTGTCAGATTTACATATTGGAAAGCAGCTAAATGGTCAAAGTTTAAAAGAAAATCAGGAAGCGGTATTAAATCAGATTGTGAAATACGCCGATACACTGCACCCGGATGCTGTTTTAATTTGCGGTGATATTTATGATAAAACAGTTCCCTCTGGAGAGGCATATACGATGTTTGGAGAATTTCTTGGTGCTCTTTCTGAGATTAGTCCAAAGATTACCGTACTAATCATAGCAGGAAACCACGATTCTCCAGAACGTCTTTCTTATGCCGGTTCTTTCTTAGAAAAGCATCATATTCATCTCTCTGTGCTTCCACCGAAGCATCCGAACGAATATTTGAAAAAAGTAGTGTTAGAAGATCAGTGGGGTCCTGTGAATTTTTATCTTATGCCCTTTTTTAAGCCCGGATATGTTCGTCAGCTTTTCAAAGACAACCAACCGGAAGGATACCAGGAGGCAGTGAAAGCTGTGCTAAAGAGGGAAACTATAAAAGAAGAGGAACGTAACGTCATCTTATCCCATCAGTTTTATGCCGGTGGTGGAAAAGATCCAGAAACATGTGAATCCGAGCAGGCAGTTATAATGTCAGGAGGATTGGACCGGGTGGATGCTTCTGTGCTTTCTTCCTTTGATTATGCAGCTCTTGGTCATATTCATGGACCTCAAAAGGTTTTAAGGGATACCATACGTTACTGTGGGACTCCATATAAATATTCCGTCAGTGAGGAGCATCATAAAAAATCCATACCATATGTGACTTTAAATGCAAAAGGCGATGCTACTGGGTTAGAATTTCTCCCTCTTCTGGGAATTCAAGATGTAAGGCGTGAACGAGGAAGTCTGTCTGAAATTCTATCCAGAGCGACAGAAGAAAATCGCCATGATTTTGTCAGTGTGACCTTAACCGATGAGGAAGAGCCTTATCGGATTCGGGAGCGTTTGGAAGAGGTTTTTGACCATTTGTTAGAACTTCGAGTGGACAATGACAGAACCAGAAATATGCTTTTAGACCAGGGAGAGCCAGTTTCTGTGTTAAATCCTATGGAAGCGTTCTTTCAGTTTTACAAAGCAGTTAGAAACGATACTATGTCACAAAAAGCCCAAACTATCATGGAGAAAATCATCCAGGAAGCAAAGGAGGAAGAAGGATTATGAAACCTCTTACGTTAACCCTGTCCGCATTTGGTTCTTATGGAAACACGCAGACCGTGGATTTTGAACGAGTTGGACATGGGATTTTTCTTATTACCGGAGATACAGGGGCAGGGAAAACCACGATATTTGATGCAGTATCCTTTGCTCTTTTTGGGGAGACAAGCGGCCAAAAGCGGGAGCCCGCCATGATGAGAAGCCAATATGCTCCCGAGGATGAAGAGACCTATGTTACCCTAAGCTTTTTAGAACATGGAGAAATCTATGAGATAAGAAGAAGTCCTTCTTATCTTAGGTTGAGCAAACGGAAGAATAAAAGTGGTGAATATACTGGAGTGCAGGTGCCAGCAAAGGCATCTTTATTTCTTCCGGACGGATCGGAATATCCTGGTAATCTACGGGATATAAACTTAAAAATACAGGAAATCATAGGAGTGGATCAAAATCAGTTTTCCCAGATTGCTATGATTGCACAGGGGGATTATTTAAAGCTTCTTCATGCTTCCTCAAAAGAACGAAAAGAGATTTTTTCAAGAATCTTTAACACTGGAATCTTTAGTCGAATTCAATGGAAGCTAAAAGAAAAAAATAACCTTTGTTTCGGAAAACTAGAGGATAACCGAAAGCTTTGTTTCCACGAGCTAAGTCATATGGAATTTTTGGAGGAAAGCATTCACAAATTGGCTTGGCAGGAGCTCTTGGAATTTAAGGAGACTAGGACCGAAGACATTAGAAATATTCTAAGTCTGGCACTTCATGAGGTTCAGGAGAAGGCTGAGAATCTTCGGGAGCAGCAGGAGAAATTAGGGTTCATGTCTTTGGAGATTCAAAACCAACTAAGTCTAGCAGAAGAAGTCAATCGGCAATTTGACGGTCTTATAAAAGCAAAAAGCGGTCTAGAGCAACTAGAAGAGGAAGAAGTGTTATGGAAAAACAAAAGGGAGCAATTAAAAAAAGCCCGCCTTGCTGATAAATTAGAATCAGTCGCCAGGCAGCTTAAGGAAAAGACAGAAGAATATGAAGAAACATTACTTCGCACGGAGAGACTTAAAAAGGAACTGGATTCTCTTGGTGAGTCTCTTATGGTGGCTGAAAAAGCAGCAGAAGAAGAGAAAGTAACTTCAGAAAAAGAACTTCCCCGCCTTCAAAACGATCTTAGCCGCCTTCATGAGGCAATGCCTTTGTATACCAGATGGCAAGAGGGAACAAGAGCCTGGAACGAGATCAGAGCATTGGAGCAGAATTTAGAAACTAGATTATCGGAGATCGACTTAGATATTACAAATCGGAAAAACAGGATAGTTCTTTATGATATAAGGCAGAAAGAACTGGAAGAAAAGGCGGAGCATCTCACCGTCTGGCTGCAGAAAAGTATGGAGCAGGAAGAGCGGCTAAAGGGATTGGGGCTTCTTAAAAAGTCATTATCCCTTTTGGAAGCACAACAGGTTCATATGGAGCAGAGTCAGGAAAGAACCATGATAGCCCGTAAGAGTTACCTGGATGCTGATCATATTTACAATGAACAATATGATCAGTTTCTGGCTCATCAGGCAGGCATTCTAGCTGATAATCTGATGGAAGGAGAACCTTGTCCTGTATGTGGATCTTCCAGCCATCCCATAAAGGCAAGACTTTCTAAAGACGCAGTCACCCAGCAGATGGTGGAACGGGCAAAAGCAGACCGTACCCAGGCAGAAACCGTACTTTCCCAGGCAACCGAGGTAAGTATTAAAGCAGCGGAAAGTTGTAAGCACCAAAAAGAACAGATTGAAAAGGATATGAAAACGTGGTTTAACGCCATTCTTACCATTGACCAGTTAAAAGGAAGCATAGAGGAAGAAATTAATAAAGAACAATTGCAGCTTACTAAGATAAAAAAACAGGTTGATGAGGCGAAAGAAGCAGAAAAAAGCTTGAAAGAGCTGATAGAGAAGATTCGCATGGACCGGAACATGCTTGAGGAATTGGAGCCAGCGAGAGAAGAGGCGAGAATCAACCTACAGGATAACCAGTTAAAGGCCTCTGCTTTCATGGAGAAGATCAGGCAGTTAGAGGAACGTCTTCCTTATCCAGATGAAAAGACGGCCAAAGAACAAATGGTAGCGCTTGAAACAAAGATTGAGTTTCAGAAGAAAGTGCTGGATCAAATGAATGAAAGATTTCGCCGCATTTCAGAAGAAGTAAGAGAAAAGAAAGGCCGCTATGCTTCTGAGATGGATAATTTAGAAATCAGAAGTCAGTCATCAAAACAAGCTCTCACCCACTTCCATGAAGGATTAAAAACAATGGGTTTTGAATCTGAAGAGGCATATCTTCAGGCGCAACAGCCCCTTTCACTCATGGAACAATGGGAGAAGGATATTGAGAACTATGAAAAAGAAGTATTAAGGCTTCGTACCATTTACAACCAATACAAAGAACATACAAAGGGAAGGGAAAGAATTGATCCTCTGCCATGGACACAAAAGGCAAAAGAGTTTTCTATAAAGCAGAAAGAGCTTCAAAATGAAGAAGGAAAGGTAGCCGGGATTTTAAGCAGAATGCAGCAATCCTATGAGACACTGAACCGTCTTTGGAAGGAAAAAGAGGAGTTAGAGGAAGAATACCGACTGTATCATGATCTCTTTCAAACCGCCAACGGAAAATTATCCGTCAGCCTGGATTTCCAAACCTATGTACAGCGTCAGTATTTTAATCAGATGATTCACGCCGCCAATAAACGGTTAAATGATATGACGGATGGTCAGTTTTTACTTAAGTGTAGAGAGCTTGATTCCCTTGGTAAGCAGGGGGAGGTAGGTCTGGACCTTGATGTTTACAGCATGATAGCCGGAAAGGTACGAGATGTTAAAACTCTTTCCGGCGGAGAATCCTTTATGGCAGCCCTTTCGATGGCTCTTGGCATGTCAGATATCATACAGAGGACATCAGGTAATGTGTCCATGGATGCCCTTTTTATCGACGAGGGGTTTGGTTCTCTTGATGAGGACTCCAGGATGAAAGCTGTTCGCATCTTAAAAGAACTGGCAGGGGAGCGGCGGCTTATCGGCATTATCTCCCACGTAACAGAATTAAAAGAGCAGATCGGGAAAAAGCTTCTGGTAGAAAAAAGCGAAAGAGGAAGCAAGATCCGCTGGGATTTTAGTCAATAAAAGCCTTCGTTCTCTTTTTTGATGTTGTCTCTGCCTTCGGATAAGCGGGTAAGAAGATCTTCCAGGGCTGTCCCGCTTAGAGGAATCAGTTTTTGTAAAAGCTGGTTAAGAAGTGTTGGATTTAGATTCGTTTCATCAAAAAATTCTCCTGGGGTAATTTTAAAAAACTTACAGATCGATAAAAAATCTTCCATGCATGGGGTGAATTGCTTTTGTTCAATTTCCTCAATAAAGGTTTCCTTCTGTCCCAGTGTAAGACTCATTTCCTCAGCCGATACGCCTATTTGAGTACGCAATAGAGCCAGCCTCTCTGGTATAAATTTCTGATTCAATTGCAATCAGCCTCCTTTTCCATATATTAGATATTTTGTTTTCCGAAGTCAATTATAAGAGAGTATGGCAGAGGAATCAATAGAGAACCTTTGATTTTTATGGAACGGAAGAATCCAATGGATGACAAAGAAATAGACGAAACAAATAATATGTTTTATAATATAGGGTGACTCAAAAGAAAAGCCCGATGTTAGAAAGGATTAAAACCATGTTAATATGTGAGAGAACCAGTGTAATGAATATAGAGAATGCCATTCGTGGCGCAAGAAATCCAATGAATAGCTGGGACCGAATGGACAGCAGCTACAATGAAGATGGGGAATACATATTAGGACCCAATGACCTTGGACTTGCAAAGAGGCTGAGAAAAGCAGGAAGTGATCATCGCAAATATATCCGCCAGATTTTTGTTTCAGTGGATATTACAGCACCAATTTATTGGTGGAAGGAATACGATACTTATAAAGTTTCTACTGTGGCCAATTCCACCAGTACGATGCATAAGATGCATAGCAAACCATTTAGCATCAATGACTTCAGCCATGATCACATGACAGAGCAGACCGTTGAATTTATGGAAACCGTGGTGGCAGAGCTTGAGAAGATTCGACTTCGCTATCTGGAACATAAGAACAAGGAAGACTGGTACGATATGATTCAGCTTCTGCCTTCCAGCTATAATCAGATGCGGACATGCACTCTAAATTATGAATCACTGATTAATATGTATTTTGCCAGAAAGAATCATAAGCTTGCAGAATGGCATACATTTTGTCGATGGGTGGAAGAACTTCCTTATGCAAAGGAACTGATTCTTGCAGAAGAATAAGATGGGAAAAGGTAGATGATAGTATGAATTTAATTGTTGCAGTGGATAAAAACTGGTCAATTGGCAATCAGGGTCAGCTTCTCGTATCGATACCCGAAGATAAAAGACTTTTCCGAGATGAGACCTTGGGTAAAGTAATCGTTATGGGCAGGAAAACCCTGGAGAGTCTTCCAGGAAAGCAGCCCTTATACGGTCGAGTGAATATAGTGCTTACAAAAAATCCCGACTATAAGGTGAAGGGGGCCATCGTCTGCCATAGCCTTCTAGAAGTAATGGAAGAACTGGAAAAGTATGAGGAAAACGATTGTTTTATCATCGGAGGACAAAGTATGTACGAACAGTTCTTACCACATTGTAATGTAGCACATGTGACATATATCGACTATTTATACAGCGCTGATACTCATTTTCCAAATCTGGATAAAGATCCAGAATGGGAGATGACGGTAGAAAGTGATGAGCAAACCTATTTCAATTTATGTTATACCTACCGTTTGTATCAACGAAAAAACATAAAATAAGGCTTCTGGAAAAACATTGTTAAAAATTTATTGATATTTTCTATATATATTGTCATCGTCCTTCAAAGGTGGTAAGATGGTACAGGTGGCATTCTCCTGAAGGTTTTTGTCGATTTCAGGAACGGTGCACAGGTATATTCACGAAGACATTAGGAGGATAAAGATGTATAGGATTCTAAACGTAGAGTTGTTGGCCGACAAGATCTATCTGATGGATGTGGAAGCACCCAGGATTGCCAAAGCCTGTCAACCAGGAGAATTTATTATTGTTAAGATGGATGACAAAGGGGAGAGAATTCCGCTCACCATTTGTGACTATAATCGGGAAAAAGGTTCGGTTACCATTGTTTTTCAGACCGTTGGCGCAAGTACCGAGAAGATGGCCGTCTTAAAAGCCGGAGACAGCTTCGAGGATGTGGTGGGACCATTAGGAAACCCGTCTGAATTCGTTCATGAAGATATCGAGGAATTAAAGAAGAAAAAGTTTTTATTCGTAGCCGGCGGTGTGGGTACAGCACCGGTTTATCCTCAAGTGAAATGGATGAGAGAGCACGGCATTGATGTGGATGTAATCATCGGATCTAAATCTAAGAGTCTTTTGATTCTTGAAGATGCCATGAGAGAACAGGCCGGTAATCTTTATGTGACTACTGATGACGGTTCTTATGAAAGAAAAGGAATGGTTACGGAAGTAATTAAGGATCTGGTTCAGAATCAGGGAAAGAAATACGATGAGTGTATTGCCATCGGGCCTATGATTATGATGAAGTTTGTTTGTCTTTTAACAAAGGAACTTGAGATTCCAACCATTGTAAGCTTAAACCCTGTTATGGTAGACGGAACTGGCATGTGCGGTGCCTGCCGTATTACTGTTGGTGGAGAAGTGAAATTCGCCTGTGTAGATGGACCTGAGTTTGACGGACATCTGGTAAACTTTGAGGAAGCGATGAAACGTCAGATGATGTACAAGTCAGAAGAGGGACGTGCGGTCTTAAAGGAAAGTGAAGGCGATACCCATCACGGTGGATGCGGACAGTGTGGAGGTGACGAATAATGGACGTTTTAAAGAAAGTACCAGTTAGAGAACAAGATCCAAAGGTAAGAGCAAGAAACTTTGAAGAAGTTTGCCTTGGATATAATGAAGAAGAAGCTAGAGAGGAAGCCACACGCTGCATCAAGTGTAAAAATCCAAGATGCGTAGCTGGCTGTCCCGTTTCTATAAATATACCTGCATTTATCAAAGAAGTAGAAGACGGCAATATAGAAGAAGCATCAAAGGTTATCGCGTTGTCTTCTGCCCTTCCGGCAGTATGCGGACGTGTATGTCCACAGGAAAGCCAGTGCGAAGGCGTATGTATCCGGGGAATCAAGGGAGAACCTGTTTCCATCGGTAAACTTGAGCGTTTCGTAGCAGATTGGGCAAGAGAACATGACATTGTGCCACAGGCTCCGGAGACAACCAACGGAATTAAGGTTGCTGTCATTGGTTCTGGTCCTTCCGGTCTTACCTGTGCAGGAGATCTTGCAAAGCTTGGTTATGAAGTAACCATCTTTGAAGCCCTTCATGAGCCAGGTGGAGTATTAACCTATGGAATTCCAGAATTCCGTCTTCCAAAAGAACGTGTCGTACAGCCAGAGATTGATAATGTTAGAAAGCTTGGCGTTGTGATTGAAACCAATGTAATCATTGGTAAATCAGTGACCATTGACCAGCTTTTTGAGGAAGAAGGCTTTCAGGCCGTATTTATCGGGTCTGGTGCTGGACTTCCAATGTTTATGGGAATTCCGGGTGAGAATGCCAACGGCGTTTTTTCAGCCAATGAATACTTAACAAGAAGCAACTTAATGAAAGCATTCCGTGATGATTATGACACACCGATTGCAGCAGGCAAAAAAGTTGCAGTCGTAGGCGGCGGAAACGTTGCTATGGATGCGGCAAGAACCGCTCTTCGTCTTGGTGCGGAAGTACATGTTGTTTATAGAAGAAGTGAAGCAGAACTTCCTGCCAGAGCAGAAGAAGTTCATCATGCAAAAGAAGAAGGCATTATTTTTGATCTTCTCTCCAACCCAACTGAAATCTTAACCGATGAAAAAGGCTGGGTGAATGGCATGAAATGTATTAAAATGGTACTTGGAGAAGCGGATGCATCCGGCAGAAGAAAACCAGTAGAGGTAGAGAATTCTGAATTTATCATTGACGTAGATACTGTAATTATGTCTCTTGGAACCTCACCAAATCCTCTGATATCCAATACCACTCAGGGATTAGATATCAACAAACGCAGATGTATCATTGCGGAGGAAGCGACTGGAAAGACCAGCAAGGAAGGTGTCTATGCCGGCGGAGATGCAGTAACAGGTGCTGCAACCGTAATATTGGCAATGGAAGCCGGACGTGCCGGTGCAAAGGGAATTCACGAATTTCTTTCTGCTAAGGAATGATCCGTAGATAGAAAAGGGCTGCCGTGTGGCAGCCCTTTTGAGACGGAGTAATATAGGTATGAACAGAAAAGTTGATTTATTAAATGGAAAAATATTTACATCCTTAACAGGCTTAGCCCTTCCCATTATGGGGACTGCCATGCTTCAGATGGCTTATAATCTGACTGACATGGCGTGGTTAGGCCTGGTAGGGTCTGAAGCGGTGGCGGCAGTAGGTGCTGCCGGAATGTACGTATGGTTGTCACAGGGGGTCGTGGCAATGGCTAAAATGGGCGGACAAGTAAAGACAGCCCACTCCTTAGGCAGCAAAAAGCCGGAGGAAGCTGCAAAATACGTTACCGCTGCACTGCAAATGGGATTGTTATTTGCTATAATATTTGGAGCAATTTCTTATTTTGGAGCCAGTCTGTTAATCGGATTTTTTGGTCTCAATCATGAGTCCATTATCCAAAATGCCCAGGTGTATCTAAAGATTACCTGCGGGCTTATTTTTTTCTCCTTTTTTAATGCAATTGTTACTGGAATTATGACCGCAATGGGGGATAGCAAAACGTCTCTATATGCCAATCTTGTAGGTCTTGTTTTGAATATCGTTTTAAATCCTCTTTTGATATTTGGTTTTGGTCCAATCAGGGGCTTTGGAGTGGCTGGTTCAGCGTCAGCTACGGTTTTGGCGCAGTTTATTGTCTCACTTATGTTTATAAGAGCAATCCGAAAGGATCATCTGATCTTTGATAAAGTTAAAATATTTAAAAAGGTTCCATGGGATTATAGAAAGGAAATTTTAAAAATAGGATTTCCCACCTCCATACAAAACCTTATCTACACCAGCATATCTATGATTTTAACCCGTTTTGTAGCTGGTTTTGGAGATACTGCGGTAGCAGTTTTAAGGGTCGGAGGACAAATTGAATCAATTTCCTGGATGACAGCCGATGGATCCGCCGCGGCCATTAATTCCTTTATTGGACAAAATTACGGAGCCAGACAATTTAAGCGAGTGAAGAAAGGGTATTTTACAGCCATCGGTTTAATGGCTTTTTGGGGAATGTTTTGTACCGCACTTCTCATTTTACTCCCTTCACAAATATTTGGAGTGTTCATTCATGAGCCAGATGTAATACCAATAGGTGTTAATTATCTTGTAATACTTGGTTTTTCTCAGATGTTTATGTGCGTTGAATTAACCACCATTGGTGCTCTTTCTGGGCTTGGAAAAACTCTTTTATGTTCCATTATCAGTATTATATTTACTTCCGCAAGAATTCCTCTCGCTATCATTTTAAGCGGAACTTCTCTTGGATTAAATGGAATCTGGTGGGCATTCTCCATCTCATCAATCATCAAAGGAATTCTATTCTTACTCTGCTTTCTTTTGGTAGCAAAAGGGCTTCCGAAAGATGAAAAAAGTTAAAATGAGAAAGATTTATTACAATAAATTAAAAAATTAATAATTTTGTACTTGAATTCTACCCCTGTTTTAAGTTAACATATATAGTAGAAAATATGGTAAAAGGAAACGGATAATGAAACGAAAAATACTCATTAATTTCAGTGATAAAAGTGCAAAAGTATTTCGTAAGTATTGTTTAAGTGCACTAATAGGTGTCTTGGTTTTAAGCCAGACGGTTCCAGCTTTCGCCCTTACTAAGGCAGAAAAAGAAAAGCAGGAAGCACAAAAGAATATGGAAGAAGCCAAACAAAAAGCAAAAGATGCAGAAGGCAAAAAGAGCGCTGCCCAGAGTCAGGTAACCAAGCTCACTTCTAATCTTACGGAGCTTTTATCTGATATTAAGGTGCTGGAAAATGATATGGCGAACAAAGAAGCCGAAATTAAACAGGCAGAACTTGATTATCAAGAAGCAAAGAAAGAAGAAGAAAAGCAATATTCAGCAATGAAAAAAAGAATTCAGTATATGTATGAAAAAGGTGATACAGAGTATCTGGATATTTTTCTAAAGGTAAAGAATATGTCAGATCTTCTTAATAAAGCTGAGTATGTAGAAGGTATTTATAACTATGATCGCAAGATGCTAGAGACGTTTCAGGAGACAAAGCAAAAGGTTGCTGATTATAAGGATGACTTAGAAGAAGATAAGGCTGAGATGGAAGGCATGAAGCTGGAATATAAAGATCAGCAAAAACAGCTTGAAACCTTAATCAGCAAGAAGAAAACGGAAGTTTCAAACTTTGACAGCCAGCTTGCCCAGGCAAAGCAGGAAGCGGCTGCCTATGCAAAGACCATAGAAAAGAAGAATCAGGAAATCCGAAAGGCCAAAGAAGAAGAGGCTAGAAAGCGGGCGGCAGAAGAGGCCAAAAAGAAAGCACAGGAAGAGGCAAGAAAGAATGCTGCAAAAAGCACATCTGGCAAATCCACAAATGCGAACAATGCATATTCCGGCCCTACTGCAGCTAAGAGCAGCGGCGGAAGTGCCCAGGGAAGATCTGTTGCAGATTATGGTCTTCAATTTCTTGGAAATCCATATGTCTTTGGTGGTACAAGCTTAACCAACGGCGCTGACTGTTCTGGTTTCACACAGGCGGTTTATCGGAAGTTTGGCTATTCCTTGCCAAGAAGCTCAACCGAACAGCGTTCTGCAGGTCGGGAGGTATCCTATGCAGATGCCCAGCCAGGAGATTTGATTTGTTATGCAGGCCATATTGCTATTTATATTGGCAATGGACAGATCGTTCACGCAAGTACTCCAAAGACTGGAATTAAGATAGGTACCGCTACTTACCGAACCATTTTATCCGTAAGAAGAATTGTTTAATTTACATAATTAGTAAAAGGAGGAAGGTCAAAATCTTAGGATTTTGGCCTTCCTCCTTTTGTATAAATTAAAAAACACTTGCGGAATTCGACAGAATATGAGAAAATGTAATCAAGTATGATGTGATATATTTAACAAAGTACTTTTCACAATTATTACTTATTTGAAAGGAGTTTTAACATGATTTATTCACATGAAGTAGAAGAGATGTGCATAGTAGCACAGGGCGTTCACCACGGCGCAGCTCCAATCCCAGAAGAAGCAAAATGGGTAAAATCTAAAGAAGTTAAAGATATCTCCGGTTTGACACATGGCGTTGGCTGGTGTGCTCCTCAACAGGGTGCATGCAAGCTGACTCTTAACGTAAAAGAAGGAATTGTTCAGGAAGCATTAGTAGAAACTATCGGTTGTACCGGTATGACTCATTCCGCTGCTATGGCAGCAGAGATTCTGCCAGGTTTAACTGTTTTAGAAGCATTAAATACAGACCTTGTTTGTGATGCAATTAATACAGCCATGAGAGAATTATTTTTACAGATCGCTTATGGAAGAACACAGAGTGCATTTTCAGAAGACGGTCTTCCAATAGGTGCGGGCTTGGAAGACTTAGGAAAAGGACTTCGTTCACAGGTAGGAACCATGTACGGAACCTTAAAGAAAGGTCCTCGTTATTTAGAGATGGCAGAAGGTTATGTAACTGGTATTGCTCTTGATGAGGAGAATCAGATTATTGGCTATCAGTTCGTAAGCCTTGGTAAGATGACAGATTTCATTAAAAAAGGTGACGATCCGAATACAGCTTGGGAAAAATCAAAAGGACAGTATGGCCGTGTTGCAGATGCTGTTAAGATCATTGACCCAAGACATGAATAATCGGCTGGTTAGAAGTTAGACATGAGCCAATAATAAGGAGGACAAGGTAATGGCATTATTTGAATCATATGAGAGAAGAATTGACAAAATCAATTCAGTATTAAATAGCTACGGAATTGCATCTATTGAAGAAGCAGAGAAGATTACAAAAGATGCAGGACTTGATGTATATGAACAGGTAAAGAAAATTCAGCCGATTTGTTTTGAAAATGCGTGCTGGGCATACATAGTTGGTGCTGCAATTGCAATCAAAAAAGGTTGCAGAAAAGCAGCAGACGCATCCGCAGCCATTGGTGAAGGTCTTCAGGCTTTCTGTATCCCAGGTTCTGTAGCCGATCAGCGTAACGTAGGTATCGGACATGGTAACTTAGGAAAGATGCTTTTGGAAGAAGGAACAGATTGTTTCTGTTTCCTTGCAGGACATGAATCCTTTGCAGCTGCTGAGGGCGCAATCGGTATTGCTGAGAAAGCTAACAAAGTTCGTCAGAAACCATTAAGAGTTATCTTAAATGGTTTAGGAAAAGATGCTGCTCAGATCATCTCCAGAATCAACGGATTTACTTATGTTGAAACTGAGATGGATTATTACACAGGCGAAGTAAAAGAACTTTTCAGAAAATCTTATTCCGAAGGCTTAAGAGCAAAAGTTAACTGTTATGGAGCAAATGATGTAACCGAAGGTGTTGCAATCATGTGGAAAGAGGGCGTAGACGTTTCTATTACAGGTAACTCTACAAACCCAACCAGATTCCAGCATCCAGTAGCAGGTACTTATAAAAAAGAATGCAACGAGAAGGGAAAACAGTACTTCTCCGTAGCTTCTGGCGGTGGTACAGGACGTACCCTTCACCCAGATAACATGGGCGCAGGTCCAGCTTCTTATGGTATGACAGATACTATGGGACGTATGCACTCTGACGCTCAGTTCGCAGGATCTTCTTCCGTACCAGCTCACGTTGAGATGATGGGTCTGATTGGTATGGGTAATAATCCTATGGTTGGAGCTACTGTAGCTGTAGCTGTTGGCATAGAAGAAGCAGCAACTGCTGGTAAGTTCTAAGAAAACCCCTTTCTTTTATAAGGAATAAAGCTATTAAGTAGAGAAAAGAGGAGTCCACTTTTGTGGCTCCTCTTTTTGCGTAAATTGGCTGGAATTACATCTTTAGGGTTATCTCCGTTTTCAAAAAGCATGGTTGCATATGTATGCGTTGTTAAATGATAATCAATTTTTAGAATCCCAGTTGGTAATATCGAACGGTTTTATTTCACTATAAATTATTTATCTTGAGACAATTATCATAGGCCAGCTCTTGCAGAATTTTATACAAAGACTGAACATTATATTTCTTAGGAAATTCCAATTTATGTGAAGCGTATTCTACATGATGACCTTTAAGTTCGGGCGTCCTAATATATGTAAATGTTAATTCGCTATCATCAAACCCAAAGCCAGATGTCTCCATTCTTACATCTATAATTGTAAATAAATTTATAGATGTAACACTCATTTTGGTTCCAGTAGCACCTTGTTTATCGGTCATAATTAATCTTTTATCTGTAAAAATAAGAGCATCACGAACAAGTTTGAATCCCATCGTAATAGATTCGCCCTCCATTAAGTACATACCAAATTCTTTGTTTAGTTCTTCATTAGATACTTCACTGTAATTTCCAGCAAAACCGCCTTGTAAAATATTTTTCATTCCAAAAGCCATACTAGTTCCTTCTTTCTTTCGTTTTTATATTAATAAGCCATAGGCTATTTTAATCTTCATCAATATTGTAACTTCTTGACAAGATACATACGCAGGATTAGCTCTTTTAGCCTCCTTTGCAACTGTATCAACCTCTTATAAACGTAGTATACAATATATTATTGCATAGTGCATTAACTTTTAACGGTTGATGCATTTTCTGTTTGAGCAATATGTATTTACAATGTCAATACTATGTGATATAATAATTATGACGGAGGTGCATAAAATGGAAAAGACATTTTTACAGGTGCGAACTGATAAAGCGGATAAGGAAAAAGCAAGTGATATTCTGGAAAGTTTAGGAACCAACCTATCATCTGTCGTTAATATGTTATTAAAGCAAATTATTATGACAAAAAGTATCCCATTTGAAGTGAAAATAACACCTAATTATTCAAAAGATGAAATAATAGAGGAAGTTCAAGCATCTATGACTATGGAAAATATGGCGCTTACAGAAGATGATATTCATTTACTTAAGGCGTATCAGGCATCAACTGCTTCTGAAAAGGAGGATATCAGGAGTCAATTAATAGCTGAGTATATGGAGGAATAAATGAGTGATAGAATTTATTGTTATCCAGAATCAAATGTCCTGATTAATAAATTAAATATTCATAGTTTAGACAAACTACAGGAAGCAGAACGAAAAATAACCCAACTTCGGCTGAATGATTTGATTGCTTTACCAGTTCAGGGCAATTTTGACTTACGCCATTTACAAAACATCCATAAATTTATTTTTCAAGATTTATATGCTTGGGCTGGAGATATTCGGACTGTAGATATTGCAAAATCAAATATGTTTTGTAAAATTCAGTTTATTGAGTCGCAAGCGAATGAAATATTTAAACAATTAAAAGAGGATAATTATTTAGCGTCTTTCCAAAAGGGTGTGTTTATCCAAAAGTGTGCATATTATTTTTCGGAAATTAATGCACTACACCCATTTAGAGAGGGAAATGGACGAACTCAAAGAGAATTTATCCGACAATTGGCTATACAGCAAGGTTATACAGTACATTTTGCTGGAATTACTGCTGAAGAAATGTTGGAGGCTAGTTTAGATTCTTTTATCTGTAAGTATGGTAAGATGGAAGCCTTATTTAAAAAGGTACTGCAATAAATACTTGTATTAGGAATTATTGATTGTTGTTCTGAGTTTTATCCAAACGTGAATCGTATTATATGTGTAATTCATAATCATCAAGTATTTCATAAAATTCTGCCTTTATAGTTTTGTAGATGAAGTGGCTAGTTTTAGTTAGTTCTAAAAATAAAGCTTAATATCATAAGGGATTATATTAATAGATGTTAGAAAAGGAGTCGTGGATAACGGCTCCTTTTTGTAAATCAATATATAATTATGAACTAAACACCCTCCTATGGTTTCCTGTAAATATTTGATGTATAATTAATCTACCAAGCTATAAAGGTTTAAGTCTCAATTCATTAAAAAAACGGGGGGATTGTCTATGAATGAGGTTATAACAAGATTTCAAGATAACTTATATGAAAGTAAATTGAATTTTTCTGTAAAACCCATCTTAATTGGTGGAATGGCAATGGAATACTATGGAATACGAAAATCTGGTGCTGATATTGATTTAATTATTACAGATGAAGATTACAAAAACATCGCATTCCAATATCCCGAAAAGAAAAAGGATTTATTTGGTGATTTGGGATTGGTCATTGATAACTTCGAAATATGGAGAAGTATCGCTCATCTTGATTATGCTTTCTATAAAAAAGATGCAATAGAAGAAGATCAAGTATTTATCATTTCAATCGATCGACTATTATGGTCTAGAGTATGTGCCATGGAGGTTGAGAAATATCGGAATGATCTTATGTTGATGAAAGAATACTATTATAAAATTTATACAAATCAGGAATTTCATGAGGAGGCAAGCTTGCATGAAAAGTCTTATGAAAAAATAAAAGGACCAATCTTTGGTGGAAGATATGAAGATTAGAGCCATTTAAAAAAGATCTTCTCCAATGAATCTGTCTTTCATCGGAGAAGATCCTTTTCGTAAAGAATCCATATACGATTAATCTCGTTCCTCTTTTTTTACAAATCTAGTTGCCCCATTGTTATTCCCACAGTAAATCCCTTTTTTAATGGGAGAAAATCCAAAACCAATTACCACTCCTAACAAGAAAAAAGTAGATATCATGAGCTTCTTTTCAAGAGGGCTCCATTCGTTGTTCATAAAATTATTCATAGTATCTCCCTTCCAATTATAATATCTAATTCTATCATAAAATCCATTGATAAGTAATACAATCCAGTAAAATTATGAAGCAAAACCAAGATATATATGCATACATTTTTTGTTATAGATTTGTTTCATCTCAATAAAAAAAGAAAAGGAACCGTGTAACGGCTCCGTATTTCTTACCAATATGCAAAAGGAATGAAACGTTGAACGAATGATTCATTATCATTTAAGGTAGTTCCTCAAGCCCTGAACCAGGTCCGGTGTAGGTCTCCGGCGCGGGAACGGGTTCCTCTTCTGCGGTTGGAGCTCCTAATGTGTCGGGAGCCGTGGAAGGGGCATTCTCCCTTTGGGTTTCAATATTATTCATACACTGTTTGTAAAGCTGGTCTGCTACTTCCCAGTTGACAACATGAAACCAATCTTCTATGTACGCGGCGCGGTCATTAAATCGCTTCAGATAATATGCATGCTCCCAAACATCCATGGCTGTCACAACGCAGAACCCATCCGCAATGGGGGTATCTTGATTTCTGGTGGTAACGATCTCAAGAGTTCCATCGGGAGCCACTACGAGCCAGGCAAATCCAGATCCAAATACAGATAATGCTTTTCTTTTATATTCATTAAAGAATTCTTCCAGGGATCCAAAATCCCGAATAATAGCAGGATAGAGAGCTTCAGCTTCAGAACGGGTTTGAGAATTGGTCATTCCATTAAAATATAGAATATGATTGTAAACGCCTCCTCCATAATTGATAATGCCCTGGCGTACGTCTTCTGGAAGGTTTTCCGGATTAGATATCAGCTCTGGCAGTGATAAATTCTGCAATTCAGGCTCATCTCTTAAGATTGTATTAAGCTCAACCACATACCTCTGTAAATGCCTGTCATGATGAAGATACATGGTTTGTGTGTCAATATAAGGCTCCAGAGCGTCATAGGCGTACGGAAGCGGAGGATTCACAAATGGGTAATGTTCGTTCATGGGCTGTTATCCTTTTGCATTTTTGTATATGTATATTCAAATATGACTGAGATATGATGGATAAGCAAGGGAAGAAAAAAATAGTGTAAGGCGGTAGAGAGTATTGTATAATAAAAAAAGAGGGGCTTGGAAAGTCAGGCTTTGTAGTTTGTTATAGGTTTTACTTATAACCAGATAGTAGTAATACATATTATACCGTAAGCTTCAAAGGAGGTATAATACCATCAAGAAAGAAATTAAAATCAGAGAACATAAAAAACAGGAGGAATTCCCATGGCAAAGAAGAATAGAGCAGATAGAGAATTTAAGTTTGAGACGTTACAGTTACACGTTGGCCAGGAACAGGCAGATTCTGTTACCGATGCCAGAGCAGTCCCGATTTACCAGACATCCTCTTATGTATTTCATAACAGTGAACATGCAGCAGCAAGATTCAATTTAACAGACGCAGGCAATATCTACGGAAGACTTACCAATCCAACTCAGGATGTATTCGAACGCAGAATTGCAGCACTGGAAGGCGGAGCAGCAGCTCTAGCCGTTGCATCTGGAGCAGCAGCCGTTGCTTATTCCGTAGAGAATATTGCAAAGAATGGAGATCATATTGTAGCAGCAAAGAACATTTACGGTGGCACCTATAATCTATTGGCCCACACACTTCCTGAGTACGGAATTGAGACTTCATTTGTAGATCCTTTTGATTATGAGGCATTAGACAATGCGGTTTTGGAAAATACCAAGCTTATCTTCATTGAGACACTGGGCAATCCTAACTCTGATGTGGTGGATATTGAGAAAATCGCTCATATCGCTCATGCACATAAAATTCCATTAATCGTGGATAATACATTTGCAACCCCTTATCTTGTAAGACCAATTGAATACGGTGCTGATATAGTCGTTCATTCTGCAACCAAATTCATTGGCGGTCACGGAACTTCCATTGGAGGTGTGATCATTGACAGCGGAAAATTTGACTGGGAAGCATCAGGCAAGTTTGCAACTCTTACGGAGCCAAATCCAAGCTACCATGGAATCTGCTTTACAAAGGCAGCAGGAGCGGCAGCATATATTACAAAGATTCGCGCTATTTTACTTCGTGACACAGGGGCTTCCATTTCCCCAATCCATTCTTTCATATTCTTACAGGGACTTGAGACCTTATCCTTAAGAGTGGAGCGTCATGTGGAGAATACCATTAAAGTAGTAGACTTCCTAAAAGGTCATCCTCAGGTGGAAACCGTGCATCACCCATCAATCTCAGAGGATCAGGAACAGCAGGAACTTTACCGTAAGTATTTCCCCAATGGGGGCGGTTCTATCTTTACCTTCGAAATTAAGGGAGACGATAAGAAAGCAAAAGACTTTATCGACCAGTTGGAGCTGTTTTCCCTTTTGGCAAACGTAGCTGATGTGAAGTCCCTGGTGATTCACCCAGCTTCCACCACACATTCTCAGATGACAGAAGAAGAACTTTTGGGATCTGGAATTAAGCCGAATACCATTCGTCTTTCCATTGGTACGGAGCATGCAGAGGATATCATTGAAGATTTAGCAGAAGCTTTCAAAGCAGTGGAATAAGATTACATAACCGTACGCAGGCTGCCATTTCCATATGGCAGCCTGTTGAGCGCGTGTTAGGGAAGGAGGAACTATGACGTTACAGCAATTGCGGTATGCCGTATGCATTGCAAGCCAGAAGTCCATGAACAAAGCCGCTGCTGAATTGTTCATTACCCAGCCAAGCCTGTCCAGCACCATAAGGGATTTGGAGGAGGAGATCGGTCTGACCATATTTATTCGCTCCAACCGGGGAATTGTCATTACCTCAGAAGGAGAGGAGTTCTTAGGGTATGCAAGGCAGATGTTAGAGCAGTACAGACAGATGGAAGAGCGTTTTGTTAAAAATGAAAAATCAAAAAAGAAATTTAGTGTATCCATGCAGCATTATACCTTTGCAGTTCAGGCCTTCATTCATATGGCAAAGGAATTTGGCATGGATGATTATGAATTTGCTGTCCATGAAACAAAAACCTATGAAGTAATATTAAATGTGAAAAACCAAAAGAGTGAAGTGGGAATTCTTTATTTGAATGAGTTTAACCAAAAAGCCATGGAAAAATTACTTTTGGACAATGATCTGGAGTTTATCGATTTGTTCCATTGTGGAATCTATGTATACCTTTGGAAAGGAAACCCTCTTGCAGATAAGGAGAAGATCGGGTTTGATGATCTAAAAAATTATCCCTGCCTTTCCTTTGAACAGGGAAACAACAATTCATTTTACTTAGCAGAAGAAGTATTTAGCACCTACGAATACAAGCAGATCATAAAGGCAGATGACAGGGCGACTTTATTGAATCTAATGGTAGGATTAAATGGTTATACTCTGTGCTGTGGAATCATCTGTGAGGATTTAAATGGAGGGGAATATAGAGCCGTTCCACTGGACACCACGGATAAGATGAGAATTGGTTATATTAAAAAGAAAAAGATGCCTTTAAGCATACTGGGAAAGAAATACATTGATGAGCTTAAAAAGTATGAAGCGCAGTTATTGTAATAGAATCAATAACCATAGAAAGAAACTATAGCAGGCTATTGTTTTTTAGTATTAGCGGTTCAACCTACCATATGAGTATACTTATAGGACAAACTAGAAAAATAGAAAGCGGTGAATAAGTATGGAATATGGAATTTCAACAAAGTGTTTATACGGCAATGGAACAGAGGAAACGGTGGATCGTTCAGGGGCAATCAGCTTCCCTATTTATCAGACAGCTACGTTTGCACATAGAGGTGTGGGTGAAAGCACTGGATACGATTACAGCCGTCTGCAAAACCCAACCAGAGAGCAACTGGAAAAGGTGGTTGCAGCTTTGGAGAGCGGTGTGGATGCGTTGGCATTTTCCAGCGGAATGGCTGCTATAACGGCGCTGATGGAATTATTCCATCCCGGTGACCATATTATTACGGACTGTGATTTGTATGGAGGAAGCATTCGTCTCTTTGACAATGTGAGCAAGAAAAATGGTATTTTATTTAGCTCTGTTGACTGTGCCAAATGCGCCCCAGAAGAGTTTGAGAAGTTAGTAGGGGAGAATACAAAGGCCATCTTTATTGAGACCCCTACCAATCCCATGATGAATGTAATTGACATTGAAAAGCTGGCTGAAATAGCAAAAAGGCATGGGCTTCTCTTAATTGTAGATAATACGTTTATGTCTCCTTATTTTCAGAATCCTATAAAGCTGGGAGCAGATGTTGTGGTCCATAGCGGAACCAAGTATCTGGGCGGACATAACGATACCATAGCAGGTTTTCTGGTCACCTCCACCAATGAGCTTTCTGAAAAGCTGCGTTTCTTAATCAAGACCGTTGGTTCCGGTCTTGCACCTTTTGATAGCTGGTTGATTTTAAGAGGAATGAAAACCCTTGCACTGAGAATGGAACGCGGAGAGAAAAATGCCAAAAAACTGGTTTCCTGGCTTTGTCAGGAGAAGAAAGTAACGAAAGTATATTATCCAGGTCTAGTGGATCATCCGGGACATGAAGTCTGTAAAAAGCAATCAAGAGGATTTGGATGTATGGTCACCTTTGAAGTGGAATCCAAAGAGCTGGCCCATAAGATCTTAAAAGATGTAAGATTGATTCGTTTCGCAGAAAGCCTGGGAGGAGTAGAGACTCTGATCACTTATCCCATTACCCAGACTCATGCGGATGTACCAAAAGAGGTTCTGGCGGCCAATGGAGTAACGGACCGTATTCTTCGGTTATCCGTTGGAATCGAGGACGTAGAAGATTTAATCAAAGAATTGGAGCAGGTATTTCATGAATAAAGGAAATCATGATTTTGATGAATTAATAGAGAGAAGGAACACCAACTGCCTGAAATACGACTTTGCCATCCGCAGAGGAAAACCGAAGGATATTCTTCCTTTATGGGTTGCTGATATGGATTTCAAAGTCTCACAGGCTGTGTTAGATGCCATCACGGAACGGGTTCAGCACGGAATCTTTGGCTATAGCGAGGTGCAAGACGATTATTTTCTAGCTGTGAAGGACTGGATGGAGAAGAAACACGATTGGATCGTTGAAAGAAGATGGCTTGTTAAGACTCCTGGTGTAGTCTTTGCTTTGGCAATGGCAGTAAAGGCTTTCACGAAACCTGGGGATGGAATCATGATTCAGCAGCCAGTGTATTATCCCTTTAGTGAGGTTATTGAAGATAATGACAGGAAAATCGTGGACAACACCCTGGTTCTTTCAGATGACGGCATTTACAGAATGGACTTGGAGGACTTTGAGAAAAAAGCAGTAGAAAACAAGGTCAAATTATTTTTGTTATGCAATCCCCATAATCCAGTGGGAAGAGTATATACCAGGGAAGAGTTAGAGCGGTTAGGTGAAATCTGCATTCGACATGACATAATAGTCATCAGTGATGAGATTCATCACGATTTTGTATATCAGGGAAAGCATCAGGTTTTTGCGGCCATCAGTGAGGAGATAAAAAACAGGACAATCACCTGTACGTCTCCCAGCAAAACCTTTAATCTTGCTGGTCTGCAGGTATCCAATTTGTTCATCTCAAACCCAGACATCAGAAGACGGTTTAAAAAAGAGGTGGCAGCAGCCGGTTATAGCCAGCTTAATACCTTAGGACTTACTGCCTGTGAGGCGGCTTATCGCCACGGAGGAGAGTGGCATAAGGAGCTGATGGAGTATTTAAAAGGGAACCTTTCCTATGTTCGGGAGTATTTAAAAGAAAATCTTCCAGATATCAAGCTGTTGGAGCCGGAAGGTACTTATCTGATCTGGTTAGATTTCCGGGAATTAGGACTTACAGAGGTAGAGCGAGAAGATCTAATTGTAAAAAAGGCAGGCCTTTGGCTGGATAGCGGGGCTATCTTTGGAGCGGCAGGAGAGGGATTTGAGCGGATCAATATTGCGTGTCCAAGGTCCACCTTAGCCTTAGCTTTGGATAAACTAAGAGATGCCATTACAAATCTTTAAAAAAATATAAAAAATGATTGACACACACCTCCACATGTATTAATATAATTATAACATATAAACATATTAAACATGTATGTAATAGATGAGGTGACCGAATATGAAAAACAATAATAGTGTTTTAAATAATCAGATCTTTTTAAATAATAAATGTTGTTGTCAGGCTGTATATATGGAATGTAATACAGTTTCATTGTAATGCCATAGCGTTGCCTGACAGCTTGTAGATATGAAATAGCAGTATATTTCATGAATACCAAGAGCAGGTGCCATGGCGGCATCTGCTTTTTTCATAATTATAATAATAAAAAATGGAGGATTACATCATGGGAGCAATCAAAGAAAGTGCATTAGAATTAATTGGAGGAACACCATTACTTAAATTAAACCGTTACAGCGCAAAAGAAGGAATTCAGGATGTCACCATACTTGCAAAGCTGGAATATTTAAATCCGGCTGGCTCCGTAAAGGATCGTATCGCACTTGCCATGATTGAAGATGCAGAAGCAAGCGGTGTGTTAACACCAGGTGCTACCATCATTGAACCAACCTCTGGTAACACAGGAATCGGTCTTGCAGCAGTAGCAGCAGCAAAAGGCTATAAGACAGTACTTACTCTTCCAGATACCATGAGTGTGGAAAGAAGAAACTTATTAAAGGCTTATGGAGCAGAACTTGTACTTACAGAAGGCGCTAAGGGAATGAAAGGTGCCATTGCAAAAGCAGAAGAGTTAAAGGAATCCATTCCTGGTTCTGTGATTCTTGGTCAGTTTGTGAATCCAGCAAATCCAAAAGTACACAAAGCTACCACAGGACCTGAGATCTGGGAACAGACTGACGGCGTGGTTGATATCTTTGTCGCAGGTGTAGGCACTGGCGGAACCATTACAGGTGCAGGTGCTTACTTAAAAGAAAAGAACCCGAATATTAAGATCGTAGCGGTTGAGCCGGCAAGCAGCCCCATTCTTTCTGGTGGTAACCCTGGCCCTCATAAGATTCAGGGAATCGGTGCAGGATTCGTTCCTGACGTATTGGATACTAAGATTTATGATGAAGTTATCACCGTTGAAAATGAAGATTCCTTTGCAGAAGGTAAGACATTTGCCACATCTGAGGGTATCCTGGTGGGAATTTCATCTGGAGCTGCATTAAAGGCGGCAAAAATATTAGCAGAGAAACCTGAAAATAAGGGAAAGACCATTGTTGTCATTTTACCTGATTCCGGTGACCGCTATCTGTCCACCCCATTATTTGGCTAAAGAGATCTGACGTACAAGGTGACTGGTGGGTATCTACAGCTGGTTATAAGAAAATCTTATTACCAGCTGTATTTTTTATATATTATACAGAAACCTACAGGAATGGTATGATTAATAAAGAAGAAAGACGCAGGGAAGGGAGATCAAAATGAAGGAATGTACGAATAATTGTAACACAGATTTCACAATCATGTGCGGATGTTGCATGAGCTGCATGAATCACAAAGAATTCAGTCCTATGCGTTTTGAAACCTGATCCCCTTAGCATGTATGCTTAGATGAGCAGGTGTCGGACGGCATCTGCTTTTTTTTGTACCCAAAATACAGGAAAGAAGGCAAAAATATGGCCATAGAAGAGAAATTTGGTAAGGTAGTAACCTCAGAAGATGCTCATGAAGTATCAAAGACAGGTGCGTTTGTAAGGCAGGATAATTATTTTATTACCCCATTCGGAGACGGGGAGGGAGAGCTTCCGGTGGAAGCTGGACGATATCGCTTAATTTGGACTCCCCTTTGCCCCTGGGCCACAAGGCAGGTCATAGCATTAAAGCTGTTAGGCTTAGAGGAGGCGGTGAGTATTGGTACGGTCAGTCCCATAAGAACGGATAAGGGGTGGGAATTTTCCTTAGATGAAGGAGGGGTTGACCCAGTATTAAAGATTCGTTATTTACCTGAAATCTACGCTGAGACAGCGCCAGAATATGAAGGTAGAGCTACAGTCCCAACCATTGTTGATGTAAAAACCAGAAAGGTAGTCAATAACGATTATCACCATTTGACCAATTACTGGGAGACTGTGTGGAAGCCATTTCACAAAGAAGGAGCACCTGATCTATACCCAGAAAAATTAAGAACAGAAATTGATGAGCTAAATGCAATCATATTTCACGATGTCAATAACGGAGTTTATAAGGCAGGTTTTGCTCAGTCCCAGGAGGAATATGAAAAGGCCTACGATGTCTTATTTGAAAGACTTGACTGGTTAGAAGAACGGCTTTCAAAAAGCAGATACTTATTTGGAGACCAGATAACGGATTCTGATATTCGCCTTTATGCGACTCTTTCCAGATTTGACGCAGCTTATTATTTCTGCTTTAAGACCAACAGAAACCGCCTGACAGACTTTGATCATCTTTGGAATTACGCAAAAGATTTATATTCCATTCCGGCATTTAAAGAAGCAACTGATTTTACTTCCATTAAGAAGGGATATCTTCTTGGAAACCACGCACATAATCCATACAATATCCTTCCTTTGGGTCCAGACCTTTCAATTTGGGAGGAAGCACATAATAGAGACGAGAAATTTGGACCTAGAAAATTCAATTACTAATCAGAAAAAAAGAGGAGAAAAGTTATGAAGAAGAATTTCACAAAAAAGACAGTACTAGGATTGCTTGCAGCAGTAACCGTCATTGGAGCATTGGCTGGCTGTGCCGGAACAGAGAAGAAAACGGCTGCTTCCGAAACCAGTAAAACAGAAGAGACCACTAAGGCAGCAAAAACCGGTAATACGGCAGAAACCAGCAAGGAGGCACAAAATAGTGCAGAGCCTGTTACCATCTATGCAGCCACCGGTGGTTCACCAAAGCCATTTACATTTGTAGGTACCGATAATAAATTAACCGGACATAACATTGACTTAATCAATGCAGTTTTTGAGAAGCTTCCTCAGTATAAGCTTGAAATCGAAGTAACTGATTTTCCATCAATTTTTGCAGGACTTGATTCTGACCGCTATCAGATTGGTGTAAATAACTTTGCAAAGAATGAAAAGAGGAAAGAGAAGTACTTATTTACCGATCCTATTTTCGCCAACCAGTATGTAGCTATTTTTGCAAAAGACAATAATAAATCAGAAAATATCGAATCATGGGATGATCTTGCAGGCTTAAAAACCATTTCCCAAGCAGGAATTAACATTACCACAGCTCTTGAAAATTATAACGCTGCCAATCCTCAAAAGCCAATTAAGATTGAATACAGCGAGGAAGACTTAGTTCTTCAGATCCAGGATGTGGAAGCTGGTAAATATGATTTCGTTTTAATGGATAAACCAATGTTTGAGTATTACCAGAAAGAATTTAATTTTAACGTGACAGGTGTAACCATCAACAATGATGTCTCAAAGGATTTAATGGGAGAGCCATACAGCTACTTAATCGTAAGCAAAGGAAATGAGAAGCTGGTAGAAGATTTGAATAAAGCCTTAAAAGAAGTGATTGAAGACGGAACCTCAAAGGAAATCAACTTAAAATGGTTTGGAAACGATTATTCCCCTTCTTATAAATAAAGAAGGAAAGCTGGAGGAACAAGATGAGCAAAATATTTGATTGGCAACTAGTATTTACAGAAATCCCCGCATTATTAAAATACTTGCCCGTAACCCTGAATCTAACGGTAATCGCCCTGGTAATCGGCTGGGTAGTAGGGCTTTTAATCGCATTTGTAAAAATTCGCAACATTCCGGTATTACGGCAAATTTGCAGCTTGTTCGTATCCATCGTGAGAGGAACTCCCATTATTGTTCAGCTCTACCTTACCTACTTTGGGATTCCTATTGCCTTAAAATACTACAATTACTACAATGGAACCGATTTTAACGTCAACGGGGTACCGCCAATTATTTTTGCTATCGTGGCATTAGGACTCAATCAATCCGCCTTTGATTCTGAAACCATACGGGCTGCCATACAGTCAGTAGAAAAAGGTCAGGTGGAAGCCGCCAAATCCTTAGGGATGAACGGCTTCCAGATATTCCGGAGAGTGCTGTTTCCCCAGGCGGTCACAGTTGCTATCCCATCTCTTGGAAACTCACTCATTGGCCTGGTAAAAGGTACTTCTCTTGCATTTACCTGCTCTGTAGTGGAAATAACGGCACAAGGTAAAATTCTTGCAGGAAGCAGCTATCGGTATTTTGAAATCTACTGTTCTCTTGCTTTAATCTATTGGGTGCTGACCATATTTGTGGAACGGTTGTTTGCATACATAGAGAAGAAGATGAGTGTGCCAGAGCAAGTAGCAGTGTTAAAAGGAGGAGCGGAACATGAGCGCAATTGAAATTCGTGGACTAAGTAAGAAGTACGGAGAAAATATAGTTCTGGACCAAGTAGATCTAACCATCAACAAAGGAGATGTAGTCGCTATCATTGGTCCTTCTGGTACCGGAAAATCAACCCTCCTGCGTTCCATTAACCTTCTTGAAAAACCAGAACAAGGTAGCGTTATCATCAATAATAGAGAAATAAGCCTGACTACGAAATCCTCCAAAGAAAAGCTGGAGCTAAGAAGATATACGGAAATGGTATTTCAACAGTTTAACCTGTTTAAAAATCGTACCGCACTTGAAAATGTCATGGAAGGCCTGGTAGTAGTTAAGAACTTAAAAAAGAGCGAAGCAAGAGAGCTGGCAATCAAGCATTTACAAAAGGTAGGAATGGGAGACCGGCTGTCCCATTATCCAAGGCATTTATCCGGTGGACAGCAGCAGAGGGTAGCCATAGCCAGAGCCCTTGCCATGGATCCAAGACTCCTGCTCATGGATGAACCCACCTCCGCTCTGGATCCAGAGTTAGTCAGCGAGGTACTGACTACCATACGAAATGCAGCCAAAGAAGGCAACACCATCTTATTGGTGACTCACGAGATGAACTTTGTGAAAAACGTAGCAAACCGAATTCTGTTTTTGGAAAATGGAAGGATTGTTGCAGACGGAACACCAAAGGAGATATTTGATAATCCAAAGAATGAACGCCTAAAGGAATTCCTGGTAAAGATCCATATGCTGGAGAGTCCAGATTTCACGATTTAAAGGAAAATTAATAGCGTTGGAGGTTTACAATGAACGATATCACTTACAAGACGACGAAAGAAGACATTGACTGGCAGCAGGTTTCCGATATCTTACGGCGGTCCGGGCTTTCAGACCATACGGCAAAAGAGCAGGAGATCATTTTCACAAACAGCTATGCAGTGGTATTTGTTTACCACAAAGAAACTATAGTAGGGGTTGGAAGAGCCTTATCTGATGGCGTTTGTCAGGCAGCTATTTATAACATCGCCCTTGAGGAAGAATTTCAGGGAAATGGAACTGGTAAAAAGCTGATCAATCTCCTCCTTGATCAGGTAAAAGGTCAGAATGTAATCCTCTATACTCACCCAAGAACGGTGGCTCTTTATGAAAAAATGGGATTTCGAAGAAGCAAAACTGCCATGTGTATCTACAGTGGATCAGAAGAATCCAGGTCCTTTATGGAACGAGAGGGGTTCCTGCTTCCAGAAAAATACCGGTTTGTGGATGAATACGGAAGAGAAGATATGAATCGATCATAAGCTCTAATAGGAAAAGAGGAAAAAAGCATGTCAAAAAGATTTATAACCAATGAAGTTGAAAAAGACGGGAAGTTTGTACGGCAGGAAAACCGTTTCATAACTCCCTTTGGTATAGAGGAAGGCCAGCTTCCCATAGAGTCAGGAAGATACCGTTTATTATGGTCCCCTGCCTGCCCATGGGCACACCGATCTGTCATTGTTCGAAGCCTTTTAGGGCTTGAAGATGCCATTAGCCTTGGCACACTTGATCCCATACGACCTGATGTGGAGCGGACGGACTGGGCCTTTACCTTAGATGAGAATGACGAGGATCCAGTATTAAAAATCCATTATATCAGTGAGGCATATCTCAAAGCAGATCCGGATTACAAAGGAAGATTTACGGTGCCTGCAGTTGTAGATCTGACCACAGGGAACGTGGTAAACAATGATTACTTTAACCTGACCAAATATTGGGAAGTAGAGTGGAGTAAATTTCATAAGCCAGGTGCCCCTGATCTCTATCCGGTGGAATTAAGAAAAGAAATTGATGAATTAAATGACATCATTTTCCATGAGATTAACAATGGCGTTTACAAAGCAGGCTTTGCCAGAAGCCAGGAGGCTTATGAAGAAGCTTATGACCTTGTATTCAACCGTCTGGACTGGTTAGAAGAACGATTAAGCCACAGCCGATATCTGTTAGGAGATAAAATAACGGAATCAGATGTTCGGTTGTATGTGACACTGGCTCGTTTTGACATCGCTTATTTTAACGGTTTTAATCTGAACCGGAATCGAATCTCTGAATTTCCAAATCTTTGGGGATATGTAAGAGATCTATATTCTCAGCCGGGATTTGGAGACACCACAGATTTTGATGCCATCAAAAAGCATTATCACTTATGCGCGGTATCCAACAATCCTTATGGACTTCTGCCAAAGGGCCCAGATCTGGCTGGCTGGAAGGAACCTCATGGAAGAGACAAAGTCGGGAAAATTGTTAACAAATAGGAGGATATCATATGTCAAGCAGCAGCATCGGACAGAAAGTACGTCCAAAAGAGATCGAGAAAGAAATAGATGAAAGAGGTGCCTTCATCCGACAGCCCAATCATTTTACAACTCCCTTTGGTGATGGAGCGCATGAGTTAAAGGCAGAAAGTGGAAGATACCGCTTAATATGGGCAAAGGGCTGTCACTGGTCCAATCGTTCCTCCATTGTTTTAGATCTGTTAGGTTTGACCGATGCCGTTGGCATTAATCTTGCCGGACACAGTCAGGAAAACAGTGCATTTGGTTGGGAATTCGTGTATAATGAGGACAGAAAAGATCCAGTACTTGGGTCTCAGTTCTTAAGTGAGTTATATTACAATGCGGATCCAGATTACAATGGGCGGTGTACCGTGCCGGCACTTGTAGATGTTACGACAAAAAAAGTGGTAAACAATGACTACCACAGATTAACCAACTATTTTGAAGTGGCATTTCGTCCGTTCCAGCCTCTTGATGCACCAGATCTTTACCCGGAAGAATTAAGACAGGAAATTGACGATTACAATGACTGGCTGTTTCCCAATGTAAACAATGGAACCTACCGCATGATGTTTGCCCAGTCCATTGAGGCTTATGAGGAAGCGTTTGAAGATTTTTTCCAGGCATTGGACCAGATTGAAGAGAGATTATCAAAGAACCGTTTCCTGTTTGGAGATTATGTGACAGACAGTGATATAAGGCTATTTGTGACCTTGGCTCGATTTGATACCCATTATTACCGCAATTTAGGCCCAATTAAGCATCGTGTGGTGGATTATAAGAATATCTGGGCATACTTAAGAGACTTATATGTGATTCCAGCGTTTCGCAATCATACATATTTTCGAGATATTGCGGCGCCTCAAGCAAAAACGAAATCCTTTTTCCAGGACTTTAATTCCCGGTTTGTAGATCAGATCGATTACGAAGGCATCTGGTCTGCCCCTCAAAACCGGAAGGAATTAAGCAAGACTCCAGAAGAAAAGTTTAAACGCCATGGAAAAGGAAATGAAACCTGGCAGGTGATACTATGATTAACACAAAAAGGCTTGTTAGCCAATTTAAAACAATGGTGGAGTTTGATTCAGAAACCTACCATGAAAGAGAGCTGGCAGATTATCTGACCAATGAATTAAAAGAGCTTGGCTTTGAGGTATGGGAGGACGATGCCGGAATACAGCTGAAAGAGCGCATTACCGGATATGGCAGTCAATCACCAACCGGCAATCTCTATGGCCTGTTAAAAGGAAATACAGATGCTCCTTCCATTCTTTTGTCCGCACATATGGACACCGTAAGGCCAGGAATTGGAAAACGTGCCGTCCAGGATGAAAACGGAGTTATAACATCAGAAGGCGAAACTATTTTGGGTGCGGATGACCTTTCTGGAGTTGCCGCGATATTAGAGGCTGTACGAGTAATCAAAGAGGAGAACATCTCTCATCCAGATATTGAAGTGCTTTTCCCCGTGGCGGAAGAAAATTATGGAAAAGGAAGCCAGTTGATCGACTATTCTAAAATTAAGTCAAAGCTTGCGTATGTCTTTGACCTTAGCGGAGAGATTGGTCTGGCGGCTACTGCTGCCCCCACCCTCATATCCTTTGAAATAAGAATCCAGGGAAAGAATGCCCATGCAGGCTTTTGCCCTCAGCTTGGAATCAATGCCATTGAAATTGGAGCTCATGCCATCTCTCAGTTAAAACAAGGCTGGGTAGACGACGTAACTACAGTCAACATTGGTAAAATTAGTGGTGGAAAGCAAACCAACATTGTCCCAGATGAGTGTATTGTACTGGGAGAGATAAGAAGCTTAAAAGATGAGCAGGCAATCAAAGAACTTAACAAATTAAAAGAGGTCTTTGAACATACGGCGGCCAGTTATGAGGGAAGTATTGAGTTTCATTATGAAAAACAGATTGAGGCCTATGAGATAGGGGAAGAGGAAGAGGTAGTAAAGCGATTTATAAAAGCCAGTGAAGAACTTGGTCTAAATCCCGTGACGGAGTATACCCTTGGAGGAAGTGACAACAACCATTTTGTCCGCAATGGAATCCGAGGAATTGTAGTTGCATGCGGAATGAATGAAGTTCATACCACAAAGGAGTACACCACGGTGGACCAACTGGAAAAAAGCGCTTCCCTGGCCCTTTCCTTAATAACATCATGAGAAAATGAAATAGGATCCAATAAAAAAGAAGAAGCCGTGGCTTCTTCTTTCTCTATATAAAAGACTCGTACTCCAGCGTATCAGGCTAGAAAACCAGTCTTAATCATTAGGTTGAGCCGGCAAAGAGGTTATTTGAAACTACTTCGCCGACTTAGAAAAACATATGTATGTAAGCGCTCTGACTGCTTTGGGTTTTTTCTATGTTCGTATTAATATCATACCGCAAAATTGTGAAGAAATTTTGTCCTGCTCCTAAAGAAAGCATAAAGTTAATGAAGTTTTTCTGTAAAAAATTGGAAAAGTATACAAGCCAGGGTTGCAGATAATATGATATAGTAGAAAATTTCCCATTAAGCAAAAACAGTATTGCTTGTAGTTGCAAAATATGATATTTATATAATAGTTAGCCAAAACTAACCAATTGCTGCAAAAAAAGGATTAATGGGAAACAAAAATTTGACTGTGGAGGTACGCAAATGTTACTGGAAAGGCATCTAATCGAATATTGTTCCCCAACGCTGGCTTCCATTAAGACAGCCAGTCTTTTTAATCATTCCTTTGCATCGGAAGAAGAGCTTCAAACTCAGTTGGCTCACTTAAACAGTCAGCTAAGTGAAAAAGGGATTTCCATCATGGAATTATATCGGCGCAATAACAAGGCATTGATTTATGTTTACCGAAAATCTCATTTAGAAGCAGATTTAAATCGTCCTGGTGTACGCAGATTTCTTACGAAATACGGTTATGAGCATATGGAAGTGGAATATGCCCTAGGCATGCTAAAACAGCGGCTGAAAGAATCCGGCTCTTTTCCTCATGAGATAGGTCTGTTTCTTGGATATCCATTGGGTGACGTGATCGGATTTATTAACAATGCAGGAAAAAACTGCAAGTGTATCGGTTGCTGGAAGGTTTATTGTAACGAATGCGAGGCGGTCAAGAAATTTGCAAAATACCGAAAATGCAGGGCAGTGTACTCGCGTTTGTGGAAAAACGGAAGAACGGTCTGGCAGTTAACAGTAGCTGCCTGAGCAAATAAAGAGGAAAGAAGAGGTAGGATAAGATGAGTAAAGTAGCAGTTGTTTTTTGGAGCGGCACAGGAAATACAGAGGCTATGGCAAAGAAGGTAGCGGAAGGAGCAAAGGAAGCAGGCGCAGAAGTTTCCGTATTTACCGCATCTGATTTCCAGCCAGAACAGGTCGATGAGTTCGATACAGTTGCCTTTGGTTGTCCTTCTATGGGAGGCGAAGAATTAGAAGATGGCGAGTTTGAGCCTATGTTCAAAGGCTGTGAACCAAAACTAACAGGAAAGAAAATTGCTTTATTCGGTTCCTACGGCTGGGGAGACGGCGAATGGATGAGAGACTGGGAAGAAACCTGTAAAAAGGACGGAGCAGTACTTGTACATGAGTGCGTAATCTGCAACAATGAGCCTGATGCAGAAGGAGAAGCACAGTGCGTGGAGCTTGGAAAGGCACTTGCATAATATAAAATAGAATGTAAAAGTCCTGGTGAAATGATTGTTGTCATTTTCTACCAGGACTTTTTTGATTAAACTCTTAATTTCTAACATAGTAATTTAAGGAACAAGTGCCATTAGCGCTTCATCCAGACTGTCCTTAAAGAAAGCTAGATTCCCCTTATTACTTTCATAAATAAAGTCTCTCAGGCTTTTGCTGGTATAATGAGAATAATCCCCAACCACAGCCAGCTTCATATTATAATTAGCAAATTTCTGCAAAATCTCGCCTGCGAATCCAGTTTTAAGATCAAAGAAGCTTTCATCAAGGCTCTCCTTATATAAAACGACTCCCATACACTCATTGTTATAATGAGCAGAAGCCATCAGATCAAGCATGGTCTGAACATCGGTGATTTTCATATTCTTATCAACCACACCGATGGAGTGGTTGTTTCTTGTAATCACATTCATCTTTTATTCTCCTTCTCAAGAAATGGGGCAATGATGTTACCTGCATCTCCGATGATATGACCATAGCCGGAAAGCATATGGACTTCAGAGTTAGGTGTAAGGGCAGTGAGCCGGCCAGCAGCCTCATGAACATCAATGGTGACATCCTGCTCTCCAGTGATCAAAAGGATCGGCATACAGAGCTTTTTAATCTCTTCTTCTGAAAATGCAGGAAGAGGGTCTGTCATAGGGTTAAAGTTTCTTAGAATCATCATAATAAATTCCTTTGCCTTATCAGGAATATCACTGTCTCCAATGATAGAATCATCAAAAGATTCCAGCTTATCAGAATTCTCAGATACATATTCAGATGACTTTAATAAAAATTCGGGCTTTATAGGTGACAAGCCTGAAGGAGAAATCAATACCAGTTTATCTACATATTCAGGAAATGCAATAGTAAATTTAAGAGCCATCCAACCGCCAAAAGAATTTCCAATTATAACAGTACTTGGGATCATAAGTTGATCAAATACTTCTTTCAACCAAAGGGAATAGGAGCTGTCGTTTAAATCGTACCGCTTTTCCTCGCTGTTACCGGCTTCTCCGATTAGGTCAATGGCATATACCCGGTATTTTCCTGAAAACCGGGAAATCTCAGCAGCCCAGAATGCACTGTTGCTGCATGAGCCGTGCAACAATACTATGGGTGGATGATCCGGCTGTCCAGAGGCAAACACAAACGTTTTTCCATATTTGGTATCAACATAAATGGAATCTCCAGAAAGGTGGCTTAAAATCTGATTGTAATAAGTTAAAAACTGCTCTTTTCCTTCTGGTGACTTAAATATCTTATTGTTTTGATGATTCATAAAAATCATCTCCTTTCATTCCTTCGGTAATCCCCTCAATTAAATGAAGCACATCCTGAGCCAGCTTTAAATTCCCCCATAAAGTAATTCTTACCTTACGTTCCGCCTGGATAAATAACACATGTACGGCTGGAAAATCATATTCCGTGTGAGGAGAATTCAGGGCTGCATGAACTGTGTTTATAATACGGTTTGCCTCATCAATTCCTTTTACTTCTATATCAATCACAGAAGATACTTTTATATCCGGGTGTTCTTCCTTAACATTCTTGTTTTTATCAACATCAACGGTTGTTTTTGTAAGCTCCATAAAAACACTTAAATCATGCCCAGTGACTCGCCAGCTTTTCCCTAGTTTGGTAGCCCGAAGCTTTCCTTCCCTGATATATCGTTGTATCGTCTTTGGGTGAATATGAAGCATTTCTGAAATCTGTTCTACAGAATAATATGTCTCATTCATCTATGTTTGCTCCTTATTGTTACTTATAATCTGATTATAGGGGATAATAAGTAACATGTCAAGGCGGATTTGCAATTGTTATATTCCTTATTATTCCTTATTATTCCTTTTAAATATTTTTACATTCCATTTCAATTCCATCCCAATAAATATAATTCAGCAATAAACGCAAAAAAAACCTGATTTTCCAAATAAGGAAAATCAGGTTTTATGACCTATCCGGGAATCGAACCCGGGTTTCCGCCGTGAGAGGGCGGTGTCTTAACCGCTTGACCAATAGGCCGTTGTTTTTACTGTCCTTGCTGACAGCTTCATAATAATACCATAGGATTTTTCATTTGTCTACACTTTTTTTGAAAAAAATAAAAAAATTGTCAATGACCGTATTTTTATGGTATACTTTCTTCTAAAAAGGGAGGTGTAAGATACCATGGAATCAAAGAAACGTGAAATCAAATACGACTATCTAAGAACTCTAGCTGTCCTAGCCGTAATCATGGTTCATGCCATTCCAGGAGATACAGGAAATGAAAAACAATGGCTGTTTTCCGCTGCCCTTACACCCGTACTTCTAACCTCAGTGGGCATCTTTTTTATGCTCAGCGGCCTTTTTTTATTGCAATCCTACAAACAGGATATCAAAGAATTTTACTGGAGGCGGTTTTTGGGTATATTCATTCCCTTTGCTGTCTATAGTGGTATTTATTATTTGTATTACAACGTGTTCCTGACAACGGAATCACAGACTTGGTACGAACATGGACGAAGCTTTCTCTTTGAGCTTGCAACTGAGTCCATACCCTCTGCGCCTCATTTGTGGTTTATGTATGTTTTGATGGCGCTTTATGTGTGCACTCCATTTCTAGCCCGGATGTTCCATGCCATGACAGATGGAGAACTCAAGTTTTTTTTAATCATAATACTTTTGGTCCAGGGGCTTTCTACCTATTTGCCCCCACTTGGTATTAATATAGAGCCAGCGATTGCATATGTGATTTTCAAGGGCTGGCTGATCTATTTTGTTTTGGGTTACATAGGGATACGTTTATACCGGAATGCACCCTATCTGCCTTTTGCCATACTTGGAGCAGCCGGGTTTTTTATCACCTTGCTTCAGAAATATACGATACCTGCTTATACACCAGGAATTCATGATATGGCTTATCCCATGATTGCCATGGCAGCATCCATATTTTTGTTTTTTTATCATTTTGGTGACATTCAAATCCCGTTTTTAATCAAAGCAGCAAGTTTAATCAGCCGGTACAGCTTTTCGGTCTATTTGATCCATTACTTAATTCTTGGTCAGGTGGTCAAAGGGGCAATAGAAAAAACAATGCTGCGTCATTATTATGTACCAAGGATACTGATGGAAACAGCACTTACCTTTGTGGTTTCTCTGGCTGTAGCGGTGGTTGTGGATGAAACTGTGGTAAAGCTGTTAGCAATGGGGATAAAAGCTCTAAAAGGCAAAAGGAATTAAAAAAAGGAGAATTAGACATGGCAGAGACAGTTGGTTGTGAAGACTGCATGTATTATACTTATAACGAAGAATATGAGTACTATGAATGTGAGATGAACCTGGACGAAGATGAGTATATGCGTTTTATCAGTAACTCATCAAAACGTTGTCCATACATTCGATTTGGAAACGAGTATTCTATTGTAAAGAAGCAGATATAAAAAAAGCCCTATAAAAGGGAGGAGCCGGTATTCAATCGTTGAATACCGGCAATTATGAAAAAAATTTTTCTTAAAAGTATGTTGGCAACATCTTTATCTGATGAACTTAGTATATCGCCAAAATATGAAGAGAGTTTGACCATGTTGTAAAAAGATTGTGACTAGAATATGAACAAACCTTCACTTAAGGTGTACTTCTGAGTCCTTGTATGATATACTCTTGTGAGTTAGTTGCAACAAACTCATAGAAAAGGAGCATATCTCATGTATCAAACAAAAAAAATCACAGCGGTATTTCTAACCGTATTGTCCCTTACTTTGCTTATTTCCGGTTGCAGTAAGACCTCACCAACGGCTGCAAGCAGTCAATCCCCTAGTCCATCCGTTGAGTCAGGAAGTGATCAAAAAGATGAAGATAGAACCATTCAAACATCCTCTGGCGATGTGAAAGTACCTGCAGCACCCAAACGAGTGATTGCAACCTATGGACTGGGAGATTTGCTTGCACTTGGGGTAACGCCAGTTGCTACATATAAAGCAGATGGAAGAGCCTATGAAAAAGAGGTAGCTGATTTGCCGATATGGAATCAATTTGAGGCAGAGGAAATTATGGCATTTGACCCGGATTTGATTTTGGTGGTTAATCAGGAACAATACGATGAGGTTTCTAAAATTGCACCTACCATTCTGATTCCGTTTACTCAGCTTTCCATGGAAGAGCGGGTGACGTACTTAGGTGAAATTATTAATAAACAGGAAGAGGCAAAGAAAGCCCTGTCCAGTTTCAAAGAAAAAATTGTTAAAGCAAAGGAAACCCTGAACCAAAAGGGAATTGATTCCCAGACCTTTAGCATATTTGAAGCCAGCAGCAAAGGAACCGTATGGGTTTATGGTGATAAATGGGGACGGGGAGGAGATTTGATTTACAGCCAGTTGGGTCTAAAGGCACCCGATGTCATCCAGAAAGAAATCATAGGAAAAGACCAGTATAGGGAGCTTTCCCTGGAATCTGTTCAGGATTATTCCGGTGATTATATCATATTCAGCGGTGAACTGGGGAGTCTTGCAGATAATCCTGTGTGGAACTCCATCCCAGCCGTGAAAGCCGGTAATATAATTCCGATTGATGAAGATCTTTTCTACGACATTGATCTGTATTCTTCTAGCGTACAATTAGATTATTTAATGAAAGAACTAATCAGTAAATAACTCAGTTTTTTACAACCCAAATCCCTTACGGAACTCACTTGGAGTGATTCCGTGAATCTCTTTAAATGCCGCAGTGAATTTTGCGGCATTTTCATATCCACATAAGTTTGCAATGTTTTTAATGTTTAGATCATCATCAGCCAGCATCTGCATGGCCCGTTTCATAATCGATTCCCTTATATAAGCGTATAGCGTCTTGCCATATAAACTTTTAAATGAAATACGCAGCTTACTTTCACTCATTTGAGCAATGCGGCATAATTCTTCCTTGGAAGGAAGGGAAAGAGGGGATTCGTCGATAACTTCCCTGACCTGGTAAAGCTTCATCTCATCGCTCCAGGTAACGTAATTGCGGCGTTCATTTTTTAGAGTCTCTTTGTCTTTGTTATGGGCAAAGAGACATAGAAGTTCAATGGCTTTACACAAGTATGCAGGAGGAGGAAGCCTGTCTCCACGAACACCCCAGCGAAGCTGCTCCATCACCATCATAACATTTGGAGTATCGATATGTTGCGGTTTCCACTTCTTTGCATCCGTTACCCGTATGGGATAGGCATAATCGGTTGCAGCTAAAAATTTCTCAATACAGGAGTCAAAGATTAAAATGCTGGTAAAACACATATGCATTCCTGCCGGAATCGTAAGGCGGACAGGTGTTTGACTGCTGATAATGAGATGGGTAAAAGGACTTAACTTTTTAGCTGGCTTTCCTTTTTGGGTGACAGTCATATCACCAGTGTCGATACAAAGAATAAGAAGATATGGCGTCTCAATATTCATCTTATAATCAATTTCCTCATGGGATTGAAACCAGGCACTGGCAACATGCAGACCTTCAGCTGGATGTGTCTCAGAGATCCAGCCGTTTTTCCAGGTACCTGGAAGTGTGTGTAAGGCATAGTTGCCATACCACTTTGTATCAAAACCAAAATGTCTGGCAAAAGCGCCCCATCCCAGGTTGTATTCGTCGGTATATTCCATGTCTGTCCTCCTTGTTATCATAGGTAGATTATATCATGCGTTCCCTTACTAGTTCAAGCTTATATAATCCGAAATGTGATAGGAGTAATCCGAAATGATATGAATTAAACTAAATGAAGTGTCTAAATACCCATATAAAATGGACGTTTAATATATTAATTCGTTGTAATTAGCCTCTTCTTATATTGACCTTTTTGGATTGACAGAAGAGGTGGGACATGTTAGAATATCGCGGTGAGTTAGCTTTATCTAACTATAGTTCGGTATACATAATGCCCGCCGTTCGTGGGAGAGCAATCAAAGGAGATATTATTATGAGAAAATGCAGCAAACGATTTCTTTCTGCTATTTTAGGTATGACAGTTTTAATGACAGTGACTGGCTGTCAGAGCAAGAAACAAGAAGCATCAAACAAGACGGTAGCGGCTTCTGAAACCCAGGTGAGTGACACTCGCAAGGTAGATACCGTTATGGGAGAGATTGAAGTACCAACTGATCCGAAGAAAGTAGTGGTAAACTGGTACATCGGTGATGCGCTTGCACTTGACTTAAATGTGGTTGGATATTTTGGCTGGTCTCATGAGGGAATGCCTTATTATGATAAAATGATGAAAACAACAGAAATTAAAAACTGGGAACGGGAAGAGGTTATGACCCTGGATCCAGATCTTATTATTACATACAGTAAAGATGATTACGAAAAGTTTAAAAGCATTGCACCTGTAATCGTTGTTCCAGAAGGAGAGGTAAGTTCCATTGAAAGAGTGTTATTCTTAGGAAAATCCACAGGTCGGGAAAAAGAGGCTCAGGCTGCTGTGGATACTTTCCAGACAAAGCTGGCTACCGCAAAGGAAACTCTCCATGGTGACAAGTTTAAGGACAAGACATTTAGCATTAATGAGGATTGGGGCTCTGGATCCTATGGTATCTTTTATGAAACAGAATCAAGAGGAGGCACTCTTGTTTATAATTACCTTGGACTCAAAAAGCCTGAGAAGCTGGAGCAGCTCATTAAGGAAAAAGGAGAAAACAGGGAAGGCTTAAGCTATGAAGTGGCAGCTGACTACTTCGGAGATTACATGCTCTGGTTTCATACCTATGACTCCGCAGAAGGAGAGCCAAGCGAATATGAAAAGTCTCCTATTTGGAACAGCCTGCCAGCGGTAATGAACAATCAGGTGGTTAGTATTCCTAGCAGTAAGGCCGGTCTCTTTTATTATTCTGATGTGTTAAGTTTAACCGCGCAGATGGATTATATTGTAGATGCCATTAATTCTATAGCAAAATAGTCTGGAAAGGAACATAACATGCAAAATCTCCCCAATAAGTGGAAAGGCGCGGCTCGCTTTTCTCTCTATATCGTTCTTGGGGTTGGACTACTAATATTGGTATCGGCAGCCTCCATCTCTTTTGGAGCTGCCGATATGCGTTTGTCCACCGCCTGGGGCGCCGTTTTTAATTTTGACCCCAATCTAACAGAGCATCAGATCATACACTCCCTGCGGTTTCCCAGAACCGTTGCAGATATTTTGGTGGGATGCAGCCTTGCAGTCTGCGGTGCACTGATGCAGGGAACCACAAGAAACCCACTGGCAGATTCTGGCCTTATGGGAATCAGTAGCGGTGCAACGTTTGCTATCGCTATCGCCATGGCATTTTTACCAAACCGCACCTATGGACAGACCATGGCATTTGCTTTTCTGGGAGCAGCAGTAGCAACCGGGATGACTTATTATATTGCATCTTTGGGAAAACGTGGTATGACGCCCCAAAGGCTGGTGCTGGCTGGAATCTCAATTTCTATGTTATTTGGTGCATTCAGTCAATATTTTTCCATCCGATACCATTTGGGACAGGCGCTAGCTTATTGGACTGCAGGTGGAACGGCCGGAGCTAAATGGGGTGAGCTTGCCATTGTTGCTCCCTTTTTTATTGGAGGTGTGCTTGTGGCGATTGCTATATCTCCATCAGTTACGGTCATGAGCTTAGGAGAAGATGTGGCAATTGGACTTGGAATGAATACAAACTTTTTAAAGGCGATATCCACAGTAGTCGTTCTGGTTCTCACTGGCCTTTCCGTAGTTGTCGTAGGACCAGTTGGATTTGTAGGCTTAATTACGCCCCATATTGTCCGTTACATGGTGGGGGTGGATTATCGGTATATCATACCAGCTTCCGGGCTTTACGGCGCTCTTTTAACCGTATTTGCTGATCTTACCGGAAGGCTGATCAATAAGCCTTATGAGACTCCTCTTGGTATTATCTTTGCTGTGATTGGTGTTCCTTACTTCCTTTATCTTGCAAGAAAACAAAGGAGGGAATTCGAATGAAAAAGAAACGGTTCACTCTTGGGCGGAACGTCATGATTCTCGCTCTCCTGGTTGCCATCATGGTGGCAATTGCAGTAATAAGTATTAATTCTGGCAAGATGAGCTTATCAATCTCTGAGGTATTTCAGGTAATTCTGGGAAAAGGAACGGAGAAACAAAATCTTATCATATTTGAATTTCGCCTGCCTCGCATTGTGTTAGCGGTCCTGGTTGGTGTTGGTATGGGGGCTTCTGGCTGTATCATGCAAAGCCTTCTTAGAAATGATATGGCAAGTCCTGGTACCTTGGGAATTAGCTCAGGTTCCGGACTATTTGTCTTACTATTTGTAGTTATGTTTGCTTCCAAAGGAACCTCCTCCGCTTTTGTTTTACCTCTTCTAGCCTTTGTGGGAGGTATTACCGCGGCAGCACTCATCTTTATTCTTTCCTATCGAAGGGGAAGAGATATATCCCCAACTGGTCTGATTTTAACGGGAATCGCTTTATCCAGTGGATACGGCGCTCTTACCACCCTTCTTACCCTAAAGCTGGATCAGAATCAGATGGATTTTATGCAGCGTTGGGGCGCTGGAAGTCTTTGGGGAGATGATTGGAGATACCTGGCAGTGCTTGCTCCCTGGACGATTGTTTTGATCCTTTATGTGATCTATAAATCCCGAATATTAAATACACTGCATCTTGGTAACGAAACAGCCACTGGTCTTGGAGTTGCGGTAAAGCCTGAATTTTTAGGACTGTCCATTGCATCAGTGGCTCTGGCTTCCGGCGGCGTTGCCCTTGGTGGGAACTTCTTCTTTGTAGGAATGATTTCTCCCCATATGGCAAGGAAAATCGTTGGACCAAACCACAAGTTCCTCTTACCAGCTTCCTGTTTGACAGGAGCAATTCTCATACTTTTTGCCGACACCATAACCCGGTCGATCAGTCTTGGAACTGATGTACCCACAGGAATTGTCATCACTGTTTTAAGTACCCCATACTTCTTATATTTATTAGGAAAATCAAACGGGTAGCTTATAGTCTTGAATAAGGAGGATTTATGAATAGCATTACAACGGAAAATTTAGACATTGCATACGACGATGATTTGATTGTAAAATCATTGGATATTAACATACCCCATGGAAAAGTAACCACCATCATTGGTCCCAATGGCTGTGGAAAATCCACGGTGCTAAAAGCAGTAGGACGTATTTTGAAGCCGAAAAATGGTATGGTTTATTTAAACGGAGATGATATCAGAAAGCTTTCTACAAAGGAAATTGCGAAAAAGATGGCAATTCTTCCTCAGTCTCCATCCGCACCCAATGGCTTAACCGTCAGCGAATTAGTGGCTTACGGCAGATTCCCTCATCAAAAAGGGTTTGGGAAGCTGACACCGGAAGATAAAAAAATCATTCAATGGGCACTTTCTGTTACAAAGCTGACAGAATTTGAAAACCGGGAGGTAGATACACTTTCTGGAGGTCAAAGGCAGCGCGTTTGGATATCTATGGCTCTCGCTCAGCAGACGGATTTAATTCTTCTTGATGAGCCTACCACTTATCTGGACCTTGCTCATCAGTTAGAGGTCTTGGAGCTGCTATACGATCTAAACCGCAGGCAGGGCTGTACCATTGCCATGGTACTTCATGATTTAAACCTGGCCGCCCGTTTCTCTGATTATATGATTGCAATCCGTTCCGGTAAGGTGATAAAGCATGGCACTCCCGAAGAGGTCATGGTACCTGAAGTGCTAAAGGAAGCCTTCTTCATTGATGCTCAAATCGTTCATGAGCCAAAAACTGGCAGGCCGGTTTGTCTTACTTACAATCTGTTACCCGCTGAGCCTGTATTAAGAAAGGAGGCGTAGGTTTATGGAAACATCCCTTCGTATCTTTAAAGAGGCAAGGAAATACTGGGTATTTCTGATTGCTGGTCTTCTTTCCCTCATCGTTTCAACGGTAGCTGGGTTTTACATGCCGTGGGCACTTCGTGAACTTACGGGACTTGCTACGGATGGGTCTGCTGATTTTGGGAAAGAGGCTCTGCGCATTGGTCTTTTTTTATTGTTTACCACAGCCCTCCAAGCGGCTGGCGGATCAGCTTCTGGTTATTTAAACCATTATGCCGCTCTTAACTATGTAGCTGATTTAAGAATCCGGCTCTATAGTAAGCTTCAGCGTATGAGCCTTAAGTATTTTCATAAAAGCCGTACGGGTGATTTAACGGGCCGAGTGGTAAGTGACGCACTGGATGCAGAGGTGCTTCTCGCTCATGTAATTCCAGATTTTGCTTCCAACATTCTCACCTTTGTTGGTGTGGGGATCCTTCTATTTACAATCAACTGGCGTCTGGCATTAGTGAGCCTTATTACAGTTCCAATTCTGGTGTGGATCACCGTCTGGCAAAGCAATCATGTATCTCCAGTTTGGAAAGAAAATTCCAGAGTGAGGGGAGAACTAGCTGGAACCGTACAAGATAATTTATCAGGAATCAAAGAGATTCAGATTTTTAACCAGCAAAAACAAGAAGAGCTGAAAGTAACTGATTTATCAAAGAGACACAGCATGGCTTACCTTCGTGCCAGCTTCTTCTTTGAGACAACCTATCCTTTGCTGGCATTTGTAACAGCACTTGGTACCGTCATTGTAATTGTATATGGTGGTCATCTGGTCAGTGTAGGCCATGTTGCTATTGCTGATATCGTAGGATTTGTCATGTATCTTTCTATGTTTTACGGCCCTGTTAAAAGCTTTTCAAGCCTTGTGGAGCGTGCGGGGGAGGCATCAGCGGGATGCCGCCGTGTATTTGAGGTCATAGATGAGATCTCAGATGTAAAGGAAGCAAAACATTCCACCCATTTGCCTCGTGTAAAGGGAGAAATCCAGCTTAAGAACTTATCCTTTTCCTATAATGAAGAAATCCCAGTTCTCCAAAACGTAAATCTAACCATAAAAGCAGGTCATACCGTAGCTTTAGTAGGGACAACAGGAGTAGGAAAGAGTACCATTGCCAACCTGGTGAACCGGTTTTATGATCCTCAGGAGGGGGCGGTATTGGTGGATGGCGTGGATATTCGTGAGGTTACCTTAGAAAGTCTGAGAGATAATATATCTATGGTACTTCAAGATACCTTTTTATTTCATGGGACAGTATATGAAAATATTGCTTATGGCTGGAAAGATGCAACGAGAGAGCAGGTAATTGCAGCCGCCGAAGCTGCCAATGCCCACACCTTTATTGAAGCTTTAGAACAGGGATATGATACGGAAATCGGGGAACGTGGCATCCGTCTTTCCGGGGGACAAAAGCAGAGACTCTCTATTGCCAGAGCCATTTTGCGTAATTCTCCAATTTTAATTCTAGATGAAGCCACCTCCGCACTTGATGCTAAGACGGAAGCAGAAATTCAAGAAGCACTTGATGAAGTTTCCAAGGAACGCACCACACTGGTAATTGCCCATAGGCTTTCTACCATTCGCCATGCAGACCAGATCGTGGTATTAGATGGAACAGGAATTGCACAAACAGGGACTCACGATGAATTAATCGCACAAGGCGGACCCTATGCAAAACTCTATGAAGTGTCAAAAAACTAAAAAATAGTATAAAAACATATTGCCTTTTATTTCACAAAACTATAAGATAAGACATAGCTTAGGTTGTCAGGAGAATCCGGGAGGGGTAACATATCCTGATATTAGCTTTTTAGCATGATTTTACACATAAGCATGACAGGAGGAGAAGGATGAAATACTTGGCAATTGATAATGGAGGAACTTTTATCAAATATGCTGTGATGGATGATCTTGGTACTATTTTGGAAAAAGGCAAAGAACCAACACCGACTCACGAAAAAACAGCAGAAGATTATTTTAAGGTTTTAGATGAGATTGTTCTGCCTAGAAAGCATGACATAGGTGGGATTGCATTTAGCACTCCCGGACAAGTGGATGTTGACACAGGCTTCTTACATACCGCAGGAGGACTTGTTTATCTCATGGGTCTTAACCTGTGCGAAGAAATACAGAAACGATATGGATTGCCCTCTTCGGTGGACAATGATGCAAAATGTGCCGCTATGGCGGAGCAGTGGAACGGAAGCCTTAAGGGAGTAAGAAACGGAGCTGTCATTGTACTTGGAACCGGCGTTGGCATGGGCCTTATTATTGATGGCAAATTATACCGTGGCTCTAATTACACAGCAGGTGAGATCAGCTTTCTTAATCTGGATTTGGACCATCCAAAGCATTCTGAAAGTTATATGGCAGTCAATGGCTCTTCTTTAGCGTTAGGCCGTACCTATGCAAAAGAAACGGGAATTGATCCGTCTGAAATAGATGGAGTCAGGATGTTTGAACTCATCAATCAGGGTGATGAAACTGCTTGCAGGGTTCTACGTAATTATGTCAAGAAGCTTGCTGGGAGCATCTATAATTTCCAGACCCTTTTGGATCTTGAGGTCATCGCCATTGGCGGAGGGATCAGCCAGCAGCCTATATTATTAGAAGAAATCACAAAAGAAATCGATTATCTTTTTGAAGCCCACCCCAGTGCGGCCTATGGAATGGCAGTAAAAAAACCAAAAATCACAGCATGTGAATTTTATAACGATTCCAATTTAAGAGGAGCGCTATATCATTTTCTTAATAGGAAGTAATTAAAAAAGGGGCTGTAAAAAAACTCCTCTAAAAGAAAAATCGCTGAAGTCGTGAGACCGCAGCGATTTTTTTATATCATTAATTATGTTATTAACTGACAATATCGTTTCATATTCTTAATTTTACGAGTTGGTAAAATGATAGCTATCCAGTAATTGATTTTTCATCTCCCAAAGCTTCTTAGAAAGATCCACATGGACTTCGTGAGGATTTACAAGACGCCTTGACTCATCCCAAAGTGTGCTAAGCTCATGTTTGCAATATTCCTGAATATCCATAACAGCCGGTGAGTGATAAATACACTCCCCACCCTTAAAAACCTGAACCATGAGGTCACGAACGGTATAAGTATCCGGTGCCAGGTAAGTTTTCTTCCATGTCTCAATGGGATCAAAAAGGAGCAGGGAATCGCTTTCTTTTAATGTTTCTCCTGTGAGGCAAATTAAGTCTGCAATGATTTTCCCGGTTTCCCGGCTATAAATACGTTTGATTTCCTTATTGCCTGGGTTGGTGATCTTCTCTGCATTTTCGGAAAGCTTGATTTTAGGAATAAACTGGCCTGTTTTCTTATCCATAATAGCTGCTAATTTATAGACTCCGCCAAAGGAAGGGCAGTCTTTTGAGGTGATGAGATTGGTTCCCACTCCCCAGGAGTTAATGGTTGCCCCCTGTATCTTCAAGCTGTTGATCAATGTTTCGTCAAGATCATTGGAAGCTGAGATAATGGCGTCTGGGAAGCCTGCTTCCACAAGCATTCGTTTTGCCTTTTTAGAAAGGTAGGCCAAGTCTCCGCTGTCTAAGCGTATGCCATAATTGGAAATAGGGATACCTGCTTCCTTCATTTCTTTAAAAACTGTTATGGCATTAGGAACTCCGGATTTTAACGTGTCATAAGTATCCACTAATAAAATGCAGGCAGTCGGATAGAGCTTTGCATAATTCCGGAAAGCAGTCAGCTCATCAGGGAAGCTCATAATCCAGCTATGGGCATGAGTTCCTTTTATAGGAACGTTAAACATCTTACCAGCCAATACGTTAGACGTGCCAACACAGCCAGCAATCATAGCAGCTCTGGCGCCATAGATTCCAGCATCTGGCCCTTGTGCACGGCGCAGACCAAATTCCATAACTCCATCTCCGTCAGCCGCATAAACCACTCGTGCTGTTTTAGTTGCAATTAAGCTCTGATGATTGATAATGGTAAGAAGAGCGGTTTCCACGAGCTGTGCTTCCATAATAGGTGCAATCACTTTGATGAGCGGTTCCCGTGGGAATATGACAGTACCTTCTGGTATGGCATAAATGTCCCCGGAAAACTTAAATTTGCGAAGATATTCAAGAAAGTCTTCTTCAAACAAGCCGGTGGACTTAAGATAATCCACGTCATCTTCATTAAAACTAAGTTCATTGATATATTCTACGACCTGTTCTAAACCTGCACAGATTGCATATCCGTTTCCGCTAGGATTGCTGCGGTAGAAGGCGTCAAATATGACCGTTTCGTTGGCGTCTTTTTCTTTGAAATACCCCTGCATCATAGTTAATTCGTAGAGGTCTGTTAATAAAGTCAAATTGCGCTGGCTCATAATTATTCTCCTTTTGCAAATTCGTTTCCCATATGATACAAAATCGCTGATACAGCGGACCCACGTGGGATATATTAATTGCGGTATTTTCTCTTAAATAAAGATATCCTCATTTTTAAAAATAGGTATGGTCAAATTTACAATCTTTGTTCTAAAAATGTGAGGCACATGACGATGAACTGGTTTAAGTAATACTATCATGCCCAGATATCACGTTTTTTTATTTCAGTAAGAATTATATTTGTACTTTCATTTAAGAACTGTTTTGACCTGTCGCCATTTTGCAAATTAATACAATGGGAACGAATGATATTGAAAGCAGTTTATGTATTAAGACTGTCTAATTACTTAGTATCTAATAATGTCTTTTAAGGATTATACCACAAGATCGTAAAAACACAACGGGTTTGATAAAAAAATAACAATATCAGAGAACTTAGGTAGTTATTAGGTTACCGTACATTTTGTATAAGAAATGTAGTATAAGAATCACTAAATAAAAAAAATGAAATTAGTCGTAAAATATAAGAGATTCATAAAAAAGTATACGAAATACACAAAAAAATATTGGTATATTTACAGATGATGTAATAAGTGCTAAAATCAATGCATAAAGATGTAAAACGATTAATCATATAGCAGTATAATATATTGTTTTTTGTAAATATATAACTGCTATTCTTTTAAAAGTAATCAGTTAATCGTTTAACTAAAAGATAGAGAAAAGGAAGGTATTATGGGAAAACATTTAAAACAACTGGAGTTAAAAGATATAAAAATAACCGATACGCTTTTTAAGAGCTATGTAAAGACGGTAAGTGAAAAGATTATTCTGCATCAGTGGAATATCTTAAATGACCAGTTAGAAGACGCTGACCCTACATACTGTATTTGGAATTTCCGCATTGCTGCCGGCGAAGAGAAAGGGGAAAGGAAGGGCGTCGTGTTTCAGGATACGGACTTATATAAATGGCTGGAGTCAGTGGCCTACTGTCTGGCGGGCAGCCATGGACATGAATTTGAAGCCCTTGCTGACGAGGCGATTGATCTGATTGCCAGTGCCCAGGAGGAAGATGGATACTTGAACACGTATTTTACAGTAAATGCACCTGATCGGAAATGGACGAATCTGGTAGAAGGCCATGAATTGTATACAGCAGGCCATATGATTGAGGCGGCTGTTGCTTATTTCAAAGAGACCGGAAAAGAGAAACTGTTAAAAGTTGCAAAGAAAAATGCTGATCTGATCTGCAATGTATTTGGAAGAGAGAAAGGACAGATTAGAGGATATCCAGGACATCAGGAAATTGAACTGGCTTTGATAAAGCTGTATCGCCTTACCGGGGAGCGGCGTTATCTTAAGACTGCCAGATATTTTATTGATGAAAGAGGGAAAGATCCCAATTATTTTCTTAAAGAAATAGAGAAAAGGGGTGGGTACGAGTTTTTCCCAGAGTTCACAAATTACGATTTGAAATATTCTCAATCCCATGAGGAGCCAGTAAAACAGGAAACAGCGGAAGGGCATGCAGTAAGGGCTATGTATATGTGCTCCGCCATGGCGGATTTGGCAGAAGAATACGAAGATGAAAAATTGCTGGCAGCATGCAGCAGAATCTGGAACAATCTCATTCAAAAAAGAATGTACCTGACAGGAGGAATTGGTTCCAGCGGATTTAGAGAACGGTTCACTGCCGATTATGATCTGCCAAATAACACCAATTACTCTGAAACTTGTGCTTCCATTGGGCTGATGATGTTTGGTCAGAGAATGGCCTCTGCGACAGGAAGTGCCAGGTATTACGACGCTGTGGAGTTGGCCTTATATAATACGGTGCTGGCAGGAATTAATATAGAGGGTGATAGGTATTTTTATGTAAACCCATTGGAGGTTGTCCCTGATTTTTGTACCGAACATACATACATGGATCATGTGAAGCCGGAAAGGCAGAAGTGGTTTAACGTGGCCTGCTGTCCCCCCAATGTGGCTAGGACCCTGACTTCTCTGGGACAATATATTTACGCCAAGGACGAAGAAGCTCTTTATATTCATCTGTTTATATCGTCATCCGCTCAAACCTTCATAGGAGCTTGTTATTATGAAACGGAAATGGAATCCCGCCTCCTTCAAGATGGTACTGTATCCATAAAGGCAAAATTGACAGAGAATGGAACAATCAGGATACGAATTCCCAATTATGCAGAGAATTACAAGATTTTAATCGATCACAAAGAAATAACTCCTCTCGTAGAACAGGGGTACTTAATCGTTAATCTGCCATTAGGAGAAAGTTCTGTTACCCTGGATTTTGACGTAAAACCCAGGTGGGTGGCAGCCAATGATCAAGTAAGAGCTGACAATGGAAGGTTAGCTTTGATGAAAGGCCCCATGGTATATTGCCTTGAGGAAATTGATAACGGAAATCAGCTTACAGGCGTATATGTAGAGGAGAATACGAAGATAAAAGAGAAAGCTCCCATGGATTCTTTGGTCGGTGATATCCCCACTTTGTCTTATGATGGTATCCGGATTAAAAATAAATCAATTGGTGAGGATGAGCTTTATGGAAAACCTGGATATGAAAAAGAAGAAACCACATTGGTGGCAGTGCCTTACTGTATGTGGAATAACCGGGGAATGGGAGAGATGCTTGTCTGGCAAAAAGTAAGGATTTAGGGGCAGTTTTTGTTAAAGGTCTAAAAAGGGTTTCGTAATGGGTAACATTATGCCAATAAATAATAAGGAGATCAGGTATGAAAAAAAGGAAATTAGTAAGTGTTCTACTTGTTGCTGCAATGACATCAGCAATGATAGTATCCGGTTGTGGGGGGAACAGCACAAAAAAGGAGGTTCCAGCAGCAAACAGCAAAGGGGTCCTGGAAAGTGGTGAAAGTTCTTTTAGTGTGGGAGAAAAAGTTAAGATTACATACGCTCAATGGGGAAATGAGACAGAAACTGCTGCCACACAGAAGGTCGCTGACAAATTCAACAGCCAACAAGATAAGATTGAAGTTGAAGTAGTAAAGATAGACCATGATACCTATGTTACAAAGCTAAATGCTATGGCCACAGCAGGGGAACTGCCGGATACAGGAATTATGAGTGAGGCAGGGGTACTGAAATTTGCAGAGAATGGTTTGCTTGCAGACATCAGTAACATGTATGGAGCCGGAGAAGCAAAGCCCTTAGAGTATCTGACCTTTCAATATGAGGGAGCACCAGTTGCCTATTCTGCTGCCAATGAGGTATTAAATTTGTGGTACAACAAGGATCTTCTAAAAGAAGTAAGTGAAAAGCAAGGGCTGGATATTAACAGCATGACACCTCCTGCAGCCGCAGATGCTGCATGGGATTGGGATACCTTTGTAAAGACCGCTCAGATGCTGACTGTTGATATCAATGGAAAGAATGCACTGGACCCAGCCTTTGATCCCAATAATGTAGATATTTACGGCTGTACCATAAACACGCTTCCATGGCAGCTGGAAGTCTGGGTATTATCTAATGGGGGAGGATACTTTGGTCAGGATGGAAAAAGCTGTACCATTGATAACGAAGCAACAGTAGATGCACTTCAAAAAATTGCTGACTTGTCTTCTAAATATCACTGTGCACCTCCAGTCACCAGTGCAGCCAATGCTCTGGAATCGTCCTTAGGAAGCAAGAAAGTGGTTATGGCAACAGATGGCCAATGGAACGTGGGAACTTTCTTAGGGCCAAACGCAGACTTTGAATATGGTGTGGGAGTTCTCCCCTTTATGAAGAAGCCTGTAACCATCTGCACCGGTGGCCCTAATGTAGTGTTTTCAACAACCAAGCATCCGGAAGAATCAATGGAATGGTTAAAATGGTATTATCAGGAGGAAAATTCCTGGTCACTCATTGAGGCGGGAACATGGATGCCGATTTTGGATTCCTGGTATACGGATGCAGCAAAGATTGATAAATGGATTGATAATCCTAATTTTCCGGAAAAAGAGATGTATAAAAGTGCTGTTGTGGATTATGCGAAAAACAACGCTGTATCCACAGCTTGGTATTATGTAAATGGGACGGAAGAGTTTAATGCAACACTGGCTTCTGCCTTTTCAAGCGTGTGGGCTGGAGAACAGACCATGAAGGAAGCAATTGATGAAAATAAGGAAGAATTGTTAAGCATATTTGAGGAAAGCAATCCGCAGTAAAAATCAAGGTTTCGGGCGGTCCAGGCAGAAATGCAGTGGATCGCCTGTTACATGAAGAGGTGCTTAAATGAAAGGGAAAGAGAAGATAAGAACCACATCAAAGGCGGGGAGAAAAGAAGCAAGAACCGCTTACTTATGCCTGATTCCGGCATTCCTTGGTGTTACTTTAATCAGCTATCTGCCGACTCTGGCAGTATTTGTATTAAGCTTTTTTAACTGGAATGGATTATCCAATCCGGAATTTGTTGGATTTGATAATTTTGTCCGTATATTTACAAAGGATATTTATCTGGTTGATTCCATCCGTGCCACTGTTTTCTATGCATTCCTGGCTGTTGTCGGTGCAGTGTTATATTCGCTGGTCATAGCGCTGTTGTTAAATATGAATATAAAAGGGCGTACCTTGTTTCGCTCCATATTCTTTATTCCTTATCTGCTTCCTGCCATTGGTGTGTTCAAGGGCTGGCAGTGGTTGTATGAAGCAAATTTTGGTCTGTTCAATTTTATATTTCGTATGCTTGGGATTCCGCCTCAAAGGTTCTTAGACAGTCCGTCCCAGGTTATCCCGTCTCTGGTGCTGATTGCCATATGGACCAGCGGAAATCTGATTGTAATCTTTCTTGCGGGACTTCAAAATGTGCCAACCGTATACATGGAAGCTGCAAAGATTGACGGCGCCAATTCCTGGCAGCGTTTCTTTCATGTGACGATTCCAAGCATTTCCCCAATTATTTTTTATAATATATTGACAGCACTCATCACCCATCTTCAGGTCATCAATCCATCATTAGCCCTTACTAACGGGGGACCAGCCAAAAAATCCATGTTCATGTCCTATGTGATTTACTTATATGGTTTTAAGAAAAACAAACTGGGATATGCAGCAGCATATTCGGTAATCTTCTTTATCATTGTAGGCATATTTACGATTATTCTGTTTAAAACGCAAAAATCAAACTTATTTGGGGAGGAGGAATAACAGTGGTTGGTAAAATTATGAGCAACAGAAGGCATAAAGAGAAGATTGTTAATTTGGCTGCAACATTCCTGATTCTAATTTTTGCTATGTTGGTGCTTTTGCCCATTTGGTGGATCTTTCGGTCCTCCTTAATGAGCACAGGAACTCTGAATGAATATCCCCCTTCCTTTCTCCCTCATGAATGGCTTTGGTCCAATTATTCAAAAGCACTGGAGACATTCAAATACTGGACATATTTTATAAACACATTTTCTATTATCATTCCAGCCGTTATTTTTGGAACGATTACTGCTATTTTTTGTGGATATGCGTTTGCAAGACTGAATTTCAAAGGAAAAAAGTTGTTTTTTAATATCTGTGTTGGTACAATACTGTTACCGGGAATGGTTACCCTGATTCCTCTCTACATATTTTGGACAAAAATTCTTGGTCTTTCAGATACCTATTGGCCATTAATTTTGCCCTATTTGACTGGAGGCGGATTTTTTAATATATTTCTGATTCGTCAGTTCTTTATGACAATCCCAAGAGATCTTGATGAAGCTGCATCCATTGACGGAGCAAGCCGGATGAGGATTTTGTGGACAATTTTGGTCCCCTCTATTAAACCGGCAATCGTGGTGGTCGGTATGATGCTGTTTATTCAGATCTGGAATGATTTACTCCAGCAGATGATTTATATCAATAGCATGGGGAAATTCACATTCGCAATTGCATTGACTAACTTTACAGGGTCCTTTGGCACCAACTGGCCGGTTGCTTTATCTGCCACATTCATGACCATCCTACCAGGGATTATTGTTTATATATTCGGGCAGAAAAGTTTTGTAGAAGGCATTGTGCTTACAGGCATGAAGAATTGATTTGCAACGCTGGCTTTTGTATCATATCGCCGTAATCAATCCTGTAAGAAACAAAAGAGTCATTGAACTACATAAATGCAGGAATTGTTTTTTGTAAATGAAAGAAAATGAGGTGATATGATGCCAACAATCAAAGAGATTGCAAAAGCCAGCGGCGTATCGGTTGCAACAGTTTCCAATATTATTAATAATAAGGGACGGGCTGGAGAAGAAACAAAGAAAAGGGTGCAGCAAGTCATTGATGAGATGAATTACACCCCCAATTACAGTGCAAAGAACCTAAAGATGAAAAACACAAAAAGCATTGGTGTTATTGCAGAGGATATGACCGTCTTTGCTCTTCCTGATATTATTGACGGAATCACGGAGTATTGTGAAAAAGACGATTATCAGATACTTCTTGTTAATTTGCGTTTATATAAGAAGTTTTCAGATACCTACTACCAAAACAGCAACCATAAAAAGATTGTCCATAAGGAAATCAGCAAACTGTTGTCCAAGCAGGTGGAAGGGATCATTTATGTGGCTGCCCATGAAAGGTACATGGATGTAATCCCTGACGATTTACCAATCCCAGTGGTAGTAGCTTATAGCTTTAGTGACAGGCCTGAAATTCCCTCCATCGTGGTCAATGATACAGACGGAGCGGAAAAACTCATCCGATACGTTCTTTCCTGCGGACATAAGAGGATTGGCGTAATTGCGGGTAAAAAAGAAAGTATGCATACCCAGGCCAGACTGGAGGGCTATCAAAGAGCACTTTATGAAGGCAATGTATTATATGATCCCTCTCTGATTGTATATGGTGACTGGAATCGTAAAAGCGGATATCTAAATACAGACATTCTCATAGAGAGAGGCGTGACTGCTATTTTTTGTATGAATGATATTATGGCAGGTGGCATCTATGACCGGTTAGAGGAGCTAAATTTAAAAGTAGGCAAGGATATTGCAGTGGTCGGTTTTGATAATCGGGAGATGGCCAGCTATGAAAAACCGCCCCTTACGACCATGGGACTTCCACTCCATGATATTGGTTATCGTGCAAGTGAAGTGATCATCGGCCTTTTAAATAAAGAACAGCCAAGGGATGAATTGGATATCTATTATGTGGAATGCAAACCGATTTATCGAAAATCTGTGAATAAAATTGATTGTAAATAAAGCTTTACAGCTATCAAAAGATAAAAGGGAATCAACCAATGTTTCGTGAAAATCCTTAAATAAAAAGTCGAAACAAACCAAATAATCTGAATAATTATATACAATATGAAAATTAATAATTTATATTTAAAATAACCATAAAAAGACTTGCAAATTAAAAAGAGTTGTTGTATAATAAAGTCATCAACAAAAGATAAATACAAAAACCATTTTTCTTAAACAACGAAAGATGGCAAGATAAAGGAGGTCGATTCCACCAGAGATAACAATTTAGCCTGATTTCAAACTAGAGATACAGGCAATAGGACCCCCATCACTTTTGCAAGAAGCGTTTCACAACATTTACCAATCTTATGTATGCCTATAGCTGGTTACAACTGCAAGGGAATTAAATATACCAAACAGGAGGTTAACAATATAGAAATTAAATCAAAGAATGCAATTAATTTGTTGGTAGATGAGGCTTACAAGCAAAAGGAAACGGGAACAAATTCATATAGAGCATCCAAGGATTACCAAAGTAAAATAACAACAGAAAGGTATTTAGGGACCAATGGATGAAGTGATGTAGAGCGGGTATCGAATTTCATGAATATGATTCGGTACCCGTTCTTATGTTTCGCTTGATTGGCTCAATCTAAAAGGCCCTTGACATTTTATTTCTTAATCCCTATAATTAGGAAGTATATAAGATAAAATCGACTTATATTAAAAAGAAAAACGTTGATGGAGACAGTAGGTCTTAGCGAAATGAACAGAGAGCCGGGGAGGGTGGAAACCTGGTGAAAGTAGCTGGATTCGAATATCACTCCGGAGTTTCCGGCTGAACGCTTTGGCATTAGGTCAGGACGTAATTTCTGCGTTAAAGAAAAGCATATGTTGGTATGCGGTAATAGGTGGTATAGCGAAGCGCAAATATTGACTTCGTCCTGTTTACGGGACGGAGCTTTTTTTATGAAAAGAAATGGAGGTCGCAAACGATGTATAGAAAAGTCCCGACAGACTTGAACTTTGTAGCGAGAGAAAAAGAGATTGAAAAATTCTGGGAGGACCGTGAGATCTTTAAAAAGAGCATGGAAAACCGGAAGGAAGGGGAGACTTATACCTTTTACGATGGCCCCCCAACCGCAAACGGAAAGCCTCATATCGGCCATGTTTTAACTCGCGTTATTAAAGATATGATTCCAAGATACCGCACCATGAAAGGGTATGACGTTCCTCGTAAAGCAGGCTGGGATACTCATGGACTTCCAGTAGAGCTGGAAGTGGAAAAGGCATTAGGCCTTGATGGGAAAGAACAGATTGAAGAGTATGGTCTGGAACCCTTTATTAAATATTGTAAGGAAAGTGTTTGGAAATACAAAGGAATGTGGGAGGATTTTTCTAAGACCGTAGGCTTTTGGGCGGATATGGATGATCCTTACGTTACCTATGAAAATAACTTCATTGAATCAGAATGGTGGGCATTAAAGCAGATTTGGGAAAAGAGACTTCTTTATAAAGGCTTTAAGATTGTTCCCTACTGTCCAAGATGCGGAACTCCTTTATCCAGCCACGAGGTTGCTCAGGGTTATAAGGACGTAAAAGAACGCTCTGCCATTGTTCGTTTTAAAGTAAAAGGGGAAGATGCTTATATTCTTGCATGGACCACAACTCCATGGACACTTCCTTCTAACGTTGGTCTTTGCGTCAATCCAAACGAAACCTATGTAAAAGTAAAGAGCCAAGATTATACCTATTATATGGCACAAGCTCTTTGCGAAAAGGTATTGGGAGAAGAGTATAACGTTCTTGAAACCTATGTGGGCAAGGATTTAGAGTATAAGGAATATGAGCCTTTATTTGACTTTGTACAGCCAGAGAAAAAAGCTTATTTCGTTACCTGCGATACCTATGTTACCCTGACCGATGGTACTGGTGTGGTTCATATTGCCCCAGCCTTTGGTGAGGACGATTCCAAGGTGGGTAGAAAATACGATCTTCCATTTGTACAGCTTGTAAATGCAGCAGGAGAGATGACAAAGGAAACCAAATGGGAAGGTGTTTTCTGTAAGAAGGCTGACCCTATGATCTTAACGGATCTGGAAGAAAGAGGTCTTTTATTCTCTGCACCTACCTTTGAGCATAGCTATCCGCATTGCTGGAGATGCGATACTCCTTTGATCTATTATGCAAGAGAATCCTGGTTTATTAAGATGACAGATGTAAAAGAGGATTTGATCCGCAATAACAATACTATCAACTGGATTCCTGAGAGCATTGGAAAAGGCCGTTTCGGTGACTGGCTTGAGAATGTTCAGGACTGGGGAATTAGTAGAAACCGTTATTGGGGAACTCCGCTTAATGTATGGGAATGTGAGTGCGGACATCAGCACGCCATCGGAAGCATTGAAGAATTAAAGAAGATGTCTAAGAACTGCCCCGATGAAATCGAGCTTCACAGACCATATATTGATGCAGTGACCATCACCTGTCCAGAGTGCGAAAAGCAGATGAAGAGAGTTCCGGAAGTAATCGACTGTTGGTTTGATTCTGGTTCCATGCCATTTGCACAGCACCATTATCCATTTGAAAATAAAGAATTATTTGAGCAGCAGTTCCCGGCAAACTTTATTTCTGAGGCTGTGGACCAGACGAGAGGATGGTTTTATTCCCTACTTGCTATTTCCACTTTGATTTTTAATAAAGCGCCTTATAAGAATGTAATTGTTCTCGGCCATGTTCAGGATGAGAATGGTCAGAAGATGAGTAAATCAAAAGGAAATGCAGTTGATCCTTTTGAATCCTTAAAGACGTATGGAGCAGACGCCATCCGTTGGTACTTTTATATCAACAGTGCCCCATGGCTTCCTAACCGTTTTCACGGAAAAGCAGTAATGGAAGGACAGCGCAAATTTATGGGTACTCTTTGGAATACCTATGCATTCTTTGTGCTTTATGGGAATATTGATGAATTTGACCCCACAAAATATACCCTGGATTACGATAAGCTTCCAGTCATGGACAAATGGCTGTTGTCTAAGTTAAATACTTTGGTGAAAACCGTGGATTCCTGCCTGGAGAATTACCAGATTCCAGAATCCGCAAGAGCCCTTCAGGAATTTGTAGATGATATGAGTAACTGGTATGTCCGCAGAAGCAGAGAACGTTTCTGGGCAAAGGGAATGGAGCAGGATAAGATCAACGCTTATATGTCTCTTTACACCGCACTTGTTACCGTAAGTAAGGTAGCTGCGCCTCTGATTCCATTTATGTCAGAGCAGATTTATCAAAATCTTGTTTGCAGCGTAGATAAAGCAGCTCCAGAAAGCATTCACTTATGCGATTATCCAGAAGCAAAAGAATCCTTTATCGATCAGCAGTTAGAAGATAACATGGATGAAGTATTAAAAATAGTCGTTATGGGCCGTGCTGCAAGAAATACAGCCAACATCAAAAACCGTCAGCCAATTGGCCAGATGTTCGTAAAAGCACCTCACACACTGCCAGTCTTTTATCAGGAAATCATTGAGGAAGAGCTGAATGTGAAAAAGGTAGTATTTACGGACGATGTAAGAGATTTCACTTCCTATAGCTTTAAGCCTCAGCTAAAGACCGTAGGTCCAAAATACGGCAAACAGCTTGGCAATATTAAAAATGCTCTTTTAGAAGTAAATGGTAATGAAGCAATGGATACATTAAACAATGCAGGTGCACTTACCTTTACTTTTAACGGAGAAGAAGTTGTACTCACAAAAGAAGATTTACTCATCGATACGGCTCAGACAGAAGGATACATTTCTGAGGGAGATAACACGATAACCGTAGTACTAGATACGAATTTGACACCAGAGCTTTTGACAGAAGGTTTTGTGCGTGAGCTAATCAGTAAGATTCAGACCATGCGTAAAGAAGCCGGATTTGAAGTTATGGACCATATCCGGGTTTACAGTAAGGGCAATGAAACCATTGAAACCATCTTAAAGGCTCATGAAGAGGAAGTAAAGAGTGAAGTCCTTGCAGACAGCATTCAATATGAAACAACAGCCGGATATGAAAAGGAATGGAACATAAACGGGGAAAATGTGACCTTAGGTGTTGAAAAGATTCAGTAGACGGTGAGGAGGTTTTGTGGAATGGGAATGGGATTTGATAAGGATACCTTTAAAAAAAGCGTTCTCTTCAATATGAAGAATGTATTTCGCAGGACAGTGGATGAAGCAACTCCAGAGCAGTTGTACCAGGCAGTTGCTTATGCAATAAAAGATGTAATTATCGATGAATGGATCGCGACCCATAAGGAGTACGAAAAGCAGGATGTGAAAACTCTTTACTACCTGTCCATGGAATTTTTAATGGGTCGTGCTCTTGGAAACAACATCATTAACATCATGGCGCAGCCCGAGGTAAAGGAAGTTTTAGATGAGCTTGGCTTTGATTTAAATACCATAGAAGACCAGGAGCCGGACCCGGCTCTTGGTAATGGGGGCCTTGGCCGTCTTGCGGCTTGTTTCCTGGACTCTTTGGCAACTCTTGGGTACCCAGCTTATGGCTGTGGGATCCGTTACCGTTACGGAATGTTTAAGCAGAAAATTGAACATGGATACCAGATAGAAGTGCCTGATGACTGGTTAAAGAATGGGTATCCCTTTGAGATTCGCCGTGCCGAATATGCCACTGAGGTTAAATTTGGAGGCTATGTAAACACCGTATGGGAAGATGGTAAGGAACGTTTTGTGCAGGAGGGATATCAGTCTGTCCGTGCCGTTCCTTACGACATGCCGATTGTGGGTTACGGAAACAATGTGGTAAATACCCTTCGTATCTGGGATGCGGAAGCTATCAATACGTTCAGCCTGGATTCCTTTGACCGAGGCGATTATCAAAAAGCCGTGGAACAGCAAAACCTTGCAAAGACCATTGTTGAAGTTTTATATCCCAATGACAACCACTATGCTGGTAAAGAACTCCGTTTAAAGCAGCAGTATTTCTTCATTTCTGCAAGCGTACAAAGAGCCGTTGTTAAATACATGGAAACCCATGAGGACATTCACAAGTTCTATGAAAAGACCGTGTTCCAGCTCAATGATACCCATCCAACGGTAGCAGTGCCTGAGCTTATGAGGATTCTCCTTGATGAGTACAGACTTGGTTGGGATGAAGCGTGGGAGATTACCACAAAAACCTGTGCATACACCAATCATACCATTATGTCGGAGGCCCTAGAGAAATGGCCCATTGAGCTGTTTTCCAGACTCCTTCCAAGAATCTATCAGATCGTAGAAGAGATTAACCGCCGGTTCCAGCAGACAATTACGGAGATGTACCCCGGCAATCAGGATAAAATACGAAGTATGGCCATTATTTACAACGGTCAGGTCCGCATGGCGAACTTAGCCATTGTGGGAGGCTTCTCCGTAAACGGAGTTGCAAGACTTCATACGGAAATCCTAAAAGAACAGGAATTAAAAGATTTTTATCAGATGATGCCAGATAAATTTAACAACAAAACAAACGGCATCACCCAAAGACGTTTTCTTCTTCATGGAAATCCTCTCCTTGCAGATTGGGTAACTAAGAAGATTGGGAAGGAATGGATTGTTGATCTTCCTCACATCCATCGTCTCGCGGTCTACGCAGATGACCCCAAATGTCAGCAGGAATTTATGGATATCAAATATCAAAATAAAGTTCGTCTGGCAAATTATATCAAAGAACATAACGGGATTGACATCGATCCAAGATCCATCTTTGATGTACAGGTAAAACGACTTCATGAGTATAAGCGTCAGTTAATGAACATACTTCATGTGATGTACTTATACAATCAGTTAAAAGATAATCCTAACATGGATATGGTACCAAGAACCTTTATCTTTGGCGCAAAGGCGGCTGCTGGTTATAAACGGGCTAAGCTGACCATTAAGCTGGTGAATGCGGTGGCTGAGGTAATCAATCATGACCGCAGCATTGGGGATAAGATTAAAGTGGTATTCATTGAAGATTATAAGGTTTCCAATGCGGAAATTATCTTTGCGGCTGCAGATGTCAGTGAACAAATCTCCACAGCAAGCAAAGAAGCTTCCGGTACCGGCAATATGAAATTTATGCTAAATGGTGCCTTGACCCTTGGAACCATGGATGGGGCAAATGTTGAGATAGTAGAAGAAGTAGGAGCAGAACATGCTTTTATCTTTGGAATGACTTCCGATGAAGTGATTCGCTATGAAAACGAAGGCGGATATGACCCAATGGAAATCTTTAATCAGGATTTTGAGATCCGAAGAGTGCTTATGCAGTTAATTAACGGTTACTACTCTCCAGAAGATCCAGAGCTGTTCCGGGATATTTATAACTCCTTATTAAATACAGTCAGCAGTGACCGGGCGGATACTTATTTTATCCTAAAAGATTTTAAATCCTATGCAGATGCAAGGAACCGTATCGGTCAGGCGTACCAAAATGAAGCATGGTGGGCAAAGGCAGCCATGTTAAATGTAGCATGCAGCGGTAAGTTTTCCTCTGACCGTACCATCTCAGAATATGTAAACGATATCTGGCACTTAAGTAAGGTAAAAGTAGAGCTGGAAGAATAAAGATTTAAAACGCTTCGGAAGTGATTCCGAGGCGTTTTTTTGCATATATTGAACAAGGCCTTGGACAAAAAAAGTAGAGGATCCATTTTCCAGGCAGAAAGGTGGTATGATCATGGTAAAAAAGATGACGATGGCATGCATCATTGCCCTGTTATTTCCATATATAATAACTTTGGCCTGGACGGGCAAAATAGAAGTGAAAAAGAACTTTCCCATGGAAATAAGCGGGAAGACCATAATTCTTGACCGAAAGGGTGCATCCTCGTCCATGGATGTGGAGGAATACCTGCCAGGAGTCGTTGCAAAACAAATGCCTGCCGACTATGGAAAAGAAGCTCTTAGAGCCCAGGCAATCATTGCAAGAACCTATATTTATGGAAAAATGAACGGAAAAAATGAAATCAATGAATCAGAGCTTCATATGGAATATCTAGAAAAAAAGCAAATGGAACGACTTTGGGGAAGTGAATCCTTTGTCGCCAGCTATACACTCATTGAGAATGCAGTACGTTCCACTTCTAAGATGGTTATGACTTACAATGGTACGTTGATTGATCCGTTGTTTCATAGAGCCAGTACAGGTATGACAAGAGCTGGGGACAATAATCATCCTTATCTTCAGCCGGTGGATGCCAAACGAGATGTGGAGGCAGATGGATATTTGTCTGTAACAGAGTTAAGCAAAGATGATTTTGCAGGGAAAATAAACAAGATATCAGGCGACGTTCCAGTGAAAGCGGATCAGGTCCCAGGAAGTATACAAATTATCAGTCGGGATCAAGGGGGTTATGTGGGGCAGATTCAGATTGGAACAAAAACATACAGTGGAGAAGACATTCAACGTGCTCTTACACTGCCTTCCACATCGTTTTCCTTTGAAGAATATGAGGGTGGTATTCGCATTGTTTGCCAGGGAATTGGGCATGGTTACGGCATGAGTCAGTTCGGAGCGAAATGCAAAGCAGAGGAAGGTTGGACAGCAGAAAAAATTCTGTCTTATTTTTATAAAAATATTGTAATTAATCCTGTATAACTCTTTCACTCTTGGTAAGAATATTATCGAGGTGATAAACGTGAAAGAGAGAATAGGTCAAATGTTCAAGGATAAAGTATTCCTTGTCCTATTGGTTCTAGGCCTGCTGACTATAGTTGCTGCAGCAGGAGTTATTACTGTACAAAGAGGAAACGGTGGAGGAGAAAGTCCTTATCTCAAGGTACCAGACCAGAGCAACATGATTGTTCAGGAGTCTGTTCCTCAGCAAACACAGGTAGCAGTTGCAGGAGAATCTAATGCAACGAAGAAAGAAGAAATGCAGGCAGTTGATTCAGGCAAAGCCACTGCAAAACAGGAAACACAGGCACCGGCAGTAAAAGCCGGAACAGACAAAGATGCTGCTAAGTCTCTGGTACTTAATTTTACCGACGCTGCCAGAATGACATGGCCGGTAAAGGGAAATGTCATTTTAGACTACAGCATGGATTCAACCATCTACTTCCCAACTCTGGATCAGTATAAATGCAATCCAGGTGTTGTGATCCAGGGAGATGTAAGCACACCGGTTGTCGCACCAGCTAACGCAAAGGTGAAAGAAATCGGAGCCAATGAAGAAATTGGAAACTATGTTGTCCTTGATCTGGGCAACAAATATACCGCTGTTTGCGGCCAATTAAAAGAGCTGCAGGTAAAACAAAATGAATATGTGAAAGAGGGTCAGGTTTTAGGCTATATTGCAGAACCTACCAAGTATTATTCCGTAGAAGGAGCTAACATATTCTTCGAACTCACTCATGAGGACAAGGCAATTGATCCTCTCAATCAGATGAAATAACAAGAAAGACTTCTGGAAAAAAGTTATAAAAAAATAATAAATTGTTCATACGCGATTAAGAGTCGTCTGCTATACTGATACCGAACAATAAACGGGGAGTGTGGCTATGAACATATTATTTTTTTTAACACCGAAAAACGAAGTGGCTTATATTTACGAAGACGATTCTCTGCGCCAAGCGTTAGAGAAGATGGAGTATCATAAGTACTCAGCCATACCTGTGATCAATCGAACGGGGAAATACGTTGGCACCATAACAGAAGGGGACATGCTTTGGGGTATTAAAAATAAGCTGAGTCTCAGCCTGAAAGAATCAGAGCGGGTGACAGTAGCAGCCATTGACAGGAGATCTGACAACCGTCCCGTATATGCGGATTCTGATATGGAGGGCTTAATTGATAAGGCTTTAATGCAAAATTTTGTCCCTGTGGTGGATGACCAGAAGAATTTCATTGGGATAATTACACGTAAGGATATTATCCGCTATTTCTATGAGAAGTCTCAGGAAGTACAAAGGCCGGCGGTAAAAAGCCAGCCGGTAATTGGAAGTAAATTATAAAAAGAAGCGTTTCCTGCCATCATGGTAAGGGAACGCTTCTTTTCTTTAAGAACGGCTCATCTTTTGCTTTTCTTCCTCCAGCACGGGAATGGAATTTTCTAAAGACGTACCTAAAATCTGTAATAGAGCCTCTTTTTCTAAGGTAGGAGAGTAGTAAAAACCTTGCTGAAAATCGCACCCAGCTTCTGTGAGGATTGATACCTGATTTTCTGTTTCCACTCCCTCTGCGATGATGGTGATGTCAAGATCTTTTGCCATCCGGATAAGCCCTTCCATAATATACCTGGACTTTTTATTGGTCTCCAACTGCCAGACAAACAAACGCTCAAGCTTTAAGGTATCCACAGGAAGGTCTAATATGGTGGAGATGCCGGAATAGCCAGAACCAAATTCATTGAGGATAAGCTCTACTCCCATGCTTTTAAGTTTCTGTAACGTAATGTTGGCATTTAAATACCCCATAGTCAAGGCCGATTCCTGAATCTCCAAGGCCAGTTTTCCTTCTGGAATTCCATACTCTTTTAGAGAGCGCTCTACCTCTTCTGGAAGGTCCTCCTGCAAAAGAAGGACAGGAGAGATGGGAAGAGCTACAGATTCAAACTCACATCCTTTTAAAAGGAGTTCGGAAATACACTGACACACCTTTTTTAATCCATAGTACTGAATTGATTTTATCTGGCCGGAATCCTCGGCCACAGGAAGGAATTCCCCTGCTCCAATTAATCCCAGTCCTTTAATAAAGATACGCATATAAAGCTCGGCCCGAAGAAAGACATTGGTGCCAGTCTTTAGAGTCGGTCGGTACCGGATTTCCACTTCGTCTTTCTCCAGTGCTGTTTTTAAATAATGAGCGATCGTTTGTCTGCGAAGCAGTTGATTATAAAGAGCAGTATCAAATACAATTGCCTGATTTGGCCCACCTTCTCCTGCCTTTGAAACGGCTAGATCCAAACATTTTAACATCTGATCTGGTGTACTTGCATGGCCTGGGTAGGAGCAGATTCCCATTTGGGCAGAGCATAGGCAATCCGTACCGTTTACTTTCCAAGCCCGGTCAAATCTCTCTGCCAAATCTTCTGCCAGGTATAATGCCTGGCCTTGGGTATATCCATCTAAAATGATGATAAATTCCACACCAATATAGTGATAAACGTCTTTTTTTGTTAATTCTCTTAAAAAATCCAGAATCTGTTTTAAAATAGCTTCACAGTAGTCGTAGCCAAAAATCTGGTTTAAACGCTTAAAGTTTTCTATGTACAGCTTTAATACAACGCCCGTATTTCCTGAATCCATAGCTTTTTTAAGATGCTCATAGCAGGAATCCCGTTCTAGTTTGTTTTTTTCCATTGCAGAATCTGTTTTCATCTCTACTGGTTCCTGGATTGGAGCCGGGGGTGATTTTTTCTTAAACCAACTCATTGGATCTGCCTCCTGATTGTATGCCGTCTTTGTCTTACGCTATTGTATGATAATTAATGAGTGAAATCAAGAAATATTTGGCAGAAATAACATAAGCATTATTCTAAAAATTGGGTGAATACTATTGGTATGGAAAATATGTAGGAGGTGATAGCTTGAAATCGATTTGGATGGATGCAACAATGATTCCCAGACGCAATTCGCTTACAGGCAACAAGCGAACTGAGGTGGTAGTGATAGGGGCTGGTATGGCAGGAATCTTAACTGCATTTTATCTGCAAAGGCACGGTGTTCACGTCGTGGTTTTGGAGGCGAACCGAATTGGAAGCGGACAGTCAGGTTTTACAACCGCGAAGATCACATCTCAGCACAATCTCATTTATCAAAAACTTGAAAAGTCTGTTGGGAAAGAACAAGCGAAATTATATGGTAAAGCCAATCAGTTAGCAGTAGAAGAGTACGGAAAGCTGATAAAGCGACAATCCATACAATGTCATTATGAAAAAAAGGATGCCTATCTTTACTCCGTACAAGAATCAAAGAAGGTGTTAAAGGAAGCAGAAATTGCAAAAGAGCTAGGACTCCCCGCATCTTTTGTCCAGGAAACCAATCTGCCCTTTTCTGTATATGGTGCTGTCAAATTCACTGGACAGGCACAGTTTAATCCTTTGGAATTTTTAAAGGATATATCTTCAGGGCTCACCATATTTGAGCGAACAAAGGTTTTAAAAGTCCATGGTCATGATGTTATAACCGATCGAGGTATCATAAAGGCGGAGAAGATTGTCTTTGCCTCTCATTATCCTTTTGTCAATATACCTGGATTTTATTTTGCAAAGATGTATCAGGAAAAAAGTTATGTGTTGGAGCTGGATCCAGTGGACGATCTTAGCGGGATGTATCTTGGGGTAGATAAAAAGGCATACTCCCTTCGAAATTATGATGGAAGGCTGTTGCTTGGCTACGGAAGCCACAGAACAGGAAAAGCCCCGGATACGGACCCATTTATAACCATGAGTCGCACGGCTGGGCATTTGTTTCCCCAAGCTAAGGTACTAAAAGGCTGGACCGCTCAGGATTGTATGACTTTAGATGGAATTCCTTATATCGGAACTTATTCTGCTTACCGCCCTGACTGGTATGTTGCCACAGGCTTTGGCAAATGGGGAATGAGTTCCTCAATGGTAGCCGCCAAAATGCTCTCTATGCAAATTACAGGTAAAAAAACTCCCTATGATACCGTATTTTCGCCTCAGAGACATAATATTAAGGCGTCTGCACTTCGGGCAGCAGAACATGGTTTAGAATCTGTAAAAGGGTTATCAGCCGGAGTTATGCCAGGCGCGGTTAATTGCCCTCATTTGGGCTGCAGAATGATATGGAATCGATATGACAAGCGCTGGGAGTGCCCCTGTCATGGTTCTGGTTTTGAAATTAATGGAAAAATTTGCGCTGGCCCTGCACAACGGAGTCTTCCTTTCATAGATTGATAGTAGAAACTTTTCATAATTGAAAGGAGTCAAACATCCTATGGATTGTTATGCAAAACAAGGATATCCCGACGGCTTTAACCGTAACGGTACATCCTACCCATGGGAGCCTGCCATGGACCTCGATATGTCAATGGGCCCCGGTACGGTAATCCGTCCTGACATGCCACTTGGTTCAGGCCCGGCAAGAACTATGAATCCGGTTTCAGCTCCCCCACAAATGAGCCGCCAGGATTTATCTGCAGGCCCATGTCCATGGACCCCAGTTAAAAGACCTTGCTGTACAGTAGTAGACAGCGCTACCGATAATTGCCCTAAAAAAACTCCGGGAAATCAAGCCTGCATCAAGCCAGACAGATGCACGGAAATGCCGTCTTGCGTCATGCCAGCAAAATGCCCAGAGAAACCATCTTGTATGAAGCCAGCAAGATGTCCAGAAAAACCATCATGTGTAATGCCAGCAAGATGTCCAGAAAAACCATCATGTGTAATGCCAGCAAGATGTCCAGAGAAACCATCATGTGTAATGCCAGCAAGATGTCCAGAAAAGCCATCTTGTGTAATGCCAGCAAGATGCCCCGAAAAACCATCATGTGTAATGCCAGCGAGATGCCCGGAAAAACCGTCTTGTGTAATGCCAGCGAGATGCCCGGAAAAACCGTCTTGTGTAATGCCAGCAAAATGCCCGGAAAAACCATCATGTGTAATGCCAGCAAAATGCCCGGAAAAACCATCATGTGTAATGCCAGCAAGATGTCCAGAAAAACCATCCTGCGTAATGCCAGCAAGATGTCCAGAGAAGCCATCATGTGTAATGCCAGCAAGATGTCCAGAGAAGCCATCATGTGTAATGCCAGCAAGATGTCCAGAGAAACCATCCTGCGTAATGCCAGCAAGATGCCCTGAAAAGCCGTCTTGTGTAATGCCAGCAAGATGTCCAGAAAAACCATCCTGCGTAATGCCAGCAAGATGCCCTGAAAAGCCATCCTGCGTAATGCCAGCAAGATGTCCAGAGAAGCCATCCTGCGTAATGCCAGCAAGATGTCCAGAAAAGCCATCCTGCGTAATGCCAGCAAAATGCCCGGAAAAGCCATCCTGCGTAATGCCAGCAAAATGTCCTGAGCCTTCATTCACATCTCCAGCCATGTGTCCCTGCTGGTCTCCAGCTCCAAATGTATGTCCTAGCAACTGTGTTCCGACGCCTTCTGTCGAAGCCGCCGCTGAATGCATTGACAAATATCCCATTGGAATGGCCTATGTGCCATGGCAGACCTGGCATCAGGTGTATTCTGTTGATACGGCCCTGGGTATGGGTACCATTTTCCCGGAATTATATAAACCATTTACTATGGGAGGGTGCCGATAATGAAATGTATGTCTGATTGTGATATGTTATTAAAACAGGTTTTCCTAACTAGCTTTGCAGTGGATGATGTAGTTTTATACCTGGATACCCACCCAGGTGATAAAGAAGCCTTAAATTATTACTATTATGTAGCAGATTTAAGAAAAAAAGCAGTCGATGCGTACCAAGAACAATGCGGTCCTCTAATGAATGATGGTGTCATGGATGAAAACTGTTGGACCTGGTTACAGGATCCGTGGCCATGGGAAGGAGTGTGCGGCTAATGTGGAGATATGAAAAAAGATTGCAGTATCCGGTAAATATTACCACCCCCAATCCCAAGATTGCTACGTTTATTATGAGTCAGTACGGTGGTCCTGATGGAGAAATGGGGGCTTCGATGCGTTATCTATCCCAACGTTATGCAATGCCGTATAAAGAGTGTAAGGGACTTTTGACGGACATTGGGACGGAAGAATTAGCCCATCTGGAAATTGTAGCAACCATTGTTCACCAGTTGACCAGAAACCTTACTCCGGAACAAGTAGTGGAATCCGGCTTTGGACCGTATTATATTGACCACACAACAGGTATTTGGCCCCAGGCGGCAGGGGGCGTTCCATTCAATGCTTGTGAATTCCAGTCTAAAGGAGATCCAATTACTGATCTAGTAGAAGATATGGCAGCAGAGCAGAAAGCACGCAGTACTTATGACAACATCCTGCGTGTAATTACAGATCCTGATGTATGTGACCCTATTCGCTTTTTAAGAGAAAGAGAAATTGTCCATTTCCAGAGATTTGGAGAAGCACTGCGTATCACCCAGGATAATTTAGACAGTAAGAACTTCTATGCATTTAATCCAAGCTTTGATATTAGAAAACCATGCTAAAATGATCGGGCTGCAGCGTAATGATATGCTGCAGCCATTTTTTTTTGTAAAACGGATGGTTAAGATTTGAGATCTTACTTATTAAACATGCATTGCAAATAGATGGAAAGATAATTCTTAAAAATATGCTGCTATAGAAGAGGAGATATGAAAAGGTATAAAAAAATCAGAGCCTAAAAGGGAGGAAGCCGACAGAATGTGGAACACCCTGCCGGCTGAGTATGAAAAAGTTATCAAAAAGGTGATTGCCTTTTATACATATTAATATACAGGATAAATGTGATTATAGTTTGTAGGAAGTGTGAAGCCTTTGTGAAGCAATCTGCTTCATTAAGCTACCCATTGCTTCCAGGGAGATTCATCTACCTTACTCCGTCAGATTCGATCATTTAAACCTTGGCATAAGAAATAATAAAGGCCCTGGATTATAGATAATCAAACCAGGGCCATTTACTATCTATTTGAGTTTGGAACACAGCTCTGAAATGGAAAGAAAAATTCTGGCATTCCAGTGGAGTATGGAGCAATGTCATACTGCTGATAATAGATGACAATACCATCAGGCCTCACATAAAACCCCTCTATGTTAAAGTTTCCTTGTACTAGAGAAGGGTAATCATCAAAATAGGTAGATGGATCTTTTTGAAGCCGCTCTGTTATCTGCCTATTAATATCAGCAAGTATGGATTCCATAAATTGTGGATCATTAGGAAAGTAATCAGCAAGACTCAATCGTTTACCTGTCTGAAAATCCCAGGTTTCAGAAGTTCGTTCTGTATTTCCATGGGCACCGCCAAGATAGGTGTATTGGTCTGTATAAAGGCTTACGACACAATCATCGTTATATGTAATTTGATAGATGGAAAGAAATTCGTAGCTATTAAAGGGATAATCGTTTTCTTTTTGATACATTGCCTGTTCTACGGCTTCCTTGTATAGAGCGGAACGGGTATATATTTCATTTTGCTTTGCCTGATATTTGTAATAATTATTAATTCGCCAGGCCGTGGTGGGGCTGCAAGTTGTTGTAAAATAGGGATAGTGAATTGTATAGGTAAGAACAGGGATATCCTGATAATAAAGGGTATCTGTAAGTGTCTTATTGGTGATGGTCTGCATAAAAGCCTCACAAAGGAATTGTTTCTACAATATATGGATAAGTTAAAATGATTATGAGTTTTTGTTTCACATATTTTCCCGCCATCAGGGTAGACTAATTTTGAGGTGATAATCATGAAGAAAAGTGAAGAAGCAGCGAAAGCATCGGAAAACGCTGAAAAAACAGACAACAGACCGGAAACCTTTCAAGACCATTGGAAGACCGGAAAGTTCCTGGGTCCGAATACTCTAAGATATGATGAAAATCGCAAGGAATATGAAAATGAGGAATAAAAAGATGCTGGAGGAAGTTTAATTAGAGCTTCCTCCTGCATCTTTTTTATCTGTTTTTAAATTATGGTGGGGCTGATGGAGAAATAAGTGCTTCGATGAGTTATCTATCCCAACGTCACGGGGTGCCGTTTAAAGAGTGAATAGATGCTTTGATGGATTTTGGAAACCATCTATCAAACCTACGAAAACTTACAATCTTATTTGCGAGTGAATGTATCTTACTGGTTTGACTGGTAAGACATAATCTGCATTATAACGCGTTTAGAGCTGGTAACACCTAGCGGTTTTTCTATATTAATTTAGTCAAAATAGTTATCATTATATGTAACTTCCACAGAAGCAAATGTATCATTTATAGGCCTTATATCCTGAACATCAAATGTTGCAATTGTGTTAGATACTGATGTTGCTTTATAGTATCGGTTTTCATTTTCAATAGTTGCATCCTTGGATATTTCTACCCCGAATAAGCTAGGAATCTCTTTTTTATTTTTATAAAAGAATAAATCTCCCTCATTATTCCAGGTTTTGTTTGAGTATATTTTTAATCTGACAACGGTGTTATCCGCTACTATGAATTCATAATGATTTGAATCCTTTTCATAACTGTAAGTTTCAACTTCAAAATCACCCTTAGAAGTTTTATTTGTCCAGATCTCCTTTGAAACTGGCTCTCCCAGCTTACTAACTAATTCTTCAGAAGATATATGACTGTATTGATTCACATCTTCTATAAAGGACACGGTTACTTCTTTTTTATTGAGTAATGCTAACACATAACAAATAAAGATAAATACTAAAACTATCTTTAACATAAACCACCCGCCTGCTTGCAATCTCCGAAAGGCTCTTTCAATATTTGCACCGCATTTTGGGCATTCTACACAATCGCTGCTGATTTTTTGTTTACACTCAGGACATCTTATTAAAGCCATACTCATTCCCTCTTTCTTTTGTATTAATAAAATAGACATGGTCTATTTTAATCTTAATATAAATAGTTCTTTAAGCCATTTCATGATTATACTTGAGTTACCCGTAGGTCTTTTTATATATGATAAAACTAGTATATAATACCAATATCCATTTTATAACGATTTTATATTATTATCAAGCTCCCAGCCTCCTTGTTACAAATGAAAGGCCGAGGCATATATGAGTGTAAAATACATCGCCTTAGGTCAATTTGATATCTTTATTACTCTTCATATCAATAAATAGTTACATTTATTGAAGCTCATTGTGGGTGTCATGTATTCCATCAAATAAAGGATTACGTTTAGGCTTCGGAAAAAGCTTATTCTTAAAATGATTAAATAAAATATATCTTAACTCCGGAATTATTTCAAAGTAAGGTTTTATTATTTCTTTCTCTAATTCAGTTTCATTTTTTTGTTAACATATCAATTTATATTAATATTAACAAAAAGAGTTGCCTCATAAAATCCTAGAGGCAACTCAAAAAAATACAACAATAACTGTGATCTACATATTTATCTTATTGAAAAATTAAGTTTTTCATTCCCATTTGAAAATTCCAAAATAATGGGATCTGTTGCAGATGCGACACTATCCGGGATTTCAAAAGCAATATCCCCTTCTTTTGAAGACAATGGGTTAATAGTAGAATCAAGTAAGGATTTGCTATAACCTAACAAATTGGTTTTTGAGAATTCATAGCCATCACCGTAGACTACCTTGGTATTTGTATCATTTCCCATAGAGAAAGATGGCAGGAATGAATTGGCCTGTTTTCCTTCATTGGATACTGACATGGTAACTAACAGATATTTGTTACCAGCATCGGGAGTAAACTTGCCATATCCATCTGGAATGTTATCAACAATCTGCATGCTATTTACAGTAATGTTCCATTCGCCCATTTTAGTAGCTTGACCCATAGGTATTGTCTGAGAGGCAGCTTCTGTCTCTGGTGCAGTAGTGGTTTCTTCTACAGTAGTAGTTTCAGTAGCAGTAGTAGTTTCTGCTGTTGTGCTTTCTGTTTTTGGTGCGGAAGCTTTGCTGCTACATGCAGAAGCACTGATTGCCACTGCAAATAACATTGGTACAAGTAATTTCTTTTTCATACTTTCCTCTTTTCATTTGCTCTATATTTATTAAAAAGCCAAAGGCTAATTAATCTAATTATCTAATTTACTAATCATCTAGTGTTTATAGTAAATATCATCGCTCATAAGGAATGGAATAATTATTTCATTTTATATAAAATGTCATATTCATAAACAAGACGGTATGGAAAATATTACCATATTTCCAATAATAAAGCAATGAATTGCTCGGTTTTTGTCGATAAAGCCAGAAATAGATAAACAATTTCCTCAGTATCAAAAGGAACATAGAGAAAAAATCTGCATAATTTATCTCCTCAGTCATAACTTATTCCCCAATTATATCGTTTTTTCAACAAATATTTCCCTTATTCGATTGACGGAGCCAATTTATGCTAGTAAAATAAAAACAAATATACAAGAGGTGGGGCATTATTTATGGATAACAGAAATAGCATTTTGACAGACACACTTCCGGATCAGGCTATTTTCGCACTGGATATCGGAACCCGGAGTATTATCGGCATGGTGGGTATGCCAGATGGGGAGAGAATTCATATCGTTGCCATAGAGAGGGCCGAGCATACCAAACGGGCGATGATCGACGGACAGATCGAAGACATTGAACAAGTTGCAAAGATTGCAGGACAGGTAAAAGACAGGCTTGAGAGAAAGCTAGGATGTAAGCTTCAAAAGGTATGTGTGGCAGCGGCAGGAAGAGCGTTACGTACAGAAAGCATTACCTTTGAGATGGAGCTATCCAGAGCTCAGAAAATAGATGCGGAATCCGTCAGCAGGCTGGAGGCGGGAGCAATCAGTGAAGCCGAAAAGCTATTTATGAACCGAGAAGGGAAAGATTCTGACCGGCAGTTTTATCTGGTAGGATACACTGTAAGCCGATATTATTTGGATAACTATGTGATTTCCAATTTAATAGACCACCATGGAAAGGTGTTAAAAGCAGACATCATTGCAACATTCCTTCCAACAGAGGTAGTGGAGAGTCTTTATTCAGCCATGCATAAGATTGATTTGGAGGTAGCAAGTCTTACTTTGGAGCCTATTGCTGCTATCAATGCTGCCATCCCCCAGAATATTCGATTGCTGAACCTGGCAATGGTGGATATAGGTGCTGGTACTTCAGATATAGCTGTATGCCGAGATGGAAGCGTGACCGGATATACCATGGCAATTCTTGCAGGAGATGAAATCACAGAATCAGTTATGAAAGAATATCTGGTGGATTTTGATACAGCAGAGAAGATAAAAGCAGAGATTGACGAAAAAGAGGAAATTCAGTTTACGGATATCCTTGGATTTGAACAGACCATTACCAGAGATTCTATCTTTCAGAGCATCAAAGAGGCGTCTTCAAGACTATGCGAGGAGATATCTGAAAAGATTCTTGAAATCAACGGCGGAATGCCTTCCGCAGTATTTCTGGCAGGAGGCGGTAGCCGATTGTCAGGTCTGAAAGAAGGTATTGTTGAGCATTTGAAAATTGATACCAAGCGTGTTGCAATTGCAGGAAATAATTTTAAGATCAATGCTTTTTCTGAAGAATATGACCTGGAAAATCCTGAATATGCGACCCCTCTAGGAATCGTTATTTCAGCAGGCTTTAACATTATCAATGATAGTTACCGGGTTGTATTAAACGACCGCCCAGCTAAAATATTTAGATCTGGTAGCTTTACCGTTATGGATGTACTGATGATGAATGGGTACAATTATCAGGATATGATCGGTCGTTCTGGACAAAATTTAGTGGTGTCCGTCAACGGAAAACGAACCATTTTTTACGGAGAAAAGGCCGAACCTTCTGTACTAAAGCTAAACGGAGAAGAGGCGCAGCTTTCAGATCCTGTAAACTCAGAAGACTGGATTGTATTTGTTCCTGCGACCAGTGGAAAGAGTGCTTCCGCCAAGTTGTCTGATATAACAGAGCTTAGCCCCAATAAGCTGATTATGATAAATGAGAAAAAGGTGGATTCAGACGTTGCCATAAAACCAGGTGATAACATTATAATAGAAGAAAACATAATGGAAGAAATTGAAGTGGAATCTGATTATTATCTGGATGAAGAAGAAACAGAAGAATTCTTAGATTCTTATGATTTAGAAGAAGATGAAATCTCTGTAAGGCATGCAGAACCAATTTTAAAACCTTCAAATGGAATTCATTTAGCACCTGCTGAGATGAGAGTGGCTTCTATTGATTTGGACACTTTTTCTGATACACAAAAAAAACAGCAGGAAATTAGGGGAGATCTCACTGTATTTCTCAATGATAAGCCTTTGATTCTTCCTCCAAAGCCTGACAACCAACCATATTATCTAATGGATGTCTTAGAATATTCCGGTCTGGATTTTAAGAATCTGACCAGACAGGTTATGCTTGAGATAAACGGAGAGAGCGGATCTTTTCAACAGGAATTACATAGCAGAGACAATATTAGAATTTATCAGGTCTAGTATTTTATCTGTTTTCTTGGACCAGACTAAGATTAAAAAATCAGTAAAAAAAATAATAAAATGTTGTTCTAAAACTCACATGTCGCGTATATCAGCATAAAGTATATTACAAGCCTGATTAATGAGGAGTAAAGATAGAATGAGTTGTAATAATTGGAATAACTGTGGATGTAGTAATAATAACTGGAATACAAACTGCTGTACTACCAATCCTTGTAAAACTGCTGTTAGTGATGCGACAACAGGAAACATGAACATGTGCTATCGTAAAGGATATGCAGACGGCTTTAAAGAAGGTTATGAAACAGGTTTTCGCGATGGTTTTTGGTCAGCAACAGGTTGTGTAAAAAATACAGTTATGAGTGATACGGATACAAACTGCTGCAGATAATCCATTTTAAGATAAGAGTCCGGTTCCCACTATGGGGACCGGATTTTTTGCTTTAAAAATTATGACTAAATAAAAATAGCATTGTTTGGTTACAATGTACATTGAAAAAGTACAAACTATATGCTAACATATATACAAGTCATCTAGTTTGTATACAAATATATAAGTTTGAATACAAATCGGCTTGCAACGATAACTGAAATAACTGACCCCAAAAAACACAGGAAAAGGAGAATTGAATCATGAATAAGGATTACTTAGCAAACCAGTTTTCCCTTGATGGAAAGGTAGCCTTAGTAACAGGTGCTTCCTATGGTATTGGATTTGCCATTGCAACATCTCTTGCAGAAGCAGGCGCTACCATCGTTTTTAATGATATTAAACAGGAATTAGTAGATAAGGGAATTGCTGCTTATAAAGAAGCTGGCATTACCGCTCATGGATATGTGTGTGACGTTACCAGCGAAGATGGCGTAAATGCTATGGTAGCTCAGATTGAAAAAGAAGTAGGAATCATTGACATTTTAGTAAACAATGCTGGAATCATCAAACGTGTTCCTATGATTGAAATGTCCGCAGCAGATTTCAGACAGGTAATTGATGTTGATTTAAATGCTCCATTTATTGTAGCAAAAGCTGTTATTCCATCAATGATCAAAAAAGGTCACGGAAAGATTATCAACATCTGTTCCATGATGTCTGAGCTTGGACGTGAAACTGTTTCTGCTTATGCAGCAGCAAAGGGCGGACTTAAGATGCTTACTAAGAATATCGCTTCTGAGTATGGTGAGTTTAATATCCAGTGTAACGGCATTGGACCTGGCTACATCGCAACTCCTCAGACAGCACCTCTTCGTGAGACACAGGCAGATGGTTCCAAGCATCCATTTGATCAGTTCATTCTTGCAAAGACTCCAGCAGGTCGTTGGGGAGAAGCAGAAGATTTATCAGGACCAGCAGTATTCCTTTCTTCTGACGCTTCTAACTTTGTAAATGGACATATTCTGTATGTAGATGGTGGTATTTTAGCTTACATCGGCAAGCAGCCACAGTAATAAGAATGGATATAGATGGGGGCAGGCTACGATGGTTTGCTCCCGTTTTTTAATGCTGATAATATAGAGGACGGAGAGAGATCCATGGAAGGAAAAACTAAGACCTATAAAAACCGTGGTGAGCTGGTGTTTGAGACGTTAAAGCAAGAGATTCTGGATCTGGAATTAAAACCTGGTCAGATGATTGGCGAAAACGAAATATGCGAACGTTTCGGCGTTTCCAGGACTCCGGTCAGGGAGGCTGTTAGAAAGTTGCAGGAACAAGGTTTCGTCATTTCTGTGCCGTATTCTGGAACACAGGTAACCCTTTTAAATCTGGACAATATCAAACAGATGATTTATATGAGAGTCGCTGTTGAAACCATGGTTATGCGAGATTTTGTGAATATGGCTACTCCCATGTGGATGGAGGAAGTAAGGTATTTAATTCGCAAACAGCAGGCGCTGATCCAGGAAAAAGGATTTGAACCAGAACAGTTTTATCGTATGGATGCACAGATGCATGCCATATGGTACCGGGCGACAGGCAAGAATAAGCTTTGGGATATGATACAAGCCCAGCAGTTACATTACACAAGATTCCGTATGCTTGATTTCGTGACCGAAACAGATTTCACCAGAATCATACGGGAACACACGGAGTTGTTTGAACTTCTTGAAAAGAAGGATATTGAAGGCCTGGAACGATCTCTAAGAGAGCATCTGAATTATAGCATGAAGAGAATGAAGCACCAGATCGAAGTGGAATACAAGGACTATTTTGAACAGGAAGAGCAGGAGGAATTCTAATGGCTTTGGTTTCAATTAGTGTGAAAGATAAAAATGGTAAAGTAAAGGCTCTGGCATCAGCCGAAAATCAGGCCATCCTGGCATTTGAAGGTGAATATGAGGCTGGAGATGCAATTGTCCTTACAACAGAGCGTATAGACGCTCATTACGTCGTTCGGATTGATGACTGTCTGGACGAGTCACTGGTGTATCTAACAAAGCCAGAGATAATATATACCATCCCATTTGGGGAGAAGAAGGTTTCTTACAATCCAAAAGCATTTACGGGAGAGCGTCATTATCTTACCATACGGACAGCCGCTGAGCATGAAGTTGGTGCCTACCGTAATCTGGCAAAGAATGTGATGGATCAGCATGGAGACACCGGATGCTTTCCTCATGCATTTGCCAATGTGGAAACAAGAGGAGAAGCGGTATTTGCAGCCCGCAATGCCATTGATGGCGTGCTTGCAAGTGAATCCCATGGAGAATGGCCTTATGAGTCTTGGGGCATTAACCGTCAGGATGACGCAGAGCTTACTCTGGAATTTGGCCGTCCCATCGATTTTGATACCTTGGTTTTATATACCCGCTCTGATTTCCCTCATGATAACTGGTGGGTCAAGGCAACCTTTACATTTTCCGACGGGACCACTCATGTTGTAGATATGGAAAAGAGCAAAGAGCCTCACGTATTCCCAGTGAAGCGTAAGAACATTACCTGGGTTAAATTAAGTAATCTGATCAAAGCAGACGATCCTTCCCCATTCCCTGCATTGACTCAGATTGAAGTATATGGAAAAGAATCGCAATAGTTTATGATAAAAAGTGTTGAAATGAGCCAGATGTGCAAAGTTTGAACACTTTTTTGTTGTGATAATCTTGCAAAAATGTGGAAATACCTCTTTCCCTTTTGTACAGATTCAGTTAAAATAGTGGCAGTGAGCAAAATTGACCACATAAGGAGGAAGCAGATGGAATTTTTGTTTTTAGAGCCTGTCTTTAAAGAGGCCATCTGGGGCGGCACCAGACTGCATGAGGCATTCGGTTATGAGATTCCAAGCGATACAACAGGGGAATGCTGGGCGATTAGTGCCCATGCAAATGGAGAATGCCGGGTTGCAGGGGGAAGTTACGACGGAGAACTGCTCAGCAGCTTATGGAAGGAGAAACCAGAGCTTTTCGGACATTATCCGGGAGATCAGTTTCCACTTCTCATAAAGATCATTGATGCCAAACAAGATTTAAGCATTCAGGTTCATCCAGATGATACGTATGCAGGCGTTCATGAAAATGGTTCTCTTGGAAAAACAGAGTGTTGGTATATCTTAGACTGCGAGCCAGGAACGGAAATCGTCATAGGCCATTATGCCAGAGATAAAAAAGAGCTGGAGTCCATGATTCAAGACGGAAGATGGGATGATTTGATCCGCAAGGTTCCCATTCAAAAGGGAGATTTCTTTCAGATTAATCCAGGCTGTGTCCATGCCATAAAGGGTGGGACTATGATATTAGAAACTCAGCAGAGCAGTGATATTACCTACCGGGTTTATGATTATGACCGTTTATCAGACGGGAAACCAAGGCAGCTTCATATAGAACAGAGCATTGAAACCATAAAGACACCATTTCAAGCGGAAGAGAGCAAGCCGGTTAAGGAGTCTCTAGAGGGCGCAGACCATACTCATTATGTGAGCTGTCAGTATTATTCCGTGGATAAGTATGATATCACAGGCACTTTTTCAATAGAGTTCAAACAATATTTCACAAATATAAGTGTTATCAGTGGTACAGGAACTGTAAATGGAGTTGCAATAACAGCAGGGCAGCATTTTATCGTACCTGCAAACAGTGGATTATGCAGATTTGAGGGGACGTTGTCCATCATCTGTTCGAATCCGGAATAAGACGGGAGGTTATTATGAGACTTGGGGCATTAGAAGCAGGCGGCACAAAGATGGTATGTGCCATTGGAAATGAAAATGGGGAAATATTGGAGCGCATCTCTATACCAACAGAGACACCAGACATCACGATGCCAAAGTTAATTTCTTATTTCGCGGATAAGGAGATTGAGGCATTGGGGATTGGCTGTTTTGGTCCAATTGATTTAAATAGAGATTCAGATACTTATGGTTACATCACAACAACTCCAAAACTTGCATGGAAAAACTATAATATCGTTAAGACATTTCAGGATGCATTAAATGTGCCAGTGGGTTTTGATACCGATGTCAATGGCTCTGCACTGGGAGAGGCGACTTGGGGGATTACCAAGGGGCTTGAAAACAGTATGTATATTACCATTGGTACAGGCATCGGTACAGGAATTATTACAAATGGAAAGCTTCTTCATGGAATGCTTCACCCAGAAGGCGGACATCTTCTTTTATCTCGTCATCCCAAAGATTCCTTTGAAGGGACCTGCCCTTACCATAAAACCTGTCTGGAAGGACTGGCTTCAGGACCTGCAATCGAAGCCCGCTGGCGAGAAAAGGGGACTGAGCTGGCTGAGCGGAGAGAGGTTTGGGAATTAGAGGCTTATTACATCGCACAGGCATTGGTTGATTATATTATGGTAATCTCTCCTCAAAGAATTGTAATTGGTGGTGGAGTGATGCATCAGGAGCATCTTATGCCCCTGATTAGGGAAGAAGTAAAACGTCAGCTAGCTGGATATATCGATACCAAAGAACTCTTAAATATGGACCAATACGTGGTTTTACCAAGCTTAAATGATAACCAGGGAATCATGGGTGCATTGAAGCTGGGATTGAACGAATACCAACTGGAAAAGAAAGGGTAATTGCCATTTTTCTCCTAATGTAATTCCATTTCCTGTATGATATCATATGTTTGTAACAGAAATGTAATTATTATGTAACAATTAAGGAGGATATTACCATGAAGAAGTTACCAGTATTTTTATTCGCAGCAGCAACAGCACTTACCGTAGCAGGTGTTCCTATGACGGCACAGGCAGCAACTTGTTCCAGAACATCAAACTATTATAGCTCTAACTGCTCTAACCAGTACGGAAATCTTAACGACTTATTAAATTGCTATGGAACAAAGGGAAGCAACTGCTTAACTGGAAACAATAGCAACTCCGTGAAAGGTAAAACAACTTGTAATATTAATTTTAGCCAGTGCGGATCTTTCGCAAGATATTGCAGATAATTACAATAAGACATTATAACAGGCCGGACGGTAATCGTTCGGCCTGTTTTTTAGGAAACTTATTTCCTGGTGTTTACGATGTCATCCAGCACCTGGATTAAATCGTAAATGGTGTTAATCTGAACATTTCGCTCCAGAATCTCATTTTTAAGATCGATGGAAAGCGTTTCAAACTTCGCCTGAACAGCGGGAGCTATATAGGACATGGTCATCACCTCAATATTATACTGCGCACTTGCAAATCAATTATGCATTCATTTATCACTCACATAAAATTTATTCTCTCAGCCATACTAAGATAGAGGTGATAAAAATGGATCAAGATAAGAAAAGCAAACATGTGCATAAAAATGAGTTTGAGGTACACAACAATACCAATGATAAGGGTAAGATAGAAAATCAAAATCAGACCCACAATTCCCGCAGAGAGGGAATGGGGCCTAATACAAAGAGAAGATCGGATTAAATAAAAGAGGGTGGAAGCCAGGATGCGCTGGCTTCCACCCTTTTAAGTTCCATACTTATGATCGGGCAGTTTTACAAAACTTCTTACCGAAGAAAAGAGCACAAAGACGTGCAGAAAATGAGTTGTTTATCGATAGTAGGGCATTTACGCGGCGGTTTTTACACTGTCAGAGTGCCCTTTTCTCTCTGATCGATAAGTTGTTTTGTAATAGTATTATATGTAAGAATCTTGTATTTGTGAACAAGCAGAATCCTGTCCGAAATAAGAGCCAGCTATAGACTCATTCATCCTTTGTAGATACGATATGTAGAGAAGGTTTTTCATCTATTTCCAAAAGGCCAAGTTCCGAAAGAATGGAGAGTGTGGCAATGGTTGCAAGCTCAACAGAAACACTAACGGAAGCTGCAGTCACACAACCAATCAATGCCGCTGTATCTGGAGTAATCTCCATGTGTTTATAAGAACTGCTAGATACTGTCTTGCTCACTTTCTCTATTACATAATCCATATTTTGATTGATTACCTTTGAAGTAATATCTTTGGTCAGGTCATTAAGCTTCGGCATATTAATCCACTCCTTTTCTCAAATCCGGCCCAATCAGGCTTTCGACTATTATTTATAGTAGTACATCATTGCAGCGCCAGTCATCAAACAAAATTTATACAAAAGATGATATAAGAGGCTTGAATTTAGCAACTACAACTTAATCTTAATATACCAAAACAGGATATAGAAGTCTATATCTATTTGAAATTGTAACAAGGAATAAACAATGATAAGAAACAGGATATATTGGAAAAAATATAAGTTGATGATTCATTAAAAAATAGATTGATAGCCAGAAGAATATGAGATAAAATGAAGTCATTGTAACATGGTTATGAAGTTATTTGAAATGGTTATTTGAAATAAACTAAACTAGGAAGGGAAATAGAAATTATGAGCAAGTATAATGCTTTATGGGAGTATGTTGGAAAGAAAGAGGAAACCACATTCCAATTATCATTTGAACAAATACAAGATATTTTGGGTTTTGAAATAGACCATTCTTTTTTAAACTACAAAAAGGAGCTTACGGAATACGGATACCAGGTAGGTAAGATTTCCTTAAAAGGTAAAACCGTTATATTTAATAAGATTGTTTCGTGATTACATTAGAGGATTATTCTGTCATCATATGATTTGGTCTTTCGTGGTTTATAAAAGCACTTGAGATAAAAAGTAAATGATTCATCTCTAAGGGGGAGTGGCGTAATAAATAACGAAGTTCGATTGATTATTCTGAGAGGCAATTCTGGAAGTGGAAAATCATCTGTTGCTAAGGCATTACAAAGGAAATTTGGAAGAGGTACACTTGTTATATCACAAGATGTCATTCGGCGGGATATGCTATGGGTAAAAGATGAAGAGGGAACAAAGGCTATTTCCCTGTTGATGGAACTGGCTAAATATGGGAAAGAACATTGTGATAATGTTATCCTGGAAGGTATTTTATATTCCCATAAATATATGGATTTGTTTCAGATGCTAAAGCAAGAATTTAAGAATATAAATGCTTATTATTATGACCTCCCATTTGCTGCAACCCTAATGAGACATCAGACAAAGCCAAATTGTAATGATTTTGGTGAAGAGGATATGAAGGATTGGTGGAGAGAAAAGGACTATATAGGTATTATTCCAGAAACTAATATTCCTGAGACAATGAGTCTGGAAGAAACGGTTGAGATGATATTTGTTGATACAATGAGTCTAAAATAGACGGGCATCTGGTTAACCAAGCCCGTCTTTTTTCATCTTAAAGTTTCTATATTACTTTCTGAATTCATTTTTCTTGTGCATTGCCTTAAGATAAAATGAATTTAACGCCTCAATGCCAAGCGACAAATATCGAAATAGGGATTCTGCGGAAAATGAAAAAACAATCAGCAGTACGATAACTACTTTAGACATCTCGCTGATGGCATACAGCCGATGAAGGAAGATTCCACAAAAAACCAATCCCAAGATGTTAATTATGATAATTCCGTATTTTATTCGATTGAAAGGCGCACTAATTTTAGTCAGTATGATAAAACCAACCACTGCCAAGAGAAGGGTAGAAGCAGTTGCTATATCATTTTTAGGAAGTGAAAATACATCCCCACAAAATACAAGTGCACCTACAGCCAGTACGTCTGTGAGACCTGCTGGAAGTGCTTTGATCATGACATTCTTCAGGAAATGTCCCTCGATGCGTTTCTTGTTTGGCTCCATGGCCAATAAGAACCCGGGAATGCCTATGGTAAACATACTAATCAGTGATATTTGAGAAGGTTCTAGCGGATAGGTGAACATAAACACCACCGAAAACAATGACAGTAATAGGGAGAATATATTCTTTACTAAAAACAAGACGGCAGAACGTTGCACGTTGTTTACAACTTGTCTTCCTTCCAGTACTACATCAGGCATATGTGCAAAATCAGAATCAAGAAGAACTACTTGAGCGGCCTGTGTGGCAGCTTCACTTCCTGATGCCATCGCAACACTGCAATCAGCGTCTTTCATAGCGAGAATATCATTGACTCCATCTCCAGTCATTGCCACGGTATGCCCATTCTTTTGAAGTGCCTGTACCAGTTTTTGCTTCTGCTTCGGAGTAACCCGTCCAAACACAGTATATTCCTCTAATGCACTTACTAGCTTGCTTTCTGTATCTAATGTACCTGCATCTATGAACTTATGGGCATTTTCAATACCAGCACATCTGGCGACTTCTGATACGGTCTCAGGATTATCACCTGAAATGACTTTAACCGTAACACCTTGTTCCTTAAAATATGAAAAAGTCTCTTTTGCATTTTTACGGATGGGATTTGATAAAATCACAAAGCCTAAGGGGATCACCTTTTTCGTTAGCCCATTGGTTATGTCGTCTCCTTCGTATTTTCCCAATACAAGAACTCTATGTCCTATTTTTATATAAGAACTGATCTGCGGTACAATGGATTCATAATCTTCCCGCATAACAAATTCGGGTGCACCAAGGATAAAGCTTCCTTCCTCAAATGCAATGCCACTGTATTTGGTAGTAGAAGTGAATGGTGTGATTGTAAGAGGTTTTCGTGTCTCTTTGTTTTTCTCTAATGTTTTCACATATTCTTTTATCGCATGGATGGTGGCGTTATCGTCTTGTATGGCAAAGGAGTAATCCACTAAAAGCTGTTTCAATTCTTCCTCTGTATTTAAAACATCCCCATAGGATTGGCTGGGCAGAAATTCTTCAACCTGCATTCTGGTTTCGGTAATGGTTCCTGTCTTATCAACACAAAGCACATCCACTCGCGCCAGTGTTTCAATACTTTTCATATCGTGAAGAAGAACATTTCTTTTTGCCAATCGCATGGTACTTAAGGCAAGTGCTATGGTGGTTAACAGGTATAGTCCTTCTGGTATCATACCAATTAGAGCCGCTACCATAGAAACAATGCTTTTTTGTATGGTTTCTTCACTAATAAAATACCCTTGATAAAATAAGAGAGCACCGATGGGGATAATTATGATACCAATCCATTTGACCAGTTGGTTAATAGAACGGATCATCTCTGATTGTTCTCCACTACCCGTTGCTTTTGCTTCTGCTGTAAGTTTGGAGATATAGGAGTCATTTCCCACATGTTCCAACTTTGCATAACATTGTCCAGATACTACAAAACTTCCTGACAGAAGTTTGCTCTCGCAGACCTTTTCAATTTCGTCCGCCTCGCCTGTTAACAAAGCTTCATTAACCTGCACTTTTCCTTCCACCACAACGGCATCTGCACATATCTGATTGCCAGCGGAAAGTAATATAATGTCATCCTTAACCAAATCCTCAGATACAATCTGCTGCTGCACACCATCTCTAAGGACCTGGGAGTGTGGGGCATTTACTATATTCATTTTATCAAGTATTTGCTTCGCTCTTAATTCCTGTACAATTCCAATCATTATATTACCTATGATGATTGGCAGAAACGTAAGATTTCGATAAGAACCTACATAAATAAGCAATACGGCAATAATGAAAAAGATCAGGTTAAAATAGGTAAGGAGATTGGACATGATGATCTCCCTTACTGACTTTCCGGTTTCGTTATTCGTATGATTTACTAGTCCTTGCTGGACCCGCTCATCGACCTCTTGATCTGTTAGACCTTTTAATGTCGTACTTGATATTTCATCTGTCATATCACGCATGCTTCACCTCATTAGTCATTTTCTTGGCTTATGAAATTCTCTTTCATTATAGTAATATTAAAAACATAGAGCTTGTATACAAAACCTGCTAGACGGTTGATCTGGAAAAATTAATTGATGTTCTAAATACATCTTTATTATAAATAGATTTTAGATTTAACAAAATCTAAGATGAAAACTGAATTGAAACAGTCTATTGATACAAAACATCTCTTGTTTTAATCATTACCTTTTCTATTGTATATTATAATGGTTAAAATAAAACACTTTATAATCTTAAACTACAATGAATATATTCTAAAGCAACTATTAAAATAAGCTTAGTGTATTGGTGCATTAACATGCTTGATTGGATGATTTTTTGATTTTGTAAATACATGGCAAGATTTTTAGGTGTAATTAAAAGGGATTGTTTCCATTGAAAGGGAGTCGCATAGCAATGAAGCATGCTTTACTATTAAGTTATAACTAATGATAGGTGCATCTATGCTTTTTTGCTTTGGATAAAGTGGAGAAATTAATAAATAGAATAACGAAACCCCTGACAGATACAAGAATATCTTGCATCCATCAGGGGTTAGATTCACATAGAGACAACAGGATTCGAACCTGCGACCTTCTACACGTCAAGCAGACGCTCTCCCAGCTGAGCTATATCTCCATACAAGAATTGTAACTGAAAGATAAAAAAAAGGCAAGTGATATTTAGGGTAAAACATAGTATTTCCAGTCGACAAAATTCGCACCATGGACATAAAAAAATACCGGAAAATCTTATGGTTAAGATCTCCCAGCATCCGCTGATATCATTGAATCGGAGTAACAGGATTTGAACCTGCGACCTCTCGGCCCCCAGCCGAGCGCGCTACCAAGCTACGCCATACTCCGTCTTCCTGACACTATGACATTATAGCAGAAACTTTCCATTTGGTAAAGTATATTTCTTGAAATAATTTCAATATTAGGATATTATTATAAGGACAAGATTATTAATATTTAGAAAAAGGTGAAAATAGATGAAACCAATTGTAAGCTTTGATGTAGACATGACGTTGCTTGACCATAAAGACTGGACCATACCGTCCAGTGCCATGGAAGCCATTGAACAGTTAAGGGAAAATCACACCATTGTGATCGCCACTGGCAGAGATATGGATTCGATTTTCAGCACAGCCATTCGAGATCAGGTAAAGCCAGATGCCATCATAC
>CAURSM010000012.1:0-154954 GCA_963528005.1 uncultured Eubacteriales bacterium
GTTTCATTATTATTGTCCGTTTTTCCGGACATCTAGGTATACCCGCAGGGTGTTTCATTATTATTGTCCGTTTTTCCGGACATCTAGGTATACCCGCAGGGTGTTTCATTATTATTGTCCGTTTTTCCGGACATCTAGGTATACCCGCAGGGTGTTTTTGCTTTAAAAATCGGGTGTGCCTTACCGACACACCCGTTATTTGGCTGATTTTATTTCTTTAATTTATCTAAGGTGTCCTGAGCATTGTCTTTGGTAATCTTAATATAATCTACCATATTTACATTCTCAACTGGCTCTCCCTGTAAGAACTTAGCAGCCATATCACTTGCTGTTTTAGCCTGTGAGAAATGATCGTTGAATACGGTACCAGTCTGCTTGCCATCGATTACGTTCTGAACTGCTTCTGTTAACGCATCTACACCAACCAAATAGATATCTTTATTTACTGTACGGCCTGCAGCTTCGATTGCCTGTAAAGCACCAAGTGCCATAGCATCGTTGTTACAGAAGATAACTTCAATCTGATCGCCATACTGAGTTAAAGCATCCTGTGCGATCTGCTGAGCTTTTGCCTGATCCCAGTCACCACGCTGTTTTAAGAGTTCTTTCACTTTTGCGCCAGAATCTGTAAGAGCTTTTACAGAGAATTCTGTTCTGTACTGAGCATCAACATTCTCTGGGTCACCCTGGATCATGATATAGTTAATAACGCCATCGCCGTTAATGTCACCTTTGTTAGATGTTTCTAAAATCTCTTCTCCCTGATAGGTACCAGACTGTCTTGCATCGCAGCCTACATAGGTAGCATTGATTTTTTCATCTTTCCATCTCTGCTCTTCTTCTGTATCTGGTTCACGGTTGATGTAAACAACTGGGATTCCTGCTGCTTTACACATATCAGTGATTTCTGGTGCGGAAGAAGCCTGAACAAGATTTAAAATAAGTACATCATACTTCTGTGTAATGAAGTTCTGAATCTGATTTGTCTGCTCTGCCTGATCACCCTTGCCATCCTGAATTACTACATTCTCCTTTTTAAACCCAAGATCCTCTGTGAGATAACGCTGAAGCTCTGTTCTGTAAAGGGTCATAAAGTTATCATCGAACTTGTAGATAGAAATACCAACTTTTTTACCTGCCAGATCTCCGCCTACTGCGTCCTTTACTTCCTTTGCAGTTGTTTCAGCTGCACTGCTGTCATCTTTTTTTGCATCAGCTGTAGTAGTAGCTTCTGATGCTGCAGTCGTTCCTTTTGTACCTGAGCCACATCCTGCCATGGATAATACCATTGCAGATGCAAGGCCAACTGCTAAAACTTTTTTGAGTAATCTCATAAAAAAATCCTCCCTTTTCATTATAAAATGAGCGTGTCGATTATAAGCACTTTGCTTCATCAACACGCTCATTATATAGTTTTTTTGTGCACTTTTCCATAAGATATTATTGGGTCATATATCGATTTTTTTAGATTATATATATTTCCATAGGATTTTTTTATATTTTTGTAATTAGCATCTAATAACTCCGCGCTCTACTGCTGATATACTGCTTTCTGCCCACATTCGTAATACTTCCCATCCTTAAGAGGCACTATCTCCTGAACATTTTTCCCTAAAGACTCAGCAGCTGCAATTTCAAATATGACTTGAGCATATTCTTTGCTGTCACATTGGACGGTACCAAAAATTTTTCCTGAACGCAATCCCTCAATGCCCTGAGGAGTGCCATCAATCCCTACGATTTTAATAGGCCTTTTTATGTTGTTTCGTTCCAAAGCATCCGCTGCACCAAGAGCCATATCATCATTATTACAAATCACCACTTCAATCTGATCGGGGTATTCGCTCAACCATTGTTCCATCCATGCAGATGCCTGGCTTCTGTCCCAGTTGGCAATGCCTCCCGTAATCTTTTCAAGGGGAACTCCTCCGTCTTTTAATGTCTGTATGGACCATTCCGTACGGATTAGAGAATCCTGGTGGCTGTTTTCTCCTTCTAAAAGGACATAACTGACTTTTCCATCCCCGTTTAAATCAAGAGAAGAGGAATCCTTTTTGTAAGCCTCCACTAATATGTTGCCCTGTAAAACAGCAGTCTCCTTTGCATTGACTCCTACATAGTAAAGTTTTTCCCAACGCCTCATATCTTCTTCTACTGGCTCTCTGTTAAAAAACACCACCGGGAGCTTGGCATCCATTGCTCTGCTTATAATATTGGAGGTCATGGAACGGTCCACCGCATTGACGCAAATGGCATTATAACCCAGGGAGATAAAGCGGTCCACCTGATTGTTTTGAGCATTCTGATCTCCCTTGGCATCAACAATCTCCATAACCACCTTAATCCCAGTTGTTTTTTCATATTCCTTTGCCTGCTCTTCTAAATAAGTACGTAATGTATTAATAAAGGAATCATCTCCCCGGTAAAGCGAGACCCCAATCCGGATGGATTTTTTATCGTCCATCACTCCAGCCTTAAAATTCTTATAGGTCATTCCTGCAAAAATAAGCAGCAAAACAAATACAGCCCCAATTACCCCATACATTTTTCTCATATTCCTACCCCTCACTTAATTAATCGGATATAAGAGTTTCTCCAATCTTCTATCCCGTAGATTGGATTTATTAACATAATAAGACTCTAACACAATCGGATCTTTTTGTTTCTTATGCACAACCTCTACCGCCCTTTGAATGCTGGTGTAACCTGCATCGAACTGATCAATGGCAACGATCCCTTTAATAATTCCGTTGTCCAGGGCATTTAAAATCTTGGTGGTGCTTCCAATCCCGTAAAGACCAGCAATATAGTTTTTATAAACTGGACTGCCACCTATGATTCCTGCCGCCTCATCAAGGCTGTCCACATCAATGGCTGCAATGATTGCCTGTTTGCTGTCTGGATATACGGTTCCTTCAATTGTCTTACGAAAGGTCTCTTTATCCTTCTTCTCATAGATACCTATGGAAAATCCGGATTCTTTTAAAACAGCGGAAAGTCCGTCGTAGATCTCTCTGTTATACCCATAGTCCAAGCCATCCGTAAAAATCCATACAGGCAAAGAGGTGGTGTTTTCTGCGGCAATCGCCTTACCAAGCTTTTTCCCTTCCTCTTCATAATTCGTAGCGATGCTGCCGCGAACGTAATCATTGGGGAATGGATTTCCTAATACGATGACAGGGCTGTTAAGCACCATGCCATCAAGCAGTCTGGCGCACTCTTCCTGTTTTGCAGGTGCAAGTATCACAGCGGACGCTCCGTCGTCAATCTCTCGCTTTAACAATTCCATCTGCTGAACGGCATCCCCTTTTTCAAAAAGTGTGATTAAGTTGACATCTACATTGTATTCCTCAGAGGCCTTGTCCACCCCTTTTCTGAAATTGGCATAATACTCGTCACTGGTATCACTGATAATAATGGAGACTGGATAGATATCTGTTTTCTTTTCCTTAATGATTAAATCCGTAGAGGATAAAAGAAACAGGACAACCAAAATTGCGGCAATTAGGCTCCATAGTAATTTTTCCTGTTTTATCATATTCTTTTTTCCTTTTCCGAAACAGAGCCATATTCCGTTGCAGGAAGATGTATGGTTATCGTGGTTCCTTCATCTGGTTCTGAGCTTATGGTAAGCCCATATGCATCTCCAAAATAAAGCTTGATTCGTTCATTGACATTCTTAACGCCAATGCCGGAGCCCTTTTTTGAGGTGCTGACAGCCTGTCCGGTAAACAAACTCTCGACCTGTTCTTCCGTCATACCAAGCCCATTATCACTTACGGTAAAATAAAGGTCATCTTCCTGACGAAATACATTTATAATAATCTCTCCTTCGCCATCCATAAACTCCATGCCATGATAAATGGCATTTTCTACCAGAGGTTGAAGTAATAGCTTTAAGCTGGTCAGCTCCATGCATTCCTCTTCTACGTGAATTTCGTAGGAGAATTTATTTTTAAATCGCATATGCTGGATCATTAAATAATTCCTTACATGCTCAAGCTCATCTTTAACGAGTATAATACTCTTTCCTTTGCTTAAACTGATTCGGAAGAAACGGGCCAGAGCTGTTACGGCTTTCACGGCTTCATTTTTTTGTTCATTTTCGATCATCCATACTATGATGTCAAGGGTATTGTATAAGAAATGGGGATTGATCTGAGATTGGAGCGCGTCAAATTCCTGTTTTCGTTTGGCTTCGTGTTCTGAAACAATGTCATCCATAAGAACACGAATCTGTTTTGCCATATTTTTAATGGAATTACCCAAATGTTGAATTTCATAGGAACCGCCGATTAATACAGGAGTATCTAAATTTCCTTCCTCCAGCATACCTACAGATTTTTCAAGCTCTTTGATTGGATTCGTAATGCGCGACGAGATGTAAGAGTTGATAACGGCAAGAACCGATAAAATCAGAGTGATTAAAAATACAATAAACAATCTGGTTTTAATGGAATTGAGGGATACCACATTTTTGGGAGTGACACCTACTACCTTCCAACCAGTATAGCCGATGGATTTGACGGTTATAATTCTTTGCTCGCCCTCAAATTCCTCACGGTGGTTACCGTCCTTATAAGAAGCCGCCGCAAGATTGCTTTCCTTTAATCTGCCAGAATCAATCAACTGCATCTTCGGATGATATAAGATCTCCCCGTTGCTGCTTATGAGATAAACATAACCATCTTTTCCAGTGGTAACTCCATCAAAAAGATGTTCCAAGCCGGAATAACCCATATCCACTAGTAACACACCTTGCGTAGTAGAAGTTCCTTCCGTTAGTTCAACGGCTCTTGATAGGGAAATTACCCACCGATACTGATTTTCGTTGATATCGAAGATATATTGAACGTGGGGATAGGAAAAGTGTTGATTTTCTGTTTTTTCCAGGGCATTCTTAAACCATTCTTCCTGGGTTACCTTAATCCCATTTTTCAGTCTGGCGGCCGGTACTGCCTCCACCATGGAACCCGACTGAGTAAAAAGGGCAATATTATCTACATTATCCTTATTGTTATCATACAAAAGTGTGATCTCATTTTTAATGGATTCCGAAGAAATATCTGCGTTTTTAACGGCACCATAATAGAGGGAATCCGAAAGCTTCATAACGGTACGCAAATAGGATTCCACAGACCTTGCCACTTGATTGATCAGGCTCTGGTTCTCTGCGATTACCTTTTCCGTTACCTGCCTTGATAATCTCTGGTACAAGGAAAAGGTAATTAATAAACTGGCTGCCAAAGCGGTCACGGTAAAATATTTAAAAATCGTATAACGGATGCTGTTATTCTTTTTTTCCATTACCTGGCTCCACGATATCTGGTGGGTGATACACCGAATTTTTTCTTAAATACATAACTGAAATAATTCTGCTCCTGGTATCCGACCTTTGATGCAATGATATAAGTTTTGTCATCGGTCTTATTGAGCAGTTCCACTGCTTTATTTAATCTTACATCGGTTAGATAGGCAATATAAGCCTGACCTGTTTCTTTTTTAAACACCGTAGAAAAATAGGCTGGGCTCATATGAAGATGGCGGCATATCATTTCTACCGATAAGTCTGGATTCTGGTAATGATCCATAATGTACTGCTTGGCATCCTGAATCACCTGTCTGGTGGTCATATCCCGCTCTTGATTGATCAGGCAATTTAGCTTACCTGCGATTTTAAATAACCAGGAACTGAATTCTTCTATCTTTTTTAGTTTATCGAACAAGGCTATGGATTCAAGTTCTTCCCCCATTATATCTTCAAGAGCCAGGTCGTATTGCTGCATCATCTGTATGATGCTGTTTAAAACGCCAATCATATAGACCTGCTGCTGTCGATAATGAACCTTAGCAGTTTTCATTTTTTCCGTAATCTTCTTTACTGAGGATTCAATCTTTTCTTCCGGGCCAAATTTAATGGCTGAGATCAGTTCTCCTTCTGTTACACTGTCAAATTCCAGTTTTCCTGATCCCACAGGTTCCATATCATTGATGTATATGGTGCTTCCAGTTCCAGCGATTGCCTTGTAACCCAGAGCATCCACTGCGGACTGATATGCCTTTGATATCTGTGTGATCTCTTCACAGCTATGCCCGATGCCAATGGTAACAGGAACTTTTAAGATGCGCTTTGTCTCTTTGCAGATATCCCCAAGGACGTCTGTCAGCCCTGTAATGGAATTATCTTCATCAAGAGCCGCAATCACTACCATATCTGCTTCCGAAGCAGACTGAAAAAGGGCGAAACGACAGTATCCCTCCAGCTTTTCCCTAACAACCTGCATGACTGAAATGGGAATGAGTTCTTCTTCGCTATGAAGGGAAATGGGTTCCGCAACGTCGCCTTCTTCCACATCAATGGCTACCAGTACCCATCTGGTCGCCCCAAGAATGGGTACATCATATTCCTTTAACTTTTGTTCGATTAATTCTTGTTTTAAATTCTTATGAACAAGCTCATTAAAAAACTGTTCCCGGATCAGAGGAAGACTTTTTCGGTATTTCTCCCTTAGACGGCTTAAATTTCTTTTTTCTTCGATCTCCAGATCCAGATTACTCTTAATCCGTTTTAGAATGGAAGTCAGTTCCTCAACATTAACAGGCTTTAGGATGTATTCTGTTACATTTAACTTAATCGCCTTTTGAGCGTATTCAAAATCATCATAACCAGAAAATATAACCACCTTCATGGAAGGATAACGCTGCCTTATCTTTTCAGCCAATACCAGGCCATCCATGTAAGGCATTCGGATATCTGTCAACACCACATCCGGTTCCAAAATCTCTATTTTTTCAAGAGCATCTTCCCCATTCTCTGCATCCCCCACCACATGGAAACCAGCGGATTGCCATTCGATTTTCTTTATAATACTTTTACGAACTTCCTCTTCATCATCCACTAAAATTATGCTGTATAAGTCCATACCATTTTACCCCTCATAAGAAACACAAAATTTTAAACCTGATATAGCAGAGCGTTTACAATGGCGGCTGCCACATTGCTTCCACCCTTTCTTCCACGTGCTACGATATATGGAATTCCCTCAAGAGATAAAATCATCTCTTTTGACTGCACCACATTGACAAATCCGACTGGAACACCAATGATGAGTTTTGGGCGAATTTTCCCTTCCTTGATTAATTCATAAAGACGTACCAAAGCAGTTGGTGCGTTCCCAATGGCAAAGATACAATCCTTAGGCAGCTCCGATGCTTTGTCCATGCTTGCACAAGCACGAGTGGTTTCATTTTTCTTTGCATACTCCGCCACATCTTCATCTGCCATATAACAGTCAACGGCACAATTAAGCCTCTTTAAAGCAGCCTTATTGATGCCCGCTTTTCCCATGTTCGTGTCTGTGATAATCTGGACACCCTCTTTCATCGCCTTTAAAGCCATCTCTACGGCATGTGGAGAAAAAATAAGATTATCCGCATACTCAAAATCTGCTGAGGTGTGGATGACTCTTTTAATCACCAGTTCATTCTCAGGGTCCAGCTTTTTCACACCAAGTTCCTGTGTAATGATTTCAAAGCTTCTTTTCTCTATCTCTTCGGGCAGAACCCGCTCTAATTCATACTGTTTCATTTGTTCCTCCATTGTTGTCATTTGTTTTGTGTTATTCCCATGATACGGTATATTTCTTCCATGTCAAGGCTCTCTCGCAAGATGTTTGCCAGACGTTCGTATTGTTCTTCCTTATAATCCTGATAAGAGATCGCTTCGACGCCTCCTAAGATCCCCTTCTTTTTCATCAAACCTTCTGCCACAGCTTCTGCAATTCCTTCTTTATCAAAGATACCGTGAATATAGGTTCCGTATGTATTTCCCCTCTGACAGCCATCCATCTTTGCCAGATGGGAACCAGACTGACTTTCCATTACAAAGGAAAGAGGAGGCACTGCACGGACCGTTTCTCCCATATGAATTTCATACCCCTCCACGTCTCTGCCGGAAAGTCCTGCCAACACCCCATCTACACTGGCAAAGGCTCCAGTCACTCTTGTCCTTGTTTTTTCTTTTCCGAATATGGTTCTGACTGGCAAAAGTTCCATTCCCCGCACCTTTGAAGGCGCCAAAGAAGTTTCCACTCCATGGGGATCTGCCAAAGTTTCCCCAAGCATCTGAAATCCGCCACAGATACCAAATATAGGCATACCTTCCGCTTCCAGCTTTAATATAGCGGCCTCAAGACCGTTTTGCCGCATCCAAAGAAGATCTTCAATGGTATTTTTACTGCCTGGCAGAATCACCAGATCTGGTCTTCCAAGATCTTGTGCCTTCTCCACATATCGAAGCTGTACCTCTGGCATAATAGAAAACACTTGAAAGTCTGTAAAATTAGATATCCTGGGAAACCTTACTACAACAATCTCTACTTTGGTATGCTCTGTTGATTCTGTCCCCTCCAGATGAGTTCCAAGGCTGTCTTCATCTTCAATATCCACATTCATGTAAGGTACGACACCTGTTACTGGGATCTTAAGCTTTTCTTCAATCATGGCAAGGCCAGGATCCAGGATGGTTTTATCCCCCCGAAATTTATTGACCACCAGGCCAGCGATCCGGTCTCGCTCTTCTTGTTCCAAAAGCATGACTGTTCCGTAAAGCTGGGCAAATACTCCTCCTCGGTCAATGTCTCCCACCAAAAGAACTGGAGCGTCAGCCATCTTTGCCATTCCCATATTTACAATATCATCCCTTTTAAGATTAATCTCAGCCGGACTCCCTGCTCCTTCTATTACAATGATATCATACTCATTAGAAAGCTTGTCAAACGCTTTTTTAATTTCTGGAACCAGTTCCTTTTTGTATGCAAAATACTCTCTTGCCGGCATGTTCCCTATGGAGATGCCATTTACAATCACCTGAGAACCAACGTCATTGGTAGGCTTTAAGAGGATAGGATTCATAGCCACCTCTGGCTTTACTCCTGCCGCCTCTGCCTGTACCACCTGGGCACGGCCCATTTCCAGACCTTCCTCCGTAATAAAGGAATTTAAAGCCATGTTCTGAGATTTAAAGGGGGCCACTCGAAAACCATCTTGCTTGAAGATGCGGCATAAGCCTGCTACAATGAGGCTTTTCCCTGCATTTGACATGGTTCCCTGTATCATAATTGTTTTTGCCATCCTCTTATTCCCCTTTTTTCAGTATGGTTTTTAATAAGGAAAGAAATTCTTCATTCTCTTTCCTTTGTTTTATGCAGATTCGATAATAGGTTCCGTCAAGCCCTCTGTAGTTGCCACAGGAGCGAATGAGTACTTTTTGGGAAAGCATCTGCTGATATAACAGTTTATCTTCTCTCATAGCTTCTTTCCTCGTATCTTGAAAGAAAATATAATTTGCCATGGAATTATAAACGTGAAATCCCAGAGAGGACAACTGGCTTTTTAAAAATTCTCTCTCACAGGAAATGAGTTTCCTTGTATTCTCAACATACTCTGTTTCTGATAATGCCGCTTCTCCCGCTGCCTGAGCAAGAGATGACACGCTCCAGGGCTGTCTCAGGCTATGGATTTGGTCCAGAAGCTTCCGGTCATAACAAATGCCATACCCCAATCGAATTCCTGCCATTGCGTAAATTTTTGTAAATGCCTTAAGCAAAAAAACAGATTGGAGTTCCCGTTGAATCATGGATTCAAGGACAGAGTAACGCTGAGGTTCGTCAAGAAATTCGTTAAAGCATTCATCCATCACGCAAAAGATCTGTTTGCTTTTGCAATAGTCAAGAAAAACTTCCATTTCTTCTTTTATGATAGCAAAGCCAGTGGGATTATTGGGATTGCATAAAAAGATTATATCAAACTGGATCCTGCTTTCTTCTATCCAGGAAATCAACTCCTGTACGTTTAGCAAAAAACCAGTTTCCTTTTTCAAATCATAATAGGTGATATTACAAGAAACAGTATGTAGCGCTTGTTCGTATTCCAAAAAAGAGGGGCTAATTAAAAGCGCCTGCTCTGGTCGAATGGCGGATACCACCTGAAAAATCAGGTCTGCTGCTCCATTCCCGCATACAATTGTTTCCTCTGAAACACCATGAAACCCAGAAAGTTTCTTCCTAAGGGCTGATGACTGACTGTCTGGATAACGGGAGGAATCCTCCACTGCAAGGCAGATAGCCTCCCCCACTTTCTTTGGAAGTCCATAAGGATTAATATTTGCCGAATAATCTAGATTGACGCTATTGGTATAAATATCTCCACCGTGTTGATATTCCATGTTTCTCTCCTGTATTCAATAAACAATATTAAGGGGTAAGAAAAAGAAGTATGACAACTGGAGCCAGAGCAAGAAGATAAGTTACCGTCATAAGGTCATTGGCCCTGCGGATGTCTTCATATTCTACCGGTCTTATGGGATCTCCAATGGTTGGCTTTTCATACAACTTCCCAAAATAGTAAGCATTTCCTGCCAACTCAATTTGCAATACTCCTGCACAGACGGATTCTGTTTGGGCGGAATTGGGACTTTTGTGATGGAACCTGTCCCGTATAAATATCTTAACTCCCATAGTTCCATTGTAAGGCTTTCCACCGTTAATCGTTTGCCTGGAAAAAAGCTGGCACAAATATCCGGCAGCCATCATTAGGCCTGCTGAAATTCTTGCGGGAATATAATTACAAACATCGTCAAGCCTGGCGGCTGTTCTGCCAAACCATAAGTAACGATCATTTTTATATCCAATCATGGAATCCATGGTATTGACCGCTTTATAAAGACAGATTCCGATTCCTCCAAAAAAAATCATGGAAAGCAGGGGCGCAATTACACCATCGGAAGCATTTTCTGCCACAGTTTCAATGGCTGCTTTTGCAATCCCTTCCTCAGAAAGTGACTTTGTATCTCTTCCTACAATCATGGAAACGGCGGTTCTCGCTTCCTCCACATTCCCATTTTGAAAGGCCGTTAAAACCTTCATGCTCTCAGATCGAAGAGATCGCCACGCCATCATCTGATAACATATCAGGGTTTCCATTGCAAACCAAAGATAGGGAGAGATCAGGTAAGCCCCAACAAGTAAAAGTGCTGTTATAACACCTGTTATCAGTAGTACGAAAAATACCAACCAACGTCCAGCTAAAAGTTCTCCTTTTTCCCCTTTCGGAAACCGTCTTCTGAAAACTTTTTCCAGCTTGCTTATTAAATTTCCGATTCCACAAACCGGATGCCAAAGCCATCTTGGATCTCCAAAACAAAAGTCCAACAAACAGCCCATAAGCACTGCCAATAAATGTAGTTGAATCATAGTCTCATTCCTTATATTCTCTATTTAATCTGTGTGGCAATGCCGCACACCAGACGGTATACTTCTTTTGATGACTTTGCGATACGGACAGAAGCTCTTCCCGCTTCTTCTCTCCACAACCGGTCTTCGTAATCCATGGGGACAATGCCGCACCCCATTTCATTGGTAATTATGATAACCTCAGGATTATCTTTTTCCAGTATGGAAATAAAGTCCTCTACGCTGGTGCCATCTTGTAAAATACGTTTTATATATTCGTGAAAATTATGTATGATGGGATAACTCACAGCCGCATCAAAGGAATCTGTCGTTCCTTCTGCTACCTGCTTCTTCCTACCCTTTGCCCCTGCCAGTTCCATGGCAAAATCTAATTTCCCCTGCCACGCGCCTCCAATGATCAGTATCATATTCTGCCCTTTCTTATGTTTGTACCTTAAATGAGATGGGACACTACTGCAAGTCCTGCCACCAAGGCCAGTTCACAGATTTGAAGAAAATATCCAGCCAAATCTCCTGTCAGTCCTCCAAATTCCTTCTTTGCCATAGCGTAGTAATACCAGTACACCAAAGAAGCAATTAAAAAGGTGGCAGCTACGGCATAAAAACCACCAAAGTACCAGATGCCAGACATTGCCACAAGTATATAAAGAACCATAACGATTCCTACCGTTCTTTTATGAGCCGCACCGGAAAAAGACGCGGCTAGTCCGCTCTTTTTTGCAAGAGGAAATGTAACCACTGCAAGACCACTTAATGCCCGGGTCAAAATAAATATCATTCCAAAAGCCGGAAGCATCTCAGACTTTAACTCTCCAAACGCTGTCATATAAAGAAGTAGATACACACAACAACCAATAATGGCAAATGCACCTGTATGGGGATCTTGTAAAATCTCCAGTTTCTTCTCCCTCTCCATATGCGAGGATCTGGCGTCTATAACATCAAGAAGACCATCCATATGAATTCCACCGGTCACCAAAATTGGGAGTGCTACCGGAAACAGCCAGCCAAAATAAGGAGTATCAAATCCTTTGCTAATCCAACAAACGGCTAGCTGTAAGATCCCAATGACAACTCCAATCAAAGGAAAAAAGCACATGGCGTACTTCATCCGCTCTTTGGTCCATGCTACCTGTGGCATGGGAATTCGGGAATACATGGAAAATGCTATCACAAAGCTTCCCAGTAAATTCGTTATCATCTTATCTACCTGCCTCTACCATAACCTATTCTTATATCCGAACGTCTGATTGCGTTCAATTAAAACATAAAAATATAATACCACACAATGCAGAAAATGTCATTTCTATTCCAAATACGTGGAGTGATTTTACCTTTTGAGTGCAAGTGACAAAAAAGACAAGACCAATTAATATCTCTAAAGTAAGCCGTTTCTATAGAAACGAATCCCTTGGAGTTTGGTCTTGTCTTTTTTTCTTACCCTTAACTTAATTATGATATCAGGTTCCCTAAATCAGGTAGTACCATAAGGCTTCTCTTTAAGATACCATTCATATAAGCAATGGTAATTCCGTAGTTGGTAAATGGCACACCCGCATCGTCTGCACATTTCCTGCGGTATTCCATCTCTCTTTCATTGAGCATACAGCCTCCGCAATGAATAATCAGATCATAGGAAGAAATATCATCTGGAAACTCTCTGCCGGAAGTAGTTTCAATGACAAGATTCTTCCCAGTGAATTCCTTCAGCCACCGGGGCAGCTTCACAGTCCCGATATCATCGCACTGCCTATGATGGGTACAGCCTTCAGAAATAAGAACCTTATCCCCATCTTTTAAGTCACAAAGAACAGAAACGCCTTTGACGGAATCCTCTAAAAATCCCTTATACCTTGCCATTAAAATGGAAAAAGAAGTGAGGAAGATATCATCTGGAGTATCTTTATTTACCTGCTCAAAGGCCTGACTGTCTGTGATAACAAGAGCTGGCTTCGTTCCCAGTTTATGAAGGGTTTCCTTTAGCTCTGTATCCCGTACGGAAATAGCCACCGCTCCCGCTTCTAAGATATCACGAATCGTTTGCTGCTGAGGTAATATAAGCCTCCCTTTGGGAGCTGCCGTATCAATGGGGATTACAAGAACTACCAAATCAAGGGGCTTTAACAGATCTCCCACAATCTTCATCTTGGCATCTCCCGTGTGAACAAGAGCTCCAATGCGTTCCTTTAATTCATGGATAAACAGACCTTTTGTTGCACTGACAGATAAACCATCGGAGTATTCCTGGTCGCCGCTTTCATCACACTTATTATAGGCTACCACGTAAGGTATCTTCTTTTCTACAAAAAGGCGGATCAGTTCTTCATCAATTTCGGTCTTTCCAAGGGTTGCATCAACGACTAATACCGCACAGTCTGACCGGTTTAGAATCTGTTTTGTTTTTCTGACTCTCATTTCTCCCAAGGCTCCCTCGTCATCAAAGCCAGGAGTATCAATGATTACTACCGGACCCATGGGAAGAAGCTCCATGGATTTATAAACCGGGTCTGTGGTAGTACCTTTTATATCAGATACTACGGATAGTTCCTGTCCAGTCACTGCATTCACTACACTGGATTTACCTGCATTGCGCCGGCCAAAAAAACCGATGTGCACCCGTTCTGATGACGGTGTCTCGTTAAGTCCCATGCTTTCACCTCATTATTCGTAAGTGTATGTGTTAGAAACGGAAATCCCTGATGCCTTCTTCTATTTTATTTAAATGATCTTCACAAATCAGTCTTACTTTTTCCATTGGAATGCGATCAAGTTCCGCCTCAATTAGTGTCTGTCCCACTTTCTTCGTTTCTTCTGAGGCATAATCCATTAAATATTCCTTTAATGTCATAAGGGCATTAGGCTGACAGCAGTTATGAATCTGACCGCTTTTTAAAAGTTTCATAAAACGATCTCCGGTTCTTCCTTCCCTGTAGCAAGCGGTACAAAAAGATGGAATGTATCCCATATCCATGAGCCAACGCACGACTTCGTCTAAAGAACGCTGATCCGAAACATCAAACTGCTCTGTATCCGTCGGACGCTCTTCATCCTGATATCCGCCTACGCTTGTTCTGGAAGCACCGCTTATTTGGGATACTCCAAGACGGAGTACATTCTCTCGAACTGCCTGACTCTCACGGGTAGAAATGATCATCCCTGTATAAGGAACCGAAACACGAATCAAAGCACATAATTTGGCAAATGTCTCATCATCAATCCCGTTGGCAAAGGTAGAAGGGTCGATATCATCCGCTGCTTTGATCCGGGGAACACTAATGGTATGAGGGCCAACCCCTTTTGCCGCTTCCAGATGCTCCGCATGCATCAAAAGTCCTGCAAATTCATACTTATATCGTTCCAGGCCAAATAACACGCCTAAACCAACATCATCGACGCCGCCATCCATGGCTCTATCCATGGCTTCTGTATGGTAGGCATAATCATGCTTTGGTCCTGTTGGATGAAGCATTTCATAGCTTTCCTTGTGGTATGTTTCCTGAAAGAGAATATAGGTTCCGATTCCTGCTTCTTTCAGCTTACGATAATTGTCTACTGAGGTTGCAGCAATGTTAACATTCACTCTTCGAATGTCACCGTTTTTATGTTTGATGGAGTAAATGGTATCAATGCATTCCAAAATATACTCTATGGGGTTATTCACAGGGTCCTCTCCTGCCTCAATAACAATACGCTTATGTCCCATGTCTTGAAGGGCAACGACTTCCTTTTTTACCTCTTCCTGAGTCAGTTTCTTTCTTGCGATATGCTTGTTCTTTAGGTGGTAAGGGCAATAAGTACAACCGTTCACGCAATAGTTTGAAAGATACAAGGGGGCAAACATAACAATACGGTTTCCGTAAAAGCCTTTCTTGATCTTCTCCGCCAATGAATAGAGCTCCTGAATCTTTTCAGGAATATCGCATGCTAGGAGTACAGAAGCCTCCCGATGCGTCAGTCCTTTTAAACTTTCTGCTTTCTTGATGATCTCGTCGATCAGTTCCACATTGTTTTTGTTTTTCTCCGCATAATCAAGTGTTTCTAGAATTTCTTCGTGTGAAATGAATTCTTCCGCCTTCAGCGATTTTGGATCATACATATGTAACTTCCTTTCTTTAGGGTCAGCGTTTTGCTTCTCCGTCAGTGGTATATTACTTCATAGGACGTGAGCCCTTTGAAATACTTTCTTTATGCTTTTTTATGAGCCGCTTACTCCCTGGTAGGCTGTCTTTGAACTGATCCCTTTTAGCTTACCAATCTTACCAGTCAGTGCAGAAATGACAGTTTGTGCTCCATCTACCGCAATGCTGATGATACACACTCCTTTTTGTGGATATGGAATCCCCATACGCCCAATGATAATTTGCCGGTAATCATGAAGGATATCATTTAATAACTCTATGGATTCTTCCTCCTCCACTACAATCCCGATCACAGCAATTCTCGTTTCCATGTCTGTTCCTCCGTTTTTATCACTCTCCAGGGGCTTTTACAGAATAAGAAAAAACCGCACCAAATTAAGGCGCGGCAAACAAAACATTCCCCAAATGCCGAACCTTCCACCTCAAATATTGTTTTCAGTGTCAGGATGCTACTATGTTAAGATAATAACATAGTTGAGGATTTTTTTCAATTAATTTACTTTGATATTTATCGGTATTCCAGCAACAACTTCAATGACGCAATCTGCTATCTGGGCAAGTGTTTCATTGATCCTGGCCAGAGTTCTCCGGTACTCATTGGTTTGACTGCTGTAGCTGTCTCCATCAGAAAAAACTTCATTGGTGACAATGGTGACATTCACGGCTTGGTCTTTCAACTGGTGGATTCCTTTCAGGATTTCCTCCACGGTTTCATCGGGAGTTAATAAGATTTCTTCTTTCTCTCCAAGGCCGAAAAGCTCATTAGATACAAGATTTGACATACACTCCAAAAGAATCTCAGCGTTACGGTTCCCTTCTAAAACATGGATGTCTTTTAGATTTCGGTAGCACTCCACCGTTTCAAACCCTTTTTTTGCTCTCATCTGCCTGTGTCTGAGAATCCTTTTTTCACATTCTTCATCCCAGGGCTTCATAGTAGCAATATAAATTCGTGTTCCTTCTGACCTGCTTGTGATTGCATTTTCTGCGTATTCTGATTTTCCGCTTCCGCTCCCACCTATAACCAAGGTTAGCATCACGCACCTCCCAAGGGCTTATACTCTTCAATCTTAATATCTTCAAAAGAGCTCATTCTCTGATAAATATCTGCTGCCATGGTAAGGAGGGGTATAGCAGCAACTGCTCCACTTCCCTCTCCAAGACAAAGACCTGCCTGAATGAGCGGGGACAGTTTCAGCTCATCAAGAACCAGCTTTCCTGCCGGTTCCGCAGACACATGGGAAGCAAGCATAAAATCACAGCATCCGGGATAGATCTTTTCTGCTGCCAGTGCAGCCGCTCCAGAGATAAATCCATCCAAAAGAATCGGAACTCGGTAAATGGCACCTCCTAAAAAGACTCCAGTCAGTCCGGCTAAATCAAACCCTCCCACTTTAGAAAGGACATCCACTCCATCTTTGCAAGAAAGTCCATAGAGGTTAATTGCTTCTGAAATGACTTTCATCTTTCGAACCAGGCCTTCATCGCTTAAGCCTGCGCCTCTTCCCGTCAAAAGCCTGGGATCCATATTTAATAACATAGACGTGACAGCGCTGCTAGTCGTTGTATTGCCGATTCCCATCTCTCCTGTAGCTATCAGTCCATATCCGCCTTCTACCAATGTTTTAACAAGAGAAATTCCAGTCTCTATTGCTTTTATGGTTTCCTGTCTGGTCATCGCTGGTTCTTTGGCAAAGTTTTTCGTGCCATAAGCCAGTTTTTTTCGTATCAGGGGATAACGTTCCCCGGATACAAGTTCCCTGGCAACCCCGATATCCACAGGAAATACATCGACACCGGCCCTCTCCGCCATGATACATACACTACTGTTTCCATGGGTCATATTTTCGGTTACGACTGCTGTTACTTCCACACCAGTTTGTGTAACCCCTTCTTCTACGATTCCATTATCACCGCACATGATGATAAGTGCCCGTTTTTCTATATCCACCTTTGAGGTCTGGCTAATCCCGGCTATTTTAATCAGATCTTCTTCCAGAGCACCAAGGCTATAGAGCGGTTTTGCTACGCGACTCCATCTGATACGGGCCATTTCCATAGCTTCTTGATCCAGTGGAGTGATTCCTGATAAGTATTGTTTTAATTCCTCGACCATATCCTCAGACCTTTCCCGTTATGGGCTTTTTACAAAGCTCTCGCGACTGATAGTTTTTACAGGCATTTATAAATTGTCTGGGTAAGGAAGGATTGGAGGGATAGTAAAAGTGAGGAAATCCCGCCATCAAGTAATTGGTTCCATGTACACAGTCCCAGCTTCTGTTTTGCCCCGGTTTTACCGCTGTCATATGATCTCCATTGTTTTCACTGTCCCAATAGTGGAACTCGTGTCCCCGTATGGATTCTCCCTTTTTTATAAAAGCGAGATCTTCTTTCGCGTAGACTTCAATATACCCAAACCTTCCAAGACGTTTGGTGGGAAATACTTTTCCACCAATGATTCCAGCCATTTGATAAGTACCATCGTCAGTGGTAAGTTCTTCATGCAGATACATGAAACCACCACATTCCGCCAGTATTGGAAGAGAATGTTCATAGGCTTGTTTTATTTCAGCTCTCATGGATTCATTCTCTGACAATTCATTTGCGTGAAGCTCTGGATAACCACCTCCAAGTATCAAACCGGAAATTCCTTCTGGTAGTTTGCTATCTTTACAAGGACTAAATGGGACCAGCTTTGCACCCATGCGTTTTAAAAGTTCCAGATTCTCCTGATAATAAAAGCAGAAAGCCTCATCCATCGCCACTCCAATGGAAACCTGATCTGCTTCTATCTGGGATTCTAAATCTATATCTTCACTATCATTAGAATTAGAAACAGAAAGTGGATTTGCCTGACCTGCCAGCTTTAATAACCCGTCTATATCTAAGGTGGTTTCCATGATTTCAGCTAGACGTTTCAGTTTCTCCTTCAGATCGCCTATCTCGTCCGGAAGTACCAGTCCTAGATGTCGGCTGTCAAGACAAGCCTCGTCACACTGGGGGAGATAACCATAAACCTTTACGCCAAGAGCCTCGAACTCTGGTACCAGACGTTTTGCCATCATCTCAGAGGTACGATTTAAGATGATTCCAGCAATATGGCTATCCTTCTTATACTCCAGAAATCCTTTTACAGTAGCTGCCAGGGAAAGGCTTGCCCCCTTACAATCTAAAATCAGGATTGCAGGAGCATCTATGGCACAAGCCACATCATAGGTGCTTGCCTGGGTGGTATTGCCACCTACCCCATCGTAATAACCCATAACGCCTTCGATGACAGACAATTCTGCCCCCTCAGACAATGAGATAAACTGATTTTTTACTTGTTCTTTTTCCAGAAAATAAGTATCCAGATTTCCGCCTTCAATCCCCTGAACCTGCTTATGAAACATGGGATCAATGAAATCAGGTCCACATTTAAAGGAACGGGAGGACACGCCACGTAATTGAAATGCAGTCAGCAGTCCGCAGGTAATCATTGTCTTCCCACTCCCGCTTTTTGGTGCACCAAGAAGAAGTCTGGGATAAGAATTACTCAACAGCCGTACCTCCTTCTCCTCCAAAAGAAATGACATACACAGGATTTTGTCCCATCATCATATGATATGGCCCTGCAGTCTTTCCCTTGGAAACTTGTACCTGAACAAATTCCGCTTCTATGGAATGTTCCTTTAACCAGCTTAGCACTTCAGAGACGGATTCTAAGGCAAGTACATTGATGACAATTCTGACCTCTGGGTTTTTATCCAAAACTGTATGTAACACATCTCCCATAGTGCCTGACGTGCCGCCAACGAACACGTGGGTAGGGGCTTCAAGATCTAAAAGTGCACTTGGTGCACTGCCCTCTATTACGGTAATGTTATCTGTCTGGAACTTTTCCTTATTTAACCTTATTAATTCGATTGCTTCAGGCTTTTTTTCTATGGCATAAACCCGGCATGTAGGAATTAGACTAGCAGCTTCCACGGAAACAGAACCTGTGCCCGCTCCCACATCGTAAAGAATGGAATCAGGTCCTAGTTCCAGCTTTGAAAGAGAAACTGCTCTGACCTCACTTTTGGTCATGGGTACCGCTCCCCTGATAAAGACTTCATCTCTCATATTTTACCTCTCAATCCATACAGCCAATAGCACATCAAACTCACAGTCTTTTAAGGATATCGGTGTACCTGTGATAATACGTTCGTCAGGATAAGAAAGCCGCTCTCCTACGGAAAGTTTCACTTCGCCAAATCCTTCTTCAATGAGACGAAGGCAAACCTGTTTCACGGTATTCGTTCCATCCAAAAGTGCAAACACCTGATGGGATTTCTTAAGTTCTTCTGCCACATCCCCTTGTCTGCCGTGAAGGCTCATGAGTTTGGCATCCTCCCAGCCAGTTTTTAACTTGGAACACAAATAAGATACGGAAGAGATTCCAGGGAGAATTTCTGTTTCATAAATACTTTGATTGGATTCGGTCAAAAAGGCTTCCATCATCTTTTTTGCTCCACTGTAAAATCCCGTATCCCCGGAATAAAGAATGACAATCTTCTTATACTCCTTATGTTCTTCCAGCCAAGGCAGGATATCACGGCTTACGTAGTAAGGAATTTGTTTCATTCCTGGAATTATATCTTCAATACTTTTTAGCATCCGTTCTGCTCCAAAAACCACCTGACTATCCTTTAATGCTTTCACCGCCTGTACCGTCATCTGCTCTGGTCCGCCCATGCCGATTCCAATGAGGCAGACGTTTCTTACGGTAGAAGAATCCTCTTGTGAGTTTCTATCTACCTTGATATCATCTCCGGCATCATAATCAAACAGAATTTCCTTGGCTTCTTTTAAAGTCATTCCGGTTTCTTCCATTGGACGACCTACCACCACAGATTTTATCTGACAAGATTCCGCCGCTTTTATTTTTTCCTGAAATCCTCCGGCATTCCCAGCCTCTTTTGTCACCAGGTAACGGATATCATACTGCCGGATCATAGCCTCATTTAATTCCTGGGAAAACGGTCCCTGCATTCCGATTAAGCGTTTCCCTTTTATTCCGAGTTCCTCACAGGAAGAAATTACTGATACAGTGGGCAGGATTCTGGCATAAACACGTTCTTCAAAAGAGTCCAAAAGAGTAAAGCGGGCTAATTCCTTGCTTCCTGTGGTAACAAGAATATTCCCTTCTTTATCCCGCAAATATAAAACGGCTTCTTCTACGGAATCTACCCATATCACATGTCCTCCTGATCCGCCATCTTCTTTATTGGTCAAGGATTCTCGAACCACCCGGATTCGTTTCGCTCCTGTTTTCTCACAGGCAGAGGCAATGTTATTACTTACCACGGCTGCGTAAGGGTGAGTGGCATCAAAAACAAGGGTGATTCCGTTGTAATTGATAAATTGTTCCATCTCTTCCTCATTCATTGGAGTTTCCTGAATCAAAAGATAAGGACTCTCCGGGAGCACCGTTTTACCGTAACCAGTTGCAACACTGACCCAAGTTCTCTTCTTTTGTTCGTGACAGTACTCTGCAAGAAGACGACCTTCTGTGGTTCCGCCAAAAATCAGAATTCTACTCATTGCGGTATCCTCTTGGAGTTACCATATTTCCGTGGATTTCTTTTGTCATGGAATTTCCTATGTATACCGTAGTAAACATGTCCACAGAGGTATCCTTTAAGGTTTCCAAGCTTAAGACTATCATTTCTTCCTCACTTCTTCCTACATTCCTTGCGATTCCACAAACAGTCTTAGGGTCTCGATACTCCAACACAATCTCGCATGCCTTCTTCAAATAATCCGACCTTTTTTTACTGGAAGGATTATAGAGGCAAATTACCATATCCGCCTTAGCTGACATCCTTAAGCGGTCTTCAATTAGCTCCATTGGAGTCAGAAGATCGCTTAAGCTGATGATAGCAAAGTCATGACCTAGAGGAGCACCTAAAAGAGCTCCGCCACTTAAGGCTGCGGTAACACCTGGAACCATCTCGATTTCTACCTCGCCATCGGAAAGTTCCAAGATTAATCCACTCATTCCATATACTCCAGAATCTCCGCTGCATACCATGGCTACTATCTTTCCTTTTTTTGCTTCATCAAGTGCCATCTGGCACCGCTGCTTTTCCTGACGCATGGGAGTTGTAAGTGTCTCCTTGTCTGGAAAATGATCTCGAATTAAATCTATGTATACAGTATACCCAACAATAAGTTCACATTCCTTTAATACGTTAATCGCCCTGACTGTCATATCCTCGTAAGAACCTGGGCCGATTCCCACTACATAAAGCTTACCTGTTTTTGTCATATTTTTACCTTCCAATCCCGGATAGCCGCTGCGACTGTTACTCCCTGGCAAGGTTGCTTTTTGATAAAAAGCTTGCCACCGCCCATTTCCTCAGCGCAGACGATAGCTGCCCGCTCACACACATTATCAACACCAGTAACTTGCTTTACAAAAGAGGAAGAAGTAAATTCTCCTTTTGCTTTTGAAAGAACCTCTGCCGGATACGTTACAAACGATATCCCATAATGGGATGCAAATTCGCAGATTCCCGGTTCCTCTTTCTTTATATCAATGCTGGCACATACAGCAATACTTTCTTTGTTTATATTCCAATCCATAAGCACCTGATCTACGGCAGATTTTATGGTTTCAAATGGAACTCCTTTTCTGCAACCGATTCCTAGAACTACAATCTTAGGTACCAGCATCAGCGAGTTCACTCGTTCTTCCCCAGGGTGTTTTTTAACACTTATATAAATGGAAGGATTTGTAGGCACATCTTTTATTATGCCTTCCGGAAGATCTCCTTCTACCGGAAAATCACTCAAAAGGCCTACCTCCTCTCCCTTTAATAGAGAAGCTGATATCTCCTTAATCTTTTCCAAACGGGTAATAAAAAGTCCTTGCTCCTTTGCAAAAAGATCCACTGCAAATTTACCATGATTGTCTGTAGCCGTAGTAATGACAGCCTGTCCGCCAGAAATCGCGGCTGCCCGCGCTGCCAGTTCATTGGCACCTCCTAAGTGACCGGATAATAAGGAGATTGAGAAGCGGCCCAAATCATCCAAAACCACAATAGCAGGATCTTTATCCTTGCCTTTTAAATAGGGGGCAATGGCACGAACTGCAATCCCGGTTGCCCCGATAAAGATAATTCCTTCTTTTTTATCAAACTGCTCCCTGGCCCACTCCTTTAAAGAAATCTTCATTGTCAAAAGACCACTTGCCTCTGGTCCAAATCCTTCACATACATCTCCGGATTTTGACAGTTCTTCCATAAGCCTTACACACAAACCAGCTCCAGCCTTAGTAAAGCAAATCAGGGAAATATTCATACGTTCTCACCGGTTCCTTTTCGGTACTCCGTGGTAAATTCAGGATCATAAAGCTTAGACCGTTCGTAATTGGTCTGGGCCACTGCATTTCCTACCACAATGAGAGCCGTTTTTTTAATCCCCCACCTTTGGGCATTCTCTTCCAGAGTCGCAACGGTACAGACTACAGTTTTTTCTTCTTCCCAGGTGGCCTTGTATACGATTGCTGCCGGAGTTTCGGGAAGATACCCACCCTTAATGAGTTCCTCGGACAGGGAAGAGAGCATACCAGTGCTTAAAAAAATCACCATGGTGGCACCATGAGAAGCAAAAGAGGCGATGGATTCTCTCTCCGGCACTGGTGTCCTGCCCGCCATACGGGTAATGACTACACTTTGGCTAATCTGAGGAAGAGTGTATTCCATCTTAAGGGCAGAAGCCGCTCCGCAAAAAGAACTAACTCCTGGACAAACTTCATAAGAGATTCCTCTGGTATCAAGTTCATCCATCTGCTCTCTTATGGCACCGTAAAGACTTGGGTCTCCTGTGTGAAGCCTTACTGTCATCTTCCCCTCAGCTTCTCCTTGTTCGATTGTGGAAATCACTTCTTCCAGAGTCATTTTGGCACTGTCATAAACCTGACACGTTTCCTTTTTGTAATCAAGTAAAAGGGGGTTCACCAATGAACCAGCGTAAATAATCAAATCCGCCTTTGAAAGAAGATCTTTTCCTCTAACTGTTATAAGATCCGGCGCACCCGGACCTGCTCCAACGATATGTACCATGTTTACCTCACAATCAGCAATGAATAATAGCCAGCAGTTTCCGGTATTTCATCCAGACTTTTATAAATCCGTTCCTCTTCCATACCACAATTTTCTACCATGACTGCACTAAGACCGCTTCTCTTAATCTCTTCTTTTACTGCTTCTATCTGTCTTCCTGCTTTCATTAATACCTTGACACCCGGTAGCTTTAAGGCATCCGAGATCTGATAAGAAGCCGGTATGATATGTAATTCCTCTGATCCTGTCACCAAGGAAAGATCTAACCTTGCTGCGGCTGCGCAAAAGGAAGGAATGCCGCTTAGTAAACGAATTTCATATCCTTCTTTCACAACCCGCTCTGCCAAATAAGCAAAGGTAGAGTAAATGCTTACATCTCCCAGAGTCAGAAAGCCTACATCCTCCCCCAGCTTTAGACGTGCGATCACAGCATCTGCGGCTGTCTCGTGGCTTTTTTTCAATGCTTCCTGATTTTTTGTCATTGGCATATGAAGGCAGAGACACTCCTTCTCATCTATTTCTGGCACCGCCTGTCTGGCGATCTGATATGAAGTACAAACATCCTTATCTTTATGAGGGATTGCGATTACATTTAAATCCCTGATTCTTTTTACTGCTTTTATTGTCATCAGTTCAGGATCTCCTGGACCGACTCCAATTCCATACATGATCCCAGCCATGCTTTATCCTCCTGTTATTCCCTGTTATCTTATCTTTTCGTAAAGGCCTTTATCAAATCCTTCGCGCCTTCGCTCATACCAAGGATTCCATATGTGGTAGAAAAAGTCACCACTTCTACGTGAATTCCGCCACTCCACTCTGTCACCTGTTTTTTAATTCTATGTACTACTTCCTTCATCACTGGTTCAAGAATGTTATGCTCCTCTAGGATTTTAGCGGCCTCCTCCGTAGTATTGGCACTTAATATCTTTTGTTTTAGTTCATCTGATCCTTGAATAACATCACTTGCACAGTCCCATAAGATTTCCATTCTACGGTCTCCATGTTTGGAGTGAGTATTGTATACACCTCCCGCAACCTTTATCAGCTTTCCAATGTGACCCACAAATAATATCTCTTTGAATTGATCCTCTCTTGCCATAGAAAAGGACTCTCCAATAAAATTGCTGCAGGTGACTCCTTCTGACATAGAAAGGGAAAGAGTTTCCTTAATAAATGCCTCTCCATAATTTCCCGGAGTCAGTATGACTCTTCGTTCACCAGCTACTGCCTTCATATGTAGTTCTAATCGAATGGTAGCTGTTAGTGCTTCTTCACTCATTGGATTAACAATCCCTGTAGTACCAAGGATTGAAAGACCTCCTACAATTCCAAGCTTGGAATTAAAGGTTTTCTCTGCCAATCTTTTTCCTTCTGGCATGGACACCGTTATGATTAGAGGCCCTTCAAACCCAGCTTCTCTCCTAGCCTCATCCACTCCCTGAAAAATCATGGCTCTTGGAACGGGATTAATGGCTGGCAATCCAATGGGGCAGGAAAGCCCTGGTTTTGTCACCCAGCCAATTCCTTCTCCTGCGGTCAAAAACAAGGAACTTCGTTCTTCCTGCTCCCCATAATTACAGTAACAGGTCTTTTTGGCCTCTCCTTCATCTCCGCAAAAATACTGCACACTTGCAAAAATCATAGCCTTATCCGTCACATCCGGATCATCACCAGCATCCTTTTGAACCGCACACGTTGCCTGATCTTTCTCCAGGGCAACATGAAAAAGGGGCAGATCGGCTTCCGTCCCCTTTGGTGTCACAAGCTTCATATGTTGTAAAGGATTACCCGAAAGCAACATGGCCGCTGCTGCCTTAGCTGCTGCAGCAGCACATGTCCCAGTGGTAAATCCGCTTCGTAATTCTTGTTTTTCCATATTTTATCCTCTTCGATGTACATTATAAAAGATTTTTGCTCACGGCGCAAGGATATTCCTAGCTTTTCCCTATGATTCCTCGTTTTTCTCCAAGGCTTCTTTCTTTAATTCTCTTTTTCTTTTGGTAATTAATCCGCCGATTCGACCGCTCTCTTTCGCTGTCAAACTCCGCCAGCCGCCTATTATCACTTTATCACCAAGACCAAGTTCGGTGGCTATTTCAAATTTAAGTACTTCTTCCGGTTTTAAATTGTGTGGATCAAATGGTTCATTCTTTTTTACTTTTGGCACTTTTTCCATCTCCTTTCCTAAATCTAGTGAGAGTATGCCCTGGATAGAAAGGTTTAAACTAAATGATCCATAGTTTTCTATAAAAAAACAGGAGCCATAAAGAAAGGAATGGCCCCTGTTTATTATAAATACATTTCAATTTTACTGTCTTGGAATTATAAGTGCTGCAATGATATAAGCAATAATTCCAGGACCGGAACAAGTTAACAGCACCCATAAAAGGCGAACGATGGTTGGATCCACATCAAAATATGCCCCAATTCCACCACATACTCCACAAATCATTTTATCTGTTTCTGAACGATATAACCTTTTTTGATTATCTCCCATTTGTTTTCTCCTTTTTGTCATTTAAGTTTTGTTTTAAGAGGAATTATACTTGATTTATAAACGATATCTTTACTGCGCTTACCTCACATTTTAAATCCATAGATTTAGTCGCACTTGGATTTTCTAATCCTTTTTTTCCTAAAACAGATATACTTTCATCCCCAAGCTTTACCACTCCTAACTCAGAATCTACTTTATAGCTGAAATCTTCCTTTTCCCCTTCCAGCTGCATATTAATGGCACTGGCCTCACAATCTACCGACGCATGTTCTAATACATTTCCTGAGTAATTGACAGCACCTGCTTCTGAATCTATCATTAGTTTACCCACATTTCCCTGTTTGATATTAGCCACTCCTGCTGTTACGTTAAGACTTAATTCATCCGCGGAAATAGCTCTTGCTATGACTCCAACACTTTTGAAACTGCCTTTGCCAGCCTTATTATTGGTGGGTGCAATATTAATCTTAACCTTGGTGAACTGGTAATTTTCTGGCACATGGATGGTAAACAGTATATTGGAATCTTGTCTATAACCATTACCCGGATAGGTTTTAAGATTTAATTCACCATCCTTATCCTCGATCTTATAGAAGGAACTATCCTTGTTGCTATCGATGGTAATCTCATCTCCTATAGAATCTTCTACGATCCGAACCTTTCCCACCATTAGATCTGCGTCCAACTCCTGTATACCAATGCCTGAATAGATCTGATTTTCCTGCTCGCTAAACAGCTCATCTTCATCTTTAAATAAAAGCTCATCGTTATTACCAAATTCATCATCTTTACTATCTAAAATGAACCCACTGTTATCCCAGAATTCATTTTCCGTTAATGCTCCGAGTCCAATTCCCCACTTCTTCAGGCGAGGTGCCACATCAAGCAAATTGCCTCCCATTGCCACCGAAGCCGTTGCCATTCCTCCGCCAGCCAATAGACACACAAGACCGGCTATGATACAGCCCTTTATAAATTTCTTCATAGACGGCTCCTCCTTTTATTAAGTAAGCTTTGTATAAAATCAACGGTTCCTCGAAATAAAAAGGGTAGAAATCTTCCATAAAATGATACGCAACCCGCCAAGCAAAGAAGTCCAAACCCAAGTACAACCACTCCAATTCCTATAACCAATAAACCACCTAAGGGTTGAACTGCTATTGAAACAAAGCCCGCCAATAAAACAGCAAAGCCACTTACTAACAAAGCAAGAGTTACAGCGCCAAGACTAATGATGATAGCAACCAGAATACCAAAGAGTCCTCCAAGCAGTCCCATAAAACCGCCTCCGATACCTAATATCAAAGGAGAAGCTGCTATGATAAGAATTCCCCAAAGAATCAATTTTGCAATTCGATTGGAAGAACCTGGCTTACCCTTGCTGTAAGGTTCATTCTGTGTGCTTTCTTTATAATGATCCTCTTGTTCTTGAACCTCCGGAAGATCATACCGTTTTGCCATCTGGTAATTGGGATCTTTAAACCGTTCATCCTCATAACCTTTATCGGTAAATCCCCCTCCTTCGCCTAAGTTACCAGATATCTCAGAACGAATGATTGAGGCAATGCGCTCCGGACTGCCAAAGTCGCGAATGACCTGTTCCTCATTCTCTGTCCCTGCCTCCTCCAGATAGTCCCTGTAATACTCGATGGCATCTGCCTTATCTTCCTCTGGGATATCCGATAGCAGATATTCCAGCTTTCTCATAAAATCATCCTTACTCATACATGTGCCTCCTCAAATATTTGGGATATCTTTCTGGAATAGCCAAGCCACTCACCTTTATAGAGATTTAACTGAATCCGTCCCTTTTCCGTGATCTTATAGTATCTCCGGTTTCTGCCATCAAACGCCAGATCATACACTTCAAGGCATTCTTCCTTTTGCAATCTCCTCAATACGGGGTACAGTGTTGATTCCGATATATCAATTGCATTTCTCACATCCTGTGTAATCTTATATCCATAAGTACCTTCTTGATCCCTTGATACTACCGCCAGGACAATGGCGTCTAATAATGCTGCTCCTGTGTTAAAAACCATATGCCCACTCCTATCTGTGCCGAAAAATAGTGTTGTCTTATTGTTTTGGTGCCTTTGGTATGATGGCCGCTGCAATGATATAAAGAATCAGACTGCCTCCAACCAGAGAAAATCCCATATAGGAATGAAATATGTTACGCCATGTCTGAAGCATCATAAGTAATACCCAAATCAGCCTTATCATTACCGGATCTACTTGAAAATACTCACCAATTCCACCACAAACTCCACATAATACTTTATTCTTTACAGAACGGTACAAACGCTTTGGTTCCACGATTGTCACCTTCCTTTCTCTTTTCTTTGTCTGAGCATTTATAATATTACTTTAATCCTTATATTATATGCTGTATAGTATATATTATATGAGCTATAATATTGTTTGTCAACAATTTTTATTTTTTATTTGCTTAAAAAGCAATATGGTAAATTATACACTGATAGTTAGACACAGAATAAGAAGCAAAAAGTACCCTAATAATAAGACGCAGAAAAAGGGCTGTGTCTTATTATTAGGGTACTTTTTACCTGTCGTTTAAACCAGGATATGATATTAGATTTAATAATAGGAATGTCTTTTATTAAAGGGGAATAAAGATATTATTCGTAATACTTTCCAGTTAACTCTTCCGTGCTGATTCGTATTACAGCAGTTCCTTTGACCATGTTTTCAGGAAGAACTACATTTGCTAAATGTGGGGTGTATTTACTCACGATTTGTTGCAGCACCATTCGTTTCTCTTCCAGGTCCGTGACCAAAGCGGCAATTCCTGTTGCAATTGCACTCTCATATTTTGTATTTGTGTCACAGGGTTTGCCATTCTCATCAAGCAAAAGCTCCTGCATATCGTAAGCAGTAAATCCAACTTTACTATTACGATTGATATTGTCAATCTTTTGTCCTTTTGGCAAACCATGTACATAGATACTGCTATTGATATAAACAAAGTGAACCGGAGTATTATATGGGGTACCATCTTCGTTAATGGTTGCCAAACTGCCAGTTTCTACTCTGTTCAACAAATCATTTAGCCGATCATCTGATAACGGATGAGTCTTCATTCTGTACTGCATATCAATTTCCTCCTGTGAGACGCTTATTGATCTTTACCTTACTATATACAAAAAGAAAGTTTGATCGATCATACACATTATACCGAAACATCGTATCCTTGATAAGAGACAGTTTTGACATTTTTATAGGATACAATTCATCCATTGTGACCTGATCTTATCTCTCCTGGGCAATTCGATTTACAACATCGATATAATCACTGCAATAGGTCTGATAAACGCTCATGGCTGCCGCTCGAAAACGAACCTGCTCACTGGAACTTAATTCGGTCACCACACAACCAGCCTTTGTCAATCGCTCTCTAACATTTTGTTCCCGGATTTTCCACAGTTCTCTTTCATAACGAGCCGATTCTTCTCCACAAGAACGAATGATCTCTCTGTCTTCCTCACTTAACCGATCCCAGGTTGACTGAGAAGCCAGTTGAATCTCCGGAATTCTGCAATGGGCATCTAATGTAATGTACTTAGCTACCTCGTAATGATCCATAGTTTCATAGGATGGCCAGTTATTTTCCGCTCCGTCAATATAACTGGTTTGCAAAGCCGCATAAACATCGGAATAAGCCATTGGCACTGCCTTCGCTCCCATTGCCTCCACCATGTCTGCCATCATACCAGATTTTGCCACCCGTATCCTCATCTTTTTTAAATCCTCTATCCGTTCTATGGGATGAGAAGAGTTATAAAAATTTCTGGCTCCTGCATCAAACCAGGAAAGAGCCACCAAACCGCTGCCGTTTAATTCAGCCTTAAATTCCTCTCCAATTTCTCCGTCTAGCACCTTCCACATATGACTTTCATCTCGATACACATATGGTAATTGAAGCACATTAAACTTAGGTTTGATATCGGTCAACATCATAACGGACACTCTGGCAAAATCAATGCCCCCATATTCAAGCTGCTCTGTAATTTGATTTTCGTCCCCCATGTCCCCACCTGAAAAAACGTTAATCTTAATTCTACCATCCGTTCGATCAGAAACCAGCTCAGCAAACTTTCTCGCGCCCTGAGTGGTGGGATAATCATCTGGCTGATTATCCGCATAGGTGAATACATATTCCGGGGTTGTTATCATACCAGGGAAAATTGAGAGTTTTCCTCTCTGTCTGGCATTCCACAAGCCAAACAATCCCAAGGCTAACACCATAAGAAGTAGTGCACTTATTACAATTTTCCCTGTCCTTTTATCCATTTCCTTCACCCTCAAAACGCCTCCTCTGGGCACAGAGGAAGCGATTTGACCTTACTATTATTATTTAATTATGGATTAATGATACTCTGAACCTTTGGATCATCTACATTGGTCTTATCTACCAAGATTACACCGGTATCAATTTTTTTATCTTTAACGCCATCTCCTGCTGCCAGTTCGATTGCTGTCTTTACACCATCATATCCCATATAGAACTGACGCTGTACAACAGAAGCAACATCGTACTTTTCGCTGCGAATCATAGTTTCAATCTCAGCAGAGAAATCAAAACCAACCATGGAAATATCATCTCTTCCAGACTCAGTAATACCAGTTACAAATCCAACAGTAGAACCGTTATTAGGACCAAATACTGCCTTTAAGTTTGGATATGTTGTAATGAAATCCTGACAGAAACCTACGGCTCTGCTGATATCACCATCATTAACTTTGATATCATTTTTTAATACCATCCAGCTCTTTGGAGCATTGGCATCCCAGTAATCGTTAAAGCCTTTTACACGGTCATTGATGGTCTGAGATCCGGTAGAACCAACCTGAATCGCAATCTGAGCCTCTTCTGTATCCTTAATTCCTCTTGCCTTTAATCTGCGGATTAATTCTTCTGCTGCAGTCTTTCCTGCTTCAACATTGTTTGTAAGAAGAGCTGCACTATAATTGTCACTCTTTATTACAGTATCTACAAGAACGACAGGAATACCAGAATTATTTGCTTCTGTGATAGGCGCATCAAGAGATACACTGTCTAATGGAGCAATTACGATTCCATCTGCCTGAGCAGATACTGCATTCTGTAAAAGGGTAAGCTGTCCTTCAATATCAGATTCCAGAGCGGTTCCTACAACAACTACATTGCAGCCTAACTCTCTGCCTGCTTGTTCTGCACCTGCCTGCAGAACGCTCCAGTATTGATTGCCCAATACTTTTACGATTACGTAGATGGTTTTACCATCTGCTTTTTTGTCTGTCTTTGCTTCTGCATTTCCACTCTCAGCCTTCTCTGGTGCTGCCGTTTCCTTACTTGCACTTTCCGCTGCCGTAGTTTCTGCTGGACCCCCAGTGGATTTGCTGGAACAGCCAACCATACTGGTAACTGCCATAGCCGCTACCAATAAAACCGCCGCCATTTTTCTCATCTTTTTTCCTCCTAATATTATATAGTTTTATTTTGTCAAGCCAAAGAAGCGCTTGATTGCCCCTAGATCTCCACTCTTTTTCGCAGTCTGTGATGCCACAGCAATAAGAAGTATGATACCTACAATTACCTGCTGCCAGAAAGAATTGACTCCATTTAAGTTTAACCCGTTTCGAATAACACCCATCATCAATGCACCGATAACTGTATTTAAAATCTTACCTTCTCCACCCATAATGGAAATTCCACCTAATACAGAAGCTGCAATAGCTTCCATTTCATATCCATTACCTGCAGTTGGCTGAGCACTTGATAATCTGGAAGCAACCAAAATTCCACAAATAGCTGCTGATAAACCAGAGATACAGTAAGCGAACATACGGGTTTTTACTGCATTGATTCCAGAAAGCTTCGCTGCTTCAAGGTTGGATCCGCAGGCATAAATCTGACGGCCAATGCGCATTTTTGCAAGCACCACTCCAAGAATCAGTGCATACACCAAAGTAATGATAACGCTGTATGGAAGCCCAGTTCCACCAATTCGGCCACCGCCAAGTACGTAAAACTGCTTCTGAACTTCTGCGGAAGGAATATTGGTGGTGTAAAGAGGAGCACCATTTACCAAAACATTTGCCATACCTCGATATACCCATTGAGTTGCCAAGGTTGCAACAAACGGTACCACACCAAGGATTTCAATAAAGAAACCGTTCATAACACCAGTAAGCAGTCCCATGGTTAAACATAATATGATACAAACGAAAAGCGGTAATCCCTGCATAAGAAGTGCTACCATAATGATTCCAGATAACGCCATGGAAGCACCAGCAGATAAATCATTTCCACCGCATACAAGACAAAATGTCAGACCGCAGCCAATAATTGTATACGTTACAATCTGCTGCAAAAGATTCTGTAAATTGGCAGGAGCCAAAAATTTTGCCGGCTGAAGAACGGAAAACAGTATAAACAATCCGATCAGAATTCCAAAGGAATAGATTGCTCGCCTTGTGGCCGCATCCAACTTGCCAAACGAAGCACTTTTCTTTTCCTGCCCCTTTGCTTTTAATATTGCCATTTTTATTCTCCTTTTCTATCTCCTCCACCTGATAAGACAGGCGCCTTTTTTCCTTCCAGTTTGTTATAGCCTGCTGCCAGATATAGAATCTCTTCCTGGGTGGAAGTTTTCGCATCCAGCTCCCCGTTGATTTCACCCTGATGTATGACTATGATCCGGTCACTCATACCAAGAATCTCTGGTAATTCCGAAGAAATCATGATAATTGATACCCCTTGATCACTGAGTTGGTTAAAAAGCTCGTATACTTCATACTTTGCGCCTACATCAATTCCCCTGGTAGGCTCATCTACGATCAGAACTTTAACATCATTGCACAACCACTTTGCTAGAACTACCTTCTGCTGGTTGCCTCCGGAAAGATTTCCGCAAAGCTGATGAACACTTGGTGTTTTAGTCCGCATACGTTTTACATACTTTTCTGCATTTGCAAGTCCTGCCTTATCATCAATAAAACCATATCGGGTGATGTTTGGGAGATGGGCCATATTGGTATTGTATTTAATATCCAAACCAAGAGCCAGACCATCCCTCTTTCGATCCTCTGTGGCATATCCAATTCCATGTTTGATGGCCTGTATGACGGAATTAATCTTAATTGGCTTTCCATCCAGCCACAGTTCCATAGAATCTGGCTGATCTGCACCAAAGATACACCGCATCAGTTCGGTTCTGCCAGCCCCAACAAGGCCTGATACTCCAAGGATTTCTCCTTTTCTTACATAGAGATAGTCAGCGTTTACCTTGGTGCCCCGGCGTACATTCCTTGCCTCCAGTACAATATCTCCAATGGTCCGTTTATGTTTTGGATACTTGTCCGCAAGGGAACGTCCAACAATCATATTAACCAGTTCGTCCATTGTGATCTCGTTTAAATTTCTGGTACCTATGTACTGTCCATCTCTGATAATGGTTACCCGTTTACAGATTTGATTCAGTTCTGCCATTCGATGGGAGATATAAACCATTCCAACGCCCTTTTCCTGTAAGCGTCTGATAATTCCAAAAAGCTGTTCAATTTCTTTCTCTGTCAGCGTTGCCGTCGGTTCATCAAGAACCAGTATTTTGGAATTAAAACTAATTGCTTTTGCAATCTCAACCATCTGCTGCTGGGCAATGCTAAGACTTCCTACATGCACATTGGTACTGATGTCAATTCCCAAATCATCTAATATTTTCTTTGCTTCTTCATGCATCTTGCTGTCATCAATAAAAATACCTTTTTTATGCGCCCTGCCAATAAAGATATTATCCGCAACGCTTAAATGCCCGCACATGTTAAGTTCCTGCATGATAATGCCTACTCCTAACTCATGTGCCTTGGCAACTGAATCAATGACTACTTTTTCCCCCTCTATAAAGATTTCTCCTTCATCTGCCTGGTACACCCCGGACAGAATCTTCATAAGAGTGGATTTACCTGCTCCATTTTCCCCTACAAGTCCTAACACTTCGCCTTTATATACTGACAACTTTACTTTATCGAGAGCCTTGACCCCGGGAAAGCTTTTGCTGATTCCTTCCATTCGAAACAATTCCTGTTCCATCCCTCATCCTCCTCTCTGCTTGTTCACACCTCCTGTGCTTGAGATAATTATATCTGTGGGGGGTACCAGATTCTATCGTAACTTTTTATCATCCCTAGTATAATTTTATCTTTTTTTAATAATTGAGTGCAAAAAAGCGCCTGTCACCCTTTCGAGGCAAGCACTTTTTACAAAGTTATCCATATTATAGTTAATTTAATCTGGTCATTCTGTACTCGGATGGATTGATTCCTACCAAACGTTTAAAAACCTTTGTAAAGTAATTGGAATCCATATACCCAACCCTGGCGCCAACCTCCCTCACAATTACGTTCGGCTGCTCCAGAAACTTCTTTGCCTCATTGATTCGATATTCCATCAGGTAAGAAGTAAAACTCTGACCAAACTGCTGCTTAAACATCTTACAAAAATAAGGCTCCGAATACCCAATGGAGCGGGCTACCTCATTCATTGATATTTCATTCATGAAATTAGAATGAATAAATTCTTCCACCATCGTGGTCATTACAGTTAACCGGCTGCTGCTGTAATCTGGTTCCTTCTCCAAAAGCGTTAAGCCTTCATCTACCTCCGCATCACTGCCTTTAATGGTTTCCTGACTCCACTCGCCATTCATACGAAGAGCTTCCTCCACTACGTTAATGATCTCTTTCTGAGAGTATGGTTTTAATAAATATTCCATAGCTCTAATGGAGATGGCTTTCTTTGCATAGTCAAACCGGTCATATGCTGTTAAAAATATAAGACAGCAATTGGGATCTTCCTTTCTCATTATTTCTGCGGCTTGAATTCCGTTGATGCCAGGCATTCCAATATCTAAAATAGCAACCTGAATTTTCTCCCGTCGAAATAGCTCCACTGCTTCTTTCCCATTCTGCGCTTCAAAAACCAGGCACTTCTCCCCAAACTTTTTTTGAATCATCTTCTTAAGCACGATGCGCTCAATCATTTCGTCTTCCACTATCATTAACCGATGCATTCCCCGTTTTACCCCTTCTTTTGCCCAAATTCAATTTCTACTACAGTACCTACGTCTTCTGTGCTGTTAATCGTTACCTTCCCATATTCATAATAAGCAGAAATTCTTCTGTATATATTTCCAAGCCCAATCCCCAGGCCTGTCCCCTTTGTTTCCATTGCATTTCGGATGGCGTGAAGCCGTTCTGGATCCATGCCCTTCCCCGTATCCCTAATGGATATCCATAGATTCTCTCCGATTTTTTTAATATTGACATGGATTTCTCCACCGCTTTCTTTTTCCGAAATGCCGTGAATTACTGCATTTTCTACCAAAGGCTGCAATAAAAACACTGGAACTTCTTCCGAATACAACTCCCTGTCACAATTTATCTCCCACCGAAACCGGTCCTTAAAACGCATCTGCTGAATGTACATATAATCCCTTACCACCTTCAGTTCCTGCTCAAGCGGCTCAAAGGTGTTTGATGTTCTAAGACTGTAGCGAAGAAGGTTTCCTACGGCAACCAGCATCTCTTCTGTTACTGGTGCATCTTCCATCTGGGCCATTCTTGTCATCATATTTAGAGTGTTAAACAGAAAGTGAGGATTTAACTGACTCTTGATCAACTGAAGCTGCGCCATGGAAAAACGCTTTTCAAGCTCCGTTCTCTCAAGTTCATGGCGATACAGCTTTTCTTCCACCTGCCGTTTCTCCTCCGTTGCAATTACATAATTTTCTGTAGAGGATTTCATTTTATTAAAGGCACTTACAAGCTGACCGATCTCATCGTTTCCGTCCCAGTGCACATCAGGGGAAGAAAAGTCATTTCGTTCAATCCTTCCAGAAACAGTTGCAAGCTGTACCACCGTTTTAACAATGCTGCCTGTAATAAAACGAAGCAAAATGATAAGTACCACAAAAGCCATTAAGCTTATGGCTACCAGTAAATAAGGCATTCGTTTCAAGGCAGAGACCTGAACTTCATAATAATCATTACCAACCATTAAAACGATCTTTGTAAGACGAGTGGCATAGATATCCAGATATTTTTGCATGTTATATGCCTTGTATAACTCTTTGATATAGGTATCATCCTCCGAATTCATGGATACTACCTTTTCCCGCTGTTTCTCATAAGTTTCATATCCATTGATAATATTCCAGGTTACTCCAAAACGCGCCTCACCAATTTTATCATAATCATAAGGCAGACCATTTAGATGCATCCTGGTCTCGTCACAGGCCAACTGGTATACCAGTTGATTTTCTGGCGTGTTATTGGAAAGAAGCCGAGCAAAGGATTCCCGCTCCTTTTCCATAGATTCCTGAAACTTATAGCAGGCCAGATTGTCATCCATAATGACCCTCGCCCCATCAATGAAGATGTATACTACTTTTAAATTGATAAAAATAGAAGCGCCCATAATCATTCCAACACTTCCAATGATTACATACAGCTTCTTTTTTAAGGTCATCTGATACCAAAGGGCAAGCAATCGTTTCCCCACTACACTTCCTCCAACTTCGATCATTTGTGTTTTGTGCAATAATCATAATTTATGATAGCTTCCTATAATCTTTTTGTCAATATTTATTGTGAACAGAAGAAAACGCAGCCTAAGAACCTGGGTTCCAATGCTGCGTTTACCTTGTATTTATAAGTTAAATGACTTTAAAAGACGTTTGAAATAATCCATGAATTTGGCTTCCCGGACAGCTCCGGCAGTAAAGATAGGAATCTCTCCAATCTTTTTCCCTCCCAAGGAATAGACGAGACTTCCGGCTGGCTGATCTTCTTTAATTGGTGCTGGAAGAGATGGCACCAATTCCAGCTTCTTTTCAATTGCAGTAAAATCTTCACCATTTAAGCTTAGATAGGAGAAAGAACCTCCATATTTTAAGGGAACCTCTTCATCTACACCATTGTCTACAATCATGTTAGGAAGAGGCAGCATTTCCTTATCTTCATACAGCTTGCAGTTTGCATATCCGTAGTTTAACATGGTCTGGGCATCGGCAAACCTTACTTTATAATCTGGGGCTGCCATAATGGAAGCAATGAGGCGAACTCCATCCTTTTCTGCAGTGGCAGATAAGCAGTACTTAGCAATTGAGGTGGAACCTGTTTTTAAACCGGTCACGTTATAATTGGTGGCCATCTTTAAAAGCTTATTTGTATTGGATAGGCCAAATTCTTTTGTTCCCTGCTTTGTCACATGGGTAATGTTCTCCATCCAGATGGTGGAGTAATTATGGATTTGAGGATATTTATTAATCAGCTCTCTTGACATGATCGCAATATCCCTGGCACTTGTTACATGAGTGGGTGACTCTGTTAAGCCACAACAGTCCTCAAAATGAGTATTGGTCATTCCAAGAGCCGCCGCCCGCTCATTCATCATTTTAACAAATTCATCTTCGGTTCCTGCTATGTACTCGGCCATGGCTACAGAGGCGTCATTCCCAGAGGCAACCACAATACACTTAATCATGGTCTCTACGGTTTGCACTTCTCCCTCTTCCAAAAATACCTGAGAGCCTCCCATTGATTTTGCATGGGCACTGGTTACGACTTCATCCGTAAGCTTTATTTTTCCAGAATCCAGCGCATCAAAAATAAGAATCAATGTCATGATCTTTGTAATACTGGCAGGGCTTCTCTTTTCATCTGCATTTTTCTCATAGATGACCTGCCCTGTAGAGGCCTCCATTAAAATAGCACTCGGGGCCTGGATCGCAGGGCCTCCTTCTGCATTTACTTCCTTCGCCTGTTCTGCCTGTACAATCATGTCCGAGGCTACCGCGATATCAGGCTCCTGTCCTGCGGCCGGAATGCATAAACTGTAACAAAGCAAGAAACAGCTTAAAACAAATGCCGTAACTCTCCTCATGCTAGATACCATCCCCTGAAAATTCCTTTATACCATTGTATGGGTGCATTTCCTATTCATATGCCAATTTTTCCAAAAAAAATTCCAACCTTAACGTTTCATCTTCCCATAAAGTATGTTATACTTGTACAGGAATTGTTACACTTGTTAGGTAACAACCTAATATATAAAAAAAATTAAGGGGTTAGGCTATGAATTTTAATAATCTCCGTGAACCAAATTTCGGCAGAGGTCGAAACCGCATTTTAAAAACAATATTAATTGTATTCTTTGGAATATTAATGATTGCAATAATAACCTTATGTGGTATTGCCATCAATAAAAAGCTAAGACAAGACGCTTCACTCCCTCACTCCTCAAAAGCAAATAACTCCACGGAGAGCGAGGCTACTTCCGCCACCCAGCCAGAAGAAGACCCTGTGGTATCTCTTCTTTCCAAAGCAGAAGCCATGGCGGTACAATACGATTATGACGGTGCCCTTGCTCTGTTACAATCCGATTCCAGTCTGGCTGACAGAGATGACATAAAGTCTGCTATCACAGGCTATGAGACTGCCAAAAGCACTTTGTTACCGGTTAAACCTCAGGATGTAACTCATGTTTTTTTCCATTCTCTTATCATGGACAACGCTAAAGCATTTGATGGAGATAAGAAACAGGCTGGTTACAATCAGATGATGACTACAAAATCCGAATTTTTAAAAATCATGCAGTCCATGTATGACCGTGGCTACGTACTGGTGAAAATTCACGATCTTGCTTATGAAACAAAAGACGAAAACGGCAATCCTAAATTTACATATGGCAATATCATGCTGCCAGAAGGAAAGAAAGCCTTTGTTCTCTCTCAAGATGATGTCTGTTACTACGAATATATGGACGGCGATGGCTTTGCTTCCCGCCTTGTTATTGGAAAAGACGGATATCCCACCAACGAGATGAAGATGGATGACGGCAGTGTTTCTGTTGGCGATTATGATTTGGTTCCTATTTTAGAACGTTTTATTCAGACTCACCCAGGTTTTTCTTATAAAGGCGCAAGGGGAATTTTAGCTCTTACGGGATATAACGGGATCTTTGGTTATCGAACCGACGAAGCTTATAAAACCACCAATCCAAATTACGAAGAAGATAGGAAGCAGGCAGCGGCTGTTGCACAGAATCTAAAAGAGCATGGCTGGGAGCTTGCCTCTCACAGTTGGGGGCACCGAAATATGGGTGCAATCTCCATGGAACATTTTAAGGCAGATTCCGATAAGTGGGCAAATAACGTAGGAACCCTAATTGGTCCTACCGACATCATATTATTTCCTTTCGGAAGCGACATCGGAAGCTGGACCCCTTATACCGATTCAAACGAACGTTTCACCTATATGAAGTCCCTGGGCTTTCGGTATTTCTGTAACGTAGATGCAAGTAAGTCTACCTGGATGCAGCTTGGACAGGATTATTTCAGACAGGCTAGACGAAATCTTGATGGTTACCGGATGTATTATTATCCAGACAGCTTAAAAGACCTCTTTAATGTGCCAGATGTCTTTGATCCAGCAAGACCTACTCCAGTACCCCCCATGTAAATCTACAAGGACGAGGAACGAATAGAAATCATCATCAATCATAAACGAAATAATAAAATGAAAAGGTATCTTGAATGGGTTTTAACCCTTACAAGATACCTTTTTTATATGTCTATATGAGACACGATATAAAACAAACTTAAATTATGAAGCCAAATTAAAACTCTACGAATCCTTTGATTGCCTTATCAGGTACCACGGATTCTGCATAGAGAACCGGGCCTTCCCCGTTATAGTCTTTCCAGTATTCATAAGCAATTTTAGCTTTTACTCGTACCCACTGCTTTGTTTCCAGATTATTCGCTTCTCTAGACTTTGTAACAAATCCTAAAAAGGTCATATCATCTTCACAGCAAGTCATAGCCATACGCCCTGGTACAAAGTAATTTCTAGGGAAATCCGGTGTCTTTAGAGTCATAGCCGTAAATTCAACGGTCTTTCCTTCATAGCGGTCCCTTCGCTCCATACAATCAATATACCAGATTCCATAAGCTTCCGGTGAAATTGCAATCACGTCCTGGCTCATATCATAAGGCAGGTCCTCTTCTGCAATCTCATTTACCTCGCCATCGGAATCTTCAAATACAATTTCACCCTTAAGACACATAGACTTAAGCGTACGGCGATATCCAGAAAGATCTTCAATTCCATCGCAGCGGTTGCAGATAACTAACTCTGATTCCCGTACCATAGCGTAAAGAAGTGGCTTCATATTGGCAGAATAAAGATCAAAGGTAGACATATCAATCAGCGTAATTTGCTGAAAGACATTCCAATCTTCCGGAAGCTTTAATTGATCTAAATTCCACATTCCATTCCATTCAATCAGAACTCGCTCTGGATTATGAAGAAGCTCTAGTTCTACCAGCCTGTCCGGTGTCATCTCTTCTAAACTATCAATAAAAACCGCTTCTGTATTATATTTTGAAAGCAGCTCAGAATTATATTCTGTCTCGCCTTCTTCGCAGACAATCAAAAGTGTCTTTCCGTCAGCCTGAAAATATTCCTGTTCCATTGTAAACTGAAGAAACTGGGTCTTGCCCGATTCTAAAAATCCATTGATCAGGAATACCGGCATAAAATCATCTTCCATTGTTTCGGTATTGCTCATGTTTTTCTCCATTCTACTTATCGTTTAAAAGCCTTTTTCAGCTCTTCTTCTTTTAGATTTGCTCCAATGACACATACCTTTCCAGTATATTCTGGATTTCCTTTTCGAATCTCATACTGCTCAGGCACTAAATCAAAGTAAAGCCACTCTCCCTTTTCTTCTCCAGGAATCATGCCTTTTGCACGGAGCACATCTCCAAAGCCTTCGCCATAAGCCAACTCATCGAGAATTTTATCCAGCTCTTCTTTGCTCATAGCGGTAACATTCTCAAGTCCCCAGCTACTAAACACCTCATCTGCATCATGGTGATCATGGTCGTGACCACAGCCACAGCCTTCTCCATGCTCATGATGATGATGTTCATGACCGTGATCATGTCCGCAGCCGCATGCTTCCTTCTCATGGTCATGATGGTGGTGCTCATGTTCGTGTTCGTGATCGTGTCCACAGCCACATTCTTCCTTCTCATGGTCATGATGGTGATGACCGTGGCCGTGACCGCCGCAGCCACAACCTTCTCCATGCTCATGCTTGTGGTGTCCGTGACCATGTCCGTGTCCGCCGCAACCACAGCCTTCTCCGTCATGTTCATGATGATGGGACTTCACCTCAGCCAAAAGATCCTCAACCATGGTGTCAGGCTTTTCAATAATATCCATCAGTTGTTTTCCACTTAATTCTTCAAACGGAGTGGTTACAACAGAAGCCTTTGGATTTAATTCTCTAATAATCTCAACTGCCTGGTCGATTTTATCTCCAGGTGCAATGTCGGTACGGCTTAAAACCACGGTTCCAGCATTCTCAATCTGATTGTTAAAGAATTCGCCAAAATTCTTCCGATACATTTTACATTTCTGTGCATCCACAATGGTCACTGCACTGTTTAAAATCACATCAAGTTCAGAAGCAACATCTACTACTGCCTTCATAACGTCAGACAGCTTTCCAACGCCGGATGGCTCAATAATGACACGGTCAGGATTGTACTTTGTAAGAACTTCTTTTAAAGAATCTCCAAAATCACCTACCAAAGAACAGCAGATACAACCGGAATTCATCTCACGGATTTCAATTCCTGCATCCTTTAAGAAACCGCCATCAATTCCTATCTCACCAAATTCATTTTCAATCAGGACAACCTGCTCACCAGCAATGGCTTCCTGCAGTAACTTCTTAATAAAAGTCGTCTTACCAGCTCCAAGGAAGCCGGATATAATATCAATCTTCGTCATATCGAAATGTACCTCTTTTCTTTCCAGAGTTTAACAAGAAACTACAACTACTTATTGTGTCACAAAGTTTACCATAAGTCAAGCAGAGGGGCTCTGGTTTTCGCCGTCATATTCTGCAAAAATTATCAGCTTTTAAAATATATCCAATACTTATGGTATTATCGCCAGAAAAACATACACTATTGCAAATATATCATAAAAGGTATCATGTTCTGACACCTTTTGGTGTTACACTACAATCAGTATAGAACAGAAAGGAATTCATGCTTATGAAAAAACTATTCTTATCGTCATCCTTTCAGGATGTGACAAATATCTTCACAGAATTTGAAAAAGACCTAATTGGCAAAACAGTCACTTTTATCCCTACTGCAAGCATTGTCGAAACAGTCACATTTTATGTGACCTCAGGTAAAAAAGCCCTTGAGAAAATGGGTCTTATTGTTGATGAATTAGAAGTATCAACTGCCTCAACAGATGAAATCACATCTAAAATAAAACAAAATGATTACATCTATGTAACCGGTGGCAACACTTTTTTCTTGTTGCAGGAATTAAAAAGAACCGGTGCAGATCGCTTAATCATTGATGAAGTGAATGCAGGGAAACTATACATTGGAGAGTCAGCCGGCGCAATTGTTACCTCGCCAAACATTGAATATGCAAAAGAAATGGATAGCGAAAAAGAAGCACCAGACTTAGATAACTTAGATGCTTTGGGACTGGTAGATTTTTATACCGTACCCCACCATACCAATCAGCCCTTTAAAAAAGCGGCACAATCTATCATTGATACGTATTCAGCCACCTTACCATTGTCACCAATTAGTAATCATGATGCAATCTTAGTTCGTGGCAACAATCTTGAAATCAAAAAGAGTTAAGAAGAGAATTAAAATGGGGCTGTTGCAAAACTAACGTCAAGCTAGTTTTGCAACAACTCCTTTTTTTATGTCCTGATATCAACTATTTTTTCATTAAGTTTGGAAGATTTGATACCAGAAGATGATTCTGTCCGACTGCTGAGCCACATATTGGAGGGATTAATCATGACTTATTCTTATTCACCAAACATTTATTCAACCAGAAAAATAGAAACTTCATGCAATCTGATAAAGATGAAGGTTTTTCTTTTTCAAAGGAAACAGCACTTGCGGAAATAAAAGTCGTTCTTTCTTATTTGTATTCCGAAAAGACAAACTAAAATATCGTATTTGTTCATGGAATCGGAAAGAGAAAATCTATAAGATAAGTCTTATTTTCTGTCTATAAATAAAGAACGTGTTGCAAGCAAAAGAGAGCAGAACATTGTCTACTCTCTGGCGTTCAATTATTCCTCTATGTGAAATCGATAATATTTCATAGATGGTATAGTATAATAATACGAACTTACAAAAGAGTTACAACTAACGGTAAACTTTAAGGTTGAACTTTCATTAAAAGTAAACTGTTGATAGCCTTCTGATATAAATGCAAAATTAGTATTTTGATTGTTTGCCGGGACTATCCCATAGTCGCAAGGAGTCAAAGTTTTTATATCAATCATATGAAATTTTTTTATCATTCCTCCAGTATCAACTTCCACGATTGGATCTACCGTAATTTCAGTTTTACCTTCATTTATAAGCCGACAAACCAGTATTTCAGAGGCTCCATTATCTGTAGATGACCATGCGACTCTAAAGTTTATACCAGGAGTATTCTCATCAATTACTCGTCCGTCTATATCAATTCTGTACCCCTCTGGAGTATCACCATTAAACATCATTTGACCATCATTATTGAAATAATGCTTTATGCCATTAACCTCAATAAGTCCAGTTTGCATATATCCATTAGTATCGAAATGGTATCTTTCATCACCCAGCGTCAACCAGTCGTTTTTTACATAACTACCGTCATCATTTTGGTAATACCAACCCACATTATCCTGTTTCCATTCTCCAGCAAATGATACAATCGTGCTGCTTATAGCAAAAACAGTAGCAATTAATAATACTAAAAGCTTTTTCATACAATTCCCCCTCGACCTTTTGTGTTATTATATCATATTACGTTAGAAACTACCATTAAAGCTAATTGACTTAATACGTTTTGATGCAGGTAGAGAATAATATTCTTCCATAACAAAAGAGAGTAGATTATATATCCACTCTCTTATAATGAGTATTTGGTTATACAACTTCTTTAATGTCTTCGTTGTTTCCATTATTATTTGGTATCATCTCATCAATTTTATCAGATAAGAGCATTATTTTCTTTCTGTTTTCATATCCAGTGTACAGAATTTCTCCAATCAATATAAAAACCAGTCCAAATATTACGCTACTAATTATACCGCCAACTGCAACGGGCCAATTATACTTTTCTGTTGTGTAGCTATAGTAAACACCGTGTACTTCAACTATTTTAAATATATTTCCTGCCATAAAACTACTAATAATTCCTATGACAATTATTAACCAACCTACGGAAGTTGCTAATACATCTTTCTTAGATTCTACCAACATATCTTTTTCCATAATCTATTCCCCCTATTTATTATAGTATTATGATATCATAAAGTTAGAATAGAGGAAAGTACTAATAAAGAAATAAGAGTAATTATAATGGTAGATCCATTCATTGAAAGCCACAAAATCATAAGATCTCTCCTCCCTTCTCTCCTACCCTTATACCGCAAGATCAATGCGCATATGAAGTCCAAAGAGATGCAAATACTGTTTATATAGAGTATTCGTTTTATCCTTTGTTGTAGCCAAGAAGTGATAGAAATAAATCAAATGGTAAAAACCTGTACCCGGCATAAGAAATTTCCTAAGCCAGGTACAGGTTGATCGCTTGCTACTTTTTTACACGGGATTTTATAATTTTACCAATCTCTTTCACCGCATCAGAAGGCTGATACTCTTCCTCATCAAACAAAAACTGATGCAGATGCTTTACGCTATCTACCATATCTATGGGAACCACACAGTCCTTTTCTCCGATCATAGCGTCTTTCACTTTATAGGGAAATCCTTCTGATGCGGTAAGATGGAACCTTCTTACATTCTTAATTAGTGGCAGAATATCCTTCATGCCTACACTAGTGGATATTTGAGGGAGAACCACAGAAGCCACCTTGTTTAAGGTTACAAGATCCGCTTGCCTGGCCTTTTGTATTACCAGATCCGCAACCTTCCTTTGTCTCTCTGTTCGCTTAAAATCAGTATCCATCTTTCGAAGCCTTGCGTAAGCCACCGCCTGGACTCCATCCAGGTGATTCATTCCTTCTTTTTTCAAGTGATGAGAACCAATCCCCGTGGATTCCACTGTTTCTGTAATAAATCCATTGATTAACCGGAATTCCTCATGGCTGATGTCAACGTCAATTCCGTCTAAAAGGTTAATGGCTTCCGCAACTGCCTTCCAGCTAAAAGCGGCGTAATCATCAATGCTTAAATCCAGATTTTCTGAAAAGGCCTCTACCGCCTGTGCCGGACCTCCAAGGAAATAAGCGTCATTGATTTTTCCATACCGCCCCTTTTTGTTCAGCTTTAAATACGTATCCCGGTAAACGGATACCACTCGCATCTCCCCAGTACCAAGATTTATATTAAAGACCATTTGCATATCAGATCTGGTTTCTTTGTTTAAGTTCCCGTCTCTGGAATCTACTCCAAAAACAGCAACGGTCCAATACCCTTCCATCTTTTCCTGGGTCTCTATGCTAATATTTGTATTCTGAACTGGAGGCCGCTCCATTTCCGGCAGCTTCTGCGGCATTTGAGACATGTTCCATGCAAAACCTACCATTGTACCTATCATTGCTGCCCAGACGGCTGCGATTGCAATAAAGCCCCATTTTAAGTAATTAGCCATGGTTCCTCCGATTAATTTAAATTCTTATCTCTCCTTAATTTCCCTTTATTTTTAAAATTTATTCAAAAACATATTTTATCTTTTCGGGGTGATCAATGATGTATTTGGGCTTAAAGGTTTCAAGCTCTTTACGGTCCCGAAATCCCCATGTCACAGCCACCGCATCCATCCCTGCATGGATTCCAGTCTGCATATCTGTATTGGTATCCCCAAAGTAAAGACATTCCGATGGCAATACATGAAATGCTTCTGCCATAAATAAGGCACCTTCTGGATCTGGTTTTAAGGAAACACCCATCCCATCTCCAATGATCAGATCAAAATAATCCGATTCAAAACAGGCATCCATACACTCCACGGCTCTTTCCTGGTTTTTATTTGTCAGTATTCCTATTCTGATCCCCTTTTCTTTAAGAAATGCTAAAAGCTCTGGAATCCCTTCGTAAGGTTTTACCTTATAAATACAATTTTCTTCAAAAATTCGTTCATACACCTTAAGAGCTTCTTCATAGTGAACCATAGCTCCTTCTCCCGAATGAATAAGAGCCCTTTCAACCAGCTTTTTGTATCCATCTCCCACAAACTTCTTGGTATGTGCCTCATCCACTGGACCGTAGCCAAAATGCGCCATGGCCAGACTGATACTATGGGAAAGAGATTCGATGGTATCTAAAATCGTTCCGTCCATATCAAATATACAGCATTTATACATATTTCTCCTCCTTAAGTAAAATCATAACTTTATTATAGAGCATGGCACTTATAAAATCCAGCATTCCCCGTAATTGCATAAGGAAGATAATTATGAACATAATAAATCTAACGGGATATTACAGAAATGGGAGAAACTTATGAACGAAAAAAGAAGACACTGGATTATTGCTGCCATTATAGGGTTGGCACTCCTTTTAATTATTTCCTTTACCACAGCCAACTGGTATCAAAACCGCAGCAAAGCGTCCAATCCGAATAATTCAAAAAACATCAGCGACCTACAAGCAACTGTTTATAATAAAAACTTGGACAATGTCTCCGCAGAGGACGCGGTAAACCGCTATCTCTTAAGAGAAAGTGAGATCACAAACAACCTATTAAAAGAACTAAAAAACACGGAAATCTCAGGAAATGGCTCCATGGATTATTTAAAAAGTATGCTCTTACTAAATGATGCAGCAATGCTACTATCGGAATCCTACTTATCAAGTGGCAGTAACAATGAGCCAGTTAAGCTTTTTGCCCAGGAAACCATGACTAATCTTCAAGATGAGATAGAAAAAATAAAAGACTTAAATGAAAAATACGCCAAAGAAGAACATAAAAATGAAGATATGGAAAATGCTTATCTTACAGATTTTAATGCATTGGTAGGTAAACTAGAACAAACAGAAAAAATAGACTCCTCCAGCTTAGAGCACGCTTACGCAGGTGCTCTCATTCGTTATGACCAATTGGCAGTGGATATGGCTACCTCCATACTGGAATATACGGATTATAATGATATTATGTCCTTGGCTCAGGAAATTATCAACGTAAGAAAACCCCATATGGATGAGTTAAAAAAACTGACGCCATAAAATACTTAAAAGGGGTTGTAGCACAAAAATGCGCCTTGAAACAGCTTTTTAAGCTTAGTCAAAGCGCATTTTTTGTGGGATACTTTTTTCTGCTTTCAAGTTCTTCTTTAATGCTGCAAGTACAGCGCATCCTACCACGGAACCGATGACTACGGCTGCCAGATAACCAAGTGGATTTCCGATGGTTGGAAGTACAAAGATACCACCGTGTGGAGCTCTTAAAGTACAATTAAATGCCATAGATAAACTACCTGCAACCGCAGAACCAATCATACAAGATGGAATGACACGAATTGGATCAGCCGCCGCAAATGGAATTGCACCCTCTGAAATAAAGGATAATCCCATGATATAATTCACAAGGCCAGACTGACGTTCTTTGTCAGTGAATTTCTTTTTAAAGAAAGTAGTACAAAGGGCAATTGCAATGGGAGGAACCATACCACCTGCCATAACGGCTGCCATAATATCAAAGTTTCCTTCTGCAAGCTGAGCGGTGCCAAATACATAAGCAGCCTTATTGACTGGTCCGCCCATATCTACAGACATCATACCACCTACAACTGCACCTAACACGATTTTACTGGTACCACCCATATTGTTTAACAAGCCGGTAATTCCGTCATTGATGGCTCCTACAAATGGATTGATGAATGTTGTTACCACTGCTACCAGAAGAATACCGATTAACGGGTATAATAAAACAGGTTTGATTCCTTCTAAGGACTTTGGAAGCTTTTTGAACGCTCTTTTAAGCATCAGTACAATGTAACCACCAATGAAACCAGCCAAAAGGGCTCCTAAAAATCCAGAGTTTACTCCACCGCCTGCAGGGTTTGCAAAAGTTGATCCCATTTTCGCAATCAAACCACCTACAAAACCTACCGCCAGTCCCGGTCGATCCGCAATACTCATTGCAATATAACCAGCTAACACAGGAAGCATCATACCAAATGCCTGCTCACCAATGGTCTTTAGATAAGCGGCTAAAGGTGTATTCTTACCAAAATTTGAAGGATCAATGGAAAAATCATCAAACAAGAATGCAAGGGCGATTAAAATACCACCACCAATTACGAAAGGAAGCATATGAGAAACACCATTCATCAGATGTTTGTAGATGGAACGGCCTACACCTTCTCTTTCGCTGCTTTCTGAAGCAGAGGAACCAGTATAATGATACACTGGAGCTTCCCCGCTGACTGCTCGTTTAATTAGCTCTTCTCCCTTTTGAATGCCTTCTGAAACGGTAGCCATAACCACACGTTTTCCTTCAAAACGGGCCATATCCACATTTTTATCTGCGGCAATGATAATTCCGTCTGCTGCTTCGATTTCTTCTTTTGTCAAAGCATTGCCAATTCCTTCGGCTCCATTGGTTTCAGCCTTCAAAGGAATTCCAAGCTTCTTACCGCTCTGTTCTAAGTTCTCAGCCGCCATAAAGGTATGAGCGATTCCTGTAGGACATGCAGTTACTGCAAGAACCCGATATCCATCACTTTTAGAGACAATGTTCTTTTGGTAACGCATGGACTCCTTATCATCAATCAACTTTAAAAATTCTTCTTTTGACTGAGCATTCATTAAGTCTTCTCTAAAATCCGGGTCCATTAAAAGAGTGGACAATCTGGATAAGGCTTCTAAATGTAAATCTGCGCCACCTTCTGGTGCTGCAATCATAAAGATCAATTTAGCAGGCACGCCGTCAAATGCTTCGTAATCCACTCCCTCTGGTACAATAATAGCCGCAAGACCAGCTTCCTTTACTGCTGCCGTCTTTGCATGAGGAATGGCTATCCCCTCTCCAACTGCAGTACTTCCATGAGCTTCCCGTTTTAAAATTTCTTCTTTGTAAACGGCCTTATCCTTTAATCTGCCGCCCTTCCCCATTAAATCTACCAGCTCGTCAATGGCTGATTCTTTTCCTGAGACGTTTACATTAAGCTCAACACTCTCTTTTTTTAATAACTCTGTAATCTTCATCAATACCCCTCCTTTGACAGTTCCTCGTACAGTTTCATTATCTCATCCCTGCTGGCAAGTCCTTCGGAAAAAGCCGTAGCGCTTCCTGCTGCACTGCCAAGCCTTAAGGCATGTTCATAATTACCATTTTCTAAATATCCGGCAAGAAAACCTGCTACCATGGAATCCCCTGCTCCTACCGAATTCTTTACAGTTCCCTTTGGAACTCCCATCCGGTAAACTTCCTTTTTGTCCGTAATTAAAACCGCTCCATCTCCAGCCATGGAAATCAAAACATTTTGTGCTCCCATTTCCTGAAGACGCTTTGCATATTCTATGATTTCCTCTATGGTATTTAGAGTCACATGGAACATTTCTCCCAATTCGTGGTTATTGGGCTTTATTAAAAATGGCTCATAAGGAAGTACGTTAATTAACAAATCTTTCGTTGCATCCACAACAATACGGATTCCTCTTCCTCTTAAGCTGGCCATAATTCGTTCATAGATATTATCATCAATGGTCTTAGGTATGCTTCCAGATAAGATGAGTACATCCCCGCTTGACAAGCAATCCAGTTTATGAAAAAGAATCTCTAAGTCCTCTGTGGTGATCTCAGGGCCCATTCCATTAAGCTCTGTTTCTTCCTGGGATTTTATCTTAACATTAATTCTTGACATGCCTTTTTCCACCTGGATAAAATCAGACCGGAATCCTGAATTCTTCACTCGTTCTAGTATCTCATGTCCGGTAAATCCTGCAACAAAGCCAAGGGCAGTGCTTCCTAACTCTAATGCGGCCAGGACGGTTGAAACATTCAGTCCTTTTCCCCCACAATAGATGCCTTCCCAATCAGCTCTGTTAACAGCTCCCAGGGTGAAGTGATCAGCTTTTACGACATAATCCAAAGCAGGATTAAAAGTTACTGTGTAAATCATATTTCACCTCTCCTTTTATACGTAAAATTTTATTTCATCTCCCTCTTATAATATAATACGATTGTTTTATTTCGTCAATATAATTCCAAGAGAAATAATATTTCTTGAACCTTTTCAGCGTTTTTCACAATTTTATACAACTTATAAAAGCAAACACCCAGTTATTTTGTGCTTATTGCTAAGTTTTTATCCAACTTGTATTTTGTTTCTAACATTAACAAAAAAGAAGGAATGCACCTTATAACATGCATTCCTTCTTTCTATATATTATTGTAGTAATTTACTTTTTATCGTCATAAATGGAGATCTCATGGCGTCTGATGTGATCATGAGAATCCTTTTTGCTTACAGATAGAAATAGATATAATATTTCAATCACTGTAGTGGCAGACACTCTGGAAAAGCAAAATTCTCCAAGAAGAAGTTTTTCCCTGGTTGCCGTTGTAATATGATAATCGCATACCTGGCCCAGCGGAGAGGAGGGATTGTTTGTTATGGCAATAATAGGCGTATGATTTTCCTTAGCCACTGCTGCAAGAGTCATTAGACGCTTGGAAAAACCGGAATTGGAAATGATTATAACGGCATCCCCTTCTTTTAAATTACAGGTAAATGCCATCTGAGTCTCCCAGATGGTACCGGATACTGCCGGAATCCCTAACTGATTAAATTTAAAGGAACCATCCATTGCCACTGGTATGGTGTTCCCTACTGCCACAAGCTGAACCGTTTTCGCTCTTTCTATTACAGTTAAGATACGATCAAGCTCCTCTGTATCCATCATGGTAATGGTTTGAGTGAGTTCTGCAACTTTATTTGCCAATATATTTTGAAGAGATTGGGAGAGATTGTCTCTGCTGATATCATTGGATACCTCAACAGAATTCCCTCTTTCCTCTGCAATTTCTTTTGCAAGATTAATTTTCAAATGGTGAAATCCGTTAAAACCACATCTTCTACAAAACCTGGAAACCGTGGCATCACTGGTTCCGCTTGCCAAAGCAAGCTCCGCTACTGTCATATCAATCATTTCGCTTTTATGAGCCAGTATGTAGTCTGCAATCTTTTTCTCCGCTTCAAAAAAAGAATCATAAGACGAACAGAGCACTCCTGACACGCTGATATTTTCCTGCATATACAACCCGCCTCTCATGTAACATTATTTCATAATTATATCATGACGTGAAATAAAATGTAAAGGGGTTATCTTTTTTTGCCCATGGTAAGGAGAAAGATTGTGGAAATAATGCAGGCAAACCCTAACAGATCCATAGCACCAAATCCTACCTTTAATAGTAGGGCTGAAAATACAGTGGCAGATACAGGCTCCACAGAGGCAAATAAGCTTCCCCGCTTTGGCCCCACCCATTTCACGCCTTCTAGGTAAGCCACAAATGCAATAATGGTACCAAACAGGATAATAAAACCCAGTCCTCCAATTACCGCTCCATCTACCTTCACCGCCATAGTCCAAGGTCTAAAAAACAGACAAAGAAGAATTCCCCCGATTAACATCCCCCAACCAGTTACCACCATTGAACCATATTTCGCTAATAAAGGTACCGGTTGAACCGTATAAACCGCCAGTGCTACTGCTGAACAAAGTCCCCAAAAGAGGGCCTGATGAGAGATGGCAAGGCTTTTTAGGTTTCCATGAGTCGCTAATAATACTGTACCTACAACTGCAAGCAAGGCTGCAAATACTTCAATTTTTTCCGGTATCTTTCCTGTTCGCAGGGAAACGTAAAGTACAATTAATACGGGTCCTATGTATTGCAGCACGGTGGCTGTTCCAGCATTGGACTGGCTGATTGCTGTAAAATATGTATATTGGCACATAGACATACCAAGCATGCCAAATACCATAACATCCACCCCGTCTTTTGGAACCTTAAAGATATCAAATATCTTCTTGCCGTCCTTAATCAGACACACCGTAAGAAGAATGATTCCTGCCAAAAGAAGGCGAATGGGAATCAGCCAATCAGAGGTAAGTCCTTTGTTCTGCATTAAATATTGGCCACAGGTTCCTGAAAGCCCCCACAAAATCCCACCGAACAGGGTGAGCAGACACCCCTTCTTAAGATTGGGGACTGATGTCATTTCCAATTCCGTCATTTCTCCTCCCATATTCCAGAACCGACTCCCATGTATTAAAGTCGCTTCCAGTATCTCTTATCATCTCATTTATTTCAGCAAAAAGCTTGCTATCTGGTAAATTCCGTTCCCAAAGCCTGTAAGCCTCTTCCGACCGTACCCACCCGGCATCTACAGGTATTCCGGCACAATAGGCGCGGTTAATGTCAGCATAAAGACCAGCCATCTTAATGCGCTGTTCCTCCGGCAGATTTTTTAACTGATCGTAAACCTGACTGCTGACTACATCACTTAGAAAATTCGCACCATATTCCTGAAACTTTAACAAATTATCATCGGTAATGGAACAATCTTTCGCCCACTTGGCTACGTCAAGTTCTTTTGTGGTATAGGATATTCCATTGTCTTTCGTCCATGTTAGAAGCCCGTATTGAAACGGAGAAATGGCAAGGGAATCCGCCACCACCTCATTGATATGATAGCCCTCCTCCATAACTCCAGGTCTTGGTTTATGGGTTTTGGTCCTTTGTAGATGCAGATGACCGCTTATGTAAAGTGGGACCCGGTAAGACTCCAGAAGTTCTATTACGTCTTCACTGTTTTCCAGTGTACAATCCATTGGATAACGGATGCTTTCCTTTAAAAGATTATGATGTCCAATGGTTATTACATTGACAGAACGTTTCTTCGCTTCCTCTAACTGGGCCTTCATCCAGATAAGGGTCTCTTCCCGGATCCGCCCACCTACCTTATTCTCTGGCACATACTGGGCAGAATCAAGCATGAGCAGCCAGTTGTATTGGTCCAGCTCATATACATAACTAAAAGAAGCTTCATCACGGCTTATTCCCTGATCGTAGCCAAAGCAACTGTAAATACGATAAAAATCATCTGGTGTCACGATATCTGACGGCTCCCTGTCTTTTCCCATATAGGATGCAGAATTGTAATTGTTTATGTCATGGTTTCCTGGTATTACTAATACCTTGACTCCCTGTTCTTCTAACAATTTCAGTTTCTTTGCCAGTGCCTCATGGCCTTTCTTTTCCCCATTTAAAGTAAGGTCCCCGGTTAAGATAACAACCGATGGTGAAAGTCCTTCCATCTCCATAGCAAAGGAGTCCATCAGTTCTGGAATGTAATGGACCACTTTTCCATCATCGCCCTTTGCCATGGTCCAGAAGGCCTTACCATAATCCGTAAGTTCCGGGGAATAATAATGCACATCCGATGCGATTACAATGGAAGGCGGCTTATACTCCTTCACTTCTTCTGCCAAAACAGCAGGCATCTGTATTTTCGTTTCCTGACTGCTTTCTATTTTTTTAGCTTCAGTGGTGGGAACCATAACACTTTCTTCTAAAGTATCTGGTTCGCTTTCTTTCACAGGACCTTTTGAGGGTTCCATTATCGTATCACTAGGTGTCTTGTTTTCATCGTGTATGGGTGAATTCAGTCTGTCAACTACTGCCACAATTCCAAAGCATGTAAGAAACATAACCGAATAAATCAAAACTAAAAGGGTGTTTTTCTTTCGTTTATTCATAATTAACTAAATTAATCCTCTTCTTTTCCATATATCCTAAGGAATCATACCACTTATTTAAAAATACGGCAACATAGAATCACAAAAAAAACCATCCCTGTCATGGGGTAACAGGGATGGTTTTTCTTCGCTCATTTTTCTTAGTATTTAATACCAGCGGGTCATGGGAATCTGATTGTTTACTCCCTTTGATACAAGTATCTGGTGAAGATCAATGATTCCATTATGAAAGGTAGCTGCACAAGCATTTAGGTAGAGATCCCACATTCGCACGAACTCCCCTCCCATTTTTTCCTGGATTTCTGACCTGTTTTCATTAAAATTGTGTTCCCAGTGACGCAGTGTTTTATAATAATGTCTGCGCAGGCTCTCAACATCCAGGGTATAGAATTGATGCTCGCTTAAAATATGAATCATCTCCCGCAGGCTTGGTACCATTCCCCCTGGGAAGATGTATTTCTTCATCCATGGATCACCGGGATATTCTTTTAAGGCGCTGATATAATGGAGCAAAAGCAGGCCTCCTGGTTTTAATACAGCCTCCGCATTTTTAACAAACAGCTCGTAATGCTCTCTGCCTACATGCTCTACCATTCCTACGCTGACTACCCGGTCAAAGGTCTTCCCGCATTTTTCCAAGTCCCTGTAATCCATTAATTCAACAGAAACTTTTCCAATAAGGCCCTCTGCTTCTATCCGCTCTTCAAATATCTTTTTTTGCTCCTTACTTAGAGTGATGCCGACTCCATTTACGCCATATTCCTTAGCCGCACGTATCAGTAGATATCCCCAGCCACATCCAATATCAAGGAGCGTCATATCCTTTTTCAGGCAAAGCTTTTGTAAAATCCGCTCTACCTTGTTGCATTGAGCTTCGTATAAGGTATCTTCCTCGGTTTTATAATAGCCACAGGAATAACTCATGGTATCGTCTAGCCAAAGGCTATAAAAGTCATTGCCGATATCATAGTGGGAGGTGACCTCTTTCTCCTGGTTCTTTTTTGATGGAGAAGAAAACATTAGCTTCTTAAGCTTTGAATGATCCGATGAGAATTTTCCCATCTGACCAAGGAAGTGATCCAGAGCCTCAAACAAATCTCCTTCTATATCCAAATTCCCTTTCATATATGCTTCCCCTAACGCCAGAGAAGTACTTGTAATCAGTTCATTGCTTCCAATATCTTCTTTTAGATTCACAAGAAATGTAGGATTCCCTTCCCCAATATGATGAGTCTTTCCATGGAGTTTCACATCAAAAGGGTGTTCATCGAATTTTTGAAGAAAGGAAATCAAAAAATTGTCTGTAATAGATTTCATGGCTTTTCCTCCTGTTCATTTTAGCCTTACCAAGATTCTAGCCACAAAATCACATATTTATAAGACAATTCAATCTTTCTGTGATAAAATCAGTACAACCATTAACAAAAACAACGTTTTAACAGGAGTACACACATCATGAACAAACAAAATCATCTTTACGGGCATCTCGCCTGCGCCTTCTCTATCTTTGTATGGGGAACCACATTTATATCCACCAAAGTTTTGCTACGGTCATTTACCCCTCTTGAAATTCTTTTTTTTCGTTTCATCATCGGTTATGCCGCTCTTTGGATCGCCTGTCCCCGTATTTTAAAAATAAAAAGCCTAAAGGAAGAAATTTACTTTGCAAGTGCCGGCCTATGTGGAGTTACCTTATATTTTCTAATGGAAAACTTTGCTCTCACCTATACCCTTACTTCTAATGTAAGTACCATAATCGCTGCGGCTCCTTTTTTTACCGCTTTGTTCGACTGGATGTTTCTAAGGGGACAAAAACCAGGAGTCCGTTTTATGGCTGGTTTTATTACCGCGATTGTGGGCATTGGCCTAATCAGCTTTCAGGGAAACAGCGGGGTAGAACTTAATCCTCTGGGAGACTTTTTGGCACTTTCCGCCGCAATTACCTGGGCTGCCTATTCCGTTTTTACAAAAAAAATAGGGGAGTACGGCCACGGAACCATAGAAGCAACCAGGCGAATATTTTTCTACGGCCTGTTGTTCATGATCCCTGTATTGGCGATTCTTCCCATTCGTTTTGATTTTGAGAAAATCAGCAATGCATCAAACCTACTGAATTTTCTATTTTTAGGACTTGGTGCTTCTGCTCTTTGCTTTGTCACCTGGAATTATGCCGTAAAGGTTCTTGGCACGGTGAAAACCAGCGTCTATATCTATGCAGTGCCAGTTATTACAGTTATCACCTCTATGCTTGTCTTAAATGAGAGCCTGACTCTGCAATCCTTTTTTGGAATTATATTAACTCTGATTGGACTTATAATCTCAGAAAACAAATTTAAAAAACAAGCTTCTGCTTAACCTTAATTTCCTTAATATCCTCATTGCCTGCCCTACATACAGACAGGATATATTCTTCATCCACACTTTGCTGGAGAAAAGAAAAACCGGGAATAGAACAGATGGGATTTTCCTTTTCCTTTAAGGTAAAGGATATGGCAGATAAGGACATGGCAATTCCGCATCCAACTGCTTTCCCATAGCTTTCCTTTAACGTCCAGATACGAAAAAAGTATTCTGGGCGTTGTTTTATTTCCAGACTCTCAAGAAAATTTCTTTCGGACTCTGATAACACCTTTCTAAGAATGCCATCATGAAAAGGTCGTATCCGCTCTACATCCACCCCTATTTCTTCCTCTGAAAAACCGCAGATTACCATGCCTTCCGTGTGACTCACATTATAATGAATATGGGGAAAATCTTTCAGATATGGTTTTCCATGAACTCCCGCGGCAAAGGAAAGGCCGTCTAGTTCCCTCTCGGTCAAACCATATATTTCATTTAATCCTGAAAATAGGAGTTTTTTCCCTAGCTCATGCTCCCACTCATGCTTTTTCATTCCTTCTGGTGCTTCCATTTTTGACAGATAGATTTCTAGCATCCTCTTTTATCCTCATTTTAGATTTCGGTTCGGCTCCATTCCCGGTTCTCTACTGGATTACCGTGACCGAAATACACCTTTCTTGCTCCCAGAGCGCTGATCTTTTGCGCACTCTCTATCATCTTTTTCCTGTCCCAATAAATCATAGACAATCCTGGGTAAAATAGATTCATAAGAGCATCTCCCGTAATAACAAACGTTTCTTCTATATCAAGCCCGATGGACCCCCTGGTATGTCCTGGAAGTGTCATGACTCTGGCATCAATTCCATAATCACTTAAACTATCTCCCTCATCTAAGTAAACATCCGGAACAAACTCTGGGATCCGGTTCTTTTCTAAATTTCGTTCTGCAACTTCCGCCACCAGCATGGCCAAAAGCCCTTGATGGGAAATTGGATCTTTCCTGTTATCCCTTAGCAAAGAATAATCTCCCTTATGCATAGCCACAGGAACCTTAAGCATCTCTTTTAAATATGCTGTATTTTGTACATGGTCAAAATGCCCATGAGTCAAAAGTATGAGTTCCACTTTTGTCTTATGGCACATATTCAAAATCTTTTCTTCCGATCCCAACCTTCCTGTATCCACAAGAATGGCTCTTCCGTGGCTTTCGATCAGATAGCTGTTAACGCATCCGCATCTGATTTGTTCTATCACTGCCATCTTTTTTTCCTCTCTCCAATACCTTTGCTTTACATACCCCCGCCCAAAACGGCATTATGCTATTATTCATTGTATTGAAGGCAGGCCTTGTATATTCCACCTTTAGATCCATCTTTTACGATAAATACAATCAATCACTCCATTTTCAGTCTGCATCGAGACAAGTTTTAATAACTGCTCTTTTTCCAGTTCTCCAAACAAACGGATACCCTTTCCAAGAAGAACCGGCATAATGGTCAAATGGTACTCATCAATAAGACTTTTTTCCATCAACCCTCTTACAAGTTCTGCACCTCCGCATATCCAGATTCCCTTCCCTGTCTGCCTCTTTAAATTTCCAAGCAAAGATTCCAAGGGTTCTCCGGTAAAATAAATCCCCGGCTTGTCCTTAAGCTCCTTATGGGTTATCACATACGTTTCCTTGTCTGGATACACCCACTCCTCAGGTGATAATTCTGTCACTACCTGATGATACGTATTATAACCCATTAAAACCGTGTCCACCTGCTTTGAGAATGCTTCATAACCATAATCCCCTTGGTATGATACATCCTGACCCAAAAGCCAGTCTACGTTTCCTTTTTCATCTGCAATGTATCCATCCAGACTGATCCCTATATATAAAATAACTTTTCTTTCCAAGGTATATTCCAACTGACAGTCATGGGGCTCTCTCGTCACATGGGCTTCATCGTATTCCTTTGCTTCCACACACCCCATGGCTTTATAAAACGCCTGGGTTTCCACCGAGGACTGGGCGGATATATATAGCTTTTCCGCACCTTTTAGTCTTGCCCACTCTGAAACCATATGAAACAAGCGACGGCCTGTTCGTTTGCCTCGCACATCATAAGATACATGAATATTTGATAGATCCAGATAATTCTTGTGTTTCCCCATGAACACGCCTTCAACCGAAGCAAATCCCTTTAGCTCACCGTGATGAAAGGCTCCAAATACAACACCACCCGTATGAATGGTGATTTTAAGACAACGAACCAATACCTCATAATCCTCATCCTGCCATTGTTCTGTAAATGGATTCTTCACCGATGACCAAACTCCATCTACCTTCCTTACACACTCTTTCACTTCCTGATAGCGGTTAAATTGCTGGAAAAGTTCTTTGTTTAACTCCGAAATGTTAATCTCTCTATATTCCATAGCCTTCTCCTATGTCCACGTTTTCTAAAGCATACCATTTTTCTACCGTTTCTTCAATTCCTTTTCTTCACAAAAAAGCCTGCCAGATCCTAAGACCTGGCAGGCTTGTAACTATCTTTAAGAATGTTTAATATGGAATGCATCCATACCTGGATAAACGGCTCCCTCACCTAATTCTTCTTCAATACGAAGAAGCTGATTGTATTTAGCTACACGCTCACTTCTGCTTGGTGCACCAGTTTTAATCTGACAGGTATTAAGAGCAACCGCAAGATCTGCAATGGTGGTATCCTCTGTCTCTCCGGAACGGTGAGATGCAATGGCGGTATAGCCTGCACTGTGAGCCATCTTAATGGCCTCCAGTGTTTCGGATACAGAACCAATTTGATTGAGCTTAATTAAAATAGAGTTTCCGCATCCTTCGTTAATTCCTTTTTTCAGACGCTCTGTGTTGGTTACGAATAAATCATCACCAACCAACTGGATTCTGTCTCCAAGCTCTTTCGTAAGAAGCTTCCAGCCTTCCCAGTCATCTTCATCAAGTGCATCTTCGATGGAATAGATTGGATATTTATCACAAAGGTTTTTCCAATGAGCAATTAACTCCTCAGAGGTAAAATGTTTTTTGCTCTTAGGAAGAAGATATTCACCCTTCTTCTCTCCCTTCCATTCACTAGAAGCTGCATCCATAGCCAGAACAAAATCACGGCCAGGTTCGTAACCTGCTTTTTTTATTGCTTCTAGGATCAGCTCAATAGCAGCTTCGTCGCTTTCTAAGTCAGGTGCAAAACCACCCTCATCACCCACTGAAGTAGCAAGGCCTTTTGATTTTAAAATGGAAGCAAGACAGTGGAATACTTCTGTACACCAGCGAAGACCTTCTTTAAAGTCAGCCGCTCCAGTTGGCATTATCATGTATTCCTGTACATCAACCGTATTAGCCGCATGAGCACCACCGTTTAAGATGTTCATCATAGGAACTGGTAAACGATTACCGTTTATTCCACCTAGGAAACGATACAGCGGAACGCCTAAGCTAATAGCTGCAGCTCTGGCACTTGCAATGGATACTGCCAAAATAGCATTGGCACCAAGTCTTGATTTATCCTTTGTTCCATCTGCAGTAATCATAGCTTTATCAATGGCATATATGTCAGAAGCATCCATTCCTACAAGAGCGTAATGGATGACTGTATTGATGTTATGAACCGCATTTAATACACCCTTTCCTCCAAAGCGGGCTTTGTCCGCATCCCGAAGCTCTAATGCTTCAAATTCACCAGTAGACGCTCCACTTGGTGCAGCACCTCTTGCGATGGTTCCGTCAACTAAATGTACCTCAGCCTCTACAGTAGGATTACCTCTGGAATCAATTATTTCTCTTCCAATTACTTTTTCAATCTCCAGATAATTCATCATGATATCTCCTTTTCGTTTAAATGGTTTCCAGTATGTTAAGAAGGTCCTCTACGGATTTCTTCCCAAACTCAACTCTTTCTTGATTTATAATCATACAAGGAACACTCATGATCTGATACCGTTCTTTTAATTCCGGGTATAAGTTAAGATCATAGGTCCATGCATTCACCATCTCATTATCTGCCGCTATTCTTCCGGCAGACATCACAGTGGTCGGGCACATGGTACAGGATAAGGATACTGCAACGATAATATCAACAGGCTTTTTTATTTCCTTAATCCGCTGTGCTTCCTCCGGGCTAATTGCCTGCCCAGGACCTGCCACATTGTATAATCCAATGACAAAAGAATTAAACTCATGCCCGCCAGGAATTGCATAAAACCTGAGGCCGGATTCCGTGCCATCTTCTTTTAAAACGCAAATTGCAGGAAGCTTCTCATCTACTGTTAATCCTTCCGATTCCCAGCTTACCAGACATTCCACCTGATCCGATATACCGGAAAGTTCCTTTAAGAAACCTTCCATCTGAGAAGCCAGAGGGCTTTTATTTAGCAGAGCCTTCACCGTTATCTTACGTTCAAATTTTCCAAATAATTCTTTTAGTTGAAGCTTCATCTCCGGGGTAATAAATTCATCGCCATCCTCGCGCTCCTCACTATGGGAATCCGTCTTACGTTCTGCTTTTACTGGTTCTTCTCTCTTTTCAATGCCTAGCTTTTCCCACATATCTGCTACATATTTTTCCAGGGAAGTCGCTGCAACCGCACCGTCAGAGACCGCCGTCACCACCTGACGAAGATTCTTTACGCATACATCACCTGCTCCATAAATTCCAGGAACATCTGTCATCTGGTCTGGGTCAGTAATTAGATATCCGTCATGGTTTAATGCTACTTTTCCATGAATCCAGCCTGTATCCGGCACATAACCTGCAAAAACAAAGATTCCAAAGGTTCCACCCTCAGGTGCATCATACTGCCATTCTTTTCCTGTTTTAATATCTCTAAACTTTGCAGTCCGAAGTAACGTATCACCTGCTGCTTCTACAATCTCAGTATGGTAGTGGACCTCAATCTTCTCATGTTCTCTTGCCTTATCCGCTACTGACCCTGCACAGGTAAAGTCATCCTCCCGTACAATGATGGTCACTTTGTTTGCATACTTTGTAAGAAACACAGCTTCTTCTGCGGCAGCATAACCGCCTCCAATAACAAACACATCCATACCGGTAAAGAATTCTCCGTCGCAGGTAGCACAGTATGCCACTCCACGTCCTTTGAAGGTTTCTTCCCCTTGAAAGCCAATCATTCTTGGGTTGGCGCCCAAAGCCAGAACCACGCCAAGAGCTTTTAAATCACCCTTATCCGTCTTTACCACCCGGACATCCTGAGTCAGATCCATATCTAAAACTTTCGCCATCTTAAATTCTGCGCCAAAGTTTTCAGCTTGTTTTCGCATCCTCTCTGTCAAAGCTGAGCCGTCAATGCTTTCTATTCCAGGGTAATTTACAACTTCCGAGGTAATCGTAATCTGTCCGCCAAGCTTTTCCTTTTCCAGAACCAAAACCTTAAATCTGGCTCTTGCGGCATAGATGGCTGCGGACAGACCCGCTGGGCCTGCGCCGACGACAATTACGTCATACAATCCATCCATATATATCCCACCTTTACAAGAGTCCAACTAGATCAAGGCTGGGCTTTAAAGTCTTCTCTCCTGGTTTCCAGTTTGCCGGACAAACTTCATCTCCATGTTCTGCAACGAACTGGGACGCCTGAACCCGGCGGAATAACTCGTCTGCATTTCTTCCTACATTACCTGCAATGACTTCATAAGCTACTATCTTGCCTTCTGGATTCACCACAAAGGTTCCTCTCTCTGCCATGCCAGACTCTTCTATCATGACATCAAAATCTCTAGAGATCACACCGGTTGGATCTGCAAGCATGGGGTACTTAATTTTCTTTATGGTCTTTGATACATCGTGCCATGCTTTGTGCACAAAATGGGTATCACAAGATACACTGTAAATCTCACAACCGATCTTCTTAAAATCCTCATATTTATCTGCAAGCTCTTCCAGCTCTGTTGGACATACAAAGGTAAAATCTGCCGGATAGAAAAAAAATACCGACCATTTTCCCAAAACATCACTCTTTGTTACCTCTTTAAATTCTCCATTTATAAAACTCTGTACCTTAAAATCACCAATTTCTTTACCAATAAATGACATACCATCTATCTCCTTTCGTGATTGCTATACTAATTTAATATGGCATATTTCTATGTTTTTATGAGTTAGTCTTTACTAATTCATGTATTAATATTAGCACATATCTTCCAGAAGTTCAATAATGATATTGATAATAATTATTGTTTTATCAAAAACGCCGGAAAAGCTCAAAGGAAACCGTCTCCTCTGTATCTTTTCCGGCGTCCTTTCTTTTGTCATCAAAGAGTCCAGAAATTCAATCCATCCTCTCCGTATTCCAACTTAAAACGAAACCTTGAAAAATAATCATTTAAAATTAAAGTAAGTGCCTGTAATTCAGCTTCTCCGTTATTTGCATCCAAAGACTCAATGCGGCATGACTGTTTTCCACAGGCATCCCGTAAATGGATTTGATAGCGTAAGCCTTGATTCTTAATCATCTCATTGCATTCTAAAATCTGTACGATGGATATGATGTTCATAGCTTCTATTCCTGGCTCTGGTACTTCTTCGCCTGTTCCTCAATAAGTTCTAAATCATCAAAATAATTAATCTTCATGGCTTCTTTCACATCTTTTAGCGTTGCGGCTGCTTTTTGTGATGCCTTCATAGAACCCTCTTTTAAGATTTGGAATACGTAAGGGATTTGCGCCTCATATTCTTTTCTTCTCTTACGGATTGGCTCTAACTCAGCTTGAAGTATGCTGTTTAAAAATCTCTTAACCTTAACATCTCCTAAGCCACCTCTTTTGTAGTGGTCCTTCAGCTCATCAAGATTTTTATATTCGGGTAAGTACTTCTCAAAATCCTCTTCCTTACAGAAGGCATCAAGATAGGTAAATACAGTGTTCCCTTCCACTTCTCCAGGATCAGATACCTGTAAGTGATTTGGATCTGTAAACATGCTCATAACCTTTTTCTTTACGTCCTCTTCTGAATCGGATAAATAGATGCAGTTACCAAGGGACTTGCTCATCTTTGCTTTACCGTCAGTACCAGGAAGTCGTAAGCAGGCCTTGTTGTCTGGGAGAAGAATATCTGGTTCTACCAGTGCATCTCCATAAACAGAATTGAATTTTCTTACGATTTCTCTTGTCTGCTCAATCATCGGCTCCTGATCTTCACCCACAGGAACTGTGGTTGCTTTAAATGCTGTGATATCTGCCGCCTGGCTGATTGGGTAGGTAAAGAAACCAACCGGTATGCTGGTTTCAAAGTTCCTCATGGTAATTTCAGACTTAACCGTAGGATTTCTCTGAAGCCTTGAGACAGTTACAAGGTTCATATAGTAAAAGGATAGCTCCGTCAGCTCCGCAATCTGGGACTGGATGAACAAAGTACACTTTTTCGGGTCCAAACCGCATGCAAGATAATCCAGCGCAACCTCTATGATGTTTTGACGAACTTTCTCAGGGTTGTCCGCATTGTCCGTCAATGCCTGGGCATCCGCAATCATAATAAAAATCTCGTCAAATTCGCCGGAATTCTGCAATTCCACTCTCCGTCTTAAGGAACCTACGTAGTGGCCGATGTGCAGTTTTCCTGTGGGTCGGTCTCCCGTTAAAATAATCTTTCCCATGTTTGTACCTCCAGTAATATTATCAAGTTTAATTGTACCATTCATTCTGTATTTGTCAATGAGGCACCTTATTTTACTTCAAATATACCTTCCGCATAATTGACAGAGGCCATGGCATCCTTGCAGTACTGGTTGGCACCAATGGTTTTTGCATAATCTTCCGTTAAAACCGCTCCTCCTACCATAACTTTGGTATCTGGGAGTTCCTTTTTAAGCTGTCTGATGGTCTCTTCCATGCTTGGAACCGTAGTGGTCATAAGCGCGCTTAGGCCTACCAGCTTCACGTTCTTTTCAACCGCAGTCTTCACAATCAGCTCTGGCGGTACATCTTTTCCCAAATCAATGACATCGTAGCTGTAATTTTCAAGCAGTACCTTCACAATATTTTTCCCAATGTCATGAATGTCTCCCCGTACCGTAGCAAGAATGACCGTCCCTTTTTTTCCTTCCTCGATACCGCTTTTAGCAAGCTGTTCCTTAATTACTTCAAAAGCTGCCTTAGCCGCCTCTGCACTCATTAATAACTGTGGAAGGAATACGGTTCCCTTTTCAAAGCCTTTTCCTACCTGATCTAAGGCTGGAATCATCTCCTCATTAATAATAGATAGAGGCTCTTTATCCTTAATAAGCTCCAAAACTGCGGCGTGTGCACGGTCCCTAAGCCCTTTCTTAATGCTTTCCCCTAAGGAAATATCATTGCCTGCAGAATTTCCTGAGCCTGATGCAGCTCCTGGCTTTAAAGTGTCTCCAAGGGTTGCCACCTGTCCGCTGTACACCTCTATATAACGGCTGCACTGAGGATCTAAGTCGCAAAGAGTCATATAGCTTAAATAAGATCGCATCATTGCTTCTGAGTTGGGATTTATAATGGCTGCACTTAATCCGTTTTGAAGAGCCATTGTAAAAAATGCCGCGTTGATGATTTCTCTTTGTGGAAGACCAAAGGAAATATTGGAAACTCCTAAGGTGGTTTTTCCGCCCAGTTCATCCCTTACCTTTCTTAAGGTCTCCAAAGTAGTTAAAGCACCCTTGCTGTCAGAGCTTACTGTCATGCAAAGAGCATCAATTACAATGTCTTTTTTATCAATTCCATACTCGCTTGCTTTTTTATAGATCTTTTTTGCAACTGCAATTCTGCCGTCCGCAGTCTCTGGAATTCCATCTTCATCAAGAGCCAGGGCAACCACCACGCCTCCATACCGTTTTACAAGAGGAAATATGGCTTCCATTACTTCCTGTTTCCCGTTAATGGAATTGATTAGAGGCTTCCCATTGTAAATCCTCATGGCCCGTTCCATGGCTTCGATATCTGAAGTATCAATCTGTAAAGGCAGGTCAATGATGCTTTGGATTTCCTTAATTACCTCCACCATCATAGACGCTTCATCAATTCCTGGAAGTCCAACGTTAACATCAAGTACATGTGCTCCATTATCTTGTTGGGAGACGCCTTCCCTTAAGATATATTCCAGGTTGTGATCCCGAAGAGCCTGTTTGAATTTGGATTTTCCAGTTGGGTTGATCCGCTCCCCAATAATGATGGGTTCCCGGTCCATAACAACTGCCTGAGCATAGGAAGATATCACGGTACGATCCTTTTTATCCGGAAGATTCACAGGAATATCCTTACAGAGTGCCACTGTCTTTTCTATATGTTCTGGAGTGGTTCCACAGCAGCCACCTACGACACATGCTCCCATTTCAACGATCCTTGACATAACTCTTGCGAATTCATCGGCATCAATATCGTAGACGGTCTTTCCCCCTTCGCTTCTTGGAAGTCCTGCATTGGGATTGACGATGACGGGAGTTGAAGTCACCTTCATAATATCAGATAAGATGCCCTCCATCTGAATCGGACCAAGACCACAGTTGATTCCTAGAGCATCCACTCTTAGTCCCTCCAGCAGGGCAACTGTAGATTCTACGTTACCTCCTGTCAATAGCTTTCCCTTCTCATCAAAGATCATGGTTACAAATACAGGGAGATTAGAATTTTCTTTTGCAGCTAAAACTGCAGCCTTTGTTTCATAGCTGTCGCTCATGGTCTCGATGAGAACAAGGTCTGCACCCTCTTCTTCACCGATTTTTACAACCTGGGAGTACATGCGATAGGCGTCCTCAAAATCCAGTTCTCCTAAGGGTTTTAAAAGCTTTCCGGTGGGACCTAAATCCAGAGCAATGTAGCCACGTTCCTTACCATCTGGATATACGGCAGTTTCTACTGCTTCCCTTGCATTTTTAAGAGCCGCTCTCACAACTTCATCTAAATCAAACTCAGCACCCTTATAAAATTTCAAGCCATTGGCACCAAAGGTGTTAGTCTTTATAATGTCAGCACCTGCCTCTAAGTAATCCCGGTGAAGCTTAGTGATGATTTCCGGATGAATCACATTCCAGGTTTCCGGCAGCTCCCCTGGCCTTAAGCCATTGGCCTGCAAAAGACTTCCTGTTCCTCCGTCAAAAAATACAATTCTTTGTCTGATCTCTTTTAAAATCCCTGTCATATATTCCTCCATCTAAAATCGGTTCCTCTAATTTCTTCGGTACGCGCAATCTATCTTCCCACAGGATTCGCATCCTTTTACTTCGCAACGGTATGGCTTTTCACTAACACCCATAATAGCAGTTACAGATTTTGATGGTGTCATTAACAGGCTGTCTGTCAGCATGATGCCTACCCGCTTCGATGTCTCAAGGACTGCAGTTATATTGCGCTGACATTCCAGAGCAAAATCACCATAACCGGGACTAAATCTCGGTCTTAAAAAAAGCCCTTGAGCCTCAAATTCCTTTTTTAGTTTTAGATTTTCTTCGTCACAAAATTCCTCAATCATAGCAGCGGCGGCAGCCTGCATAATAACGGCCTTGCTCATCTGCAATTTCGTATATTTATGCAAAAGTACATCCACACCAGTTCCTAATGTTGCCGCAAATAAAATGACTTGGCTGCAGTCAGCTAAATTCTTACTTAAATTCCGGCTTTTCGTCTGAAAAACCGTAAAATCAATTTCTCCATCAGGCTGGAGTTTCAAAGGGTAGGACCGACTGATACACTTTAAAGTGGCAGCTTTGGTCAGCTCCCCGATACATTCTTCAATCAGCCCGTTGACCGCATCATCTCCATCCTGTATTCCATATCCCAAGTATCTGCGAACTTCCTTACGGCTGATTTCCATGAGCCTTCCTCCCTTATGAATCCATAAAAAAATAGGTCCGGTCCCGCAGAGGCACCGAACCCTAAATCATTCCTACAGTATCTCCGATAAGTTTTCCTTGATCTTATAAGCAATTTCCGGATTATTCATGGAATATACATGAATGGCATTGACTCCGTTTGCAATCAGATCAATGATCTGCTCCGTGGCATATGCAATGCCTGCCTGTTTCATCGCTGCGGGATTATCCCCAAACCGGTCTACAATGGCCTTAAACCGAGATGGCAGATAAGTACCGGAAAGCTGGCAGCTTCGAATAATCTGCCTTACATTGGTTACAGGCATTATCCCTGCAACTACTGGAACTGTAATTCCCTTTTCCCGAATGCGATACAAATAGTTATATAATATATTATTATCGAAAAACATCTGAGTGGTTACAAAATCACAGCCTGCCTCGACTTTTTCTTTTAGATAATCCATATCAATGGTTTTGCTGGCAGACTCTACGTGACCTTCCGGATAACAGGCTGCACCGATGCAAAAATCACCCGCATCTTTTATTTCCCGGATTAACTCTGACGCGTAGCTATATTCTTTTGAGACTGTTCCGTCCGCTGGAATATCTCCTCTAAGAGCAAGCACATTATCAATACCTGCTTCTTTTAACTCACATAGAACCTCACGCACCTTTTCCTTCGTAGAAGATACACAGGTTAAATGAGCAAGAGCCGTCACATGATGATTATGATGAAGTGCAGAAGCAATATCAACCGTATACTTACTGGTGCCTCCACCTGCTCCATAGGTGACACTCATAAAAGCCGGATTTAGCTTCGCAATCTCTGCTGCTGCCCGTTCTACGGATTCATATTTATCCTCTGTCTTTGGGGGAAACACTTCAAAAGATAAGGTTGGCTTTCCCTGGCTTAAAATGTCTTTAATCTTCATGCTGTCTGTCTCCAATCTATCGTCTCTTTATCTTTTTAACACTTTACCACAAAAAATTCGTTCCTGCAACAATTAACGTCCGGTAAATATTTTCGCGATTGGAGAATCTCCCGGCAAAATAAGAGTGTTGTTTTTTCCACCTAGAGAAGTTCTGGCTGCTTCCAGTGAACGGATAAAAGAAAAGAAATCCGCTCTTTGAGAATCACTGTAAGCTTCCGCAAGAAGCCTCATATACTCCGCCTCTCCTTCCGCTGTTATTGACGCAGCCGTTGCCTGGGCATCAGATATACTGATGGCAATTTCCCGGTCTGTGGTGTTTTGAATCTTTTTCGCTTCTGCCTGCCCCTCTGCGGTATAAGTAGCAGCGATCTTAGCTCGTTCTGATATCATTCGTTCATACACAGCCGCCTTATTATCCACTGGAAGGTCAAGTCTCTTTGTCTCAACTGCCAGAAGTCTAATGCCGTACTGGCTCATGTTTTCACCCACATTGTTCATGATGGCCTGGGAAAGCTCCCCATCTCTGCTGCTTATGACATCGTTCTGACTCATACTACTAATAACATTCTTTACTGAGTTATATACCACCGTATCAATTCTAGCCTCCGCATTGACCAAAGAAGAATTTAAGGACTGAGCAAACTTTAGAGGATCCTCGATTTTCCATAAGACATAACTGTCGCTTAGCATGGTCTTTTTATCCATGGTGATTACGTCTGATGCTGCAAGATCATATATTAGAATCTGCTTTGGCAAAGTATCTGCTGTCTGAATCACGGGAATCTTCATGGTAACCCCAGAGGTGTTAATCACCCGCTCCACACGACCAAACTGACGTATTAATTTAAATTCATTTTCATTGGTAATTACAATAGAGCCAGAGATTGCGATGAGCACAACAAGAGCTGCAAATACCAAGGCAACCTTTTTTAATTTCTTTCTCATTCTGTTTTCTCCTTTTCCGCATTATTTCCTCCTGTAAAACTATCCAGAGGAAGTATAGTACTGGTTTTATCGGTTCCGTCAATAATTACTTTCATATTAGGAAGCACCTTTTCCATGGTTTCATAAAACATGCGTTTCTTTGTTACATCAGGATTCTTTTCATATTCCATATACATTGCTGTAAATTTTGCTACTTCCGCAGTGGCTTCATTGATTCTCTTTGCTTTTGCGGCTGCCGCATCCTGTAAGATCTTATCAGTCTGAGCCGTTGCCTCAGGAAGCTTTTCATTCCGGTATTTATTTGCATTGTTAATCGCAGTTTCTTTTCCCTGCTTTGCGGTTTCTACTGCCTTAAAGGCTTCCATAACCTCTTTTGTCGGAGGCTCGGAATCCTGAATGGTGACATTAACAACGGTCAGGCCAATTTCGTGTGCCTTTAGCTTTTCCATAATCATCTGCTTGATTTTCGTCTGGATTTCATTCTTTCCGGTGGTCAACACAGAATCCACGTCATAGCTGCCAATTACCGTACGGATACTGCTTTTTGTAATACTTTGTAAAACCTTTAAGGGATCTTCGGATCCATAGACAGCCTTCACTGGATCTGAAACCTTATACTCGGTAAAAAAGTCTACGTTAACAAAATTATAATCTTTGGTGATCATAAGAGAATCTTCTTCTTTGCTTTCATTGTCATTGGGGTTATAACCAATGGCAAATCCCTGAATGGTTGTGTTCACCTTCTTAAAATTTTGAACAAACGGAACTTTAAAATGCAGTCCTGGCTCTGTTACCGCTCTGGGCTTACCCATTGTGGTTACCACTGCCTGCTCTTGCTCCTGGATATTGTAGATAGAGCCAAAACCTATAACCGGAACCGCGACCAACAAGATGGCTGCAATCCCTGATTTTTTAAGTATCTTTTTTACCCTCTTCCATACCTCTTTCTTTTGAGGATCAAATGTTTCCATAATGTGCTCCTTTCTTTACTTACCCTCTATGTTTATGCTCTCGTAAAGGAAATAAAAAAGACTTTTATTGACACCTTAACGGTATCAATAAAAGTCTTGCACATTTCATAAGGATGCGGATAAATCTCTTTACCGTTCTGACGCAATCTTATCCAGCTAACGCTGGCAGCTACTCCCTTTTACGATTGAACCAATTATATCAGATGAAGAACAGCGTGTCAAATAGATTACCTGTAATATTCCTGGAAATAATTATGTTTCACCGTTCTCCGTAGAGAGCAGACTGTTATAACTTACAGTCATATGAATAGAATCCTCTTCCCTGGAAACATATAATGAGAAGATTCCGTCGGTATAGATTACTTCCTCACCTGTTAAAAGCCCGCCTCTGACCTGCTCCATAATAGCAGGAACACTGCTGCTCTCAGCCGAAACCTCCGCTGCGGTCTCTGTTAGCTTTAAAAATTGTTCCAAGTAATTAAGAGAGGCCTCTTCATTTTTTAAATTAGACATATAGTCATGCATCTCGCCGGTACCCGTATCGTAATTAATTTCTACATACTGATATACATATCCCTCGTCCTGGGGAGATAGCTTACTGGTAACTTCATCCTCCAAATAGTAGCCTACTGAGGTCTCGTAATAAGATACGTACCCTGAGTCCGTCTTCATCTCATAATTATCCGAATAAATATCCTGTGGTTTTAGGATATACCCAAAATTATTAGCCTCCATATACTGGCTTAGAGAATCGTGGATTTCTTTTCCTACCACCGGAAAATGGCTATAACCATTGCAAGGAATGCCAGCAGCCTTTACATCCTCCTCCAACAGATCTTTAAAATCAGCATCATCGAATGGGACTGCAGTCTCGTAGTTGGTTGGGTTATCCAAAAAACGCTCTGCCTTTTTTACAAGATCAGGAGCAGATCCCATCACCAAAATAAGAAACGTTACAAATCCTGCGATGGAAAAAGGAATTCTCTTACGTGTCCTTTGCTGAGGTTGGGTTGATGGCTCTGATGGCATGTGATTACCGGAAGGCTGAGATACTGGTGCTGTTCTAGGAGATGGAGCCATTCTGGAAGGTTGCGGTGCAGGCCTGGTCTGCTGCTGTGGTGATGAAACAGGCCTCATCGTCTGCTGGGGCGACCTTGGGGCACCACCTGCCTGAGTCTCAGAAGATGCAAATCCTTGATTTGGCATCTTTTCATTCAGGTAATAATTCACTTCCCATATCACAGGGCGGCGAACAATTTTTTTACAACGAATACAATAGTTGGCCTCATTGACTGGAAGATCACAAGTCGGGCATATTTTTCTTTTCACTTTTGTCTCCCCCTATCCAAGTACCAGGTGAGCCACAGCAATCTCATCATCTTCATGGAAGCCTTGGGCGCAAACCTGGATATTATATACGTATGCTTCCTCTAGACCAGTAAATACAGCAATCTCTTTAATATTTTTTCCTTCGCTGGCCAATGCCAGTACCTGCCGAACGTCTTTTATGGTCTTTTTTAATAATTCATCGGTTGGACCAGGAGATATTGTCTCTGCCTCATCCAAATCAGAATCCACGATAAAATCCTCCAAAGACATCTTCTTATCATTATCCTGATTGGAATAGTAATCTTCCGAGATCTCCCAATCATTCAATTTATCAGACATACTGTCACTCCTTTCCAAAACAGGCAGGTTCATCGGAACCTGCCTGATATGTAACATAATATGTTTTATCTTTTATTTCTTAAAAAATCTGGTATGTTGATCTGAACTTCTTTATTCACAGTAGGACGGTAAGGCTGTCCATTCCCCTGAGGTGCTCCCTGAGGATTGTTCTGTGCTGTGTAGTTCGGTTTCTGATAATTACTGTTGTTATTATTGCCTGCATAATTCTGATTCCCATAATTGGCATTGCCATTCTGGTAATTCTGATTGTTGTTATAATTAGGATTAGAATAATTGTTGTTATTGTAATTCTGATTAAAGGTTGGATTTGCCGCGGTTGCCGCTGCTTCCTGGTTCACTGGCTGATTCTGTGGAGCTACTGTCTTTGGCTGTTTAAAACCTGGGTTGGAGAAATTGGTCATAACCTTGGATACTGGTGTCTCAGACTGCATGTCAAGTCCAGTAGCAATTACTGTAATGCTAGCTTCATCCTGAGCATTCTCATCATACATAGCACCAAAAATAATGTTGGCCTCGTCTCCAGCCATCTCCTGTACGTAGCTAGCTGCTTCATTAGCCTCAATCAAACTAATGTCACCGGATATATTAATGATTACATGAGTAGCACCTTCAATTGTGGTTTCAAGCAATGGGCTGGATACAGCCTGCTTAACAGCCTCCAGAGCCTTCTCATCACCCTTAGCTCGTCCAATACCGATATGGGCAATTCCTTTGTCAGTCATTACTGTCTGCACGTCTGCAAAGTCTAAGTTAATAAGTCCAGGAACATTAATTAAATCTGTAATACCCTGTACTGCCTGCTGAAGGACTTCATCAGCCTTCTTTAATGCGTCTGGCATCGTAGTGCGTCTATCCACAATTTCAAGAAGACGATCATTAGGTATGACGATTAAGGTATCAACGCTGTCTTTTAAACGTTCAATACCATTCACTGCATTGGTCATTCGAGTTCTTGCTTCGAAACGGAAAGGTTTTGTTACAACTCCGACCGTAAGTATTCCCATATCTTTTGCGATCTTTGCAACAACAGGAGCAGCACCAGTTCCGGTTCCGCCTCCCATACCGCAGGTAACGAATACCATATCGGCACCCTTCATAACTTGAGCTAGATCATCCGCATTCTCTTCCGCTGCCTTTTCACCAACTTCTGGCTTTGCACCTGCACCAAGACCCTTGGTCAGCTTTTCTCCGATCTGCATGGCAGTTGGTGCCTTGCAAAACTGTAATGCTTGCTTGTCCGTGTTAATGCCAAAAAATTCAACACCAGCGATATTCTCTTCGATCATGCGGTTCACCGCGTTGTTTCCGGCACCACCTACTCCGATTACCAGAATTCTTGCGGCATTGTCCGCCTCATTTATCTTAATCTCTAACAAGATTATATCCTCCTTTAACCATAAACAGCTTACTGTATAAACCTAATTAATATAATATTTGATTTTAACAAAAATATCAACTATTTTTTTATTTAAATTGCTTGCAAATTATGTAAATTCAATTATTCTTTACAAATCGATACGATGTGACAGTTTCTGCCTCATCATAAGTGTCCAGATATAATGTTCCCTTTAGTCCTTTTAATACTGGAAGCTGATCCTTTAACTCAGAGATCTTTCCATTCATCTGGTCATTGCTTCCAAGAAACACTTTAATGTCTTCCATTTTCAGGCTGGCATCTCCCTTGGAATCGTATTGTATCTCATCAACGGTGAGTTCATGGGTGGATAGAAGTTGGGTAAGAGTCAGTATTTCACTAAATATCCTGCCATTTTCTACCGGTAGGGGTTGGTGGAGAGCAATGTGCCCATATTGAAGGCCTACAATTCGCGGAACACCGGGCAGCTCTGAGCTAGAACTTTCCACGATGATTCCGTCCTTATCAAAATACAGATAGCTGCCCATATAGGAAACAAAACCCACCACGGTCTTTTCATATACAATAACCTCAACCTTAACTGGGCTTAGGAATACGATTTTATAATCTTCTACAAAAGGAATCTGCTCATGATCCTGAAAACGGTCCTTGTAGATACAAAAAATCGCATTCCGGTCCCAGCTACCCTTGAACAAAAGGTTCACAATTTGTTCCTGAGTATATTTCTTATTGCCGGTTACCTTGATTTCCTTGATTTGAAGTGATAAAAAGACAACAGCTCCCAGCAATATTACTGCTGCTGCAATCACAATTTTAATTTTTCCTTTGCTGCTTTTAAAATATCTCATTCCATCCCTCTGATTACCGCCCCAAGACTGCTTAGATCCCGGCAGATGTCTTCGTATCCTCGCTCAATATGATAGCCTTCATGAATCTCTGTCACACCTTCACATGCCAGACCAGCCACCACAAGTGCTGCACCGCCTCTTAGGTCGGGAGCGGTTACCCGGTTGCCTGATAAAGGATAAAGACCATGTACGATGGCATGCTTCCCATCTATCACGATATCTGACCCTAGTCTCCTAAGCTCCTTGGCAGTAGCAAACCGCCCTTCAAATATAGTTTCCGTAAGTCTTCCGGTTCCATGTCCCGATGCCATCACCGCCATCATCTGTGACTGGAGATCCGTAGGAAATCCAGGATAAGGTGATGTCACCACGTCCAGACAGTCAGGGCGCCCTTTCATGGACACTTCCAAACCATCATAATAGGTTTTCAGCTCCGCTCCCATTCGTTCTGCTAAAGAAAGCGTTGCCGTTAAATCACTTGGCCGGATTCCTTTTATAAAGATGTTACCTTCTGCGGCCATGACTGCCGCTAAGTAAGTTCCAGCGACGATCCGGTCTCCTGCAACTACAAATTCAGAATCATGCAGTTCATTGACTCCGACGACCATCAGCTTTGAGGTTCCGGCTCCTTCAATTCTTGCCCCCATATTGTTTAAAAACTCACAAAGAGCAATAATCTCCGGCTCCTTTGCCGCTCCCCGGATTACAGTGATTCCTTTGGCTAACACAGAAGCAAGCAGCGCATTTTCCGTTGCTCCCACACTAGGAAACCGAAAATCAATATCAGCACCTATCAGTGTATTTGCAGATACAATCAGCTTCTCAGCCTCTTCCTCCACCACTGCTCCAAGTTTTTGAAACGCAGAAAGATGAAGATCAATGGGTCTTTTTCCAATGGAACAGCCCCCTGGGAAACTTGTGACTGCAAGACCGGTTCTACCAAGAAGCGGGCCTGACAAAATAATGGATGACCGCATGCTCTTTATATAATCTTCCGGAATTTCTGCCTGAGTAATTGTTACTGCGTCTACGATCAGTGTATTGCCTTCTAGCCGGCAGTTACAGCCAATACGCTGAAGTATCCCCAGCATACAGAACACATCCTGTATCCTGGGGACATTATGAATCACTGTAGTACCTTTATGGAGAACCGCCGCTGCCATCATGGGCAGAACAGCATTTTTAGAACCCTGAATCTTTATCTCACCTTTTAAGGATCGTAACCCCTGGACCTGTATGACTGACAATCCGGTACCTCCCATGGCTTCTTATATACTATCCTATGTTAAAAGTGAGAGAATGGTATCAAATTTTATCATTTTTCCAGTTTTATCTGGTTGGAAACACTTAAAACCATGCCCATTTCTATCATAAGAAAAAGTACGGAAGTACCTCCATAACTGATAAAAGGCAAAGTAATACCGGTATTTGGTATGGTGTTGGTTACTACTGCAATGTTCAGTATAACCTGTATGGCAATATGCCCCATAACTCCAACCACGAGAAGTGCTCCAAAGAGATCCGGCGCATTGTCTGCGATAAGCATGAAACGGTAAATCATGAAAAGAAAAATCAGGATTACAGATACCGCTCCAAAAAGCCCCAGTTCTTCACAGATGATGGAAAAAATCATATCATTTTGTGCCTCTGGCACAAATCCCATCTTTTGTATGCTCTCTCCCAGACCTCTTCCTACAAGGCCTCCTGAACCAATGGCATATAGTCCCTGCAATACCTGATAGCCTCCTGTAGAAGGATAGGCCTCCGGCTCCATCCAGACAAGAATACGGCCTAACTGATAATCGTGTAAGATGTTCATTTTTTGGAGAATTGTTGCCAGAGGCCCTGCAAAAGCCAGAGCACCGAAGGCTGATAATCCGCAAACAAAGAAAGGCCACTTCTTCTTACACGCTATAAACAACATAACAAAGGCAATTCCAACAATGATGATACCGGAGCTTAGGTTGTTGGCTGCTACGATTCCTGCAATAGGAATGGTCATAATGACCACCAGGATTACTCCGTTCTTTGTATTGATGTTCTTACCCATTTGCACAATTAAGGCTGCCAGCATTACAATTAAGGCGATTTTAACAAACTCTGTAGGCTGAAAGGAAAGGCTTCCTACTCCAAGCCATCTCTTCTTTCCGTTGGCTTCAATACCAAATAAGGATACTGCAATCATGAGAACATAGGAAAGCACATAAGCAAATACTGCAAACTTTCCATACCAGTGATAATCCATCCTGGATATTATGACCATGAGCACAAAGCCTCCAAGTGCGATCTTCGCCTGTTTCATCATAAAAAAAGTTCCATTGCCAAATTTAAGCTGAGCCGCATAGGAACTGGAGCTGTATATCATGACAAGTCCAAAGACTGTCAGAAAAATCACGGTAAACAAAAGGCTGTAATCGTAAAAACGGCGTGGTTTATTCTTTTTCTTCACTGGCGCTTTTTCTGCCATATCATTCCTCCTCGCCAACCATACTTCTATGCAGAAATAACCTTACAGACTTCGGACGCATTCTTTAAAAATCTCGCCGCGTTCCTCATAGCATTGAAACATTCCCCAGCTGGCACATGCCGGTGAAAGAAGCACATAGTCTCCTATATTGGCATAGGAAGCACAGACACGGACAGCCTCCTGCATATCCTCCGCATACATCACATTGGTAAACCCTTGTCTAGCGGCGCATTCAGCAATTTTTTCTCTGGTCTGTCCCAACAACACCATGTATCTCACCTTGCCATCAAAGGATCTGATCCACTCATCATACTCGGAGTTCTTATCATAACCTCCCGCTATGAGAATCGTTGGTCCAGGCATAGCCTTAACTGCCTGTATGGCCGCATCAGGATTGGTTCCCTTGGAGTCATTGTAGTATTTCACGCCTGATTTCTCGGCTACAAATTCGATTCGATGCTCCACTGCTTTGAATTCACAGACTGCCTTTTTAATAACTTCCATAGGTACGAAAGCCTCCACAGCAATGGCAATAGCAGCCATCACATTCTCGTGGTTATGACGGCCAAGAAGCTTTAACTCCTTGACTGACACAATCTCATACCGCTCCCCATTATGGTTTCGTACGATCATGTCCCCATCTAGGCAATACCCTTCCTCTAAAGCGACTCTGCTGCTAAAAAATACAGCCTTAGCTTTTATGGAATTTCCAAACTCACGTAAAACCGGGTCATCATAGTTCAAAACACAAACTTCCTGATCCCCCTGATTTTTCGTAATGCTCTCTTTAATTTTTATGTAACAATCCATTGTTTTATGACGATTTAAGTGATCTGGGGTAATATTTAATATGGCACTGACTTCTGGTTTAAAGTCTGTTATGGTCTCTAACTGGAAGCTGCTGATCTCTGCCACAGTGACCGAATCGGGAGTGGTTTTTAATGCTTCCTCTGTATAAGGAATGCCGATATTTCCAACAACAAAAACATGATCATAAAAAGCCTTCATGATCTCTCCGGTTAACGCTGTGGTGGTGGTTTTTCCATTGGTGCCTGTAATTGCAAAAAGTTTTCCCTTTGCATGATGGTATGCCAGCTGAATCTCGCTCCAGATAGGAATGTCCCCTTCTCTTAAGACAGAGACAAAAGGAGCATCTAACGGAATACCTGGGCTGATTACGCAAAGATCTATATCCTTTATGTCTTCTTTTCTTAATTCCCCGAGTAAAACAGAGAAGTTTCCTTCTCCTTTAAACTGTTCTGACAGCTCATCCTTATTTAAAGCATCATTGCTGTCATACAGGATCACTTCATCACCTGTTTTTAAAATCAACCTGGAGGCGGCGATACCACTTTTTCCACTGCCGGCTACTAAAATTTTCTGACTCATATGGTTTCTCTCCTATAATCCAAGGTAAGCAAGCAAGCAAAGAACTGCTGTAACGATAGCAAATACAGCAACCACCCTAGTTTCAGACCACCCGGATAGCTCAAAATGGTGATGGATGGGAGCCATCTTAAAAAATCTCTTGCCGCCTGTTTTCTTAAAATACACCACCTGAATGATGACTGATAAAACTTCCAATAAATAAATAAATCCAATTATGGCGATAAAAACCGGCATCTGCATCATAAAAGCACTGGAAGCCACAAAACCTCCAAGCCCAAGGGAGCCGGTATCTCCCATAAAGACCCTGGCCGGATAAACATTAAAAAGCAAAAATCCCAAAAGACTTCCAACGACAGCTCCTGTAATCGGGCTGATTCCAGTCTTCTCTCCTATTGCCACTACAGTTAAGAATGTAGCTACCAAAATCGTGACACTGGTACACAATCCATCCAAGCCATCGGTAAAATTAACGCCATTATCCGTTCCTATGACAATAAAAAATACTGCGGGTACAAAGAATATTCCAAGGCTCAAATACAGTCCTTTATCAAAACCTCCTGTAAAAGGTATTAACATTCCGGTACCCACATCTTTTGAATGCATGAGATAATACGCAAAAATTCCTGTAATGATTAACTGCCCGGCCATCTTTTGAACAGGGGTAAGCCCCTCTGACCGTTTCATCACGATCTTGATATAATCATCAAGAAATCCAACAATTCCAAATCCTACCGTCATAAAAAGCACAGGAATGATTTTCGGATAATCCTTGATATAAAACAAGGACGTGATAATGACACTCGTCAGGATAATAAGGCCGCCCATGGTAGGAGTTCCCTGTTTTTTCAAATGGCTCTCCGGACCTTCTTTACGGACCTCCTGGCCAAATTTCAGCCTGTGGAGAAATGGAATTACTATTGGACACAGCATGGCGCTGATGGCAAAAGCTATGATGATTGCCAGAATCGTTTCGTTAATCATGTCACACCTCAATATTTTATGTATTCGTATATCAAAAGTACACAGTAAGTAGTATACGTCTTTTTTTCTGAATAATCAACCACTGATTCGAAACGTGGAAACAGTTTTTTCCTCTGTTGGCTCTATTCCCAAATAAGGAAGAATATTCTTTAATATATCAGCAATTACTGGTGCCGCAATGGTTCCTCCGTAATAAATCCCCTGAGGTTCGTCAATGGTTATAAGTGCAATTACCTGAGGATCGTTTGCCGGTGCAAAGCCAACAAAAGAAGAAATATATTTCTTTAGACTTCTTGGAAGTTTTTCAGAGGTGGCTGTTTTTCCACCGACTCGATAGCCGTCGATTTTTGCTTTCTTTCCACTTCCTTCTGACACTACCTGCTCCAGAATGTAACGCATGGTTTCACTTGTCTTTTCTGATAATATACCCTCTTTTACCGGGTAGGTAAAAGCGTGTGAGGTTTCTCCGTCAGAGCTGATTGCTTTTACGCCAAAATGAGGAGTAATGCGGTTTCCGCCATTTACAATAGAAGCTGATGTGGTAATAAGCTGCAAAGGAGTAATCTGAAATGACTGACCAAAAGAAACAGTTGCAAGCTCCACCAGACCCATATCCTGCTTTTTATGCATAATGGTAGATGCCTCACCCGGGACGTCGATTCCTGTCTTTCCTTTTAATCCAAACTGTTCAAAATACTTATAATAATTATCCACCCCAAGTCGCTGGCCCACATCAATCAAAACGGGATTACAGGAATTCATCATTCCCTGTAGAAATGATTCAGAACCATGCCCTCCTACTTTATGACACCGTATCTTTCGATCCTCCACCACCCGAAATCCTGGGCAGGAAAAGTGATCATCAAGCTTTACAACTCCTTCTTCCAAACCTGCGGCTGCCGTAATGATCTTAAAGGTAGACCCTGGCTCGTAGGTATCGTTAATACAAGGATTTCTCCACATTTGATTTAAAAGATCTTGTTTTTCTTTCGCAGAGGCAGGAACTTCTGTATTGGTATTCAAAGTAAATGGATCGTTAAGGTTAAACTCTGGTGCATTTACCATAGCCATGATTTCCCCTGTTTTAGGGTTCATTACAATGATGGATACTTTTTTTGCCCCCTTCTTTTCCATTACCTGATAAGCCGCCTGCTCACAATACTTTTGTATGTTCACATCCAGACTAATCTGAAGTGTCTGGCCAGAGACAGGTTCGATTCTATCTTCTGCCGCATTTTCAATTTCAATTCCTGCTGCATCGGACATGGTTAAAATCTTACCATTTAATCCTTTTAAATACTGTTCGTATTTTACTTCCAGCCCAATAATACCCTGATTATCACCTCCAGTGAATCCTAATACTTTAGAAGCCATGGTGTCGTAAGGATAATAACGCTTATAGTCTTCATCCACTTTTACACCAGCCAAGTGATACGTACGTATCTGATCTCCTAAAGCCTTGTCTACATTGGTTTTAATAATCTCCCTTGAACTGTACTTTTTTACTTTCTTACGTACTTCCTCTTCATCGATTCCCAGTTCCTTTGATAGGACAGCTACCACCTCATCCGGCTGTTTTACCTGATTATGAATAACCGATATGGTACAAACCGTTCGATTGGTCGCAATGACGGTACCATTGGCATCAATGATATTACCCCTGGCAGCTTTTATTGTCCTCTCTCGCTCATGGAGATCTTCAGCCATGGCACTGTAATGCTCGGAACGAAAAACCATTAGAAAAATAAGCCGTCCCATTAGTCCCGTCATGGCAAGAAACAACAGGAAAAACAGGAGGGCTATTTTCTCTCTGTGATGTGTTTTGTTTGAATTCATACACTGCTCCACCGTCATTATTGTTACAGTATATGAATATTTGTCTTTTTTATGAGCCCTCTTGGTTTCTTTTCCTTATTGGGCTGTGGTTTCTTCTATTGATTCAGATTCCCCTTCTGATGACTCTGAGGTATCCTTAGGAACCGAGTCTGGAAGTTCAGAGTCCTCACCTTCATGCCTATTGACGTACTCTTCCGAAGGGTTTAAGTCTTCCGGAGCAACCGTTTGACCATTTTCCAATGTTGGAACTGCTGTCGTCTCCTGGGCAGTTGTTTCCTGTGAAGAACCATCTCCTTCAGAGGCCGCTGTTGACTCACTGGTAATTCCCTCCTGTTCTGGAAGCTTTGCTCCATCACCTGAAGGCACTCCTTCGGTTTCTGTGTCTGGGAAGATATTTAAATAAGGAAGAATGTCAGCCATAATCTTCTGAAAAATCTGGCTAGCGTATGTACTATGAGGCTGATCTTCCACATGGGGCTCATCTACTACTACATAAACTAAAACTTGAGGATTATCTGCTGGCGCATACCCACAAAAGGAAACCACATAATTTGTCTTGTCACGCCCCATCTTTTCTGCAGTCCCCGTCTTACCTGCAACTTTATATCCTGCTACTTTTGCTGCGCCGCCGGTACCACCTTCCGCATTGACGGTCTTAAACAGAGCCTCATTAATAAATTTAGTTGTAGACTCCGATACAGTCTCACGCACAAGAATAGGATCCACTTTTTTAACAACAGCACCCTGTTCATTTAAAATCTGTTTAACGACATGAGGTTCATAATAGGAACCTCCGTTGATAACAGAAACGTATGCGGCTGCCATCTGAATCATGGTACTGTTAAAGTTCTGTCCAAAGGAATTGGTTGCTAAATCCGTAGGACCTGCAATATCTGCAGTATATATCGTTGCTCTATTATCCGCCTCACCTGGCAAATCAATCCCTGTTTTGGAACCAAAACCAAACATTTGCTGATATTTATAAAACTTATCTTTTCCTATCTGCTGGGCAATTCTCATCATTACCACGTTACAGGATTTCATAAGTCCTTGTTCCACCGTTATTGGACCGTGTCCAAATCGACTCACGCATTTGATCTTATATCCTCCCACTTCCAGGAAACGATTGCAATCATACGTTTCATGTCCTGTGATTGCACCTTCTTCCAAAGCAGCGGATACTGTAAATATCTTTTCCGTTGATCCTGGCTCAAATCCATCGCTGATAGTAAAATTACGCCAGGTCTGGTTCCAGGCTACCTGAGTACCTAAGGATATAATTTGTTCATCGCTGTAATGTTGTGAAACTGTCTCCTCAGTCAGAGGCTGAGCCTCTTTATTTTTACGTTTGAAATCATCAATAGCTTCTTTAATACCAAGTTGGCGTAGCAACTCAGGAGTAAATTCTGGTCTTAAATCACGAGGATTATTTAGATCAAAGGATTTATCATCTGCCATCGCTAGAATCTCTGCGTTATTAGGATCCATAACAATGACACCAACCTTTTTACTTCCCGTCTGCTGCTCCCATTCATTGATGTACTTTTCAACAATCTTCTGTATGTTCACATCTATGGTAGAAACAACCGTATTGCCATTGGTTGAAGGCTTTATCACTCTCTCTAAATTAGAATCGTCATTTAGATACCCGTACTCTCTTCCGTTAATTCCCATAAGGGTGGTATTGTAGAACTGTTCAATGCCTCCAGTTCCTCCCATACCATCTCCATTGGCAAAACCAATCACTTTACTGCCCATGGAGTTGTATGGATAGATTCGTTTGTACTCATCTTCAAACCAGATTCCCTTAATGTCTTTTTTCTCTTTTTTTAGCGCTTTCGTCTTGTCAGCTTTATATTTATCATATTTAGTTTTATCTTCGTATGTAAGTTGCTTGGTATACCGAACGTATTGTTTGTCCTTTTTTTCCTGAATAAGATTCATGATCTCATTTCTGTCATAGCCAAAGCATTCCGTAAGAGCAGTGACCGAAGGCTCTAAATATGCATCTGGATTCGTCATAATCTGCTTTGGATCGAGAATTAAGTTGTAGACTTTTTCACTGGCTGCAAGATATGTACCGTTCCGATCCAGAATGTCACCTCGTTTAAAAGGAATTATCCTGCTGTCATATTGCTGCTGAGACAGTACAATCTGATTAAAATCTTCTTTTTTACGCGTCATCAAATTATAAAGGACCATAACCAATGCAAACAAAGCCAGCGTAATTACAAGAACCGTAATCGCTAGCTTTTCTTGCATATAACGTGGGAATACTTTACTCTTCTTATTCCTGTTTTTGTTAGTATTTCGGGATATCCTCATTCTGTCTTACATACTCACTTTCCGTTTTATCATAGTGAAGGATCTGATCCTTATTTGCATAGACCATACCAAGTTCCTCAGTGGCTACCTTATACACATGATCCAAATCAACGGAAGTTTTTATACTTATCTCCAGTGCATTGTTTTCAGTTCGTAATTTTTCCAGCTGCGCTTCCTGTACCCCTATTCCGTGAATGTTGGTCATTATTGATGATTGCAGTTGCAAATACCTGATACAGATACAGAGGGTGCAGACAACAGCGACCGTCAGCATAAGAACATAAGGCAGATCCATCTGCAAAGCTTTTTCACGATTCCGCCTTACTCTGTGATTTACAGAAGTTTTGCGGACTTCATCTGGCGTATGAGCCGGTATGCGTGCCGGTATTGGTTTACGGACAGCATTTCCATGTACGTAATCAGTATTTCTATAGGATCGCACATTATTTTTGGCAGCCACTTGAATTTCCTCCCTTAATCTATACGCTCAAACACCCTAAGCTTGGAGCTTTTTGAACGCTTATTCTCTTCGATCTCTTCCTCTGTTGGTATAATAGGTTTTCTTGTTATAACCTTGCCTTTGCTTTTTCTACCGCAGACACATATTGGAAAATGCGGTGGGCAGATACAAGGATTCTCATTTGTCTTAAATCTACTCTTCACAATTCTGTCTTCCAGGGAGTGAAACGTAATAATTGATATACGCCCTTCTGGATTAAGCAAATCAATCATCGCATCCAGTGACTGGCTTAATACTTCTAGTTCCTTATTAAGTTCGATCCGAATGGCCTGAAATGTCTTCTTCGAAGGATGCCCTCCTCCGGCTCTCACTTTTGCAGGAATGGCTGCCTTGATAATCTCTGACAGTTCCCCTGTTGTCTCAATTGGTTTAATTTGTCTTGCTCTGACAATATGCTTGGCTATATTCTTTGCAAATTTGTCCTCACCATAATCTCTTATAATCCGGTATATATCAAATTCGCTGTAGTTATTAATAATATCCGCAGCCGTTTGGTCGTTTCTCTGATCCATTCTCATATCCAGAGGAGCATCATCTTCTCTATAGGTAAACCCTCGATCAGACGCATCCAACTGGTATGAGGATACACCAAGGTCCAGATAAATACCGTCTACCTTCTCAATTCCAAGTTCACTCAGCACTGACTTTATATTTACGTAATTACTTCTTACGACTGTAACTTTATCTTTATGATCCTCAAGACGCTTCGTGGCTGCCTCTATGGCATCTGCATCCTGGTCAATTCCAATTAATCTTCCGTTATTGGAAAGGCGCTTACATACTTCAAGAGCATGTCCTCCGCCTCCCAGCGTTCCGTCGACATAAATTCCGTCCGGTTTTATATTCAGGCTGTCAATGGTTTCCTCTAGCAGCACTGACTTGTGTTCAAATATCATATTCCAAGTCCTTCCATAGCTTCCGCAATTTCTTCCATATCATCATAGGTGTTGGCTGCTGTCCATGCATCCTTACTCCAAATCTCAATCCGGCTTCCTACTCCCACTAAAATCGCATCTTTATCAATGCTGGCATGTTCTCTAAGCACCGCGGGAAGAAGGATTCTTCCCTGCTTGTCCACTTCGCAGGATGTTGCACCGGCCAGAAAGAATCTGGAAAACTTTCTTGCATTGGTATTGGTCAGAGGCAGGCTTTTTAGTTTTTCTTCCAAGGCAGTCCACTCGCTATTATCATACACAAATAAACAGCCGTCCAAGCCCTTCGTCACAACGAATTCTTCTCCAAGCTGTTCTCTGAATTTCGATGGAACGATAAGACGTCCCTTCGCATCGACTGTATGATTGTATTCGCCCATGAACATACCAATCACCTGCTTGTACATAGGTAGGGTGTTTTATTGCTTTTCCACCATTTTCTACCACTTTGTACCACTTTCCTCCACTTGTACTTTAATTTTAGTACATTTGATTGGAAATAGCAAGGAAATTTTTGATTATTTTTCATTGATTTCGGTTACAAAAGACCTTAAATACAATTATTTCCAATATTTTCCACAATTTGACACAGCAATTATCCTTTGCTTCTATTTTAGTGTTTCTTCATATTATAGTGATCATTTTTAATATAAATAATATGGTAATTTTTTGCACAAAAAATGCGGGAAGGTATTTGACCTTCCCGCACTCATATATAATTAATAACCCGCTTCTATATATTGCTCAATCAATTTATCCAGTTCTACACTCCTAAGATAAATAACATCTCCATCATCATAATCAATACTTTTATTCAGTCTTTCCCTTGCTTCTTCGATATTTCGAATTAACTCTTCTTTTGAAATTATCATCTCATGTTTCTCCTTTGCTCTTTAATCTAATCTGTCTGTGTTGGAAGAAGAGCCCAAGAGTAGATACCACTACCAAGATCAATGACAGTGCCTGAGACACCGGAATGCCAGTACCAAAGAATATTAGCTGGTCCGTACGGATTCCTTCTATCCATACTCGTCCTAGTCCATAGCCAAGCAGGTAGATAAGAAACATCTCCCCATCAAACCGTTTGCGTTTCCGGTACCAGAGCATGAACGCAAGTACGCAAAGATTCCATACCGACTCATAAAGGAAGGTTGGATGTACCTGTATATACTCTACACCGTTTTGAACGATTAAATGGTTTAATAGTTCTTTCGATATCATATTCTCGTTAACTAGCGCCCTTCTGATTCTCATAGCAAACAGGCCGTCTGTATATCCGCCAAACGCTTCGCAATTAAAGAAGTTTCCCCATCTTCCTATAATTTGCCCGGTTATCAGTCCAAGACATCCAGTGTCCGCCAAGGAAAAGAAGGAAAGTTTCTTCACCCTGGTATAGACGATCAGAGTTAAAGCTGCACCAATGACACCGCCATAAATAGCCAGCCCCCCTGCTCTTGTGTTAAAAATTTGTAACAGGTCATTTTTATAATTAGCCCAATCGAAAATAACGTAATAGATTCTGGCACTTATAATAGAAACTACGATTGCATACAGGGCAAAATCCAGATATATTTCCGGGTCTTGTCCTCTTCGTTTTGCATCATTCGAAGCAATCCAGAGGCCTGTTAAAATTCCAATCCCAATGATAATCCCGTAGAATGCAATGCGGAACCCAAATATTGAGATACTGTTTCGTAAATGAGAAATCGTAATTCCCAAATGTACAAAACTAATATCTGCCGTATTTGCCATTCGTCTTCTCCTTTCGATTTTTCTTTATTTTACCCCGTGAAAACACAAAAATCAAACAGATTCGCCCGACATATTCAACTATATTTCGACAAATGCGGGGTTTCTTGTGTTTTTTGTCTTTTTTTTTTGCGGATAATATGTTATTCTATATTAGTTGTAGATAAAAATCAACCATGAATATAAACAATATTAGGAAGGTAATTGCTATGAAATTAGGTATTGTCGGATTACCGAACGTAGGTAAGAGCACTTTATTTAACTCTCTTACAAAGGCTGGGGCAGAATCTGCCAACTATCCATTCTGTACGATCGACCCAAATGTAGGAGTCGTTCCTGTTCCAGACCCACGCCTGGGCCAGTTGGCTGAACTTTATAATTCCGCAAAGATTATTCCAGCTGCCATTGAGTTTGTGGACATTGCTGGTCTTGTAAAAGGGGCCTCAAAAGGGGAAGGTTTGGGAAACCAGTTTCTTTCCAACATCCGTGAAGTTGACTCTATTGTACATGTGGTACGCTGTTTTGAAGATGGCAACGTGATTCACGTTGACGGTAACGTAGATCCTCTGCGTGACATCGAGACCATTGACTTAGAGTTGATTTTTTCCGATCTTGAGATTTTAGACCGCCGTATCGCTAAAACAAACAAAGGATCCATGAACGATAAGTCCCTTGCAAAAGAACTGGATATCCTTAAGAGAATTAAAGCCCATTTAGAAGACGGCAAACTGGCAAGAAGCATGGATCTTGATGAATCCGATGAGATCGAATTTATTTCCTCTCTTAACCTTCTGACTTATAAGCCTGTTATCTTTGCTGCTAATGTCTGCGAAGATGACCTGGCCGATGATGGTGCCACCAACGAGCACGTTGCAAAGGTAAGAGCCTTCGCTAAGGAAAATGACAGCGAAGTTTTTGTCATCTGCGCTCAGATTGAACAAGAAATTGCCGAACTGGAAGAAGACGAGAAAAAGATGTTTTTAGAGGATCTGGGTCTTACAGAATCCGGCCTAGAAAAATTGATTCGTGCAAGTTATCAGCTCCTAGGCCTTATCAGCTATCTTACTGCCGGCCCTATGGAAACAAGAGCCTGGACCATCGAAGAAGGCACAAAAGCTCCTCAGGCAGCCGGAAAGATTCATTCCGATTTTGAACGAGGCTTTATCCGTGCAGAAGTAGTGAATTTTAAGGATCTTTTGGAATGCAAAGCTTATAATGCTGCAAAAGAAAAGGGACTTGTGCGCTCAGAGGGCAAAGAATATGTAGTAAAAGACGGGGATGTTATCCTCTTCCGCTTCAACGTATAAAGCTTATCAGCCGGTGCCTGAAAGCACCGGCTTTTCTTTGCGCAAAATCAAAATGATAATATTATATCAATTGTAATAATATTCTTGAAAAGTACATTCGATATGCTATAATATGACAGGACAAAAAGCCTCTTTTTATGTGAGACGAGAATCGACAAAGGAAAAGGAGTAACAACATGAAAACACTAATCAAAGCAATTGCCGCAGGAGTCTGCATCGCAATGGGAGGAATCATATATCTGACTCTTGATAATCGGATTGCTGGTTCTTTTTTATTTTCCATTGGTTTATTTACCATCTACACATTCGGATTTAACTTATACACTGGTAAGATCTGTTACATCGTCCACGAAGGACCCTCTTACTTAAAAACAGTTTTAATCGTATACATAGGAAACCTGATCGGTACACTAGGTTCCGGGTTGATTTTCCGCCACACGAAGCTGGAGAAATTAGTGGAGCACGCAACAGAAATCGTAGATCTAAAATTAAATGATACTCTCTTTAGTACATTTGTAATGGCTTTTATGTGCGGCGTCTTAATGTGTATCGCTGTGGTTGGTTTCCAGACCGTAAAGGATGATGTTGGTAAGCATCTTGCTCTTATTCTTCCTATCATGGTATTTATACTTTCAGGCTTTGAACATAGTATCGCAGACATGTTTTATTTTACCATGGCAGGTGCCTGGAGTTTAAAAGCAGTCCTGTATATGCTGGTGATTTCCCTTGGAAACATGGCGGGAGCAAGTATGATTCCTGCTATCAAGAAAACTTATAAGGAAGATTTCCCTTGTTCACATTAATCTAATACGATATAAAAAGGAGCACAAATGCAAAATTTGTACTCCTTTTTGGTTATTTTATGCAAATATTATTCATTTACTGCACTTTATTGTAATCTTAACTTTATTTTAACTCGTTTTATGCTATAATAAATTCAATAAATAGCCAGATCAGGAGTTCATATGTTAGTGAAAATAGTTGTAGACAACAATACTTTAGTAGACCAGTTTTATAAAGGGGAGCCTGCCGCAAGTTTTTACATAGAAATTGACGATCTAAGGATCCTGTTGGACACCGGATATTCTGATATAGTGCTTTCAAATGCAGAAAAGATGGGAATTGATTTGTCCAAGCTGACTCACATTGTCCTTTCCCATGGGCACAACGATCATACCAATGGATTGAAATATCTAGATGATACCATTCAATTATCCAAGGTGACGATTATATCACATTCTGGCTGTTTTAATTCTAAGATGGCAGGAAACCAGAACATAGGCGCCCCATTTAGTAAAGAAGAGATTGAGAACAAAACCGAATACATCCCCACCGACAAGCCATACTTTCTTTCAGAGAATTGTGTGTTTTTAGGCGAGATTCCCCAGAGGAATGAATTTGAACAGAGAAGTCCTTTAGGCAAAGTGATGTCTGATGGTAAATGGGAGGATGATTATGTTACCGATGATTCTGCTCTCGCTATAAAGACCTCCAAAGGGCTATTCCTCATCTCCTCTTGTTCTCATGGCGGAATATGCAATACCCTTGATTACGCCAAGGAAATATGCAAAGAAGATCAAGTTGCAGGTATCTTAGGAGGATTCCATCTGTTAGATGTAAACGAACGTTTTGTACAGACCTTAAACCACCTGGAAAACTGCCATGTGGACAAGGTATACCCCTGCCACTGCATTTCTCTTTTGGCAAAAGCTAAGATGATGGACAAATTACCCGTTCACGAAGTTGGTGTGGGGCTTACGATTGAAATATAAGTTTAGACGCAAAAAAGGAGACAAGCTTTTGTCTCCTTTTTTTGTTAGGCAAGGTTAGAATATCCCATTAGGTTCTTATCAACCTCTTTGGCTACCTCGCGGCCTTCTCTGATTGCCCAGACCACAAGGGACTGGCCTCTGTGCATATCACCAGCTACAAATACTTTATCTACACCAGTCCGGTACTTTCCATTTGGAGTCTCCACATTGCTGCGCTCATTTAATTTCACACCAAATGCATCTGCTACGTAGCTCTGTGCTCCCAGAAATCCTGCTGCGATTAACACGATATCAGCAGGTACCTCTTTCTCACTTCCCACTACAGGCTCCATGGAGATTCTTCCGGTTGTTTCATCTTTCTTTTGTTCCAGGCTCATGAGAACCGCTTTGACCACTTTACCAGATTTATCTTTTATAAACTCTTTTACCGTTGTCTGGTAAGCTCTTGGATCTTTTCCAAACACAGCCACGGATTCTTCTTGGCCATAATCAGTTTTTAATACCTTAGGCCATTGTGGCCAGCTATTGTCTGCCGCCCTTTTTTCAGGAAGTTTTGGCATCATCTCGAGTTGGGTCACAGAAGCACAGCCATGGCGTATGGAAGTTCCTACACAGTCATTTCCAGTATCTCCTCCACCAATTACAATGACGTGTTTCCCTTTTGTGGAGATGTATAGATTATCCTGTAAATCAGAGTCAAGTAGACTTTTGGTTGTGGATTTTAAGAAATCCACTGCAAAGTAGATTCCCTGAGCATCTCTTCCGGGCACCTTTAAGTCTCTGGGGTTGGAAGCACCACAAGCCAAGATAATGCGATCAAAATCTTTTAATAATTCCTTGGCCTTCTGATTTTTTCCTACATCTGCCCCTGTGACAAATGAGATTCCTTCCTCTTGCATAATCTTTACTTTACGCTCAATAATATGTTTTTCCAGCTTCATATTAGGTATGCCATACATCAAGAGCCCACCAATACGATCCTCACGCTCAAATACAGTTACGCTGTGCCCTCTCTTGTTAAGCTGATCTGCCGCCGCAAGACCAGCCGGACCAGAACCGATAACAGCGATCTTTTTCCCTGTACGAATCTTTGGAGGTGTGGGGCCTGCAATGCCTGATTCGTAAGCACGTTCAATGATAGCATATTCGTTTTCTTTGATGCTAACCGGATCACCGTTTAAACCGCAGGTACACGCTGCCTCACAAGGGGCAGGGCATACTCTAGCCGTAAACTCCGGAAAACTGTTGGTCTTTTTTAGTCTGTTATAAGCCTGCTGCCACGTCCCGTTATAAACAAGTTCATTCCATTCCGGTATTAAGTTATTAATTGGACATCCGGAAACCATTCCTTTTATCATTACACCGGACTGGCAGAAGGGGACGCCGCAATCCATGCAGCGTGCACCCTGGCATCTCTGTTCTTTTTCAGAAAGAGGCAGATGAAACTCGTTGTAATTCTTAATACGAGCCTTGGGGTCTACCGTTTTTCCTGTTTTTCTGTCATAATCTAAAAATCCTGTTGGCTTTCCCATGTTCTACTCCTCCTCATCCTTTTGAATTGGCATAAAATGCTTCAATTTGTGCCTGTTCACTGCTAAGTCCCTTTTCTTCCATTTGAACAATGGTATTCATCATGCGTCTGTAATCGTGAGGCATAATCTTTTTGAATTTAGGCAGATACTCTCCAAAATTATCAAGGATCTCTTTTCCCTTTGCAGAGTTGGTGTAAGCCACATGTTCCTTAATCATCTCTTTTAATTCCAAAACATCATATTTATTTGTGACCTCTTCAAAAGATACCATTTCCTTGTTCAGACGTTTGTAGAGATCCATTTTCTCATCAAGAACATATGCAATTCCACCGCTCATTCCTGCCGCAAAATTCTTTCCTGTGGAACCAAGAACCACCACACGTCCGCCTGTCATATATTCACAACCATGATCACCTACACCCTCAACAACGGCTGTTGCACCAGAGTTACGGACACAGAATCGCTCTCCTGCTACACCACAGATAAACACTTTACCACTGGTGGCTCCATAAAGAGCTACATTACCAATAACAATATTTTCTTCTGCCTTAAACTTCACGCCCTGAGGTGGATAAACCACTAACTTCCCACCAGAAAGACCTTTGCCAAAATAGTCATTGCTATCGCCCACTAGCTCCAGAGTCAAGCCCTTTGGTATGAATGCTCCAAAGCTTTGACCGCCGCTTCCAGTACAATTGATGGTAAAGGTATCTTCTGCAAGTCCTTCTGGATATAACTTTGTGATTTCAGATCCAAAGATAGTACCTAGGGCGCGGTCTGTGTTGGATACATCGATTTGAAGTCCCTTTTTCTGTCCTGCCTGCAGTGCCTGCTTTAATTTCTTTAAAATGATCTTTTCATCCATGGTCTTTTCTAGTTCAAAATCATAGATCTGTTTGCTGCTATAACCTGCACGTTTTTCCTCTGCATAGGGATTTCCTAAGATAGCGCTTAAGTCTACCTTGCTGGCACGCTTGGAAGAAAGAGACTCTTTTTTCTTTAAAAGGTCAGTTCTTCCCACCAATTCATCCACTGTACGTACGCCAAGCTTTGCCATATACTCTCTCAGCTCTTTTGCGATAAAGTACATAAAGTTTACTACGTATTCAGGTTTTCCTTTAAACCGCTTACGCAGCTCTGGATTCTGAGTCGCCACCCCGACTGGACAGGTATCTAGATTGCAGACCCTCATCATAACACAGCCAAGGGTAACCAGTGGTGCCGTAGCAAATCCAAATTCTTCTGCTCCCAGCATACATGCAATGGCAACATCCCGGCCGGTCATTAACTTACCGTCTGTTTCAAGAATTACTTTATCCCGGAGTCCATTCATAATAAGGGTTTGATGAGCTTCTGCCACACCAAGTTCCCAAGGAAGGCCTGCATTATAAATAGAGTTTCTTGGGGCAGCACCCGTTCCTCCGTCAAAGCCAGAGATAAGGATAACCTGAGCACCTGCCTTGGCAACACCTGCTGCAACCGTACCAACTCCTGCTTCCGAAACAAGCTTCACTGATATTCTAGCCTCTGTATTGGAGTTTTTTAAATCATAAATCAACTGAGCCAGATCCTCGATAGAATAAATATCATGGTGAGGTGGTGGAGAAATAAGTCCTACGCCAGTTGTAGAATGTCTTGTCTTAGCAACCCATGGGTATACCTTCTGTCCTGGTAGCTGTCCGCCTTCTCCTGGTTTAGCACCCTGAGCCATCTTAATCTGGATTTCCTTTGCGCTTACCAAGTACCTGGAAGTTACACCAAATCGTCCAGAAGCCACCTGTTTGATAGCAGAACAACGATTCAAGCCATCAGTTCCCAGAGTTAAACGATCAAGGCTCTCGCCGCCTTCTCCACTGTTTGACTTTCCATGAATCCGGTTCATTGCAATTGCTAAGGTTTCATGGGCCTCTCTGGAAATGGAACCATAAGACATCGCTCCTGTTTTAAAGCGCTTCACTATGGAATCTTCACTTTCTACCTCTGTCAAAGGAATCTCTTTTGTCTTTGAATAATCAAGATCCAAAAGACTTCTTAAATTCACCATCTGTCCTTCGTCTGTAAGGGCATGGGTATATTCCTTAAACGTTTCATAACTTCCGCTTCTCGTTGCTTCCTGAAGAAGATGTATGGTAAGAGGATTATATAAGTGTTCCTCTTCTCCAGCTCTTTCCTTATGGCTTCCCACACTGTTAAGAGTCAGATCCACATCAAGTCCAAGTGGATCGAATGCGGCGGAATGCAGATCATCTACGTCATCTGCAATATCTTCCAATGTAATACCCTCAACCCGGCTTACGGTATCTGTAAAATATTTATCAATCACATGCTTTGAAATACCAACCGCTTCAAAAATCTGAGCTCCCTGATAGGATTGAATGGTAGAAATACCCATCTTAGAAGCGATCTTTACAATTCCATGAAGAACGGCTGAATTATAATCTTCTACGGCAGCATAATAATCTTTATCAAGCATACCGCTCTCGATTAAATAATGAATGGATTCCTGAGCCAGGTATGGATTGACAGCGCAGGCACCATAACCAAGAAGTGCTGCGAAATGATGAACTTCTCTCGGTTCTCCACTTTCCAAAATAAGAGCAACAGAGGTTCTCTTTTTTGTCTTTACCAGATGTTGCTGCAAAGCAGAGACAGCTAGCAAAGATGGAATCGGAACATGGTTTTCATCAATATCCCGGTCAGACAAAATAATAATATTAGCCCCATCCCGGTGCGCACGATCAGCCTCTAAAAACAACCGGTCAATGGCTTTTTCCAATGATGTGTTCTTATAATAAGTAATAGGGATTACTTCTACTTTAAAGCCCGGTTTCTTCATGTGCTTAATCTTTAAAAGATCGGTACACGTAAGAATTGGGTTGCTCACCTTAAGGATTTTACAATTTTCCGCCTTTTCTTCTAAGATATTGCCTTCTTCTCCCACATATACCGTGGTTGAAGTTACAATTTCTTCTCGAATGGAGTCGATCGGTGGATTGGTAACCTGGGCAAAAAGCTGCTTAAAGTAATTATAAAGAGGCTGGTGCTTCTTACTTAATACAGCAAGCGGACTATCTGTACCCATTGCAGATACAGCTTCTGCTCCATTTAAGGCCATAGGAAGAATCATTGTTTTATACTCTTCATACGTATATCCGTAGGTTTTCTGCATCTTGGCCAGTTCTACTTTACTCATAACTGGCACTCCCTTATTGGGAATCTGAAGACTCTTTAGTTCTATCAAGTTAGAATCAAGCCACTCTCCATATGGCTTACGTGCTGCATAATTTTCTTTTAACTGCTCATCTGTAATCAAACAACCTCTTACAGTATCAATTAATAGCATTTTACCTGGACGAAGTCGTTCTTTTCTTACAATGTGACTCTGGTCAATATCAATGGCACCTACTTCAGAAGCCAGAATCATGTGATCATCGTCTGTGATATAATATCTGGAAGGACGCAGACCATTACGGTCAAGGACTGCTCCTAAAAGATCACCATCACTAAATACAATAGAAGCCGGGCCATCCCAAGGTTCCATCATGGTGGCGTAGTAGCGGTAAAAATCCTTAATTTCCTGTGGCATGGACTTATCATGTTCCCATGGAGCCGGAATCGTCACCATAACAGCAAGTGGAAGATCCATTCCGCTCATCATCATAAACTCCAAAGCGTTATCAAGCATTGCAGAATCTGAGCCTTCCTGATTAATAATCGGAAGAACCTTATGCATATCATTCTGGAAATACTCTGATTCCATATTTTCTTCTCTAGCCATCATCTTATCTACATTACCGCGAATGGTATTAATCTCCCCATTATGTACGATAAGGCGGTTGGGATGAGCTCTCATCCAGCTTGGATTTGTATTGGTACTAAAACGGGAATGAACCACAGCAATGGCAGATTCATAATCTTTATCCTGAAGATCTGTAAAGAATTTCCTAAGCTCTTTTACCAAAAACATTCCTTTATAAACAATGGTTCTGCTGCTTAAGGAAACTACATACGTGTTATCATTACTTTGCTCAAAGACTCTTCTTGAAACATAAAGCTTTCGGTCAAAATCAAGTCCTTTTTTCACATCCACTGGTTTTTTAACAAACCCCTGTGCAAAATAAGGCATGCAGTCCACTGCTTTTTTTCCAATCAGTTCCGGATGAGTGGGTACTTCTCTCCAGCCCAAGAATTCAAGACCTTCTTTTTCGACGATAATCTCAAACATCTTTTTCGCCTGATTCCTTGCAAGCTCATCTTGAGGAAAGAAAAACATACCTACTCCGTATTCTCTCTCCTCCCCAATCTCAATGCCCAGAGCCTTGGTAGCTTTCTTAAAAAACTTATGAGAGATTTGAAGCATAATGCCTACACCGTCACCGGTCTTTCCTTCTGCATCTTTACCTGCTCTATGTTCCAAATTTTCTACAATATGAAGTGCTTGTTCAACGGTCTTATGGGTCTTTTCACCTTTCATATTGGCAACGGCGCCAATACCGCAGTTATCATGCTCAAAACGGGGATCGTAAAGTCCCGGAGTCACTATCTTGTTCGGGGAGTATAAACTCATATCCATAATCTCATCCTTTCCCAACTGCCAGTTTTACTTTTGAGTGCTAAAGTGTAACAGTAAATTTTAGTTGATAATACTACATTTTTATCACTTTGTAAATGCGTATTATTTTAGAATTGTCAGATAATTAGTTTTTTATATTATTCCGTCTAATTATGTCAGTTTATTTCTTTGTACAAAACTTTATTTTTGCCCTTACAAGTACAATTTTACCCTCAACATTAGAAAATGGGCGAAATTCCTAATTATATTAAGTCTAGACTTTCCATAATTAGAACCACATTTAGATTCTTATGCTTTATGGTAACATTAACGGTTTAATCTTCCTATATTTGTTCATTAAAAAAAGTCCCAGGAATAAGTTCCCAGGACTTGTGATTCGCAACTTTATGAGTATAACAATACAATTACATCTCGCCAAGGCCGCTTTCAATCGCCTCAGTCATAGTCTGCATAGCTGCTGCCTCATCTTCACCATCGCAGATCAGAGTAATTTCAGCACCGCTTTTAATTCCTGCTGCCATAACGTTTAATACGCTCTTAGCAACAATTCTCTTCTCTCCATATTCAACAATTATATCAGATTTAAACTTCATAGCTGTCTGAGACAGAACTCCTGCTGGTCTTAAGTGAAGTCCAGATGGATTTATTACAGTCAGTGTTTTAGATAACATATTGTTCTCTCCTTTATCCTCAATTTTTTATACGCCTTGTTGTTAATTTTATTACAATATTAAGTTTGTGTCAAGCCAAACCCGGCATGTCTTTTTTATTCTTTTTTATTTTCCAAAGAGTCAGTCTCCTGCCTCTGAGAGAATACACAACCACAGTAATCCTGGCGATAGAGTCCATGTTCTTTTGACAATTCCACAGAACGCTTATATCCATTCTTCTTTTTAAAATCAGATGGCAAATAAGAAACGTGATATTCTTTTGCAAGCTTTTCTCCGATCTCATTTAGCTTCTCTGAGTTCTTTAAAGGGCTAATGGTTAATGTTGTGGTAAAGTAGTCAAAACGCTCGGCTTGGGCTATTTTGGCCGCTTCCTGAAGGCGTAGCTCGTAGCAGCGAAAACAGCGTTCACCGCCTTCTGGCTCCTTCTCATACCCCTTTATGATGTTGTAAAACTCCTGAGGCTCATAAGCTCCGCTTTCCACCATGACCGGATGAAGAAACTTCATGCCAGCTACCAAATGTTCCTGTTCTTCCACTCGTCTGACATATTCTTCCGGAGGGTAAATATTAGGATTATAAAAATAAATGGTGATGGCAAAATACTGAGATAAGTATTCCAGCACATAACTGCTGCAAGGGGCACAACAACTATGTATCAATAACCTTGGTACCTTCTCTTGTTCCTCTAGCCCTACAATAATCTGATCTAATTCCTTCTGATAATTTCTACGGTTCATAATGTCTCCCTTCGCTGTATGAAAACAATGTATGAAAATTGCAAAAAGGCGTAGAAGTTACCGCTACGCCTTTTGCTTCTTATAGGAAATCTCGGATACGCTTGCTGCGCACAGGATTCCTTAACTTTCTAAGTGCCTTTGCCTCAATCTGTCTGATGCGCTCACGGGTAACATTAAACTCTTTACCCACTTCCTCCAAGGTACGAGGATGGCCATCTTCCAGTCCAAAACGAAGTACAATAACCTGACGCTCTCTCTCTTTTAAATCGCCGAGAAGTGCATCAATATGCTCTCTTAACATAACAGATTCCACATTGCCCTCTGGTGTCAGCACATTGTTGTCCGCTACAAAATCTCCAAGGTTTGAATCATCCTCTTCACCAATCGGCGTCTCTAAGGATGCAGGTTCTCTGGCTATCTGCATAATCTCCATAACTTTATCTTCCGTCATGTCCAAAGCTTCTGCAAGCTCAGCCACTGATGGCTCATATCCAAGTTCCAGGGTAAGTTTTCTCTGCATCTTGGACATCTTATTAATCGTCTCAACCATATGCACAGGCACACGAATCGTTCTTGCCTGGTCTGCTAGCGCTCGCGTCACAGACTGACGAATCCACCAAGTAGCATATGTACTTAATTTATAACCTTTGGTATAGTCAAACTTTTCAACGCCCTTAATAAGACCTAGATTTCCTTCCTGAACCAAATCAAGAAAGCTCATTCCACGGCCGGTGTAGCGTTTGGCAATGCTGACCACAAGACGTAAATTCGCCTCAATCAAGCGTTCTTTGGCGTAATCGTCCCCATCTGCTTTTCTCTTAGCAAGGCGCAGTTCTTCCTCTGCGTTTAAAAGTGGTACTGTACCGATTTCCTTTAAATACATACGGACAGGGTCCTCTGTGCCGATGCCCTCAAGCAAATCAATAGCGTCAAGATCAATATCGTCTTCATCGACGTCTTTTACGAAGCCATCATCTATGTCGTCATCCAACAAGAGTTCTTCTGACATGAGCACATCATCAGTTAAAACGGAATCGTCAATGACCGGGACCACGTCAACGCCGCGGTTCTCCAGGTACGTATAAATCTGATCCATCTGCTCTGCAGATAACTCTTCTCCTATAAAGAAGTTATTAATCTCCGTTACATCCAAAGCGTTTTGCTTTGTTTTTGCTAGATCGACAAGCTTACCCAGCTTCTCTAAAAAATTTTCCTTTTCCACTTAAAACGTCCTTTCGCAAAGAAGTATACATAAAGCCCACACAACATTTCATTATATACTACCATGCTTCATATTTCAACATATTTCTTTTTCTAAAAGCAGATTTATTGCTTTTTTTGCGGATTTCTCAAAATTTTAATTTGTTTCTTCAAATTAAAAATTTCAACTTCCCTTCTGGATCCTCCAAACTCACCATCAAGGACCCAGTCGATGGGCTCTTCAGGGAATATCTTGATACAACTTGTCCGTAGCTTGTGGACGTATTCATTGGGCTCTTCTTTTAAAAACATATAGTTAATAATATTTGTAAAATCCAAGGGGGTTTTGGGAGTGCGAATTAAAAGAACCTCAAACTCTCCATCATTTAAAGCAACATCCTGTGCAACCAGTCCTTTAAAGCCTCCAACACTTATGGTATTGGTAATCATTCCAAATATAAAATCTCCTTCTAATACGACAGAATCACATTCCACACGAAGGACATACGACTTAATAGAAGTAAGACTTTTCATTCCTTCCATGATATACGCCTGATGTCCCAGAACGTTTTTAAAATCCTGAGGAGTTAAATATGCAACTTCCGTAAAAGCTCCGAAAGCCGCAATGTATACAAAGTGCCTGTCCCTGCAAAAACACCCAATATCTATAGAATACGGAACTCCAGACACAGCCGTCTGGGCAGCCGTTATCATATTCTTTGATATCTTAAGGCTCTTTGCAAAATCATTGGTTGAGCCAGCAGGAATATAGCCAAGCTTTGGTATCCTCTCAAGCTCCATGAGTCCATTGATGGTCTCATTTAAGGTACCATCTCCTCCACTGCACACCACCAGATCCACGGATTTCCCTAAGGTTGCTGCCGCTTTCGAAGCATCTCTTGGTCCCTGGGTCACATGCACAATAAGTTCATACCCTGATTTTGCAAATATATCAAGAATATCCATTAGTTTATTTTTGATCTGCGCCTTGCCGGATCGCGGATTAAATATAAAAAGCATCTTTTTCATTATAATCACCTGATCAACTTTGTATACGCCTTAAATGCACCTGGCAGAGAATAAGTTTGTTTAATTTCCTCCGGAGTAACCCACAAATAATCTTCTTCCGGCTTTTCCTCTAAATCAATGCGATACGCAATCATATGCCATTCCACATGACTGAATATATGTTTGGAAGGAGGCAGAGAAGCTATCTTTGCTTCTTTGACTTCCAAAGACTGAAGAAGCTGTGCTTCATCAAGGTGGCCTTCTATATTGGGAAATTCATATAAGGAAGCCAAAAGTCCGGTGTCCTCTCGTTTCCTTATGGCCACCCGACCATCCTTCCATAACAGCATAACCGTTTTATCTTCAGACTTTCTTGGTTTCTTCGGTGTCTTTACTGGTATTACGCCCGTTAAATCCTTTGCTCTGGCCACACAAAGCGAATGAAGGGGACAACGTTCACAAAGAGGCGCACCATTTGGAATACAGACAACCGCACCGATTTCTATGAGCCCCTGATTATAGGCGCTGGCAGCGTCCTGTGGCATAACTGCTTTTAACTTTTCTTCCATAGCGGATTTGATCGACTGCTTTAATATATCTTCCTTACTCCCTGTGACCCTGGAAATCACCCGAAGCACATTCCCATCCACAGCAGGGACCGGGATGCCAAAAGCAATGGAGGCAATGGCTCCTGCTGTATAGGATCCGATCCCAGGAAGCTTCTTTAGTTCCTCATAGGAGGCTGGAAGGTTTCCTTCATACTGTGCCACAAGAAGCTCTGCAGCTTTTTTTAGATTTTTTGCTCTGCTGTAATAACCGAGACCTTCCCATAATTTCAAAAGCTCATCTTCTGAAACATCAGCTAACCCTTGAATGTCTGGCAACGCCTCCATAAAGCGGGCAAAATAAGGCTTTACCGCCTCAACTCTGGTCTGCTGAAGCATGATTTCCGAAATCCAAACCCGGTACGGCTTTGGTTCCTCTCGCCAGGGAAGGACTCTGGCGTTTTCCTTATACCAAGAAAGCAGGGGACGCTCCATCGCTTTTAAACGCTCAAGATCGCCAAGTTCCACTCCCTCTGGTTCCAGAATTTGTAACTTATCATATAACGATTGTTTCATTCCTATACGTATCCATAGAGCCCCCGGACGGATACCTCACCGGAGATCACATGTTTTACCTCTCCTGACTGCATCTCAACAAGAAGCTCTCCCTTCTCATTGATTCCTATCGCTTTTCCTGTATAATCACCTGCATTGTCGAGAATTCGAACTTCTCTTCCTGCATTAATCATACTGCTATTATAGACACTTATCAGCCCGGATAAATCACCCTGGCTGATGAATTCTTCATAAAAAACCTCGAAAGCTTCTAAAATAGAGGCAATTAGAGAACTTCTCCTCACCTTTTCCCCTGATTCCAAGAACAGGGAAGTTGCCACAGAGGAAACCTCTTCAGGGAATTCTTCCATATTAACATTGATCCCAATGCCCACTACTACATAATGGATTCCCTCTAGTTCAGCACTCATCTCTGTTAGGATGCCACATAGTTTCTTACCACTTGCGACAATATCATTGGGCCACTTAATGGAAGTTTCCAGCCCGGTTTCTCTTAAAATCCCTTCATGTACAGCCAGGGCTGCCACCAAAGTAAGCATGGAAGCGGAACCTGGTAGAATATCTGGCCTAAGAATCAGACTCATGAACACGTTCGTTCCTGAGGGGGATACCCACTCTCTGCCTCTTCTGCCTCTTCCTGCCTTTTGACAGTCCGATACCACAAGAGTTCCAGATAAAGCTCCTTCTTCTGCCAGACGCTTTGCTCTTATGTTGGTGGAATCAATGGCATCGTGATATTCCACCACTTTGCCAAGTTTCCCCCTTATGCAACTTTCTATTTCTGTTTTCGTCATTATATCACAAGAATCGATGAAATGGTACCCTTTATTTCGAACCGCCTCAATTTTATATCCCTCTTCTTCCAGATTCCGGATGACTTTCCATATAGCAGTTCTAGAAACTCCGAAGCGTTCACAAAGTTCCTGTCCTGATATATAACCCTCATTTTCTTTCAAAAGTTTTAGAATTTCTGTTTTCAACCCTATCACCCCCGCCATATACTTACCGCGCTGACAATAGATAGAGCGAATAGACACACTCCAAAAAGAGTTGCAACAATTGCCGCCGCCTTTTTCTTTTTCTCTCTCCCACTTAAACGAATCTTATAGATTCCGTGAATGAGATTGAGCACTCCGGCAAGAAAAAAAATCACCGGCAGCAATACCATATGTTCCTCTGGATTTAAAAATGAAATAACTGATAGCACTACAATTAAGATACCAGCCACAATGTGGACAAGATCCACTAGCATGGAGGCATTTCTTAAATTTCTTCCTCGTTCTTGTATATACATCTTAATCTCCTAATGTTGCAACCATTACCGCCTTGATGGTATGCATTCTATTTTCTGCTTCATCAAATACCACCGATGCGCCGGATTCAAAAACCTCTTCTGTCACTTCGTATCCTTTGACAGCCGGCAGGCAATGCATAAATATGGTAGTATCCTTGCCTGTTTGATTCATAAGTTCCTTATTAATCTGATAAGGCTTTAAAAGAGAGATTCTCTCTGCTGCCTTTTCTTCTTCTCCCATTGAACACCAAACATCGGTGTATAAAACATCGGCACCTTTTACGGCAGCACAATCTTCTGTAATGGTAATGGAACTTCCACTTTCCTTTGCATAACCCTGGCATAATTCTACTAACTCTTTCACTGGCCATAGGCATTCTGGTGCTAAAATAGTAAAATGAACTCCCATCTTACTCATTCCAATCATCAGGCTGTTTGCCATATTGTTGCGTCCATCTCCAGCATATACAAAGTGAAGACCTTTCAGATAACCAAATTGTTCTTTCATGGTCAAAAGATCTGCAAGTATCTGAGTTGGATGGTAATCATCTGTCAGTCCATTCCAAACGGGTACGCCTGCATATTTACCCAGATCTTCTACTGTTTTATGCTTAAATCCGCGAAATTCAATTCCGTCAAAAATTCTTCCAAGCACCCTAGCCGTATCTTCTACACTTTCTTTGTGACCAAGCTGGATATCATCCTTGCCTAAATATTCGGGATGACCTCCTTCGTCAACGGCAGCAACTACAAAGGAACACCTGGTACGGGTGGATGGTTTTTCAAAAATAAGCGCAATGTTCTTCCCTTTTAATGAGGTGCCTGTAATTCCCTGCTTCTTTTTTGCCTTTAAATCTGCAGATAAATTTAATAAATATTCAATTTCCTCTGGTGTAAAATCCTTTAATGTAATAAAATTTCTTCCTTTTAAGTTCATAGCGCTTCCTCCATGAGATGTTGTATTTTTATACATCATTATAGTATATCATGCATAAACATGCAACACATTTTTATAAAAGGAAATTAAAATAAAGGTTTTGCATCTTCTTGCATCTTAATTTTCTTTCGAATTTCCAATAACAGGCTTTCCACCGTATAGATTCGAAACCGCTTAACCTTTAACCGTTTTGCCAAATCCTCCAGTAAAGCCAGGTACATATCTTTATAATCCCAGTCAGTCTTTAATTTAAAATCTTCTGCTAGTTTTGGAAACAGTTTCTCTGTAAAAGCCCGGTAGCTAGTTAAGGTTTCCATTCCTTCTTCTGTAACGATATCTTTAATATAATATTTTAACAGTTCAAGTTCAGACATCATTCGGTCAAAATAATAAGGTTCCAAGTTAGGAGCATCAATATAATAAACTTTACCACACAGACCATATAGAAACCTTTGAGCATCATAATATCCCAATGTCATATTTTTTCTGGCAAGTGTTTTGTCAAATTCCAGGATACCTCCCAGATCCTGCCTTGGCGCAATATGAGATACATTGACCCCGTCAGGAATCTTGACCACTCGTTCCTTATCAAACCCCCAGCCATAAATTCGTATTACAATGATATCTTTATAATCATGATCTAGAAGTACATTAATAGGAACATTATTAAAGCCGCCCCCATCCATATATTTCTTTCCGCCCAGCTTTTCATTTTTAAATGCAAGAAAGTAAGCACTTGCTAAAAGCATGTCCTTGACAGAACCTTTTTCTCCGGCTCTAACGTCCACCGCAAGCTCCTTTCTGTCACTGACAGAATAGGTCACAGTATAAAGCTCTCGCTGTGAATTACAGATTCGTTCTCCATCTCCTACTACATCTAAAATCAGATTTTTTAAAGGAGTAACATCAAATCCACCGTCTTTTACAATCTGCAGTCCGCTATTTATCAGCTCCGCCAAGTTCAGAGATTTGAAGTCCTTTTTCTTCAGTGCTTTTATGGTATCGTCGTTTACAGCCATAACCTTGGAATAATCAATGTTCTTCCAGATTTCTTCTGCCCGCTCCAGGTCATCCATACAAATCAGTGCACCATTTAAGGCACCTACGGAGACTCCTACGACTCCTTTTATCTTTACTCCGGCTTCCTTAAGTGCTTTCCATGCTCCAATCTGATACGCACCCTTTGCTCCGCCGCCTTCCAGTACAAGCCCATACTCCTTATCCAAATCCAGTTTCAGTTCCATAAGACCTCCTAAACTAACCTGCGACTGAAAAACGCAGCAAAAGGCAATCTGCCTTCTGCTGCGGTATGTCTAAAATCCGTTTATTCCATATCCTTAGGAATCTCTGTGATGGAAGAAACAAGTCCTGCCAATCCCTGAATTTCAGACGGGATAATGATTTTTGTTGCTTTGCCGTCAGCGGCTGCCTTAAATGCTTCCAAACTTTTTAAAACCAGAACGGACCGGTCAGCACCTGCCTCCTTAATCATACGGATACCATCTGCAGTGGCTTGCTGAACCTTTAAGATTGCCTCTGCCTCACCTTCCGCCTCACGAACTCTCTTCTCTCTCTCTGCTTCTGCTTTGAGGATCGCTGCCTGCTTTTCAGCCTCTGCATAGAGAATAGAAGATTCTTTGTTACCCTCTGCAACAAGGACCGTGGACTTCTTTTCACCTTCTGCTCTTAAGATGGATTCACGACGCTCACGCTCTGCCTTCATCTGTTTTTCCATGGCATCCTGAATGGCTGCTGGAGGCATGATGTTCTTAAGCTCCACACGATTTACCTTAATGCCCCATGGATCAGTTGCAATATCAAGGATTTCTCTCATCTTGGCGTTGATAGTCTCTCTGGATGTCAGAGTCTGGTCAAGTTCAAGATCACCAATAATATTACGAAGAGTCGTTGCTGTCAGGTTTTCAATTGCCATAATAGGATTTTCCACACCGTAAGCATAAAGCTTTGGATCTGTAATCTGGAAGAATATTACCGTATCAATTCTCATGGTAACATTGTCCTTTGTGATAACAGGCTGTGGTGGGAAATCAGCTACCTGTTCCTTTAAATTAACACGTTTTGCCACTCGGTCAATGATTGGCAGTTTAATGTGCACACCTACAGACCAGGTCTCCATAAATGCTCCCAATCGTTCTATAACCAATGCCTGAGCCTGAGGCACAATACGTATACATGACGCAAGTAATGCCAAAATAACTATTAAAACAATAATTACTGCGGTAAATCCTAATGCTCCCATACTTATAATTCCTCCTCTTTCTTACTTACTATCAATTTGACACCTCGAATATCTTTTACTTCCACCGTAGTGCCTGCTGGATAAATTGTTTCATCAAGCAATGCTCTTGCAGTCCACTCCTGGCCGTTGAGCACAACAGATCCCTTTGCTTCCATATTGTTGATTTCGGTTGTAACCTTAGCATGCTTTCCAATAAGACTGTCAACATTCGTCTTAATGGTGTATTTGTTTACATACCGAAGTGCAAATGGTCTGGTGAAAAACAAAAGTATAAATGACACGATTACAAATGCAGCCAATTGGACCTGTACACTCACTCCAAATAAGGCCAACAAAAATGCAACCAATGCTCCACCTGCAAACCAGATGGTGGTAAGAGCCATGGTAACCGCTTCAATTCCCAGAAGCACCACGAAGACAATCAACCAATAGATCGCTTCCATTTTATCATTCCCCTTCCCTGCCGGTATCGGCAAAAACTGTCTGTGTCACTATCATACTATATGTTTCAATATTTCTCAATATTTACGTCAATGAAAAGCCTTACTTTTTTCTGACGCTTATTGTCTACGCTGTCTTGCCGCCTCGAACATAAGTATAGATGCAGCAACTGCTGCATTTAAGGATTCCACTTTTCCCATCATCGGAATCTTTACAAGGGCATCTGCAAGTGCGGAGGTTTCTTCCGTCAATCCGTTCCCTTCATTTCCGATTAAAAAGCCTGTATCAACAGTATAATCCTCTTTTTCATAATTATTCCTGCCCTCCAAATGAGCCGCATAAAGTCTGACTCCCTGAGCCTTTAAATTCTTTAACGTGCCTTTAAGATCGCTGGTGTACACAAAAGGCACCCGGCAGACAGATCCCATGGTAGACCGGATCACCTTAGGATTGTAAATATCTGCTGTGGCATCATCCATAATAACACCTGTGATGCCAGCTCCTTCTCCTGCTCTGATTATGGTACCCAGATTCCCAGGATCTTGAATACTTTCAAGAATCATTAAAAATGCAGGAGAGTCTTTCGTTTGCAGATCTTCCATCTTATAAGAGAATTGCCGGACAAGTGCTAATACTCCCTGAGGAGTCTGGGTATCAGACATGGCCGCAAATACATCATCGGACACAACCTCAAAAGAAAGTCCTTCCACCAGTTTCTTGCGAGATTCTTCCTTTAAAAAACTTTCGGATACAAATAGGCTGTCAATCATGTCCCTTGGGATCTCTCGAAAGATTCGTAAGCCTTCTGCCACAAAAAGACCAGAAAGCTTTCTTGCCTTCGCCTTTTTCACCAGATTCATCACATTTTTTACTTTTGCATTGGCACTGCTGGTAATCATAACGTACCTCTTTCTATAAATTATCCAATTCTTCCAGCCACAGACGGCTAACCGCGTCGCTTGGCATTCTTAAATCACCTCTTGGCGATACAGCAACAGAACCAACCTTTGGACCATCGGGCATACAGGAGCGTTTAAACTGCTGGCTGAAGAATCTGCGGTAAAAGACTTTAAGCCATTTTAATATAACTTCTTCCTCATACTGATCCCGAAATGCATACACTGCCATACGGTATACTTTTTCCGGGTGATAGCCAAATCTTAAAATCTGATACAGGAAGAAGTCATGAAGCTCATAAGGACCAACAAGATCCTCTGTTTTCTGTGCAATTTCCCCATCCTTTGGTGGTAGAAGCTCAGGGCTTACAGGAGTATCCAAGACATCCAAAAGCACATTTTTTAATGCTCCTTCTTCAAAGGTGTCCGCATAATAACGCACCAGATGACGCACAAGAGTTTTGGGTACGGAGGCATTAACACCATACATGGACATATGATCCCCATTGTAGGTAGCCCATCCCAGAGCAAGCTCTGACATATCTCCCGTTCCAATAACCAGTCCATTGAGTCGGTTTGCCAAATCCATCAGAATCTGGGTCCTTTCCCTGGCCTGAGAATTTTCATAGGTTACATCGTGAACATCCGGATCGTGACCAATATCTCTAAAATGAATCGTAACGGCCTCTTTAATATTAACCTCCGTTAGCTCAGCTCCTAGCTCCTTAGTCAACTGGCAGGCATTTTGATAGGTTCTGTCCGTGGTTCCAAAGCAAGGCATGGTTACGGCATGAATCTGGTTTCTTGGTATTTCAAGCATATCAAAGGCCCTGGCTGTTATTAAAAGAGCTAGGGTGGAATCTAGTCCTCCCGAAATACCAATGACTGCATTGCGGCAGCCAGTATGAGACAGCCTCTTTTTTAATCCCATAGCCTGAATGGCGATAATTTCTTCGCATCGTCTGCTTCGTTCTGCTTCATTATCCGGTACAAAAGGTCTGGGATCAATGTGGCGCTTCAGTTTAAGCTCTTCTTTTTTCATTCGAAACGATACTACGGTATAGTTTTTCCTGTCCGCCGGAGGGAAAGTTGTCATACGCCGTCTCTCATGATTGATTCGTTCTAAATCCAAATCTCCATAAACAGTCTCATTTCCAAATCTCTTGGATTCTGCTAAAAGAGTGCCATTTTCTGCAATCAGATTCTGACCTCCAAATACTAAATCCTGAGTGGATTCTCCCTCTCCTGCATTGGCATAGAGATAACCGCATACCAGGCAGGCAGAATGGCCTGTAATCAGACTTCTTCTGTATATGTCCTTGCCTGTCGTCTCGTCACTTGCAGAACAGTTTACAATCACGGTAGCACCTGCCAGAGCGTGGCGAATGGAAGGGGGATTAGGCACCCAGGCGTCTTCACAGACCTCTGCTGCGACCATAAGGTAAGGAATGTCCTCGCAGGCAAAGATAAGGTTCGTACCCATGGGAATATCCTCCCCTTCCCACTTTGTAAAAACAGGAACTTCATTTCCTGGTTCAAAATAACGAAGCTCATAGAATTCAGAATAATTAGGCAGATTTCTCTTAGGAATAATACCAAGAATCTTTCCATCCTGCACTGCAACTGCTGTGTTATATAGCTTACCAAGGTTTTCCCAAGGCATACCAAGAAAAACCAGCATATCATGCCCCTTGGTAACCTTAAGAATCTCTTTTAATTCCTTCTTTGCTTTATGAAGCAGGGCATCTTGTCCAAAAAGATCCCCGCAGGTATAGGATGTAAGACATAACTCTGGAAATACCATAATCTTTGCATGGTTTTTAATTCCTTCTTTAATCAGTTCGCATATTTTCCCCCGATTAAATTCCGGATCTGCTACTTTAACGTCAGGGGTCGCTGCTGCAACCCGGATGTATCCATGTTTCATCCTTATTTATCTCCTATCTTTTTATCAATGTCTGCTGGTATCCACTTTGCTTTTAATGAGTAAATCAAATCCATAATCATGGTTGTTATCCATGTGATAGGATAACACCACATCACTGCTTCGAAACTGGGGAAAAATGGAACCAGTAGATTAATGTATATCATACGTAAAATGCACATATTTCCCACGCCGATAAGCATGGATACTACCGTTCTGCCACTACCTCTGATGCTACCCATTAAAATCTGGTGAATAGCAAGGGTCCAATAAAACGGAAGAAGAATCAGCATGGTGGAATTGCCATAAGCAATGACACTCTTATCTGGAGAAAAGATGGAAAGAATCCGCTCAGCGTCCAGAAAAAGAATGATAGAGATTAAGATTGTATAGATAAAGCTTATAATAATTCCCTGTACCATCCCTTGCTTTACTCGTTTCCATTTTCCTGCCCCTATGTTTTGTCCTGTAAATGTGGTGGCTGCCATACAAAAGCTTTGAAGGGGAAGCATGGCGAACCCATCGATTTTAGAATAGGCGCCAAAACCAGCCATTGCAGCGGCTCCGTAGCTGTTAACATTGGCCTGTACTACCACATTTGACAAGGAGATAATCGATTGCTGGATTCCACTTGGAATTCCAAGCTTTAGAATCCTTTTCATCATTCTTTTGTCAATTCGGATCATAGACAAGATAAGCCGGTGGCTTTCCTTTGTTCTCATCAGTGCCATGACTACCAGCACCGAAGAGACCGCTTGAGCAATTACAGTTGCAAAACCAGCGCCTGCCGTTCCCATATGAAAACCAACAACAAATACCAGGTCTAACACAATATTTACGACCGAGGAAACGCAAAGATAATAAAGAGGTCTTTTGGAATCACCCACTGCCCTTAAGATTCCCGCTCCCATATTATACAAAAGATTAAAGACGGAACCCAGAAAAAATATTCTCAAAAAGGAAATGGCGCTGGGTAAGACCTCAGTTGGCGTTCCCATCCAGATTAATAATACCGGGGTTAGGATCACACCAAGAATTGTTAAAAGAATACCTCCAACCAAACTAAGTGCAATGGAGGTATGAACTGCCCAGTGAAGCTTTTGATCCTCTTTCGCTCCATAATACTGAGATATGATGACTCCTGCTCCAGTACCAATTCCCATAGACATACCAATAATTAAATTAATCAGGGAATTGCTTGAACCTACTGCTGCCAGTGCATCGCTGCCTACAAAATTACCAACCACAATGGAGTCAGCGGTGTTATAAAGCTGCTGGAATAGGTTTCCGATGAGTAATGGCATGGAAAAAGCAAGAAGCTGTTTCCAAATGACTCCTTCGGTCATAATTACATGATCTGCTTTTTGATTTTTCTTCACATATTCCTCCTGCTCTTCTCCCGTCCTCCCAATGTTTATTAGTATACATCCATTTTACCAAATTGGGAAGCCGGAGAATTTAAGGTTTACTTTTTATAGCATTTCGTGTAAAATACACTAATATCCTACTAAACAGATAAGAATAATTAGGAAGGAGATTTTTAGCAATGACATTTTCTACCAAGGGGCGTTATGCGCTTCGTATGATGCTTGAATTTGCACTTCATCCAAACGAATGCACAAAGATAAATCAAGTGGCAAAACGCCAGGAAATTTCGGACAAATACTTAGAACAGATCGTGACGATCCTAAGCCGCGCCGGTTTCGTAAAAAGCCGCAGAGGCGCTAAGGGAGGGTATTTTCTCACAAAAGATCCTTCCGAATATACGGTTGGCATGATCCTAAGACTCGCAGAAGGGAGCCTTGTTCCTGTAGCCTGCATGGAGGACGAGGTAAATCATTGTCATCGTGCTGACGTCTGTGCAAGCCTTATGGTATGGAGAAAGCTTGATGATGCTATCTCTGGCGTCATTGACGGTATCACCCTTGCTGATCTGGTGGAAGAACAAAAAAAACTAGACCGTGAATACCATCATTATGAGATATAATCACCAAAATTACCGCAAAACTTTCATGAAAATGCGCCTTAATCGTAAGGGAACCTCTATATCAGACAAAACCAATGTCTAACATAAGAGGTCCCCTTTTGATTAAGGCGTATTTTTGTTGCTCATTTCCACGTTACTGTTCTGCTCGTTCCGCATACTTTCTTATGTCGGAAGCATTGGTTATCTTATGGATCAAACCTTCTTTTACGACGACCAAAGTTGGTGCCTGCATGATACCAAGTTTTTGGGCCAGCTCTGCATTTTCATCTGCATCCACAGTCTCGTAGTCCATATTCTGCAAGAATCCCTTGGCTGTTTTACAGTTGGGACAAGTTTTTGTGGTGAAAAGATATGCTCCCGCTGGAATCTCTGCCTTTTTAGCAAAAACCTTTTCTGTTTTTTCGATTACTGCATTTTCCTTATTTATACTCAGTGGATTGTAGGTGATCCTGTTTTTATATTCCTGGGTTTTTCCTTCATTCCAGTTCTGTACCGGACGGTAATAACCGGTAATTCGACTGTACACTTCTGCTGGTTTTTGACAGTGTGGACATATCTTATGCTCGCCCGAAAGATAACCGTGCTCCGCACAAATAGAATATGTGGGGGACATGGTATAATAAGGCAATTTGTAATGCTCCGCTATGGTTTTCACCATCTTTGCTGCTGCTTGCCAGTCTGGGAGCTTTTCCCCAAGGAATGCATGGAATACGGTTCCTGAAGTATAAAGCGTCTGAAGCCCATCTTGAATATCCAGAGCATCAAAAATATCCGCTGTGAATTCCACTGGAAGGTGGGAACTGTTGGTATAATATGGAGTATCCCCTTCTTTTCCAGCAGTTCGTATTGCTGGATAACGATCTTTATCATGCTTTGCCAGACGATAGGTAGTGGATTCTGCCGGAGTTGCTTCTAGATTATAAAGGTCACCGTATTGCTCCTGATAATCAGAAAGCCTTTCCCGCATATAATTTAACACTTCCTTTGTAAACTTTTGAGTTTTCGTTTTGGATAAGTCTTCTTTTAGCCATCTTGCATTTAGTCCTACCTCATTCATTCCAATCAGACCGATGGTAGAGAAGTGATTCTCAAAGGTTCCAAGATATCGCTTGGTATATGGGTATAAGCCCTGATTTAAAAGTTTTGTGATGATGTCCCGTTTCACCTTTAAGGATCTGGCGGAGATATCCATCATGTGATCCAGACGTTTGAAAAAGTCAGTTTCATCTTTTGCAAGGTATGCAATCCTTGGCATGTTTATGGTCACAACGCCCACAGAACCAGTGCTCTCTCCAGAGCCAAAGAAACCACCTGTCTTTCTTCTTAATTCCCGAAGATCAAGTCTTAAACGGCAACACATGCTTCTTACATCGCTTGGCTCCATATCGCTGTTAATATAATTAGAAAAATAAGGAGTTCCGTATTTAGAGGTCATTTCAAACAGCAAACGATTGTTTTCTGTATCCGTCCAGTCAAAATCCTTTGTGATGGAATAGGTTGGAATGGGATACTGAAATCCTCTTCCATTGGCATCCCCTTCAATCATGGTCTCAATAAATGCCTTATTGACCATATCCATCTCTTTCTTACAGTCTTTGTACTTAAACTCCATCTCTTTACCGCCTACAATGGCATTTAATTCTGCCATATCAGGAGGAACGGTCCAATCCAATGTAATATTGGAAAATGGCGCCTGAGTTCCCCAGCGGCTAGGAGTGTTTACGCCAAAAATAAAGCTTTCCACGCATTTTTTCACTTCACTGTAGGATAAATTATCTGCTTTAACAAAAGGTGCCAGGTACGTATCAAAGGAAGAAAATGCCTGAGCTCCAGCCCATTCATTTTGCATAATCCCCAGAAAATTAACCATCTGATTGCATAAAACGGATAAATGTTTTGCGGGTGAGGAGGTAATCTTACCAGGAATTCCTCCTAGCCCTTCCATAAGAAGCTGCTTTAATGACCAGCCAGCACAATAACCTGTCAGCATGGATAAATCGTGAATATGTACATCCGCATTTCTATGAGCGTCTGCAATCTCCTGGTCGTAAATCTCTGATAACCAGTAGTTTGCCGTAACCGCACCGGAATTGCTTAAAATCAGACCACCCACGGAATAAGTAACCGTAGAGTTCTCTTTGACACGCCAGTCTTCTACCTTTACATAGCTGTTTACCACATCTTTATAATCAAGAATTGTATTCTTCATATTACGGATTTTTTCTCGCTGTTTCCTATAAAGAATGTATGCTTTGGCTACATCTGTATACCCGGCCTGTTCCAAAACGTGTTCCACGCTGTCTTGAATTTCCTCCACGGAAACTTGGCTGCCAGTCATCTTGTTCTGGAAATCAGCCGTTACCCGGAGAGACAACAATTGAAGGATTTCATCATTATACTCCTTCTGCGTGGCCTTAAACGCTTTTTTAACGGCTTCCGTGATCTTAATTAGGCTGAATTCAGCTATTTCCCCATCTCTTTTTACCACCTGGATCATTAAAAGCTAGCTCCTTTCCTCTTAGAACCCCTTTATTGACTTCAAGATTAAAACACAAATGTATTATAACAGAGTGAAAACAAAAACACAATATATAGATTGGATTTTAACACCAATTCTATATATTGTGTTTTCTTTCGTCGTTAATTAAATCGGCGTTGCCTATAAACTGGCTAACAATTCCGATGGCACATAAGCACTTACATAAATACCGTCATCCCGATATTCTTCTGCTAGCAACTGTCCATACTTGCGGATCAGTTGAATCTTACCTGCTTCGTTGTAGGAATATACTTTTTCTAAATGTATTTTTTGATTTCTTAATATGGTCTCTAAAAGATTTAATAACTCATCCAGACCTTGGCCGGTCATGGCTGATATTTTCACCTGATGATCCGAGGTGATATCACGGAGAGTCGTGGAGGGGTCTGCGGCATCCATCTTATTAAATACCGTTACCATAATCTTATCATTAACCCCAAGCTCCCGCAGAGTTTCGTATACTACGTACATCTGCATTTCCATGTGTGGATTGGAAGCATCTACTACATGAAGAATTACATCGCTGTATTTTGCCTCTTCCAGCGTACTTTTAAAGGCTTCAATTAAATGATGAGGCAGTTTCCTGATAAATCCAACCGTATCGGTTAAAAGAATCTGCTGTCCTCCCGGAAGGTTTAAATTCCTTGTGGTGGGATCAAGGGTAGCAAACAGCTTGTCTTCTGCAAGAATGCCAGCATCCGTAAGACGGTTAAGCAAAGTGGATTTTCCTGCGTTGGTATAGCCTACAATGGCTGCAACTGTTACATGATTTTTATCCCGTTGCTGTCTGGCAACCTCCCTGTGGCGCTTTACATCTTCTAGTTCTGATTTTAAAATACTAATTCTATCATGGATTAAACGGCGATCCATCTCAAGCTTCTTCTCTCCAGGTCCTCTGGTTCCGATTCCGCCTCCCAAACGAGATAAGGAGCTTCTAAGCCCAACAAGACGGGCGGACCTGTATCTTAACTGAGCAAGCTCCACCTGGATCTTTCCTTCTCTGGTGGTTGCCCGGGAAGCGAAAATATCCAAAATTACCATGGTTCGGTCCATGACCTTTATATCAAGGGCTTGTTCTAAATTCCTAAGCTGGGCAGGAGAAAGCTCATCGTCACATACCACACCTGTGGCACCAAGCTCCCAAGCCCGTTCCTTCACCTCTAAAATCTTACCTTTTCCAAGATATGTTCCAGGGTGAACTCGTTCCCGGTTCTGAATCATCTTATCCACAGTTACAGCTCCCGCTGTCTTAACAAGCTCTTCCAGCTCATCTACGGAAGCCATGGTACCATCCCCATCTCCAGTACTAACGGCTATGAGAATGACTTTTTCTTCTATATCTTTTAAATCAATTAGTTCTGCCATGATTTATCCAACCTATCTTGTCTTTAAAAATGTGATCTCACGCTCAGCCGCTTCATCCGGTCCGTGAACGGAGACATACTTCTGCATCAATTCCAGGGCCTCTTTAAATTCACCCTTATATTCTCTGGCAACTGCCTGGTTAAACAAAAGCTCAGGAACCGTACTGCCATCTTCTGCGGAAAGACCTAGTTCAAAATAACTTGAGGCAGAATCGTAATCTTTCTTTGCCATATTTAAAAGCCCTATTCGGTTATATAGCCCGGCACTTTTCTCACCTGCCGTTAAAGCCTCCTGATAAAGAGACATGGCCTCATCAAGAGATCCGTTCTTCTCCATAAGAGATCCCAGGGAAATAAGTGCTTTTAATCTGCCCGGAGCTTTAAAATCCTTTTGAATTTCTCCACTCTTTTTGTAATCCTCCAGAGCTCCTTTTAAATCCCCTGCCTCAGCTCTGGATATCGAACGCAAATTATAGTATTCGGGTTTTTTACCGTCAGCTTTTATGAGCTTGTCATAGGTTGCTTCCGCTTCCTTGTAATCTCCGGATAGAAACTCCGCCTCAGCCCGGTATTTTAATATGTCAATATCTACTTTCTGAACCAGACCCTTTGAGGACTGAATGGCTTTGTCAAAAGAAACGATGGCCTCATCATATTTTCCTTCCTTCAATGCCGTTATTCCCGCATCCCGATACGTATACCGGTTGTCCTTGCCTGCGCAGCCTTGGGATAAGGACATCACCAAACAAATAAGAATAAAAAATACTGCGTATCCAGTCTTTTTTCTCATGCTATTATCTCCAACTCTATAAAAGCTATGAATGTTATTGTTTCCCTGTGCTTCCGTGACCGCCTCTGTCTTCATGGGCCAGTGCTGTAACTTCCTCAAAAGCAAGGGCAGGCTGATGCTCCATAATGCGGAACTGACAGATTCTGTCATTCACATGAATTACGGTATCTCTTAAAGCATAAGCTGGAAAAAACCACTGATCATTATCTCCACAATAGGTTTCATCAATAATTCCCATGCTGTTGGTCTGAATAATCCCGTAATTTTTAAACGTACTGCTTCTTGGAACCACATGGGCTTCATAGCCAGAAGGAAGTTCCAGGGCAATGCCAAGAGGAATTAATTGAAACTCTCCTGCCTTCATCTCCACTTCCTTAGCCGCTCTTAAGTCGATCCAATCTGACTTACCTCCAATATAGCAAAGACGTTCTATCTCATCTGTAAAATACTTAATTTTAATCGTTTGCGTCACTTTATTTCCTCCTGAAAATCCACTTTATTCTTGTCTTCTTCTGAAATCAAATCACCACTGTCTGACAGTTCTTCTTCCACCTGTAAGCGAATTTCTGCTGCCACCACCGGATCTGCTACCGGTAAGTTCTGAGTGGATCCAATTCCAAATCTTCTTAAAAATTCCTCTGTAGTCGCAAATAGGGCCGGACGTCCAGGCGCATCAAGCCGTCCTACTTCATAAACCAAATTATATTCTACCAGCTTATTGACTGCGTGATCGGACTTAACTCCACGAATTTTCTCAATCTCAAGCTTTGTTACCGGCTGCTTATAGGCAATAATGGAGAGAGTCTCCAAAACCACATCTGACAATACCTGTTTTTTGGGAGTAACTGCAACACGAATCAGATTCTCGTAATATTCTGTGCGGGTGCACATCTGATAGCTGTTCTCCAGCTCAATGATCTGCATCCCACGTTTCCCCGTGTCAAAGCGCTTTTTCAGTCGGAGAACTGCTTCTCTCGCTGTGTTCTCATCCTGTCCAATGGCAACCGCAAGGCGGCTTAGCTCCACAGAATTTCCCATGGTAAATAAAACAGCTTCAATAATCGCTTCCCATGTTTTTTCTTCTTTTGTGCTTTTTTTAAGCCCTTCCTCAAAAAGAGTATCTTTTTCCATCTGTTTCCTCTCTCCCGAATCCTTGTCCATGTTCCACCTGGTTAAGCTCCCACTACTTCTTCTTCCTCTTCCAGCGTTTCAATGAGCATATCTTCAAACAAACACTCCTGGGTCAAACGGATCTTTCCGATCTTCATAAGTTCCAGGAGCGCTAAAAATGTCACCACTACTTCTAATCTGTCTGTTTGCCTCTCAAGCATCCTGCGAAAGGAAAACTTCCGGTGCTGTCTGGCATAATCCATAACAGATAAGATCTTGTCCTCCAGACTTACGGTTTCCTTTTGGATATTTCCAAAGCTGCTTCTAATTGGATCAACACGGTCTGCTTTACGCTTTGTGACCTGCCGAAAGATCTCCTGGAGCTTTGCCAGGGTAAGTCCATCTAAAAGCAGATCAAGATCAACAACCGGCTCGTATTTTGCCACCTCAGGCGGTACCGTGGAATCTTTATAAAACAGACGGTCTGCTCCCACTTCCCGGTCCTTTAATTCCAGAGACATGTATTTATAATACTTGTATTCTAAAAGACGTGCTACCAGCTCTGCTCTTGGGTCTTCTTCCTCCCCCTCTTCATTCACTTCTTTTGGAAGCAGCATGCGCGCCTTGATATCAATCAATGTTGCCGCCATAACTAAAAACTCACTGACAATGTTTAGATCCTCTGTTTCCATGTTGTTAACATAATCTAAGTATTGTTCCGTAATGGTCGCAATGGGAATATCATAAATATTCACTTTATTCTTATCAATCAAATGAAGCAGCAGATCCAGCGGCCCCTCAAAAATATCCAGTTTATAAGAGATTCCCATAAATTCCTCCAAAGCATATATGATACACCACGGACTAGTATAACAAATCCTGCTTCATCTGTAAATATATGCCAGCCCCAAAATCATGTTTTCCGAATTAAATCTACTACTACCAGTTGGGGTTTGTTGTTAAAACGGATATTTATGGAATGAGTTCCAAGCCCTCTGCTCACAATCATATATTTGCCATCCGTTTCAAATGTTCCACCGCAATATGGATTAAAAAACTGATACTGAGGGGTCATGACACCACCTAAGATAGGCAGCCTTATGGTTCCACCATGAAAATGTCCGGATAAAGTAAGATCCGCACCCCAGCTCCTGCACCCATGAAAATAAAGGGGGGAATGGCAAAGAAGAATCTGGAATCGATCCTCATCTGCCTTTCCCACCTTTTTTTCTATTTGTTCCCGTGTTAATTGCTCACGTTGAAAATTCTTATAAAACCGGTACTCTAAATCAATACCAGTAACAGCCAAATCCTGGGCAAACAGCTCTGTCTTATCTTCAAGAACCTTTACGCCCAGCCTCTTTAAGCTGTTTTTGTACGTCTCGTACTGATCGCCATAAACTTCTGGCTTCCAGCTCATCCGATTCTCATGGTTACCGTTCCCATAGATAACCGGATAGCGGGAAGCAAGGGATTCAAACAGCGTTAGAGGGATGGTTGTATCAGCACTTCCCTTGCTGACTAGCATATCTCCTCCCACTAATATCAGGTCTGGCTTTATCCCATCCACTGCATCAAGAAGCCTTTGGTTTTCTTCTCCAAACTGATGATTGTGTAAATCAGAGAGAAAGAGAATCCGGTGATCCTTTATAATCTTTTCGCTTTTAAGAACAATACGTTCTTTTGAAAGCTGTTCCTTTTCATATTCTGAACGCAGTAAAAATGCTGCGATGGCAGCGAGACAAAAAACTCCGACAGCAAATAACATATGGCTTTCCTCAACTTTTCGTTTTATTTTCCTGCTGTCTTTTCATCATACAATGAACTGCCTGCATCGTCAAGCTTAAGAAAACCAATCTCCTGCCAGATATTCAATCACTAAATTGGGCAGTATTACCATCAATCCAATTCCTACGCTCATAACAATGGAGCTAAAAAGATACTCTTTATATCCCTGAGTTCCTGGCTGAGGGGGAACCGTAAACGCAAGGCGGTATATGGAGCAGCAAATAATAAAAAAACAAACAAGATAAAAAATTGCATTAAATAAATTCCTTTTCATTGGTGTAATCCTCCTTACACATAATATATACCAATTATGGATAATATGCAATACCAGATACTCACGGTTTAATTATGGTTAGAGGTGACATATATGATTGTTTATGACAGGCTGTGGGAGACCATGAAAAAGAAAAACGTCAGCCAGTATCATCTGATTAAGTATTATAAGGTTAGTGCCGGACAGATCGGGAGGCTTAAGAAAAATAATTTTGTATCCACTCACACCATTGATATGCTTTGCAAGATTTTAGATTGCAGTGTTGAAGAGATTATGGAATATCGTACTGATATTAGTGAAGTTTCAATCGATACAGACCAGGGAGATCAAAGCCAGGTCTGACCGCATGAATGAATTACCTTAAACGAAAAAAGAGCCTAAGGGCTCTTTTTTTACGTATGTACCAAGGATTATTTTACCCATGCACCGGATTCATTCACCCGGTATCCATCTGGCGTTGTGGTGTTCCTTAGCATAACTCCATCGCCTCCTAAGTAATACCATACTCCACTGCTCTCCACCCAATAATTGCGAGCCATAGATCCGCTTTGTTTAAAGTAATACCAAGAATTGTTTGAAAACTGTCTCCACTCTGTAGCCATGGTTCCGTCTGAATCAAAATAATAGTCAACTCCATCCACGTTCATCCACTGGTTGGCTGCTTTCTTTCCATCTTGTTTTTTAAAGAACCATTTGGTTCCGCTCTTTTCCCAACCGTTAACCGAATTCTGGGATAAGGTTGTCCCTCCCGCTTTTAAGGCAAAACCATAATCCAAAAGTGCTTTTGTATCCGCATAGTGAGTAGATTTGCTTTTCATGACAACGACTACGAGACGTACTCCATTTTTCTCTGCACAGGTAACAAGAGTATTACCTGCCGCTGAGGTATAACCTGTCTTTCCCCCAATAACACCTGGATAATAATGGGAATCGGAAGAATTAATCATCTTATGCCCCATGGTAATGGTTCTTGCTGCTGCCTTTTTGGTGGCTGGAATCTGATAGCTTACGGTGGAGGTGACTTTTCTTACCTTATCATTTTGAAATGCAGCTCTTGCAATTAAAGCCATATCATGTGGCGTTGTATAATGCCCGGAATTGTTAAGACCGTTTGGATTGACAAACGTTGTGTTGGTACAACCAAGTTCCTTTGCTTTTGCATTCATAAGGGTGGCAAAACCGCTTACACTGCCAGAAACGTGCTCAGCTAAGCCGTTTGCTACTTCATTGGCTGATTTAAGCATGAGACCGTATAAGCTTTGTTCCACTGTAAGCCGGTCTCCTTCTACAAGTCCTAAGGTAACAGCTCCAGATTCCAGATTGGTGGTGGCCGCTTTTGAAAATACCACAGTATCCGTTAGATTGGATCGTTCTGCTACAAGGAGTGCTGTCATCAGCTTTGTGATGCTGGCTGGATAATATTTAGCTTCTGCATTCTTTCCATAAAGAACCGTTCCAGTTTGAGCATCCAAAAGAACCGCACCTTCAGATGCAATTTGAGGCTGAGAAACATTTGACGTATTGGTTGTAGTAGTAGTAGTGGTTGTTGTACTTGTAGTAGGCGCGGGATTTGTTGTAGTTACAGGACTTGCTGTGCTTCCCGTGGTGTTGGTTTCAGTTGTCTGAGAATGCTCCGCTGGTAAACCAGCTCCAGGTCCTGCTGCATTTTCCGTCTTTTGACCGGAAGAATCCGGAAAAGGCGTAACAACAGGGATATCACCAAATGTAGGGATTGATGCGACTAAACTAAAACAAATTGCCAGACTACAAAGCCTGAGTGATCTTTTTGTCATTTCCTTCTTCTCCTGTATTTATATCACTATTCATGTAATTTCTTCCAACAGTATATCACATAACTTTCATTTTTCCGATTAAGTTTTTCTTACAAACGTACAGAAAAAACGCATCACCCCAATAGGATAATGCGTTTTTTCTAGAAATTCTGTTCCCTATATTCTTTTTCCAGCTCTTCCAGCCGATCCATGGCAACATTCAGGATCTCTGCATGATCAAATGCCAGTTTTTCCTGATCCAGCATATCAATGGCTGGTAAAAGCTCAATGTCCGTTTCCTTTTTCCACATCAGTCCCTGACGCTGATAAGTTTCGGTAATTCGATATGTCATATAAATATGATCTTCGTCATTTTCAACAGTAAGCGAATAAGTAGATCCATTCTCCAGATCAGATAGTTTCTTTTTCCTCACCTTAAACCAGCCTGCTTTTTCCGCATCGTCAGATGCCTGAGGAATGATCTGATCTTTTGGTACAGCAGCTAAGTAAGATACTGATATTACTCTTGTCCTTGGGTCACGTTTTACCGATCCCCAGGTATAGAGCTGCTCCAAACAAATGTCTGTTACTCCTGTTTCTTCAAAAAGCTCTCTGGCAGCCGCTTCCTCCAGCGACTCATCAAGACCTGCAAAACCACCTGGAATGGCCCAATGTCCGATGTAAGGATGATTCTTCCGACGAATTAAAAGAATTTCCGCTTCTGCTTCCTCTTCTTCCACATCCACCGCAAAAATCAGCACATCAACCGTCACAGACGGACGTTCATAATCCCCCGGACGATACTGTAAAAGAAATTCCTTCTCCGTCAATCCCTCTTCATTCTTTCGTTCCATTCTGTCCTTCTTCCTACCAGAATCTTAGAATACCGTAAGTGAAAGCCATACAATGTCAGGCCTTCTGCCACAGCTAGAATACTGGATTTCCTATGGTTATCAAACAGGCTGGCCTTTTGGCCTCTGCCTGCAGTCTTTCACCCTTATGTTCTCCTGATTTCCAACCTCTGCTCATTAAAGTCTGCTTATATACTATACACAAAGATTGGCGCTGTATCAACTATTTTATAAAAAGATTATTTTTAGGTTTGGTAAATTTTCACTAGAAAGTAAAACTTATCAGAATAAAAACTTAACATTTTTGAAATACTATTGTACTGTGAAATCGAGTGTGATATAATCCACCAAAGTTGATCAATTATTTCCTGACCATAAGAATGGAGAATGGTGACTTAAATGAAGAGCACATTAAAAAAATACAGCCATGTCTGGTTACTGGGCTACGCTTTTATTTATCTTCCATGGTTTTTTTACCTGGAAAAAACGGTAACAAGCAATTACCATATCATGTACATTGCACTCGATGATATCATTCCTTTTAATGAATATTTTATCATACCATATCTTTTATGGTTTTTGTATGTGGCTGGCGCTGTAGCATATTTCTTTTTTACCGATGTGAAAGGCTATTATAAGCTTTGTACCATGCTTTTTACAGGAATGACTATTAGTCTTTTGGTTTGCACCGTATTTCCAAACGGTACGGATTTTAGGCCTATAATAGATCCTACAAAGAATGTATTTGCAAAAATAGTTTCTTATCTCTACTCCGCAGATACATGTACCAATGTATTTCCAAGCATTCATGTATACAATTCCATCTGTGTGCACCTTGCAGTTTTAAGAAGCGAACGTTTAAGCAAAAACCATATTGTAAAGATTTCTTCCCTTGTACTCATGGTTTCCATTTGTCTGGCTACCGTATTTTTAAAACAGCATTCCGCGTTTGATGGTTTTGGCTCTATCGCAATGGCTTATATTATGTATTATTTTGTATATGCCGGTAGTTATGAACCAAGCAGGAAAAAAGTATCCGAAAAGGCAATCGGTTAACATTAAGGGCATCGCTTCATCACGGAAACATTGTGATGAGGCGGTGCCCTTTCTTATGAATTAAAACCGATTCAACCAGTTAAGTATAACCTCCACTCCTTTCTCATATTTTTGCCCGATGAGCAGGCCTGTATGAGTCGCAGGTTTCATTCCCGCATATTCTCCATGGAAAAAATCTGCTTCTGCTTTTAATCGATTCACTTCTTCCTCAGTATTTGCAGTTCTTATCATTAGGGTAGGACAGGTAATGCGGCTATTGTCGATTGATATCCCTTCACTCCCTTCAAAGGTGATGGAACATTTAGAAAAAGCTTTTCCCGATTCCAGGGCGAGATATTTACGTTGAAATTCTATATCTTCTAACGATTCGTCCACACTGGAGGTTTCAACGCGTTGCGGTGGCGGGACGATATCCATGACTGCTCTCATCTCCAGTTTTTCATAGGGTACCATTTTATATACCTGCCTGCAAATACTGGAATCAATTAAAATCATCCCTCTAAGATTCTCAGATTCCGCTATCTTTTGAGTTAATATCCCACCCATACTAAACCCAATCATAATCGGCGATTCCTCACATTCTTTAAGCACTTCTCTTATATCCTCTAAATAATCTTCAAAGGTTACTTTTGTCAGATCCATGTTTCTGCTCTTATAGTGACTTCTTAAATTCATTGTATAGCAGTTAAATCCTGCTTCTACAAAATGGGGAATATATTTACTCCACATCCAACTTCCCGTATACGCTCCATGCAGAAATAACAAAGGTGGCTTCTTTTTACCATCGGCTCCCACCACTGCCCCCTTGTAGGTTTCCAGAAATAAATCATTTTCACCAATGTACGTTTCTATGTGCTCTGGCAATAATTTTGTATAATCTTTCATCGTTTTTCCTTTCCCATTGATTCATTAATGTTAAATATAGTTTGATATAAAACTATATGAGTAAAAATTTATAAATTTGTATATACCCGATTTAAAAGAGAAAACAAAACTTCCTTCTCCTCCTTTGAGATCCCTTCATAAAAAACGTCCAAGAGTTCTCTGGATATCTGGTTAAAGACTGGCATTAATTCTTGTCCTTCCCTGGTAAGTGTGACATAGATAACTCTGGTATCCTCTGTGTCCCTTTCCTTTGACACATACCCAAGCTTCACTAGTTTTTCTACCAGCGAAGTAACGGTTGACTTATCTTTTCTTATTACGGAAGCAATTTCTGCCATAGTCATACGACTCTTACGATTAAGGGCATATAATATATCTCCATGAGAAGTCACAATTGCTTCTATTCCGTGGCTTTCCATCTCAGATATCAGACGCTTATTTACTTTATCTCTTATTTTTGAAATTAAAGATACAATGTCATTTGAGTTCATATTCTCATTATAGTTTGATGCCAAACTATTGTCAAGGCATTTTGCACGGCTAGCTTATATGACCGCTTGTTAAAATATACATCAAAAAAAGGGAGGAACTCCCCCCCCTTTTCTCCTAGTTAAACCCAAAAAACTTCTGTGTCATCTGATAGATTGCAATAGGAAATTTCATGCCACCTTTTCCTGGAAGGTTGACTCCCTGGCCCATGAATCCCCATCTTAGACGCAGAAACAGCTTTAAATTCTGCTTTCTTAAATGCTGCCAAAGTTCTTTTTTCTTTTCTAAATTTTCCTCTGAACCAGATTTGATCGCCAGTATGGAGGAAATGGTCATCATGATCTCCAGATAGCGTATGGTATACCTGCGAAGTTTACGCTGCTTAATCTTCATCACGTCATAGTAACCTAGCATCAGTTTTGTTACGCGGATCTGCTGATCGATTCGACCAATCATCACCTGTTCATTTACCGACTGATCTTCTCTTCCGATAAAATAACGGTAGAAGTTAACATCAAGATAATACATAGTCTTTACGTGAGGCAAAGGCTGATACACGAAGATGTTGTCCACATAAAAGGTATGTTTTGGAAGCTCCAGTCCGCATTGTTTTAAAAGCTCTGTCCGGTAAATAACAGAATGCATAAGAATGTACTGTCCAAGTATAAAAACCTTTACGTCATCCCAGTCAAATAATTCATTCTTAGGTAGAGCCGTTCGATAATTCATGACTTTTTTGCGCTTTACGCCTTGCTTTTCATAAACAAAATTACTAATTAGCATATCAAGCGTCTTCTCGCCTAACACAAAGCCCCTTAATGTATTTAAAATCTCCATATAAGCGGAATAATCGACCCAGTCATCGCTGTCTACCACTTTGAAATAGATTCCAGTGGCATTCCTAAGTCCGGCATTCACGGCTTCTCCATGGCCTCCATTTTCTTGATGGATGGCACGGCATATATTTGGATATCTGCTCTCATACTCATCGGCAATGGCAGCAGTATTGTCTTTGGTGGAGCCATCGTTTACGATAAGAATCTCCACTTCTTCCCCTCCAGGCAACAGCGAGTCAATGCAGTGCCTCATATAAGATTCAGAATTATAGCAAGGAATTGCCACAGATAAGAGTTTCACACCATATCCTCCTTTAATTTATTTTTCCTGTAAATTCGTATCATGCATAATAATGATACCATAAATGCCACAATGGCTATTACTGCCATCACGCCCTGATTATTACTTCCTGACAGCAGATTCCCTAGAATTGTATTTGTTACAAGCAGGGATACTAAATTAGCTATCATATGAAGAATAACAGGCGCCAGCAAAGTCCGGGTTACCTCATAAAGCCAGGCAACTGCCAGTCCAATGATAAAAGCATACACTCCCTGAGGGAGATTTCCATGATAAATCCCAAACAAAGCCGCAGATAGGAGGGCAGATGGTAAAAAAGGCAGCCTGTCCCTTAAAGCGGCAAAGCAAAGTCCCCGAAAAATCAATTCTTCAGTCAATGGAATGATAAATCCGGCGGCCATAATCTGCGCTGGAAGTGCTGGTGCATAGATGGCGTTTTTCGCTTCTTCATAAGCTGGTGATATTCGGTCCAGCCCTGATATCGCCACAATCTCATTGCCAAACACGCATAAAGCAGCCCCAAATAGCAGAATATAAAAAAAACAGCCGTATAGTCTTAAATGAATCGCTGGTGTTATACTGCGTAACTTCTGATCTCTCCAGTACACCATATATAAGAATGGAGCACAGATAACAGAAGATAAAGCAGCGGCATATAATGCACCTATGTTCAAAGTCAGAAACAAAGCACTGGATACTCCGGTATAAACAAACATTGGAAGTATCAGATGCAGGATCAGTGATGTCATGTGTATGAGGTCCTTTCCTTTCTGTTTCATTCTAAACATTATACCACCTGATCTTAAGATATCCATAATTATTTTTATAATTCTTTCGAAAATATTCCATACCTTTTTCTTCATACTCTTCCATCACTTAAAACCTGTTGCTTTTTTTACCCCTGGATACTATAATATTCTTATCTTTTTTAACAAATTACGATTGAACTGAGAGGAAACTGATATGGCAAAAAAACGTATTGTTATGGCGTTGGGACATAATGCTTTGGGAACAAACCTTCCCGAGCAAAAAGAAGCTGTTGGCAAAACCGCCAAAGTGATCGCAGATTTTATTGAAGGCGGCTGGCAGGTAGCCATCACACACAGCAATGCGCCCCAGGTTGGCATGATCCACACCGCCATGAATGAGTTTGGCAAGCAGCATGACGGTTATACTTCCGCCCCCATGTCCGTATGTTCTGCCATGAGTCAGGGCTACATTGGTTATGATCTACAAAACGGTATCCGTGCAGAGCTGTTAAAGAGAGGCATTTACAAATCTGTGGCAACCATTTTAACCCAGATGATGGTAAATCCTTACGACGAGGCATTTTACACGCCCATGAAACCCATTGGTCGTTTTATGTCACAAGAAGACGCCAAGGTAGAGGAAGAAAAAGGAAATTACGTGGAAGAAGTTCCTGGCAAGGGTTTTCGCAGAGTGGTCGCTTCTCCAAAACCGGTATCCATCGTTGAGATTGATATCATCAAAGCTATCTTAGATGCAGATCAGATCGTAATCGCATGTGGCGGTGGTGGAATCCCGGTTATGGAACAGGGCTATGTGTTAAAGGGTGCCAGTGCAGTCATTGAAAAAGACCGCGCCGCAGGACTCCTGGCAAAGGAAATCGATGCTGATGTACTTATGATTTTGACCGGTGTTGATAACGTAGACTTAAATTATGGAAAGGCTGACGAGACACCAATTGGCCTTATGAACGTAAAAGAAGCTGCTGACTATATTCAGGATGGACAGTTTGAATCTTCTTCTATGTTGCCAAAGATTGAGGCTTCTGTTGATTTTATTGAACATGGTAAGAATAGAAAAGCGATTATCACTTCTTTGGGAATGGCGAAGTCTAGCCTTGAAGATAACGCTGGAACGATTATTAAGGATTGATTTATAGGAAACGGTTTCCTATTAATTCACTGGCGGGCGGTATGTTCAACATACTACCCGCCATTTATTATTGAATGACAAGTTATTACATAAATTTTATATAATTTTCAAAAATTTTGCCGAATAGAGACAAGTTCCTCCTCATATATTGAAACAAACGTACTGACGGAGTTCTATTTTATGAAGTTTCTAAAAAATCTAAAGATAGTTGAAAAAATCCGCTCCATTCCTGTTTCTCCTCAAACTGGAAAACGGTCTGCCAAGATTTTTCTCCTTTTTCTCTGTGCATTTATGGCAGGTCGGATAGGCGCCATGATTACGGAACATCAGAAAACGGTTACAGCCGCAGCAGACGGAAACTGGGGTCTTAGTTTCCAGCAGGAAGGCCAACCTCCCGTTGCCAATGCCACTATGGATTATCTAAAGCAGTTTAATTCCTATTACGCACAGAAAACACAAGATAAAGTATTATATCTAACGTTTGATGCTGGTTATGAAAACGGTAATACTCCCGCGATACTGGATGCCCTAAAGAAGCATAATGCCCCCGCCACCTTTTTCATCGTTGGCAACTACATAGAAACTGCTCCTGAACTTGTGAAACGTATGGTGGCAGAAGGTCACACCGTAGGAAATCATACGTATCACCACCCTGATATGTCTAAGATGGCTTCCAAGGAGTCCTTTGAAAAAGAGTTAAAGGATTTAGAGACTTTGTATGAAAAAACCACAGGACAGCCTTTGAAGAAATATTACCGTCCGCCACAGGGCAAATACAATGAAACTAACTTACAGATGGCTAAGGATATGGGATATAAGACATTTTTCTGGAGTCTGGCTTATGTTGACTGGTATCAGGATAAACAACCATCAAAGGAAGAAGCTTTTAAAAAGCTTCTTGGCAGAGTTCATCCAGGCGCTATTATTTTACTTCACAGTACCTCTAAAACCAATGGAGAGATTCTTGATGAGCTTCTAACCAAATATGAGGAAATGGGATATCAATTCAGGTCACTGGATCAGTTGGTAGCGGAACAGTAATCGTATGATATCTCTATCAAAAACGGCCGATGCCCATAAAAGGGACGGCCGTTTTTTAGATTATATGGAATAGTCTTTTGTCGCCTCATTCCCCTTCATGATATGGGAAAGAATGTACTGAATACTCCTTTTTTAACTGCGATTTATTTTTTTCGGGTTCCTTTTTTCCTGAATAGAGAAACAATACAAGGGCAACCCAGACAGATATAAACATAATTCCTTTTGCTAAATCAAACTTTTCCTGATACAAAATAACTCCAATCATAAGCTGCAAGGTTGGGTTAACATACATAAGTATCCCGGAGAGCGACATCGGTACTTTTGTTATTCCGCTTGAAAATGCAAGAAGGGGAATGGAGGTCACAATTCCAGCCGCTGGTAAAAGTAAAAGCTGCACCCCATCTAGATTACCCACAGCTCCAGAGTTACCATGTTCTGACATCGCAATGTACAAGATTGCAAGCGGTGCCAAAAGCAATGCTTCCATCAAGGTAGACGTAAGTCCGTCGCAGGTGACATTTTTTTTAATGGCACTATATACGGCAAAGGAACCGCCAATAATTAATGCAAAATACGGGATACTTCCATAAGTTATAATTGTAATCATAATTCCGGTGGCAGCGATTGCAATTGCCAGCCATTGAAGCTTTTTAAGCTTCTCTTTAAAGAATACGAACCCCAATCCTATGGACAAAAGCGGATTCATATAGTAGGCAAGGCTGGCATCAAGTATGTGACCGGAGTTTATTGCATAAATATAAGCTCCCCAGTTAATTGCTATCATAATGCTGGAACAAGCTAAAAGTTTCATTTGTTTTTTATTTGCTAAGACTTTTTTTAATTCTCCCGTATTTTTGCAGCAAATTATTATGATAAAGCAAAATACAGCAGACCATACGATTCTAGAAGCCAGTATATAAAAAGAGTCAAGAGAAGAAAGCAGTTTCCAAAATATTGGAAGTAATCCCCATAGGACATAGCATATCAAAACCTTCATTACACTTTTTTTGTCTGTTTCTCTAAATGTATCCATTTTCGTTCCTCCAAGCAATTAAGTTAAAATTATATGTATTATATAACAGCCAGGCTCTTGCAACAATAGCAATTACGAGAAAAAAACAAACCGCCGAAAGTGTTAATCCGACGGTTCTCAATATCAAGTATGCTTTTTCTATTACAATCCAGAGGCACGCATTAACGCATCATCTATGCTTTCGGCAAAATTCTCCCTACCTATTAAATCAGCAAAGCCAGCCCTCTCCATAATAGACATGGGTTGCTGATTCACATGAGAAAGAACCAAGATCACGTTTTTCTTTTTTAGATTTAAATAAAGCTTATTAAGACTCTTTAACGCAGTGGAATCCATAGCTGGAACGCTTCTCATTCTTAAAATCAGTACGCGTTTGCCTTCCTCTAAAACCACCTTAGATATCTTATCTGCTGCACCAAAGAACATGGGTCCGTCAATTTCAAACACGGATACATGCTTTGGAACCGGCTTTAAATCAATGTTCTCCTGTTCACTTCCAGCTTTTTCATCCTCTAAATAACGCCAACCGCTTACCTCTGCCACATCTGCCATCCGTTTCATAAACAGCAGGGATGCAAACACCAAACCAACCCCAATGGCAGTTACCAGATCAAAAGCAACGGTAAGGGCGAAAGTAACTAAAAGCACCGACCAATCACTTTTAGGAGCCGTCTTAACAATAAATAGAAACTCTCTCCACTCACTCATGTTGTACGCAACCATAAATAATATGGCGGCAATGGCTGGCATGGGGATAAGCGCAGCAAAAGGCATAAGGAAAACAAGAACAAGCAAGAGAAGTCCTGCATGAACCATACCTGCGACAGGAGTCTGTCCTCCGTTCTTTATGTTAGCTGCGGTCCGGGCAATGGCACCGGTAGCTGGAATTCCTCCAAATAATGCCGAGCATGTATTTCCAACTCCCTGAGCCACAAGTTCCATATTGGAATTGTGCTTTCCACCCGTCATTCCATCTGCTACCACACAAGAAAGCAGGGATTCCACAGCCGCAAGCACTGCAATGGTAAGGGCATCTGGTAAAACCTTCTTAACCAGATCAAAGGAAATAACCGGAATATGAAAGGTTGGAAGGCTTGGAGATATGGTATAAAGATCTCCTATGGTATTAACGGGAAGCTCAAATACCTTTACAAAAAGGGCTGTCACCACCACTGCAATGAGAGAAGCTGGAACCTTTTTCACAAATTTCGGCCAGATTATAAGAATCGCCAAAGCCACAATCCCAATCAAAAATGCCATAGGATTAAAGGTTTGAAAACATAAAACAACCTGCTTAAGCTTCCCCATGGTCTCCACTGGTGCCTCTTGAAATGTAAGCCCCATAAAATCCTTTATCTGACCAATTAAAATAGTCAGAGCAATTCCAGTGGTAAATCCTGTGGTTATGGTATAAGGAATAAAGCGTATCAAACTTCCTAAGCGGAGCAATCCCATAACAACCAGAATAATTCCTGCCATCACCGTAGCCAGTGCAAGACCATCCATGCCATTTTTTATGACAATCCCTGCCACAATGGAGGCGAAGGCTGCGGTTGGTCCTGCAATCTGAACCTTACTGCCTCCTAAGAAAGAAATCACAAAACCTGCCACAATCGCAGTATAAAGCCCTTGTTCCGGAGTCACACCAGAAGCAAGGGCAAGAGCTATGGAAAGAGGCAGTGCAATGATTGCCACAATAATTCCGGAAATAACGTCTTTAACAAATTGCTCCTTTGAATAATGCCTTATGGATAATAAAAATTGGGGTATCATATCTTTCATTTTCCCGACCCTTCGTATATTATAAAATTTTTATAAACATTTTCAAATATAGTCATGTTGGAGGAAGAATGCAAGCTATTTTTAAATGTTCCTTAATTAGTACAAAATAATTGGTTAAAAAACACTATATAAGGTCTAAGGGAAAGGAAATCTCATCATTGCAGTCAAAAGCTTCAAACCATTCCTCATAACCAAGTCTTCCAGCTTTTAACTCTTCCGCCATCAAAAGTAAGTTCACGGAATTAATTGCTGCCCCACAAATTCCCGATCTCATGGAGATAAGATTAATTCGGTCCTTAAAGCCGCCGGTAAAAGAGCCTGAAATAAATGCAAATCGAAAATGATTCACAGATTGATCAAAAATATTCCACCACCGGTTAGGGTTTAGTAGTTCGTTTCTCTCCTTATTCTCTTCAATATAACGATTTATCTCATCTGCTTGCTTAATTGGAAGGGAATACCCTTTTCCATAGGCTTTATTGTCTATGATAAGACCATTATTTCCATGATACACACATACATCTGGTTTTCTGGTATCTCCTAACCTTGCTCCCTTAAATCCCAGCTCAGTGGTGAGAAGCTCTGCCGTCTTCATCTCATAATCCCGGTCTGAACTGCCATCAAAGCCAAGATCCACTAAAATCAAATATCTGTGGTCCACATGGGTTAAATGAGTCCTCAAATAATCCTTAAAGACAGATACCTGAGATTTCACAGGTAACTTATATTCTTCCTCTTCTGGCAAGTCTAACCCCAGGATCTCATCCATGATCCGGTATGTATCTCCTGACTTTTTCACCTGCAAACCGATGTTTTCAAAGCTTCTAATATCATCAAGAATGGTTTCTGCTTCTTCCTTAAGACCTTTGCTCTTTAGATATTCTTTAATCTGAACCGGAGAACGGTAGCTGCCTTCCAGGTATTTGATGATATGAGTTCTTCTGTTTCTTAAATACTCCCGGTCAGCCACCTTGGTCGCAAGCATGTCCCACATAACCCGCTTTGGAATCTTAGCAAACCTGGAAACGCCAGTGGTATGCTTTAGTACAGTCCTTCCCTTTAAGGTTAGCTTATAGGACTGAGGTATGGTTGCAGAGGAAAGACTGCCATAGGCATTGGAGGTCACTTCCTTTGGAACCTTACTGATCCAGCCCATCTGCATCAGCCAACTACAGATAGTACGGACATATTTATCGCTGGTTCCTTCCGTATCCTGTAATAGCTTTGTTTTATCCTCTTTTGTTTCCGCCTCCAAAAGCCCCTCTAATATCATGTACTGAGGGATGGAGGTAAAACCTGCTTCACCGATGAATCCTAATCTGGCACCTATTTCAAATTTAGTCAGGTGTTCTTCTTCTCCCAATAAGGTCATAACCCTGCACACAGGAGGATAGGATAAGAAGGCTGTCTTAAGAACCTCAGCCTCTTCCTCGCTTCCTTCTTTAGACATGGCATACTCTTTCCCAAGCGCCGAAATACAGCAGTCATCCTTTGATCTGCTGTATTCTAAAAATCCCACACTGACTGCCCATCTTAAAAAGGAGTCCGCAGGCCAATCGCTTTGATATTCTTTACGCTGACCAGGAAGCACAGCCTGAATGATACCAGAACAAGGTGCATTGCTTCTGGTATATCCAGTTGGGGTTCCCTTTCCTTTTAGATGGGTATAGGGAATGCAGATTTCCTCCTTAGAAAGCTCACTGATAAAGATATCTCTACCATCCTTTTCTGTGATGAGCCTTGGGATTTTATCCGTACAAAGAAGCCGGTTTATCTCCGATCCCGGCACAAATACGGATACTACATTTTTTAAATTCCCCAGGGTATAAGCCTCTTGTACCCAGCCAAATGTTCTATCTGCCACTGTTATTTCCTCTTTGTTTTTCTTAAAGTATAGCATAGCATAATGTCATGCGCAAAGCGTTTAGGTTTCCTATTAATCGATATCTTCCTCAAGAGCCTTCATTTGTGCGGCGATTGGTCTTACGGTAATGCCATTGATCTCTATATGCTCACTGATGCCAATTACGATAGAAGGACGTCCGTCAATCATGCGGTTTTCTATCAAATGGGTCTTATCAGGAGCCACCTTGATGCTTACGTCGGTTGTCTTAATTTCAAAGCTTTTGGTATTGACCACATTAGAAGCGATGAATCCAGAATTTTTATTTTCCTTATCCTCTTCAAATCTTTGTTCAAATTCTTCCAGCTTTTCCTGGCTGGCTCCGTTGTTTTCTAAGAGCCGTTTCATCTGATACTTGTCCAAGGTGAAAGGAACTGGCTCATCCTTTGTCTCCTCTAACATCTCATTCAGGCTTTCGTGAATATTTTTCACAGTCTCAAAGTCGCAGTTCTCTCCAAGAGTTTCCTCTACAATTGCTTGAAATGTCTCTTTTTGATTCTTTGCTGACATTGGGATGACACAGCCTAAAAGCTCATCGATAAGACGCTCTGGCATCTGCTCTGGATTTTTGGAATAATAAAGAAGTCCGTGAATGTCCGTATTGCGATCGGTATACGCAGGGAAAATAAAGCCTGTATCCGGTGCTTCTACGATCCAGTCCCTGTTACGATTCTCAATCACATTGGTTTCTGAATTATAGCAAAGCCCTGCCTTTGAAAGCTTAACCGGACATACGACACACTGAATAAATTCATAAACAAAATCAGAGGCATCATACATCTCAATCCCATCTGTGGATTTTGCTGGAATATCATAAGCACAGTGGATGACAACGATGTAATAATTCTCGCCGTAATCGTAGCTTGCAATCAGCTTATCATAAAATTCTTCCAGGAGTGCATCATCCTTTAGCTGGCTATCTCTTAGCTTTAATAAGAATTCCTGGCTTCCACCTTCTTCTTCCGTAAACCGGGGGAATTCCATATTAACCAGATTTTTGCCCACAGTACCTGAAAGGCCACTTTTAAAAATAGTAAAATACTTAAAGGCTTCATCCTCTGGCAGGGATAAAAAAGCCTCCTTAATCTCAGTTCTTTTGTTCTTTTCTGCATCTACATAACAACCACATATTCTGGTGATGGTACAATTAGCAGGAGTAAAAATCTTTTTAATTTCATTGGTTTCTTTCTTATTCATGTCGTGATTTCTCCTATCTGCGGGCTTAGCCCTTTCGCCTAAACTTCGTTTAAGCAAAGCTTCTTAAAAAAAGCTCACGGACCCTTTGGCCTGTGAGCTTTTCACTCTTTTCGTTTATGCTTCTGCTTTCCATAAACCATGGAGATTACAATACTCATACGCTGCAATCACTTCATCATCTTCTGTGAGCATGAATTCTGCAACTGGTTTCTCTCCTGGGCTTAACAACTTTCTCTGATTTCCCTGCTTTGTCTCCAAAACAATCCAACCGATAAAGTGTTCAGGAAGCATTGGGTGTTCTACTGAACCAACGGTAACGGTAACGTGATTCCCATCCACCTCAATGACTGGGACATGCTTCTCGGTAGCCGCATCAGTGGTGTTGGCAACCAGCTCCTTCATCTCATCGTTACAGCAGGTAATAGTACCGCCCTTTTCTTCCACAACAGCAACAATATTTCCGCAATGATTACACTTTAAAAACTTCATGTGAATAACCTCCTTATGTATTATTTCCAAAAGAAATTACTCGGTCAGTATACCACATTTGGCTTTTTTTTACAAGATATCCCATAGGAAAAAACACGACATATTCTCTCTTTTTTATGGTTTAAATATACTGGGTTAAGTTCTCACAAGCTTCATAAGTTAGTGTTTCACCGCTGTACTTGAGACTTCCCAGACCTTCCTCATAAACCGGCTTTCTCTTGATACAGTCATTGATAAACGCTTCCAGAGTCTCAAATTCCTCCTGGCTTGCGCATATGCAGATATAGGCCGCATCCCGGCTGTCTGCCCTGTATTCGCAGTCAGTTAATTCGTCTTCATAGGGCTTTAATTCATGACTGCACCAAATCCCAACATATCCGGTTCCTGCTCTTCCTGCAAGCCAGCCTTCCCTCATCATCTGTTCTAAAAACCTGCTCTGTGGCCAGTAAACATGAGTAAATGGGATGGGATGATTCTCAGGGATGCGGTAAATTGCATAAATAATATTGTTCACCTGACGTATTGCTGGCATGATCCCATTGCCAAACCAGTATCCCGGTCTGACGGAACAGGCCTCACAGCTTCCTCCCGGATGGGTTACAAATACCACTGCTGCCGGATCAAGAGCCGCATACCACATATGCTGCTGATAACCAAATACTCCTGGCTGAAACTGAGTCGTTCCATGGAAGCACTCATTTAAAGACTTTACGTAAGCAAAGCTGCCTGTATCCACTCCCTCTTTCCCGTATATGTTCTCCCATTTTCTTGTTATCCCCTCACGATTTGACTGAACAGAGGTCATCATATAATGAGCGTTTTTTTCAATACAAATACTGGAGTTGCTTTCGTCATAGCATAACGAAAGAGGTTCTTTCATACGTGCTTTCAGCTCCAATGGAATCTGGTACTTGCTTGTAGCCAGGAATATAACCCATTCGCTGAACCAGTCTGGAGCTTCTGGATCTATTAAATTGATTAGGCTTTGAATATCCTGAGCATAAGGGTAAAGCGCTTCTCTATATACACGTCCCATTGGCGCAATGGAGACCCCTTTGAACGTCTGAAGAGATAAATCATGAAGAAGGCGGTCTGTTGTTTTTACTGCCAGTTTGGAAAGCTCTTCATCACCAAAATCCACAACATTTAAAAGAGCTGCAAATGTGATAGGAGTATAACCACCGCTGTGGAATTCATCAAACCCATCTTGAAGCGTTTCCTTTAACCAATCATTGATTCTAACTCTTGCGGTTTCTTTCATCTCATTCCCCGTCTTACCGGAACGAATAAATACCTCCTCAGGATAGCAGTCCCCAGCGATATAGGCACTGACAAAGAACATAAGAGAATGATTTTCACTCCAAAAGCACATTCCGTCATTTCCGGCCTCATCCATCCAATAGCGGTAATTTAACATAACCTCTTTGCAGCGGGCCGCCATAACCTCATCCATGGGGTAAAGCTTCATGAAACGTACCATAGCGCAGGATAAGAAATCAGAACAGTCTCTCCGGCTTTCAATCTGATCTAAGGATTTATAAATCTCCTTTTCGTCAATGGCATGAACGGCTCCTGTATATCGACGGGCAAGCACTGGATACATGGAAAAATTATCTCCGTCTCCTCTTGGAATCTGTAATACGGAAGCAATTCTTTCATAAACTCTTTCTTTGTTTTTCTCTGGATCCCTCTCTTTGCTCCATACTGGCTGAAGAAGTTCCTGCCGTTCAAAGCGTCTTGATAAAGTCTGTCCGCACGTAGACACATTAACCTGAAGGTATGGTCTGTGGGCCTCAAGAATTACTTCCTCCTGACCGGATATATCCTTACTTATGTACCTGTCATTATACTGGGAGAAGTCTACTGGCCTCTTATCATATACAAGGCTGGTATTCTTTGGTGCCTTTGACGGAAATCTTAAGACTCCCTTCTTTAAGACGATTCCTGACAGCCATTCACCGGAAGCAACCGCTTCCTTTGCAGCCTCCATATCAGGGAGTTTGACTTTGATCTGCTTACGCTCCTCTCCAGGTATCTGAATAGCAAATAAAGTTCTGGTATCTCTTACCCCAAGGTTTTGGAGCCTTACAAAAATCAAATTGTCTCCCTTTTTTAACGGAAAGGTCATAACCTCCCTGTTAATAGGCTTATAAACAGGCGTCTTGATGCCACCACAAAACACGCCATTAACCCATACATCAACGGCCCCATAGCTCCATAACCACGCCTCTGCTAAAAGGTCCTCCTCCACATGTAAAATAACTGCCCCGTGAAGTTCAATCTTTTTAAGCAACGGATAAAAAAGGGATTTATCCACAAACCAGTTACCATAGGTATAGTAATATTCCCATGGCATTCCAAGGGTGCTAAGGGCACCCAAAGAGATGTTCCCTTCCGGCATGGTGAAACTGTGATCAATGGCTTCTTTGCGCATCGCTTTTTCGCAGGAAAGTTGATCTTTACCGGAAATTTCACTGGAATATGGAGTTTCCTTTCTTCCGCTTATGAGATAATTGGTAATATAACCGTATTCATTTAACAACAATTCCATCAATTAGTCCCTCTCTTCCTTTTCTTTCTCAGCCCTTTACAGCTCCAGCCGTAACTCCCCCCATAAAATGCTTGCTTGCAAAGATATAAACCAGCACAATGGGAATAATCGCAATGGAGGAACCGGCAAACAACACATTCCACGCTGCGGCACCATCTCCTGCATTTTGCAGCGCAACGACACCAACGGTCAAAGGGCGGAGCTTTTCATTGGTCATGGTGAATATGAGAGGCAGTATGTATTCATTCCACCCACCTCGAAACGATAAAAGCGCCACACTTGCAAGTGCTGGTTTAAGAACGGGCAATATCACTCTGGCATAGATTCCAAAAAAACTGCATCCATCCATTTTAGCTGCCTCGTCAAGCTCTCTTGGAACGCTGTTCATAAAGCCATGAATGAGAAATACATAAGTAGCCTGACCGCCTCCAGCCGAAATCAGGATTATGGAAAGAAGAGATTTGTTCATATGTAGCTTCACGGCAAGTTCAAATAAAGGGCGAAGTGCAGCACTGCCTACATTAATGAACATAAACATAATCATTGCGTTATAAATCAGACTTTTGAAGGGAAATTGCTTTCTGGAAAATACATAACCAGCCATACTGCTTACCGCGAGAGAGACTGACATGACTCCAAAGCTTAAAATAAGACTGTTAGCCGTGTATCTGGAGAAGTTAGCCATTTCCCAGGCCTGGACGTAATTGTCCAGAATAAATTTTTTGGGCAAAAGCTGTAAGCCTCCACTTACCAACTCGCTATTTAATTTAAATGATCCAAATCCAATGTAAATCACAGGATATACGGTTACAGAAGCTAACAAGAGAAGGAGAAGAAAAATGACGCCATTGATTGCCTTTGTTTTCTTTGATTCTACGGAGTGACCCGTTCTTTCCTTAGCCATTCTTTCTCTCCCTTCTAGGATATTTCATCCATTTTTTTGCTGAATTTCAGGTATATAATTGTTACTGTTCCAACAATCACAGCGGATATAATACTAAGTACAGAACCATATCCAATCTGCAACTGGGCGGCTGCCTGTGAGGTTCCAAATACCATCTGAAAAATATAGGAAAACATAACATGGGTACGGTTATTGGGACCACCTGCTGTCAATACCAGGATGGATTCATAATCCTTAAATGCAGTTGTAATTGCAAGCATAATGACCACCTTAAGTACCGGCCCCAGCATGGGAAGGGTGATTTTAAAAAAGGTCTGAATACCACTCGCTCCATCGATCTGAGCACTTTCATATACGTCAGATGGAATTCCTGCAAGCCCTGAAATCAGGAGAATCATGTAATTACCAAAGGCTCCCCACACAGCAACAATGACTACCGCTATCATAGCCGTTTTACTGCTTCCCAGCCAATCAATGGGGGCATTAATGAGTCCTGCTCCTTGCAAAAAGCTATTAAGTACACCATTATAGGTAGCGAAAATAAAATACCAGATTAAGCTGTATACCGCTGAGCTTATTACGGTAGGAAGAAAATAAATCCCCTGAAAAAGCTGGCTGCCAAATCGCTTTCTCTGTAAAAGTACTGCTGTCACCAGGGAAAGGGGAACAACAAATAACAGCTTTAAAAAAGCATATTCAAAGGTGTGAAGAACACTTTTCCAATAGATGGCATCAATGAACATCCGTTTAAAATTAGCAAGCCCCACAAAATATGCCTTAAATCCGTTATAATCATAAAATACATATCGGATCAGCCACGCAAACGGATAGATGGACATCACCACAATAAAAAATATAGTTGGAAAAAGCATAAGCCACATGGGGATGTCACCATTGTTCCATTTCTTCTTAATCCGCAATCCCATGGTTCTTTTTTCATTCATATCTTACACTCCTTACTTATGCAAAATAAATTCCATTGCCCTATCCCATGTCTTTGGAATAAAAAGGCTGCCACAGGACAGCAAATCTGTTTGCAGCAGCCTATATGAAAGTCTTATTTATCCAGATACTCCATGGTACCTGCATTGGGATTTAAGGGATCATAATCTTTAATTACAAGACGTTTTGTTTTACCCATCTTAACCTCTTTATCCAACGCTTCGTTATAAGTCTTATTTAATTTTGCAATCGTCTCATCGATAGAACCACCTTCGGGAAGGCAGGCATTCCATAATGCATCCCGGTAATTCTCTCCTTCTGGGGTGACGGAAGGTGGCACAGGAAGTACAGCTTCATAGTCTGCACCAGAGAAATCTGCCATTCTTCCAATCTTTGTTTTGTCAATCTTACCTTCCATATATTTGGAGATTGGCAGTGCATATCCACCCTCGAAATATCCCTTTAACACATTTTCAGAGCCAAAGTACTCAATGACTTCCCAAGCTTCCTTTGTATGGCCCGTTGACCCGCTCATCATCCAGCCTGTATTAGGACTGCAGGCTTCCTTACCCCTGATCTCACCATCAAGAGTCGGTAACTGGGCAACGCCCCATTCTATCTTAGCTGGGAACTGCTCCGTCAACACAGTTGCCTCTTGGGAAGCATTTGCATGGATACCCACATGACCTTCAGAAAATTGAACACGGACCGGATCAATCTTCATGGAAGCAGAACCTGGGAAAACACTGTTGTCTGCAAACAACTGTCGAACCATTTCAAGATATGGCTTAAAGCCAGTAAAATCAAATTTTCCCTCTTTATAATTGTAAAGTGTAATTCCACTCATTTCTGCAGAATGTTCCAGCCAACGCTCAAAAGGACCGCTTGCACCTGGAAAAATAATTCCGTAAAATTCACCATTACCAGCTTCTGTGATGGCCTTAGAAACGGCAGGGAGCTCGCTTATTTTTTTCGGAACCTGAAGTCCCAGCTTATCAAAGATTTCTTTATTATATACAATTCTGGAACCGCTTCTCTTACCGCATGGCACCCAGTAAATCTTATCTCCCTGAACGTTATATCCTTCATACTTATGCTCATCCACTTCATTAACCTTTTTAAACTCATCTGTCATGTATTCGTTTAAGGGCTGTATGATTGAGCCCTCTGTGAAATCCTTAAAGCTTTCTGCCTCTACCTGGGAAAAAACATCCGGTGACTGTCCGGAATTGGCAGCCATGGTAAGTAAATTAACATAGTTTTCTGTCTGGACCACATAATCAATCTGGATATGATCGTTTGTTTTGTTAAATTCATCTACCACCTTATTCATATATTCTAAGTCGTGACGGTTGTTGGTCCATACTGTGATCTTTACCTTTTCTCCAGATGCAGTTTCCTTCTTCGTCTCTCCTCCAGAAGTGCTTTTTTGCGTTTCCCCATTTGCGGCCTTGCTTTCTGTACCTCCACCAGACGCACAGCCAGAAAGTGCTGAAACTGCCATCAACCCGGCAAGTAAAAGAGCCGCTAACTTCTTTGTTTTTTTCATAGTACTCCTCCTTTAAATTTGTCAAATCTTTCGCTGCTTATCTTTTTCATAAACCTATCATAAGTGATTTTGATGGAACTAGACACCACATTTTTTACTATTCACATCACATTTTATACGATTTTTACATTCGAGGCACATGTATCTTGCTTTTGATTGTGCACAATGCTATAATCATTTTTACTTTTAAAGATTCTTCATGAAAGGAGACAATATGAATCCATTTCCAACAATCACACTTCTTATCGTTGACGATGAGGCTGAGATTCGTTCCGGTCTGCGCTCCATCATTCCATGGGAAGACTATAATGTCTCCGTCATAGGTGCGGCTGCAAGCGGAGCGGAGGCTTTAGACAAGATTCGCTATTATGAGCCGGATATCGTTATCACTGACATCCAGATGCCGGGGATGAGCGGTCTTGAATTGGTAGAAAGGGCAAAGAAAGAGCAATTTGACTGCTCCTTTGTTATATTAAGCGGATATGATGAATTTGAATATGCGAAATCTGCCATTCGATACGGCGTCAGGGAATACCTTTTAAAGCCCATCTCCATAAAGGAATTGACAGAGCTTATCCTTACGCTAAAAGAGGATATCTTAAACAAACGAGATAACTACAGCGACAGACTCTCTACCCTTCATAAGCTTAGGAGTGCTCAAATTTCAATTCAAAAATATAATTTAATCCCACAGCTTTTAAGAGGGGATCTATCAAGCCTTGAGCTTGAAAAGGTCATCCTGGATTATTCTCTTCCAATAAGGGACAAGGAATGCTGCATTGTTTACATTCAAGCATTTTCAACGAATTCCGGAAGGGAAGAATCTCCAGAAGTCAGCCTTTGTCTTAGCAAACTAAAAGAATCTTTTGAAGAGAACCTAACCGGATCTTCCCTGATGACAGCAGAATATCCTTCATCCGGACTTCTCCTACTAGTAAATCTTCCCTTTACCACGCCGGATGGAAGTTCATTGAAAGAGACCTTGAGAACGCATATTAAAAGAACAATAGAAACAGAAGGAAATATCCAGATTGCTGCTGCTATTGGAAAACCTGTCCCTTCCCTTTTAAGTATACCTGCCTCATTTAAAGATGCTAGGCAGGCCATCACCTGGCATATCTATCCTGAAGCTGGATTTGTGCTTGAATCCAAAGACCTTAAGATGGACCAGCCACCTATCATCATAGCTGGAAATGATATTTTAGAAGCCATTTTAAAAGATAAGACTGAGGAGATTATAAGGCATTTTAATGAGTATTTAGATAAACTGCTCACCACGCCTGCACCTCCCCCCTCCTACCTCTACAGCATGTGCAATTATCTGGTGATTACGCTCCAGAGCCAGCTCTCAAAACATCTGGATGGAATGCCTAAGAGCTACACAGGCAACACATTTGCCACCTTACAGAGTTTAAATTCACTGGAGGAAATCCGTAATTTTATGTGCCGGGTTCTCTCTGCCTTTGCTGAAGAGTTATCCGTTAATCGAGCAGTAAAAAGTGACCCGTTGATTGAAAAGGCCATGGATTATATTCATAAAAATCTGCTGAAAAATCCAAGGACTGAGGATGTTTGTTCTTATCTTGGTTTAAGCAAAAGTTACTTCAGTACTTATTTTAAAAATAAAACCCAGTTGAATTTCAGGGACTATACTCTGGATTTAAAGATCAACTATGCCCAGGAACAGCTAAAGTTTTCAGAGCATACTCCAAGTGAAGTCTCCATGGTTTTAGGTTATGAAGACTACCGTTCTTTCAGTCGTGCGTTTAAGGCCAGAACTGGACTTACCCCTACGGATTACCAAAAGCAATATACTTTTGATGAAAGGAGCCGCCAATGATCAAACGGTTTGCCAACTTAAAGGTACGTTACCAGCTTTTAATTGTTATGATCTTTATTACTTCTGCGGCTCTCTTTCTCATAGGCCAGCTTTCTTATTCTTATTTTTATAAAAGAAATGCAAACGAGTTAATGAAAAAAGCAGAGAGCTCTGTCCATATGGCCGGGGCCTCTCTCTCTTCTCAGCTGACTTCTATTTCTACTGCTACCAACCACCTTCTGGTAAATCAGCCATTTCCCAATATGATATGGGATATTAATAACCGTAACTTTACAGGTTATGCAAAATATTTTTCTGGAGTTGGGTTGTTAACTGAACCATTTTTGCAAAACCACGATTTGGTTAGCAATGTTCTTATCTGTGGAGAAGATAAGATTGTCTTCAGTCCTACTTCTCTGGGAATCACTGACTACTTTTCTGATCTCTTTCCTGAGGACATATGGGCTTCTTCAAAAATCACCGTACTGCCTACCCGCCAAAACGTTATGTTCCGACAGGGAGGTGTTATACCAGTTTGCTATCCTGTATCTTACAACCGCAACTCTAAAAACCTGATCTATCAGGATAAGCCTGGAAACCGCAAGGCACGTTTTATCCTGATGATCGATACGGCTCAGATTCGTTCTTACTTTGAACGAATGTCAAACCGCTATACCTATTGCATGTATCTTGCTGATGAAAATGGTATCCCTTTGGATATCGAAAAGGACCAATACCCGGATGCTTTCCTGCCGGAAGTAAAAGACTGGATCCAAAAGGAGAAAGTCTCCTCTGACGGAAGTATAAACCTGGGTAAGGACCAATTATTAGTTACAAAGGAGTCTGTTCCCTTTTGCAGTTTAAATGTCATACATATGACAAAAAAATCTGCATTATTAGGGGATACCAAGGAGCTTCGTTCCTTTTTTATCCTGGTCTGGCTGGCTTGTTTCCTGGCCGCCTCCCTTCTTTCCTTTACACTTTCAAACCTTCTGACCAGAAATATAAAGGTGCTTGGAAAGGCGATCGGACAAATCAATGACGGGACCTATGATAAAAAAACAGAATTCTCCCACACCGATGAAATCAGTCTTTTAGGCGTCCAGCTTAATAAAATGTACGATACCATACAACGACAGCTCGTACAGATAAAAAAAGAGGAACAAAAAAAGGCGCAGGCAGAAATTCAAATGCTGTCGGAACAAATCAATCCCCATTTTCTGTACAATACGTTAGAATGCATTCATTTCCAAGTGTTAAACGGGCACCAGCAGACAGCCGGAGGGATGCTTGAAAGTCTGGGGCGGTATTTAAGGACCACTTTAAACGTTGGGAAAACGTTTATTACTGTGGAAAAAGAGGTGGAGCATGTGACCTTATACATGGATATCATGAACCGCCATTCCACTTCCGGTATACAATTTCACGCTGATATTGATTCTTCCCTGAAACATATCATGATTATGAAGGTTCTGTTACAACCTCTTGCTGAGAACTGTATCAAGCATGGATTTGAAGACTCTTTCAATGGCATTGAGCCAGTTCCGCCACAAATCACAATTAACATAACCCCAGGAGGAGAAAATCGGATTCTGATTGAAGTATGGGACAATGGAAAGGGCTTTGACATAAAAAGGGTCTCCGCTCTGATGAAAGCGGAAACCCCTGAATCAAAGGACCATTTTGGACTTCACAATATTTACAAAAGACTCCATACCTGCTATGGGGATCTGGTGGAGATTACATTTACCAGCATTCCATACTTAAAAAACAGCATCCTAATTGAGATACCTGAAAATCCGGTCTAAAAACGGCCCATAGCCCACTTTTATGCCTAGGACAGAGTCCAGTTCTGGCTTTGGCTTTGAAGATCATTCATATGGCGGTATATGCCATTTCTTTCGTATAGTTCCTTTGGACTTCCCTGCTCCGCAACCAGCCCATCCTTTAACACGATGATCCGGTCTGCTTTTGCAACGGTCCTCATTCGGTGGGCGATGATTAATACGGTTTTATTACGAACCAGATTGGAGATGGCTCCCTGTACCATTGATTCATTCTCCACATCAAGAGAGGCTGTTGCTTCATCAAGGAGTATGATGGGCGCATCTTTTAGTAATGCCCTTGCAATGGATAAGCGCTGTCTCTCTCCACCGGATAATACGGAACCGTTTTCCCCGATTCTTGTATCGTACCCCTTTGGCAAGCGACCTATGAAGTCATCGCACCTTGCGGCTTTGGCTGCATTCATTACCTCTTGGTCTGTGGCATCTTTCTTTCCTATGCGGATATTTTCCATGATGGTATTATTAAAAAGCACCACATCTTGAAATACCACGGAGAAGTTCTTCAAAAGGCTTTCCGGGTCCACACTGCTCACATCTACACCACCAACGGTAATTTTACCTCCGCTCAAATCCCAGAATCTCGCCGCCAGTCTTGCCGCCGTACTCTTTCCTCCACCGGAGGGACCTACCAAAGCGGTCACCTGTCCCTGTGCCGCCTGAAAAGATACATCCTTTAACACCGGTTCTCCTTTGTTATAGGAGAATCCCACATGATCAAAGACAATATCAAAACCATCATAGGAAGTCTCTTCTACCCCTGTCTGTACTTCCTGCTCATCAATGGCCCTCATTCTCTCTACTCGAAGCATGGTAGAAAATACTGCGGACAAATTGCTAAGACAACCAATCAAAGGACCGTAAATACGGGTAGCTGCAATCATAAATATCATAAATGTCATAAGGCTAATCTTTTGCTGGGACAAAAGATAACTTCCGCAAAGAACCGTGGTCGCCATTCCTATTTTCAATATCATTTGAGATGATGTGACAAGTATTCCGTTAATTACTTCCACAGCAATGGTATTGGACTCTGCAACCACTAGTTTTTTGCACAGTCCATGGAGATACTCCTCCCTTTGGTTATTTGCCTTAATGTCCTGGATGTTATCAATACATTCCTGGATTCCATCAGAAGCGATAAGCAGTTCCCCTCTTTGCTTTCGCTCCAACCGGTCAATCAATGGCCTAATTCCCGCTGATAGTAAAAAGGCTACAGGAACCACCCAAAGCATGGATAACCCCATTTTCCAGTCCAGAGCCATAAGGCTTAAACCGATAAAAGCAGTGGAAACAAACGCCCCGATTAACTCCGGAATAAAATGGGAAAAGGCAGTCTCCATCCATGCGCAATCTCCCATAATCGTGGTGGTAAGATCAGACAAATCACGTTTTCCAAAAAAGGAAAGGGGAATCTTTCGAAGCTTTTCACCCAGATGAATTCGCATATTGGCACTTTCTTTATAGGAAGCAAGAAAGGTTTTGTTATACTGGCTGTATTGAAGGATAAATATAAGGAGTAGAAAAAGAATGCTAAGGGTTACATATCCCATAAGCCCCATCTGATGTCCTTCTTTCCCCAGAACCGGACTAAGAAGCTGATCCAGCAAGAGGACAAAAAGTGACATAGGAAGTATAAATCCAATGTTTGTTAGAGCACATGTAGCCGATGCTTTTGCCAGATCTTTCCCGCCTTGTTCACTAAGCGCAAAGATTCTCTGTAAATATTTACTCATATGATTCACCTACTTTCCAGGAAACCGATGTTTGATAATCGTTCCACATGGTTGCGTAAAGGCCTTTCTTGTTTAATAGTTCTTCATGGGTTCCTGCTTCCTCTATCTCACCATGGTTCATCAAGAGAATCTGTTCTGCCCTGCAAATCGTAGACAGGCGATGAGCGATCATTAACACAGTTTTCCCCTTCACCAGGGTCTCAAAGGCCTTTTGGATTTGATATTCATTATCTGGATCTGCAAACGCGGTGGCTTCATCTAAAACTATGATAGGAGCATCTTTTAATATTGCCCTGGCCAGTGCAATTCTCTGGCATTCTCCACCAGACAGATAGATGCCTTTGCTTCCCACCTGGGTATTAAGCCCCTGAGGAAACTTATTTATAATATCCTCACAGCGCGCCGCCTTAACTGCCCGCTCCACTTCTTCAATGGAAGCACCTGGCTTAGCCGCCTGAATGTTTCTTAAGAGCGTATCTTTAAACAGATGACTGTCCTGGAACACAAAACTTATGTTATTCATCAATTCTTCTGTCCCAATTTCTCTTACATCCACACCTCCTACCAGTATCGCTCCTTTGTTTACATCATAAAACCTGGAAAGCAGACTGGCTACTGTAGATTTTCCTCCACCAGATGGTCCCACCAGAGCAACCGTATTACCTTCTTTAATCTGAAAAGAAACATTTTTGATTGCTGGCGCGTTTTCTTTCTCGTAAGAAAAGGTAACATTTTTAAATTCCACGTACGCATTCCTTGGAACCTTGGGGTTTATAGGTTCCTTTAATGGCTCCTGGTTTATAATCCCTATAACCCTGTTAAGAGCTTCCTTTGCTTTCATAGTATTCTCGCTGGTCCACATAATCTTATCCATCATAGAGACACAGACTGGGGTAAACAAAATGTAAAAAATCAAATCCAGGAGTACGGTTATATTCGTAGCGCCTGCCGCCGTTCCCCCAACAAGAAGAAATCCTGCTGGAATTAAGAAGGCAAATATGCCATTAATGCTCATGGTATAGGCACACATAGGAATTCGCATGGAAATGGTATACTTCACCGCCCAGTCTCTATAACGTAAGATGGCTCCATGAAAGTTTTTAAAAGAAAATATGCTTTGCTGGAAGGTTTTTACCACTGGTATGCCTCTTACATACTCCACTGCCTCATTGTTCATGTCTTCTAATGCATTTTGATACTGCTTCATGGCCTCCTCCGAATTAGGTCCCATCATGCGGGTCAAGAAACAAAGGCCCACTGCCATTGGCAAAAGACTGACCAATCCAAATCTCCAGTCAAAGAAAAACAATAGAAAAAGGACTGCAACCGGAGTTACAAACGCTCCAGCCAGATCAGGTAGCTGATGAGCCAAATAGGTCTCTGTCTGGCCTGCACCGTCGTCAATGATACGACGGATTTTTCCACTTCCTAAGCTTTTGATATAGCCAACCGGAAGTTTGGACAAGTGATGCATGGAAACCGTCTTCATATTCCTGGCAGTACGGAATGCGGATAAATGGGTGCACATCAAAGCCAGGAAATAGATAATCATACCAAGAAGGGAAGCCCCTACCGCAAGCCACCCATATCGTACCAGCTCTCCACTCTCCCTTACATCCGGCCATTTGGTAATTGCTCCCTTTACCGCAAGCCACATATAAATATACGGTAAAAGCCCCACTAAAGTACTAATCCCGGACAGGATGCAGCCAAGTCCGGTTAAATACCGATAACTACCTGCAAAGGTCATGAGCGTGACCTTTTTTTCATCCGGAAGCTTTGTCATTATTACACTTTTATCTTTCATTTTTCCCCTTTCAAATGACCAAATATAGTTACACGCGGTTAGTTTGAACTAATCGCATATGTTAATAATATGGGGCATCAAAGCCCCATAATCTTCTTCCACCCAGCATGTTGGAATTTTACCAGTGAAATCATATAAGAATTCGCTTTTTCCCTGGGCACATCATGAGCGACAAATTCCAACAACTGAAGAAAAAAGGAACGAGAGATGATGTGGATCAAGGTAGCATCAACCTCCATGACATCATGATCCAATGATTTCATCGTTTTGATGAACTCCCAGCATGATGCTTCTTCAATCTGAGCTAGCTGGTCTAAATAACTGTCACACCAACCGGGACTGCTTTTTAAAAAGAGAAGCTTAAATATGTCAAATCTGTCATAGACAAAATTAATGATGGAAGGTGCTGATTGATCTGAAATATCATCCAGTGCTTTTGCCTGCTGATCTGGAGGAAGTAAGGCAAACTCCACATGAGCCTGCTGATACATCTCTAAAAGTTCGTCAGCAGCTTCTCCAGTCAAAGCATCAAACAACGCTTCCTTGCTGGGAAAGTATCCATATATGGCACCTGTCGTCACAGAGGCCTCTTTTGCGATTCTTCTTAAGGAAGCTCCTTCATACCCGTATTCCATGAATTCCTGCTTTCCCACTTCTAATATTTCCTGACGGGTTGTATTAATCGGCACACTTATCACCTTTCCTTTTCCTATTTATAACACCGTTATATAACAGTGTTATTATGACGCAAAAAAAGCAGGACGTCAATACGTCCTGCCAATAATATTTCTCAACAATTGATTTATTTATGTTTTTAGACCTGACCGCCTTCAACCACCAAATTCTCTGGATCTATTTCATCTCCATAAACTGGCTTTAAGGTTTCTTCAAAATTCTTATGGAAGAACTGCTCTTCGCCTAGGGTCTTAATATCTTCGTTAATCCAGTCTAATAATTCTGTATTGCCTTTTTGAACTGCTGCAGCGATGGTGTCTGTGTTTCCAATGGATTCAATTCCTACGGTAAAACCTTTGTTCTGAATTGCCCATGCAAGAACTTCTGTGTTATCTGTAGAGAATGCATCTCCTCTTCCATCAGCAAGTGCATCGTATGCTTCCTGATACTCATCAAACTTTAACAGCTTGATCTCTGGGTGATTCTGGGAAAAATATGTTTCTGCAGTGGTTCCTTTTACTACGATTAAGGTCTTACCATTCAATTCAGCAGCATCCTTAATGAGTTTGTCATCAGGAGATACCACACCAAGCGCTACCTTCATATAAGGAAGAGCGAAATCCACCTGCTCTTTTCTCTCATCTGTTACGGTAAAGTTAGCAAGAATTACATCTACTTTAGCAGATTTCAAATATTCTACGCGGCTAGCAGCTTCAACGTATACAAATTCAACCTTATCTTCGCTTCCAAGTAAATCTTTTGCAAGGCGTTTTCCGTAATAAACATCATATCCCTGGATCTTTCCATTGGCATCTACATAACCAAAAGGATTTTTGTCGCTGAATACACCAATTTTAATAGTACCGGAATCCTTGATTTCAGAAAGTGTTCTAGCCTTTGCCGATGGGCTCTGAGCTCCACTAGAATTGTCCTTTGATGGAGCGCTGCATCCCGCAATCAGCCCCGCTGCCAATGTAACGCCTAATAATGCACCTAATAATTTCTTTTTCATAATGATTTCCTCCTTCATTTATTTATATCGCTTCGTAATGAAACGTATTTAAAAACTGCTTTGCTCGTTCTGTCTGGGGTGAGGTAAAAAATTCTTCTGGTTTTCCCTCTTCAACCACCAGACCTTGATCCATAAACAGGACACGGTCTGAGACTGCCTTGGCAAATTCCATCTCATGGGTAACAATAACCATGGTCATGCCTTCCTTTGCCAGTTCTAATACTACCTGCAATACTTCTCTTACCATCTCTGGATCGAGAGCTGCTGTAATTTCATCAAGCAGCAAAATCTCAGGATGCATCATAAGGGCTCTTACAATGGCTACCCTCTGCTTCTGTCCACCAGATAACTGTCGTGGATAGGCATCCTTTTTATCCAAAAGCCCCACTCTTTTTAAAAGCTGTTCGGCCTCCTGTATTAATTCCTGTTTTTCTCTCTTTTGAACCTTTAAAGGAGCCAAAAGAATATTATTTAAGATGGTCAGATGAGGGAATAGATCATAACTTTGAAAAACCATGCCTATCTTTTGTCTTATGGTGTAGGCATCCTTTCTATCCCTTTCAATCACTTGATCCTTAAATGTTATGGTTCCAGAATCAATTGGCTCTAGCATATTAAGACATCGTAAAAAGGTACTCTTTCCGCAACCGGAAGGACCTACGACAACTACCACTTCTCCTTTTTCTAAGGAAAAAGAGATATCTTTTAAAACCAACTGCTCATTATCATAAGATTTTTTAAGATTTTTTGTTGTTAATATTACTTCCTGCTTCATATGATCAATCCTTTATTTTTTTGTCTAGCATTGCTGCCGCTCTGGAAAATGGATAACAGATTGCAAAATACATGATAAAAATAACTCCGTAAACCCAAAGGGCTGCGTCTGGAACCGTATACCTGGATGCGTCAATAATCTGTTTTCCCACCTTCACTACCTCGATGACACCAATGAGCACAACCAGTGAAGTGGTTTTAATCATTCTTGTTAAAAGGTTCATCACCGATGGAAGAAGTCTTCGTACCGTCTGAGGAATAATTACATAACGGTAAACCTGAAGTTTTGTCATACCTAAGCCAAACCCACTTTGATACTGATGAACGGGAATTGACTGCAGGGCGCTTCTTACCAGATCTCCCATCTCTGCCGCTCCCCAAAAGGTAAATACAATGACTGCGGCCCAGGAGCCTGGAAGGTTAATATTTAAGTGCTTTGCCGCCCCAAAGTAAACCAGGAACAAAAGTACAAGCTGTGGCATGATTCTCACGATCTCCAGATAGATTCTGCAAAGAAACCGCACCAGTTTTTTCGGACTGGTCATTACAATACCAAGAATCATTCCAAGAACAATGGAAAGTGCCATGGAGATAACGGCAATCCGAAGAGATTCCCAAAGCCCTCCACAAAGTCTTAAAAAATTATTTCCCTGGAACAGCACTTGAATTCCCAAATTCTGCATAACGCACCCTCCTTTCTACCCAAGAACAGAGTAATGAGATCGGCAGAAGAATCATGAGATAAGCAGTTACCAGCATAAACAAAGCCTCATCTGTCTTATAATAAATTCCAATCAAATCCTTTGCCACAAACATTAAATCCGCCAGAGCTACTGCACTGAATACGGAGGTTTCCTTAATTAAGAAGATAATATTAGCACAAAATACAGGCACTGAAGTAGCAATTGCCTGAGGCAGTATAATATGTAAGAATACCTGCCACTTGGTAAGCCCAAGGCTTAAGCCTGTTTCCGTCTGAATCTTAGGTACCTGTTCAATTCCTGTTCTAAAAGCCTCTGCCATATAGCTTCCACCTAGAAAGGCCAGACCAGTGATGGCACATCCTTCGGAACTTAAGACAATCCCCAGCTTTGGAAGTCCAAAGTATAAAAAGAACAACTGGATCAGCAGTGGTGTATTTCTTGAAATTTCTATGTAACAATTAACTACGAATCCAAGTACCGGTATCTTAAAGACCTTCACAAGGCTGCATAAAAGTCCAATCACCGTTGAAAGCAAAATTCCAAGAAAGGAGATCCGAAGTGTAATTCCTGCTGCTTCCACATAAAGCGGCGCATTCACACGTATGAATTCAAAATCCATGTTTTTCTTCCCCTTTCCATAATCTCTGATTCATAACGCCAATCCTCCTAATGGTGATTCATAAAAAGGAAGCAGGTATACGAACATACCTGCTTCCTTCCATTCACTCTCTCTTTAACAAGATAAAATTGGAGATTTCAGATATAGAAACGCGCACAAATAAGCTGTATCTTTTCTTAAGAAACATGTACAGCAACAACAACACTTCATAAGTTGATTCTCATTCTGTGTGCAGCTCATCTTCATATCCTAATCTCCTTATTCATACTATATATATATGTTTACTATACTGTGACCTTTTCTATTTGTCAATATTTTTTTATCAAATAGTTTTTAACAGGAAATTGGCACGGAAGATTCACTTTATTAAATCCTTACTTTAGATTGCAAATTTTAGAACCAGATCCTGATTGCTCACCTGTATAAAAATCTCTCTGTAAGCAAGTATAACATACAGAGAGACCTTATTTCTTTATATAATTAGTATTAAATGTTTTTTATATTGAACTCTGACACAAGTTCCTTTAACATCTGCATCTGATTGAGCAGATCTCCACTGGTTGCTGCACTTTCCTCTGCCGTGGCTGAGTTCGCTTGAGTCACCATGGATATTCTTTGCATTCCTTCTTCTAGTTGAATTACGCTGTTTGACTGGCTGTCTAGGGATTCAGATATCTTACCAACTAATGTGTTGATATTCCTTGTCTGTTCCACAATGGTTTCAAACACACCAGCCGTCTGCTCTGTATTTTTCTTCCCCTGCGCCACAGATTCTATGGTGCTGTGAATTAAGTTGGTGGTTTGCTTTGCAGCATCTGCACTCTTTGATGCAAGCTGACGAACCTCATCTGCCACTACGGAGAAGCCTTTTCCCGCATCCCCGGCACGAGCTGCTTCCACAGCCGCATTTAACGCGAGGATATTGGTCTGAAATGCAATGTCATCTATAATCTTTACAATGCTTTGAATCTTTTTAGAGAACTCGTCTATATTTGCCATTGACTGTAACAGGCGTTCCATTTCCTCATTGCCTCTCTGAGTTTCTAAAAGAGCCGATTCCGTCATGTCCTTCATGGAAAGAGAATGCTGTGCATTGTCTTTGATATGACTGGAAACCATTTCCAGAGAATTAGTAAGAGCCTCTGTTGTAGCGGCCTGTTCTGTAGAGTTTTCAGCAAGATTTCTTCCAGTCAATGCCACTTGTTCTGAACTGCAGCGTACCTGATCTGTGGATTCAGCAATATGGTACAGAGTGCCATTTAGAGAATCTAATATCTGCTCCAGCGCTTTCTCGATTGGTAGAAAATCTCCTTTATATTTCACTTCGCTTTTGACTGTCAAATCCTTTGATGCGACACTGCTTAAGACTTTGGATATATCTGATATATAATTACGCAGTCCGCAAATGGTATTCTGAAGTGCAATAAGGAGTCGGGCGCTCTCATCCTTACCAGTCGCTGCAGGTACCTCTAAGAGCAAATCTCCCTCAGCTAACTGCTCAATCCTGCGGGTCGCATCTACGATAGGCTCTGTAATCTTGCGGGCAAAAGAACGGGTAATTAAAATTGCCAGCAATATTACTGAGATACCAATTAATGCACAAATGCCAGCGGTAACACGTACTGCTCCCTCAATCTGAGTTACAGGCATGGTAACGGCAACGTTCCAACCTTCCGGACCACTTAAAGGGGTATATCCCACCAAACGGCGGACTCCTTTATAATAACTAAATCCCGTTCCAGTTTTCCCTAACATCATCTGCTGAAATATCTTAGAAGTTGGAACGTAAGAGGAATCCTTCTTTGCTAACTCTATGTAATCCGTTGGTTTTTCTACATTATCTGGGTTAGGGTGTACTACAGTAACTCCATTCCTGTCTACAACAAATGCATATCCACTCTCACCAATTTTTATCTTCGTCAGATCATCGCTGATTGTCTGATATTGCAAAACTCCATATAAAACTTTACCTGTATTACCTATGGGTGCTCCAATGTACAATACCAGTTTATCCTCTGAGTTTATAAATGGATTGGAGATGTAAGCAACTCCGTTCACAGCTTGTTTAAAGAATTCCTGATCTGCAATCTGGTCTCCCTTTTCATTCGTTCCCTTGGCATCTGCAATGGTGATATAATCAAAACCAGCCGCCGCTGCCTCTTCATTAAGAAGAAGCTTCTGTTGGGAAACAGAAGTATTTCCATCGGACAAAAATCCCTTGGAAGCAGTGATACTCAATGCATTTCGGTAGTTATTCAGTACGGAATCAATTCCCTGCTGATAAGCCGCTGCCAGGTAGGAAGAATTCTTCTTCGCTTCTGTCATGGAACTATTGTAATAAAGAATAGAAGAAACAACTGTTAAAAATATTACAGTAGATCCTAATAATAGTGAAATAAAAAGTAAAAGTTTGTTTTTTAAATACTTCATCTTCCTTTGCCTCCTTAAATAATTCGAATCGCATCCCTTTCTTTTCATGCTTTTATATTGTTGGCAAAGCTCATTTAACAGTAACAAAACTCTGTTTTCGCAACCCACTATAGACCAACTACTTATATCTAGCGATCAAAATATGTTTTATGTTATCGAATTTTTCCTTGGATATCATACCATAAATGGCAAATTTCGGCAACTATCCCCATATTTTACTTTAAATTGTTTTCTATCAATTAATAAATAATTTTCTTTAAAATCCCTTTAAACAACAGTAAAAACACCTGATCCGATAGATTCAGACCAGGTGCTTTATTGATATAATTATTCAATTAGAAGTCTTACTATTGACTCCCAATATCATTTAATACAGTGTGAACTTGCTGACTTCATTTTTAAGCAACTGCGCCTGTGCCGCAAGCTCCTCACTGGAAGCAGAACTTTCTTCTGCGGTAGCAGCATTTGTTTGAACAACGGCTGATACCTGGGAAAGTCCCTGATTAATCTCACCAATGGATACAGCCTGTTCCGCGGATGCTTTATCTATGTCACGAATTGCTTCAACCACAAGCTGAGACTTTAATGCCACATCTTTAAGTGTCCTAGAAGTTTCAGAAGCCATTTTCTCACCTTCTGCTACTGTAATTGTAGAAAGGCCAATCAGCTCGGAAGTTTGCTTTGCTGCTTCTGCTGACTTTGCCGCAAGGTTTCTAACTTCATCTGCCACCACTGCAAATCCCTTTCCTGCCTCTCCTGCTCTAGCAGCTTCTACTGCTGCATTCAATGCAAGAATATTTGTCTGGAACGCAATATCTTCAATTACCTTTGTGATGCTTGAGATCTTTGCAGATGATTCACTAATCTCATCCATTGCTGCATTAAGACGTTCCATATGATGATTGCTTTCTTCCAGACCTTCTCCCGCCTGGTGAACATAGTCTGATGCTTTTTTCACATTTTCTGCATTCTGCTCTGCCTGCATCGAGATGCTGATAATAGAAGCACTCAACTCTTCCACTGTAGCCGCCTGTTCTGTAGAACCAGAAGCAAGAGCCTGAGCTGCGGAAGATACCTGCTCCGCTCCAGTGTTTACCTGATCCGCAGTAATTCGTATGGAGGTCAGGGTTTTGTTTAGAGAATCTGATATCTGCAAAAGTGCTTCCTTAATGGGCCTAAACTCTCCTGCGTAATCCTGATTTAAGTTTATTCTGATGTCCCCTTCTGCCATGGTCTCAAGGACAGTGGTAATTTCTTTGATATATCCAATGTACCGGTTTAATTGTACCACCGTTCGGTTTAAGGCATTCGCTAGCTGTCCCGTCTCATCACGGGAATTTACATCGGCTGAAATATCAAGCCTTCCATCTGCAATTAGGTTCGCAGCATTGGTAAGTGTCTTTAACGGTGCCACGATTCCTTTTGAAACAATAAATATCATACCTACAACCAGAGCCGCTGCCGCCAGGAATATAAATGTCATTGCAGAGGTAATTTTGTTATATTCATTGTAAAACTCTTTTAATGGCAGTCCTGTTCCTACCATCCAACCGGTATCACCAATTTTGCTCACATAACCATGTACCGATACTCCATGAGAGGTGTACTGTATCTTTCCTTCTGTTGAACTTAAAAGTGCCTGCTTAATTCCATCAGACATATCTTGTTCACTGACATTTTTATTGATCATCTCTTCCTTGGGATGATAAATAACTTGTCCTTGTGCAGAAGTTACTATGTAAAACCCGGTTGTTCCAAGGTGATAACCACCAATGGTCTTCTTCAATCCATCCAGTGAAAAATCAATTCCCACCGCTCCTACCATTTGACCTCCATTTTCTGAATAAACAGGGGCAATGATACTTACAATTTGGGCTTTGGAAGTAAAGTCCTCATAAGGTTCTGTCATAACAGTTTTCTGTTCCTTAAGTAACATCTGATACCATGGTCGCTCCGAAATCTGGTAGGAACCATCTGATACAAAGCCATTGGACTGTACAAGCTGACTGCTGTCAACATCAGATATCCATATGGATAAGATATTATCCTTATCCGTATCACTTATATTTTTCAGTGATTGAACCACATCTCTAAAATCTTGTCCTTCGCTGATTTTTTCTCCTGGCTTTAAGTCGGTAAAGAATTTTTGTAATTGAACACTTTTAGATAGCTGACCCGCACTGTTTCTAAAACGGTCAAAGAACTTTTCCATTTCTATAGAAGCTGTCTGGGATTTCGCCTCCAGATTTCCTTCCGTGAGCTGCTCGATGTTCCCACGCACCAGATTCAGCAGAATAAGTCCCACGATGCAATAAGATAAAACAACTGGAATGCCTATGTAAATTAGAATTTTGGCCAGTAAGCTTTTTAGACCGGTTGATTTTGTCTTATGATCGGAAGAACTCTTTGTAGCATTATTTTTTCCTTTTTTCATACGTTCAGACATAACTTTTTCTCCTCTTAGTTTTTTGCCTACCCAAGAAACGTAAACTAATCTTCCCTCTTCCTCTTGCTGAATTACCTCTTGATTCCAATTTTTAGAAATGTTAATATTGTTTACCTGTTTAGAAAGACGCAGTATACTTGATACTG
>CAURSM010000013.1:0-150717 GCA_963528005.1 uncultured Eubacteriales bacterium
AGAGCATCTGCCTTACAAGCAGAGGGTCATAGGTTCGAGCCCTATAGGTCCCATTTCCATGAGAAATCATGAGAATGCCGGCGTGGCGGAACTGGCAGACGCACAGGACTTAAAATCCTGCGGGCTTAATCGCCCGTACCGGTTCGATTCCGGTCGCCGGCATTTGCCTAATAAGGCAACTAAGTGAATATGTGTGTGTAGCTCAGCTGGATAGAGCACTTGGCTACGGACCAAGGGGTCGGGAGTTCGAATCTTCTCACGCACGTACAAGCACCTTTGTTTACAAGGGTCAACAAAAGAGAGATGTTCTGAAAAGAATGTCTCTTTTTTGCATTAGAGATTATAAGAGATGGCAATGAGTAGGCATTTAAAATATAATATAAAATATATTGTGAAAGGGTATGAATGGAGAATAATACAAGGACAATCGTTGTAGATGATAATATTGTAATAAGCCACTTGACTGGGCATCTTACTACATCAGATGTAGATACATGGTATGAGGAATTTGAAAAAACTTGTTTTGAATTTATCCAAGGAAATAAGCCCTTTCGTTTGTTAATGAATAGAAACCCTTATACGGTCAGTGATAATCTTGTTCGCAAATATTGGAGAGAAAAATTTTTTAATGATACAATCACATCTTCATATGAAGCCCTTGCATTGGTTCTTAGTGATGCAGAAATTGTAAAGGCTTATAAGGATAACAATAAGTATGATCACGTTGATTTTTTTATGGATTATAATGAGGCCTTTGAGTGGCTTAAAGAATATAGAACTAAGTAATATATGTTTAAGTGAAATATTACTTATATTTTATAAAACTCAATTTGCAAGATAATGTATTCACAACAACGGCATAGCCGTTATTAAGAAGTCATAGCATTGGATAATGCGTATAAAAAAGCTTGCGTGAGACGGAAACAGATTTTGGATATTTTTAATAAGATCATTAATTCACATAGAAGGCATCCTGTACAGGGTGTTTTTTTTGTGTTATACTTGCCGTAATTTGACAAGGGATTTATTCCTTTGTTTTGAATCAAAGATTTTACGATTATAAAAATAGAGATGCATTTGAGATTCCAACTACTGATTGCCTCTCTCGTTGTAACTAATCTGATTGAAAAATGAATCAAGTAAATTAACAATGCAATATTAAACGAATGATAAGGGAGAGAAGTTATGATTAATAGTTGTGCGGAGCTAATTGAGAAAGAATATTTGGATAGGGCAAGGAATCTTGGTGTTGCACTATTATGTGATGGGGTGAAAAAAAGTGGTTTAGATATTCCTAATTGCGGTTGTATGGATGCTGGGATTATGCCAGTAGATCGTGGAATGACTATGGTTGGTACCGCCTTGACGGTGGAGACTAGAGAGGGTGATAACTTTCCCATTCATTTGGCTAGTTACAGTACTCCTTCTGAGGGATATGTTATGGTGATTGATGGCAAGGGATATTCCCATAAGGCATATTTTGGTGATTTAATTATGGGGGCATGCCAGGCGGTCGGCTTTGAAGGAATGGTCATTGACGGATACACTAGAGATAGAGATGGAAATATTGAGCTTGGATTTCCTGTGTATAGCAGAGGATTTATGCCAAACGGTCCTATTAAAAAGGATGAAGGGAATGTAAATACAGAAATCACCTGCGGGGGGATTCCGGTTTCCCCTGGGGACTTAGTGGTAGGTGACTCTGATGGAGTATGTGTGATTCCCAAAGCTTACATGGAACAAATACTTGATTTGGCTGAGGAAAAGATGGCTTACGAGTTGGAGAGAAGACATACAATTGAAGCTTACAAGATAGCGAAACAAAATGGTACGGAACTACCACAGTTGGCACCTCAGTGGGTTCTTGATATGATTGGAAAAAATATGGATTGATTTGTAGAAGTTATTTCATTGCTTTAACATGCGATATTGTTATTATTATTGTTGTTGTTGTTGAGTGTATTTAATAATCTAGGATAGTATGTGAGGTCCTTAATGCAATACGACCAGTAAGAAAATTGGTTCGTAGAGCTCACGCTTTACAAATAAATAAAACGGGTGTATAGTAACAATTGCAAGAGGAAGCGCTGGTAGCTCAGCTGGATAGAGCGTCTGGCTACGGACCAGAAGGCCGCGAGTTCAAATCTTGTCCAGCGCACGAGAGAAGAACAGTTTCATGGATTATGATAACTGTTCTTTTTTTGTGGACATTTTATTCATTGATTACTAATCTATTACGTAAACTTATACTAGAGTGTAATAATGAAAACGTATACTTGCTTAATTAAGTAAAAACAATGGTTTTTAACAAAATGATATACTTATGATAAAAATAACTTGATTTTTTGGTTAATTTTATTATACTAAAAATAAGAATAAATGAATTAAATCAGACACGATGAGGTAGCTGCAGACAATTGGTCCAGTGCCTCTTTTTTTATATCAGTTATATGTCAGACAGATTTATATTTCAGGTGGAGGAATTTCATGGTGATACAAGCTGAGATTATGAAGCGGTTGGAACTGCTTCCAGGGAAAATAAGCTTTTATTTTGAGAATCTAAATACTGGGGAATCAATTGGTTATAGAGAGCATCAGCCTATGATGGCGGCTAGTGTGATCAAGTTGTTTGTTATGGTTTCTGTTTTTGACGGAGTGGAACGAGACAAATTTCGTATTGATAAGATGTTTGAAATAAAGAGGGAGGATTGTGTGCCATCCTGTGGAGCACTGACCTATCTTCACGACCAGATTCACGTGACGCTTATGGATTTAGTAACACTGATGATTATCTTTAGTGATAATACTGCTACCAATGTCTTGATTGATTTTATCGGATTTGATGTAATTAACCATACGATAGCTGAATTGGGGTTTGAAAAAACCGTACTTAATCGAAAGATGTTTGATACAGAAAGTTCTAAGCTAGGAATTCAGAATTATATTACAGCGGGCGAGACGGGTAGGTTGCTAAAAATGATGTATGAAGGTACTTTAATCAACAGACGTGCCAGTGATACCATGTTATCTATTATGAAAAATCAGCAGCTTGGGGGTAAGATACCATTTTACTTGAAAGCCGTTGCTGATAGACCAGAGATTGCCCATAAGACAGGGGAAGATATAGGCATTAGCCATGATGTGGGTATTATTTATGGAAAGGTTCCTTATCTCGTATGTTTTTGTGGGAATGAGACGGATACTCCTCGTTTTGAAAGACTTATGGCAGATATTTCGTTGGAGCTTTATGAGGAGCTTAATAAATAGATGAGAGTATTAGATAGATGAGAGTAGTAAATAGATGAATAAGTGATGTAAATAAAAGATGAAATATGATAAATAATTAATAGTGATAAAAAAACGCCAAATTTATATGATATTATTCCAAAATATAGTTTGTGTGTTGAGTAAAATAATAGCAAAACGCCAAGCTACCTTGACGGCAGATAGAAAAAAGGATTGATTAAATATTGAAATGCAACCTGATATACAGAGGATTACCTGGTAGATGAATCTGTTTTAGGGAGAATAAATATTAGAAGACAAGGAGGATAAGGAATGAAAAAAAGAGGAATGTTGGCAGCCATCTTAAGTACAGTTCTTGCAGTTTCCATCGTATTTAGTGGGTGTAGTTCAAAGCAGACAGTGAAAAATGGATCGGGAACGGAAGAAAGCGGAGGTACAGGGGGAGAGAACAAAGATGGTGCGGTGTATACAAGATTATATGGGGCGGAAGCATCGACTTTAAATTACCTTGTATCTTCCTCGGAAGGAGACTATAAAATTGGTGCCAACTGTATTGATACTCTTGTGGAGTATGACAGTAAGGGGCAGATTAAGCCAGGGCTTGCTACGGAATGGAGCTTTGACGATTCCTCTCTTACCTGGACCTTTAAGCTTCGAAAAGCCAAGTGGGTGGATCATACAGGAGCTGAGGTTGGAGAGGTTACGGCACAGGATTTTGTGGATGCCATAAAGTATCAATTGTCTCCGGAAAATGAGAGCGCCAATGTACAGAACTTATTTGGGATAATTGCCAATGCTGAAAATTATTACAATGGTCTTGCCTATAAAGGTGGGCCAGATAAAGATGGAAAGGTTTGGGAGATGGTGGACTTTTCTACAGTTGGAGTTAAGGCAGTGGATTCCAATACTCTTACCTATACTCTTGAAAAGGAGGTTCCTTACTTCTTATCTTCCCTTGCTTATATTGTTTATATGCCAGCCTATGGTCCTCAGCTTGAATCATTGGGAAAGGACTTTGGTACTGGAGCCGATAAGATGTATTACAATGGGGCTTATTACTTGGAGGAATATTCGCCTCAGGAAAAACATGTGTTGAAAAAGAATCCATTCAATTACGATGCGGATTCTGTTTACATAAATGAGATTCAGGAGATATATAATGCAGAATACAATACCATTGGGCCGGAGATGGTAAAACGTGGAGAAATAGATTACGCAGAAATATCTGCCGATATTCTTGATGATTGGTTAAAGGGTGAGGATACAAAAAATCTGGTTAGCAGGGAAAGACCTAAAACCAGTTATTCCTATTTTTATTGCTTTAATTTTAATCCCCAGTTTGATGCTCAATATGAGCCAGATAATTGGAGAAAGGCAGTAAATAATGAAAACTTTAGAAAGACATTATTTTACGGCCTGAATAAAGCAAAGGAGGTCGCGGTAATTGAGCCTTCAAGTCCAGATGATTTTGTGATTCGTTCCATTACCCCTCCTGACTTTACCTTTAATGCAGATGGGGTGGATTATACCACGGTTGGAGATATGAAGGCCCTTGAGCAGACTTTTGATGAAGCTAAGGCAAGAGGGTATAAGGATTTGGCGATGAAAGAGCTTTCTGCTTTGGGAGTGACTTTCCCAGTTAAAGTCTTGATGCCTTATAATCCGTCTGAAATCAACTGGGATAAAGAGTGCCAGGTCGTGAAGCAGCAGATGGAAAGTCTTCTTGGAACTGATTTTATTGATGTTGTGGTGGAAGCTGGCCCTGCGGATGGATTTTTAACAGAGGTGCGAAGAGGTGGGAAGTTCGCTCTGATGAAATGCAACTGGGGTGCTGATTATGCAGACCCGGAAACTTGGACGGATCCATTTTACCAGTCAAAAGGGGCTGAGGGGTATGAACTTGGGTACAAATATGGGAATATTGCAAAGACCATAGAAGAAGGAACCCCTTCTGCAGAGGCTGCCAAGGAGTACTTTGATCTTGTTGATGAGGCAAAGGGAATGAAGGTAGACATCAATGCCAGGTATGAGGCATTTGCCAAGGCAGAAGCAAGTCTCATCAATCATGCATTTGTTTTGCCTTATAGTATTTCAGTGAGCAAATATGTGACAACAAAACTAAATGTGTTTGAAGGGCAGTATGCACCTTTTGGGGTATCAAATTTAAGGTATAAAGGGCAGCACCTGCTGGATCAATACGTTTCCATGGAGGAGTATAAGTCAAACAAACAGGAAAATTTGAAATAAATGTAAAATTCATACGCCGGATCAAACCCTGTTTTGATCCGGCGGAAAAATACCGTCTAAAAGAGAGGTGGCATTTCTACGTCTTTTTCAGAGAGTATTTTTATTTTGGAGAACAAAGGAGACTGAAAGCTGATGGTAAAATATTTAGCAAAACGAATTGCGCGTTCCTTTCTTACCTTGGGGGTAATATTAACGGTGGTGTTCTGCCTGCTTCGTTTTATGCCGATAGAGGGATATTTTCAGAACTTTGATAAGATGACGCCCCAACAGATTCAGGTAGGATTAAAAGAGATGGGGCTGACGGATCCTCTTCCAGTACAAATTCTTCGGTTCTTTAATGATCTGATTCATGGTGATCTTGGGGTGTCAAGGATTTACCGGGCGAATGTACCGGTTGCTCAGATATTAGCGGATAAGGTGCCAGTATCCATAAAGCTTGGGTTGTGGTCTATGGTGCTATCACTTCTGATCGGTCTTCCTCTGGGGGCTGTCATGGCTAGATACCAATACCGACTGCCTGACCGGCTTGGAACATTATTTATTGTATGCATCCAGGCGGTACCGGCAGCAGTATATTATCTATACCTTCAGCTTTATGGAACCAGTCTTTTGAATGTTGGGTTGCTATTTAAGATGGAGGATCCCAAATACTGGCTGCTTCCTGTATTTTCCATGTCTCTTGGTAATATTGCGTTTTATGGTATGTGGCTCAGGCGTTATATGGTGGATGAGAGCAACAGGGATTATGTGAAGCTTGCAAAGGCAAAAGGATTGTCTGAAGGGAAAATTATGTTCCATCATGTTTTTAGAAACGCGTTTGTTCCCTTGGTTCAGTACATACCTACGGCATTTTTAAATACGGTGATTGGGTCCATTTATATTGAATCCTTATATAGCATTCCTGGAATGGGGGGATTGCTTGTAATGGTGATAAAAAAGCATGACAATGCAATGGTTCAGGGGATTGTGCTTTTGTATGCCTGCGTTGGAGTTCTGGGATTGTTGCTGGGGGATCTACTCATGGTTATGCTGGATCCTAGAATTAGCCTTGGACGGAAAGAGGGTGACAGATGATGAAGCAGTTTTCTTACCGCCATGCTAAGGAATCTCAGCTTATGAAGCATATGGAAGAATCCGAGTTGTTTACATTTGCAGAATTTAAGGAGGAAGAAGCAGAGAAATCTGGGTATAGCAATTATTCCTACTGGAACAGTACGATTCAGGCTTTTTTTAAGAACCGGGGAGCTGTGGTACTTTTGGTACTTTTGATACTACTGCTTATATTTACACTCATCCAGCCTTATCTGCCCGGACAGTATGATCCCAACAAGATATTAAACGATGCCAATGGGATGCATTACCGTAATGTGCCGCCTGGGAAGGTGTTTCTACTTGGGACCAATTCCATTGGGCAGGACCTCTGGGCTAGAATCTGGGCGGGTACCAGGACTTCACTTCTGATTGGGATTTTGGTGGCGATTGCAGAAGCGATGATTGGAATCACAGTAGGTGTAATCTGGGGATATGTTAGAAAGGTGGATTTCATTCTTACGGAAATTTATAATATCATTGATAACATACCAAATACCATTATACTCATTTTGATTTCCTATATCTTAAAGCCCAGCGTACAAACTCTGGTCTTTGCCATGTGTTTGACAGGATGGATTCAGATGGCCAGGTTTATAAGGAATCAGATTCTGATTATCCGGGATAGGGATTATAATGTTGCCAGCCGCTGTTTGGGTACCCCAACGGGGCGGATTATTGTTAAGAACCTGCTGCCATATTTGGTATCCGTAATTATGCTTCGTATGGCCCTTACCATTCCTGCTGCCATTGGAAATGAGGTATTTATCACCTATATTGGTTTGGGGCTTCCTGTGGACATTCCAAGCCTTGGTAATCTGATTAATGAAGGCCGAGTGTTGATTACCAGCGCAGCACTTCGGTATCAGCTTGTTTATCCCACAATTATACTTTCTTTTGTTACCATATCGTTTTATATCATCGGCAATGCCTTTTCTGATGCGGCTGATCCGAAAAATCACGTATAAGGAGGTATGATATGGAGCGTGAAATGATTTTAGAGGTTATGGATCTGGATATCCGTTTTGAGTTAAGGGGAAAGGTGCTTCATGCCATTCGAGAGGTGTCCATGGAACTGTATCAGGGGGAAGTACTTGCGATTGTAGGAGAGTCGGGAAGCGGTAAATCCGTATTTACCAAGTCCTTTATGGGACTTCTGGATAAAAATGGGTATGTGTCAGGAGGACGTATTCTTTACTTTGGTGGGGAAGAGGAACGAGAGGTGGACCTAACCGCCATTCGTAGAGAACGTGATTGGAGACGGATTCGAGGGCATGAGATTGCCATGATTATGCAGGATCCTATGACCAGTTTAAATCCTTTAAAAACCATTGGCAGCCAGATTATGGAGGCGGTTCTTCTTCATCAGAAGGTAGGGCGTATGGAGGCCATTAAAAGGACTCTTAAGTACTTAGAAGATGTGGGAATCCAGGAGCCGGAAAAAAGGTTTGAACAGTATCCACATGAATTTTCTGGTGGCATGCGACAGAGAGTGGTCATCGCCATCGCCATTGCTTGTAATCCTAAAATTCTTGTTTGTGATGAGCCTACCACTGCGCTTGATGTGACAATTCAGGCTCAGATTCTTGATCTGTTAAAGGAGCTGCGCCATAAATATAATCTTTCCGTAATTTTAATTACTCATGATTTAGGAGTGGTTGCAAATATAGCGGACCGGGTGGCTGTGATGTATGCAGGGGATATTGTGGAGATTGGTACCAGTGAGGAGATTTTTTATGATCCAAGGCATCCTTATACCTGGGCTCTTTTGTCTTCTTTGCCTCAGGCGGGGCAAAAGGGGAGTGATCTTTTTTCCATTCCAGGAACGCCTCCCAGCCTTTATGCGGATATAAAGGGAGATGCATTTGCAAATAGAAATCCCCAAGCCTTAAAAATAGACTTTGTTGCACGGCCTCCTTATTTTCAAGTTTCGCCCACTCATAAGGCTAAAACCTGGCTGCTGGATAAACGGGCGCCAAAGGTAACTTTGCCCCCCATTGTTGAGAAAATCAGAAAGGGAGGTCTGTTCTGATGAAACGGGAAGTATTATTGGATGTAAAGGGTTTAAATGTGACCTTTGGGGAGCACAGGAAACAATACGATGCAGTTAAAAATGTGAATTTTAAGATCTATAAGGGAGAGACCTTTGGGTTAGTGGGGGAATCTGGTTCTGGGAAGACCACCATAGGCCGGGCAATTATGCGAATCGTAAAAAGCTCAGGTGGTGACATTCTTTATAAAGGTGAGAAGATTAACGGGAGTATTTCAAAGGAACTGGATCAGAGAGTAATGAGGGAGATCCAGATGATTTTCCAGGATCCCTTAGCTTCTTTAAATGAAAGGGCTAAGGTTGATTATATCATCAGCGAGGGACTTTTAAATCTGGAACATGGAATTGGTGAAAGAGAACGGAAAAAACGAGTGGAACAAGCGTTAAAGGATGTTGGGCTTTTACCTGAATTTGCTTCTCGTTTTCCCCATGAATTTTCAGGCGGTCAGAGACAGAGGATAGGTATTGCCAGAGCCTTAATTATGAATCCGGATTTTATTGTTGCAGATGAACCAATATCAGCTTTGGATGTTTCCATAAGAGCTCAAATTTTAAATCTTCTTCGTGATATGCAAAAGCAACGGCAAATCACCTATCTGTTTATTGCCCATGATTTGTCTGTCATGCGGTTTATAGCGGACCGGATTGCAGTGATTCGTAAGGGAGAGATTGTTGAAATGGCTGAAACAGAGGATTTGGTTGCTCATGCCATGCATCCTTATACAAGGGCGCTTTTATCGGCCATTCCCATGCCAGATCCAAGAAGGGAAAGGGAGAAAAAGCTCTTTATCTACGACCCGGCGATTCATGACGATTCAAAGGAGAAACCAACCTGGCAGGAAATCCGCCCTGGTCATTTTGTGCTTGCAAATCAGAGGGAAGCAGGAAACTATAGGAGAATGTACGAGGGATAGCAAAAAAAAATCTTAGGAGGTTAATCATGAAGCAGTATGGATTGGCTTTGATGCCAGTGGTTACCATATGGGATAGGCCGGAGGAAACGAAGAAGAACAAGGGAAAAGAAACGGTATCAGCAATTGGAGATGAACTTCTTTACGGAATGGGAGTAAGGATTACTGGGGAACCAGTGGATGGATTTTATCCGGTTGTGACCTTTTATAATTATCCTGGTTTTGTAAGACAGGAGGATTTGCTGCTCCTTACTCTGGAACAAATGAAAGCTTATGAAGATAGCAGGCTTATGGTGGTAAATGGGAGGTATGTAGACATTCTTTCCTTACCCAGGGTTCAGGGGGTAAGGCTAATCAGTCTTCCCAAAGGGGCTCTGATTAAGGTATTGGAGCCGGACTCCGAAAAAGATGGCTGGACCATGGTAGAGCTTCTTTCTGGTGAATGTGGATACATAAGGAGTCAGTATTTAAGGGAAAAAGAATTTTCTCAGTCTTTTCTGTGGACGGAGATTCTGCCTCAGATAGATATTGTGGATGAGCTGGCATTTCGGCAAGGCGTTATGGAAACAGCGCTTGAATATATGGGAACCCAGTACCGATGGGGAGGCAGATCCACCAATGGGATTGATTGCTCTGGACTTACCTCAGAAAGTTATCTCTTAAATGGAATCTTAATTTACCGGGATGCTAAGATAGAAGAGGGATTTCCAGTTCATGAAATACCAGCGCATAGTATGCTTCCAGGGGATTTGATGTATTTTCCAGGACATATTGCCATGTATCTTGGAGATGGTGCTTATATTCAATCCACGGCTAAAGTAGGAAACAGTGGCGTGGTAATCAACAGTTTAGATCCTGATTCCCCTTATTACCGGGCGGATTTGGCGGAAAGCTGGTATGCGTCAGGAAGTATATTTTAACAAGAAGATAAAAATGAAAGACACAATGGATAAAAAATAGCGGTTTTGATATTCCATTCAAAACCGCTGTTAGAGCTTGCCGATATTCTGGAAACCATGGAAGCAAATATTAAAACTTGTATTGAAATACTTTATTGGACAGGCTGAAAAAACGGCATCAATAATTGAAGCTGAGTTTTTCACGGAATTGATAAGTATTAGAGGAAAACGAGTAGGGGGATTTTATGGATAGCAGGCTTACATTGGAGAAACGGATCGAAGCGGAGATTAAAAGCTACGATGGAATTATGGGAATTTATTTGGATGATCTTCGGGGAACAACTATAGAGATTAAGTCAGAGGAAAGTTTTGAAACGGCCAGTGCCATTAAGACACTGATTTTGGCATGTTTGTTTGAGGAAGCAGAAAAAGGAATTATCAGCCTTGAAGATAAGATTGAGTATAAGAAAGAGCACTTTGTGGACGGAAGCGGCGTTCTTTTGTCATTGGAGCCAGGGGCCAGCTTACGGGTTAAGGATGCTGCAACTTTTATGATTATTGTGAGTGATAATATTGCAACCAATATGCTGATTGATTATCTGGGACTTGCCACCATCAACCGCTGCATCAAAGGTCTTGGCTGTATGAATACGGTGCTTCATAACCCCATTCATTTTGAGCAGTATGATAGACTGGGAACCAGTACCCCCAGGGATTATGCCAGTATATTTATCCGGCTGGCAAAGGGAGAGCTGATTAGCCCCATTGCGGCCCAAAAGATGCTTGAGATACTAAAAAAGCAGCATTACAACAGTATGATTACCAAGGATTTTCCTCCCTACTTTATGGACAGTGATAATACGGACGATATCCTTTTTACCGTTGCCTCTAAAAGTGGAAGCATGGATGGGTGCAGAAACGATGGAGGCATTGTATTCACCCCTTATGGTCCTTATGTCATCGTTATGTTTCATAAGGGATTTTCCGATGCCATGTATTATCCGGCCCACCCCGCCACCTTGTTTGGGGCAAGAGTAAGCCGGATGATATTAGATCAATATCTGGCCCTGGAGGGGAGATTTTATCCGGCACTAAAGGGATAGAAGTTCATTAAGGTCTGAGATGGTGTGGGTAGCTTTTGCAGCAGTAACGGCTCCTTTTGGATCGTAGAAGCAAGAATCGATACCGGAGTTGATAGCGCCCTGAATATCTGATGTCAGACTATCACCAACCATTAAGGTCTTTCCCAGGTCAAAGTCTTTGATGTGATCAAAGCAGTAATCAAAGAAACTTCTGTCTGGCTTCTCAAACCCAATTTTTTCGGAAACGAACATTTCTTCAAAATAATCATAAAGGCCAGCAGTCTTTAACCGCTTGACCTGGGTTTCGTATACTCCGTTTGATGCGGAGTATATTTTTTTGCCAGCTTCTTTTAGGCGAACCAGAGTTTCCTTTGCATTTGGCATCATATCTGCTCCATCGCTTAAGTAGCTTTGATATCTTCGTTCCGCTTCTTCTGCATCGTAAGATAGATGTAAGGAACCAAAAAACTCGATGAAACGTCCAGTGCGTACGGTATCTTTATCTACCTTTCCCTGCTCAAGAAGGGCCCAGAAATTTTTGTTGATCTTTTTATATTGTGTGAATAGCTCTTCCTCATAAGGGATGTCATAGGAGTTTAAAAGAGTATGAAAACTCTTTATCTCAGTGGCATCAAAGTCAAGCAATGTATTGTCAATGTCAAGTAAGTATATTTGGTACATAGGGTCATTCCTCCAGGCTGAAAATTTTAGTATAGTAATTATAGCATATTCCTAATAAAGGAGACAATAAAAGTATGCTGATAACGGTTCCTTCCCTGACTTCCAGGGGAGATTTCATTAGGAAGGTTAGAAGCAGTGCAGCTGCTAAAAATATCACATCACAGCTCATGCGGATCTTGCTGAAATTCATATGGTATTTTTCACTGATGGTAAGACATAGGCTTTCCAACGGAAATTTGATAATACCGATCGCCAGCACCCCTCCCAGGCTGATGGAAGCAAAAATCAGTCCCGTAAAATAGAGTATGATTCTTTGATAGTAATGGTTAGGGGTCCAGAAAGATAATACCTGGTACAGAAAGTAGTTAATGATGTAGCCATTTAGTATGGTAGCCAAAATTTGAATGGCATCAGACTGATTTAGCTTTGTTCGCCTTAAAAGCAGATAGAATAGAAAGAACAGTGAATTGATTACATTTAAAATGGTTCCCACTTTCATATCAATGCCATAGGAAAGTGTGACTGCAAGAGCGTTAAGTACGCTTTGACCAATGGATGCTTTTAATTGCAGTGATACTCCAAAACCGAATAAAATAAAGAAAAAAATGGATATAATAGCTCGTGTGCTGTTTTTTTTGTACATTGTTTTCACCTCTGGTTTATGATACCATAGGACTGTTAGATTGAATATGAGAAATATCACATTGAGGGTAAAAATATGATTGGAGATAGCAACGGCAAATTTCCGGAGCGGTTAGGGGCCTTGGGAGTGGAACGGCGATTTTTAAAGGGAGACCATATCTTTCGTGTTGGTGAGGCCATTGGAAATTGCTATCTCATTTTAAAGGGTACGGTAAAAATATATATAGACCATGAAAATGGAAGAAGGTCCATTCTTGATTTTGCCAGCGGTGGGAGCTGGCTGGGAGAATTGTCTTTGTTTTGCGAAGAGGATTATATCAAAGAAAATCAAGCAGTAGAAGAGGTCGCTTGCCTGGAGTTTAACTTGCAAACGTTGAGAAGAATCTGCAAAGAGGATGCGGAGGTTTCCTATTACTTTGCTTCCTATATTTCTAAAAAATTGATGGCAAGAAGTGGTCGCATGAGTGAGTATCTAAATTATTCATTGGAAAAGAGACTGGCTGGGTTTATCTTAGAGCATCAACAAGGGGGGAAATATAATTTATCCCATACCGATGTGTCGGAGTATTTAAACGTCAGTTATCGTCATGTGCTCTATGTCATGAAGAAATTTTGCAATGAAGGGCTCATTGTTAAAGAAAAGGTGTATCTCATCGTGAACGAAAAACGGCTAAGGGAACTTTCTGATAGCGGTATTTTAAATGGTTATGAGTAAGCGGCGGGCTGAGGGCCAGCCGCTTTTTCTGTAATTGTAATGGAGTGTATTGGTATCCGGTAATTTGACGAGTGGGAAAATTATGTTATAATAAGATGTTTGTAATGCATTTGATTGATAGGAAATAAAGACAAAATGATAGAAATTATTATTTAGGATAAATGGTCAAAAAGATTAGATGAAGGTTGTGACAAGGAGATATGGAATCAGGAAGTATTACGTTTTATGATGGAAGTATCTGTAATTACAAAATAATTGCTTCCAAACGCAGTACCATGGCAGTTCAGGTGAATAAGGAGGGAGAAGTTTTTGTTCGCCTTCCCTACCAGGTTTCTGCGGCAGCAGGGCATCGTCTGATTGTGGAAAACAAGGACTGGTTATACAAGCAATTGTTGAAAATACATAAAAAGCAGGAAGAAAAACAGGATTTCCAGTGGGCAGATGGAGTGTTTGTGCTACTTTTTGGAACCAGTGTGGCTCTTCGTGTGTCTGGTGATCCTTATAGGAAAACTTATATGGTTCGTGAGAGGGCAACAGAAATTTTAGTAACGGGCCCTTCTTATGAAGGCAGGGAATTGGAATACCAACGAAACGTTAAGGAGGCCATGAAGCTTTGGTACCGGAAAAAAGCAAAAGGATACCTAGAAAAAAAGACCTTACAGTGGGCGATGCTTATGAAGGTCAATTTTGAGCGGATTTCCATAAGGGATCAAGCAACTCGTTGGGGGAGCTGCAGCGGGAAGGGTAATATAAACTATAACTGGCGGCTTGTACTTCTTCCAGAGGCCCTTGCAGATTATGTGGTGGTTCATGAACTGGCTCACCGGCTCCATATGAACCATTCCAGGCAGTTCTGGAGCGTAGTGGCTCAGGTGCTTCCAGACTACCTGGAAAGACGGAAAGAGTTAAAATACTGGGGAGAGAAGCTAGACGGGATTTACTAAGTTCTATTATAAGAGACAAGAAAAGAGAAAGAAAAGCCGGTTTTACTTGGCTGACAGGGAGAATTAAAAATGGCAGCAGAAAAATGGATGCTTCAGACAAAACGGGCTGATTTCGATGAGTTGGCAAGGTATCATGGGATTTCTCCGGTTACGGCGAGAATCATACGAAACCGGGATGTGGTTGGAATGGAATCCATGGATAAATATTTAAAGGGCGGATTAAAGGATCTCTACAGTCCCTATCTTTTAAAGGACATGGAATTGACCGTTACAATCCTAAAGGAAAAGGTCCGTGAGAAAAAGAGAATTCGAATTGTAGGAGATTACGATATTGATGGAGTCTGTTCTACTTATCTTTTATACCGTGCACTCAATGAGATCGGAGCTTATGCAGATTATGAGATTCCAGACCGGATTAAGGATGGGTACGGAATTAACGAATCCATCATTCGCCAGGCGGCAGAAGATGGGATTGATACCATCTTAACTTGTGACAATGGAATTGCCGCCACAACTCAGATCGCCCTTGCAAAGGAGCTGGGCTTAACCGTGCTTATCACAGACCATCATGATATTAGAAAGGAAGACGGAGTGGAAATCCTTCCTCCAGCAGATGCCATCATCAATCCCAAGCAGATGGACTGTTCCTATCCATACCCAGAGATCTGCGGCGGACTGGTTGCTTATAAGCTGGTGCAGGCTCTTTATGAAGCGTACTCCATACCCCAGGAAAAATGGATGGAGATGCTGGAATTCGCAGCCATAGCAACAGTTGGAGATGTGATGAAGCTGCAAGATGAAAACCGCATCATTGTAAAGGAAGGCTTAAAGCGGATGGGGCAGACCAAAAGCCTTGGTCTTAAAAAGCTGATAGAAAAGAACAATCTGGATGAGAATGGAGTTACAGCCTATCAGATTGGTTTTGTCATCGGTCCCTGCTTAAACGCGGGAGGGCGACTTCATACGGCAAAGCTTGCCCTGTCTCTGCTTTTAAGTGAGAGTGAGGAAGAAGCGGACCGCATGGCTCAGGAGTTAAAGGATCTTAACGACCAGAGAAAGACCATGACCAAGCAGGGTACGGAAAAAGCCATAGAGCAGGTAGAATCCTACCATCAAAATGACAAGGTGCTGGTGGTATATCTGCCTGACTGTCATGAGTCGCTGGCAGGGATTATAGCAGGAAGATTAAGAGAGCAATACCAAAAGCCCGCTTTTGTTTTAACCGACGCAGAGGAAGGGGTAAAGGGATCTGGCCGCTCCATTGAGGCGTATCATATGTTTGATGCCCTGGTAGAGGTAAAGGATCTGCTAGAGAAGTTTGGAGGGCACCCAATGGCAGCAGGACTTTCTCTTAAACGAGAGAACGTAGAACCCCTTCGTGACCGCTTAAATGAACTTGCAAAGCTTGAGGAAGATGATTTTGTCCGTAAAATATGGATTGATGTCCCCATGCCTCTTGAATACATAAATGAACCTTTCATAGAAGAACTGGATCTTTTAGAACCTTTTGGACAAGGAAATGAAAAACCCTTGTTTGCTCAAAAGGGATTGTCTATCAGGAGTGTGAGAGTTCTTGGAAAGAACAGGAATGTGGTAAAGTTTTCTCTTGCCTCTGGTCAGGGAATGCCAATGGACGGTCTTCTTTTTGCCAACGGAGATTCTTTTCTTGAGGAGCTTTTGGACAGCCGAAAGATAGATGTAATCTATTATCCTACAATAAATGAGTACAATGGAAATAAATCGTTACAGATCGTTATAAAAAACTATAAGATTTTGAAGGAATCATAGAAAGCCTTGACATAATAGGGAAGTAGCTATATAATCGACCAAAATACAAAAGTGGCACTTTTAAAAGGAATGTGAGGGAATTGACATGGTGAATGAAGTAATGAAGTTTATTACCGGCTATGATCGGGAAGTTGGAGAAGCCATTGAGAAGGAATGTGCGCGTCAGAGAAGAAATTTAGAGCTGATCGCATCGGAGAATATTGTTTCTGAACCAGTTATGATGGCAATGGGCTCCGTTCTTACCAATAAATATGCCGAGGGTTACCCTGGAAAACGTTATTATGGCGGCTGCGAAGAAGTGGATGTGGTTGAGACTCTAGCCATTGAGCGCGCCAAAAAGCTGTTTGGGTGCGACTATGCCAATGTTCAGCCTCACTCTGGTGCACAAGCGAATATGGCAGTATTCTTAGCCATGCTTCAGCATGGAGATACGGTTCTTGGTATGAACTTAAACCATGGCGGACATCTGACTCATGGAAGCCCTGTGAACTTCTCTGGTCTTTATTTTAATATTGTTCCTTATGGCGTTGATGATAATGGATTCTTAGATTATGATGAGATGGAACGTCTTGCCATTGAAAATAAACCCAAATTAATTGTAGCTGGTGCAAGTGCTTACGGAAGAATCATTGATTTTAAGAGATTTCGTGAGGTAGCAGATAAGGTTGGAGCTTATTTAATGGTGGATATGGCCCATATCGCTGGTCTTGTAGCAGCAGGTCTTCATCCAAGCCCAATTCCTTATGCAGATGTGGTGACTACTACGACTCATAAGACACTTCGTGGACCAAGAGGCGGACTGATTTTAGCCAATCAGGAAGCAGCAGATAAATTTAATTTTAACAAGGCCATTTTCCCAGGAATTCAGGGTGGTCCACTGGAGCACGTGATTGCAGGCAAGGCAGTTTGCTTTGGCGAGGCTTTAAAGCCTGAGTTTACCACTTATCAGGAACAGGTAGTAAAAAATGCAAAAGCACTGGCAGCAGCACTTATGAAACAGGGCTTTCATATTCTTACAGAAGGAACGGATAACCATCTTATGCTGATTGACTTAAGAGGCATGGAAGTGACCGGTAAAGAGCTTCAGAACCGTTGTGACGAGGTTTATCTTACCTTAAATAAAAACTCCATACCAAACGATCCTAAAAGTCCATTTGTGACATCTGGTGTTAGAATTGGAACTCCGGCTGTTACTTCCAGAGGTCTTAAAGAAGAAGATATGGAAAAGATTGCAGAATGCATCTGGCTGGTTGCTACTGATTTTGAGAATCAAGCAGATTACATCAGAGGTGAAGTTACAAAAATCTGTGACAAGTATCCTCTTTATGAATCATAAGTTAAAAATATTAGACACTGTAGGTATTTCCTGCAGTGTCTTTTTTAAAAAAAACTGCGCAGTTGACTTCTGCGCAGTTTTAGGAGGAAATTAAATCTGGTTTTTATGCCTGGTTTTTGAAAGATTCACAATCAGTGCATTCTTTCTTGGTTGGATTCTTTTCGTGAGTACCTACCTGGATTTTTTCCAGAGTACAGTAATCCTCACTTTTTGCGTGATAGGTGCAGTTGTCGATGGTACATGCGATACATTCGTTTTTTCCGCCTACTAACATAGTTAAACCCTCCTTCATTGATGGTTACGTATATTATTGTAGACCGAAAAATAAAATTTATTATGCCAAATTTTTCTTTATAAATAGGCTTTTTTTAAGCGTTCATATTCCTGATTTGTGAGAGTGAGTACGGTTCCGTGCTTAAAACCATAGGGAAAGAAAAAAGATTCATCGCTTCTAATAAAGCGGCCGGTATGTATATCATCAGAAACAAATGGAATGTAGCCCTGCTTTTCCTTAACCGTTCCATAAAAATCCAAAAAGAGGCACCAACGTCCGTCTTCGGTTCGAAATGCAGTAGGGGCTTCATACTGACCCTGCTCCAGTTTTTTCATTTCCTCAGAAAATTCTGGAATAGGAGTAAAGGGTCCTGTAACAGAATCTGATTCCAGCAATAGAATGGTTTCCGGGTCAGCTTCGCTCTTAACAAAAAGGTAATAACGGCCATTCTCCTGATACATGGCAGAATCGATGATTCCGATTTCACCTCTCTCAAAAAGAACAAAAGGTTGGGTAAAATGTTCAAAGTCTCTGGTTCTGGTACCATATATCTTTTTTGGTCCATAATGATTGGAAGAATGGGATGAGGACCAATGAATGATATATTCTCCTGTCTTTTCATCTCTTATGATATCAGGTGCCCAAACACAGCCAAAAGACTCATCAACAAAGGAAATAGACTTTGGTTCTGACCAGTGGATTAGATCAGATGATTGCCATAGGATAAGTGATTTGTTTCCATTTTTGCCTACCTCGTCCCAGCTACTCTTATACTTAGTTTTAAAATTTCTAGCCAGACTTAGATCCGTGGCCAGAATGCAGTAAGTCCCATCTTCTTTTCGTAAAATCGTAAAGTCTCTTACGCCTTGTTCGCCAATGGTGCTGGTGAGAATTGGCTCTCCCCCGTTTGTCTCTTCCCAGTGAAAACCATCCTGGCTTAATCCAAAATATACCTGTTCTCCATCTGGAGTTTCTTTTTCTTTGAAATGAACAAACAAATAGGCCTGATTCATAGGGTTCTCATCCTTTTTCTTTCTATCTTACCACTTGTAAAATGGCCATGCAAGAGTGGAACAAAAAAGAAGCAGCCCCGGAGAGTGCCGAGGGCTGCTTCTTTTTTGCTATTAGTTATTTTAATTTTTCGTAACCGGATTCTTTGATTGTTCCGTCACTGTTGGTCTTGTAGTACTTGCCATCGCCATCCTGAACGTTTGACTTATTCTTAGCAAGCTTTCCGCTTGTACTAACTAAGTACTCTTTGTCATTGAATTCAATGACTTTGTACTTATCATCTTTATCAGCCTTTAACATACGGCCCTGGATGTAGATGCTGTCATCGTTGATGCCGTTGTAGCCAGCACCCTTGTTGCTTCCGGATTTACGGAAGTTGTAGGTGTACTTCTCGCCATCAATATCAATGGTAGTCTTGCCAGTAGTCATAGCACCTTCTTTTGGAGAGGTACCGAAGTAGTAAACTTCGCCTTCATCGCCTACTGCTGGGAAATCTGCTTCTGTTTCGATCTCATCATAAGAAGTGATCTTTTTGCTGGAATCAAAGGTAAGCTTGTAAAGTCCGTCAAGCATTTCTCCCTTTTCGTTGAATGCATATCTTAAACCATTGATGGTCTTGATCTGGCTGGTTACTAAGTCACCACTTGTGTTTGAGTAGAACCAGTACTCATCGCCATTATCATATGCTTCTGCATCGATGGTTTCACTAGGAACTGTTTTGAACCAGCCCTTAGCAAGCCATGACTGCTCTGGAAGGTTGTAATACTGATTTCCATTGCTTGCAGTAGAAGAAGTTGCCTTCTCGTACCACTCGGACTCTGCTGCACCGTATTCATTGAAACGGTATTTACGTCCGTTGATGGTCTTAGAAGTATCTTTCATCTTCTTACCATTTGCTCCGAAGTAGAACCAGTATTTTCCGTCAAAGTTCTCTTTAGAGTTGTCATTATCCTCAACATCGATGGATTTCCAAGCATTGCTTGTCTTTGCGCCGTCGTTAGCTTCTCCTAAGAAGTAAGTTCCTTCTTTCCAAGCGTCATCGCCGGTAACACGTGCTGCATCTTCGTTTACCCAGCCAAAAAGCATTCTGCCTTCAGTATCGAATGCATAGTCACGAACTTCGCCACTAGCGATCTTTACAGACTTAAAGTTTGTCTTTCCGGAATTGGTTGCCTTGTAAGCTTTACCGTTGCTACCAAAGTAATACCAGTATGTGCTCTGTCCATCTTCGTCATTATCATCATCAGAAGGAAGCTCACGCCACTCGTTGGTTACCATAGCACCATTAGAGTTTACATAGTAGTAGTTGCCGTCAGACTCAACAAGCTGATTGTCTACCATCTGGCCGTCATCATCAAGATAGAACCAGCTATCTCCTGATTTCTTCCAGCTATCAGTGGCACGATCGCCATCATTGTTGTAAAATACCCAAGAATTATTTTCCTCGGTCCAACCCTGTGCTGCGAATGATGTCATTGAGGCACCTATTGTAAAAAGCGCAGCCGCGCAGGGTACAATCCATTTCAGTTTCTGTTTTCTCATATTTCAATCTCCTTTCAACTCCTGTTGATCTCCAGCGTCGTTCGCTGATGATGTGACTTTAAACCATGGAGTAGGTCCAAGGTCAAGCCAAGTAAAAAAGGCGTAAGAATGCGTAAGAATTGCGCAAAAAATTAATATTTTTGTAACATTTCCGTATTATGGTAATGGAGAAACTTAAGAGTTATGAAGAAATGCCCATTTTATCATAATAGATAGGCTTTTAGAGGCTTTCTTTAGAGAAAGAGATTGGAAAATTAAAGAAAAAAAGACAGGAAAACCTGCCTTTCTTAGTATCTATATTACCACAAAATTAACTTTTTTTCAAGACTTGTAATTCACCCGGTGAAGGCGTAAACTTTGAATTTATAAATAGGAGAGGAGCATTTTATGGGTGAGGAACAATGGTTTTTGGTCAGCAATGAAAGCAGTCAAGTAGCTATTTTAAAGGCAGCAAATGAGTATACGGCTAAATTTGGGCTGGTTTTAAGTGATGAGGAAACTTCCTTATTGTTAAATGAAAGAAGAGATGTCTTAAAAAAAGAGCAGAGAGTTGAATTTGGAGAGGGTATTTTACCTAAATTAATATTTGCTTTTTGTGATTCGCCTTATATTCACCAGGACAATTACGTGGAGACATTGGGAAGGCTTCAGGAGATCTTTTACTTCTATAAAAATGAATCTCTGGATGAATATACAGATGATGAGTTGGTGGAGGCCATGAAGGAATTATTTGACGGGCCATGCCAGGGGTCTTTGGATTATATGGAGGATACGGGTCTTCAAAGACTTGCAAGAAGAGCCAGATACGGCCTGAGCATGGAAGAGGAGGAGGAGGATGAATTTTAAAACGGAGGATTTATTGCCTCTGGTGGGGGAGCTAGCAGCGAAATACACCTCCAAGGAAAGCACTTCCATTACCTATGAAAAGGCCAGACAGCTTATGGAAGCAGTTTTATACTGCATTCAGGAATATGAAGATCAGCATTCGGAGAAAGGGGGATTGGTAACCAGAGGGGATTTTAAAGATGCAAAAAATGCATATAATATGGGATATGAGATGGTGGTTCAAAAGACAAAGGACGCGAAAATACAGTACAATGAAATGATGGAAGAATTCCACTCCTATGGAAACCGCTGTTATTATGAAACCTTTGTAAAAGGATTACCAGGATTTTTTCTTTCCTATGATTTCCGTTTTCAGCCTCAGAACCATATCCTCACCCTGGATTATCCAGTTCTTCTCCCAATGGGAAATTTGTGCGGAATCAATGCGATACAGGTTTATGTAAATTGTGTATCTTTAGAGCAAGTATTTTTAGGGAAGCTCCCAGAGGAATATATCAGACATGTACTAAAGGCTTATTCTAGGGATTGTGATGAGCTTATTATCAATGTGGCAGCCATAACCGTAAGAAATATATTAGGAGGCTGGATTGCTGGAAAAGAGATCAATACCAGAGGATATATGAAGAAAGAACAGGAACGAGTGAAAGCGTTTGTAAATGAAAATAGCAGAGAGACCATAGAAGTGGCATTAAAGGAAGGTATTTTTAAGCTTATGGAATTTCAATTTGATGGGAATAAAGAGCTGGGGAATTATCTTATGTCTGATATGCATGATTTTAGCTTTGAGCTTAAGAATGCAGTGGAGAACGGCTGTTTAGAATCTGTTTTGGGGATTAGATGAATTGGGAGAGAATTACAAGCAGCGAAGAAGTAATGATTATCTATACCCCAATACTTCTTGTTGACATTTGATGCGCCTTTTGCTATGCTATTGTGCAACGGAGGGTATGCGACGTGTACTGGATAAGTTACCAATATGATTGTTGGTGGCTTATCCTTTTTTTATTTTAAAAGACATTGTCAGAGACTCTCTCTATTGAATATTAACACAGGAGGAATTTATCATGAAAAGGGACGTAATAAAGTCCGGTAAAAACGTAATATTATTGGTGCCACAAAAATATTTAGGTTCTAAAGGGCTTTTATTTTTCATTTCATTAATGGCAATGTTTATCCCGTTGTCAATTGACCTATATTTACCAGCTATGCCTACAATGATGGATTATTTTAATACCACATCTGCTATGGTTAATTTAACTTTGGTTGCCTTTTACTTCTTTTTTGCGGTTGGCATCTTGTTATTTGGGCCGTTAAGTGATAAGTACGGTAGGAAAAAGATTCTTATCACGTCTTTGAGTCTATACACGGCAGGTAGTGTGGCTTGTGCCTTATCCTCATCCATTGAGCAGTTGATTGTCTTTCGGGTATTTCAATCCTTAGGTGCAGGCGGCGTTATGGCGGTATCAACAGCACTGGTTAAGGACTGTTTTTCAGGGGAACTCAAAAGCAAGGTGCTTGCCACCGTTCAGGCTATGGGAGTTCTTGCCCCCATGATTGCGCCTATCGCAGGAGCAGCCATCCTTCGGATCGCTAACTGGAGAGAGACCTTTTGGATTTTGGCACTAATCGGCGTTTTAACCTTCATCTTAACGCTTCTTTTCCAGGAAACGTTACCAAGGTCAGAGCGATATAAAGGAAATCTTGGCGGTTCCCTGGTACGTCTATTAATTGTAGGAAAGAATGTGGGATTCAGCACGTTTCTTTTGGTAGCAGCAATACTGGCAGCTCCATATATGGCATATGTAACGCTATCTTCCTATATCTATCAGAACCATTTTTCGTTGAATGCACAGGTATACAGTTATTTTTTCGCTGTAAATTCCGCATTTGCCATATTGGGACCAGTTATTTATATTCGAACCATAGGAAAGATAACCCCCCGAATCTTTATACGGTGTTGTTTTGGGGTTGCATTGGCGAGCGGAATCGGTGTGCTATTCCTGGGAAGTACTTCTCCCTTCCTGTTTCTCCTTTGTTATCTGCCATTTACTCTGGTGGAGGGAGCTATCCGCCCTTTCAGTACCAATATTTTATTGGATCAGCAGAATGAAGATATAGGTTCAGCCTCTTCCTTAATTAATGCCGGACATACGATTTTAGGGAGCGTTGGCATGGCCCTTGGTTCTTTCGCCTGGAGCAACATGGTGCATGGTCTGGGAATGATTATGATTGTATCAACCCTTGTAGCAATCATTGTATGGGGAATATTCCTACATACGAAAGTAATCATTAAGGGACTAAAAGAATAAAAATTGCTTAGTTTTAAGAAAAATGAAATATTAAAAAAGGTAGGTAAATCTGGTATTTCACCAGCTTTACCTACCTTTTTTATGTTACTATATATGTTTATTACTATTTCAAGAGGTTCTTCTGAGCCGTAGCAAGCATAAGCTTGATTCGGTTTAACTGGTTTACTTCGCTGGCACCAGGGTCATAGTCAACGGCTATGATATTAGAACCTGGATACTCTTTACGAAGTTCCTTGATGACACCTTTTCCCACAATGTGGTTTGGAAGGCAGCCAAATGGCTGGGTACATACAATGTTGTTGGTTCCCGTGTGAATCAGTTCCAGCATCTCGCCGGTAAGGAACCAGCCTTCCCCTGTCTGGTTGCCAATGGAAACAAATTCCTTGGCCATATCTGCAAGGTTACCGATATGAGAAGGAGCTGTGAAATGGCTGCTCTTTTCCAGTTCCTTTTTCGCAGTTCTGCGGAAGAACTCTAATAAGGAGATTCCCATATTGGATAAGATTGCCGTAGACTTTTTCCCGCCCAGTTTCTCGGCTTTAAAGTTATTATTATAGAAGCAATATAAAAGGAAATCCATTAAATCAGGCATAACTGCCTCGGCACCTTCTGCCTCCAAAAGTTCGACGATGTTATTATTTGCAAGAGGAGAAAACTTAACAAGAATCTCTCCTACAACGCCGACCTTAGGTTTTGTGATTGCATTACGTTCCAGACGGTCAAAGTCTCTGATAATTCCCCTGATGTTACGGGAGAATGTTATCATGTCCGCAGGTTTCTTGGACAGAGACTGGATACAGCGCTGTTTCCACCGATCGTGAAGGGCGTTGGCAGAGCCAGGCACCTTCTCATAAGGCCTTGTGGCATAAACAACTCTCATAAAGACGTCGCCATAAACCACCGCCTGCATGGCTTTTGTCAGCATAGGCAGCGAAATCTGAAAGCCTGGATTCGTTTCCATGTTATTGGCGTTAACCGAGATAACAGGGATATGACCCATGTCAGAACGTTCTAAGGCTCTTCTTATAAAACCAATATAGTTGGAAGCACGACATCCGCCTCCGGTCTGGCTCATGAAAATTGCAGTGCGGTTTAGATCATATCTGCCAGATAGCAGCGCATCCATAATCTGACCAACTACAATAAGAGAAGGATAGCAGGCATCGTTGTTCACATATTTCAGTCCTGTATCAACTGCAGTCCGGTTATGGTTTTGCAGTACTTCAATCTTGTAACCAAAGGCCCGGATTGCAGGCTCAATGAGATCAAAATGAATGGGTGACATCTGAGGACAAAGTATGGTGTAATCCTGCTTCATCTCCTTGGTAAACATCACACGGTTATAAGCACTGGATACGACGTTTTGTTCATAATGGCCTTTATCCCGCACTTTTAAAGCGGCAATTAAGGACCGGATACGGATTCTGGCGGCACCTAAGTTGTTTACTTCATCGATCTTTAAAATCGTATAAATCTTTCCAGATCCGGTAAGGATATCATTAACCTGGTCTGCTGTAACGGCATCTAAGCCGCATCCAAAAGAGGTAAGCTGAATTAGATCCAGATTCCGCTCTCTTTTCACCAGACTGGCTGCCTGATAAAGTCTGGTATGGTACATCCACTGATCGGTAACGATCATAGGTCGTTCAATCTCTGCCAGATGGGAAACGGAATCTTCTGTTAAGACTGCAAAACCAAAGGAGGTAATGAGCTCTGGTATGCCATGATTGATCTCTGGATCAACATGGTAAGGACGACCGGCCAAAACGATACCGTGGCGGTCATTTTCCTTTAGCCATAACACGGTTTCTTCTCCCATTCGTTCCATGTCCGCACGGGAGGCCATGAGTTCATCCCAGGCAGCATGAGCCGCTTCTTTAATTTCAGAAGCTGGAATATTGAACTCGTTTTTCATTACTTCAACCAGACGGGAAGTTAATATCTCTTCGTTGGTAAAAGCCATGAATGGATTTAAAAATCTTATGTTTTCCGTATGAATTGACTCTACGTTATTTTTTATATTCTCCGCATAGGAAGTAACAATGGGACAGTTAAAGTGGTTTCCTGCACCTGGAGTTTCATTTCTCTCATAAGGGATGCAAGGGTAAAAAATAGTTTTAATTCCTTCTCCAATCAACCATTCCACATGACCGTGGGCAAGCTTTGCCGGATAACATTCGGATTCGCTTGGTATGGATTCAATCCCCTTCTCATAGATCTTTCTGGTGGATTGAGGGGAGAGTATGGTGCGGAATTTTAATTCCCGGAAGAAAACAGCCCAGAAAGGGTAATTCTCATACAGGTTTAAAACCCGGGGAATTCCGATGGTTCCGCGCTCGGCCTGTTCCTCTGTGAGAGGATCATAATCAAACATACGCTGGTTTTTGTATTCAAAAAGGTTTGGAACATCATTGTTTGCTTTTTCTTTTCCAAGTCCTCGCTCGCATCGGTTACCAGAGATGAACTTACGTGCTCCGTCAAAGCGGTTTACGGTAAGAACACAGTTATTGGTACACTTTCGGCATCTTGCCATGGAAGTCTCATAGTGAAGATTTAAAATATCGTCAAGACTTAACATGGTAGTTTTTCCGGATGCTTCATAACGTTCTCTTGCAATGAGAGCGGCTCCAAAGGCACCCATAATTCCTGCAATATCAGGACGGACAGGCTGGCAGCCAGAAATTTTTTCAAAGCTGCGAAGAACGGCATTGTTATAAAAGGTTCCGCCCTGAACCACTACATGCTTTCCTAGGTCAGAGGGAGATGTTATTTTAATTACTTTAAATAAAGCATTCTTAATAACGGAATAGGCAAGGCCGGCAGAAATGTCGGAAACCTCAGCCCCTTCCTTCTGGGCCTGCTTTACATTGGAATTCATGAATACGGTACATCTGGTTCCAAGATCCGTAGGATTCTTTGCAAATAGAGCTTCCGTTGCGAAATCCTGAACGTTATAATTTAAGGAACTGGCAAAGGTCTCAATAAAGGAACCGCATCCAGCGGAACAAGCTTCGTTTAACTGAACGCTGTCCACGGTGTCGTTCTTAATGCGGATGCACTTCATATCCTGACCGCCGATGTCTAAAATACAGTCCACTTCTGGCTCAAAAAAGGCTGCCGCATAATAGTGGGCAATGGTTTCAACTTCTCCTTCATCAAGAAGAAAAGCCGCTTTTAGCAGAGCTTCCCCATATCCAGTGGAACAGGACCAAACGATCTCGCTGTCACTGGTGAGCTGCTCTTTGATCTCACCGATGGCCTTAACGGCGGTAGCGAGAGGGCTTCCGTTATTGCTGCTGTAAAAGCTGTATAAAAGAGTTCCGTCTTCGCCGACTACTGCCACTTTGGTGGTGGTAGATCCAGCATCAATGCCTAAAAAGCACTTTCCGTGGTAAGAGGAGAGTTCCCCCTTTTTTACGGAGTTGTTGCTGTGACGGGCAATGAAGGAATCATAATCCTCCTTGCTGTCAAACAAAGGTAACATACGCTTAACTTCGAATTCCATGCGAATTCCAGTAGACAGTCTTTGAATCATCTCCTCTAAAGAGACGGAGGAATCAGAACCTTCATTGGCATTCATAGCCGCACCGATGGCTGCAAAAAGATGTGAATGTTCCGGTGCAATAATTTCATCATCGGATAAATTCAAGGTACGGATGAATGCTTTCTTTAATTCTGGAAGGAAATGCAAAGGGCCTCCAAGGAATGCGACATGGCCTCTGATTGGCTTTCCGCAAGCCAGCCCACTGATGGTCTGGTTTACAACTGCCTGGAAAATAGAAGCGGCAAGATCTTCCCTGGTAGCCCCCTCATTGATAAGTGGCTGAATGTCTGTCTTTGCAAATACGCCACATCTGGCTGCAATAGGATAAATAGCTTTATAATTGGCTGCGTACTCATTCAGGCCAGAAGCATCGGTTTGTAAAAGAGATGCCATCTGGTCAATAAAGGAACCAGTTCCACCTGCGCAGATCCCGTTCATACGCTGGTCAATTCCACCGGTAAAGTAGATAATTTTTGCATCTTCTCCGCCAAGTTCGATTGCCACGTCCGTATGTGGGGCATAATCCTGAAGAGAGGTAGCAACGGCTACGACCTCCTGGACAAATGGAACCTTTAAATGTTTGGATAAAGTCAAACCGCCGGAACCTGTAATGCCCGGACGTAAGTCCATAGGACCAAGTTTATCATAGGCCTTCTTAAGCAAACCAGACAGTGCTTCCTGAATGTTTGCAAGATGACGTTCATAATCAGAGAATATAAGTTCATTCTTCTCGTTTAATATCGCGATTTTTACAGTTGTGGAACCGATATCGATTCCTAATGTGTTGTATGTAATCATATGTGCGGGGGTATCCCCTGCCTCCTTTTGTGTAAAAGTAAGTTGCTGGCTCACCGAACATCAGTTTAACATAAAATAAGAAATAATACAATTGTCATAACATGCTAAATTAATGTTAAAACTAGCAAAATTTGTTTAAGATCACAAAAAACGGTTTCATTTCGTTTGACAAAAATCAATCGGGATTCTATAATGTATAAGTCAAAGTCTGCCATAGGATTCATAATATTTTTTCAATGGAAGGGGGAAACGCTATGATACGGATATATAAGACTGAGGACGGTTTGATTCAACAAAAGGATGTACTTTCTCCAGGATCATGGATAGCGCTTACAAACCCCACCGCGACCGAGATTTTGGAAATTGCCAACACCTACAAGATCGACCCGGACGATTTAAGAGCTCCGCTAGATGAGGAAGAGCGTTCCCGAATCCAGACAGAGGATCACTACACGTTGATTCTTGTGGATGTACCTGCCATTGAGGAACGAAATGACAAAGACTGGTATGTGACGATACCTATGGGTATTATCACAACGGATGATGCGATTATTACGGTGTGTCTGGAAGATACAACGGTTTTAAATGCGTTTATGGATGGCCGGGTCAGGGATTTTCATACGTACATGAAAACACGTTTTATTCTGCAGATTCTTTATAAGAACGCATCGCTTTATCTGCAATATTTAAGGGTCATCGATAAAAAGAGCGGAGTGATTGAAGAAAAGCTTCATAAGTCCACCAAGAACCGGGAGCTGATTGAGCTTTTGGAACTGGAAAAGAGTCTTGTGTACTTTACCACCTCCCTAAGATCCAACGAGATGGTGCTTGAAAAACTCATGCGCAATGAAAAAATCAAAAAGTATCCGGAAGACACGGAGCTTTTGGAGGATGTTATTGTCGAGAACAAGCAGGCTATCGAGATGGCTAATATCTACAGCGGCATTTTAAGTGGCACCATGGATGCATTTGCCTCTGTAATTTCCAATAACTTAAATATTGTAATGAAGTTTCTGGCTACCATTACCATTGTTATGTCCATACCCACCATGGTGGCGAGTTTTTATGGAATGAATGTGAATGCAAATGGAATGCCATTTGCAAGCAATCCCCACGGATTTGTCATCGTATTAGGATTTACCTTGGTTCTGACACTGATTGTAGCGTGGATTTTTTCAAAAAAAGATCTCTTTTAGTTTTTTAAGTAAAGGATGAAGGCATGAAATTTTTCTACAATTTGGAACGCAAATTTAAAAAGTTTGCTATTTCCAATCTTATGTACTATATTATTGGGATGTATGGTGTTGGGCTTCTTATGGAGCTTATGGCACCGGGTTTTTATTGGCAGTATCTCTCTCTTGATGCCCCAAAGATTTTAAGCGGGCAGGTATGGAGAGTCGTTACATTTATGATATACCCCCCTGGAAGCACTAACATTTTCTTTAGCCTGATCAGTATGTATCTCTATTATATGCTTGGTCAGAACCTGGAAAGAATCTGGGGAGCATTTCGTTTTAACGTTTATTTCTTTATGGGAGTCATCGGACATGTGGCAGCAGCCCTTGTTGTATATATCTTTATGGGAAAGACAGTTTACCTGACAACAGAATTTTTAAACTATTCCCTGTTCTTCGCTTTTGCTGCAACATTTCCGGATCTGGAATTCCTTTTGTTTTTTGTGATTCCAATGAAAGCCAAATGGCTTGCAATGTTTAATGGTGTGTACTTCCTATATGGATTTCTTACCGGAAACATGGCTACCAGAGTCACAATATTTATGTCTTTATTTAACTTTATCCTCTTTTTCATTTTAACCCGGAATACAAGCCGGTTTAATCCGAAAGAGATCAAAAGAAAACATAATTTTCAGAAACAGATGAAAATTATGCCTCAGGGGGGGACACACCACAAGTGTGCCGTTTGCGGACGGACCGAAAAAGATTCTCCTAACCTGGAATTCCGTTATTGTTCAAAATGTGAGGGCAGCTTTGAATACTGTTCCGAGCATTTGTATACACACAAACACGTCACGTCGGATCACCCCACGACCGACAATACGACCCACTAGTTACGGAGGATAATAATGAAGAAAACTAAGATTATTTGCACAATGGGACCAAACACGAATGACCGCGAATTGATGAAATCACTGGCTTTACATGGTATGGATGTTGCCAGATTTAACTTTTCTCATGGCGATTATGAAGAGCAGAAAGCACGCCTTGATATGTTAAAGGGAGTTCGTGAAGAATTGGATCTGCCGATCGCAGCACTTCTTGATACAAAAGGACCGGAGATCCGCACCGGTGTTTTAGAAGATGGCAAGAAGGTTACGTTAAAGGAAGGGGATACCTATACTTTAACAACGGCAGATATTGTCGGTGATGCTACCAGAGGTCATATTACTTACGAAGGACTTGCTAAAGATGTAACAAAAGGAAACCGCATTCTGATTGATGATGGTTTGATTGAACTGGAAGTGTTAGAAGTTAAGGGCAAAGAAATCGTTTGCAACATCGTAAACGGCGGAGAGCTGGGAGAGAGAAAGGGTGTTAACGTTCCAAACGTTAAAATCAAGCTTCCAGCACTGACAGAGAAGGATAAGCTGGATATCCAGTTTGGTATTGAACAGGGATTTGATTTCATTGCTGCTTCCTTTGTACGTACCGCTGATGCGATTAAAGAGATCAAAGAGATCCTGGCTTCTAATGGTTCTAATATGGCTGTTATTGCTAAGATTGAGAATGCAGAAGGAATTGAGAACCTGGATGAAATCATTGAAGTCAGTGATGGAATTATGGTTGCCCGTGGAGATATGGGTGTTGAGATTCCTGCTCAGGAAGTACCATTTGTTCAAAAGAGCATCATTGATAAGTGTAATGTAGCTTGTAAACCGGTTATTACAGCTACGCAGATGTTAGATTCCATGATCCGTAATCCTCGTCCAACCAGAGCTGAGGTAACTGACGTTGCAAACGCAGTTTATGATGGAACTGACGCAGTTATGCTTTCTGGTGAAACTGCAATGTGTAAATATCCAGTTGAGGCTCTTTCCATGATGGCTTCTATCGTAGAAGAGACAGAAAAACATCTGGATTACAATGCATTTCGTCAGCGTAGAGTATCTGCTGCCAATGAGCACAACGTATCCAATGCGGTATGCTATTCTTCCGTAGCGACTGCTCGTGATTTAGAGGCAAAGGCTATCGTAGCACCAAGCATCAGCGGTTTTACCGCTAGATTGTTATCCAAATGGAGACCAGAATGCCTGATCATCGGTCTGTCCCCAAGTTCTTCTGCACTTCGTCAGATGCAGCTTTACTGGGGCGTTAAGCCATTCCACGCAAAACGTGCGGAATCTACTGACGTTTTGATTTACTCTTCCATGGAGCTTTTAAAGGAAAAAGGAATCGTTGAGGTAAACGATACTGTGGTAGTTACTGCAGGAGTTGTTAACCCAGTTAGAAAGCATGAAGCAGCAGCTCACACCAATATCATGCGTGTAGTGAGTGTAAACTAAATAATAATTTTTTTTGAATAATTATACAAAAAAAGTGTGGACAAAAGAGTCTATCCCCGGTACAATGTAGCTTACTAGCAGGTGTGCCGGAGACAGGCTCTTTCTGCATAGTTTAACTTAAGAGAGGAGAGGAAAGCTTTGGAAAAAACACCATTTGTTACCAAGGAAGCATTATTAGAAATTGTGAAAGAATATCCAACCCCCTTTCATATTTATGATGAAAAGGGAATCAGGGAGAATGCAGAAAAACTGAAACAGGCATTTTCCTGGAATAAAGGTTACCGGGAGTATTTTGCAGTCAAGGCTACGCCGAATCCGTTTATCCTTAACATATTAAAGGATTATGGCTGTGGGGCTGACTGTTCATCCCTGACAGAACTTATGATGTCTGATGCCATTGGCTATTCCGGCTCTGATATCATGTTTTCATCCAATGATACCCCTGCAGTGGAATTTCAGTTAGCAGATCAGTTGGGTGGAATTATAAACCTTGATGATATCACCCACATTGAGTTCCTGGAAAAGGCCATCGGTCATATCCCAGAAACTATAAGCTGTCGTTATAATCCAGGCGGTGTATTCAAAATCAGCAATGATATTATGGATAATCCAGGGGATTCCAAATACGGAATGACCACGGAACAGCTTTTTGAGGCCTTTAAGATCTTAAAGAGCAAGGGTGCAAAAGAGTTTGGTATTCATGCATTTCTTGCCAGCAATACCGTGACCAATGAATACTATCCTCTGCTTGCGAAGGTATTGTTTGAACTTGCAGTAAAGTTAAAAGAGGAAACGGGCGCTAAAATCACCTTTATCAATCTGTCTGGCGGAATTGGAATACCATATCGCCCGGGACAGGAGTCCAATGATATTATGGCCATTGGAGAAGGTGTAAGAAAAGTTTATGAAGAGATTTTAGTACCAAATGATATGGGAGATGTAGCAATCTATACGGAGCTTGGACGTTTTATGCTGGGGCCTTACGGTGGATTGGTGACAGAAGCCATTCATGAAAAACATACCCATAAAGAATATATTGGAGTGGATGCCTGTGCAGTGAACCTCATGCGTCCTGCCATGTATGGAGCTTACCATCACATTACGGTTATGGGAAAAGAAAATGAAGCATGCAGCCATAAGTACGATGTGGTTGGATCTCTTTGTGAGAACAATGACAAATTTGCCATTGACCGTATGCTGCCGGAGATTTCCAAGGGAGATTTGCTGTTTATCCATGATACCGGTGCTCACGGGTATGCAATGGGGTATAATTACAATGGAAAGTTAAGGTCTGCAGAGCTTCTTTTAAAGGAGAACGGAGAGGTTGAATTAATCCGAAGAGCTGAGACACCAAAAGACTACTTCGCTACCTTTGATTTTAGTGATGTCTTAAAAAATATAAAGTACGATATCTAATTTCACCCTAATATTTGAACAGAAAAATCCCTGTGCCGTAAGACACAGGGATTTTTCTTAGGATTTTCGGATTTCAAAAAGGGTAAAAGGATATTTCTATACATTGTGCATTTCTTATGTCATTAGTATAACACACCCCCTTGGTAAAAGTTTGTATATTGTTTGAATAGATTCTGAAGATTTTCTTAATATCATTTTTAAGAAATGAGACTGAAAAGAAAAATTTACCCCCGAAATGAAACCATGCAAGTCACTGCGGAATATCCTAATAAAAAAGGAATCAGGTAGTGGACTGTGGATCATGTAAGAGATGCAATACACTGTGACATGGCTTACCGAATGGGTCTCACCGGGCGGGGAGTGGGAGTTGCAGTGCTTGATACGGGGATTTTTCTTCATGAGGACTTCGAACATAGAGTAGTTGATTTCGTGGATATTGTTCACCGCAGACGGGATGCTTATGACGACAATGGTCATGGAACGCATATAGCTGGAATTATTGGAGGGAGCGGCAGTGCTTCCGATGGAAAATATATGGGAATTGCCCCAGAGTGCCACATCATCATGCTTAAAGTTTTGGATAAAAAGGGGAATGGGTATGCGTCCGATGTGTTGGCAGGGCTAAAATGGGTCCGCGATAATCGGGAACGATACGGAATCCGTATCGTAAACATTTCCGTCGGTTCCTTTTCTAGAAAAGGTATGACGGAAAATTCAGTCCTTGTGCGCGGTGTCAATGCAGCCTGGGATGACGGATTAGTGGTTTGCGTGGCAGCAGGAAATATGGGACCAGGAACTAATACCATTACAACTCCTGGTATCAGCCGAAAGGTTATTACAGTCGGTTGTTCCGATGACTATAAGGAAGTAAATGTAATGGGGAACCGTATGATTGATTATTCTGGAAGAGGACCTACGGGTGCCTGTATTTGTAAACCGGAAATTATAGCTCCTGGAGCTGGAATCATGAGTTGTTCGAATGAAGCAGGAGAGTATCAAAGTAAGAGCGGTACATCCATGTCAACGCCTTTGGTCTCAGGCGCAATTGCACTGCTTTTACAGAAATATCCTTATATGAACAATCGGGATGTAAAATTGATGTTACGGGAAAGAGCCGTGGATTTAGGCCTTCCCATCAATCAGCAGGGCTGGGGTCTACTTGATGTAGAACGTCTCTTGCTTTAAAACCAGTTTGGCAATCCGGGTCTGTGGCTGTTATGCAGGCCCGGATCATAAACATCTTGCAGTGAGGACATGCCTGTGATATAGTTAGCTTACATTCAAAAGGTATCATGCCTTTTATGAAACGTTTCTCTGGCATTTCGCCAGGATTTCCATTTATTGTAAAATCATAGCCGGACAGGCAGGGAGTGTGGTGCTTATTGAAGGGAATGGCTTAAATTTCTGGTTGACATTTGCTGTGAAATATACTATTATTATGAATAGAAGAAGAACATTTGTTCGTGTTGGAGGATAAGATGAATAAAGACGATAAATTGAAAGCACTAGATGCCGCACTTACACAGATAGAGAAAGCTTATGGAAAAGGCTCTGTTATGAAGCTTGGCGACAACGGAACCAATATGAATGTGGAGACCATTCCAACCGGAGCCCTTAGTCTTGATATCGCGTTAGGATTAGGTGGAATTCCAAGAGGTAGAGTTGTAGAGATTTATGGACCAGAATCCAGTGGTAAAACTACGGTTGCACTTCACATGATCGCAGAAGTTCAAAAGCGTGGCGGAATTGCAGGATTTATTGATGCAGAGCATGCCCTTGATCCTGTTTATGCCAAGAAGATAGGCGTAGATATTGATAACCTTTACATATCTCAGCCAGATAACGGAGAACAGGCATTGGAGATTACAGAGACCATGGTTCGTTCTGGAGCGGTTGACATCGTGGTTGTGGATTCCGTTGCAGCGTTGGTTCCCAAGGCAGAGATCGAAGGAGATATGGGAGATTCCCACGTCGGCCTTCAGGCGAGACTCATGTCTCAGGCTCTTAGAAAGTTAACCGCAGTGATCAGCAAATCCAATTGTATCGTTCTTTTCATCAACCAGCTTCGTGAGAAGGTTGGTGTTATGTTTGGAAGTCCTGAGACCACCACTGGTGGACGTGCCCTTAAGTTTTATGCTTCTGTCCGTTTGGATATCCGTAAGATCGAGACCCTGAAGCAGGGTGGTGATGTAGTCGGTAACCGTGCGAGAATTAAAGTAGTTAAGAACAAGATTGCACCTCCATTTAAGGAAGCGGAATTTGATATCATGTTTGGAAGAGGTATTTCCAGAGAAGGTGACGTTTTGGATCTTGCCGTGAAAGAGAATATCGTAGAAAAGAGCGGAGCCTGGTTTGCTTATAACAATGCTAAGATTGGCCAGGGACGTGAGAATTCAAAGATATACCTTCAGGACAATCCGGCAATCTGCCTGGAAATTGAGAATAAGGTACGCGCCAATTACGGTCTGATGACGGAAGGTGATGCAGCAGCTCCCGGAGCAGAAGGAAAAGACGGAGCAGGTGCAAAGGAAAGCAAACGAATTAAAGTAGAAGATAATAAGAATGCTTCCTCAAAGGAATAGGATTTTTTACGCCTGACAGGCGGTAATAGAATAACAGAAAGAATAAGGGGCATTATGATTGTAATGGAGATTGTGCCCGTCGATAAGCGCAGGAGTAAAGTCATTCTAGATGAAGACTTTACTCTTGTTCTTTATAGAGGGGAAATAAAAAGATTTGGCATTGAAGAAGGAGAAGAACTCTCAGAGGATACGTATCAGGAGATCCTTAAGGAGGTTTTGTTAAAAAGAGCCAGAGAGCGGGTTCTTTATCTTTTGAAAGCTTCGGATAAGACAGAGCAGGAACTGGTAAGAAAGCTAAAGGATGGGGGTTACCCCCAGGAAGCCATTGATTATGCCATCTCGTTTGTGAAGGAGCACCGTTTTATAAACGATGAAGATTACGGAAAAAGGTATGTGGAATATAATTCCAAACGAAAAAGTGAAAGACAGATCCAATACGAGCTACAGAAAAAAGGTTTGGATAAAGAGATGATACGAGATATCTTAGAAGAACAGCCTGTGGACGAAGAAGCCCAGGTTTTGGCATACATCAGGAAAAAGCGCTTAGTACCGGAAGAATTGGACCGAAAAGAGCGTGCAAAAGTCATATCATCCCTTGCTAGAAAAGGATTTTCTTATGAAGTGGTAAGCCGTGTTTTTGGGAGTATATGCAGCGATGACTTTTAATAAGGAAAATGTGTATAAGTATGCCGGAAACAAGGGTTAAATACTTGACATAATGTATAAAACAGTTTAAAATTGAAGTGTTGTATTGTTGTACAATGAAAATCTAATAAGGAGGTGCTCCTGTGTCAGTATCAGTATTCACAACTGTATTGGTTGTAATTTTGGCATCAATAGTAGTAGCTTTTATTGCCTGGTCTGCTGCGATTTCATATCGTAAAAATACCTATGAAAGCAAGATGGGTTCAGCAGAAGAAAAATCTCGGGAAATAATAGATGAAGCATTAAAGACCGCTGAGACAAAGAAGCGTGAAGCTCTCCTTGAGGCAAAAGAAGAGTCATTAAAGACTAAGAATGAACTGGAAAAAGAAACCAGGGAACGAAGAGCTGAGCTTCAACGTTATGAAAGACGAGTATTAAGCAAGGAAGAAAACTTGGACAAGAAGTCTGAGACTATGGAAAAACGAGAAGCAGGTCTTGCTGCTCGAGAGGACGGGTTAAATAAAAGAAGTGCCGAAGTTGAATCACTGTATGAAAAGGGCATTCAGGAACTGGAAAAAATTTCCGGACTTACCTCCGAACAGGCAAAAGAGTATCTTTTAAAATCTGTTGAAGATGATGTAAAACATGACACTGCGAAATTAATTAAGGAACTTGATAACAAAGCAAAAGAAGAAGCCGATAAAAAGGCAAAGGAATACGTGGTTACAGCCATTCAAAGATGTGCTGCGGATCATGTAGCAGAAACGACAGTTTCTGTTGTACAGCTTCCTAACGATGAGATGAAAGGCAGGATCATCGGTAGAGAAGGCCGTAACATTCGTACGTTAGAGACCCTTACAGGCGTAGAACTCATTATTGATGATACCCCTGAGGCAGTTGTATTGTCCGGATTCGATCCGGTTCGTAGAGAAGTGGCAAGAATTGCATTGGAACGCCTCATTGTGGATGGAAGAATTCACCCAGCCAGAATTGAGGAGATGGTAGAAAAGGCACAGAAAGAAGTAGAAACCAATATGCGTGAAGAAGGAGAGGCCGCCGCTCTTGAAGTGGGAATTCACGGTCTTCATCCGGAACTCATCAGACTGCTTGGCAAACTGAAATACAGGACAAGCTATGGACAGAATGCATTAAAGCATTCCATGGAAGTTGCCCAGTTATCCGGTTTATTAGCCGGAGAGATCGGTTTAGATATTCGTATGGCCAAGCGTGCTGGTTTATTACATGACATCGGTAAAGCCGTTGACCATGAAATGGAAGGATCCCATATTCAGCTAGGCGTAGAGCTTTGTAGAAAGTATAAGGAATCTGCGATTGTGCTGAACACGGTTGAATCTCATCATGGCGACGTTGAACCACAGAGCCTTATTGCCTGTATCTGCCAGGCAGCAGACACAATTTCTGCGGCAAGACCTGGAGCCAGAAGAGAGACTCTGGAGACATATACAAACAGATTAAAACAGTTAGAAGATATTACCAATTCCTTTAAGGGAGTGGACAAGTCCTTTGCGATTCAGGCGGGACGTGAAGTTCGGATTATGGTAGTTCCTGATCAGATCAACGATGATGATATGGTACTTTTGGCTCGTGATATTTCTAAGAAGATTGAAGAAGCCTTGGAATATCCGGGACAGATTAAAGTCAATGTGATTCGGGAGTCCAGAGTAACAGATTACGCAAAATAAAAATGGTGCCCTAAAACCGTATAATATTCTATGTGCGGTTTTAGGGCATTTTTCATGTCGGAGGACGAATACTTGAAGCAAAGATTGAAAACACTGCTGTGCTGTCTTTTGATCAGCCAGTTATTTCTTATAACGGTATACGCAAAACCGGACTGGCCCTCAGATACTGACATCCAGGCAGAATCCGGCATAGTGATTGATGCAGATTCGGGAGCCGTGATATTCGGTAAAAATATGCATGGCCAGTATCCCCCTGCCAGTATCACAAAGATTTTAACCGCACTGATCGTGCTGGAGCGGGCCAAGCCTGATGATATGGTCACCTTTTCCAAAGATTCTGTATTAAACGTAGAAGCGGGAAGCGGAAACAAGTTAAATGTAACCGATGGAGATAAGCTTTCGGTGGAGGATTGTCTTTATTCCCTTATCCTTCACTCATGCAATCAGGCTGCCAATGCTCTTGCGGAGCATGTAGCGGGGAGCAGAGAAGATTTTGTAAAATTGATGAATCAAAAGCTGGAGGAGCTTGGATGCACCGAGAGCAATTTTGACAATCCATCTGGACTCAATGGTGATACTCAATATGTGTCTGCCTATGATATGGGATTGATTGCCAAAGCAGCATATAGCAATAAAAAGCTGGTGGAGATTAGTTCTGCTTTGAGCCATAAGATTCCCCCTACCACCAACAATCCAGAAGGACTTACCATATACAATGAACATCGCCTTGTAAAAACAAAAGAATCCTCAAGTGAGTTTTATTTTCCTTCTGCTGTTGCAGGTAAGACAGGATACTTAATCAAGGCAGGCAATACACTGGTAACCTATGCTGAGCAGGATGGAAGAAGACTTATCTCTGTTATCTTAAAGGGAAGTCCCAAGCAGTACTTTGTGGATGGAAAGAACTTGCTGCAGTTTGGTTATGACCGATTTCAGAATTTCAAAATAGATGGAAATGAGACCTCCTATATTCAAGGGGAAGAACCTGTTGTTCTTGGAGAAAAGAGCTTTCAGCCATCAGATCTTGAACTAGAGCAAGGTCAGGTCATTACGCTTCCAAAAGATGCTAAGTTTTCCGATGCAAGTAAGACTCTCGTAACCGAGTTGCCAAAAGGCAGTCCAAAGGGAGCTGTCGGGTTAATTCAATATACTTACAATGACAGAAACGTGGGCCGAGCTTACCTAATGGCCAAAAACGGTGTTACAGAATCTGACCAGACAACTGGTGAAAGTACAAAAGAACCAGTTACTACAGATGGAAGCAAAGAGCTGCCAGCCTCTGGAGTGAAGATGTCAGGCGGGAAAGGAATAGGGATTTTAGCTGCTGTTCTTGCAGGTATTCTGCTCGTGGCTGGAGCAGGAATTGGATTTGTTTTATATAAAAGAAAGAAAGAATTTAGGGAAAGCGAGATTCGCAGAGAAGAGCGGAGACGTCGTTTGAGAGAAGAAGGCGATGGGGAAGCTTTTGAACGTATGTTAAAAGATCGCCGTAATACAAAAGGAAAAAAGTAAATTCTTAAATGAAGATAATGAAAAAGACCAGCTGGGGTAGCTGGTCTTTTTTCGGAGAAGGTATTTCGTTTCTTATGGGGTGTAGCAAAAACTATATAATGTATTGGGGGGGGGTTACAAATATAATATAACCGAAATGTGAAAAAAAGTGTCAACAAAAATTCACAAAAATCAAAAGTATAATTGTATAATCTGTCCATGGCTTTGTGAATTTGCATAATGATATAAAACCATAGAAACCAGATTTGTTATATTTGTGATTATTTGTTGGATTTTATGCCAAAGATTCTGGCAGATGGGATATTGATAAATAATTAACTAATTAAACTTCTTAAAATCAGTATTCTGCTGCTTTATTCTCCATGCTTTATAACGTTAACTATTTCTAAGGTAAGACCTGCATGTCTTACCTTTTTTCTGATATAGATAATAAAGGAATGGTTAAGTTTCTTGTAAAAAGTGCTGAATATGATAGAATAATGAAAAACAACTTGTGCAATGGTGCGTACAAGTTATAAATTGGTAGTAAGAGGATATTTTATCCATCTTACGAAAAAAGCAGGAGGTAAATCCGATGAGATTTCTTATGGATATTTCAAAACGATTACCGTAAAGCATTTGGCGAAGAATAAATGGAAGCAAATACAGAAAGGTTGGAACAACAAGATGGCATACAGCAAAGTTAAGATGGTAGTTGATAAGGAATTTCGTATTGCGGAGATTGACGAAAGAATTTATGGGTCATTTATTGAGCACCTTGGGCGTGCCGTTTATGATGGTATTTATTCCCCTGAGCATCCCACAGCTGATGAACATGGCTTTCGTGAAGATGTTAAGGATTTGATTCGAGAACTGAATGTTCCTATCATCCGGTATCCTGGCGGTAATTTCGTATCAAGCTTTAACTGGGAAGACAGCGTGGGACCATTAAATGAGCGCCCAAGACGTCTGGAACTTGCCTGGAAAAGCATTGAGGAAAACAAAGTAGGCCTTAATGAATTCACCAAATGGACCAGGAATGTAGGCTCTGATGTTATGATGGCAGTTAACCTGGGAACCAGAGGGATTGCAGATGCCTGCAATATCTTAGAATACTGCAACCACAAAGGCAACACCAAATACAGTGATTTAAGAATCAGCCATGGATATAAAGAACCTCACAAGATTAAGACCTGGTGTCTTGGTAACGAAATGGACGGACCATGGCAGCTTGGACATAAAACCATGGAAGAGTATGGACGTCTGGCTGAGGAAACAGCAAGAGCCATGAAACTGATCGATCCTACCATTGAATTAGTATCCTGCGGAAGTTCCAGCTTAACCATGCCTACCTTCCCTGATTGGGAGGCTGTAACATTACAGCATACATACGACCACGTGGATTACGTTTCCATGCACCAGTACTATGGAAATCAGAAGGGTGATACCGAAGATTTCCTTGCATGTTCTGATGATATGGATGAGTTTATCCGTACCGTGATCGCTACCTGTGATTACGTAAAGGCGAAAAAGAGAAGTAAAAAAGAAATTAAGATCAGCTTTGACGAATGGAATGTATGGTATCATTCCAATGCGGCAGATAACGATATTACAGAAAATCATCCTTGGCAGATCGCTCCTCCTATGTTAGAGGATATCTATACCTTTGAAGATGCCTTGTTAGTAGGTCTTATGTTAATTACCATGTTAAAACATGCGGACCGTGTGAAGATGGCTTGTCTGGCTCAGCTTGTTAATGTCATTGCACCAATTATGACAGAGGCTGGCGGCGGAGCTGCATGGAAGCAGACCATATTCTATCCATTTATGCACGCTTCCAAATATGGCAGAGGAACGGCGCTTCTTCCTGTTATCAGCACCCCTAAGTTTGATACGGCTACTCATGTGAATGTAACGGCTGTGGAAGCAGTTCCTGTTTACAATGAGGAAAAGGGAGAGGTTACCATCTTTGCAGTTAATCGAAGCATTAAGGAAGATGCTGAAATGACCATTGATATGAGAAGCTTTGAAGGTTACCGGGTTCTTGAGCATACTGTTTTAGAATGTGATGATCTTCAGGCAGTGAATGGGCCATTCAATCAGAAGGTAGCTCCAAAGGAAACCAGCCAGTCTGTGATTGATGGCGGAATTGTAACAAGTAAATTAAACAAAGCTTCCTGGAACGTAATCCGTCTTGGAAAGTAAATAAATAATAAGGGGGTAATCTTATGGTAAGGAAAGAATATAAATTCTGGTTTGCAACTGGTTCCCAGGACCTCTATGGGGAAGAGTGTCTGAGCAATGTAGCAAAGCATTCCGCTATTATAACCGAGCGGCTTAATGCCTGTGGGCTTTTGCCGTTTCAGGTGGTACTAAAACCAGTTCTTATTGACAATACATCCATTCGGTCCTTGTTTCATCAGGCGAATGATGATGAAACCTGTGCTGGGGTCATTACCTGGATGCACACCTTTTCTCCTGCAAAATCCTGGATTTTAGGATTGCAGGAATATAGAAAGCCATTGCTTCATTTACATACTCAGTTCAATCAGGAGATTCCTTATGATTCTATTGACATGGATTTCATGAATGAGAATCAATCCGCCCATGGAGACCGGGAATTTGGTCATATGGTAACAAGAATGGGAATGGCAAGAAAGGTGATTGCAGGATTTTGGGATGATGAAAGTGTCCAGAGACGAATCGGAGACTGGATGCGTACGGCAGTCGGGGTTATGGAAAGCAGTCATGTCCGTGTGGTTCGTTTTGCTGATAACATGAGAAATGTAGCTGTAACCGAAGGAGATAAGGTAGAAGCCCAGTTAAAGTTTGGCTGGGAGATTGATGCTTATCCCGTTAATGAGATTGCGGATTATGTAAAAGATGTAAAAGAGGGTGAGGTATCCTCTTTGGTAGAGGAATATTACAGCCTGTATGAAATGGTAACAGAAGAAAGAGATCCACAGGAATTTAAGGCCCACGTAGCAGCTCAGGCAAGGATTGAGCTGGGGTTTGAGCAGTTCTTAAAGGAAAAGGATTATCAGGCCATTGTTACCCATTTTGGAGATCTTGGTACCTTACAGCAGCTTCCTGGTCTTGCCATTCAGCGTCTGATGGAGAAGGGCTATGGCTTTGGCGGAGAAGGAGACTGGAAGACGGCTGCCATGGTTCGCTTAATGAAGATCATGACCTCTGGCATACCAAATGCAAAGGGAACTTCCTTTATGGAAGACTATACGTATAACCTGGTTCCAGGGAAAGAAGGTATTCTTCAGGCTCACATGTTAGAGGTATGCCCAAGCATTGCAGAGGGCAAGGTTTCAATCAGGGTAAATCCGTTGTCCATGGGGAATAGAGAAGATCCTGCACGCCTTGTATTTACGGCGAAAGAAGGGAAAGGCATTGCAACCTCTCTCATTGATCTGGGAAATCGGTTCCGTCTTATTATTAATACGGTAAACTGTAAAAAGATAGAAAAGCCTATGCCAAAGCTTCCGGTAGCTACTGCGTTTTGGACTCCAGAGCCAAATCTCATTACTGGGGCAGAAAGCTGGATTCTGGCTGGAGGTGCCCATCATACGGCATTTTCCTATGATTTAACAGCAGAGCAGATGGGTGACTGGGCAGAAGCTATGGGAATTGAAGCAATTTATATTGATGAGAAGACTACTATTCGTGATTTGAAGAACGAATTGAAGTGGAATTCTGTTGTGTACCGCTAAGAACATAATGGGGTCCGCCTCCTAGTGGAGCGGACCCATTTTAAAAGGAGGGGTCCAAATGATAGGAAAAGAAATTGCAGCAGCAATCCGGGAAGGTAAGACAGCCCTTGGAATTGAACTTGGTTCTACAAGAATTAAGGCAGTACTGGTGGACGAGGACCACAACCCAATTGCATCAGGCAGTCATGATTGGGAAAACAAGTATGAGAATGGGATCTGGACGTATTCCATCTCTGATATCTGGAAAGGCGTCCAGGACAGCTATCAGAAAATGGCAGAGGAAGTGAAGGAAACTTATGGAGAAACACTGACCACCATTGGAGCCATCTGTTTTTCCGCCATGATGCATGGATATATGGCTTTTGACAAGGAAGGGGAGATTTTGGTTCCTTTTCGGACGTGGAGAAATACCATTACGCAAGAAGCCTCTAACGTGCTGACAGAGTTATTTTCCTATCATATTCCTCAAAGATGGAGCATTGCCCATCTGTATCAGGCCATCTTAAATAAGGAGGAGCATGTCTCTTCCATTGATTACCTCATCACCCTGGAGGGGTATGTCCACTGGAAGCTTACCGGAAAACGAGTTCTTGGAATTGGTGACTGTGCAGGCATGTTTCCTATTGACAGCAGCACAAAGGACTATTATGAGAATATGGTGAATCAGTTTGATTCTCTGATTGAGAGAGAACATCTTCCCTGGAAGCTAAAGGATATTATGCCTAAGGTATTAACCGCAGGGGAAGAGGCTGGCTCATTGACCTTAGAGGGGGCTGCTCTACTTGATATCAGCGGGAATTTAAAGGCTGGGATTCCTCTATGTCCGCCAGAAGGAGATGCAGGAACCGGTATGACAGCCACCAACAGCGTAGCAAGAAGAACTGGTAATGTTTCCGCAGGAACCAGTGTATTTGCCATGGTAGTTCTTGAAAAGGAGCTGTCCAAGGTATATGAGGAAATTGATCTGGTCACCACTCCAGCAGGTGATTCTGTGGCAATGGTGCATTGTAATAACTGTACGTCTGATTTAAATGCCTGGGTTTCCTTGTTTGAAGAGTTTGCCGATGCTATGGGAATGAAGACGGATAAGAATACCTTGTTTTCTACCCTTTATCAAAAGGCTTTGGAGGGAGATAAAGACGGCGGCAATTTATTGTCTTACGGTTATCTTTCTGGGGAGCATATCACTCATTTTGAAGAAGGAAGACCGTTGTTTGTCCGCACACCGGAGAGCCGTTTTAATTTGGCTAACTTTATGAGGGTTCATCTTTATACTGCGTTAGGTGCTTTAAAGGTAGGTATGGAAATTCTTTATAAGGAAGACGTAAAGCTTGATGTGTTATTAGGCCATGGAGGACTCTTTAAGACAAAAGGAGTGGGTCAAAGCATCATGGCAGCAGCGATGAATGTGCCGGTTTCTGTTATGGAGACGGCAGGAGAAGGCGGTGCCTGGGGCGCAGCACTTTTGGCTTCCTATCTAATTCGGAAAGAAGATGGGGAATCTTTAGACCATTACCTGGCCCAAAAGGTGTTTCATGGAGAGGCTGGCACCGTGGTAAAGCCAGATCCAGAAGATGAGGCGGGATTTAGCGTATTTATGGAGCGATATAAAAAGGGACTTTCCATAGAACGGGCTGCCCTGGATTATTTTAAATAATACTACATTTGGAAAGGCGGAGAGAACATGCTGGAAGAATTGAAACGTTCGGTATACGAAGCAAATATGGAACTGCCAAGAAAAGGACTTATTACATATACCTGGGGAAATGTCAGCGGGATTGACCGGGAGAAGGGGCTTTTTGTCATCAAGCCAAGTGGTGTGGATTATGACGTCTTAAAGCCAGAAGATATGGTAGTCATGGATCTGCTTGGTAATAAGGTAGAAGGAGATTTAAACCCTTCTTCTGATACGGCCACTCATCTGGAACTTTATAAAGCGTTTTTAACGGTGGGCGGAATTGTTCACACTCATTCCCCCATGGCAACCTCCTGGGCACAGGCGGGCAGAGGAATTCCCTGCTATGGGACCACTCATGCCGATTATTTCTACGGAGAGATTCCGTGTGCCAGAAATCTGACAGAGGAAGAAATTGAAGAGGGATATGAAAAGAACACGGGACTAGTGATCATAGAGACTCTTCAGGGAAGAAATCCTATGCACGTTCCCGGGATTCTTTGTAAGAACCATGGTCCCTTTACCTGGGGAACCGATGCGGACAATGCAGTTCATAATGCGGTGGTATTAGAAGAGATTGCTAAAATGAATCTCATGACCGAATTGTTGAACCCTTCCATAATACCTGCGCCTCAGTGCATGCAGGATAAGCATTTTATGCGCAAGCATGGCCCCAATGCGTATTACGGGCAAAAAAAATCGTAAGGAGTTTTCTATGGCAGAGGACAGCGGAAAGACAAAATACTATGTATTGATGGAAGAATTAAAGCAGGATATTGTATCCGGGAAAAGAAAGCCGGGAGATCGTCTGCCATCTGAAAATGAATTATCCGCCTCTTGTCACGTAAGCCGCCACACGGTGAGAAAAGCACTTTCTATTCTGGAGCAGGAGGGATTTATCGAAGCGGAGCATGGGCGAGGGACCTTTGTCTCCAGAAAAGCTGGGGGAAAGAAGGGGTCTGGCAATATAGCGGTCATTACCACCTATTTGTCCGACTATATTTTCCCCAGGTTGATTCAGGGAATTGACAGCGTGCTTACGGCTGGCGGATATAGCATCATCCTTAAGAATACTGGAAACAGCAGGCTAAAGGAGAGCAGAAGCCTGGAAGAAATACTGGAAAAGGATATTGATGGTCTTATCATTGAGCCCAGCAAAAGCGAGATCATGTGCGGACACAAGGGGCTTTACGACAAGCTTGACTTCTATCAGATTCCTTACGTATTCATTCAGGGGTATTATTCTCAGATGAAGAAGAAACCTCATATTCTCATGGACGATTGCATGGGGGGATATCTGGTGACCAGATATTTAAGAGATTTGGGGCATAAGCATATCCTTGGCATCTTCAAAGCAGATGACATTCAGGGAATCGACAGGCATAAAGGGTATGTAAAGGCCCTGCAGGAATCTGGTTTATCTTATGATCCTGATATGGTCATCTGGTTTCATACGGAAGACCGCACGGTCAAACCTTCGGAGATCTTAAAGTATTTGCTGGAAGAGGGAAAAGAGATTGACGGGATTGTCTGCTATAACGATCAGATTGCTCTGGAGATCATAAAGACCCTTGAGAAAAATGGGCTGTCAGTGCCTGGTGACATATCAGTGACGGGTTACGACAACTCCTTTATTGCAGAGAATGGAATGGTAAAGCTGACCACCATCGCCCACCCCCAGGAACGACTGGGGGCCATGGCGGCGGAGCTTTTATTGGAGAAAATCAATGGAATTCCAGATGAGGAAAGCCAGGTGGAGCGAATATTAAAGCCAGAGCTTGTAATCCGTGAATCTTGTAAGGACCGAAGGGAATAAGGTCAATTGGTTCGCAATTTTCCCATGTAAAGGACACAACCTAAGATCAGTGATCCAGATAAAAGAAACAGCATCTGCATCCCTCCCATTGGAAAACCAAATACATGGATGGAGGGAAGAACTTTTAACAGAAAAGCACCCATAAGGGTTGCAAGGAAGCCACTAAGTCCGGCATAGGAAGAATTGGCACTGACATAAGGTACCCGCTTCTCTGTTGGGGCATAATGGTATTGCAGATGAAAGACAGAGATTGCAATTCCGCCCCAGGCAATGCCTGAGAGTGCCTGCATTGGCGGCTGGAGGATATAGCAGGTCTCTGGGGTCATAAACAGCCAGCCAGCGTGAATCACCCCTAAGAGTCCCATAGAGGCCCTTGTAACGAATAACCATGAGGTAGCATCTGCAAGTTTGCCCCAAAGCCAAGAGGCAATAATTCGAAGCGTGGAAGAAATTAGCCCCAGGAAGGTAATATAAGTATAATCAAGCTTTAGTCCTGTTACCATATATACGCTGAAAAAAGGTCCTGCCACCTGGAGGGCTACATTCCAGAACATGTAGGAGAACATAACTTTTCTGTATTCTTTATCCAGGAGTGGAGAAAGAATAGAATCCTTAAGCTTCTGAACATGTGGAACACTTTCTGGTTCTTTAATGGAGGAAAGGCACCAAAAATCCATACATGCCAGGACAAACACCACGCATCCAACCACTAAAAATCCCTGCTGTTCCATATCGGCACCTCGAAACCAGTCCATGACCCGACCCATAATCAGGCTGATGGCGGTGGACATGCCAAAGGCAAAGGAATCTTTCTTTCCAAGATATTTCCCCCGAATGGTTGAGGGGACTAGTTGAAGAATCCAGTTTCCAATGCCAGTACCGATGAATGCACCGAAAAAATGTGCGGTGCCATAAATCACAATAAGAGCAAGCAGGCGAAAGGCGGGATTTTCAATAATGAGTGGAACAAAAAACACGGAAGCAAGTAAAAGCCGGTGAATCAAGGAAAAGGCTGTGAGAATGGCCTTTTTTCTGCGCATACTTTCTAGAAGGACAGCGGAAAACATCTGCAGCAGGCATAACAAAAGAGGCAGCGAGCCGATAATTCCATTGATGGAGTCGGTGGCCCCTAGTGAGTTTGCATATCCGGAGAGAAATGCGCCAGTCGTCAGGGTGACAATTCCGTTGGCACAACAGCCTTCTGCAATAAAGAAACGTCTCCCTCTTAGATAATCCAAATCTGTCATAGGAGCTTCTTGTGAGTGGTTGCGGGTCATCTTTTCTTTAAGTTGTAACATGAAGTTCATGATATTTAAACGGCAAATCTGCCGTAATCCCCTTTTCATTTTGTGAAATTTCTGCTATTCTTGGGTAAAAAGAAGCAGTAGCAATGATTGTCTGCTATCTTTTTGCCTTTCTTAATATTGCCAGTAGAATGGAAAGGATACAAGAGGAAAAAGAAGCGAAAAACTGGAGAATTCCGACTCAGGGGTGACAGGGGGAAGTTATGGAACATTTTTTACAGCTAAAAGCGGTACTTCCGGTTAAGGCGCTTAATGCAGGATACTTGGTGACGGGAGGCAAGGGATGCCATGCGGACCGTGTCATGGATTCCTTTGAGATTATTTATGTAAATTCAGGGGTTTTGGGGATAGCGGAAGAAGAGATTTCTTATAATGTGGAGGAAGGGGAGGCTCTAATCTTGTTTCCAGGAAGACACCATTGGGGAACCAGGGAGTTTGATGAGAATCTTACCTTTTATTGGCTTCATTTTCATCTGGAAGAGGAAGCGGTAAGAACGGGACGAGATGTGATGTCTTTGCCTCAGTTAATACGAGTAAGAAAGCCAGAGCAGTTTGAAGATTTATTTCGCAGGTTTATCAAACGGCAGAATGTCTGCCAGGATGATAAAAGGATATTAAATCTGGTGCTTTTAGAGCTTCTTTGTGAGCTCAGCGATTCCCTGTCTCCTATGGAGGTCAATGGGCAGAAGGTTCTGCTTGCAAACCAGGCAGGACAGTATATCAGGAAATATTTAGAACAGCCGTTATCTTCCTCCATACTGGCAGAAAAGCTGGATTGCAGCCCAGATTATCTGGGGCGGGTTTATAATGCTGTGTATGGAAAGACACTTACGGAAGGGATTCATGAAGCAAGATTAAATAAGGCTTGCAGAATGCTGGTGGAGACCAGCTTAACTGGAAATGAGATTGCTTATCAATGCGGATATCAGGATGTGGATTATTTTCGCAGAATATTTAAAAAGTACATGGGGATTACACCAAAGGAATACCGCCAGACTTATAGTTTGGTGGGAAGAAAATAAGAAGGCGGCAGATGAGGGGCTCATCTTGCCGCTTTTCTGTATTCTGCCGGACAAAGGCCGGTTTGTTTTTTGAAGATACGGCTGAAATAGAGGGGATTTTCATACCCTATGATGGTGCCCACCTCCCCAACGGTATAATCTGTGCTTTCTAAAAGCTCTTTTGCTTTATTGATCCGTATGGAAGTAATGTATTTACCTGGAGGCATACCGGCGTATTGTTTAAAGCTTCTGATAAACCAGCAGGTGCTCATATGAAGCATCTTGGCATATTCCTCCACTTGTATGTCTTTGGTGAAGTTCTCATGGAAATAGTGGATTGCCTGCTCCATTTCCTCTTTGACCTCCGTTTTTTTATAACCCCCTTCTTCTTTTAATCGTTTGAGCGTAAGAAAAAGCTGTTTTATATACAGGGAGGACAATTCCTCGGAACAAGATCTTGGAAGCTGGAGTTCTTTGATGATGGACTGGAAGAGATCTTGATACTTGGCAGAGATGCCTGTGTATAGAATCTGGTCTTTTATGAAACCTGCGTCTTTGATTAGGCTGGCCGCTTCCTTGCCAGTGAAATGGAGCCAGTATACTTCGGGTTTGTCTTCCAGGTAATAGGTATACTGCTGGAACTCATGGGGGTGGTAGATGACCATGTTCCCTGCTGTTGCTTCTCGGATTTCATCGTTTATATGAAAAATAGCTTTTCCGGAGGCAATGTACAAAATCTGATAATCCGGGCGGCCGATGGGACGGATGGTGGACATGACTGGGAGTGTGAGGAGACGATATACTCCGCAGCAGTTGGCTCTTAAGGGGATATTATGGTTTTCCAGTTGATCGTCGGTTAGATCCATATAGCCGGTGTTTGCGTACATATCCAGGAGCTCCTTTTGGATTTTTTATATTATTCTCATCATTCGTCAAAAAAAGCATCATCAAAATCCTTCATTTCTTTCGTAACTTTTATATCAGTGCGCTCATGAGAAGCACGTGGGATGAGATGGGGCTTTTCTGTTTTCAACTTTATGATCTGTTTCTCTTGTTTTGCTATTTCTTTTACACGGGTGGTCTCTCTATCTAGTAGATAAGATACTGTCTCCTGTCCGAAAGAGTCTAGAGAACGGTATTTTTTAATGTGCTCTATTTCAGACGGTTTTATATTAAAGTTGGTACCAAGTACATTTAGTCCAAGGGTTTCTATGGGAGTTATTTGTGTAAGGTCTTCCTCATCCCAACCCATAAGATAGGGAACGGTTGTACTTAGGGCTTTTGCAAATTCAACTACCTTACTTTGGACTATATCATTGGTTCCATTTTCTATTTTGGCAATCGTGGATTTATTCTTGTATCCAAGCGCTATTGCCAATTCTTCCTGCGTCATGCCTATCGCTTCTCTTTTTTCTTTTATCTTTCTTCCAATGTTCGCCATCATAATTCCTCGATTTTTATAGGATAGGTTTAATATACCATATAGTTTATTTAAAATCAATAATTCCGATAAAAATCAAAATAAAGTTGACTTTAAATCATCTAGGTGGTATATTGTGGTTAGATGATTTAAAATCAACATCGATAAAAATCGGCAGCAACATAGAGAAACAAAAAGAAGGAGGAACAATCATGAGCGAACAAGTAAAAAAGTTATACGCCTTGTATGACAGAGGTTATTACATGGGTGAATATAGCGCTCCAGAAGCATCAGCACTATTAAAGATTCCCAGCGCCACAATCTCATCATATGGCAATTCGGGAGCCAAGATACTTGGCAGATTCACGGTTGAGGTTATAGAACCTTCTGGCAAGAGAGATTTACTGGCCGAGGAGTGGGATAAGGTAAGAATTGAAATTTTGACGAGAGGTGGGTGTAAACATGGAGCAGGCAGTGGTAGAACAATTAGTAAGAACAGCAGCATTGGAAGCGGTTCAACTATTTGAGAAATCCCAGAAAAAAAGTAATAAGGCAAAGGTACTACATAATGCAAAGAAGTTAATGGAGAATTATAACCGGATACGTGAGAGCATGAGGGGAGAGGTATCTGAAATAACGGATATGAATCATAATGGATTAGCGAAATCTTTAGAGGAGGATATCTACCTAAATAGTATTTTGAAAAACAAGCTTCGAAGCAGTGTTACAATTGCCCATATTGATAAGTGTCTAAAACTTTTGGAAGAGGAACAAATAAGGAAAAATGCGCCTGAGAAGTATAAAGCTTTTAAGTTATTTTATATCGATGGTGTGACTCAAGAGGAGATAGCAGAGATTCTATGTAGCACAGATCGAACGATTCGACGATGGGTTTCGGAAGTAACTGATATCTTAAGTGTTTATCTATTTGGATCGGATGCAATTATTTTGGATTAAGAATTGCCAGACTGGAGCTATCCAGAACCACTATGATAGCCTCTCATGTGTTTCTATAACTGTTTAATCGAATTGTACACTTAAATCTAATCGGTTCCATTACAGAAGCGGCGAGAGCATATGTACCAGAAAATATTTAATCTTTTCCGACTTACTTAACTCATACGGGCATAGGAGTATCCTGGGCTTTTTAATTAGGGCTGGTGGCCTTGTAGAGTTCACATAAATTCCCAAAATGAAAAAACCAACTATTAGCTAATCATTTTTCAACGCTAATAGTTGGTCCCTCACTGTAATATTTAAATAGTTTTCATTTACCGTATCCTAACAAACATTATTTCTCTTTTTTCTTCATCGAATCAATCAAGTCATTTGCCTTCTCAGCAATATTCTCCTTAATATCCTCACCAATATGTGCAGCTTTTTCCTTAGCCTTTTCCACCTCTTCTCTGGCCTCGCCGGAAAGCTTTTGCAGCTTACCGTCCAGTTCCAACTGTTCAGATTCGATGGATTTTCCAACGCTTTCTTTCACACTACCTACTGCTTTATCTATTTTGCTTTTCACTGAGTTATTCATAAAAAACGCCTCCTTTGATAAGTGTTCTATCCTCGGGTTTAAAAATCTATAATTAAATATGTATAAAACAAAATGTCTTTTATATCAAGACATTTTGTTGTTTTTTTTCTCTTCAAAGCCAATCAATAAAACATTGGTTTTTATTTGCGAACTTTGTTTACGATCCACAATAAAATCAATGAACCGATAAAGGCAACTAATAGACTCCAAAGATTAAAACCGGTAATGCCTTTTCCACCTATTAAATTCATAATGAAACCGCCAATGAGACCACCAATAACACCTACGCATATATTTGCGAAAGCGCCCATATTTTTATTATTTCCAGTAACCATGCTTGCAAGCCATCCAGCTAAAGCACCTATAATAATCCAACCTATAATTCCCATGATTCACCTCTTTTCTTTGATTATTAACTAAATATAACACATAAATATAATCGATGTCAATAAATTGTATAAAAAAACAGATATAATCTGTGTTATGTAATTGGTTTTCATCCCATAATATAAGTAAATATTAATTGTATTATTCCCTTAATCTATTGAAATAATACTTTAAATTACCAGCCACAAATATCCAAAAAGCGAAATATGCAGTAAGTTAGCTCTGCCTTGATACCTAAAACGTACAATAATATTTTCAAGCTTTGCTTCAGTGCTAATAGCTTGAGTAATCCTAAGTGCCCATAACCTATATTTTAAGCCAAAGGTCTCAGTTTTATAAGGACACCTAAATGCTACAGTATCATTTTTGGCATGTTTTGCATGGTTATAGGACTTCTTAATTCGTAACCATTCACAACTAGTCTCTACGTCCCATATACTATTCTATAATTAAAAAAAATGAGGTGCTTTAAATGAGTTGTTCTTGGGGCTGTAGAAATAATTGTGGATGCAATTCAAATAATAATTGTAATAACAATTGCAACAGTAATTGCAACAATAATAATAGATGCAACAACGATCCTTGTGCTGAGGAAAAAAGAAGATGCTATTGTGAAGGTTTTCGCGATGGATGTAACAGTGCGAATAGCCAGCGGAATAATAAAGACAATTGTGGCTGTTAATCAAAAAAAAGGCGGGTATCCGGTTTTCCGGACCCGCCTTTTTACATAGAGCAGGTTGTATTATATAATGCTTGTGTTCAGAGAGCGACAGGTTAGGACGGTAAAATATCAGAAATTTTTAGTTCCATGGGAATAGCTTAGTGGTTTAGGGAATGCTTTCCTATAACCGTATCATTTTGTGCATGTTTTGTCTAATTGGTGATATGGATTTTCGACTGGTTCATTTTATAATTAAAGTTAGAAAGATGAGGAGGTAGAAACCATGATCGTACCCAAACACTATGAAAATCTGCATCTGCTTCATGAGAACACCATGCCAAACAGAGCTTACTATATCCCGGCTTCCAAGGCGAGTTTTGATTTAACAGAGCAAAGAGAGAAATCCGACCGGTTTCAGCTTTTAAATGGAACCTGGAAATTTAAATATTTTGATAGCATTTATGATGTAAAGGAAGAATTTTTCCTGGAAGATTATAATACAGAAAGTTTTGGAGAGATACCAGTTCCTGGGTGTTTCCAGAATTATGGCCATGATAAACACCAGTATACCAACACCAGATACCCATTCCCCATGGACCCTCCCTTTGTTCCCGCAGAGAATCCATGTGGAGCTTACGTACACCACTTTATGTATGAAAGAGATGAGAACGCTCCAAAAGCATTTTTAAACTTTGAAGGAGTGGATTCCTGTTTCTATGTATGGTTAAACGGTAGCTATGTTGGATACAGCCAGGTTTCCCATGGCACCAGTGAATTTGATGTGACAGGGTTGATTCGAGATGGAGACAATACCATTTCTGTACTTGTTCTAAAATGGTGTGACGGAAGTTACCTGGAAGATCAGGATAAATTCCGCATGACAGGTATTTTCCGAGATGTATATTTATTAAAGCGTCCAGAAGAGGGGATCTTTGATTATTTCTTAAGAACAACCCACAAAGATGGCAAGGCCTTTGTTCAAGGAGAGGTTTCATTTATCGGAAGTGAGGTTCCGGTAAAAATCACAGTTCTTGACGGCAGCGGCAATGTAACTTCTGGAATGGAAGGTTATCTGCCAGATAATAAGATTCATATGACCATTGAAAATCCTATCCATTGGAATGCAGAAAACCCCTATCTTTACACTGTAATCTTAGAGACTCAGAATGAAGTAATCGTTGACCGGGTAGGAATCAGGGAGATATCCATTCAAAATGGTGTCATCTACTTAAATGGGCAAAAGATTAAATTTCATGGAGTGAATCGCCATGACAGCGATCCGGAGACAGGCTTTGTCATTAGCATTTCCCAGATGAAAAAAGATATGAAACTAATGAAAGAGCATAACGTCAATGCCATCCGCACCAGCCATTATCCCAACGCACCACAGTTTTATCAGCTATGCGATGAATACGGGTTTTATGTCATTGATGAAGCGGACAATGAAAGTCATGGCACCGCCTATGTATACATGAAAAACCGTGCAACGGAAGTGTGGAGAGATCGGTGGAACCGTGCCATTGCAGACAATCCTGAATTTACAGAAGCAACCGTGGACCGCGCCAAGCTATTAGTGGAGCGAGATAAGAACCGTACCTCTGTTGTCATCTGGTCTATGGGAAATGAATGCGCCTATGGCTGCACCTTTGAAGCTGCCTTAAAATGGACCAAGGAATTTGATCCAACTAGATTGACTCATTATGAGGGAGCCCGTTACCGGGTTCTTAGCAAAGAATATGATTTCTCCAATCTGGATCTGTACAGCCGTATGTATCCAAGTCTGGAAGAAATTCATGAATACACAGAAAGAAATACAGGAAAACCATTTATTCTATGCGAATACAGCCATGCTATGGGCAATGGACCAGGAGATCTGGAAGATTATTTTAAGGTATTTGAACAGCACGATGAAGTGTGCGGCGGATTTGTATGGGAATGGTGTGACCACGCCATTTACCAGGGTAAAAATACAGATGGAAAGCCAATGTATCTCTATGGCGGTGACCATGGGGAATATCCTCATGATGGCAATTTCTGTATGGATGGTTTGGTATATCCCGACCGCAGGCCACACACAGGGCTTAAGGAGTTTAAAAATGTATATCGCCCATTAAGACTGGTATCCTTTGACCAGAAGACTAAGGAAATAGTACTTCACAATTATATGGATTTTCTGAGTTTGGAAGATTATGTCTGCCTATCCTATGAAGTAACATGTGACGGAGTGGTAATAGATACCGGAGTTCTTTCCGAGGAGGCAGTGGATAATATCCTTCCTCACGAAGAAGGAAAGGCAATCATTCCTATTACAGTACCAGAAGCAGGCGTATGTTATTTGAAACTAAACTACCTGCTAAAGAATAAATCTCCATTCTTAGAGGCTGGAAGCGTACTGGGCTTCGATGAAATTCTTTTGGAAAACAAAGATGGAAGAAACCAGATGGCAGCAGGAATTTTATGCCAGTTGGCAGCGGAAAATGTTTTAACAAAAACCTTTGAAATTCATGAAGATGACCGCTATCTGACCATAGGAACAACAGATTTTTCCTATACCTACAATAAGTTTACTGGTTGTTTTAAAGATATGTTCTTTGAAAATGGATGTGTTTTAGATCGCCCTATGGAAATAAATATCTGGAGAGCGCCTACAGATAATGACAGTGACATCAAAAAAGCATGGGTGGAGGCACATTATCATAAGGCAATATCAAGAGCTTATGAAACCATGGTAGAGATAAAGGAAGACAGGGTGGAGATTAAAACTGTTATGTCCGTTACTGCGGCGCCTGTTCAGAGAATGTTAAACATTAATGCCTTGTGGACCATCTGGAAAAATGGTGCAGTGGATACAAAGCTGGAGGTAAAAAAGGATGGCGAGTTCCCTGAACTTCCAAGATTTGGACTTCGGCTATTCCTTCCAAAAGAGATGGATCAGGTGACGTACTTTGGTATGGGACCATTTGAAAATTATTCCGATAAAAAGAGAGCCAGCTATCACGGACTGTTTCAGGCCCATGTAAAAGAGATGCATGAGGATTATTTGCGGCCACAGGAAAATGGAAGCAGAGGGGATTGCGATTTTGTTACCGTAGAAGGAAGCAGGAATAAGTTGTCAGTGGCATCTCAAAAGCCATTTTCCTTTAATGCCTCCATTTATACACAGGAAGAGTTAACACAAAAAGCCCATAACTTTGAATTGGTTCCTGAAGGCAGCACAGTTCTTTGCCTGGATTATCGTCAGAACGGCATTGGTTCCGAAAGCTGCGGTCCGGATTTAAGAAAAGAGTATATGTTTGAGGAAGAAGAATTTTCTTTTGAAGTAAGATTGCTTCCAGGTAGAAATTAATACCTAATATCATCCACTAATAAAAATAGCAATGAATCTTATATAGACCAGATTCATTGCTATTTTTTATCCACTAAGATCACTTAGGCTAAATATTTTGTTAACAATAAAAAGGTATTTAAAATACCATCCTTATGACTTCTTTCATATCCGTGGGTGGCATACACTCCTAGTCCAATCAGACCGTGTCTCACTTCATGCCCAGCTGTCAATGCAGAATCAACATCAGAAGCATAATGTGGATAAATGTCAACGGCATAGTCAATCTTGCCATGTTCAGCGGCTTCAATTAATCCACTAACTACGTCGTAATGATATGGGCCTACACTATCCTTGGCGCAGATTGATACCTGATATTCGGTACAGGTTAATCCATCACCCACACAACCCAAATCGACGGATATTACTTCTGTGACATCAGTTGGGATGGAGCCAGATCCACCATGTCCTACTTCTTCGAATACGGTGAAATACTGATATACTTTTCGAGGAAGTTTAATATTTTCTTCTTTTACGTATTTGGCAAAACCAAGTAAGATTCCCACACTAACTTTGTCATCTAAAAATCTGCTTTTTAGATAGCCGCTTTCTGTTAATACCGTACGTGGATCAAAGCAGACAATGTCGCCTACACGGATTGAAAGGGAAAGAACATCTTCTTTGGAATTAACTTTTTCATCAATCACAACTTCCATTGTATCAAATTCCCGAGCGGTGGATCTGTAGTTTTTATTTACGTGTACGGACGCATTTTTCATTTGCATGGTTCCGCTGTAGATCTTACCAGAACGAGTGTATATTTTGCAGTTTTCACTTTCCGTATTATTTGGTTCCAGGCCGCCAAGAGGAGTTAAGATAAGCCGTCCTGTTTCTGTAATCTGAGATACCATTCCACCTAAAGTATCAACATGAGCCTCTAAACATAAAGCGTCGTTGGAAGTTTCATCTCCTCCTAAATTACAAAGGATTCCACCTTTTATAGTTTGTATTGGAGAATAACCAAGGCTTTTATATTCTTCCATTATATATTCTGTTACATTTTTTGTGAATCCAGTTGGACTATCTATAGAAAGAATTTTTTGTGTCTGATCTAATATATAATCTAAGTAAGCTAATTGATTCAATTTTAATCTCTCCTTTTTTCTCAATGAAACAACTATATCATAGATTTATATTCTTATATATAATTTTTATAAAATGATAATACAATCATGCCTTATGATACTTTTATATTTAGTTCTTCAACCATTGAAAGGAGAATTCCAATTCGTATTTGAGTCTACAATAAATTACAGCATAGAAGATATGCTTTAAGGAAATAGTTCTAAGGAGAGGGATACCCACAAAAAAGTGGGTAATTTACAAACAGCCTTTACTCTTTTATGATTGTGATATAAGGAGGAGAGAAATATATGAGAGATGTTGAAAAAACCATTGGGAATTTAATAGAAAAGCGAAATGTTTCTTTTATCAGTTCCATAGATGACCAAGGATTCCCCAATACAAAAGCTATGCTACCGCCTAGGATCAGGGAGGGAATTAAGACATTTTATTTTACCACCAATACTTCCTCAATGAGAGTCGCACAATATAAGGTTTGCCCCAATGCCTGTATTTATTTTTGTGATACAAGGTTTTACAGAGGCGTCATGTTAAGGGGAACCATAGAAGTATTAGAAGATGACGAAAGCAAACAGATGATTTGGAGAGAAGGAGATACCATGTATTATCCCAAAGGAGTCACTGATCCAGATTATTGTGTGTTGAAGTTTACTGCAATAGATGGTAGATTCTATAGTAATTTCCATTCAGAGACTTTTGAGGTGGAATGAGGCCATAAAAGCCAGTGACGCTAATGAAGTCAGTGAAGCGTTAGATATGATAGTACTTTACGATGATGCAATTAGTCATTGCTTAATAAAAGGATATCTTTATATGGCATTCTAAGGTTTACCCAATAAACCAAATTAATAAATGGCTCTATACTGAATGTTGAAAGTATGCTTTAAAGCACACCCGCAAATTCAGTATAGAGCCTTATAATTCTAACTTGAAAAGGTCGATTCAGAAATAACCAGTCCTGATATTCTTTTTATGTAAAGTTATTAAATATGAACCCAAGTTCCCTCCTCACTTTAGAAATCAAGTCAGAAAATCAAAACTTTTTATATCCATGCCACATAGGCCCATTTCCTTTCCCAAGTTCCAGCCCTGCCATTAAAGCACCGTTGATATATTCCTTAGCAGATAAAATACTATCTTCTAAGTTATTTCCCTTTGCAAGGCCACAGGCAATGGCGGATGACAGCGTGCATCCGGTTCCGTGGTTATTTTGCGTTTGGATCCGTTTTCCATGGAACCATTTTATAGAACCATTGTGACATAACACATCGCTGGCATGAGAATCGCTGTGACCTCCTTTTAATAGAAAGGAAGTCTTATATTTATCCCATAGTTCAGTTGCAGCCTTTTCCATATCCTGATTGGAGAGCAAAGGACTTTTTGTGGATAAGAGTGCCTGTGCCTCAGGAATGTTGGGGGTAACCAGTGTGGCTAGGGGGAAAAGCAGCTTCGTTAAATTTTCAATTCCCTTTTTATCAAATAGTGTGCCCCCGCTGGTGGAGACCATAACAGGATCCAACACAACAGGGATGGAAGGGAATTTAGCTAGCCGACTTGCAATCACTTCAATGGAAGAAGGAGAACCTGCCATACCAATTTTAATTGCCTGTGGAGGAATATCAGACAGCACAGCATCAAGCTGATTGGTAAGCATGGCAATGCTTACGTCTTCCACCAAATAGACTCTTGTAGTATTTTGAGCCGTCAGGGCAGTGATAACACTGGAGCCGTAAAGGGAAAAGGCAGCTATGGTTTTTAAATCAGCCTGAATTCCAGCACCTCCACTGGGGTCAGAACCTGCTATGGTTAACACAGAGGGTAGAGTGAAGCTCATAAGGTCACCACCTTCCTCACTTCATCTTTTAAGGAACAGACCGCTCTAGGGATATCCATTTCTCCAAAGATACCAGAAACTACGGAAATACCTGCAATTCCAGTTCCCTGTAGTTTGGTTACGTTACTAAGCGTAATACCTCCAATAGCAGTAACCGGAATGGGAACACTTGTGCAGATAGCTGATAGCTGTTCCATAGTCATAGGAAGGGCATCTGCTTTTGTGGGGCTTGGGAATACGGCTCCAGATCCGATGTAGTCAGCTCCGTCTTTGAATGCCTTCTTTGCCTCTTCCGGATTTTTAGCAGTCACTCCTAATATTCGATCTGGCCCGATCATCCTGCGAACTTCATAAGCAGTTAAATCATCCTGTCCCACATGAATGCCGTCAGCCTCACATTGAAGTGCGATATCCACATCGTCGTTGATAATTAAGGGAATGCCGTAACGCTTTGTCAGCACTCGGACAGCCTTTGCCTCTTTTAGGAATTCCTCTTTCTCCATATTTTTTTCTCGAAGCTGTAACAGAGTGATACCGGAACGAAGTGCTTCTTCAATTTGTTCCAGTAAATGTTTCTCACCCGTATAGGACTGATCTGTTACGGCGTAAAGAAGAAGCATATCTTTACGGAAGTTCAATTTTAAGTCCTCCTTTTTGTTCGGTTTGAGAAGAAAGGTTGATTTCATCCATGAAAAAACGGTGAAAGCTACCAGTTCCTCCTTTGCACTCCTTTGTTTTAATAGCGGCACGCTCTCCACATAAGCCATAGAGGGCAGTGGCAATGGTAACAGACTCAAAGATTGGATTAGAAGTGGCTGCGTAAGAAGCTAAAACGCCGTCTAACATACAGCCGCTGCCAGTGATGCCTGACATCTCTTGACAGCCATTTTTCACAAGATAAATATGTTCCTGGTCAGCAATGATGTCCGTTGCTCCCGTCATAACAACCACAGCTTTTGTGATACCACTTAGGAGCACAGCAGTTTCCATAAAGGCAGACATATTATCCTCTGTCATTTGATCCTCATCGGAAGCGTCTACGCCTCTGGGGAGATGGGACGGTTTTTTTACGGTAGTTTTGGATAATTCACTGCGCAGAGTGCTAATCTCAGAGGTATTACCCCGGATTATGGTCATGGACACCTTTTTTAAAAGTTCCAGTATTAGTTCTGTTCGAAAGGGAGTACTACCAATTCCCACCGGATCAAGAATAACGGGAATACCCAAACGGTTTGCTTCCATTCCTGCTTCTATCATGACATCAAGGGTGGTTTGTTTTGGTGTACCAATATTTAATAAAAGACAATCTGATAAACGGGTCATCTCTTTCACTTCCGCCGGGTGGTCTGCCATAATGGGGGATCCTCCGCAGGCAAGAATTACATTGGCTAAATCGGTTGCAGTGACATAGTTTGTAATGCAGTGGATCAAGGGCTTCTTTTCCCGGACGAGTCGGGGAAGGGATTTTGCTTTTTCTAAGTTTATTTCCATATCCTTTTCCTTTCTATTCATTCATAAGTCGGTGTAGATAAGAGACCAGGCCAACACGGTGGAGCACCTCGAATAAAGCGGCTGCCATCAGGGTGCCGCAAACCGTACTTAAGAGAAATGGAACCACAAAAAAGAATACTGCAACATCTTTCCCCATAAAAAATACTGCCACCGGATAGGAGAGGAGTGCTCCAAGGATACCGGTTCCCCCAATTTCTCCAAGACAGGAAAAGATTAACTTCCCTGTTCTTTGAAAAAGATAAGCAGAAAGAAAGGCGCCTATCATACTACCGGGAAATGCCAGCAGGCTTCCCGTGCCCATTAAGTTACGAATGAGTGAGGTGGAAAAGGCGGTTAAGACTCCATAAACTGGGCCCAGGAAGATACCAGCTAATACATTTACCAGATGCTGTATGGGAAAACATCTGGATGCTCCAATGGGGATGGAAAAGCCGGATAGGGATACGGTAAGGGCAATTAGCATACCGCTAAGTGCCAACTTTTTTATTCTGGATTTTTGATTGGTGTACGTACTTTTATGTAAAACTGTTTGTGTGTCATGATTCATGAAAATACCTCCATTTTCAATTGTATGTCAAATTCATCATTCATCAAAAATAGTAATCTTTTCCCCGTCTAAAATACGGTTCATATTTTTCATGGCACAGAAATTACCACACATGGAACAGGTATCCTCTTTTTCAGGTTTAGAACTTTCCCGGTAACGTCTTGCCTTCTCAGGATCAATGGAAAGGCGGAACATGGTTTCCCAGTCCAGACGTTTTCTTGCATCGCTCATCTGATGATCCCATTCTTTGGCGCCCTTAATTCCTTTTGCAATGTCAGCAGCATGTGCAGCAATCCGGGCAGATATGATTCCCTCTTTCACATCTTCAGCGTTTGGCAATCTCAGATGTTCCGCTGGAGTGACATAGCATAGAAAGGCGGCACCGGCAGCAGCGGCAATGGCTCCACCAATGGCAGAAGTAATATGATCGTATCCAGGTGCAATATCAGTCACAAGGGGGCCAAGGACATAAAAAGGTGCTCCCTTGCAGATGGTCTCCTGAATCTTCATATTGGCAGCGATCTGATCCAAAGGCATATGTCCTGGACCTTCGATGATGACCTGAACATTTTTCTCCCAGGCTCTGCGAGTCAGCTCTCCAAGCGTGACAAGCTCCTCAATTTGAGAAATGTCAGAAGCATCTTCAATACATCCGGGACGACAGGCATCTCCAAGGCTTAAAGTGACGTCATACTCCTCACAGATTTCTAAAATCCGGTCATAATGTTCATAAAAAGGATTCTCTTCTCCGGTCATTTCCATCCAGGCGAAGATGATGGAGCCACCTCTTGATACGATGTTGGTCAGACGTTTGGAATCTTTAAACCGGTGTGCGGTCTGCTTGTTAATACCCACATGTATGGTCATGAAATCAACCCCATCTTTTGCGTGCATTTCCACAATGTCAATCCATTCTTTTGCAGTAATGTCACCCAGGGCTTTATGGTAATAAACAACTGCGTCATAGATGGGAACGGTACCAATGATGGCAGGACATTCCGTGGTTAACTTTCTCCGGAATTTCCTGGTGTCACCAAAGGAACTTAAATCCATAATGGATTCTGCTCCCATGGAAACGGCATCTTGAACCTTTTCAAGCTCCAGGTCTAGATCATTTAAATCTCTGGAAGTGCCAAGATTTACGTTAATCTTGGTTTTTAGCATAGATCCGATCCCGTTTGGATTTATACAGGTGTGAAGCTTATTCGCTGGTATGGCTACTTTTCCTTCTGCCACCAGGGTCATAAGCTTGTCTGGTTCCCACTGTTCTTTTTCTGCAATTGCCAGTAATTCCTTTGTCTGAATGCCTTTTCTAGCAGCATCCATTTGCGTCGTGTAACTCATTTGTAATCCTCCTTTTTCTTGCCGGAGGGACCTTCGAGAACTTGTGCAAATAAAAAGAGCCCATACCAACAGGCACAGGCTCAGAGAATAAATTCGTCTCGTATAAATCCCTACGTTGGCATTACCCAAATCAGGTTATAAAGGTCGAAGTTTGATGACTTCCTCTCAGCCCGCTTACGAGCTCCCTCTTGTGGCATTAGTGTAACACCGGGTCAAATCATTGTCAAGATGTAATTGGCGGTCAGGAGATGGCGGCCTTCATCTCTCTTACATAGGAGCAGATAGGTTCTATGCAGTCAGCCCCATATTTGGCGGAGAGCTTTACTATGGCACTGCCTACGATTACTCCATCTGCATATTGGCTCATTTCCTTTGCCTGCTCCGGGGTGGAAATTCCAAACCCTATGGCACAGGGAATGTCCTTTGTCTCCTTGACCAGAGAGATCATATCTCCGATGTTGGTGTTGATTTGTTTTCTAACCCCAGTAACTCCCATGGAGGAGACACAGTAGACAAATCCTTCTGCCTCAGCTGCAATGGTTTTGATTCTTTCCTTGGATGTAGGCGCAATTAAGGAGATGAGATCAATGCCGTACTGATTGCAATAAGGCTTTAATTCTTCTTTTTCTTCATAGGGCAGGTCAGGTACGATGAGGGCGTCCACTCCGCACTCAGCCGCATTTTTTATGAACCGTTCACTTCCGTAAACGAAAACTGGGTTTAAGTATGTCATGAAAGCCAGAGGAACGTTGGTTTTCATGCGGATTCTTTTTACTGATTCAAAGATCTTATCTGTAGTGGTTCCGGCTGAGAGAGCACGCATATCTGCCTCTTGGATTACAATGCCTTCTGCCACTGGGTCAGAAAATGGAATTCCTATTTCAATCAAGTCCGCCCCAGCCTCTGCCATGGCGGGAATCAGTTTTTCTGTTATGGAAAGGTCTGGATCACCAGCCGTGATAAATGGAATAAATGCCTTTCCCTTTGAAAATACTTCTGCGATTCTACTCATAAATCTGTACCCCCTTATAACGGGCTATAGCAGCAACATCTTTATCGCCACGCCCAGATAAATTAACGACAATGACTTCATCCTTACCCATGGAAGGAGCAATTTTTCTAGTATAAGCAATTGCGTGAGAGCTTTCGATGGCAGGAATAATTCCTTCCACACGGGATAAATATTCAAATGCTTCGACTGCCTCCATATCCGTTACTGCCACATATTGTGCACGTCCGGAATCATGGAGATTTGCGTGCTCCGGCCCGATACCAGGATAATCAAGACCTGCGGATATGGAGTAAACGGGAGCAATCTGTCCGTATTCATCCTGGCAGAAGTAGGATTTCATGCCGTGGAAAATACCAAGAGTCCCTTTTGAAATGGTAGCTGCATGCTGATCTGTATCAATTCCGTGTCCAGCGGCTTCACAGCCAATCAGCTTGACAGAAGGCTCTTCCAGGAATTCATGGAAAAGTCCAATGGCATTGCTGCCTCCGCCTACGCAGGCGATTAAAAGGTCTGGGAGCTTGCCTTCTGCTTTTAAAATCTGAGAGCGCACTTCCTTACCGATGATGCTTTGAAAGTCCCTGACAATGGTAGGGAAGGGGTGAGGGCCCATGACAGAGCCAAGGACATAGTGAGTGTCCTCCACGCGGTTGGTCCACTCCCTCATGGTTTCGTTGACGGCATCTTTTAAGGTCTTTGTTCCACTTGTTACCGGGTGAACTTTAGCCCCTAAAAGCTCCATTCGAAATACATTCAAAGCCTGACGTTTTGTGTCCTCTTCTCCCATGTATATCTCACATTCCAGACCCATAAGAGCTGCTGCGGTAGCGGTTGCCACTCCATGCTGACCTGCGCCAGTTTCTGCAATGACCCTGGTCTTTCCCATCTTTTTGGCAAGAAGGACCTGCCCTAAGGCATTGTTGATTTTGTGGGAGCCGGTGTGATTTAGGTCTTCCCGTTTTAAATAGATTTTTGCCCCACCAAGGTCCTTAGTCATCTTCTCAGCGTAATAAAGCAGAGAGGGACGTCCGGTATAAGTTTCGTGAAGGGTCTGTAGTTCTTTGAGAAATTCTTCGTCATGGCTGTATGTTTCATAAGCTTCTAAAAGTTCTTCTACTGCATTCATCAGCGTTTCCGGGACAAATTGTCCGCCGTGCTGTCCAAATCTTCCTTTTGACATTTTCATTCACTCCTTAATATTTGTATAATTTCTTTTATTTTCTCAGGGTCTTTTCTGCCCTCTGTCTCAAGACTGCTGCTTAAATCAAGACAAAACGCATCCGTAGCTGTTGCTCTTAACATATTATCTGCTCCAATCCCACCTGCCAGAAACCAGGGCTTATTAATGATTGGAATGGAAGACCAGTCAAAGCTTTTTCCGCTTCCTCCGTAGACCTCTTTGGAATAGGTGTCAAAAAGCAGATAATCCGAAGGAAAGCTTTCTGCTTTTGACATATCGGCCTTAGACCGGACTCTTATGGCTTTTATAATGGGCACTGGAATCTCCATTTGTTCTTTCAAGGAAGTGGCGTAGTCCGAATCTTCATCTCCATGAAGCTGTACCATTCCAATGGTCCCATCCTTTATGAGAGATAAGATATCCTTTATGGGACTATTGACAAAAACACCGACTGACGGAATTTCCGGCAGTAAAACCTCTCTTAGCTGCTTTGCTTTATAGGGGGTGAGCTGCCTTTTTCCAGGGGCAAATACAAAACCTGCATAATCTGGTTTCCAGAGATTGACCGCTTCTATATCCTTGATTCTGGTGAGACCGCATACTTTAATCCGCTTTTTCCTCTCATTCACGTGCAAGCCTCCTTAAAATGGTGGAGCAGTGCTTGCTTGTTAAACGCACGCATCAGGCTTTCCCCTAAGAGGATTCCATTGACACCTGCCTGGGCCAGAGCTCGAATCTGTTCTTGGGTACTGATTCCGCTTTCCGCTACAAAAAGTACTTCTTCAGGCACCATTGCTCTTAATCTTAAAGAGGTTTCAAAGTCTACCTGAAATGTCTTTAAGTTCCGGTTGTTCACGCCAATGATTCTGGCACCAGCCGATAATGCGGAATGGACCTCTTCTTCATTATGAGCCTCCACCAGTGAACTTAAGCCAAGGCTGTCACAGATTTTTATATACTCCTTTAACTCTTCCGTGGAAAGGAGAGAGCAGATGAGTAAAACGGCTGAGGAACCAATTACCTTTGCTTCATAGATCTGGTAAGGGTCAACGGTAAAATCTTTCCTTAATAGGGGAAGGGATACGGTCTTTTGTATGTCGCTTAAGTAGGCATTGCTTCCCATAAAATATTCCGGTTCCGTAAGAACTGAGATGGCATCAGCCCCCGCCATTTCATACTCCCTGGCAATCTCAAGGTAGGGGAAATTAGGTGCAATCAGACCTTTAGAGGGGGAAGCACGTTTCACCTCGCAGATAAAGGAGATACCGGGAGCTTTCAGCTTTCTCTCCAGTGGGAAACTTCTGGTTTCATCCTGAGGGGCCAAACACGCTGCCTCTGCCTGTCTTTTCATTTCCTCAAGGGAAATGATTTCTTTTGCTGCCTCTGCTCTTTTTTTAGAGGCAGCAGCCAAAGTATCTAATATCATAACAACACCTCCGTAGTGGCACTTACAAACTGATTTAGCTTCTCCAGTGCCTTTCCAGAATCAATCAGATCCTCAGACTTTTTGATGCACTGGGAAATGGTACAGTCATCAATGCCAAGATACAGGCTTAAAGCTGAATTTAAGACGACGATATCACGCTTAGGACCTTTTATGGCTCCGCTTAATATATCTCTGGTGATCTGGGCATTCTCCTCAGGGGTTCCTCCCAGTAGATCAGACAATGAGGAACGGCTTAAGCCAAACTCCTCTGGAGTGATATCGTAAGGAATCAGTTCCCCAAACCGGATTTCACAGACATGGGTAATCCCAGTGACTGTGGCCTCGTCAAGGCCGTCATCGCCGCATACCACAAGTCCGCGTTTGACTCCAAGGTTACTTAAGACCTGTGCCAGCGGCTCTACCAGTTTCCGGTCATAGACTCCTAAAAGCTGCATGGTGGCTCCTGCCGGGTTGGAGAGAGGGCCCAGGATATTAAAGATAGTACGGACACCAAGCTCTTTTCTCACCGGGCCGGCGTATTTCATGGAAGAGTGATAAGCCTGAGCAAAGAGAAAGCACATGCCCGTACTTTTAAGAATCTCACCCGACTGTTCGGCTGTAAGATTTAAATGAACGCCCAGACATTCTAATACGTCTGCGGCACCACTTTTACTGGATACACTGCGGTTTCCATGTTTTGCAACAGGAACACCGCCGGCAGCCACTACAAAAGCGCTGGTGGTGGATATATTAAACGTCCCCACTTCGTCGCCTCCTGTACCTACGATATCAATCACTGGAAAATCAGGTTCCAGACGGAGAGCCTTTTCCCTCATAACGGTGGCACAGGCTGTGATCTCGTCAATGGTTTCTCCTTTCATTCGAAGTCCTGTAAGAAATGCTGCCATTTGTGCTGGCGTGGTCTCACCGCTCATGATTTCGTTCATAACTTCCCTTGCGGCTTCAAAGCTTAAATCCTGCCCTTCAATTACATCATGGATTGCTTGTTGGATCATTTCATTTGCCTCCTTTTAATCATGAATGGTTATGGATAGGAAATTTTTAAGTATAGATTCTCCGTTTGGTGTCAGTATGGATTCCGGGTGAAACTGCAAGCCGTAAACCGCGTAGTCTTTATGTTTCACCGCCATGATTTCTCCCATATAGTCGGTGCCAATGGTGGTAAGGCAAGATGGTAGGGTTTCCTTCCTTGCAATGAGAGAGTGGTATCTGGCAGCAGGTATTTTATTTTCTAAGCCGTGAAATAAAGGGTCAGTGGAATCAATTGAGAGGATGCTCTGCTTTCCATGCATCAGTTTTTTCGCCCGGGTGATTTCTGCACCAAAGACTTCACAGATTCCCTGATGTCCAAGGCATACCCCAAGAATTGGAACTGATCCGGCTAGGCTCCTTACAACATCTTCACAAACGCCGGCATCTTTTGGGTAACCAGGGCCGGGGGAGAGAATGATGTGGCTTGGAGATAATTCCTTTATTTCTTCCACCGTCAATTCATCGTTTCGGATTACCTTGGTATCCGGGTTTAATCCACCAATCATCTGAACCAGGTTGTAGGTAAAGCTATCGTAATTATCAATAAATAATATCATAGGTCATTTACCTCCCCGGCTCTCATAAGGGCGCTTATAACGGCTTTTGCCTTGTGCTCCGATTCTTCATATTCCAGGGTTGGTATGCTGTCGGCAACGATGCCGCCTCCTGCCTGGACGGAGACAATACCGTTTTTCCTTACCGCCATTCGTATGGCAATGCAGGTATCCATGTTTCCGGTGAAATCCACATATCCCAAAGCTCCACCGTAGATTCCTCGTGGTTCTGTCTCCAGCTCCTCAATAATCTGACAGGCCCGAATCTTTGGAGCACCAGAAAGTGTTCCGGCAGGAAGTACGGATTCAATGGCAGAGAAGGCATCGCAGTCCTTTTTAATGTTTGATTCCACCTGGGAGCAGATATGCATGATGCGGGAATAACGGTGGATCATCTGATATCCAGTCACTTCCACAGAGGAAAACTCTGAAATTTTTCCAAGGTCATTCCTTCCAAGGTCCACTAACATGTTGTGTTCAGCCAATTCTTTTTCATCGGCAAGGAGTTCGTTCTCCAGCTTCAAATCCTCGGCAGGATCTTTTCCTCTTGGTCTGGAACCTGCTACTGGGAAGGTAGTCAGCCTTTGATCCTTTAACCGGACCAAGGTCTCTGGTGAGGTGCTCATAATCTCCATATCCCCGGTGCTTAGATAAACCATGTAAGGAGATGGATTGGTGGTTCTTAAAATCCGGTATGCATTTAAGAGACTATCCGGGTACTCACTTTCAAACCTTCTGGATAAAACCGCCTGGAAGATGTCGCCGTTTACAATGTATTCCTTCGCTTGTTCCACCATCTGACAGTAATCTTCTTTGGTCACATTACAGTGAAAGGAAGGGGTATTTAAAACCGTGGATTTTTCTAAGGGTGCCATATCCCCAATCATTCGGGCAATGCTCTCTAACTTTGTACACGCCTTCCCATAGTTTTCCATCACCTGATCTGTCTTCATGTTGACCACAATGCTGATTTTCTGAGTCAGATGATCATAGGCAATGACTGTATCAAAAAGCATTAAGTCAAAATCATTGCAGTCCCCTTTTGTTATGGAGAGGACCGGCTCTGCATACCCAATCATGCTGTAGGAGAAGTATCCCACAAATCCACCGGTAAAGGGTGGAAGACCAGGAATCTTAGGGGATTTGTATTCTTTTAGAATCTCTCTTAAGACATCATAGGGCTGTTTGGTCTTTATTACCTGATCGTGGATCGCGGTTTCCTCCTGCCTGTAGGAATGGATAGAGACCTCCTCATTTTTACAGGAAACGCTCATGACTGGATCATATCCCAGAAAGGAGTATCGGCCCCAGGTCTCACCGCCCTCAATGCTTTCCAGCAGATAATATCGGCTGCTTAGTGCTGCGATTTTACGCAGCAGGGTAATGGGAGTAACAATGTCTGCAAATATTTCCCTGCAGACCGGGATTACGGGATAAGAGGCAGCCAGTGCCCCGATTTCCCTGCAGTCCGGTGTAAGATTCATAACGATAAACTCCTTTCTGTGATTGTATGAGATTGAAAATAAAATAAAAAAAGCTCCCGTCCCTCCTTCCATACGAATATGGATAAGAGGGACGGAAGCTATAATTACGGTTCCGTGGTACCACCCTGATTGAAGAAGTTAGACTTCTCCCACTTTAAACACACGAACATGTGTCTCCCCTTGATAACGGATAGGAAACCCGTTGACATCTACTCCCAGAATCTGGTTTCAAGCCACCCTCGCAGGTCCATTGGGATCTAACATCAACGCTTCCTCTCACCAACCGGAAGCTCTCTGTGCATGATGAAAAAATCTTACTTACTCCTGCTCATCAGTTTATTACTTTGCTTTGCTACAGTATATGAGATGAAAAGTAAAATGTCAATACTTATTTTTTAAATGATTAGGGACATTGACATTTGGAAAAAGGATGAGTAGAATGGTGCTAATTGAATGCAAAATTGAAACAAAAAAGAGGAGGAATTTCCTATGGCTAAAATCGGGATCATTGGAATCGGAAATATGGGCTATGCCATATTAAAAGGCTTGCTGGCGGTATACCCAAAAGAAGAAATTATCTTTACGGATGTAAACCTGGATCGCTGTGAAGAGATCACAAAGGATCTGGGAGTCGCCCATACAGAAAACAATATGCAGCTTTCTAGTCAGGCTAAATATATCGTTTTGGCAGTCAAACCTCAGTACTTTAATCCGGTACTTGCAGATATCCGTCACAGCGTCACGGAAAAGAATGTGATCATATCCATTGCTCCGGGAATTACCACCACCCAATTAAAGGAAAAACTTGGAGATGAAAAAAGAGTGGTCCGTGCCATGCCAAACACTCCAGCACTCTTAGGAGAAGGAATGACAGGTGTTTGCTATGAGGAGAAGGCTTTTACCGAGGAAGAGAAGAAATCCATTGAAGATATCTTTGGCTCCCTTGGCAGAATGAGGATCGTGGAAGAACGCCTGATGAATGCGGTAGTATGTGTCAGCGGAAGTTCTCCTGCTTACGTGTATATGTTTATCGAAGCCCTGGCTGACAGTGCGGTAAAGTACGGCCTGCCTAGAGATGCTGCTTATGAGATGGCCGCACAGGCAGTTCTTGGAAGCGCAAAGATGGTGTTAGAAACAGGGGAGCATCCGGGAGCACTAAAGGATAAAGTCTGCTCTCCAGGAGGAACCACCATTGCCGCGGTATCTGCTTTAGAAGAGTCAGGTTTTCGCAGTGCAGTTATAAAAGCCGCCGATGCCTGCTATAAAAAATGCACCGAAATCTAAGTGAAAACCGGAGGGATTTAGATGAAACAGCCACCCGTCGTGCGTTTGGACAGGACCTTTAAATATCAGGGAAGTATTCTAACAATTTATCAGGATACCATTCTAGCAAATGGACATGAAGCCCATTGGGATTTTATTCACCACATTGGAGCTGCTGCTGTGGTTCCAGTAACCAAGGAAGGCAAGATCCTAATGGTACGTCAGTACAGAAACGCTTTGGACCGCTATACCCTGGAGGTGCCAGCCGGAGCACTGGATGCTCCTGATGAGCCAAAGCTCGACTGTGCCCATAGGGAACTGGAAGAAGAGACCGGATTTAAGACAGAGAAAGAAAAACTTGAATATCTAATTAGCGTAAATACCACCGTGGCATTTTGTGACGAGGCCATTGACATCTTTGTTGCAAGAGACTTAGTCCCATCAAAGCAAAATCTTGATGAGGAAGAGTGCATCGACGTAGAAGAGTGGACGGTAAAGGATCTGGAAGAAAAGATCTTTCAAGGTGAGATTACGGACGGAAAAACCATAGCTGCTATTTTAGCCTATGCCCGCAAATACCATATCACATAAGAACTGAATAAATATCCCCCTAAAGGCATAAATTGTGACAAGACCTGTAGGGGGATTTTTTATGGCCAATTTATTAAATACTTTAAGAATCCGTTTTGGCAGAAGAACGGAAACGAATCATATGAGAACTTACCGCAGCACAAGGGCATGGGATATCTATCTGATCTGCTTTTTCATAGGTCTGACTGCAGGAACGGTAATGGCTAATTTTTGGTACTCTTCCTTTTCGGATGAGGCCGTCTATTATTTAGGGCTGTTAGACCGGAATGTAAATCTAAAAAGTGGGGAACGCATGCAGCTTTTTGGACAGGTATTTAGTCAAAGGCTGATGGAGGTATGGATCATCTGGTTGATTGGCATGACCGCTTATGCCTTGCCCCTATTTTGTGTTTTTATGTCTATGGCAGGAATCTCCATGGGATTTGTTCTTTCTGTGATAACCGTTCAGAAGGGACTGATGGGACTTCCCGTTTTCGTCATGACTGTAATGCCGCAAAGTCTTTGTTACCTTCCAGTTTTTGGTATTTTATTGATGCTTGGGATACAAAAGGAACGGAGATTTCGGATTCCTGCCTTTATCCTGCTCCTGCTCCTGACTGCTGCCGGAAGCGGGCTGGAAGCGTGGATAAACCCGTTTTTCATAAAATCTGTCCTGTAAATTGCAAAAATAAATGAGAAAATAACACTGGGAATATTACCATATCTTGCGAACTAATACATGAAATGACCAATATCTTGTATGTGTTATGTAAATTTACTTTGCGGCTTAGGGTAAGTGGGAAAAATGTGTTTGATTTTATCGAAAATAGTCTATATAATAATAGACAGAAGCCTTATTTTTAGGGCGTTTTTTAAACCGAACGGTTAGGGGATATAGAAATGGTAGTTGAGATTAATCACTTTATTATTTATTTAAGAGAGATAAAAAAAACATCAAAAAACACAGAGGTTTCATACCAAAGGGATTTGATGCAGTTGGCTTCCTTTTTAGGACAGCAGGGAATTTTAGAGGTTTCGAAGGTCACAAAGACCAGCTTAAACTCTTATATTCTGTACCTGGAAAAAGAGGGAAGGGCGACCACTACCATTTCTAGAACATTGGCATCCATGAAAGCTTTCTTTCATTATGAATGCACCCAGGGTAATATTTTAAAAGATCCGGCAGAATTAATTAAGGCACCAAAGGTGGAGAAGAAAGAACCTACCATATTAACGGTGGATGAAGTGAATTGTCTTTTGAGCCAGCCTGACGGGGAGACCCCAAAGGAATTTAGAGACAGAGCGATGCTGGAGCTTCTTTATGCCACAGGCATTCGGGTTTCCGAACTAATTAATTTGAAAAAAGCTGATGTGAATCTTACGGTAGGTTATATTACCTGCAGGGACGAGCATAAGGAGCGCATGATTCCGTTTGGCAAGGTGTCGAAGCTGGCACTTTCTGCTTACATGGAACGGGGAAGAGAATATCTTTTAAAGGAACAGGACTGCGAGTGGCTCTTTACCAACTGTAACGGAAGACCAATGAGTCGTCAGGGATTTTGGAAGATTGTTAAGTTTTATGGAGATAAGGCAGGGATTAAGGCAGATATTACTCCCCATTCTTTAAGACATTCCTTTGCAGCCCATCTTCTGCGTAATGGAGCAGACATTCATGTAGTACAAGCCATGCTTGGACATTCGGATATGGCAACCACCCAGATGTATATGAATTATGCTCAAAAGGAAGCGGTTCGCCGTGCATATACGGGAGTTCATCCCAGAGGTTAAGGCTTTATGGAACAATGACATGCCTTCCGCCATATATTGCGGGAGGCATTCCTTTTTGTGAAATTTATAAAATGGTAAAAACAATATTTGCCTGAAAACAAGGTTTGCGCTATAATAGGTAAGGTTGTGCTGTAACACTTATGAAAACAAAACAATATGAGGTATAAGAAATGAAAAAATTAGAAGATTATGTCACTAGCATTCCGGATTTCCCGGAAGAGGGAATTATATTCCGTGACGTGACTACCATACTGGAAGATCCAGATGGTCTCTGTCTGGCTGTTGATGGCGTTCGCAACATGCTTCAGGGAGTGGAATACGATTCCGTGATCGGACCAGAGTCAAGAGGCTTTATCTTTGGAGTACCGGTTGCTTATGCAGAGCACAAAGGTTTTATTCCAGTACGTAAGAAAGGAAAGCTTCCAAGAGAAGTTCTTTCCATGGAATATGAGCTTGAATACGGCACTGCAACCATTGAACTTCACAAGGAATCCATTAAGCCAGGTCAGAAGATTGTTATCATTGATGACCTTATTGCCACAGGCGGAACCATTGAAGCGATTATAAAGCTGGTGGAAGAGCTTGGCGGAGAAGTAGTGAAAATCTGCTTTATCATGGAGCTTGCTGGATTACAGGGAAGAGAAAAGCTGGAAGGCTATGATGTGGAATCCTTAATCATCTATGAAGGAAAATAAATAAAAAGACCAGGGGATCCCCAAGTCCAGAGTGTGAATACACCTGATTTGGGAATCCCCTGGTCGCTTTTTGTATCGATATATTTTTATCAAAATTTATTTTTTTCCATACATGTTGAAGGAGTCTTGATTTTATGATTTTCACTATGCTATGATATGAACTAAAAACATATGCTGACCAAATTACAGCAGTCTCATTCACACAGTTAGAGAAAGGAAAACTACAATGGCCGTACATGTTATTGATGAAGCAAATAGATGTTTAAACTGCAAAAAGCCTTTGTGCCGTCAGGGCTGTCCCATTAATACTCCAATTCCTCAGATGATTCAGGCTTTTAAGGGTGGAGATCTCAATGCAGCAGGGGAAATGTTATTTGAAAACAATTCTCTGTCTCTTGTTTGCTCTTTGGTATGCAACCATGAAAAACAGTGCGAGGGTCACTGCATTCTTGGAAAGAAAGGACAATCCGTCCATATCAGCAGCATTGAAAATTATATATCCGATACTATTTTTGATAAAATAAAAATTGATTGCAAACCGAAAAATGGGAAAAAGGTTGCTGTTATTGGCGCCGGACCTGCGGGAATTACCATTTCCATCCTTTTGACCAAGGAAGGTTATAGCGTGACCATTTTCGACGCAAAGGACAAGGTAGGAGGCGTTCTCCAGTACGGAATTCCTGAGTTTAGACTTCCTAAATCCATTTTAGAACGATACAAAAAGAAACTTGTAGATATTGGAGTTAAGATTCGTCCAAATACTGCCATTGGAACTGCCTTAGAGATCAAGGATTTAGTAAGAGATGGCTATCAGAGTATCTTTATTGGAACTGGTGTATGGAGACCGAAAACTCTTGGTGTAAAGGGAGAATCCCTGGGTAATGTGCACTATGCCATCGATTATCTTGCCAATCCAGATGCGTATGATCTGGGAGAGAGCGTAGCGGTAATTGGTATGGGTAATTCAGCCATGGATGTGGCCAGAACCGTAATTCGTCACGGAGCAAGAAAAGTAACGCTTTATGCAAGAGGTCTGCACAGCAACGCAAGCGATCATGAAACTGCTTATGCAAAGATTGACGGTGCCAACTTCCAGTTTGGAAAGCAGATTTATGAAATTACAGACGATGGTCCAGTGTTTGAGACTGTAATCTATGATGAAGAAGGCAAGCAGATTGGTATGGAGGAAGAACGTGAGCAGATTTATGCGGACTCCACCATCATTTCCATCAGCCAGGGACCAAAAAGCAAGCTTATTAGCACGACAGAAGGCTTAAAGGCCAGTGCAAATGGTCTTCTTATGACCGATGATGAAGGACGTACTACGATCCCAGGTGTTTTTGCTTCTGGTGATGTGGTTATGGGAGCCAGAACCGTCGTTGAGGCTGTGGCATATTCAAAGAAAGTAGCTCAGGCTATGGATGAATATATGAAATCAAAAGATGAGCAATAGACATGAATTATAATAGTTTAATCAATCTTCAGGGAATGCTGTTTCTTCTCGTGGCAGCAGGTATTATTCTTCGAAAAAAAGGAATTCTCCACGAGGAGGCAAAGGCGGTTTTAACGGATCTGGTGATTTATTTTATCCTGCCCTGCAATATTATCAGCTCCTTTTTAATTGAATTTAATAAAAAGGTTTTGATGGAATTTGCCATCATACTTGTAATCGCTTCTCTGATTCAGGTTGTATGCCTGATTCTTGCGAATACTCTCTACCGAAAAGAGCCAGATAGCAGGAAAAAGGTGCTGCAATACGGCACGGTCTGTTCCAATGCCGGGTTTATGGGCAATCCCATTGCCGAAGGTGTTTATGGAGCCCATGGATTAATGTTTGCCTCCATATTTTTGATACCTCAAAGGATCGTCATGTGGTCGGCAGGAGTCTCCTATTTTACAGAAAGTCCCAATCGGAAGACGGTTATAAAAAAGGTTTTGACACACCCTTGTATCATAGCGGTTTATATTGGTGTGTTTTTCCTCGTGACACAGTTAAAGATGCCTGAGTTTTTAGAAAACACCATAAGAGGAGTGGGAGGTTGTACCACCACAGTATCCATGGTGCTCATCGGTACCATATTGGCTGAAGTGAAAATTAAGAGTATCCTGGATTGGGGAATTGTGAAATATACGGTGATCCGATTATTTCTCATTCCGTTTATGGTATTCATTGCCTGCCGTCTCTTTTCTGTAGACAAAGTGCTGTCAGGAGTTTCTATTCTTTTAGCCGGAATGCCAGCAGGAAGTACAACCGCCATACTGGCAGCAAAATATAATGGTGATTATATATTTGCCACCAAGTGCGTGGTGGTGACAACTCTATTATCCTTGGTCACCATACCTTTGTGGTGTATATTTCTTTAAATGGCAGACGGCTAAAACCGTCTGCCATTTTGAATCATCAAGAAAACTAATTGTTGCTTGCTCAGGAATATGGTAGAATATTTGCATTGAAGAAAGGAGGAACCGTTATGAAACGATTGGAAACTGATCTCCATCTGCATTTGGACGGATCCTTATCAACGGATGTGGTAAGACTGCTTGCAGCTGAAATCGGATATGATTTTGAAGGAAAGAGTGTAAAGGAAAGTATCTCTGTAGGAGATGATTGCAAAAGCCTGGTGGAATATTTAAAGTGTTTTGAACTTCCGGCACAGCTTTTACAGACAGAGGATGCGCTGGAGCTGGCAACTAAGGATTTAGTCATACGTCTTGCAGAGCAGGGACTCATCTATACAGAGATAAGATTTGCGCCCCAGCTTCATATGAGAAAAGGGCTTACCAAGGAAAAGGCGGTTCAGGCTGTAATCCGGGGGATGGAAAAAGGAACAAAGGAAGCGCCAACCATAAAAGCAGGTATCCTGCTTTGCTCTATGGTCAATGGTTCTGATAAGGAAAATGAGGAAACCTTTGATCTTGCAGGTGGTTATTTAAACAAGGGAGTGGTAGGCGTTGACATTGCCGGGCCGGAAGGAATGGTGCCTATGGCACATTTTGAGCCTCTCTTTCATATGGTTTATAAAAAGGACATTCCCTTTACCATTCATGCAGGAGAATGCGGAGATTGTGAAAATATAATCAAAGCAGTGAATTATGGTGCCAAAAGAATTGGACACGGTTGTGCTGCCATACAGTCTGAATCATGTATGGACCTCTTAAAAAAGGAAAAGATTATATTAGAGATGTGTGTCATCAGCAATCTTCAGACCAAGGCGGTCCCTTCCATTAAAGAGCACCCACTTAAGGCATTTTATGACAGAGGAATCCATGTAACCTATAATACGGATAACATAACCGTTTCTGATACAACCCTTTTAAAGGAAGCAGAAATGATAAAAGAACACATGGGATTTACAGAGGCAGATTTAAGGCAGATGAACCGGTATGCGCTGGAAGGTGCTTTTGTAAAACAGGAAGAGAAAGAAAAAATAATTGCATTTTTCGACAATAATAATTATAATGAATGATAACTACGTTTAAAAAACGATAAATACTGGAATGCTAGAAAAAGGTGACGGCATATGGCGGATTATCCAATGATGGAAAAAAATAATAAGGCAGCTTTGGAGATAACAAAGCGGGAGAAGCAGGGACTTGATATAGAATTGGAGGCCCCTGCGGATTTTACGAGTCCTGAGGTGCTTTATGAAGAGCTGGTAAAAAGCATCAGACGATACCATCCTTCCGATGATATAACCATGATTAAAAAGGCATATCAGATCGCTCACGATGCCCATAATGACCAAAAGCGAAAATCGGGTGAACCTTATATCATTCACCCTCTTTGCGTTGCAATTATTCTGGCGGACCTGGAGATGGACAAAGAGACCATTGCAGCCGGAATTCTTCATGATGTGGTAGAGGACACGGTGATGTCCTTAGATGAATTAAAAGCTGAGTTTGGGGAAGAAGTCGCCCTATTAGTGGATGGCGTTACAAAACTGACTCAGATATCCTGGTCCATGGATAAGATGGAGCTGCAGGCGGAGAACTTAAGAAAGATGTTCTTAGCCATGGCAAAGGACATCCGTGTGATCATTATCAAGCTTTCTGACCGTCTTCATAACATGAGGACGCTGCAATACATGAAACCGGAAAAGCAAAAGGACAAAGCCAGGGAAACCATGGAAATATATGCTCCGATTGCCCACCGTCTTGGTATTTCTAAAATAAAGATTGAGCTTGACGATCTGTCCCTTAAATACCTTCACCCAGATACTTACTATGAACTGGCAGAGAAAATATCTCTAAAAAAGGAAGCCAGGGAATACTTTGTAAAGAGCATAGTAGATGAAGTTCAAGAACATCTCCTGGATTCTGGGATTGAAGGCAAAGTGGACGGCCGCATCAAGCATTTTTTCAGCATCTATAAAAAGATGGTGAATCAAAATAAAACCCTGGATCAGATCTACGATTTATTCGCAGTCAGGATTATCGTGGAGAGCGTAAAGGACTGCTATGCAGCATTAGGCGTGATTCATGAGCTTTATAAGCCAATCCCTGGCCGCTTTAAAGATTATATTGCCATGCCAAAACCAAATATGTACCAATCTCTTCACACCACGCTGATCGGTAATAACGGTCAGCCATTTGAGATTCAGATTCGTACCTATGAGATGCACCGAACTGCAGAATACGGTATTGCTGCCCACTGGAAGTATAAGGAAAGCGGAAGCGGACAGGTAGCTGCGGCCAAAGAGGAAGAGAAGTTAAGCTGGCTGCGTCAGATTCTGGAATGGCAAAAGGACATGTCCGATAACATGGAATTTTTAAACATGGTAAAGGGTGACCTTGATTTATTCTCTGACAGTGTTTACTGCTTTACTCCTTCCGGGGATGTAAAGAACTTACCTAGCGGTTCCACTCCAATTGACTTTGCATACTCCATCCATAGTGCTGTTGGCAACAAGATGGTAGGTTCCCGTGTCAACGGAAAGCTGGTCAATATTGAATACGTGATTCAAAACGGAGATCAGGTGGAGATTATCACCTCCCAAAACAGCAGGGGACCAAGCAGGGACTGGCTGAATATTGTAAAAAGTACCCAGGCAAAGAATAAGATCAACCAGTGGTTTAAGACAGAACTTAAGGAAGACAACATTCTCCGGGGTAAGGAGATGGTGGATCGATACTGCAAGACAAAGGGAATTGTTTATTCCGATATTAACAAGCCAGAGTACCAGGAAAAAGTCATGAAGCGTTATGCATTCCGTGATTGGGATTCTGTGATTGCTTCCATTGGACATGGCGGCTTAAAAGAAGGCCAGGTCATCAATAAAATGATTGATGAGCGGGAGAAAAAGCTTAAGAAAACCGTGACCGACAATTCGATTTTAAATGACATCGAAGACATGAGCAACAAGCTGCCAGTAAAGAGACGCAGCGGCAGTGGAATCGTAGTTAAGGGCATTCATGACCTGGCAGTTCGTTTCTCCAAATGCTGCAGTCCGGTACCTGGAGATGAGATTGTTGGTTTTGTTACAAGAGGAAGAGGAATCTCCATTCACAGAACCGATTGTGTGAATGTATTTAATCTGCCGGAGGATGAAAGAAACCGTCTCATCGATGCCGAATGGCAGGAGCAGGAGGGAGAAGCGACGAAAGAGCGTTACTCCTCTGAAATTAAGATATTTGCCAACAACCGTCTTGGTATGTTTGTAGATATCTCTAAGGTATTTACGGAACGTCAGATTGATATTACCTCTATGAATTCCAGAACCAACAAGCAGGGAAAAGCGACAATCACCATGACCTTTGATATTCATGGTGTGGAGGAGCTTGGAAAACTAGTAGATAAGCTAAGACAAATCGAAGGAGTTATAGACATTGAGAGGACTGCGGGATAGCGCAGTTTTCTCTTTTTAAGCCCATGTTTCCCGATCGAAAGGAGAATCCTTATGATTCAAGGTATTCATTATAATCCATTTACGATCAGACAGGCGACGGTATGCCCGCTGCCAGTTCCAGGAACAGATTTGCAGTTTCCTCTGCTCCAATTAGATATAGACAGTTACATTGTAGGCGCTGAGATTCAATCCGGAATCAATTTTAATTACGCAGAAGGAGTCCATTGTATCCAGATTGGTAAATACTCTGCGCTTGCAGAAAAGATTACGTTCTTGATCAATCTAAACCATGATTACAAATCCGTTTTTCAGGGAAGTCCATCTTTTATCTCAGAAGCCAGACCCAGCAAACTGAAACGAAAGGGAAGTGTACTCATTCAAAACGATGTATGGGTCGGTCATGGCGTCACCTTACTGAGTGGTATTACCATTCACAACGGTGCCATTATCGGTGCGGAAAGCGTAGTGACAAAAGATGTTCCTTCCTATGCCATTGTAGCGGGGAATCCGGCTAAGATTATTGGGTACCGGTTTCCAGAAGATGAGCGGGCGGCCTTAAATGAAATTGCCTGGTGGAACTGGGATTCGGCAAGGCTTTTGGAGCGAAAAGAGGAATTATTTCAGCCAGTAGAACGTTTTATAGAGAAATTTCAAACGGAAGCAAGAGAGGCCTGGGATCAGGTGGTACCTGCATATGAGAAGGATACGAGAAAGAATCTGCTTCTTATTATGGACGCCACGGAACCTTTCCCGGTTTGGCAAAAAGTAATAAAAGAGTATCTTGCCTTAAAAGAGACCGGTGATGAATCAAGGTTAATTCTTTATCTTTCTTCCCCATCAGTGGAACAAGGACACAAAGATATGTTACTTGATACGTTAAAAGATAATAAAGGCTTGGGAGATGATATCATAATTCTGGATTCCCTTCCATCAGAAGACGTAAGGGGTCTGTTTGTTGCAGCTGATTACTTTATCACCACAAGACAGGAAAAGAATCTGCTCTGGACGGAATATGCAGATCATTATGGAGTAAAGCTTTTATATGGCACAGATATTCCGGTATTTTCCCTATAAATAAATACATACAGATAAGATCAGCAAGGAGAGAGAACATGAGCGATTTTAGAATAAAGACATATCCGGTAGGACAGATTGGCACAAACTGCTATATTTTATACAGAGAGTCACTTCAAGAGGCGGTAATTGTAGATTCTGGTGCTCAGGGTAATTATCTGGTAGAAAAGTGTAAGGAGCTTGGTGTAACGCCAAAGGCAATTTTTTTGACTCACGGACATTTTGATCATATTCTTGGAGTGGATGAGGTTAAGGTTTTGTATCCGGATATAAAAATCTACGCAGGCGAACATGAGAAGATGACGTTAATGGATCCGTCCATTAATTTATCTGGTGGTTTTGGAGGAGGGTATACCTTATTACCTGATGTATTTTTAAAAGATGGGGAGAGTATTACCCTATGTGGAATTACCTTTCAGGTGATTCATACACCAGGTCACACCAGAGGTTCTGTCTGTTTCTTTATTCCGGACGAAGAGGTTCTCATAAGCGGGGATACTCTGTTTTTGGAATCCCTTGGCAGAACGGATTTTCCTATGGGAGATCAGTCCCTTATTATCAGATCCATTAGAGAAAAGCTGTTTGTACTACCAGGAGATACACTTGTGTATCCTGGACATGGAGATAAGACCACCATCAGCCATGAATTGGTTTACAATCCGGTGGCATTATACAGAGAATAGGAAAAAATATGATAGGATTATTTTTAGATGACCAGTCCTTTGAACAGGATATCAGGGAATTAATAATGGCTTTTTATCCAGGAGAGAGCTTTTCTCATCAGGAGACGGTAGGAGAAGACTACAGTCTCCTGGTGCGAAGCCAGACGGGAGAGAACAGCTTTTTACTTAAGATCAAGGATATGGAAAGCGGCAAGGAATTAATGGACTCCGTTGAGGTTCATTTCCCTGATCGGTTTGAGACAAAAAACCGGATCAAGCGAATGCTTTATAAGATGGCAATGGAACATACAGGAAAAACTCTTCCCTGGGGAACCTTAACTGGTATCCGGCCTACTAAAATTGCGATGACAGAACTTTTGGCGGGACATTCTAAGGACGAAGTCAGTGTTTATATGAAGGAGGCTTATTTAACGGATGATTCCAAAATCAATTTAAGCGTTGAGATTGCAAGCCGTGAAATCAGCCTTCTTTCAGAAATTGACTTTGAGCGTGGCTACAGTCTTTATATTGGAATCCCATTTTGCCCAACCACCTGTCTTTACTGTTCCTTTACGTCTTACCCTATTTCCCAGTGGGAAAAACGTATGGATCTGTATTTAGAGGCGTTGTTTCGGGAGATGGAATATACCTCTAAACGGATGAAGGGAAGAACCCTGGATACTGTATACATCGGAGGAGGCACTCCTACCTCTCTTTCCGCCCATCATTTGGAAGTGATGATTCAAAAGCTGTATGATACCTTTGATTTTAGTACGGTGAAAGAATTTACGGTAGAGGCTGGAAGACCTGACAGCATCACAGAGGACAAGCTTAAGGTATTAAAAGCTCATGGAGTGACCAGAATCTCTATCAATCCTCAGACCATGAAGCAGGAGACCCTTGCTATCATTGGCAGAAGGCATACGGTGGACATGGTAAAGGAGCAGTTTACCCTTGCCAGATCACTGGGATTTGATAACATTAATATGGATCTCATCATTGGCCTGCCAGAAGAAGACATAGAAGATGTGAGAAATACCATGGAAGAGATCATGGCGCTTTCCCCAGACAGCATCACCGTTCATTCCCTGGCAATCAAACGTGCGGCCCGTCTTAACATGTTTAAGGAAAAGTATGGTGATTTGAAGATGGTAAATACCCAGGAGATGATTGATTTAACTGCAGAGTATGCAAGGAAGATGGGTCAGGAGCCATATTACTTATACCGTCAGAAAAACATGGCGGGAAATTTTGAAAATGTAGGGTATTCCCGTCCTGGGAAGGCATGCATTTACAACATTCTGATCATGGAAGAAAAACAGACCATAATCGCTCTTGGAGCCGGAACCAGCACAAAGGTGGTATTTCCAAAAGAAAACCGTCTGGAACGAGTGGAAAATGTGAAAGACGTGGACTTATATATCAATCGAATTGACGAAATGATAGAAAGAAAAGAAAAAATGCTTGCAAATTTAGAAATGTAATTTAAAATAAAAGCAGGAATCATCATTAAATTAAGAAAAACGGAGTGAATGAGATGGCATTGAAAAAGAAACCGGTTACCGGAATGAAGGATATTCTGCCCGCAGAAATGCAGGTGCGTGAATACGTAACGAACCAGATACGTGAAACTTACGGTGGCTTTGGCTTTCATTCCATTGAAACTCCCTGCGTGGAGCACATAGAAAATCTGTCCAGCAAACAGGGCGGTGACAATGAAAAGTTAATTTTTAAGATTATGAAGCGGGGAGAAAAGTTAAATATAGAGGAAGCCAAGGAAGAAATTGATTTGACTGACAGCGGACTTCGTTATGATTTAACGGTTCCCTTATGCAGATATTATTCCAATCATGCCGCGTCCTTGCCCTCTCCATTTAAATCCCTTCAGATGGGAAGCGTTTGGAGAGCGGACCGCCCTCAAAGGGGACGATTCAGACAGTTCGTTCAGTGTGATATCGATATTCTTGGAGACGGCAGCAGGCTGGCAGAAATCGACTTGATTTTGGCAACCACCACACTGTTAGGAAAAATTGGCTTTAAAGGCTATACCGTTAGAATCAATGACAGAAACATCTTAAAAGGAATGGCAGCTTTTTGCGGATTCCCAGAGGAGTCCTATGACCAGGTGTTTATTATACTGGATAAGATGGACAAGATCGGCATGGATGGTGTGGAAAAAGAGCTCATTGAAGCTGGCTATGAGGAAGATAAGGTTAAGAAATACTTATCTCTCTTTGAGTCAACAACTCCCGATGCTTCTGGGGTTAGATGTCTTGGAGAAACCTTGAAAGGCTCATTAAAAGAGGATCAGGCAGAGAATCTGGCTGCGATTATTGACAGTGTAACTGGAATTGCCACCAGTCAGTTTTCCATTCAATTCGACCCCACTTTAGTGAGAGGAATGTCTTATTATACTGGAACCATATTTGAGATTCAGGTAGATGGCTTCCCAGGATCGGTAGGCGGCGGCGGACGCTACGATAAGATGATCGGGAAATTTACTGGAATGGATACTCCAGCTTGTGGCTTTTCCATTGGTTTTGAGCGTATCGTCACCATTTTAATGGAGGAAGGCTTTACCGTTCCAGGCAGTCAGGAAAAGACAGCGTTTTTATTAGAAAAGGGTGTCAGTGACGAATTGACCAATCAGGTCATGAAGGAAGCCATGGAAGAACGGGCGAAGGGAGCCACGGTATTAGTCTCTCAGATGAACAAGAATAAAAAATTCCAGAAGGATGGTCTTTTAAAAGAGGGCTATACCCAGTTTAAAGAATTTTATAAAGATAGTATGAAATAAATTTATTCAGGAGGAAATTATGGCAGAGTCAATGCTGGGATTAAAAAGATCCCATAGATGTACAGAGGTTACCACAGCAGATGCAGGCAAAGAAGTGACTGTTATGGGCTGGGTTCAAAAGAGCAGAAACAAGGGAGGAATCATCTTTGTAGATTTAAGAGATCGTTCCGGACTTTTACAGATCATTTTTGAAGAAAGCGATTGCGGAGCAGAAAGCTTTGCAAAAGCAGAACGGTTAAGAAGTGAATTTGTTGTTGCAATTACCGGTGTGGTTGAGAGCCGTGCTGGCGGTGTCAATGAAAATCTGGCCACCGGTGCCATTGAAGTGCGCGCAAAGGACTTACGAATCCTCTCTGAATCCGAGACTCCGCCATTCCCCATTGAAGAGAATAGCAAGACAAAAGAAGAATTGAGATTAAAGTACCGCTATCTGGATCTTAGAAGACCTGACATTCAAAAAAACATCAAGATCAGAAGCCAGGTGGCAACTCTTGCAAGAGCATTTCTTGCAGAAGAAGGATTTTTAGAAATCGAGACACCTACCATGATTAAAAGTACACCGGAAGGCGCCAGAGACTATTTAGTACCAAGCCGTGTTCATCCTGGTTCTTTTTATGCACTTCCTCAGTCCCCACAGTTATATAAGCAGCTTCTGATGTGCTCTGGCTATGACCGTTACTTCCAGCTTGCCAGATGTTACCGTGATGAAGACTTAAGAGCAGACAGACAGCCAGAATTTACCCAGATCGATATGGAGCTTTCCTTTGTTGATGTTGATGACGTATTAAATGTCAATGAAAGACTGCTGCAAAAGATATTTAAGGAAACCTGTAATTATGACCTTCCTCTTCCAATTGAACGCTTGACCTGGAGAGAAGCCATGGACCGTTTTGGTTCCGATAAACCGGACATGCGTTTTGGAATGGAGTTAAAAGATGTATCTGAACTGGTTAAGGATACTGAATTTGCCGTATTTAAAGGTGCTTTAGAAATGGGCGGATCCGTTCGTGCAATCAATGCCGAAGGTCAGGGAGCTATGCCTCGTAAGAAGATTGATGCCCTTGTAGAATATGCCAAAGGCTTTGGAGCCAAAGGACTTGCTTATCTGGCAATCAATGAAGATGGAACCTATAAATGTTCCTTTGCTAAGTTCATGACAGAAGAAGAACTTCATGTTCTTGCAGAAGCACTGGGCGGAAAACCAGGAGATCTTCTCTTATTCGCAGCGGACAAAGATAAAGTTGTATTTGACGTATTAGGAAACTTAAGACTTGAATTAGCAAGACAGCTTGATCTTTTGAAAAAGGATGAGTTTAAGTTCTTGTGGGTAACGGAATTCCCACTCTTAGAGTATTCTGAGGAACAGGGCCGTTACACTGCTATGCATCATCCGTTCACCATGCCAATGGATGAGGATTGGGCAATGATCGACACCAATCCAGGAGCCGTTCGTGCGAAGGCATATGATATTGTATTAAATGGTACTGAAATCGGTGGTGGTTCTGTTCGTATCCATCAGGGTGATATTCAGTCCAAGATGCTTGAAGTTCTGGGCTTTACCAAAGAGCAGGCACAGGAGCAGTTTGGCTTCCTGCTAGATGCTTTTAAATTTGGAGTTCCTCCTCACGCAGGTTTGGCATATGGTCTGGATCGTGTGATTATGTTAATCGTAGGCGCGGACAGCATTCGTGATGTTATCGCATTCCCCAAGGTAAAGGACGCTTCTTGTCTTATGTCAGAAGCACCAGCTCCAGTAGATTCCAAGCAGCTTGAAGAATTGAGAATTGGGATTAGTAAAGATAGTGAATAAGAAATAGAAAAAAAGTGTTCTCTGCGGAATGGATTTAAAGGCGCAGAGGACACTTTTTTACTTGTTATAATTGGCTTTTTAAAGATTATATTTAGATAATCAGAAATAAATAAAATTTGAAGAAAATTATATATTCTTTTTACATGAATCTGGTATAATAAGGGAAAATAAGCGTTTCCAAAGGAGGATTCAAGCAATGAAAGGAAGTATGAAAAGAAGGTTTCTGTCACTGTGGATAGCTCTTTTAATGGTTCTCTCTCTTACTACGGGCGTATCCATCACTTCATTTGCCGCGGACAAGGATATTGTGATTCTCTACACCAATGATGTCCATTGCGGGGTGGATGAAAACATTGGTTATGCCGGACTTGCTCTCTATAAAAAAGAGATGTTAGCCCAGACTCCTTATGTGACACTGGTAGACGGTGGAGATGCCATACAAGGCGCACCCATAGGGACACTTTCCGATGGGGGATATTTAATCGACATTATGAATAAAGTCGGCTATGATTTTGCTGTCCCTGGCAATCATGAATTTGATTATGGAATGCCCCGTTTTCTGGAGCTGGCAGGAAAGTTAAACTCCGGCTACTATTCCAGCAATTTTATGGATCTTCGGACAGGCGCTGCTGTATTTGCCCCTTATAAAATGTTTACCTATGGCAATACAAAGGTTGCATTTGTTGGAGCTACCACACCAGAAAGCTTTACAAAGTCCACCCCAACCTATTTCCAGGATGAAAATGGGACATACATCTATGGCTTTTGCGAGGATGAAAGCGGCAAAAAACTATACACTCAAATCCAGACTTCCGTGGATCAGGCAAAAGCAGAAGGTGCAGAAATTGTTGTATTAGTTGGTCACCTAGGTGAAAACGGGACCACAGACCAGTGGACCTCTGATCAGGTGATTAAAAACACAACAGGAATTGACGCAGTCATCGATGGTCATTCTCATGAAGTATACAATAAGTACGTGAAGAACAAAGATGGTAAGGATGTGCTTCTTAACCAGACAGGAACCAAACTAAAAAATATTGGTAAGCTTACAATTAAAACCGATGGTACGATGGTTGGTGAGATGGTCACTAAGGTGCCAGAGGGAGCTGTAGCAAGTACTTACACCGTAAAAAAGGGAGATACCTTAACCCGTATCGCAAAAAAGGAATTAGGTTCTTATCATCGTTACCAGGAAATATATAACTCCAACCGAGGTACCATCAAGAACCCCGATGTTTTAAACGTAGGTTCCCAGCTGGTAATCCCGGCAAAAGCTTCTGTAACTGCTGATGGCAAAGCCATTGATTACGATACCGATCGTTACATAAAAGCAATTCAAGCCCAATACAATGAAACTCTAAAAACTGTCATAGGGCACACGGATACGGAGCTGACCGTTAACGATCCCGCAACAGGTAACCGTGCGGTCAGAAGCGGTGAAACCAACCTTGGAGATCTTTGTGCGGATGCTTACCGTTTCGTACTTGGAGCAGACATCGGGCTATCTAACGGAGGCGGAGTCAGAGCCAGCATTAAGGCCGGCAATATTACGTATAATGATACCCTTACTGTATTCCCCTTTGGAAATATGGGATGCGTAGCAGAAGTGAAAGGGCAGCAGATTAAAGATGCCCTTGAGATGGCTTCCAAGAACTATCCAAAGGAGAGTGGTGGTTTCCTCCAGGTATCTGGTCTTACTTATACCATTGATTCAAAGGTTCCAACCAATGTCCAGGTAGATGAAAAAGGAAACTTTATAAAAGTAAATGGAGCTTATCGTGTGACTGATATTATGGTAGGTGGCGCACCACTTGATGTAAATAAAACCTATACCGTAGCCTCTCATAATTACATGCTAAAATCAGGCGGTGATGGTCTGACCATGTTTAAGGGCAGTAAAGTAATCCGGGATGAAGTAATTACTGACGTTGATTTGTTATCTTCCTATATTCGCAATCAGCTTGGCGGCAATGTAGGTAACGATTACGCAAATCCATTGGGTCAAGGAAGAATTACCATTAAATAATAATTGTCAAAAGCCTGTTCTGGTCTGACTGGAGCAGGCTTTTATTGTTGTTTCTTTCCGGGGAGGATGATACACTGGTATGAAGATTGAACATGTTAGGAGAAATGAATTATGCTGATAGAACACCCGAAATCTCGTTTTGAGGAAATATACAAAGTCTACGTGGAAGCCTTTCCAGCTATTGAACGGCGCACCAGAGAAGGACAGGAAAAGGTATTTGAGCACCCTGCGTATCAGGTTCGAATCATAGAGGAGCAAGGAGAAGTGCTGGCCTTTTTGGGATACTGGGAACTCCCTGGCTGTGTATTTTTAGAGCATCTGGCGACGTTAGAAAAATCCAGAGGAAAAGGATTTGGAAAGCAGCTTGTGGAGGAGGTATTAAAAGAGACACTAAAACCTGTGTTTCTTGAAATAGAACCAGTGACGAAAGACGATCCCATGACAGAGCGCAGGGCAGGTTTTTATCAAAGGCTGGGTTTTTATTTAAATCCTTTTGACTACCAGCAGATGCCCCTAAAGCCAGAAGACGCTCCCTTTAGGCTGATGATTATGAGCTATGGACGCCCTTTTACAAACGAAGAGTTTTTCCCATATAAGAAAGAAATCTATGAAATTGTCTATAAAGTAGAAGCAACCCTTTGACCCGCTCTCTTTCACGGTACAAGTCCCAACCGCATATATTGAATCTAGCAAATAAAATGGGGTAGGAATCCGGTTATCTGGAGGAAATTAGATACGTATAATGGAACGTAGGTATAGATCCCCAGAAGGAGTAGGTCAAAGTGAGTCGATATAAAATATGCGTATACGCCATTAGTAAAAATGAAGAACAGTTTGTGGACCGCTGGATGGATGCAGTATCGGAAGCAGATGAAGTAATTGTAACCGATACTGGATCAACCGATAACACCGTGGAAAAGCTTCGAAAAAGAGGAGCAATCGTTTACGAGGAGAGCATTTCTCCCTGGCGTTTTGATACCGCCCGCAACGTGGCAATGAGTCATATTCCGGAAGATGCAGATATCTGTGTTTCCAATGATCTTGATGAGGTATTTGAGCCAGGCTGGAGAAAGAAACTAGAGGATCAGTGGAGACCCGGTCAAACCAGGGCAAGATATATGTTTACATTTAGCTGTAATCCCGATGGTACTCCCAAAAAGCAGTTTCCTATGGAAAAGATTCACGCAAGAAAAGAATATCAGTGGATCCATCCCGTACATGAGATTTTGGAGTACAGCGGGAAAATGCCGGAAAATTCAGGCTGGATCAGCGGAATGATATTAAACCATTACCCAGATGAATCCAAGCCCAGAAGTCAATATCTCCCTCTTCTTGAATTATCTGTGGAGGAAAACCCCACCGATGACAGAGCCACGTTTTGGTTAGGCAGAGAATATGTATATCATGGGGATTATGAAAAAGCCATCAACACTCTAAAGCGTCATCTTTCCCTTCCTACTGCACAGTGGCTGGAGGAACGAAGCGCTTCCATGCGATTTATTTCCCATAGCTTTGAGGAACTTGGTAATAAAAGAGAGGCAAGATCCTGGCTTTTTAGGTCCCTCGCAGAATGTCCTGATGTAAGAGAACCATATTTAGCACTGGCAAAAGCCGGCTATCTGGAAGCTGACTGGCCTCTTTGTTTTGCCATGGCAGAAAAAGCTCTTACGGTTACAGAAAGTACTGGAAGTTATTTGGTAGATCCTGCCAGTTGGGGATATGCTTTTTATGATTATTGTGCCATCAGTGGATATCGCATGGGTATGTTTGAAAAGGCAAGAGATTATGCCGTAAAAGCGCTTGAGATGGATCCCGAGAATCTACGGCTTAAGAGCAATCTTTCCTTAATTGAAGATAGATGTAAAAGGAAATCCGATGAGGAGGTATCTTCATGAGTGGATTAAAGGTATGTGTTTACGCCATTTGTAAAAATGAGGTTGATTTTGTAGATCAATGGATGGATTCCATGAATGAGGCTGATCTCATTGTTGTTACGGATACTGGGTCAGATGACGGTACGGTGGAGAAGCTAAGGGAAAGAGGAGCAGTTGTTTATGTGGATATTGTAAAGCCATGGAGATTTGATGTAGCAAGGAATATATCCCTGGAACACGTTCCAGAGGATGTGGATGTTTGTGTCTGCACGGATCTAGATGAACTCTTTGAACCAGGCTGGAGAAAGAAGCTGGAAGAGGCATGGCTTAATCATAAACCCATTCACCAAGGACCCATTTCAAAGACCGGTCGTTATCTGTATAACTGGAGTCTTAAGGCAGATGGAACACCAGATATTCAGTTTTACTATTTTAAGGTGCATGGACGCAAGGGATTTCGTTGGAAATGCCCCATCCATGAATTTGTTCAATACTACAGTGATCTGCCCCTTGAAACGGTATATATTGAAGGCATGGTTTTAAATCATCACCCAGATCCCACCAAATCAAGAGGATCTTATTTGCCCCTGCTAGAATTGGCAGTGGAAGAGGATCCGATGGATGAGCGGATGCGTTACTATCTTGGCAGAGAGTATATGTATAAAAGTGAATGGCAAAAGAGTATTGATACGTTAAATGAGTATCTGAATCTGCCACATGCAAACTGGCCTGACGAACGATGTGCCGCAATGCGTTGGATTGCCAAATCCTATTATCGTTTAGGAAAGACAAAGGAAGCATATAGCTGGTATTACCGTGCAATTGCAGAGGTGCCCACCATGAGAGATCCTTACGTGGAGTTCTCTAGAATGTGTTACGAGCTAAAAGACTGGACCATAAGCTACTATATGGCAAAGGAAGCATTAAAAATAAAGGAGAAATCAAAAACCTTTGTAAACATGGGGTATTCCTGGGATCATACTCCAGATGATCTATGCTCCATTGCAGCATACCGTATGGGAATGCTTGATGAATCAGAGGAACATGCAATCAATGCTTTAGCCCATTCTCCTGAAGATCCCCGGTTAAAGAGCAATTTGAATTTAGTGATTGCCTCTAAAACCAGTGCATCCCAGTGAATATAAAAGATGCCTTGAATCCATTATAATGATGGGTTCAAGGTATCTTTTTGTGAAAACTCAGCATTTGTTGGTAGGTATTTCGTATTTCATTGATGAAATCTAAAAAAACACTTATCCAATGATTGTTATAAAATACTTAAAATACACATTTACACTTATAATTTAGTAACCAAATGATATTTGTCTGAAATCTATAAGTTCAGATGATTAATATAAAAAAACAGCTTATGGTTGCCATAGAATCTTAATTATTTTACAAATATTAAAAAGACATGTGTTAAAAAGATAAAATTCGACAAAATGAGAAAAAGTTACACACTATTCTCTCAAACTCGCATTGCACTTATGAAACATTGGAGTTATTATATTTGAATATTATCAAGTCTATGCAATTACGGAGGAAAGCATAATGGAGAGACAGAAGAAATACAGATTGCAGGTCAGGGGAAAACTGATTTTATTCGTCAGTGCATTGATGTTTACCACAATTTTTGTATTAACCACGATTTTTTACATCGGCTTAGACCGTGCATATCAGAATTTCATTCAGTTAAGCTACGATAGTTATGACCAGAATATTAAAACAGCAGTGGAGAATCTGGTGAGTGTGCTAAGTGACAATTATAAGCGTTATGAAAGCGGAGAAATCACAGAGCAGCAGGCTTGTAAGAATGCTGAAAGCATTGTCCGTAACGCACGATACGGTGGGGGCAGCGGCTATTTCTGGGCAGATACCTCAGACGGCATTTGTGCAGTACATATGAATTCTGAATACGAAGGAAAAGAACGCTTCGATGAGCAAGACAAATTAGGCAATTATTATGTGCGCAGTTTTATAGAAAATGGAACAAAAGCAGGGGGAGGCTTTACCGACTTTTATTTCACCAAACCCGGTCAGGATGGCGTTTTTGCAAAAAGGGCCTATACACTTAAATTTGAACCTTATGATTGGAATATCAGTACTGGAAATTACATAGACGACATAGACAAGGCGGTGGCAAATCAACAAAGAGAGAAGATTATAGAAATGGCCTTACTTCTTTTGGTATCCATTGCAATCACTGCAGCGGGTCTTTTTATCCTAACAGGCCGTTTAAGTAAGATTACAGCACCTTTAAGCCCAATAGCCAAACGTCTAAATCTTCTGGCAGAAGGAGATGTACATACACCTCCAGTGCCCGTTAGCCAGACCAACGATGAGATGGAGGTACTTTCCAGAGCCACGGATGAATTAATACTTGAGATGGAAGAAGTTGTAAAAGATATCGCCACCCACATGGAACATATGTCACACGGAGATATGACTCATCCAGTAGAAAAGACTTATAAGGGTGACTTTGCGCCCATCCATGAATCTCTTATCCTCATTTATCAGCAGTTAAACCAGACTTTAAGAATGATACGGCAGTCTGCGGATCAGGTAAATGCCGGTTCCACCCAGGTGGCATCAGCCGCACAAGCTCTGGCAGCAGGCGCTACGGAGCAGGCTGGCACGATAGAAGAGCTTTCCTCTGCGATTACAGAGGTCTCTGCTCAGGTAGAACAAAGCACCACTCATATCGAAGAAGCAACGGGATACGTAGAACAAACCGTAAGCCGGGTGGAAGACAGCAACGCTAAAATGAAACAAATGTTAAAAGCTATGGATGAGATCAAAACTACTTCAGACGAAATTGGAAAAATAACAAAGGACGTAGATGGAATTGCTTCTCAAACAAATCTCCTTGCTTTAAATGCCGCCGTGGAGGCCGCCCGGGCAGGAGAAGCCGGGAAGGGGTTTGCAGTGGTGGCAGATGAGGTGAGAAGTCTGGCAGCAAAAGCGGCGCAGGCGGCTAAACGTACCTCCCTTTTAGTTGAGAATGCCACAAGAGCCGTAGAAGATGGCCTTTTCACAGCAAAGGAAAATGCAGAGATTTTATCGGACGTATCCGGTCATGCAAAGCACGTAAAGTCTATTATGGAAACCGTAGAACAAGCTTCCAGAGAGCAGACCAAAGCAATGGCAGAAGTCACTTATGGGATTGGTCAAATCTCTGCAGTCGTACAAAGCAATGCCGCCACTGCAGAACAAAGTTCCGCATCCAGTGAAGAGTTGTCGGCTCAGGCAAATTTGCTGCGTGATGAAGTGGCAAAATTTCATATTCTAAAATAAGTGAATGAATATCCTTGTCGTATAAGAAGATATATTGTGGGTTTTTCACAATAAATAGAAGTACATATTGAATTAAAAACCTGCTTGTGATACCATGAGAGTGGTCAGTTATTTCTAAATACAACAAGGAGGGTTTTAATAAATGGATATCCGTTACTCAGCAAATCAAAAGGATTTTAAACGTTATACAACAGAAGAAACAAGAAATGAATTTTTAATAGAAAATTTATACGTTGCCAACGAAGTAGTTGCTGTATATTCTCATGTAGATCGTATGGTTACATTAGGTTGTATGCCAACAACAGAAACTGTTTCTATTGACAAGGGTATTGATGTTTGGAAAAACTTTGGTACAAGCTTTTTCCTTGAGAGACGCGAAATCGGTATTTTTAATATCGGCGGAGCAGGAACCATTGTTGCAGATGGGGAAGAGTTCAAGATGGGCTACAAGGATTGTTTATACATTACAAAAGGAACAAAAGAAGTTACATTCTCCAGTGCAGATGCATCAAACCCTGCTAAGTTCTATATGGTAAGTGCGCCAGCGCATAAATCCTGTAAGACAACCTTTATTCCAATCGAAAAAGCAGCGAAAAAGCCCCTTGGTGCAATGGAAACTGCCAATAAGCGTGTGATTAACCAGTTTATCCATCCAGACGTACTGGAGACATGCCAGCTTTCCATGGGTATGACTGTTTTAGATTCAGGCAGCGTATGGAACACCATGCCATCTCATACACATGAGAGACGTATGGAAATCTATATGTACTTTGAAATCCCAGAGAACAATGTAGTATTCCACATGATGGGAGAAGGCAACGAAACAAGACATATCGTTATGCAGAATGAACAGGCTGTTATCAGTCCTTCCTGGAGCATTCATTCCGGAGCAGGTACAAGCAATTATACCTTCGTTTGGGCAATGGGTGGAGAAAATCAGGCATTTGATGATATGGACAACATTCCTACAACTGAATTAAGATAATAATTATATATTGAAAAGCAGATGCAGATGATTGCATCTGCTTTTTGCTGTTCCAATAAGGAATATGATTGGTGAATATAGGGAATTATTCCATAGACAGTTATTTCGCTCCCAATCATGTGAAATCTCTGTGAAAATGTAGAAATTCCTTGTTTCATTTGATACAATATGACTCATAAATACATGAAAAAGGGTCTGATTTCAGGAGGTTACAATGGAACAGTTGAAAATATTAGTAGTTGATGATGAATCCAGAATGAGAAAACTGGTAAAGGATTTTTTAAGTGTGAAGGGATTTACCGTAGTGGAGGCATCCAATGGCGAGGAGGCAGTGGACGTATTTTTTGAACATAAAGATATTGTACTGATTATCCTTGATGTCATGATGCCAAAGATGGACGGTTGGGAGACACTAAAAACCATCCGTAAATATTCCCAGGTTCCCATTATCATGCTGACAGCCAGGGGAGAAGAACGAGATGAGCTGCAGGGATTTGATCTTGGCGTGGATGAATATATTTCAAAGCCATTTAGCCCAAAGATTTTAGTAGCCAGAGTAGAGGCGATATTAAGAAGAAGCAACGCAGTGCCTGCTGATGAGATGGAAATTGGTGGAATTTGCATAGACAAGGCGGCCCATCAGGTATCCATCGATGGAAAAAATATCGAGTTAAGTTTTAAAGAATTTGAACTACTGGCTTATTTCCTTGAGAATCAGGGGATTGCTCTATCCAGGGAAAAGATTTTAAATAACGTATGGAATTACGATTATTTTGGTGATGCCAGAACCATAGATACCCATGTGAAGAAGCTACGCAGTAAGATGGGAGAGAAAGGCGATTATATTAAGACCATATGGGGAATGGGATATAAATTTGAGGTGAGTCAATGAAACATTCTATAAAAGCAAGGTACGCCATTATTTTTGTAGGCTTAATGGCTTTTGTGCTTATCTCTACCTGGTGTGTGAACAGTTGGTTTCTAGAACGGTTTTATACCAGTGATAAGGTGCGTATCTTGCAAAGTGCCTATACCGAGATCGATCAGGTGGTGGCTAAGGCCAATGAAAGCGGAAAAGGCATCATTCAGTATTATAAGGAATCCTATGATGTGGATTTTAAAAATGAAGGACCGGTTCAGAAGATGTTTCGCGTCATGGGAGAAAAATACAATCTCATGATGGTCTTAATTGACAGCACTACGGACGAAGCGCTTATGTCAACGAACGGTGACCGCCAGTTTTTAAAAAACAGGGTAGAGGATTATATCTTTGGAAAGGATATGCCTCATGCCAATATATTAAGGAAATATGATAATTACGTCATTCAAAAAACTTATGATTTAAGATCAGACTCCTATTATCTGGAAAGCTGGGGATATTTTTCTGATAATAAGACTATTTTTCTTATCTCAATCCCTCTTGCCAGCATTCGGGAAAGTGTATCTCTTTCCAACCGTTTTCTTGCCTATGTAGGAGGCGTGGCCCTTCTCTTTGGAAGTATTGTTATATTCTTTACTACGAAGAGAGTTACCTCCCCAATCTTGTCGTTATCCAATTTATCAGAGAAGATGTCAAATCTTGATTTTGATGCCAAATATACAGGAAAAGAAGAGGATGAAATTGGTATCTTAGGAAACAGTATGAATAAGCTTTCGGACCGGCTAAAGGATACCATTGGAGAGCTTAGAGAGGCCAATGAAGAGCTTCAAAAGGATATAGAAGAAAAGGTAAAGATTGACGATATGCGTAAGGATTTTATTGCAAATGTATCCCATGAACTAAAAACTCCCATTGCTCTCATTCAGGGATATGCAGAGGGACTTATGGAGGGGATGGCAGAAGATCCGGAAAGTCGTGATTATTACTGCGAAGTCATTGTAGATGAAGCGAATAAGATGAACAAGATGGTGAGGCAGCTATTAAATCTTACTGCAATTGAGTTTGGAAATGATTTGCTTTCGCTGGATCGGTTTGATATTACTGATTTGATTCGTGGAGTGATCAGTTCTGCTGGAATTTTAATACAGCATAAGGATATTTCTGTGGAGTTTAAAGATCAGGGCCCTATTTATGTTTATGCAGATGAGTTTAAGATTGAAGAGGTTATAACCAACTATTTAAACAATGCCTTAAACCATGTGGGCGGAGATCGAAAAATCATCATTACCGCTGAGGCCAACGGAGAAGAAGCGGTGATTACGGTGTTTAATACCGGTCAGAATATACCAGAAGAGGATATTCCTAAGCTTTGGACCAAATTCTTTAAGGTTGATAAGGCTCATACCAGAGAATACGGAGGCAGCGGCATCGGCCTGTCCATTGTTAAGGCAATTATGGATTCTCATAAAAAAACATGTGGAGTGCGTAATGTGCCGGAAGGCGTTGAGTTTTGGTTTACCTTGAATTGCCATAAAGAAAGTTGATTTCACATGACCTCTTATTAAGCGATGAGTGAATCCGATATATAATAGGAAGGCATAAGATGCGATTTGCCTGAAAATGCACCCATGAAGGGAGAAATATATGGACGTTGCTGCATTTAGCATGGATATGAGTATGGTAAAGCTACAGCAAAATGTGAGCCTTAGCGTAGCAAAGAAAGCGATGAATCAGGAAGAACAGCAGGCAGCCGGGCTTCTTGACATGGTGAGCCGGGCCAATCCCGGTCAGATACCTCATAGCGGTGTTGGACAAAATATAGATACAAGAGCATAATTATTTATGGCTCCCTGTTAAGGCGGAATAAATTTCTGACTTTAACAGGGAGCTTTTAAGTTATTTTGGCTTGGTCGCAAGAATCAGATATCGGTTTAAATGTTCGGTTCTGTTTATCTTTAATTCCGCAGGCATAATAGGCTCAAGAATTCCATTTCCACTGGGGACTAATCCCTGTTCTTTTAAGATTCTGACGGGTTCTTCTAAGGGGATGAGAGTTACGGAATGCTTTCCATATAATAGCCTTTCTTCCTCCAACTCTTTTTTTAGAATGTGTGAATAAGGATTAGTTAGATAAAATGACAATACCCCTCCAGCCTCTAAACGTGATGCACATTCTTTTAAAAGCTCTGAATAGTCCGGGTAGAGAGATAATTCCTTACCAATGCAAATAAACTGAAATTTACCTTCCGGAAGAGCCCGGTGTATGCTATAAGGAGAATCTGCAATGGAGACCTGCCCTTTTAATGGTTTTAAGTCATCCGCCAGATTTGCATCTCCGATGGCAAAGGAAAAAGACACATTCTTACCCAGTCTCCTTAAGCCAGTCATGAGCTGTATTACATCGGCTCCATATCCTGAATCAATCCCAAGAATGGGAGTGTTCTCTGGCAAATCTTTAAATGTGGTCTCCAGATGAGTAAGAAGGTAAGGATCGTAGCAGAAGTTATTGCCCCAGGGATCAACACCGTGTTTTTCTATAAACAGGTTTCTTCCATTTTGCAATGTTCGATACTTTAATTGATCTTCTTTGCCTGAAACACTACCAAAGTGGTAACACCAGGTATCTTTACATAGCACCTGCTTGTAACCGGCCCTCCTTGCACGTAGGCAAAAATCATCATCCCAAAATTCCATGGTATAAAAATACCGGTCTGCAAATCCAATGGTATTTACTTTGTCAGCATCATAAAGGGCAATGACAGGCATTAGGCGGCATCGTTCTTCCCATAAGTAGGGACATTTCACATTATGGGCCCGCGCTTTTTCTTCTGCATTTTCAGGAGTGAATTCATCAATCATTCCCTGAAGGTTACTGGTATTGGGAGTGCTTGGAGATACGGAAATGATATCTGGATCAGATTGAATGCAGGTAAGAAGGTTATCCAGCCAATTGCTTGTTAATATGGTATCATTGTTGACGAAAGCCACATATTTGCCTTCGCAAACCCGGTACATAAGGGAAAAAATCATGGCTTTTACGTTATGCTTTAAAGTTAGTACTTTGCGAATGCCAAGTTCTTTAAAGTAATCCTCTGTCCCATCTGTGGAACCATCATTTAGAAGTATCAGTTCGCAGGAATGGCTTTTAAGGTCTGTATTTCTAAAAAGGCTTTCCAGGCACTTCTTTGTATATTCCAGCTTGTTATAAACTGGGATGAAGATGGAAACCAGATACTTCTCCCCTCTGTTTTCATAGGTGTTCTTATGATTTTCTACAAATTCGTTTTCATAGTAATGCCTCATCTTTATCTTGTCAGGATAAATAGTGAGCCAGAAATAGGTATCCTCTCTCCATTCTTTTAGAAATGGAATCAATTGAAATTCAGTCAGGTCTTCTGCTTTTTTTAAGCTGTCTTCATCTAATAATTCCAATATCTTATCAACGGTCCATTTGGTATTTTCATACATTGCCAGGTAGGACACGGGAATTTCAGTGATTTTCTGGTCTTGGCAAAGAGGTTTTAATCTTATAAGACCAATGGAAATTATTTTCAAATGACTCCTGCTAAAATCAAGCTTCTCGCTCCTGATAGAAGTAGGCAATTGGCTTGCTATGGAGACAAGAAATTCCAAAAGCCTGACAGCCTCCATATACGGATCAGTGGCAAATTCTTTTTGAGTGGTATCTGTGGTCAAAACTTCTATATTCATTATGACTTCCTCTTTCATTATTAAATATCAACATAGCTAAATTCTTGATCAGAAGTAGTTGTTGACTAAAACCCATATTTGCCTGATCAATTTAGTTTTTGAGGTACGAATGTTTCAATTTTGTTTATCGTTTTATTATATGAAGATCATTACCAATTCTTGAATCCGGTTTATTTTCTAGTAAGGCTTTCAGATAATATGATGTTTCTTATTTTATGGTACTTTTTGGTGGTTATTTCTTCCTATAACATATATTCCTGTATGATAAGTATTAAGATATCGATAAAATGACAAAAATCGACTTAAGATGCTTATTTTTTTGCTTTTGGTTTCGATATAAATATAGAAATGATAATAAAAAGATAAAATATAACCAAAACATGGAACCAGAGATTACATGTAAATCAATAAACCTGTCCATTCAAAGTTGAATTCCTTGTGAAAATAACATTGAAATGTAATGTGGATTTTTGTTGTTCCACCAATGTTTTCTTATTCTAATGAATGGGATAAGATAGAACGTTGAGGCATTGTATTTGTCACGTGAACTCAAGTAAGTTTGTTTAGAGAACCATGAGTTAGTTAAAAAAGATATAAGGTAATGATACGTTGACTCCTTTTTCTTTTGCCAGTAAGGCATAAGTGGCTGATAAAGGAAAAAGGTTTTGGCAACTGGTGGGGTTGTTTTGGAAGGGGCTTTCAAGTGAGGGGGGAGAGGCTTGTACAGAATATTGGCAATAGATGACACTTCTTTTTTTCTAAGAGTATTAGAAGATATGCTATCAAAATATTACGAGGTATTCACCACTGTTTCCGGAGAGATTGCATTTCGATATATGGAACAGTTAAAACCGGATCTCATTCTTTTGGATCTTGCTATGCCTAAGATAGATGGTTGGCAGATCCTAAGACAGTTAAAAATGAGGCCGGATTGTGCTGATATACCAGTAATTTTCTTGACTTCACAAACAGATAAGACAATAGAAGCAGAATGCTTAAAACAAGGAGCCTATGATTTTATAACGAAACCAGTTACAAAAGAGGTTCTTTTAAGCCGGGTCAAAAAAGCGCTGGATGAAAAAAGCTATAGCAATGAGCTTAAGAGAAAGCTGGATCAAAAGACAAAAGAGCTTGAGTCAGTTTCCCTTGCTTCCATAAGTGCTATGACAGCCTTGATTGATGCAAGAGATTCTTATACGAAAGGGCATTCCAAGCGAGTGGCCAGTTATTCTGTGTTAATTGCGGAGAATTTGAACTGGAGTAAGGAAGAGATCAGACGTTTGTATGACATTGCCATGCTCCATGATGTTGGAAAAGTGGGAGTACCGGATAAGATTCTATTAAAAACCACGCAGCTAACATCCTTAGAAATGGCAGTGATGAAAAGCCATACAGTGATGGGGGCAGATATCTTAAAAGACATTACCACATTTCGAGATCTGGAACTGGGAGCAAGATATCACCATGAACGCTTTGATGGAAAAGGTTATCCGGATGGGTTGTTTGGTACGGAAATCCCCCTGCTTGCAAGAATCATTTGTGTGGCAGATTCCTTTGATGCCATGAGCAGCAACCGATGTTACAGGCCGAGGCTTAATCCGGCAGAAATTCGTAAGGAATTGTTAAGAGGTAGCGGAAAACAGTTCGATCCAGAGGTGGTTTGGGCCTTCTTAAAAACCTGGGAAGACCTTCCTATTATAAGGAAAGAATTGCAGCGGCAGGTCTGATTCTATCGAAGAAAAATCAAACTATACAAAATGCCGGATAGTGCTTAGAATAATAACCAGTATTTGGATACTGGTGTATTAGAACTTTCTTGACAATATATGTAATAAAATGTAAAATAAAGTAAGTTTAAAATTACAAAAATAATATAATTTTGGAATTGCTTGTCGAAATTTAACTACTTTTGATGTTTAAAACCCTATTACGCATGAAAAGCATTTTACTGAAAGAAGTGAAAGTGAGGAACAGATCCGATGAATTTAATATTTGGAAACAATATTTCCATGGCGGAGAAGACTCTGGATTATCTTTGGTCTAAGCAGAAGGTTACTCTTAACAACATTGCCAATGGAGATACCCCGGGATATAAAGCCCAGTACGTAACGTTTGAAGATGAACTTCGCAAACGTCTTATGGCAGGAAAACAGGGCACATCCCAGGACATAAGTAATATCATTGGAAGTTCCAGGCATTTCGTAAGGAATACGGATAATGAATCGGCAAGAATGGATGGGAACAATGTTAATACGGATGTGGAGAATGTTGAATTAGCAAGAACAACGTTGCAGTACCAATATGAACTTAATGCTTTAAATAGCGAGATAAGCAGACTACGTACGATAATTAAAGGTTAAAACAGGAGGTACATAACATGGAACAGATGTTCATAACACCCATTATTCCATTGAATTCCATTGGAAATATAGGAAGTGACAAAAAAGTAGCATCAGGTAATGCTGGAAGTTCCGTCTTTCAGGACGTTTTTAAACAGGCCATTCAGAACGTAAAAGATACAGAGAATAATTTGACAACCCAGGAATATTTATTGTCCACTGGGCAGATTGACGACGCACATACCGTGCCAGCAGCAGCAGCAAAAGCCCAGTTATCTGCAGAACTTTTAACGGCGCTTCGTAATAAGGCTCTGGAGTCTTATAACGAAATGATGAGGATTAGTATTTAAGATGGATAACGGGGCGGACAGAGTCGATGGAAAAAATTAAGGATATATTGAATGGTCTTAGCAGTAAGACGAAAAAGATAATTATAGCAGGTGTTGTGGGTGTTTTGGTTGTTGCCGGAGCGGTGGTCCTGGCATTGTCCATGAGGCAGAAGCCTTTTGAAGTAATGTTTACGGGAGTTGGCAGCGAAGAAGCAAAGCAGATTATAGGAAAACTGCAGGAAGACGGTGTTTCCTATCAATATGAAAACGGAGATATTCTGGTACCAGTAGAACAGATGGATACAACCAGAGCGAAGCTGGTTTCAGAAGGATATCCCAAAAGTGGTTTTACATACGATGTATTTAAGAATAATGTTAACTTAATGACGACTGATTCCGACCGGAAGACCTTTAAGCTTTATGACCTGGAGACCAGAATTGGTTCTACAATCCAGCTCTTTGATGGTGTAAAGGAAGCATATGTTACGATAGCCCTGGGAGAAACTTCCAAGTATGCGCTGTCTGAGGATAGTGCAAAGGAAGCGAGCGCCCAGGCTGTTGTCGTTATGAAAGATGGAGGAGCACCTACAGAGGAACAGGCGAAATCCGTTCAGAGACTTATATCCAGAAGTATTCCTGGTATGGTCATTGATAATGTTTCTGTTTTTGACGGGAATGGAAGGGAAATCACCGTAAACTCCGAAGAGGATGATCTTAGCACTGGAAAAGCCAACGAAGAGATTGCAAAAGTAATAGAAGATCAGATTTCAGCTAAAGTAATTAATGTACTGGGACCGGTTTATGGCAATGGGAATGTAAAAGTTTCAGCAAAAGTTACGGTCAATATGGACAAATTGATCCGTGAGAGCATTGTATATAATACCCCAGATAAGATTGATCAGAAGGACAAAACAGGTATTATTTCAGAAGAAACCATTAACAAGGAGTTTTCTGGTGATAAGCAGACTGCCTCAGGTGTTGCTGGATCAGAAGCAAATGCTGATATTCCTCAATATAATGCAGCTGGTACTGGAACCGGTGCTGATGGCTCTTATGCTTCCAATGGTCTTAGTAGAAAGTACCTTATTAATCAGATTAAAGAGCAGGGACAGATTAATCCCGGAAGTCTTGAGAATCTTACAGTTTCCGTTGTTGTGAACGGGGCTGATTTTGGTACGCTCACTGTAGATGATATTCGTAATCTGGCTGGTAATGCAACAGGCATTGCCCAGGCAGAGCGGGGGGAGAAAATCACTGCGGTAGCAGCACCGTTTTACACGGTTGATGTGCCGAAACAGCCAGAAGACACGGCTGAGGTAGGGGCGAAGGGTATGATTGTAAATCAGTGGATACTGATTGCGGCAGCAGTTGGGGTGGTATTGCTTCTATTAATCGTTATTTTGGCGATTAGAGCAGCGAACAAAAAGAAAGCCATGATTGTCGATACGGAAGATAGTCAGGAAGATGTTCCGGTTGTACCAGTAATTCCAGAAGTTGTGGAAGAAGAAGTTGTAGAAGAAATTGAGCCGGTTGAACCTGAGATTTTTGTTCCGGAAGTGGATCGAGGCGCAGAATTGCGTGAGAGCATCCGTGATTTCGCGGATCAAAATCCTGAGATTTCAGCTCAGTTGCTGAAAGCATGGTTGAACGGAGGGGAGAACAATGACAACTAGTCTGAGACCAGAACAAAAAGCGGCAACTGTTATTGTTTCGCTCGGAGTAGACAAAGCGTCTAAAATTTACAAATATCTTTCCGAAGAGGAAATTGAAAAACTCACAGTGGAAGTGGCAAAGCTAGGACACGTAGAAGCCAAAGCCACAGAAGAGATACTGGATGATTTTTATAAGACCTGTTTAACACAGAAGGTCGTAACCGATGGCGGACTTGAATACGCCAGGACAGTGTTAGAAAAAGCATTTGGAGAGAGCACTGCAAGCAATCTTCTTCAGAAGGTGACGCAGTCGTTAAAATCCAGATCCTTTGGATTTATAAGAAAGAGTGATTCAAAAAACTTGTTCTCTATTTTACAACATGAAAGACCACAGACCATTGCTCTGGTACTTTCTTATACCACAGAGGATATGACGGCTGAGCTGATTTCCGAGCTGCCACCTGAAAAAAGATTTAAAGTGGTAGAAGCCATTGCCAGAATGGAAAGTGCATCTCCAGATGGTATTAAGATAGTAGAAGATGAGATCAAAAAGAAGTTCTCAGGAATCATCACCACCGATTACACAACTGTGGGCGGTATCGATTACATTGCAAACGTAATGAACCGTATGGATCGCGGAAACGAGAAACTTATCTTCGAAGAATTGGGGAAAAAGGATTCCGATCTGGCAGATACCATCCGCAAGAAGATGTTTGTATTCGAGGATATCGTTACCATGGACAATCGCTCCATTCAGCGTTTTATTCGCGAATGCGATATGAAGGATATGGTTTATGCTCTTAAAGGAACCAATGAACAGATTTCTGAAGCAATCTTTGCTAATATGTCCAGCCGTATGAGAGAAAGCATTATGTCTGATATGGAAGTTACCGTTAATGTTCGTGTGAAGGATGTACAGGAAGCTCAGCAGAGAATCGTTGCGACCATCAGACGTCTGGAGGAAGAAGGCGAGCTGATCATCAGCAAGGGTGGAAAGGATGATATCATTGCCTAATATTATTAAAGGAACACGGACAGCAGATCGTGTTCTGGAATACGCATTTGACAAAACGTTCGATGATATCATTGAGATTTCTAAGCAACAGGAACAATTAGAAGAATTAGTAACGGAAGTGTTTGTAGATCATGTAACAGATAAGCTGAAAGAAGAAGCAGAATTGATCTACAAACAGGCTTCTGATGCATATAAGGAAGCAACGAAACGATCTGAAGAGATACTTTTACAGGCAGAGGAAGAAGCCAGGAGGCTTCAAGAGGAAGCCAGAGAGAACGGCTACTTAAAAGGTTACGAGGCAGGACTTCTTGATGGAACCAACAAAGCCTATGAGGATCACAAGACCGAGTTAGACCTGCAGATGGAAGAATTTAAGACTGCGGTCAGGACGACCATAGAAAGTATCACTCGGGAAAAAGACAAGCTTCTTGATAAATACATGGACGACCTAAAGAGAATCACTTTGACCATAGCGGAAAAAGTAATTCAGACCAGCCTGAAATCAAGCGGTGAGATCATTAAAAGAATGATCGTAGGAGCGGCAGGAAAGCTGAAAAAGACCCAGTGGGTAAAAATCTATGTATCCCAAAAAGATGCAGGAATGATGATTCAGGGAGATGTTGGGTTATTAAATGAATTATCACATATATCAAGTAATATTAAAATTATTGCTATGGATCATGCAGAAGATGGCAGTTGTATCATTGAGCTTCCAGAAGAAATTATTGATGTAAGTGTCAATACACAGATTGAAAATATCAAAGGAATACTCAATAATGCCAGATTGTAGCAGGAGGAACCCCCATGTTTAAGGAACTTTCTGATCTTATAATGAAGACAGAGACCATTGACCACATAGGTAAGATTGAAAATATTGTTGGAATGTCCATGGAAGCATCGGGCGGTAAAGCCAGTATCGGTGATATTGCTTATATCTATAATGAGGACAAGCAGGAACAGATACCGGTAGAGGTAGTGGGGTTTAAGGATGATAAGATACAGCTAATGGCCTATGAGAATATGAATGGCATTGCTGCAGGCAGTTTTGTAAGAAATACGAAACGCCGTCTGAAAATACCAGTAGGTGATTTTTTAAGAGGCCGTATCATTGATGCAAAAGGAGAACCCATGGATGGGAAAGGCCCTTTTGAATCGCCCAAGTTTTATTACGTTGAAAATCCATACATAAACCCTTTGACACGTCCTCCTATTTCTGAAAAGCTGGAATTTGGAGTCAAAGCCATTGATGGAATGAATACTATTGGAAAAGGACAGCGTATTGGAATTTTCGCAGGTAGTGGTGTTGGAAAGAGTACTTTACTTGGAATGATAGCCAGAAATGTCAAAGCAGATATCAATGTTGTGGCGCTGGTTGGAGAGCGAGGTAGGGAGGTTCGTGAGTTTATTGAAAAGGATCTTGGTCCCGAAGGAATGGCGCGATCTGTTTTAGTGGTTGCCACTTCGGATCAGCCGGCAATGCTGCGTATGAAATGCCCGCTGGTAGCGACTACCATTGCGGAATATTTCAAAAACCAGGGTTTAAACGTATTGCTCATGATGGATTCCCTCACCCGTTTTGCCATGGCTCAACGAGAAATTGGTCTTGCCATTGGGGAGCCACCCGTGGCTCGTGGATATACTCCTTCCATTTATGCGGAGTTCCCAAAGCTTTTGGAGCGGAGCGGAAATTTCAAAGAAGGCTCCATTACAGGCATCTATACGGTTTTGGTAGAAGGTGATGATACCAATGAACCAATTGCAGATACGGTTCGAGGTATTGTAGATGGTCATATTGTATTAAGCAGAAAATTGGCAAATGCTAACCATTTTCCGGCGATTGATGTAAGTGCCAGTATTTCTCGATTGATGAACAATGTTGTATCAGAGGAACATCGTATGATGGCTTCTCGGGTCAGAGATATTTTGAGCATTTATGAGAAGAACGAGGATCTTATTTCCATCGGTGCTTATAAAAGCGGTACCAATCCAAAGCTGGATTTTGCAATCGCTAAGATTGATAAGATAAATGAGTTCCTTTGTCAGGGCATACAGGAGAACAACAGTTATGAAGAAATCCTGGATAAGATGAAAGAGATTTTAGGGTAAGGTTGAGAAAGCGAGCTGCAAATGAAAAAATTCAGTTTTCCTTTAGATACAGTTTTAAATTATAAAGATCAGATTTTAGATAATCTAAAAAGCGAACATGCCCTTATCCTTGCTCATGTAACGGAACAGGAGCGAAAGATTCTTACTTTGTCAGAACAAAGAGGAGCTGCCTGCACCCGGTTTCGGGAAGAAACTCACTGTGGTATGACAGTAAGTGCCATGCGTGAATATGAGTCCTATATCACTTACATGCAGCAGAGAATTCTCTATGAAGAAGGAACTTTATTAAAGCTAAAGAAAAAAGAAGAGCATAAACGCAACGAAGTAGTAGAAGCCAGAAAAGAAAAGGCTTCTATTGAAAAGTTAAAGGAAAAAAAGCTTGATCAGTACAACAAAGAAGTACTTCGCAGCGAAGAGTTGTTCATTGAAGAATTTGTATCAAACACCATGTCAGTACATAACAGCAGGTAGTCCTGACAGAGATAACTCTGTTAGTTACCATAGAAAATAATGCCCCATGGCAGATGAGAAAGGAGGGGAAGAGATGAATGTTAATATGAGTTACGTAGATTTGATTGATAAACCAAAGTCAGAGGCTCCTAAAAAGGAGGGGAAGACAGAGGAAGGGATTGCTGGTTTTAAGAATCTTTTAAAAGACAAAAACCAGAAGAAAAGTACGGGTTCCGATAATTCAAAACCAGAAGCAAAGAATAACGGGGAAGAAGCAGGAGTGCAGTACATAGGCAACAATACAGCTAATAATAAGGTTGTTGAAAATGATGTTTCTGTTCAAGATCAGAAACTGCCAGAGGAATTTTTGCAGAGTATGTTCTCACCTGTGATTTTTCAGGGGAATAAAAATTCTCTTGAGCTATCTGGAAAGATCAACCCGGCTCAACTTTTAAAGTCACTTAACCCAAGCGAGCAATCAGAAAAAGTTGAGGGTCCAATTACGGTGGCAAATGAATTTGAAAATTTGATTACAGATAAATCAAAAGAGCAAACCAACGTTGTTGTACCAAAAGGTCCGGGCTTAGCGCTGATGGGAAAGAAGTCAGAACTTACTGAAGCCATAGCTCCAGAGAAAAACCAGATGGTATTGGAAGGTCCAGGAGTTGTTAAAAAAGAGACAGTAACCGGACCAGGATTTGCCGAGGCGATTAAGGAATCGGTTGGACCAGCATTTGCAAAAAATGAAAAAACCGAAACAAAAGAAGTGAAGGAAGAAGACGGAATTACTTTAAAGGCCTTTGAAAATCTTCACAGTCGGAATCCGGAACCAGTTCATACCATTCGTGGAACGGAGGATAAACCTGTAACCATGCCTGTGAATGAAAATAATCCGGAAGAATTGGAAGACAGATTATCAAAGCAAATCCTAAGCCAGATTAAAACTGGAAAAGACAGTATGGAGCTACAACTGGAACCACACAATTTAGGTAAGATCCTGCTTAAGGTTTCCTATGAAAACAATCAGGTGCATGTATCCATTGTTTGTTCCGAGAGTAAGACATTAAAGCTTATTTCACAGTCGGCAACTGAGATTGGAAACATATTGGAATCCAATGTGGAACGTCCATTCCAGGTGGTAGTGGATAAGTCGGAAGTGGATTATCTGAATAACCACAATCAGGATCAGCAAGATGGCAGACAGGAACAACAGCATCAGCAGCAGAATCAGAAACAATCCGATGATGGAGTCGATGATTTTGCCCAAAAGCTGAGACTGGGTATGTTTGGCTCCTACAGCGGAGAGTTCAAAGAGGCAGAATAGGGATAAGGAGATAAAACAATGGCAGTGGATCCAATAAATAATGCTGCGTCAACAGCGATAACGAACCAGGTAACAGGAGAAACGACAGCCAAAAAAAACAGCGATCTAAGTACAGAAAGCTTTTTTAAACTTTTGGCAGCTCAGCTTCAGAACCAGGATATGTCAAATCCCATGGACAACTCAGAGATGATGACTCAGATGACTCAGATTGCCATGATGCAGGCGATGCAAAACTTCTCAACTGCTATGGATGATTCGGCTAAGGTCAACACGATTAATTATGGTACTTCCATGATGGGTAAGAAAGTGGCTATCGCTTATACGGATAAAGATGGAAGTCTTGTTAGTAAACAAGGAATTGTAGACAGAGTAGATATTTATAATGGCGCTCCTAAGCTGTATCTGAGTGGAGATTCTACAAATAGTTACGCTGTTTCCAGTATTATGTCTGTTTATGATACTGCATCAACTGCGATGGATGATTTCTCAAAAATAAACACCATTAATTATGGAACTTCTATGGTTGGAAAAAAAGTAATGGTGACTGGTAAAGACGCGAATGGAGTTGCGATTAAAAAAGAAGGAACTGTATCTAAAATAGAGATCCATGATGGTGTTCCAAAGTTATACTTGGAGGGAGACACAACAAATAGCTATGCTGTTTCCGATATTGTCACTGTTTATGATATGAACTCTGATACAGAAACAACTGATAATAACGCCAAAGATTAGACAGGTGATGCTACATGATCGAAAAAATAAACCAATATGAGGACGTCAGACAGCTTAAGCTTCGCAGTTCTACAGCAATGTCAGGATGTGGCAGCAGCTTTGGTGATATGCTTCAGGATCGCATTAATAAAAGCGGTGATCTACATTTTTCCCGTCATGCGGCAGAACGGGTGAATGAAAGAGGGATTGAGATGTCTGATGCATTTTTAAATGACTTAAAGTCCGCAGTTGAAAAAGCCCGGTTAAAAGGTGCCAAGGATGTAGTAATCATAAGTGAGCGGGGAGCTTTCATTGTAAATGTACCCAATAACACAGTTGTAACTACGATGTCTGGCAATGAAATGAAAGAAAATATATTTACTAAGATCGACAGTGCCGTTTTGTTATAGCCGGACCGTTAAGGGGGCTTATCCTGTATGTCCGATTGACATAAGGAAAACGGTGAAGTAAAGAAAGGAAAAAGCATATGGTTAAATCAATGTTCGCTGGTGTTGCAGGACTTAAAGCACATCAGTCAAAGATGGACGTTATCGGTAATAATATTGCGAATGTTAATACATGGGGGTATAAATCAGCTAACATGTCCTTTAAAGACGCCATGTATCAGTCCACTTCCTCAGGTTCTGCAGGTGATACAAAGAACGGAGGATATGGTGCGGTAAATGCAAACCAGGTTGGATATGGTGTAACAACAGGTTCCATTGCTTATGATTTTGGTACTGGTGGTATGTCACCATCTTCAAACGGATTGGATTGTATGATCGATGGAACTGGATTTTTCCTGGTAGGTCCTATGCTAAATGATGGTAATATTTCTCTTGATACGGAAGATGCAGTTAAGTCCAGTGGATTATTTCTTTCAAGAGTTGGTAAATTTAAAGTAGATCCAAACGGTTACTTGGTTGATGATAGCGGTAATTACGTATACGGATTCCAAAATACCCAGTATACTGGCGATCCAAACCTTGCGAAAGGGGCATTATCACCTTTAAAACTTCCTACCAAAGCAGATATGGAGGCAGTTACGAAAGGGAAAAGCAGTACTGCACTTGCAAATGCGAAAACGGCATTAGATAAAGCCCAAGCAGCTGTAAATACCGCCATTCTTGCGGCTGGTACTGCAAGACAGGAATATTTTGAAGCAAAAGCACTTTATGATGCTGCTTATAAAGCTAATAATATTGGAACGCTCAATACCGAATTGAATACTTTGAAAACAACCATGGACAGCTTATATTCAGAGTACAAGAATGATACTACCGGAGATCCGCTTGGAGCTAAATTAAAAGCTTATTCTGAAGCCAAACTAGAATATGATCAGAAGAATTTTGAATTACTCAGAGCAAAGTCTAAGGTGAATTTAAAGAACCCTCTCAGCGGATCCTATACATCTGAAGGGGACTTAGATAATGTCATCAACAAATATACATCAGACTACAATGCTCTTCAAGCTGGAGACCCAACTGACACAACAGCGTATGCTGCATTAAAGGCTGCTTTAGCAACTTCAACTGTAGCGTTGGAAAAAGCACAAACATTTCTTTCTGGCAATGAATCAGATTCATTACAGGGTATATTGAATACGAAAGAATTAAATGTTGCAGACAAGGATTCTAAATTAACCGCTGCACAAGAGGCCTTAAAATCAGCAGAAAGTACATACAAAACTGCTCTGGAAGCTAATTCAAAGAGCCAGGGAACCTCTACCTCTGATACAGATGGTGTAGCTGAATTTTCAAACTATAAGATACAACAAGATGGAACCATTGTTGGAACAACAAGCGATAATGCTACAGTAGTCATTGGAAAGATTGCATTAGGCAGCGTACCAAATACCGGAGGTCTTGAAAAAGACAGTGGATATTACTACACCATCGGCGCCAGTGCAGGTAATGTAAGCGTTTATGAAGCAGGCGGTTCTCAAGGTAGAATCCTTGGTAACTACCTGGAGATGGCAAAAGTAGACCTTTCAACCGAAATGACAGATATGATCACCACCCAAAGAGGTTTCCAGGCAAACTCAAAAATCATTACGGTAACCGACCAGATGTTAGAAGAACTGGTGAATCTGAAGCGATAAGTTTTTCATAATATGGAGAGGCATACAATGCCTCTCCTGACAAAAGGGGAGGGGACCACGCTGTGATTCATTTGACAAGACTAAATGGGGAAGAGTTTGTAATCAACTGCATGCAAATTGAACGGATCGAATCCATTCCGGAATCCAATGTGATTCTGGTAAACGGAAAGCATTACGTTGTACAGGAAAGTGTGGATGAGATCATTGCCCGGACAGTAGAATTTAATGCAAGAATCTGTGCAAGCGCACGGAAGATGGAAGACTGATCCAGGATTGAATGAAAATGGGAGGGTATTCATGGATGTATCTTTGATCGTAGGGTGGATACTGGGCGCTGTCTTGATTGTTGTAGGAATTGGGGCAGATAAAGTAGGCAATTTTATTGATATACCCAGTGTTATCATTGTAATCGGAGGGACTGCAGCTGCGCTTATTGCCAGTTATCCATTTGGAATGTTAGCCCAGATTCCCAAGCATATTGGTATTATGTTTGGATCTCAGAAATACAATCATGGTGAGGTTATCTATAAATTTGCAGACATGGCCCAGACCGCCAGAAAAAGAGGGCTTCTTATTCTAGAAGAACAGGCAGGTTCCATACGTGATCCATTTCTAAAGCAAAGTGTTATGCTCATCGTAGATGCAGTGGACGCAGAGCGGATCAGGGAGATTTTGGAAGGCGAAGTGAATGCATTGATTGATCGCCACGAACAGCAGATCAGTATTTATGAGAGATGTACCTCACTTGCACCTGCGTTTGGTCTGGTGGGAACTCTTGTGGGACTGGTTAATATGTTGAAAGGGCTTAATGTTGAGCAAGGAGCAGGCGGCATTGGAGCAGATATGTCCTTAGCGCTGTTGGCCACGTTTTACGGATGCATTCTGGCTCATCTGTTATTTGCACCCATGGCAAAAAAGCTTCGAATCCGCAATGAGGAAGAAGTTCTTTACAAGCAGATTATTATAGAAGGTGTATTGTCGATACAAGCAGGAGATAATCCGAAATTTCTGGTGGAAAAGCTTTTCTCTTATTTATCACAGAACCAGCAGAAAAAATATATAAGAAATGGAAGTACCGGGGCAGACGACACAGGTGCTGTTTCATAAGTCCGGTTCCAGCTACAAGGAAAAAACAGGTGGTTATATGATAAAGAAGGACAGGAAACAAGAAGAGCCTGGAGGATGGCTGGATACATATGGCGTTATAGTTACTCTGCTTTTATGTTTTTTTATCCTTTTGTATTCTGTTTCTTACATTGACCAGAATAAATGGAAGATACTTGTGGAGGGTGTAAACTCAGGCGCGACTGAAAAGGAGGGCCAGCAAGCTCCTCCAGTAAATGGAACGCAAGGAGAGCCCGTTTCTGATTCTGCTAAGGAGGTTGGCATTATAACAGATTTCGGTCAGCTTGATAACGTGCTAACCCAGGTGATTCATGAACGGAGTCTACAAGATTCTGTAAAGATTACTTCAGGAGATGACTTCACTTTTATAACATTTCGTGATAAAGTATTTTTTGATGGTGAGAGCTCAGTTCTTCGCCAGGAAGGAAAAGAGCTGCTGGAACAATTTGCTGGAGCGTTATCCAGAGCAGATAGTGCCATTAAAGAAATAAAGGTATTGGGGCATACTTCCCAGATTAATCCGGAAAGGCCTAATAATATTCGCAATGACAGGATGCTTTCTGCCCAGCGTTCCGCGGAAGTGGTCATCTATCTACAAAGCAGGAATGCAGTTTCTCCAGAAAAACTGGTGAGTATGAGTTTTGGTCAGTACCGTCCGGTCGCACCACTTGATACGGAAGATGGGGGAGAGATAAATCGTCGTGTGGAGATCCTGATCACCCAAAGCAACAAGGTGGAGAAATCCCTGGAGGAATATTATCGCCAGGTATATTATCAGAATCAGCAAGAAACGGACAATAAATAAAAAGCGGGAGTGAAACAGATGGCTGAAGTATTATCCCAAAGTCAAATTGATGCACTGCTCAATTCCCTTCAGGGAAGCGATGAGCCTATCGATGAGATTGATAAAAAAGCAAGTGACGCAAAATATAGGAAATATGATTTTTACAGTCCTAAAAAGTTTACAAAAGATAAACTGAAAATATTAAAGAGTATATTTGACAATTATTCCAGAATGGCTGGCTCTCAGATTAACGGGTTATTCCGCACATCCAGTGAACTGTCAGTCGTTACGGTGGAAGAGCAGAGGTATTATGAATTTGCCAATGCTTTAAATGATAATGATATTCTTACCATTGTTAATGTAACGGTGCCAAATATTTCCCAGAGTCCGCCTCTTTTAATCAATGCCAGCATGAGCCTGATGCTAAGCCTTATTGACCGTATGCTTGGTGGTGTAGGGGAAGAAGCTGATATCGATGAATATTATACATATACAGAGATCGAGATGGCCCTCTACCGGAAAGTAATCCAGTATTTAATTGGAGCACTTAAGGATTCCTGGTCCAGCTACATCAACCTTAATTTCCAATTGGACAGACTCGAGGAAAACCCTGGAATGTTTCAGGAAATCGGTGTTGATGAAACCATTGTTATTGTGGTGATTGACGTGGATTTAAAAGAATGTACTGGAAGGCTTAATGTGTGTATTCCAGGAACATTGCTCATGAACATATTTGAAATCATGGAAAAGAAAAAGCACAATGCACTGGGAGATGAGCTTAAGAGTCAGGATAATAGACATGATATCTTTAGCAGCATCAAGAGCTCTGATTTATTGGTTCAGGCAAAAGTCGGTGATGCAGTAATCACTCTTGATGATATTTATAATCTTCATGTGGGCGATGTCATTAATCTGAATACGCCAAAAGATTCGGATATTCAGCTCTATGTAGAAAGCCAGCCATGGTTTAAAGGCCAGCTTGGAGTTCATAAGCGGAATGTCGCAGTACAGATTGATGATCTGATTGAAACAGGAAATTACCAGACCGGTGAAAACTGAGTCAGGGATTATATAAAGTAACATAGGATAACAAAGGAGATGTTGAAAAATGGCAAAAATATTATTAGTAGATGATGCAGCTTTTATGAGAATGATGATTAAGGACACGTTATCTAAGAACGGATATACGGATTTATATGAGGCTTCTGATGGAGTTCAGGCAGTACAAATGTTTTCAGAAATCAATCCTGATCTTGTAATTATGGATATTACCATGCCAAATATGGATGGACTTGAAGCATTAAAGGCTATTAGAGCAAAGTCACCAGATGCAGCAGTTGTTATGTGCTCTGCGATGGGACAGGAAAGTATGGTTATTGAGGCAATTAAATCAGGTGCTAAGGATTTCATTGTAAAACCTTTCAAACCAGACCGTATTCTTAAGACAGTAACTGGCATTATCGGCTAAAGCTGATATTTGAGGAGGGTACATATGTCATTTTTAAGTTCAATGAACATCAGTGCGTCAGCAATGACTGCACAGCGTCTTCGTCTTGATGTCGCAACTGAAAATATAACGAATATTGATACGACAAGAACAGAAGCTGGCGGTCCTTATCGAAGAAAAATGGTAGTACTTGAAGCCAGAAACGAAAACAGTTTTAGAAAAGTACTTATGAATGCGGCAGGTAAAAGCTGGCAGCAGAGTACGGGGGGTGTCAGGGTCTCACAGATTGTGGAAGACACTAGTCCTCTAAAGTCAGTATATAACCCGGAGCATCCAGATGCGGATGAAAACGGCTATGTGCAGATGCCCAATGTGGATTTGATCAAAGAAACGGTGGACAGTATGTCTGCAACCAGATCTTACGAAGCCAATATTACTGCATTTAATGCCATAAAGATGATGGCTTCCAAGGCGTTGGATATAGGGAAATAAGGCAAAATATGGCATAGAGGGCTAAATGAGTATAAAGGGAGAAAAGTTGTATGGATTCGAAGAATTTTAGCGCATTTGAGATTGATGCCATAGGCGAAATACTAAATATAAGCCTTGGTGCCTCAGCCACTGCAGTATCTACCATGCTCAATGCCAGAGTTGACATAACGACACCGGTGGTCAGGGTATTATCCAGGGAAGAATTTGAAATTTCAAACCTAGAGCCTGCCGTAGGCGTAGAGATTACATATACTGCAGGATTAAGCGGAAGCAATATCATGCTACTGAAAAAGCATGACGTAAAGATTATCGTAGATATGATGATGGGAATGACAACCCCAGAGGAAGAGTTTGAATTAAATGAACTGAACATCAGTGCAATCTGCGAAGTCATGAACCAGATGATGGGTGCATCAGCAACAGCACTTTCTGAGTTCTTATCAAAAGCTGTTAATATTTCAACCCCTAGTTCGTTTGAAATTGGAGACCTTAATGATTTTAAGGAGAAATATTACGACAAAGATGATGACATGGTAGTGGTCGGCTTTACATTAAAGATTGCAGACCAGATGGAAAGTGAATTTATAAATGTGATGCCTCCAAGCCTTGCGAAGGAATTGGTGGGTGGATTTTTCACTCAGGATAGTCAGGAATCACAACCGGAACCAGTAAAAGAGCCGGAAAAACCAGCGGCAGGATCCGGAGGAGGCGTTCTCTCTCAGGAGGATATTGAAAAGCTTTTATCAGGCGGTACAACTCCAGAACCAAAGGCAGAACCACAGCCAGTGGAAAAACCACAGCCTGTTCAGGAATCGTCTGGCGGAGTTTTATCTCAGGCAGAAATTGAAAAACTTCTGGCTGGCAGTCAGAATACTGAGCCCCCCAAAGTGGAACAGCCTTTGTCAGCAGTACCTACAGCAGGAGGGCAGATGTCAGGAGCAGATCAAACAAACATGCAGAATCTGATGAACCAGTTACAGATGCAGCAGCAGATGATGAACCAGATGCAGCAGATGATTTTACAACTTCAGAGTGGTGAGCAGAAGGCAACTAAGGAAGTTCACGATCCTAAAACAATCAATGTAAAACCAATTCCTCAGAAGAATTTAACCGATGGTGTTGGTAACTACGAAGAACAGGAAGAAAACCGAGAATTAATTATGGGAGTTCCTCTGGAGGTTTCCGTAGAAATCGGAAGAACCAGAAAACTTGTAAAGGACATTCTTGAGTTTACAAAAGGCTCTCTGGTTGTGCTTGATAAACTAGCAGGTGATCAGGTGGATTTATATGTAAACGGTCGTTGTATCGCAAAAGGCGATGTCGTAGTTGTGGATGATAATTTTGGTATCCGAATTACAGAAATTGTAAAAGGAAATATCCAGTAGAAAGGGAGTGGCAGTCGTTGAACAGTGTTATTAGTCTGGCATCAGTATTAATTCTCACGATACTAATTTTGTATTTAAGCTATATCTTTACAAAAAGTCTTGGGAAGGGCATCGGGTTAAAGCGCGGAGGCACGCAAATGCAGATGCTAGACAGACTTCCGCTAGGGCAGGATAAAGCGGTTGCTATTGTTCGATTGGGCAGTCATTACTATTTTATCGGAATCGCAGCTTCTCAGATTACCCTTCTTGCAGAAATACCAGAAGAAGATATTGATGTAGAAGGGTACGAATCCGCACCTCTACCAGGTGCTGAGGGATATCTGGATTTTAAAAAACTACTTAAGAAATATGCAGATAGACACAGGAAAGATGAGTAAGGAGGAACAGAATGAATACAGATGCTTTGGTTAATATCAATGGGGGAAGGATGCCAACCCTTGAGCTTTTTCTCATTCTGACCATCATCTCGTTGATGCCTTCTATCTTAGTGATGATGACATCCTTTACGAGGATTGTCATTATCTTGTCTTTTACAAGAAATGCTCTTGGTATCCAGCAAACGCCACCTAACATGGTTTTGGTGGGAATTGCGTTGTTTTTAACTTTGTTTATCATGGATCCAGTCATAAAGGATATTAACACGAATGCCTATCAGCCTTACTTAAAGGAAGAGATAAAACAAGAGGAAGCTCTGAAACGGGCAGAAGTCCCAATGAAACGTTTCATGCTAAAACAAACGGAAACAGAAACTCTAAATGTCTTTAGTGATCTTGCTAAGATAGATAAGCCAGAGAAGTTAGAGGACCTTCCTATGACGGTAGTGATTCCCTCGTTTATGACTTCTGAATTAAAGAGAGCATTTACTGCGGGATTTATGATCTTCCTGCCGTTTATGTTGGTAGATATAATTGTATCAAGTACACTTATGTCAATGGGTATGGTAATGTTGCCTCCGGCAATGATCTCGCTTCCGTTTAAACTTCTATTATTTGTGACGATTAATGGGTGGGAGCTATTGTTTACAAATCTGGTGAAAAGCTTTCATTACTGACAGGAGGAATTATAATGACAGAAGTTGCACTTAGCAGTCTGATGTATGAGATGTTTGGGGCAGCGGTAAAGCTTGCTGGTCCCGTTTTAATTGTAAGTATGATAATTGGTATCTTGATCTCCATCTTACAGGCAGCAACCCAGATCCATGAGCAGACCATAACATTTGTGCCTAAGCTATTGGTAATAGGGCTGATGCTTCTGATTATGGGAAGCAATATGATGGACATGCTTTCTGATTTTACAATAAAGATATTTAATACCATGCTGGGATAGGGAAAAGCAAAGAAAGGAAGAGTTCAATGCCGCAGATAGAACAGATTATGCTGTTTTCCCTGATTTTTATGAGAATGTCAGGATTCATTCTGCTAAACCCTATTTTAGGAAGAAAGAATATACCGGTGCAGGTAAAGGCTGGAATGGTGATGGTTTTCACGCTTCTTATTTACTCCTTTTCTTCTGCACAAGTACCAGAACCGGTGAATTCGATTGAATACGCAGTGATTCTTATAAAAGAATTTGCTATGGGATATGCAGTTGGGTTTGTGATCGATTTGTTTTTTCTGGTCATCACGTTTGCAGGTTCTGTGATAGACTATCAGATGGGGCTATCTATGGCTACTATTTTTGATCCTCAAAGCAATGCACAAATTGCTTTAAGCGGTAGTCTTTACCATACCTATTTCATGTTGTTATTTTTTGCAGTTGATGGTCATCTTGCCCTATTTAAGCTTTTGATCACATCGGCTGAATTTGTTCCTTATGGACAAGTGGTTTTTGGCCCACAAGTAGCCTGGGCAATGATAGAGGTATTTATCCAGTGTATGATTATGGCAGTTAAATTTGCATTTCCAATCGTCGCAATCGAATTTTTAGTGGAGATAGCGGTGGGGATTTTAATGAAAATCATACCTCAGATTAATATATTTGTTGTTAATATACAGGCGAAGCTCATTGTTGGCTTATTAATGCTTATATTCTTGTTTTCCCCTATGTCTGATTATTTAAGTGACATTATAAATCAGATGCTTTTAACCGTACAGCATATAATAAAGCTTTTATAAGCGCAAAGGATGTGAGAAACGAAACATGGCAGATAGTTCAAAGACCGAAAAGGCCACCCCGAAAAAGCGGCGGGACGAACGGAAAAAAGGACATGTTGCAATCAGTAAAGACGTAGTAATGATATGTTCTCTTCTTGGAACTTTTTTGATGTTAAAGATGCTGTTTCCTCTCATTTACCGTACCATGCGCGACTTTATGATAAAATACATCAGCCTGGCACCTATGGCGGAAACACTGTCTGATCATACAAAAAGGGCATACCTGGATATGGCAACCGCTGTATTAAAAGGGGCTGTTCCCATTGTTGTCGTTTCCATGCTGTTAGCCATCTTTGGTACAGGGCTGCAGACAAAGTTTATATTTACAAAGAAAAACATGGTGCCTCAATTTAGCAGATTAAGTCCTCTAAAGGGGATTAAGAACATGTTTTCCTTAAAAAGTCTGATTGAGCTAATCAAAAATCTAATAAAGATTACAATATTAATTATCATACTGTATCAGATTATTATGGGAGATTTACGTGGTGTTGCAAGAACCATTGATATGGATTTCCGCGATTCATCGGTTTTTGTACTGAATGCCGTAATGAGCATGGTGTTTAAGGTTACCATTGTATTTTTAGCAGTAGCTGCATTTGATTATTTTTACCAATGGTGGGATTATGAACGCCAGATTAAGATGTCAAAGCAGGATTTAAAAGAAGAATTTAAACAGACAGAGGGAAATCCTGAGATTAAGGGAAGAATCCGGAACTTACAACGAGAAAGAGCCAGATCCCGTATGATGCAGGCAGTACCCACTGCAGACGTAATTATCCGTAACCCCACCCACTACGCAGTGGCCTTGCGCTATGATCTGGAAAAGGACAGTGCTCCTATGCTAGTAGCAAAAGGACAAGACGAGCTGGCTCTTAGAATCGTAGCAGTCGGTGAGGAGAATGGAGTATACGTACTGGAAAACAAACCTTTGGCAAGAGGCATTTTTGCCAGTACACAGGTTGGGGCGGAGATTCCTCCGGAGTATTATGGTATGGTTGCAGAAATTCTTGTTTATGTATACCGTATGAATAACAAAATCATCGAATAGAAAAAGCAGCAGAGATACTTGAAAGAAATGGTGTAAAAGAATGAAGAACTTACTGAAGAATTCTGTAGTAGTATTTGTCATTATGATTGTACTTCTGTTGATCATTCCATTGCCTCCGTTTTTTATGGATGTAATGATTATCATAAATATAACCCTGTCTATGATTATCTTACTGATAAGCATGAACATTAGAGAGCCATTGGAATTTTCAATATTCCCTTCTCTGCTCTTAGTTACCACCCTTTTACGTCTGGGATTAAACGTGTCTTCCACCCGTAATATTTTGTCCAATCAGGGACAGTCAGGTCAGGTAATTAAAGCGTTTGGTGATTTCGTTTTACAGGGAAATATCGTAGTTGGTTTCATCATATTCATTATCATTGTTTTAATGAACTTTCTTGTTATTACCAAAGGTACTGAGCGAGTTTCAGAAGTAGCAGCCAGATTTACCTTAGATGCCATGCCGGGTAAGCAGATGGCCATCGATGCAGATTTAAGTTCTGGTTTAATCGATGAGCAGGAAGCAAAGACAAGACGATATAAGATACAGAAGGAAGCCGATTTTTACGGAGCCATGGATGGTGCCACCAAGTTTGTTAAGGGAGACGCCATCATGTCCCTTATCATTGCAGCGGTCAACTTCATCGGTGGTGCGGTTATTGGTATGGTTCAGGCCACTATGCCATTTTCCCAAGTTATGACGGTATATAGCATTGCAACTGTGGGTGATGGACTGGTCAGTCAGATTCCTTCCCTTTTAATTGCAACAGCGACTGGTATGATTGTAACCAGAGCGGTATCAGAGGGCAGCTTAAACGAAGATGTATCCGCACAATTCTTAGCACAGCCCAAAGCAATTATGCTGACTGGAGCTGTTATGATAGTGCTCATGCTAGTTCCAGGTATGCCAAAGATCCAGTTGGCAATTATGGCGATTGCGCTTGTTGCTTCCGGATTACACCTGGAGAGAAAAGTAAAACAATCGGCTGTCAGGGATCAGATGTTAGAAGCATCACATGCTGTGGAAGAAGCCTCCCAGCAACCTTCAGATGAAGAATCTTATTATCGGGATGTAAACAATGTTTATTCATTAATAAATGTAGAACCAATCGAGATGGAATTTGGTTACAGTCTGATTCCGTTGATTGATGAGAGCAGTGGCGGAAAGATGATTAATCGTATCGTCATTTTCCGAAGGCAGTATGCCCAGGATATGGGATTTGTAATACCGTCGGTTAGGCTTAGGGATAGTTCCAGCTTAAATACCAACCAATATGTAATTAAAATCAGAGGTGAGGAAGTTACTAAGGGAGAGATTTTGGTAGACTATTATCTGGCCCTGGAGCCCCCAACGCTTTCTGGTGAGGTAGATGGAATCGAAACCGTAGAGCCGGCCTATGGAATCCCCAGTAAGTGGATTCGACCTGAGAATAAAGAGATGGCAGAGATTTATGGATATACAGTTATTGATCCTCTTTCTGTTATGCTCACTCATCTGTCTGAAACCATCAAGCAGCATGCTTATGAAATGCTTGGAAGACAGGAGGTAATGCAGTTGCTTGAGAATGTGAAAAAGCATTCTGCAGAACTGGTGGATGAACTGATCCCCAGCCAATTTACATATGGAAATCTTCAAAAGATCCTTAATAATCTTTTAAAAGAGGGCGTACCGATTAAGGATATGGAGACAATTCTTGAGACAATCGTGGATTCGATTCCTGTTACCAGGGATATCGATGTCATAACTGAAAATATTAGAATCGCCTTAAAGAGAACTATTACAAGAATGTTCTGTGACGGAGGACAGATGAAGGTTCTAACCCTTGACGCGGATCTGGAGAAAAATATTATCAGCAGTATGGCAAAGGGCGAACAAGGAGTATATCTTGCCCTCAGCCCTGATGTGATGCAATCCGTAATCGGACAAATGGGGGAACACATTAAAAAGTTCAGTGATTTAAATCAAAAGCCGGTAGTATTAACAAGCCAGGTTGTCAGGCTGTATTTTTATCGCTTGATCGAGCAGTTCTATCCCAATGTATATGTCCTTTCGTTTAATGAGATTGCAAATAATATTCAGATTCAGGCAGTCGGAAATATTACCGTTTGACAGGATCTTATGTCAGAAAGGCAGTGTTAGTCGGAATGGAACAGGATTTTAGTCAATTTACCAATGAAGAGTTACTAATTAAATATAAGCGGAATAAGGATATCAAGATCAAGCATGAGCTGGTGCTTCGTTATATGTACATGGTTAAGAGTATATCCATACAAATGCGCGACGTATATCTAAGCTTTGCTCAGGTGGAGGACATCGTGAATGAAGGTGTGCTTACAATCATGAGTGGGCTGGAGAAGTTTGATCCTGAAATGAATGTTAAGTTTGAGACATATATTTCAAAGCGGATACGCGGTATGATTATTGATATGGCAAGAAAACAGGACTGGATACCAAGAAGTGTCAGAAAGAATGCCAAAGATCTTGACAATGCAGCTATGGAGTTATGCAACCGTTTGGGACGTTTTCCAACACCCAAGGAGACCGCTGATCACATGAATATCAGCTTGGATAAATATCAAGAGGCCTTAGGAAAGACGAACATTTACAGTGTACTTTCTCTGGATATGGTTTTGGAGGCTGGAAGTGAGAATAAAAAGGTGCTTCAGCTTCCTTCTATCAATGAAAATGATCAGCCAGAGGACCATTATCTTCAGGAAGAATTTAAGCAGGTTCTTGTTTCTGCTATAAATAATTTAAAAGAAAATGAGCAAAAGGTTATTTCTTTGTATTATATGGACGAATTAAATATGAAGGAGATTGCTCAGGTTATGAGTGTCAGTGAGCCAAGAATCTCCCAGATCCATTCAAACGCCATACAAAAGCTAAGGCTTAATTTGACCAATTTTATAAATGGGAAATAAGGAAGGGGATAAAAATATGTTTCACGGGTTTTATAATCTGGCGTCTGGCATGCTATATCAGAACCGGAACTTGAATACAATCAGTAATAACATGACAAACGTGAGTACCCCAGGATATAAGTCTGACCGTCTAGTCAGCACCACATTTAAGGATGAAATGCTCTATCGCAATGGAAATCGTAATAAAAGTAATCCGACACAGATTGGGTCAGTATCCATGATTCGTTCCGTAGGCGCTACAAAAACCAGCTACAATCAGGGAAATGTAGAGGAAACCGGAAACAATTTGGATTTTGCACTGACACAACCTGGCTTTTTTGCTGTTCAAGATAAGGACGGAAACCGTCTTTATACGAGGAACGGCTCTTTTGGGATTGATCAGGACGGATATCTAAGTTTATCCTCTCAAGGTAGAGTCCTTGGAGAAGATGGAAATCCCATTGAGATGACCACAGATCGTATTTCAGTAGACAAATCTGGAAATATATATGAGCTGCCATTAAAGGGAGTAGGAGGCGACGAGGAAGGAACAGAATCCGAGGAAGCAGAGCCAGTACTACTTGGGAAACTAGGAGTATTTAACTTTAATGACTACACCCAGCTTGTAAAAGGAGATAATGGTACTTTTAAAGCCACAGAAGACGGCACGGCAGTCAATGGCGGAATTCAGTGGAAATCCATTGAACGGTCTAACATTGATCCAATGGAAGAGATGACAGCTATGATGAGTAGCCAGAGAGCTTCTCAGAGTGCTGCCCAGGTACTTAAGATGTATGATCAGCTTATGGGAAAGATTGTAAGTGATATAGGCAGAGTTTAAGGGAGGGATATTGAATGAATCAATCTTTTTACATAGGAGCGCTGGGTGCATTGAATCAGCAAACTAAGCTGAACATAGTGTCCAACAATATTGCAAATGTCAACACCGTGGGTTATAAATCTCAAAACGGTGTATTTTCTGATTTAGTATATGAGAATGTAAGAAATACCAAGGGAGAAAATGCAGCCAGAGCAGGAAGCGGTACAAGAGTTGATACCGTAAAAACAAATATGGGCGCCATGCCATATAACCAAACCGGTCTTGAAAATGATTATGCCATTCCTGGTGAAGGATTTTTTATGTTAAAAGATCCTGTAACAGGAGAGGTTACCTATACCAGAGATGGACGTTTTCAGCTTGCGAGAACAGAAGAAAAATACTACCTTGTTAACACAGACGGAAAACGAGTTATGAATATGGATAAGGTAGAAGTATCCTATGATGTAAAGCCAGCGTCTTATCCTGAAAATGAGGAAGATGAAGAAATAGAAGATAAAGAAGAATTAAATGAGGGAGAGCACGACCCAAAGGCTATTGGAGTATATACATTTAATAGAATGGATGGACTTCAGGATGTAGGCGGGAATGGTTATGTGGCTTCTGCAAAAAATGGAGAACCCATTCTTCTTGAAAAAGCAAAAGTTGTAAAAGGCGCTCTGGAGAATTCCGGTACGGATCTTGCCACTGAGATGACAAGATTGATGGAGGCGCAAAGAGCCTATTCCTATGCACTTAAGATGGTACAGACTTCAGATGAAGTAGAAACCACAATTAATACGCTACGATAAAATCGTAGGCGTTAAGGAAAGAGGGCGATGAAATGAAAATTAGACGTTATGATGAAATGAATGGATTAGGCCTTGATTTGATTCGAGAGATTGGCAGTATAGGTACCGGAAATTCAGCAACTGCATTATCTTCTTTGCTTGGGAAATCGGTACGTATGACCCTTCCGGATGTCCAGATCCTTGGTTATAATGAAGCCATTCAATTCCTCGGTGATCCAGAAGAAATCGTGGCTGCGGTTCTGGTAAAGATGACGGGTGAAATTAATGGACTGATGTTGTTTATTCTGAAGCTCGATTTTATCAACGAAGTGCTTAGCAGTGTTATGCAGAAAGAAATTGAAGACTATTATCAGCTAAACGTGCTGGAAACTTCTGCTCTAGAGGAAATTGGAAATATAATAATCTCATCTTATGTAAACGCAATGTCCACATTAAGTGAGGTAACAATCAATCTGTCCGTACCAGACATTGCTGTAAACATGCTGGGAGGAATTTTAAGTGTACCGATGGTAGAGTTTGGTTATCAAACTGATAAAATGATGATGATAAGCGGCCAGTTTGTTATTGGCGGAAAAGTACTTCACAGCGACCTTCTCATGATGCCAGATATTGAATCACTGAATTTTTTAATGGAGAAACTGGGGATTACGAATGGATAAACAAATTACTGTAGGGATCGCTGATATGAAGTTCGCCAGGCAAGAGGGAACTCTTATCACATATGCTCTTGGTTCCTGTATTGGAATCAGCCTATACGATCCCATGATTAAGCTGGGAGCTCTCGTGCATATTATGCTCCCGGAAGTATACGGAACTGGTGATGGTAATGTTTTTAAATATGCAGATACCGCTCTTACAGAAACTTTTAGAAAGATAGAGATTCTAGGAGCGAGAAAACCTCGTCTGGTTGCCAAAATTGCTGGAGGAGCCAAGATGTTTGAGCTACAGGGAAACAGTACTCTGGGGAATATTGGTGCCAGGAATATAGTCAGCGTAAAACAGATACTAAAAAATTCTGGTGTCCGGCTTGCTGCAGAGGATGTGGGAGAGAATTATGCCCGCACAATGTCAGTTGATATCAGCACTGGGTCAGTAAAGATTCGTACCTATGGGAGAGCGGAAATTGTTTTGTAAGCATTATGAACCAGCAGAAAATGTCGATAAATAGGTAAGCAATTGTTTTTGCTGGATTATATTGGGATAAAGGAGAATGAGTATGGCAGAAACAGAAATTTTGTTAGAATCAGGGACGAATGAAATTGAAATAATGGAATTTACCATATATGGTGAATTGTATGGAATCAATGTTGCCAAAGTACGTGAGATTATGATGTCAGAGAAGGTAAAGCCGATTCCACATTCCCATCCTTCTGTAGAAGGTATTTTTAAACCCAGGGATCTCTTACTTACGGTCATTGATCTTCCCCACTATCTGACAGGAAGCGTTTCTGAGAAGCAGCCCAAGGATTTATTTATTGTTACCAACTTCAACAAAATACACATCGCATTCCGTGTGCATAGCGTAGTTGGTATCAGTCGTATATCTTGGGAGAGCATTCAGAAGCCAGATGACACCATCAGCCGGGGTGAAGAGGGTGTAGCTACTGGTATCGCACAGTGCGGAGACAATCTGGTAACCATATTGGATTTTGAGAAAATTGTAGCTGAGATCGCACCTGAGACAGGAATTCAGATAGACGAGATTAATAAGCTCGGTAAGAGAACCGAAGTTAATTGTCCTATTTTAATTGCTGAGGATTCCATTCTTTTGACAAAGATGATTGAAGCCGCCCTTAAAAGAGCTGGCTATGAAAATCTGATGTTTAAAAACAACGGACAGGAAGCATGGGATTATCTAGAGAGAATTAAAGATGACTCCGATCTAAAGGAAAAAGTAAATCTGATTATCACAGATATTGAGATGCCAGTGATGGATGGACACCGTTTAACAAAGCTGGTTAAATCGGATCCTAAGCTGAAAGAAATCCCACTTGTTATTTTTTCTTCTATGATTAATCAAGAATTAATGGTAAAAGGGAAGCAATTAGGAGCTGATGAACAGCTAAGCAAACCTGAGATTGCTCATCTGGTTGAGGTAATTGATCATCTGATCCAGAAGGGGGTAAAAAATGGATAGATATGTCACCCGACAGCCGATTAAGGCTTTGAAGGAGGACAGGATTGTCGGATATGAAGTTTTATTTCAGAAGGACTATAATTCCATTTACAGCAATTCCGATGTGGCAGTAGCAGACACCATTTCGGATTTTCTCATGCAGAACTCAGATAGCCTTGCGGATGATAAACTTACTTTTGTTACATTTACACCGGCATTACTGTTCCGTAATACACCAAAGATTTTTGACAAGGAAAAGATGGTAATACAGATTGAAGATCATGTCATGATTCATCCTCTGGCTCCTACGATTATTCGTAAATACCGGTCAGAAGGATATGAGTTTGCCATCAATGATTTTCAGTTTTCTCCCAGCTTTTTCTCTATGTTGGATTTTGCCACTTACATAAAAATAGATATCGGTAATAAACATGATTCCAAAGAGAAAATTTCACTTATTAATCTAGTTAACACTATGAAGGGCCTGGACAAAAAGTGCATTGCCACTGGTGTTAAGGATAAAGAGGATTATGCTCTCGCTCTGGAGATTAACGCAGATTTTGTTGAGGGAAGTTATGTTGCGGAAGCTTTGGCTAAGAAAGTAAACCGTATGGAGTTTCTTCAGGGAAACTTCTTCCAGTTAGTAGTCGAAGTATCAAAGGATGAACCCGATATTGAGCAGATCGAACAGATCATAAGCAGAGATGCTGCACTTAGCTATGCACTTCTTAAAATTGTAAATTCCGCATATTTTGCATTGCGTCGAAGAGTATCTTCCATTCGACAGGCGCTTGTCACTATGGGAATTAGCCAATTAAAGCAATGGGTCTATCTGTTAAGTTTTAATAACGATTCTCACCATGATGAAGCCTTAGAGGCTGTCATGAAACTCTCATTCTTAAGAGCCAATTTTGCAATGGCGCTCTCTGATCATGTAAAGGATTTCCCTATTATTCGATCAGAGGCATATATGATGGGAATGTTCTCAACTCTCCAGTATTTAATTAATGCACCATTAGATGAAATTCTGTCCGAAATACCGGTTGCAGAAGAAATTAAAGTTGCATTGATCGAAAAAGAAGGAATCTGCGGAACCTTATATAAACTCATTCTTAGCTATGAAAATGCAGAATGGAAGAACGTAAAGTTAATGTCTGATGAATTAGGCCTTCCTTCCGGATTTCTTGCACAGACCTATATGGATTGTGTGGAAGCCGTGAACGGAATATGGAATAGCCTCACCATTAGTGCAGAGCAGGAGCCAGACCTTACAGAAGAAAGAAAAACCCACACCTAATGGTGTGGGTTTTGTTTTACCGTAAAGCAAGCTTTTGTCAGTTCTACAAACACCTGCTGGGAATATCGGTTGACATAAAAATTCAACAGTGGAGAAGCAGTCGGTGGCGCCACCACAACATACTTTGGTGGGAGATTGGTCAGGGTCAGTGCTGTAATGTCAGCAATACAATGTCCACAACAGCAGGCATCTAATTTAGCAGCATACTCATGCACTTTATTCTTAACTACATATTCCATCACATTTAGATATTTAAATGTTGGTTTTTCAAGTTCAGGAGATGACGTTTCTTCTTGCACATCCAAAGTTTTTGTTTCTGGTGCTGAATTTGTCTCAGGTTCTTTGAAATCTGTCTCAATGACGTTCACTTCAGACGCTGTTAAAACAACAGGGGATTCCTGCATTTCTTCAGGGTTTGAATCTAAGTCACTTGAATTACCTTCAAATTGATTCAAACGTTTAGAATTTTCCTTGCCTTCTGAATTACTTTCCAGATTCAAGTCATTTTCAACTTCTGTCTGAATTGCCTGGTTTTTAGAAATGGCTTCTTCAACTATTGGTTTATCATTTGCTACATTATTGTTTGTTGATATGTCAACTAAGGTTTCATTATTTGGTATATCATCGTTTATAGCTTCTTCAACTAAGGCTTCATTATTTATTACATTATTCTTTATTGTTTCATCATCTAATATTTCATCATTTATTACATTATTGTTTATTGCTTCATCAGTTAATATTTCATCGCTTCTTGTTTCTTTGTTTAATGCATCACTTGCTAATGCTTCATCACTTATTGCATTATCTATTATTTCTTTCGTTACTGATTCATTAGTAGCTACTTCATCAGCCGTTGCTTTATCAGAAAAGGCATTTTCAGAAGCTTCATCTTCATCCTCTGCCATTTTCGTGGCTGCTTCCGATATCCCTTCTTCATCTTCTAATTGCTGCCGAATCATTTCTGAGACAGGATCAGGAGAGGAGGAAGACATATCAATAATAGAAATAGGAGAGGGTGTCAATGGTCCCTCCTGTGTTTGAATGGAAGCTTTGTGGGCTAATACGGTAAGCTCTTTTATCGTCTCAGAGGAATCTGTATTAAGGCTTGCAGCCTGGTTTTCCTTTGCGGCTTCGGTTTTGGAAGTTTCCGGCTCATCACCTGCCAAGAGATTCATAACATGAGCTGTCTTACTGCTTTTTCTGGCCATGGTCTCATACCCCTATCATGTATATATTAATTTTTACGCTGGCTGATCAGTTCTAGAACTTCATCTACCAAAGCTTTGTAATCCATTGCTGGATTAGAGCGAGGAGCATAGTCTAGAAGGCTTTCACCTTGAGCAGGGGCTTCTGCCACACTGACACTAGAGCGGATCTGAGTGTCAAACACGATTGTGCCGATTTGAGCAGCAATGTTTTCAGCCATCTCTTTTACTTCTCTGGAAAGTAGAGTTCTAGAATTGTATTTATTAAGCAGTATCCCAAGAACATAAAGATTCGGATTAACAGAGGTACGTACCGTATTAATGGTATCTTTAATTTGAGATACACCAAGCAAACTAAGAATCTCGGGAACCATAGGGATTACAAGATAATCAGCCGCAGCGTAAGCATTTACAGTAAGTATATTAAGAGCAGGAGGAGTATCAATAATGATATAATCATAGTAACCTGCTACGGTAGAAAGGATATCCTTCAACATGCTTTCTCGCTGCTTTCCGGTAAATTCTCGCTCGGCTCCGCTTAAAAGAATGTTGGACGAAATAACATCACAATATTTAGCCGGACGAATGGCCTCCTGCAGGGTAGCAGTTCCTTTAAAAACTTCATATATGGTAGCGCAGGATTCAATTTCAAGACCAAGACTAAAGCCCAGGTTACCCTGTGGATCTAAATCAACTGCTAAGACTCTTTTTTTCTTCATGGCCAAACCGCAGGCAAGAGAGCAGGAAGTCGTTGTTTTACCTACGCCGCCCTTTTGATTTGTAATGGTAATTACCGTTGACAAGTTCTATTCCTCCAATCGTAATTTAAGATAATACTATTATCTTTAGTATACAATATGTCGATAAATAAGTATAGCAAAAACAAGAAAAAAACCGATTTTTGGCGAAAATTGGATACGGATATAAGAAAGGAGTTTATCTATGGCATCAGTATCAACTACTAATAAAATCAACGCTGCATCCACGGTACGTGGATATGGCGGACTTGCCAGTGGACTGGACAGAGACTCTCTGATTGAAGGAATGACAGCTGCTACAAGGGCTAAGATCGCGAAGCAAAGTAAAACTAGACAAACCACACTTTGGAAACAGGAGGCATACCAGTCAGTCAGTTCCAAACTGGTAGAGTTTTCAAGAAAGTATATGTCCTATACAACCCCAGCAACTAATCTTGCCAGTGCAAGTTTATGGGCTAGTAGCAGTATCACGACTAACGGGGCTAATAGTAAATATGTAAGTGTGACAGGAAGTTCTTCTATCTCCAATTCTCTTTCTATAGTTGGAGTAAAAGAGATGGCACAAGACGCATATAAAGTTTCTAAGGAAGCGGTCAGTGATTCCATTCTTAGTTCTGGAGAAATAAATTTTGAAGCTAAAGATGTTAGCAATTTAGAAGGTGAGTATCTCACATTTAAATATGGTAGTAAAACCTACAACGTTACGATGCAGACTGGAAAAGATAGTAAAGGTATACCATACGATTATTCTGATGCTGAAAAAGCTGCGGATTCTATAAATAGATCTTTAGAACAGGTTTCTATAGGAGATGGGAAGACTCTTGCCAATGTAATAAAAGTTTCAGGTGAAAATTCTAAGTTAGATATCAAATTACTTAGTACTGCAGTCAATGATGTTTTAATTGAAAATGGCAGCAAATCTGCGTTAAAGGCTCTTGGTTTTGACGATATTAAGAAAGTTTCCGAGGAGGATCGAAAAATTAGTGACAACGGATTCTCAGCAACGGTGAAGGGTTACACACAGGAACTTACTACCTCTAAGACTTTTCTGGAAAGAACCGAAGGCAAAAACATTAGCTTTACCTACAATGGGGTTACAAAATCCATAAAGTTAGGTGATAAAACCAGTATTGATGAAATGGCAAAAGATCTAAAAGATAAATTAGCAAAACAATTTGGTGATGGTAGAATTGATGTTCAGGCAGATGGTGATAAATTGGTTTTTAAAACCAAAGTCGCTGGAACTGGTACAGATGATAATACATCTGTATTATCTATAACATCAGCAGATAAGGGTATTCTGGGAATAAATGGAGAATTAGGTATTTCATCTGGTGAATCTAATCGCTTAAATTTAGAGTCATCTGTTGCTGAGTCAGGCCTGACAAATATGTCATTTATTAAGGCAAAACCTGGATTTTCAGAAGAAGATACAATAGATTTAGTAATTAATGATGTTCCTATAACAGGGTTAACATATAAGAGTTCCATGAAAGAAATTATGGACAAGATTAATTCTTCTAATGCTGGAGTAAAAGTCAGTTATTTATCAAGTTCAGATAAGTTTACATTTCAGTCCACTGTAGCTGGTGCTTCTGGAAAAGTTGACTTAAGTAATGATGCTGTTGCACTTTTTGGCAATAATAGTACGGGATTTGATGGAGAAGCAGGCAAAGATGCAGTAATTGCAGTAAAGTATGGTAACGGAGAAACTCAGGAGCTGGTACGTGGTAGCAATTCCTTTAACCTTGAAGGACTTAATATTACTGTTAGCGGTAAATTCGGCTATACCAATGGTGCAATAGATACTACCGCAGATCCAGTAACATTAACTGCAAAAACCAATGGTGACAAGATTGTGTCTACAATTACTGATATGATAAAAGACTTTAATGAAATTGTCCAATTAGTTAGTGATCAGTCAAGTAAAAAGCCTAATCGTGATTATTCCCCTTTGACTGATGAACAAAAAGAAAGTATGTCTGAAGATCAGATTAAAAAGTGGGAGGATAAAGCTAAAGAAGGAGTACTATTTAATGACACTGAGCTTCGTTCATTATCAGATAGTCTCCGGTTTGTTTTTGATGCTGGTTCAGACGAGAAGGCTATGTTAAGTTCTTTTGGTATTACTACAAGCAGTGATTATACTGAAAAGGGTAAGCTGGTATTTGATGAGATAAAATTCCGTGCAGCTCTTGAAAAGAATCCAGAAGATATAGAGAAGTTATTTACTAAAAAAGCTAATACTTCCACTGGTGAAAAGGATGGATTTATGGCTAAACTTACTTCAATAACGAATAAGTTTGCCGGTACCTCTGGAGCAGTAAAAGGTATTCTTATTGAAAAAGCGGGTTCTGTTTATTCTCCATCCAGTGTCACAGCAAATACCCTTCAGAAGTCAATTGACAGTATTGATGTTTACATTAAAAAACTTCAAGCTCAGTTAAAGACTGAGACTGATCGGTATGTAAAGCAATTCACGAATTTGGAAAATGTTATTGCTCAAATGAACTCCCAGAGTAGTACCTTAAGTTCATTCGGCAGTTAGAAATGGCGGTGTAGACAATGAATATGAATGGATATCAGCAATACAAAGAACAGTCAGTCAATACGATGACACCAGGAGAGATGCTCAATCTTTTATTTGATGAATTGTTAAAACGTTTGACAAGAGCGGATCTTGCTTTAGAAAAAAAGGATTATGAATCTTTTGAACAATCCATTCAGCGGTCAATTGATATTGTAACTTATTTAAAAAACACTTTAAATTTTAATTATGAAATCAGTAGAGAACTGAAACGCCTATATGATTTTTTCCTTTATGAATTTAGTAGAATTAAAGCAGGAAGAAATCGACAGGTCATTACAGAGGTACGTCCTCTAATTGTTGATTTACGGGATGCATTTAAAGAAGCCCAAGGATTAAGTAGTTAAAATACGGCTGGAGAGGTTATCCTCTCCAGCCATTTATAAATGATTCAAGCGTTAGGAGGTTATTATGGAAGACGAAATGTTGATGGAAGTATTTAAAGAAATGCAGAAGAAATATCAGTGTTTTACTGAAATAGAACGTATTACAAAAGATATTGGTGACGCATTATCAAGAAACGACCGGGAATTGGTTCAAATGTTATTAGGTATGAGGCAGGAAGAGATAGATCAAGCAGAGATGAGTGAAAGAAATATCCACCTACTTTTGTCCTTTATTCCAGCAGATGAGGCAACTAAAGCTATGAATTGGATCAAAGGCAACCAGGAATACATACCAGAAAATCCAATCATTAAGAAGCTTGTAGAAAAGGGAATTAGCATTCAGATGCTAGTGCAGCGGACCATTCAACTGGACCGCCATATCAGCATGCGTTTAGCGGGAAAAGATTCATTCTATCAAACACTATCGTGAGGAATCAGGCAAATCGATTGCCCACAATGGGCCACCATTTGAGGCCCGGCGGTTTAACTCCTTTAAAATAATCTCAGGATCCCAGTCCATAGATGTGTTCTCATAACTGTTTGGATCCGCAATTCGTACTTTTCCCTCTTCTGTCATACGGGTGATAATAAGGAAATGACCTCGTTGTGTGAAGTGACCTTTACCAACCAGAGCAATGACCAAGTGGTTTGAATTCAGAGCCTGTTGAATTCCATTTACAGAGTAGTCCCTGATTGGGGAAGCTTCTATTCCAAAAGCGCTAGAAGCATGTTGGATCAAACAATGGTAAGAGCCGTCTTCTGGAGCCCAGCATCTGTTAGAAGCAGCCCAGTTTGCAGCATCTGCAGGCAGTACTTGATTTCCTGTCAGACTGGTAATTAACATTGCCATAATAGTTGGGCCACATCCATAGATGGATAAGGGATCCTTTCCTCCCCAGAGATAATTCCCCCACCTAGAATCTCCTTGATTGTAATACGTAAGGGGTCCAGCAACGCTGTCTAGCATCACATCATATCTTCCTTCCTGAGGAATCTCTGCCTCCTCATAACCATCACTTACAGATACCTGTGATACTGCAATAAGTCTATTGGAATTTACGCTTTGATTGGTAGGAGGAAATGAAGTTGTTAAGGGTACGCTTACTAATAACAGGGTTTTAAAAATGATATTATAAAATCCATTCACTGAATTCACCTTTTCTATAAAGATTTGTTTATCTATACAATAACTATCGTACAATTCACATATAAAGTTAAGATATTTATATAAAAACCGATATATAAGTGTAGGATGTAACTGTCTTTCACTTCAATCGCCTTTTTAGGATGAAGATAGGGAAGTTCTCATACAACAATATTTTGTGATCATGAATATAATTGTAGTAACATTGATATATGATTTGCTGATAGCGTTTGTACCTTCGGCATATAAGGATGGAAGTGTGTAATGAGAAAAGGATATGAAGAACGGTATTTAATAATGATACTATCTTCCGTTATGAATCAAAAGACAACTCCTGAACCAATGCGCCAGCTAGACTGGGAAAAGATGTTCCGCCTTGCGGATTTTCATCACGTTGCTCATATTGTTCATTACGGAATTCTGGGTTTAAATGAAATAATACCTCAACCTATTCGAAGACGCTTTTTTGAGAAATATCTTGAGGCAGTCTATCGGACGGACCGTTTAAGAAAGGCAGAGCGACAGCTGAGATCTTTAATGGAGAAAGAGAAGATAAACTGCTTTTTCGTAGATTATACTGAGAATGTGAACAGTTATCCCATTGAGGAAATGTGCGGCCAAGAGTACATAGAAATTGGCTCTGATAAAAAAGGTATAGGACTGATCGCAGATAAATTGCGCATTAGAGATTTCATGGAGAAGCCTATTGAAGAGGAAGGTTTTCTATATTATCGAATACCTGGTATCAAAGTGTTTTTTTATAATTATAATGTATTCTTGAGCAGACCCATGCGTAAGTTTTATAAGAATCTCTTAGGCACGATACCTAAAAAAGAGGGCTTTAAATATGTAAGGGAGATGGGACCGAATGACCAATATCTCTTTTATATTTGTAGATTGACTGATTGCTATGCAAAAGGAGAAATCAGTTTAAATCAAATCATTGATTTCTGGTTCTTTTATAAACGTTATGCAGAAGAATTTACATGGAAGTATATATATGAGCGATTAAAAAAGTTAAAAATTGAAGCCTTTGCGGAAAAAATGGAATATCTGGTACTACGTTGGTTTGGTACAGGAGCGGGAGCTGGTGCAGAATTTGCAGAGGTCTATGATGCAATGGAATCCTATATTCTGTCTAAGGGAGAGGAAGGAAGAGAAATTAGTTCACAATACCTACCGTTAATAAAAACCGTTGCGGACTGCTATGCACGCAATCGGAGGGCAGAAGAATTCAAAAAGCGATTGGAATGGGCATTTCCGGAAAGAAGCTATATGGAGACGATCTACCCAGAACTTGAAAAGGTCAGTGCATTATTACCCTTATATTGGTTATTTCGTTTAGGAAGATATGGACTGCGTATATGCTATCATAGATTATGGGAAAAGTGTCTAATGACACCTATAAACAATTTGCAGCAATCTTTTAGCCGTCTACCGGTTATTAAACATATTGTTTTAAAAATGATAGCATCTCAGCAGGAAGATGAAAGTATAGATTCGTCTGAGACAGAAGAAATCGAAGTTGAATTGGGAGATAGTAACGAAGACAGAGATAAGAATAAAGAAACAGCGGAAAAACTGAAATGATTTCAGTTATCTCCGCTGTCTTTTTTTATTTGTAATAATTTATTTATCTTAGAAATAGATCCGGGACTTAGCGAGATCGAAGCAGCTTCTTTATTTGCAGAAGCAGCTTCAATCAATTCTGACCGTAGTATAGATACATCTCTAGGAGCGTCAATGGCAAGCTTCACCCAGTCATTTCCCACATCTAAAACAGTAACACAGATATTTTCACCAATCGTAAGTTCCTGACCTTTTTTTCTTTGAAGAATAAGCATATTATTTCTCCTTTTTCATAAAATCTTTCACTGGATGGCGAAATTTATAAAGTGCATTGTCTAGAATAATCTGACGTGCTTCTCTGGAATCTGTATTTACAGCAATGGGACATTTTAAGTTTACAGTGCTATCTTCCATGGAATCATGTATGATGCAAATAACATAATAAGAGATGTTGTCCTCGTTATAGGAAGCATCTAGAAGCTTCCGATCCTCATCTGATAATATGGGCATGTATTCTGTGTATAGTTGGAATGGATTCATAAGAATAAAAGAGATGGAGCTATCTTCCACAGATTGAAGAGAGATAAGTGCATCACTATTATTCTCAAAAGCCAAAGGAATATAATTTTTTAAATCAGCAAAACCAAAGAGCCCATCAGGAAAATGAATAAACTCTTTATCTGAACAAGAGATGGTGCCAAAATACTGTGTTTTGATTTCCATAGAAACCTCCGGAATTAAATTATGCAAGTACATCTACGGGAGAGTGATTAAAAAAATCTGCAGCACTAGGTGGAACATACATAGGACCACCGGTATATTCTATTTGTACATCAGGCATTTGAGTGATTGAAATTGAGACATCTCCAGGAATAAACTCAAAGTCACCATTGGCAACTCTAAACTCAAAATTTAGTTTGTCCATCTGGTATTGCATGGTTAAATCAGGATTAGACCATTCTATCTCAGGGCCAGTCGTAGGCAGAAATGTTAAGCCAAAATCTCCGGTAGGTACTTGAGCACGCTGTTGGTTGATAATATCAAGGGGATTTGAAATATTTGGGTCTAATAGCATAGCGCCCTCCTCTGCATAAGTTGCGGTAGCTTCTTGAGCGGCAGATTTGCCCTCCTGGGCAGATCTGCGTACGCTTTCCATCGTTGTAGGACAGACGGAATTTCGTGCGTCATAAGTATCTATACGCACTTTACTTGGACGACTTTCCATTTCAAAGCCGCCTTTTTGTCTTGAAGACACCATTTCGGTCTTTGAATTTGAATATTCTAATCGGGCTTTCGTAATCATAAGCTCATACTTAATAGGTACAGTCGTTATTCTTAATAAAGGTTCCACAATAATACCCCCCAATCAAAGTTATTTCATGAAATCAATAAACGAGGCTGATAAGATTGAAGTACCAACTTTTAAAGCAGCATTGTATGCATACTGATTCCATGAATAATCAGTAAGAGCCTTAGCTAAGTCGATTCCCTCAACATTCTGCATCTGCTCCTGAAGAGAAATGTCTGTATTCTCTAAACGATCTTTAGTCGTTGTCAGGAATTCAGATTTAACTCCTAATTCTGTGATTTGATTTAGAATACCAGTGCTTACTTTCTCGAATTTAGATGATAATTTTTGATATTCCTGAGCATCAAAGGTCTCTGCACTTAACAAATCAGCCATCTGTCCAGTCAAAACTATTACATTATTACTCATTCCGTCATTGTCTTGCCCATATCCAACGGCATTGATGCCAGGAAGAGACATATTAAATGCACTAGAAGGAACAACCTCATTATTTTCATCAAGTGAAAGTCCTAATCCTAAATCAACATAGAGTTTTTCGGCAGAAAGTTTATCTAGTTCTTCGTGATCTGGTGTACCATTAGCGGCATTTACATTGATATTACGATAAGTTAAAGTACCATCTTCGGACAAAACAAAAGGGGGATTTTTCCCATCAGAGCCTGCGAATAAAAAAGTATCTTCGTAAGTTGAATTCAGGCTTAGAACCATTGACTTTTGAAACTCCTTTAGGGCTGAGGCATATCCTTGCCTGGTTTCTAATGTTTGATTGGTTCCATTCATTGCCTGGATGCCGTAGTCTTTATTAATGGTTTTTAGCATATCATTAATCTGTCTCATAGAATCTTCTTGTCCATCCTGCCTGGATTGAACATCATTTAGCATACTTAAATTATCCTGATTTTTGTAATATTTACGGTGAAGCTGGGAAGCTCTAGCCGCAGCACCTGGATTTTCAGCAACAGAATTAAAGCTACGCTGAGTCATTACCTTGGTCCTTGAGTTGTTTAATGTATTAATTGTAGTAGAAAGATTGTTTTTATAATTTCTTATAATTGCACTTGTCGTAATTCTCATTACAGTTCCTCCTATCGGCCAACCATGCCAGTACTATTAATTAATGTATCTAATGCCTGGTCAAGGGTAGTCATTAGACGAGCTGCTGCTGAAAAAGATCTTTGAAATTGCATCAAGTTGATACCTTCTTCATCAAGGGAAACACCTGAAACTGCATCTTTATTGTTAGCTGTTTCACTTAATACAGAAATATGGTTATTTAATATAGCAGTGTTTGCTGAGCTATCAATACCTTGCATATTCTCCATATTAGAATAACACTGTGAGAAACTACCATTATAGAAGGAGGTAGATCCACTTTTGGGATTTCCAGCATAATCAGTATAATTATATTCATACGTGAATTCACGGCTATCTGTAAGTGCCTTAATCATAAGAGTAATATTATCACTGGCAGTCGTTCCTGCTTTCGGATCATGAGAGGCGATAATATGTATGCTGCTATTCATCCAATCGTCTGATATTTTTATATTGCTTGCAGTAAAGATACTGCTACCATCAGAGGTTTTAAACAAATCAAAGTTCCTGATATTTAGTGGATTCGCAGAATAAGTTAAGTTATCAATATCCTTGCTTGCAGCTGTCTTGATGCTGTTCTCATCTATGGTTTCGCCTGTTGCCAGAGATGCAGTGCTTGACCAAGTGAGTTTTTTAGTGGTTTCATTATAAGTCCAGGTTCCTGCTTCAGGATTCCCATTAACATTAAAAGTAGTAGCTGGCATTTTACTTGCTAGATTCTTAAGACTTTCCTCCATGGTGTTACCAAGAGCAATAGTAGTACCACTTCCATCTCCAAAAGTGTAACTTTGACCATTAATATTAACAATTTCATGGTTTAAAAAATTACCTTTAGCATTTGCAAAATTATAGGAATATTCAATCTTTTTAGAACCGTCTCCAACCATTTCTGTTGGAGCACCCTTGGAAGGTGCATTGGTTATACCTGTGTAAGCAACCTTATTTTCATTCAATTTATTAAATGTCTTCGCAAACGCTTGAACAAAGGAATCAAATGATTTCTCATAGTAACCAATCCCTCTATAATCAGAGGAAGGATTATCCAACTCTCCCGATTTATTGAGCATATCCAGCGTACCTTTCAGTGTGCCTTCTCTCAATTTATCGGTAATGTCTGTTTTTAATGCTGAAACATCAGCATAAGCCGGGAAATCAGATGCTGGTATTAAATTAATCGAAACGGTTCCATCTTCAACGCCAAGTGAGTTTTTATTCCGCTCCGCAGATAAAGAAGCAAAATTTTCACCATGATCACCTGCTGTTAGATTATATGTGGTTCCATTAGTCCCATTTAATTTCACAACCGGATAATTATACTTTGCGCCGTCTGCTATATTTACCTCTTTATATGATACGCTAATAGGGACATAGCTAGCCAGCTCATCAAGCTTACTGTTTCTCTGATCCATCATCTCAAGCGCAGGATTACCAAGCATCTGGCTCTTATAGATCGCATCATTTAATTCACCGATGTCAGATAACAAGCTGTTTACTTTAGGTAAGGTGGTTTTTTCCAAACCACTAATCGTTTCCTCGCGAGTGCTCTTTAAATCTGCATTTTTCTGATGGATATAATTCATTAAAACCTGACAGCGGGAACGTACGATACTGTCAAACTCACTGCTGTTTGCATTGGCTGACAGCTTGTCCAAAGCACTGCTCAACTCACTAAGGGCTGTTTTCAAAGCGTCCTTGTCTGTCTCATCAAATATATCCCCAAGCTGATCCAAAACTTCCTGATGAGCATCTGCAGTTCCAACCTTTGCAATCTGGTTTCTATACTGTACGTCAAGGAATGGATCGCGGATCTGAGATACACTGGTTGTTTCTACGCCATATCCAATTTTAGAACTTGGATTACTGCTGTATACATCCCCACCTCTTAAGTTCAAGCTGACTAAATCCACTTGTTGTCTTGTGTATCCGACGGTATTAATATTTGCTATATTCTGTCCAGTTACGTCAAGTGATCTCTGGCTGGCAGCCATGGCCAGGCGGGCTGTGGTAAATCCGGCAAAGGTTGATCGAGTCATAGTTGTCCCCCCCATTGTTTATTATCTTTTGCGGTTCCATCTTGGGAATTGTTAATAGCTTTATTAATTTTGTGTAGATTAATTTCAATCATTGTACGGGCGCTATCATTAATTTCCTGAAAAAGCCGCACATGGTCAGAAAGGGTATTAAACATGCCATTTAGCATGATATGCTCGTCTCCGGAAGTTTTTGATAGGATTGTCTGAAAGGTATCACCTTCAAATCCTAACTTCTCCTGGCAGAGCTCACGTTTTCGTTCAAGGCCTCTTAGCTTTAAGATAGCAGCCTGTTCTTTGTTCATACAATCTTCTACATAAGTAATGCGATTCTTTTTGACGGCTTCCAGTTTGGTCTGTTCAATCTGAATCAGTTCCTGGAACAACTCAGTCAAATCTTCGATTACAGTAATAAATTCATTCATTCTAGTTAGGCTCCTTTGTATAGAAGAATCTTTTCGGCTATCTTATTGGCATCTACCTGATAAGTTCCATCTTCGATTCTCTGTTTTAAAAGATCCAGTTTTTCCTCTGCAGTTGGCTGCTTGATCTCTTTTACCATGAGGTTCTTCAAAGTAGATACAAACTTCGAATCTATTTCTTCCGGTGATGCAGAACGGATTGTAATTTCATCATATTTGTTTTTTGAGGATTCCGAGGCATTCACCACGGAAGTATCCTGATTTTGTCGTGTCATGGGTGTATTATATAGCGTACTATAAAAGTTCGGTGAAATACGCATTTAACGACTCCTTTCTAAGAGCTTATATACCAAAGGTTCTATTTATATTATCGTCATAAGTAAAAAAATATTAACTTTCGATTCAGTAATTTCTTATTTAAAGAGAATATAAATGCTTGAGTAGAACATTTGAAATATTGGCGCAGGAAGTTTGAGTCACAACAGCTCCTATATTATAAGCAACCATAGGCATTCCATAAACAACACAGCTTTCCGCATCTTGCCCGATGGTAAAGGCACCCCTTTTTTTCATGTTAAGAAGTCCGTCAGCTCCATCCCTACCCATTCCTGTCATGATAATGCCTACAGAATTTGGACCAGCTGTATCCGCTATGGATTGAAAGAGAACGTCTACAGAAGGGCGGTGGCCGCTTACCTTTTCTCCAGAATAACAATTTACGCTATAGCGACTGCCAATTTTAACTACCTTCATCTGTAAGTCACCAGGCGCAATAAGAACTTGACCTCGCTCAATGGCATCTCCACTCTGAGCCTCTTTTACATTCATTTGACACAAGCGGTTTAAGCGGTCTGCATACATTTTAGTAAAGCCTTCGGGCATATGCTGTGTCACAACAATTCCTGGAGTATCTGGAGGAAGGTTTTTTAATACTTGAAGTGTTGCTTCAGTTCCTCCGGTTGAAGCTCCAATTGCAATAACTGTATTATAGGCGTTTAGAGAAAATAGTTTTCCGCTACTTGATGTATTCTTCGTAACCACAGGTGATGCCTGTGGCACTTTAATCTTGGCACGAGAAGCAATGAATATTTTACTTATTAATGTATTTAGAAATGTACTGGAGGAATTACCAGAGGTCATATCAGGTTTTCTGACAAAATCCACTGCTCCAGCAGAAAGTGCTTCAAATACGTTTAAATTCAAAGAGGATACTAATATTACGGGTACCGTATAGATCGGCAATAGCTTTTTAACAAAATCGATCCCACTTAACCTGGGCATTTCCACATCCACCGTAACAACGTCCGGTTTTAAGAGTGGTATTTTTCGCTCTGCGTCAAATGCGTCAACGGCATAGCCAATAACTTCAATATTTGGATTTTTTGATAAATTATCAATCAAAACCTTGCGGAATAGCAAGGAGTCATCTACGATAAGAACTCTAATTTTTTCGTTCATATTTTACTCCATTCTTGGCACTAATAAATACATAGCCAGGCTGATGTAAGTTTTACATTTTCTGCTATTTGGTTATAAATCTGTGTAATATAAAATCCATTTACCGTTACATAGCAGCAGTAAATAGATTTTATATTAAACAGATTATTCTTTTCGATAGGTAGCTGGCATTATATACTTAAATGGAGTTTTTTCCTTGTTAATGGTTTCTGAATGACCAATTAACAAGTAACCTCCCGGTGCAGTCGCATCGTAAAAACGCTGAATCAAGCCGTCTTTTGTGCTTTGATCAAAATAAATCATAACATTCCTGCAAAAGATAACGTCAAATTTCAAACGAAACCGTATGGGGTCCATTAGGTTAAATGTCTGGAAGATAACATTGGATTTAATGGCTGGTGATACAGAGTAAATACCTGGTTCTGCTGTTTTTGCAAAATACTTAGATTTCCAGGCTGGAGATAGATTCTTTAAAGACTCCTCATCGTAAACCGCCTGCTTTGCTGCATTTAAAGCATTCTGTGAAATATCAGTTGCCAAAACTCTGGTATCCCAGAGGGCGGCTTGCGCCCCCAGGGATTCTTTTAAAATCATTGATATCGTATATGGCTCTTCACCAGAAGAGCAGCCAGCACTCCATATGCTTAAAACTTTGTTCTTTTTAGTACTCAATAGATAAGGAAGAATGGTTTCACGGAAAAAATTAAAATGTGCTTCCTCCCTCATAAAATAAGTATAATTTGTTGTAAGCTTATTCAGCATTACTTCCAGATCAGCCGGGTTCTTCGATGAGGTTACGTGGTCTATGTACTCTGTAAAAGAAGAATATCCCATAGTAATGATTGTATTTGACAAACGTCCCATAATCAGCTGCATCTTTTTTGACAAGTCAATTCCATAATTCTTTTTCACGAACTGAACCAGTCGTGTGAAGTCTTGCTGTGAAAGTGTTAACATAGAAAGGCCGTCCTTTATGAGTTATTAACTAGGGTTTCACAATCCATAAGCAGAACAACTTTGTTGTCTGGCATGGAAATCATACCACTTACCAACTCTTCCCGGTTGTTTGCCGGAACGGAAGAGATCTGGGAATAATCAATATCTAAAACCTGTTCCACTGCGTCTACAATGATTCCGATAAAGACGGAATCAACATTTAAGACAATGACACAGGTAGTATTGGTATATTCAATCTCGGATTTTCCAAGTCTTAAGCGAATATCAATAATAGGAACGATCTGGCCTCTTAAGTTAATGATTCCCTTTACATAATTGGGCATCATTGGCATGGTAGTAATGGCATGATTGGTGATAATCTCTATAATATAGTTGGTACTTACTCCGAAAATCAAATTATCTGTGCGGAAAGTAAGGTAGCGTTCCGTAGCCTCAGAGCCGGAAGAAGTAAGACCTCTAGTTGCCGCTTGATTTGAACCGGTCATAGTAGTTTGCGCATTCTCTGCTGACATTTGTATTCCTCCAATTCCAATTAGTATTGATTGTGTGCCGCAGCATACAGATTTAAAACATCTAAAATGATGCTGATATTGCCGTCACCAAGGATGGTGCAACCGCAAATTCCGGAATTTTTAATGTTGAAGCTGTTTAAATAAACAGGAAGCGGTTTTACAACAACCTGCTGCTCTCCAAGCAGATCATCAACAAAGAGGCAATAAGACTTGTCTCCGGATTCTACCCAAACCAGTATACCGTCTTCGATATTGGTTATGTTTGTATCGATATTGTAGAGCGTATGTATACGAATAATAGGATAGAACTGATTCATACATTTGATGATTTCGTTACCCTCGGTATCGTAAATAACATCTTCATTCTTAACTTTAAAGGACTGACGAATGTTTGCAATCGGAATGGTGAAGACCGATTTGCCAACTGCGATTTCCATACCATCAACAATTGCCATAGTAAGAGGAATCTTTAATGTGGTACACATTCCTTTTCCTAATTCACTGGTAACAGTAACCGTACCACCAACAGCTTCTACATTCTTCTTAACCACGTCCATACCAACACCACGGCCGGAATATTCCGTTACTACTTCATTGGTAGAAAAACCTGGTGCAAGAAGAAGTGCCAGAATTTCTTTCTGGGTATATTCGTTTTCCGGTTTGGTAAGAATTCCGTTTTTCTTAGCTTTTGCCAATACACCAGCAGGATCTACACCATGACCGTCATCTTTGATCGCAATAATTACTTCATTGGTTGTATGGCTTGCAGAAAGAGTGATCTCTCCCTGAGGATTCTTTCCTGCAGCAATACGTTCTTCAACAGAATCTTCAATTCCATGATCCATGGAATTACGGACAATATGCATAATAGGATCACCGATGCTGTCAACAATGGATTTGTCAACTTCTGTATTCTCGCCAACAATGGTAAGACGAACGTCCTTTTGCAGCTTTTGCTTCATATCTCTGACAATACGGTTCATTTTCTGGAATACGCCAGATACTGGTACCATTCGAAGAGACATAACGATGTCCTGAAGATCATCAGTAAGTTTGCGAAGCTGTCTGGTAGCTTTTAAGAAGCTATCCATATTTTTTAAGTTTTGAATATCAGGAGAGGAGGTTACCATAGATTCTGTGATAACAATTTCTCCAACAATAGCAACAAGATTATCAAGCTTAGCCAAATTTACGCTGATTAAGTTCTGCTTATTTGGAGTCTGATGACCACTGTTAGCAGCAGGAGCGCTGGCAACTGCATTTTCAGTCACAGGAGCTGCGGCAGTTGAGGTCTGAGTCTCATTTGTTGTGGCGCTTTTCGCACGTACGTTCTCAATTAGTTCGTAAGAGCGGATATTGTTTAGATTACTTACCTGAGTAATCGCTGATTCTGCATCCTTGCTGTTTTCAAAGGTTAAGTAAAAGCCTTTTTCAATAATAGTAGCACAGGTCTGGCTGTTGGTTTCTATATCAGCTGGATAATGGTTAAATTCCAAACCAGATTCTTTCAATGCACTGATAAGCATGAAAGCTCTTAAGTTTTCCATTCCGCAGCCTTCATCAAAAAAGAGACGAAGGAAATAAGAAGCGTTATCATCTGGACATTCTGCCAATTCCATTCGAATCTTATCCAAATCCGCGGTCTGTGGGGCTGGAGCTGGTGCCTTTTTTGGTTCTTCCGACTTTATCGGCTCAGATGGTTTCTCGATTGATGGTTCTGTGTCCTTTGCAGCTTTTTCATTACTGATTATTTTCAGGAAGCTATTAATTTCCTGGGTTAGATTGTCGACATTATCACTAAGCGGTTCATTGTTTTCTACCTTTGAAACTTCTGCTCTAAGCATATCGGTAGAGCGGAACATTAAATTAAAAAGGGTGCTTTTGTGGGAAATGTCCAGGGAGTCCAAACCATTCTGACGAATATAGAAGAATAAATCTTCAATGTGGTGGGCGATCTGCATTAGGGAAGAAAACTCCATCATTGCAGAAGAACCCTTGACGGTGTGCATGATTCGAAAGATTTCATTCACATCATCAACCGTTAAATCTCCTGCTTTTTCGGCTTCTATCAGGAGTTCATCCAATTGCTCCAGTAGGGAATTGGTTTCAAAGAGATACATATCAAGCATATTATCCATGCCGTTATCCATAATATTTACACCGCCTTGTCTAATTAGTATATATCTATTTATCGGTATGGATAGTTAAAAAATAATAGCAATTAGCAGAACGTTTGGAAAAAAATATATGATTTACCACATAAATGGAGGCATACTATGGCAGATGTTTTAAAAGTAACAACCCCGCTTTCCGGTTATGATAATTCAACAATCAAGAACAATCCTCAGGCCGGCCAGAACGCTCAGATTCAGAACCCGGTTGATCCCTCCAGAGTAACACGAGGAGACAACCGTACTAATTCCGGAGGGAACGGAGAGCAGCAGCTGGCGTTTCAATACAAATCCAACTTTGGTGCTTTTCTTAATATGGTTAAAAATGTTCCGGACCTGTCTAAGATTTTTACCGATATATTCTTTCAAGGTGATGAGATGCTTACAGGGGGTGTTATGGGGCAGGAGGCAGCCGAAAAAATAGCTGCATTTTTTAAGGCCGCTCAGATGAATGAGGAAGATATTTTACCATTTTTAAAAGAACAGGCAGAATCCAATGTCAAGTTCAGCGGCGGTCTGTTTGATCAGATGAGAATGGTAATGGCAGACACCAATTCCGTGGATTTAAAAGCAGATGTGCTTAATTTTATAAAGAAATTTAATGACATGTCATCTGGAAAGCATATTCTTGGAGATATATTCCGTACATTAAGGGAGATGGAGAGTTTTGTATATAAGCAGACAAGAGAGCAAATTCAAGAGATGTTAAAAGAACTTGATATGTCTGCACGGGAAGGAAATACTTCTGAGAACAGCGCTTTGCTGAAAAACAAGATTGTTCCTTTTCTTGCTCGTTATATATCAGCCAACCATGATATGGGGACTATAAGAGATAAGATTTCATTGCTGACTGTGTTAATCTCCAGATATGAAAATGGAAACAAAGGAGAAGTCTTACAGGCATTTCAAAGACTGACAGGATACCAGGGATTTCGAAAATATTTTGGTGATATGACAATGAATGAGTTCAGCCAATTATTAGATCAGGTGGATATGGATAAAGCTGCTGGTAAAAACGACTGGTCCGATAAATTCCTGGATTTCTTACGAACAGGAGTGAATGGAGGAACCGGTCTTGAAAACAGACAGACATTCCTAAACATGATGAATTCCATGATTTTAAATGAAAGTGTCTATATGCCACTATTGCATTTGGCCTTTCCGTTCAATATAAATGGTAAGAAACTATTCACGGAAATGTGGATTGATCCAGATGAACATGGTAGTACGACAGAAGCTGGTCTAAAGCGTGTTTCCAGAATCTTTATAAAATTTGATATCAGAGGTTTGGGACAATTTAAGCTGTTGCTTGTATATGGTGGGGATGCGTCTACCCTACATCTATATTATCCTGAAGGAATGCAAAAATCAGAGGGTTCTATACAAAAAGGTATTAAGGCTATCTTTGAACAGCATCGTTTGCGGATTGATCAGTGGCACCTCCAGGCAGGTGGGGGCCCCTCTTCTCCTTTAGAGGTATTTCCTAAAATACAGGAAAGGAAAAATTCAGTCGATGTCAGAATTTAAAAATACGTTAAACAAAAAAGCAGTAGCAATCAAATATGATGACAGTAAGAATGCAGCTCCCGTTATCGTGGCATCTGGAATGGGATATATGGCGGAAAAGATTATTGAAACAGCCAATGAAAGCGGTGTTCCGGTCTACGAAGATAATTCACTTGCATCGATCCTCACACAACTTGAGTTGGGAGCCCAGGTTCCAGAGGAACTTTACCATGCAATTGTAGATATCTATCTATATTTTTTAGACTATGTACCAGACATCAAGGAAAAATTGTTGACAGAAAACTCCGATGATTCAAACTCAAAAGATCTTGAATCACCTGGAACGGAGGAATAAAACTATGTTTATGGAATGTAAAAAGGCCTGCATTTATACGTTTGCTGGTTCATTGCTAGCGGAAGTAGAAGTATTAGATGGAGATAAGGAAGCCATCGAGCTGATCATTAAGGAAGAGGATATCTGGAATATCAGCGGCGAAACAATGATTGAATTTTATGATGGCAGACAAGGTCTTGTTACCTGCAAATGCCGTGTCTCAGGAATGACGAAGCTGGTAGACCAGAATGCTTATCGTGCCACTTGCAAGGTGGTTAAGTTGGTCAGTGAAAATGAGAGACGCCAGGCATTAAAAGTCAGCACGGAGCAGTCTGTAACCATTGAAACTTCAGAAGATAGCGGAACAGTTTTACATATCCATGCGGAAATAAAAGATATCAGTCTAGGTGGAGTTGGTTTTGAATCAAAGGAAAATTTAAAGGAAAATCAACCCTTTTCCTTTCTGATTAACACCATCTATGGCTGTGTTCGTTTAAAAGGTTGTATTCTATGGAAGAAAGAATCCACAGACGAAAAAGAAGAATTGTATTATCGCTACGGGGCTCAATTTTTAGAAATGACCCCTCATCAGGAATCCATGCTTAAAAAATTCACTCTCTCTGAACGGCTGAAAAAACAGTAATATCCGTTGATGGCTTATGTTTCATACTGCACATGACGATAGAAAATATATACTGTATTTTAATTGTAATAGTTTAGAAAAGGAGTGATTGAATGAAGAAGCGAACGCGGACAACGGCCATGGTGATACTAACGGCCTTTTGTTTGTGCTTGATCCCAGCGAAATCTATGGCGACAAACGCCATTAGTTCGGTCAGCATTAAAGTAGGACTTAATATAGAGGCGGGAGACCGCTTGCCGGATATACAGATTGATAAAACAAGTGCAGACTGTTATGTGACGGCAGGAGGTAAAGAATATAAGGTGACGGAGGCTACGTGGGTAACATCTACCACAAAAGACATGACAATTGGGGAGGAACCCAAGATGAATGTTACCATTACTCCTTCCAATGAGTCCGATGCCTATTTCAAATCATCTTATGAGGCCTCTAAGATAAAGGTAAATGGCGGCTCCTATGTCAGTGCAAAGCGTCAGGGCAGTGATTTAATTGTTACATTGAGAGCGAAACCGGTTAAGGGGCTTTATGCAGAACCGGAAGATGTAGGCTGGAAAGACACAAGGCTTGGACTGGCTGTTTGGTCCAAGGGGGATAACACCTCCGGTGCCTACGAAGTATGGCTTTACCAAGGAAAGAAAATTGTTTTTAAAAAGGAGCAGGTCACTGCAACTACATATAATTTCTATCCTTACATGACAGAAGAAGGCACCTATTCCTATAAAATCCGTTCCATTCCATTTAAACAGGACGAATTAAAGAACGGTAAAAAGAGTAACTGGGTAGAATCAGATGAACTAGTGATTAGAGACCGTGACGTATCAGACGGAGCTGGCAAAGAGACAGATCGTAAGACGGATAACACAAGCAGTACCCAGCCACCAAGCGGTTGGGAGAAACAGTCCGGTGTATGGCTTTATCGTCACAAGGATGGAACCATTCAGACAGATTCCTGGATGGCACTGGATAATGTATGGTACCGATTCGATCAAAATGGAAAGATGATAACTGGTTGGTATATCTTAGATTCGGACATCTATTATTTGGATGCAAACGGAGCCATGCTGACTGGCTGGCAAAAAATCAAAGACGTCTGGTACTATTTCTATCCCGATAACGGGCACGAAGCACCTCAAGGGGCGGCTGCCACCAACTGGCAGGTGATAGATGGCTATACTTATTTCTTCAGTAATCAGGGAGCTATGCAAAAAGGCTGGATCAATCAAGCTGGAAGATGGTATTATTTAAATGCCATTCCTGCCAATCTTGAGGGTGTTTTAATTAAAGGTCTCTTCATACGTAATGAGAAAACTTATTACACAGGAGAAGATGGAGTGATGACCACTGGCTGGCAGCAGGTAGATGGTTATTGGCGTTACTTCCATGAAGATGGAAGCATGGCAGTCAAGACTACAATCGACGGATATCCGATTAATGAAGATGGAGTGTGGGCGCGATGATAAGAAAAAACAAAATCACACAGAATTTCATGTTATTAGCCGTATTGGCAATAATAATGGCATTTCTCCCATCACTAACTGTTCATGCGGCAGAATCAATTGTAATAAGAAGCTTAAATTTAACGTTTAAAAGTGAAACCGGGGATCAGGAGATATTAATGCCTGAGTTAACAACCACAACCTCAGGCGTAACAATTCAAGATACCCTTTGGAAGAGAGATATCAGTAAGTGGAAAGCCGCCTCTAATGAAAGAGTCAGTGTCATTTTCACTTCAGATAATATGATCTTTGCTGAATCTTATAACCGCACTGAGTGTAAGGTGACCGGAGCTAAATTTGTTTCTGCTAAAGCTCTCGACAATAAGACTCTGGAGGTCAAAGTTGATTATATCCCAGTCGTAAAGCTGGGGAAGACATCCCAAGCTGGCTGGAGCGATAGCAAAAAGACAAAAGCTGTATGGAAAAAGGTAGAATTTGCTACAGGTTACCAGGTAGCTCTCTATGCAGATGATAAATTAAAAAAACGAATATCAGTATCAACTAATATGGCAGATCTTTCAGATTTGATGGACAAGGACGCAATTTATTACTATGAAGTGCGTGCAATCGGCTTTACCGCTGAAGACCGAAAATACATGAAAGAGGGAGATTATGTAACTTCAGACGAAAGCACTCTGATTTATGAAGGAGACACCTCTGGAGCGTGGAAAGGTAATACGTACAAACAGGAAGATGGAGGAGTTCCAAGAAACAGCTGGAAGCAAATCTTAAACGACTGGTATTACTTTGATGGAAACGGAATCCGTCAGATGGGCTGGTTGCAGTCCGGTCAAAGGTGGTATTATCTGAATCCCACAGACGGTAAATTAATGATTGGTTGGCAGCAAATCAATGGAACATGGTATTATTTTAATACTCAAGGCGGAGAGATGATGACCGGCTGGGTACAAAGTCAACCCAATGTATGGTATTATTTTCATTTAGATGGAAGTATGGCATACAACACCAAGATAGGGGAATACTGGATGGACGCTTCAGGAAAATGGATTTCATAAGTGCCCTAAAAGGCGGGAGGAATGAATTTTGGCAACAATAGATCAGTTAAAACTGTCTGCACTTACTGGATCAAATATAGGACGGACACAAAATACAGCATCCACATCTGGCAATGAGTTTAAAAAGGTATTAAAGTCAATTACAAATGTTCCTGAAAATCTAGAAGGAATCTTTGCCGAAGCTGCAAACAAATATGGAATTTCAGAGAAACTTCTTAAGGCAGTAGCGAAGGTGGAATCTAATTTTAATGCCCAAGCGACATCCAAAAAGGGAGCTGCAGGTATCATGCAGTTAATGCCAGCGACTGCAAAGTCTTTGGGAGTAATGAATCCATACGATGCCAGAAGCAATATTATGGGAGGCGCCAAATATCTTAAAGAGCATTTGGAGCGATTCGACGGAAATATAGACCTTACTCTAGCCGCTTACAATGCTGGAGGTAACAATGTAAAGAAGTACGGAGGAATCCCACCTTTTAAAGAGACACAGGAATATGTAAAAAAGGTAAAAAATTATATGGGGAATCCTGAATCAATAAATACTGGATCCTTATATTTCTCTGATAACTCAAAATCTTCAAATAATAATATAAATGCCACAGCTTCCAATTATAGTTCTTATTCTCCACAAGGTATGTCTGGGATCAATGAGTTATATCAAACACTCACCTCCCTTTCTGGACAATCTTCTGAAACTGGCGAGAATTCTCTGTCAACAAATAAGACAAACTACCTATATCTAATAGAACTAATGAAGATGCGCATGCAGATGTCCTCTTATAGTCTTGGAGGAAGTCAGGATAACTCTACAAACTCAACGAATGGAATAATATAGTTTTACAAAGGCGCTGGTGTGATAATAAACATATCAGTGCCTTTTATATAGTATTTATGCATATCAATTATTTCAGCTATTTATCATAACATCTTCTATAATAAATTCAACTCAAATCAAACCTCTCAAATCATACCACTTATATCAAATCATTCTTTAATAAAAGTAAATCCAGTTACCACCCACATACACACGAGATTCCCCTATAATCTGTAGAACCAATAGTTTGAATCTTAACTAGAAATACTTAATAAAAAAGCACTAAAATAATAACTTGAAAAAGTTTAGAAAAGTTGTTGACTTTTGTCGAATGCTTTGGTATGATATAACTCGCCGCTGAAAACGGCGGCAAAAAACTTCTTCCAA
>CAURSM010000014.1:0-149932 GCA_963528005.1 uncultured Eubacteriales bacterium
ATGTTAAGAGCAGTACCACTGATAACCTGATCTGACTTCATGTTAATGGAAGCGTAGGCATGGAAGAGAGAAAATACCATACCAGTAGCCATGGAAATCACTGCTGCAACAAGAAGCTGTCCCTGGCCACTGAAATTACCGCCTGTTAAGCTTAAAAACAGTACTCCAGTAAAAGCGCCCATGGTCATAATTCCTTCTAAAGCGATATTAATGATTCCGCTTCGCTCTGAAAACATAGCACCCAAAGCTACGATCATAAGGGGGATCATGAAATACATGGTTTGTTGGAAGATAAAATAAACTACATTCATGATTTCTTTCCTCCTTCCCTGGATTGTTCTGATATGGTCGCCTTTCTGCCATGAAGTTTGTTGATTAAGAGTTTTACCATTAAAGCAAAGGCACTAAAGTAAATGATAACGGCTACGATAATATCGATAATTTCCGTTGAAAATTCAAACAACTGCAGATAGAATCCGCCAGCCGTTAAGTAAGCGATAAAGATACCGGAGAAAAGAATTCCAATTGGATTGTTTAAGGCAAGCAATGCAACGGAGATTCCAGTAAATCCTTCGGAAGGAAGTACGTCCTTGATCTCAATATGTTTTCCGGTTCCAGCCAGATACAGTAAGCCTCCAGCCAAACCTGCGATAGCACCTGCGATCATCATGGAAAGAATAATGCTCTTTTTCTCATCAATACCGGCATATTTGCTGGCATCCCGGTTAAAACCAACCGCCTTTAATTCATAACCAAAGGTAGTCTTATTTAAGATTAGCCAAATTAAAATGACAACTAAAATTGCAATGAGGATGCCTCCGTTTACACTGGAGCCTGGAAAGATCTTATCAAGACCCATCTTTGGAATATTGGCAGATGCCGCCACATTGCGGGATTCGTTACGCAGGTTGTTAAACAGTGGTTTGTAGCTCTTTGTGATCCAGTTTACCAGATACATTCCGGTATAGTTCATCATAATAGAAGCAATAACCTCATTCACGTTGAAATAAGCTTTTAAAAGTCCTGGAACAAGTCCCCATAATGCGCCAAAAACCACGCTGGTAAGAAGAGCCGCAATCCAGTGAACAGGACCCAAAGAGGTAAAGAGGATTCCTACGTATACTGCACCAAATCCACCTACAATAAACTGTCCTGGAGTTCCAATGTTAAAAAGTCCGGTTTTAAATGCAAACCCTACAGATAAACCCGTTAATATAATGGGAGTGGCATAATAAAACACTTGGCCAACACCTTTTGCTCCATGGGTAAATGCACCGGTTAAAATCGTTGCAAATCCTGGAAGTGCCTGTTCTGCATTGCAGAAAAACAAGACGATAAGACCTACGATCAGTCCTAAAACAATGGCAAAAATGGAAGAGAGGATGCCAGTATAATTCTTCGTTGATTTTTGTTTCATCACTGCTCACCTTCTTTCTTTGCGCCTGCCATGTAAAGACCCAGTTCCTGAACGGTTACACTCTTTGGATCTAAGTCAGCGACAATCTCGCCTTCAAACATGACTAAAATTCGGTCGCTTAAATTCATTACCTCATCTAATTCCAGAGAAACCAATAAGATAGCAGCACCAGCGTCCCTCTGCTTAATCAACTGATTGTGAATGTACTCAATCGCACCCACATCAAGACCTCTAGTCGGCTGAACCGCTAAAAGAATGTCTGGAGATTTAGAAATCTCTCTGGCAACGATGGCCTTTTGCTGGTTTCCGCCAGACATACTTCTCGTGATGGTAAAAGGACCTTCACTGCTACGGATATCATAATCCTGAATCAGCTTCTCTGCATATTCATAAATCTTATCATTCTTTAAAAAGGTACCACTTTGAAAATCAGGTTGAAAATACTGTTGAAGTATTACGTTATAGGCCAGGTTATATTCCAGCACCAGACCATGTTTGTGGCGGTCTTCTGGAATATGGGACAGGCCATGGGTATTTTTATAACGAATGCTCTTTTTCGACATATCTTCCCCGTTTATGGAAACCATGCCTGAGCTCATATCAGAGATACCAGTGATGGCATGAATAAGCTCTGTCTGACCGTTTCCATCAATACCTGCGATACAGACGATCTCGCCTCTGCGCACATGAAAAGAAACATCGTGAACCAGCTTCTTTTTCTGTCCTTCTCGCTTGGCTTCCACGGAAAGGTCCTTAACTTCAAGTACAACTTCGCCAGGAGAAGACTGCTTTTTTTCAACGGTCAGATTTACCTTACGGCCTACCATCATTTCTGACATTTCTGCCGCTGAGGTGTCTGCTACGTCTACAGTTCCAATATATTTACCGCGGCGCAGGACGCTGCAACGGTCTGCAACCGCCTTGATTTCGTTGAGCTTGTGAGTAATGAACAGTATGGATTTTCCTTCTTTCACAAGGTCTCTCATGATCTGCATCAGTTCATCGATTTCCTGAGGAGTTAAAACCGCAGTGGGTTCGTCAAAAATCATAATTTCATTATCACGGTAAAGCATCTTAAGAATCTCAACCCTTTGCTGCATACCTACCGTAATATCAGATATGAGAGCGTCAGGATTCACAAATAATTTATATTTCTCACTTAACTCCATAACCTTTTTGCGGGCGTCGTCCATCTTTAAAAAGCCCCGCTTTGTTGTCTCCATACCCAGAACAATATTCTGCAGTACGGTAAAATTCTCTACCAGCTTAAAATGCTGATGAACCATGCCAATTCCCAGTGTGTTGGCATCCATTGGTCCGGTAATCTTTGCTTCTTTATCCCGTACCTTAATGACGCCCTTTTCTGGCTGGTATAGACCAAATAATACACTCATAAGAGTGGATTTCCCCGCGCCGTTTTCACCAAGCAGGGCGTGTATCTCGCCTTTCTTTAACTGCAGTGTAATGTCATCGTTGGCGATGATACCGGGAAATTCCTTTGTGATGTGTAGCATCTCAATAATATAGTCCATAAAATCCCCCTCACTACGGTACCTGACTATGGGACCCGGTACCAATTCTCTAAAATATGCAACGAATTTTTATCCAAATAACAAAGAAGGGAGATGCCGTAGGAAACCATGTCTTTTTTGACTGGTGAACAAACGGCATCTCCCTTCCTCCTATCTGCTCCAATTACGAGCATTGTGGTATGTCCACAGGTGTTTTTGCAGATTATTCTACAAATTTAATTGTTGTTTTTTCAAGCTTTAAGTCAACGGTAGGATTGTTGTTATCCTCAGATGGCTGTACAAGAGTTACCTTGCCATCTTTTAACTCTTTATAAATCTTATCGTAGTCTTCTTTTGTGAACTTTGTAAATTTGGAAGTGTCCATTGGAAGGCCAATACCATCGTTCTTAGCAGAGAAGATGCTTGTCTTGCCGCCTGGGAACTTGTCTTCATAGTGAGCCTTTACACCATCATAAACAGAGACAGAAAGCTGTTTCATTGCTGAGGTAATAACAGATGGAGATTCAAAGCTCTGGTCAACGTCAACGCCGATCATCTTACCGCCTTTTTCTTCAGCAGCAGCCATTACGGAGTTACCAACAGCACCACCACATCCGAAGATAGCCTGAGTGCCGTTCTGGAACCAGGAAGCAGCCATGGACTGTGCTTCTGGAGTGGCAGCAAATGCGCCAGTGTAGTTATACATAATTTCGATATTATCAATGCCTAATTCTTTTGCTGCATAGTCAGCACCCTCTGCAAATCCGTAACCGAAACGAACAACAGCAGGAACAGCCATTCCGCCTAAGAAACCAAGCTTTGTATTGCCATCTTTAACAGCAGCGTAGCCAGCTAAGAAACCAGGCTCGTCCTCCTGGAAAAGGATAGGCATAACATTCTTTTCAATTCTTTTTTCTGAATAATCAGCGTTGTGAGGTTCTCCATCAAGAAGGATGAAATGAACATCTTTGTACTGATCCTGTGCAAGGAAAACTGGTTCTTCAAATAAGAATCCTGGGCAAACAACAAGCTTTGCTCCGCCTTCAACTGCAAGACCGATGGTCTCAAGATAGGAATCTGTGGTTCCTTCCTGTGGCTGATAGTATTTGTAGGAGACATTCTTCTCCTCAGCATACTTTTTCAAGCCTTCCCAAGCACCCTGGTTAAATGATTTGTCATCGATCGTTCCAAGGTCTGTAACCAGTGCGATCTCGTATCCAGTGGAAGAATCAGTCTTCTTTGAAGTATCCCCCTTGGATTCTGCGGCAGTTGTGGTTTCTGCTGGTGCTGCTGTAGTAGAAGTACCTGGCTTGGAAGAACCACATGCGCTTAATGAAGCAGTCATTAAAACTGCCATAGCCAATGCTAATGCTCTCTTTTTCATAATGCTTTTTTCCTCCTGTTATTGATTGTTTTTCAGAGATAACAATAATGTATCATATTTTTGTTCCGTAGACAATCTTATTCGATGTTATTTTAATGAAAAACAATAGCAAAAAATCATGGTTTTATATCTCTTAGCTTATTATACGGTTTTTACCAATTTTGTCACTTCCAATTATTGGAAGCTTCATAATAAATATAAAAAACTGGAAAAAATTATGGTAAAATCGTATATACGACTAAAAATCGTATATGAGAAAAAGACAGACTATAAGGTCGAATAAGGCAGAATTGTATCGAATAATGACGAAATAATATATAAAAAACTGGGAAAACCTATTTACTAGTCCTCTTTTTATGTTATAATATTTTCATGACTTTTCCTTATACGAATACAGTGGAAGAGTAAACTATCCAACATATTTTCGAGGAGGAACTTTACTTATGGCAAAAAAATGGGTTTATCTGTTTACCGAGGGCAATACTGAAATGAAGAATCTCTTAGGGGGCAAGGGGGCCAATCTGGCAGAGATGACGAATTTAGGTCTTCCAGTACCTCAGGGATTTACCATTACAACAGAAGCCTGTACCCAGTATTATGAAGACGGCGAAAAAATCAATGATGAGATCATGGGTCAAATCATGGAATACATCGAGAAGATGGAGGAGATTGCGGGGAAAAAGTTTGGCGACAAAGAAAATCCTCTCCTGGTTTCTGTTCGTTCTGGTGCAAGAGCATCCATGCCTGGTATGATGGACACCATCTTAAACCTAGGCTTGAATGAAGAAGTAGTTGAGGTTTTAGCTGCTAAATCATCAAATCCCAGATGGGCATGGGATTGTTATCGAAGATTTATCCAGATGTTTTCTGATGTTGTTATGGAAGTTGGAAAAAAATTCTTTGAGGAACTGATTGACAAAGTTAAAAAAGAAAAGGGAATCACGGAAGACGTAGATTTAACAGCGGAAGATTTAAAGAATCTCGCTTATCTGTTCCGGGAAGAATACAAAGAAAAAATTGGTAAGGAATTCCCTGATGATCCAAAGACACAGCTTATGGAGGCAGTAAAAGCAGTGTTCCGTTCCTGGGATAATCCAAGGGCTAACGTATATCGTCGTGATAACGATATTCCTTATTCCTGGGGTACTGCAGTCAATGTTCAGATGATGGTTTTTGGAAACCTGGGAGAAACATCAGGAACCGGTGTTGCGTTTACCCGTAACCCAGCAACTGGAGAAAAACACCTCATGGGAGAATTCTTAATGAACGCCCAAGGGGAAGATGTAGTTGCAGGTGTCCGCACTCCAAGAAAGATCGATCAGCTTAAGGAAGTAATGCCAGAGGCTTACAATAAATTTGTAGAGATCTGTGGTAAGCTGGAAGACCATTACCGGGATATGCAGGATATGGAATTTACCATTGAAGATAGGAAATTATATATGCTTCAGACCAGAAACGGGAAGCGGACCGCTAAGGCTGCTTTAACCATTGCCTGTGATTTGGTTGATGAAGGAATGATTTCAGAGGAAAAAGCGGTTAAGATGATTGACCCAAGAAACTTGGATACCCTTCTCCACCCACAGTTTGACAGTGAGGCATTAAAGAATACAGAGCCGATTGGAAAAGCGCTTGCAGCATCTCCTGGAGCCGCTTGCGGTAAGGTTGTATTCACTGCTGATGATGCGAAGAACTGGCACGAAAAAGGTGAGAAGGTTATTTTGGTGCGTCTTGAGACTTCACCAGAAGATATTGAAGGTATGAAGGCAGCTCAGGGAATCTTAACGGTACGTGGTGGAATGACATCTCACGCAGCTGTAGTAGCTCGTGGAATGGGAACCTGCTGTGTATCCGGCTGCTCTGAAATTGCTATGGATGAAGATAATAAGGTATTTACCCTGGCAGGAAAAGAGTTCCATGAAGGTGACTGGATCTCTCTTGATGGCTCCACTGGTAAGATCTATGACGGTGTTATCCCAACCATGGATGCTACAATTGTAGGAGAGTTTGGCAGAATTATGGGCTGGGCTGATAAGTATAGAAGATTGAAAGTAAGAACCAATGCAGATACTCCAGCCGATGCAAAAAAGGCAAGAGAGCTTGGTGCTGAAGGAATTGGTCTTTGCAGAACGGAGCATATGTTCTTTGAAGGTGACAGAATTGATGCATTCCGTGAGATGATCTGTTCTGATACACTAGAAGAGAGAGAGGCAGCTCTTGAAAAGATTCTTCCTGTACAGCAGGGAGATTTTGAGAAACTGTATGAGGCATTGGAAGGAAATCCTGTTACCATTCGTTTCCTGGATCCACCTCTTCATGAGTTTGTTCCAACGGATGAAGAAGATATTAAAAAGCTTGCTGATGCCCAGGGTAAGACAGTGGCACAGATTAAGAATATTATCAATTCCCTCCATGAGTTCAATCCTATGATGGGACACAGAGGCTGTCGTTTGGCCGTTACATATCCTGAGATTGCTAGAATGCAGACAAAAGCAGTAATCCGGGCAGCTATCAATGTACAGAAGGCTCATGAGGACTGGAATGTTTGTCCAGAAATTATGATTCCTCTTATCTGCGATGAAAAAGAGCTTAAGTTTGTTAAAAACATAGTTGTTGAGACAGCCGACGCAGAGATCGCAGCAGCAAACAGTAATTTAAAATATGAAGTAGGTACTATGATTGAGATTCCAAGAGCAGCACTTATGGCAGATGATATTGCTAAAGATGCCCAGTTCTTCTGCTTTGGAACCAATGATCTCACACAGATGACTTATGGTTTCTCCAGAGATGATGCTGGTAAATTCTTAAATGCTTATTATAACACTAAGATCTTTGAGAATGATCCATTTACTAAATTGGATCAAATCGGTGTAGGAAAGCTGATGGAGACTGCGATTAAGTTAGGAAAAGGCGTTCGCCCTGACATGCATATCGGTATTTGCGGTGAGCACGGTGGAGATCCTTCCTCTGTAGAGTTCTGCCATAACATTGGTCTGGACTATGTTTCCTGTTCTCCATTCCGTGTTCCAATTGCCAGACTCGCAGCAGCACAGGCAGCTCTTAATAATGCTTAAGTATCGTTTGAATCATATTGAACCGATCTATTAACTTGAAAGGGAAGTCTGATGGCTTCCCTTTTTTTAATGTGTTTACTGGGATAAGACCTTGTATTATTAGTTTTAGGTAATGATTGCCCTTTTAAAATGGAACTATGGTTATGTTAATGGCTCTGTGTCAAAGAAGTATGGGAGTCAATACATTTTAAATGTCATGATTTTGTCTGAATAAGACATTTTCATGGCATTATTTTTTTAGAATCTTTTCAAGTTTACCTCGTTATCAAAACCCAAAATGTTTCGTTTATTAACCCTATTATAATAGGAAGAGAAAGTGATAGGAGATTATTACATACAAATTAGAGATTCTTACGTTGAATCACAGATAGTAACAATTGGTGTTAAAATTATAATTTAGTCTGATGTAATATATAAAAGGAAGACTCTTGCAACAGATGAGAAATATTAATTTAACAGGTTAAAATAGGGGAGGAAGTAGGTTGAAAAAGAAAATAATGTTATTTGCAGCATCACTTTTTACCATATGCGCAATAACAGGCTGTCAGGTTACTGGGAGCGAGGGGAATGGTGTGCAGAGTAGCAATCACGTAGAAGATAAGCAAACGGTTGATGATGGCAAGGTTAATGAAGATTCTGATACTTCTGCTATCAATAGTAGCTGGCAATCTTCGTACAAGGACATAATCAGGTATTCAAAAGAATACTTAATTGATCCATACGGATTAAGAGATGAAGCGAGTTCTGACCGATGGATCTATTTAAAGACACATGACTTTAACGACGATGGAATCCCAGAGTTAATATTTGGTGATAACGTATCCATTAATGTTTTTACCTATCAAAACAATAAGATTGAAAAAATCATTGATTTATATGAGCCTGAAGGCTGGTATTCCATCAATCGTATATATTATAGAAGAAACAGTCTCATTCTTGTCAGCGACGGTTCCAGTGGATCTGGTTATGTATGCTTAACCTACAAGGATGGCAAATATGTGACAGGTTTTTATGACGAATATAATCCAGCCATAGCTTCGGTTGACGAACAAGACACTACTTATGAAGCGTTCCGAGACATTTTTAATATATCTGATTTGTCAGATAAAAGTAAAGTACCTTTGATTATGATGGTTGGAAGTCAAGATAATATTTCAATACGAATCAAAGAGGGGGATCCTAGTATTCCTCTCAACAAGTTAGATTTGTCAAAGTTATCATTGAAGTAATGATAAGGACGATGGGCTGTCGACTGACAGCTCTTTTTTTATTGTTTCGAAAAGTTCTACAAACTCCCCTCCAACCCCAAATAACTGTATATATGAATAGTTAAATATATCACGTATTTAGATAATGGAAGAATACTGCAATAATTGTTAAAAATTTATCTATTTTATAAAAATTTTATAGTTATAATTATTTATTTATACATTATCACTGAATTAAAGGGAGTTTCTTCCTTGTATTCAGTGATTTTTACACCTTTCCAAAAAGTGATAGTTTTTTAGCTAAAATCAATCAGTAAGAATAAAAAAAATCTTTTGATCTCAGTTTACAAAATTACCCTTTTTTTCTTTTTACCTTTTAGGAGGGAAGAAAATGGGAGATAGCATTCAAGCACTGATTGAGGATTATAAGAATGGGAACAAAGAGATATTCTTACTGATCGCAGATAAAATGGAACCACTCATAAGTAAATACGTTCGTCTTTTGTACAAAGACGAAAAAGAGGACATGCATTCCGAGTTCGTACTTTGTCTTTTGGAGGCTGTAAATGCCATGGGTTATTATCAGGAAGAAGGGCAATGTATCTATTTTTTAAGCAGAGCCTTAAAAAATAAGTTTCTTGAATTGTACAAAAAAAGTAAGCTGCATTACGACAGTGAGATTGTTGCTGAGGACGAGTTTTTTTCCAGGATTGATAGTGATAAAGCAGAATATGAGGATTTCGTATTTCAGGAAGATTTAAAAGAATTAATACGAAATCAAGATGGAAAACAATATGATATTCTTCTAAACATCATTTTTAAAGACGAGCCCGATGCAGTCATTGCAAAAAAGAATCAAGTGTCAAGGCAATATGTGAATCGAGTTAGAAAAAATTTCTATCAACTTTTAAAAGAGACATATTTTAAGTAACAGCCAAACTACATAACAAATGGATTGGGAAAGGAATTAAGATGGATAAGAAAATATTTTTAGAAAGGGGCACGATGGGGGCCATAGGTGCGTGGATTATGGATCAATTTGATCTGTTGCTTCCAACCGTATTTTTGTTGACAATACTGATGATTATTGATTATCTTTCCGGGATGCTTGCGTCTAAAAAAGAGGCATTAGATCATCCAAACAGCAAACAGTATGGTTGGAACAGCAAAAAAAGTCTTTTAGGAATCTATAAAAAAGCAAGCTACATATTTATTATATCTGTGGCAGTATGTACTGATTATATTATTTACAAGTTTACAGTAGAATTGGGAATTAAATTTGAACACAAAACCATCTTTGGATTGCTGGTAACTATTTGGCTTATTGTAAATGAACTAATCTCAATATTAGAAAATGCAGGACGAATGGGAGCAAATCTACCGGATTTTTTAAAGAAGGTTTTGACCGAATTGCAGAGCAGTATAGATAAAAAGGGAAAGAAGCTGTGAATTACAGGCTGTCGATCTCTCTTTCCCTTTTTTATAAAATTGATTGCTGCTAAATCGATATTTCGTTTCTGAGCTTTAATTTTGAGATGACCAAAGTGATAAATACCAGAAGATAGGTAAGTGTCTCTAATAAGAGGTATCTATCAAGCTGAAATATCAGAAATACAATCGCAGCCAGGAAACTAAGTAGAAAGGTGAGATTGGTTTTTTTAATAAATATGGCATTCTCATCTTCGTCTACAGGTCGGTTGGGATGATCAAAGGATCCCGTAAGTTTTACTGCTATTAACAAGATTATAAAAAGTGAAAAAGATATAGTGGAACTTAAACTGATATATTTTACTAGCAACAAGATGTATGTCATGGTCATGCAGGAAAAAATCAGGCATGAATAATAGGATTTAAGGTGCAGTCCCCCATTAAAAGATCGTAGAGGAACAAAAAACAAGAAAAACAGGAGGCATTCTATTTCCATATGTAAGACAACCGCAATCAGAAAACTGCAGATAATATTAAAAAACAGCTCTAAAAAGCTTTGGAAGCCATACAGGTAAACGTCGTAGCTTTCTTCCGAAATCACCCCCTTTTCCATGATGTAATTGGTTAGTACAATGGATAATCGTTCCATGAATGCCCTCCTAGTGATACACCTATATGGAAAAATTCCAGTATAAATGATCAGTTTTTCTCGTCCTCATATAAGATTACAGCGGCTTTAAAGATATCACCTTGTGTTTCTGTGGTTAGTTCTCCATTATAGGTAGTTACGGCCTGTTCAATGGAAAGCATACCCACTCCATGATTTGATTGAACGCTTTCAAAGGTATTCCAGACCACAATGGATAGGATATCCTTTTGATACGACATTTGTATTCCAATCATTTTTTTACCCTTCTTTATATGGCGGCATGCGTCCAGAGCGTTCTCCAACAGATTTCCTAAAATAATAGTTAGGTTACCACTTTGGAATGGAAGAACCGGTGGGATAAAAATGTTAGCGTTAAATTCGATGTTCTCTTTTTGAGCAACAGAGCATTTGTAATTTACCAGGGAATCCACAACAATGTTGCCGCTTCGGGAGATTTCATATATTTTTCTTGAAGTACCATTATCAAGGAGAGCCGTTAAGTAATGGATCGCCTCTTGTTTCTTATCTGCATTCACCATGCCCAATAAGCAAATCAGATGCTGTTTAATATCATGACGCAACATTCTTACTTCAGCGTTTTGAGCTTCTCTTTCCTTTGCCTGTTGATTGCATAATTCTAAATGTTGTTCATAGAGCATGGTCTTTTTTTGGTATTCCGTGTTCTGAGCAAGGAATTCAAATATCACATAATTAATAAAAAGAAGCATGATTCCTGAAACAAAAGAAAATACCAGTTCTTCGTTGGATTCATTGCAGATAACGAAGATATTATGCATGATGTAAATACTTCCCGCTGGCACCCAAAATAGAAAGGCCATGTAGCGAAAGGAAATATCCATAATACTTTTTTGTTGCAGACAATTTCCTGTAATGATGACAAACACCAACATTACAATTTTTGAAATTATAGTCCCAGAGAGCCCTAACTGATCGTTGAAATGCAGCATATATAAGATCATATGTACAATGATCTCCACCAGCATCCAGATGGCACAGATTAGAAAAGAAAAGATAGCACATTTTCTAAGACTCTCCGTATGAGAGATGCTGGTAACCAGAAATACAAAAAACATATTTAATAGTAAGTTGATGACCGGTGGAAGGGGCTCTCCAATGCCGATGTATACCTGATAACAGAAGTAAGTAATCCAAACAAGATAATTAGGCCATTTATAAGGAGTAGGGATAAAAAATGCATTGATGCACTTTCTTATTACAAGGATATAAAAAAGAGAAAGAAAGGGGCTTACAATAAAGGAAGAAAGTATGCTCACAACATCACACACCTGCCTTTCTGCTTGCTAGATCGCATAATTGCATTCTTATCTTTTTCTGTCGGTCCTCGCTGATTTGGAGTGTAATCTGAGTTCCATTGTTTTCTATAATCAGATTGGAAAAGTTCATTTTTCTTACGTAATCGTAATTGACCAAATAAGATTGATGGATACGAAGATAACGCTGATTGATTTCTTTCAGTTCATTTTCTACGTCATTGAGCTTTCCATAGAAATATTCCTCCTCTCCATTTCTTAGGTAGATATGTACGATTCGATTTCGGCTTTCAAAATAAATTACATCTTTTAGGGCTACTTTTTTAATCTCTTTGTTGAAATTAAATTGATAATAAACATTATTTTCGCTGATCCTTTGATATGCCTCTTGAAAGTATTGTGAAAACTTAGAATGGTCTAATGGCTTTGAAAGGAACCGGAATGGTTCTACTTCAAATAATTCTTTTAAATATTGTTCATACCCTGAGATATAGATTAATAATACGGATTTATCGGTTTCTCTGATATGATGTGCGGCTTCAATCCCATTTTGCTGGGACATCTCAATATCCAGGAATATTAAGTCAAATATGTTTCCCTGGCGGATATATTTTTCCAGCATGACACCATCGAAAAATACATCGATTTCTATTTCAATACCGCTTGATTCTGCTTCTAATCTCAATGTTTTTTCCAACATACCTGTAAACAGGAAATCATCATCACAAATTGCGACTCGTAACATATGTTCACTTCCTTATTTTAATTTTATTTTCTTGTTTTCATAAAGCAACAGGGGGATGTGCTTTGAAAATCGGTATGCTTTTCCCCTTTTTTTTCGGGGTACATGGTCACAATCAACATATATTATACCGTATATTTGGAAATTTTTGTATAGTTGTAGTGATAATTGTAAGAAAAAAAAGTAAAAGTTTAGAATTGAGAAAAAGTTACACACAGAACCGTATTTTCAACGAGGTATGCATTTTGGGATGGAAATATTATATTTTCGTATTGCTCTGTAAATCAGCATTTGGTTGACATTATATATAATCGGAAGTGAGGTGAAACTATTTGAATCTATATTTACTTTTGAGTCTTGCTGTTGGCATGCTAATACTAATCATGTATTTATTCGTTACCATACTTAATAAAGATTTTTCGGTTAAGAAGAACAGAAAAATCTATAATATAAATTTCATCATTACTATTATCATTACCAATTATTTAGAATGGAAAGGAATAAGATTAGAATATAGTAATGAATTTCTATTAGAGAATCTGATATGCTTAATTAATCTAATTAACATATTCTTATGTTTGACGCTTTTGCTATTACTGATCTTTGCAAAAGATAAAAATGAAATGAAAAAAAGAAATAGTTCCATTCATTAAAACCATAATATGGGAAAAATGACTAGCAGTATCGTAATTTTTACATTCAGTCATATTTTTTATTTTTTCATACTATAATAAAACCATCTTATATAAATCGAGGGTAAAAAACCAAAAATATTTCAAACAGTGCAGCAAAACTTATGGAGAAATTAGCAAGAAACTCTTTGGAAGTGGCAGCAGAGAGCAGATGCATGTACATCTATCATCAGACTAAGATGCCTGCAGATTTAAAGAAGTTTAAAAAATAATTCATTGTCACAAGAATCTATATCTGAATCTTATCAATTCTAGGTTTTCTCTTACCAGCATGCCCTGTATAAATCACGCTTTCTATTATCAGGCAGATAAGTGTGGTTTCTACAAGGCTATTTATTTGAAGCGGCCAGCTTCTCATGCCTTCCATTGTCATTATGAAATGGAAAAAAAATGGCTATACTCTCTTTATATTTCCAGATGGAAAAAGGAGAAAGAAAATGAGAATTCCAAAACACATAGGTATTATACCTGATGGAAACCGCCGCTGGGCGCTGGAACAGGGAATGAAAAAAGAGGATGGATACGATAACGGAATTTTACCCGGTATGGAGCTATATCATGTTTGCAAAGATATGGGAATCAAAGAAATGACTTTTTATGGGTTTACGGCGGATAACACCAAACGCCCTACAAGTCAACGGGAGGCATTCTCAGATGCCTGTATAAAAGCGGTAGAGCGATTATCAAAAGAAGATGCTGAGCTTCTTGTTTTGGGAAAAACGTCCTCTGCCATGTTTCCGGAGATCTTAAAGCCATACACCACCAGATCAAGGTTTGGTGAAGGAGGCATGAAGATAAATTTTCTTGTAAACTATAGCTGGGAGTGGGATTTGGGACTTTCTGATGGAGCCATCGGCCCTCAGCTAAAAACCTCAGATGTCTCAAGAATCGATTTGGTGGTTCGGTGGGGAGGTCGTAGAAGACTTTCCGGCTTTTTACCAGTACAATCGGTATATTCTGACATATATATTGTGGATGATTATTGGCCTGACTTTAATCCACAGCATCTTTATGATGCAATTGAATGGTATTCCAGTCAGGACGTTACTCTAGGGGGGTAATGAGTATAATATCCATATAGAAAGCAGCGGCTTGTTGAAACCAATCCGCTGCTTTTTTAAACTTTATATCATGAAATAGCCTATGGTTCCCATGAGGGCGAGGCAGATGAAATTTAGTATTGTAAAGTGAAATAAGAACTTTTTCTTGTTTTCCCCGTACTCGCTGCTGTAAAGAGAGTAAGCGATGATACTGGCAAGGGAGGCCACTGGTGTTCCAAGGCCACCGATATTTACCCCGTAATACAAAGCTTGTGCATGAGTGCTAAAGGGGGCGATAGCAATCGTCGCTGGAACGTTGCTTATAAACTGACTTAGTAAAAGAGAATATACATAAGTCGCTTTTGGTGTATGAACCAAATTCGATAGATAATGATTTAATTGAGGAATATGTGAAATATTACCAACTGCTATGAAAATAAAGATAAAAGTAAATATTAGTTGGTAATTCGCCTGTTTCAATAGATTTTTATCGGTTAGTATGGTTGCTAACATGACGATTGGAAAAACCACAAGATAAGGAATGATATTAAATACACTTAATATAACCAGTACTAACAAAAGCATATAAAAGCTCATTCCCTTTTTATCCTCAATAATGACATGATCCATGTCAAACTCTATTTTCTTAGATTTGACAATAAACCCTAGTATAAGGATTAAAATCATGCTAAGAAGGCAGAGGGGCAATGAGTATAAAAGGAATGTTCTTGTATCCATGTGATAGAAAGAGAATAAAAACAAATTTTGAGGATTTCCAAAAGGAGTTACGCTGCTTCCTAGATTGGCGGCTATGGTTACCAGAACACAGGGTACAATGATATCGTAACTGCTTTTTCTTGAGATGATAATTAAAATTGGAACGATTGCCAGTAAAGTGACGTCATTTGTTAATAACATAGAGACAATAAATGAAGTCAAGCAAAGCGCCATGGTAAGAGCACGTTCTGTCTTACAGCGTTCACATACTTTGGTAGCAACGAACTGGAGAAATTTATATTTATCAAAGGCATCAACTACGATCATCAATTCAAACAAACAGATAATAACCTTAAAATCAATATATTCCCACCTTGGTAATTGAAAGAAAGAAGAAACGATTGCGGCAAACAGAGAAATGGAAAAAATCAAGTTACTTGTAACGTACAGCTTTATCTTATTCCATATCTGTACTGTATTATGCCCCGTGTCTTTGTCCAGGGGAAATTCTTGCTGTATCATATCATAGTGTCCTTTATAAGTGAATTTAATGACTAACTTTTTAACTTAGATATGGAAACCTAAATCATTTGCATTATATGCACTTTGTTTCACCCTGTCAAGATATTTATCAAGACCTTTAGGCCGAAAGGTTCTTAAAATCTTTTCTGCCAAGAAGAAACGGAAGCAGAGTGCCTGCTGTAATAAGACTGAATATATTTTGCACCAGGTTGGGAGGAATGTTTAAGAGTGCGGGAGATGTTCCATAGACAGCTAATTCGAATATGAAATATCCTCCTGTGACAATTCCGCTGCATACCATTCCGGCACCTAGGAAAGGAATTAACCGAAATGTGGTGGAGCCTCTTTTCTTTATAAGTATTTTGTAGAGAAATCCAGCTCCCATAGCGGCCAATGCTTTAATGAGGAAGGTAGCAGGTGCGTAAAAAGCATAACCAGATAAAAGATCAGCCATCATAGAACCGATTCCAGCGGCAGCGGCTCCTGATAGAGGTCCTAAGAGAATACTGCCAATAAGAACCAGCCCGTCTCCCAGGTGAATGTAGCCTTGAAAGGCTGATGGTATGTGAATTACCATAGTTGCAACGGCAATAAGTGCTGCCATTAAGGCAGTATATACCAATTTTTTAGTCCCAATGGGTTTCATTTAGTTTCCTCCTTCCAGTACAAGATTGGCATTTATTGATATCTATCATAATCAATGGTTGGTATTATTCAAATATCCAATTCCAGTAAAATCATACATACCAGTTTTTATCCTGACTTTTAAAAAAGAAGTAATAGGGAATATATTACTTCATAGAAGAAAAATATTTGTGAAAAAATAGGTTGATTCTTATAAGGAAGGAGAATATTCGCTTGATATTCTTTCTGTAGATAAATATAATAGAAAGTAGATTAAGAACTGCCTGGAAGGTTTTTCTTGATCTCAAATGAATATAGAAGATACGGAGGTGTTCACATGAAAAAAGATTGGCTGGAACAAGAGCACTGCCCTTATTGCAAACGACATTGTTCTTTAAAGGATCCTCATTGCGGAAAAGGAAAGACACTTGCCAAATCAATGAGTGAAAAGGTTAAGACACTTGGAGATACAGAAAAAAAAGAGTTAAAAAAGGTACAGTCTGATTTAAAATTATCTTTTCTCTATGAGAAGGGGATTGAAACTCTTTCAAAAAAGTCTGATGGAAAAGAGAGCGGGAAAAAGATTCGTAGTTACATATTAAATATATTAGCAGAAAAAAGTGATATGACTCCAAAGGAATTAAAGGAATATACAGGACTTGAAAAAGAAGAATTAAAAAAAGTTTTGGATAAGCTGGAAGATAAAGGAGAAATATCCATCAAAGATTCAAAGGAGAAAGGAAAGATGCTTCTTTTGACCCAAAAGGGAGAACAAGCAGTACGTTTGCAGCTTCCAAAGAAGGATAAGGAAGGGGAAGGATTTTTTTCAGTTTTAACGGAGGAAGAGAAGGAAAATTTGGAAATAATTCTTAGTAAATTAATCGGTTCCAGGGCTTAAGCAAAGGTTGTATTTCCTGACTATTTGTAGTACAATGCTTTTTGGTGTTTATATTCAGAAAAGTAATAGATTTGTGTGAATATTGCAGGAGGGGGTTCTATGAGCAACAAGGCCGCAAACGGCAGCGTTATCCGCAGAGTACTGGCATATGTATTCTGTTTTACGCTGCTGCTGTCAGAATTTAATATTTTTAATATCGACATTGGCCGAAAGCCGCCCCATCCTTTGAAGAAGATGGTATCTGAACGGGGCTCTGGTCAAAAGGGCGTTAGAGGTATCATAGAGTATTCGGGTTTTGACGAAGAAGCAAGTGGAGAGAGGATGAATAGTTCTATTGGCAGGACTTCCTTTGGAGTTATGCCGATGAAATATTTAATCATGAAAACGGAGCTTTTCTTGATTCCGATGATCCTGTGGGCATTCATCATCGTTTTATTGCAGGACAGTTACATAGGAAGAATGTTTCTGATGCGCTTTATCCATGATTCAGATGGAGAAAAAGGAAACAATAAATTCGTTTATCCATTGTGTCAAAACTAATAGTAGAAAAGAGGATACGATATGAAACCAGGAAAGAAAATGCTTGCTGGAATATTGGTTGCCTTAGCAGCCCTCTGCGCAATTGCAGTGTTTGGTCTAGGAAGCGATGTAAAGGGTGTCTTTGATATGCGTTACGGCATTGATATCCGAGGCGGTGTGGAGGCGATCTTTGAACCTCAGGATCTGAACAGAAAGCCAACAGAACAAGAGCTTCAGACAGCCAGAGAGATTATTGAAACCCGAATGGACAACCAGAATATCTCAGACCGTGAAGTTACGGTTGATAAAAATGCTGGTTATATCATCGTTCAGTTCCCATGGAAATCTGGAGAGACAAACTTTAATCCAGAAGATGCCATTGCAGAGCTTGGTGAGATGGCAGAGCTTACATTCCGTGATCCAGACGGCAAGGTTTTAATACAAGGTAAGAATGTTAAGAATGCAGCGCCAGAAACTGTTACAAACAACGGAATCAAGGCATATGAGGTTTCTCTAAGCTTTGATACGGAAGGTGCTAAGCTTTTTGAAGATGCTACCGGTAATTTAATTGGTAAACGTATGAGCATCTATATGGATAATGACCTTATCTCAAGCCCTACAGTACAGACAAAGATATCTGGTGGACAGGCTGTGATTACAGGTATGAAGGACTATAACGAAGCAAAGAGTCTGGCTGAAAAAATTAATGCAGGTGCACTTCCATTTTCCCTTGCTACCTCTAATTTCTCTACCATCAGCCCTGCTCTTGGTAACAATGCTTTAAATATTATGGTTTATGCAGGAATGGCTGCATTCCTTATTATTTGTATCTTTATGATTGGGTTCTACAAGCTTCCAGGTGTGACTGCATGCATTACTTTATTTATGCAGATGATTATCCAGATGCTTGCGATCTCCATTCCTCAGTATACACTGACCCTTCCAGGTATCGCAGGTATTATCCTGACCCTTGGTATGACGGTGGATACGAATATCATTACATCAGAGCGTATCTCTGATGAGTTGAAAAAAGGCGCTTCCATTAAGGGCGCAGTTACTTATGGATATAAGAATGCATTCTCATCTGTATTTGATGGCAATGTAACAGCCGCAATTATTGCTGCAATCTTGATGGCTTTAGGTTCTGGTACCATGTTAAGTTTTGGTTATACCCTTATGATTGGTATGATCGTAAACCTTTTCGTAGGTATTACTGTTTCAAAACATCTTCTGTTATCCTTTATTGATAACAAGAAGTTTAATGATATGAAGTTCTTCCGCGTAAGAAAGGATATTAAGACGATTCCGTTTTACGAGAAGAAATATATATTTGCAATTATTTCCGGTGTAATCATCATCGCAGGTATCATCGGATGCTTTACTAAGGGTGTGAAGCTGGATACCCAGTTCACTGGTGGTGCAGTATTAAGTTATTCTGTATCCAATGAAGCAGATACAGAAAAGATTCAGGCAGCCGTAGAGAAGCAGACCAACAGACCAGTTACCGTTCAGATTAAAGAAGATAACATGACAGGACTTAAGAGACTTTCTGTTACCTTCGCTGGAAATGCAGGTATGTCTCCAGATGAACAAAAGGCCATTACCGACGCAATCAACAGCACTAACGATAAGGCAGATGCAAAGCTATCTGAAACATACGTTGTTGAACCTTACATTGGTGCAAAAGCATTAAAAAATGCTGGACTTGCCATTGGCCTTGCATTGCTCTTTATTATTGTTTATGTATGGGTAAGATTCTCTGCTATATCAGGTCTGCCCGCAGGAATTACCGCTATGATTTCCTTGTTCCATGATACAATTGTGGTATTCTTTGCATTTGTATTATTTGGGATTCCGTTAAACGATGCCTTTGTGGCGGTGGTATTGACCATCATCGGATATTCCATTAACGATACCATTGTTATTTACGATCGAATTCGAGAGAACAAACATAATGACAGTAAGATGTCCGTTGTGGATTTAGTTAATATCAGTACAAGCCAGACTCTTGGCAGATCCATTAATACATCCATGGCTACAGCCATCTGTGTTGTGGTTATCATGGTTGCATCTATGTACTTCCAGATTGAATCCATCATTGAATTCTCTCTGCCAATGCTATTTGGTGTAATCACCGGATGCTATTCCTCTATCTGTGTTGCCGGTACCTTATGGGCAATGTGGGAAAAGAAAAAAGGAAAATAAAAAAAGAAATCGGAAGGTCACAACAGATGGCCTTCCGATTTTTTTTCTATAAAACATTTTTTCTCTATGTGATTGAATATTTTTATCAAAAATGATAGAATATAGGAACACGTAACTATTGATTAACAAAAGGAGGATGAAATCATGTTAGATAAAATTATCGTAGAAAAAATTAATAAGCAGATTAATTTTGAATTTTATTCTGCCTATGTGTATTTGGATATTTCAAACTATTATTCAGACAACAATTTAAATGGTTTTGCAAATTGGTTTAAGATACAAACCCAGGAGGAGCGGGATCATGCTTTGCTCTTTATGGATTATTTACTTAACAACGGTGCAAAAGTAGTGCTGGATGACATTAAGGCTCCTCATTATAAGTATGAAGACTTCCGTCAGCCCGCAGCGAATGCTTTTGATCATGAGTTAAAAGTAACAGCTGCAATTCATGATATCTATTCAGCCGCATACGAATTAAAAGATTTTCGTACCATGCAGTTCCTTGACTGGTTTGTGAAAGAGCAGAATGAGGAAGAGAAAAACACCGATGACATCATTAAGAGATATGATTTGTTTGGTAATGATGCAAAAGGACTTTATTTAATTGACTCTGAACTGGCGGCAAGAGTTTATACACCACCTTCACTTGTTCTATAAATTATAAATAGTATTTTACTTATAAAAAAAGCGGTCTCTGTCATGATGCCAGGTAATTATGTTCATGGCAGAGATGGCTTTTTTGTTATTTTTATAAGGAGTATTTTGATGAAGATACAAATTGACTTCATACCTGAGGAGGAAGAGGAGGAAGTACGATTCCGGGTTCATGTTATGGATGAGCATATCACCCAGGCTATTAATGTTCTCAATCCCAGTGGAAAAGAAGCGAGCCACCTTCTTTGCAAAAAAGAAGAAACTTTTTTTAAAATCAATGTTTTTGATGTACTGTATTTAGAATCCATAGACAGAAAAGTTTTTGTATATACGGAAAAAGAGACATTGGAAATTGGGGAAAAGCTCTATGTTTTGGAAGATCAGCTTTCTCAGTTTTCCTTTATCCGAATCAGCAAGTCTATGCTGCTAAATGTTGACAAAATTGATTCCTTCTATCCCAAGCTAAGCGGTAACCTAGAAGCACTTTTGGTGAATCAGGAAAAGGTCATTATTTCAAGAAGATATGTGGCTGGATTAAAGAAAAAACTGGGAATGGGGGAGAAGGAATGATGCAACGTAAGATTAAAAAGATATTTCAGTTGACTGCTATGGTCTTTACCGTAATTATAATGATGCAGCTTTTGCTGGGAAATGATTTAAATAACGTAATCGTATGTGAATATATGGTATCATCATTATTGGCAGCCATGTTAAAGCATACTTTTTTCACAGGTCTCACCTTTGATTCTTCCGTTTGGAAGCAGCTTTTATATCTATTTATGGTATGGTTGATTGTAATCGCCTGTAATTTTCTTTTTCATTGGGGCATGTCCAGAACTTCCATTTATACCAGCCCGGTTTTGGTAAGTATTATTTATCTGGTACTTCGTCTCTTTAATTACCAGCTAGAAAAAATTGAAGTAAAAAAGATGAATGAACTGCTGAAAAGAAAAAGAGAAAACAAATAGGTCTTATGATTAATACCGCTTAAGTTGTGATTTCGACCGCTTACGTCAAGGTATATTGCCTTCTTTTTAATTCCACTGTATGTTAGAGATACAAACGAAAAGAAAAGAGGAATGCATTATGTTTTTATTTGAAGTAATAAAAAGGACTCCATTTATGGTATGGGGGATTTTGGCATTGTTGATCACAAGAGGGATAAACGCTACAAAAGATGGAGAAATCTCGTTTACAAAAATGTTGATTATGCCCTTGGCATTTATCATCTGGGGACTGGAAAAATTATTTTCTAGTTTTCAATATCTTAATATAGCTTTGATGTGTTACCTGATTGCAGCAGGGATAGGAAGTCTGGCTGGTTATGTACTTTACTCTCGTTTTCGGGGGATTTATAAAAAAGAAGGTGTGTTTTATCGGACTGGATCTTACCTAAATTTGATAATTATACTGGTCAATTTTTTTATTAAATATAGCTTAAATGTGGTTCTTGCCATTCAGCCGAATCTCCATAAAAATCTTGAGTTTAACATAGTTTACTCTTTGGCTTGTGGTATTTCCGTAGGATTATTTTTAGGTGGATTCTACCAGGTGTTTGTTGGGTGCAAACGGTATGAGGAAAGCAGGATCAGCGAGATATAACAAGGAAGCGAATAAAGCCGGGGGGCTTACGTATTTAAAGGGGGAAGATATTTGGCAAAACAAAAGGAGAAGGTAGAATTTCGTTATTATGAGATCCCAGAAGGAGAAGTGGTTTTGGCTCTGCTGGGAGAGGATTGGATTCGGGAATACGGCAAGACGATTAAATATCTGCATTTTCATAATTTGTTAGAAATCGGATATTGTCATTGGGGAAGTGGAGAGGTGGTCTTAGGACAAGAACACATTCCTTTTTCCGAAGGGTCCTTTTTGGTGGTACCGCCAAGGCTTCCTCATACCACCAACAGTGATAAGGGGACAAAGGCATATTGGGAATGGATGTATGTTGACCTGGATAAATTAATTGCCAATTTGCAGCAGTACGATTCCATGGTAAAAAAGAATATGTTAAAACGGATTAAGCGTACGGGATACTTGCTTACAGAAAAGGAAAATCCGGTCCTGGCTAAGCTCATATTGGGGATTATGGAGGAGGCAAAGAATAAAAAGCCGTATTACAATGATAGCATCCAGGGACTTCTTGGTGCATGTGTGGTTGAGTTTTTAAGGCTCTCTGATGATGAGGAAAAGATTATGAGATCCAGGTCCAATACCACTATGATTGCCGGTGCTCTTGAATTTGTGTCAAACCACTATATGGATGAAATCAAGATTGGGGATCTTGCCGATGCCTGCAGCGTCAGTGAAAGTCATTTTCGCCGAGTGTTTGAAGACGGAATGAATATGAAGCCAGTGGACTACATAAATCTCATAAGAATACAAAATGCCTGCGAGCTTTTAAAGAGAACGGAAAAAAATATGGAAGAGGTGGCGTCGGCCTCTGGATTTGCATCTATTTCCGCATTTAACAGGAATTTTAGAAAAGAAATGAACATTTCTCCTTATCAATGGAAGAAATCTTCAGAAAATTATGAGAGCCGATTGTTGTACTGTAAGATCAGTGCACAAAAAGGCTGGGATTAAAAGCGCAAATGATTGAATTTGCGCTTTTTTTAATTGAATCTAAAAGCTTTCCAATGATAAATATTGGTATAATATAGCTATTATTTACATGTTGACGTGCGAAGCTGTTTTTACTGGATTGGAAATGAATGGGGGAAAATGATTTGGACAAGCTAGAACTATACCACCCGGAAGATTCCATTTACGTAGAAAAGAGAAATGGGACAAGGGTCAATTATTTTATCTTTGATGAATTTGAAGTTCATGAAAATGTGATATCTCCAAAATCGGCACAGGAATGGCATATGCATCGGGCCATTGAAGAGGTTTTAGTGGTCACCTCTGGGGAAATAACCATTCGCTGGAAGGATGAGGACGGAATTTACCGGGAGACAGCCCCAAAGGATACGGTCATCCGTGTGAGGAATTCCATTCATACCATTGAGAACCGTACGGATCAGGAAGCTGCTTTTCTTGTGTTTCGAATGGTACCAGAGGGTAAGGATAAGAGAGAGATTATAAAAAGTGATAAAGTGATTGTTCCCTGAATGAAAGCGGGGAGAGTGGAAAAAGATGCTTGGATGATATTCATCCGATCTTTGAAATTATATTAATTTAAAGGAGGAGTTTCGCTATGAGGAAAAAAATCGCATCTCTATTATTGGCAGGAGCTATGGTAGTATCCTTAACTGCTTGCGGCACAGGGGGTTCTGGAAGTACCGCGCAGACCGGGGATAAAAAAGGGGACGGAGGAGCTAAGGCAGCCAACGAATTAACAGTCTGGTGCTGGGATCCGGCGTTTAATCTTTATGCTATGCAGGAGGCAGAAAAGGTATATCAAAAGGATCATCCTGACTTTAAGCTGAATATAGTAGAAACCCCATGGAAAGATATCCAGACAAAGCTGACCACTGCGGCAACCTCAGGAAATTTAGAGAGCCTTCCAGACATTATGCTGCTACAGGATAATGCCTTCCAGAAAAACGTCATCAGCTATCCAGATGCTTTCCTAGACATTACGTCAAGTGGGGTTGATTTTTCAAAATTTGCAAAAGCAAAAACCGCATATTCCGTGGTAGAGGGTAAAAATTACGGCGTTCCATTTGACAACGGATCAGTTGTGGGATGTTATCGCACTGACATTTTAGAAGAAGCCGGATATACGGTTGATGATTTTAAAGATATCACATGGAGTCAGTATCAGGAAATGGGAGAGAAGATTTTAGCAAAGACAGGCAAGCCACTGTTATCCTGTCAGGCAGGGGAATCTGATCTGATTGTAATGATGCTTCAATCCGCTGGTGGAAGCCTTTTTGATAAAGACGGAAAACCTGACATGGTTGGAAATGCTACATTGAAGAAAGTAATGGAAACTTATGCCTCTTTAGTAAAAAGTGGTGTACTCATAGAGGTGAATGACTGGGATCAGTATGTAGGAACCTTAACAAACAGCACAGTAGGCGGTACCATTAACGGTTGCTGGATTATGGCTAGTATTCAGACCGCAGATGACCAGTCTGGTAAATGGGCCATTACAAATATGCCTAAATTAGAAGGCGTGGAAGGTGCAACCAACTATTCAAACAATGGCGGTTCCAGCTGGGCAGTGACTTCTGCAAGCAAGAATCCAGAACTGGCATATGATTTCTTAAGCAAAACCTTTGCAGGAAGCACAGAACTTTATGAAACAATTCTGCCAAAATCCGGCGCAATGGCAACTTATCTTCCAGCAGCAGACAGTAAGGTATACGGAGAGCCACAGAAGTTCTTTGGAGATAAGCCAGTTTATTCTATGATTACTGATTTTGCTTCCAAGGTTCCATCAAACAATACTGGAGTTTATTATTACGAAGCTCGTGATGCAGTGGCAACAGCAATTACAAACGTAGTAGCAGGATCGGACATTGATGCGGAGATTAAGAACGCAGAAGACACGGTTAATTTTGCTATGGGCAAGTAAATGACCCTAGGAGGTGGTATTTCCAGTGGTAAATTCTAAGAAAAAACGTTCCGTGGGGCAGAAACAGAGCATGGCAGGCTGGGCATTTTTAACGCCAGCGGTTCTTTTAATCGGGATCATGAGCTTTCTGCCCATGATCCAGGCCCTCTTCCTATCGTTTCAGACGGGAATCGGCAACAAGATGAAATGGACGGGTGTAACCAATTACATTCGAATGTTTAAAGATCCAGTTTTTATGCAGGCCCTGAAAAACAATTTTATCTACTTAGTCATTCAGGTGCCTATTATGCTCATACTGGCACTCATACTGGCTTCCCTGTTAAATCATAAGGATCTCCGGTTTAAGGGACTTTTCCGCACTGCCATATTCTTGCCTTGTGCCACCTCCCTGGTATCTTACGCCGTAATATTTCGTTCCTTATTTGCTGTGGATGGTCTGGTGAATAATATTTTAATAAAGCTAGGGTTTCTATCCACGGGATATAACTTTTTAGGTCATCCAGATAGTGCCAGAATTGTTATTATTTTGGCACTGATCTGGAGATGGACTGGTTATAACATGGTATTTTATTTATCTGGTCTGCAAAACATAGAATATTCCGTTTATGAAGCGGCTAAGATCGACGGAGCATCTCCAATCCAGTCATTCTTTCGGATTACGGTACCTCTGTTAAGGCCAACCATTTTGTTAACTGCAATCATGTCTACCAACGGAACCTTACAGTTGTTTGACGAGTCAGTAAACTTAACCAATGGAGGACCAGCGAATGCTACCATTACCATGTCCCATTATATCTATAACGTATCCTTTAAATATGTACCTAATTTTGGATATGCGGCATCCATGTCTTATTTGATTCTGTTTTTGGTGGCATTCCTTGCATTCATTCAGTTAAAGGTAGGTGATAAACGTGACTAAGGGGAAAAAGTTTTTCGCTTATACATTTTTAATCGTAGTTTCATTTATCTCTGTATTTCCGCTATACTGGATGATGGTTGCGGCTACAAACCGGAGTGTGGATGTTACCAGAGGAACATTGATGTTTGGTACAGCCTTATTTGACAACGCACAAAAGCTCTTAGGCTCTCAAAACGTCAGCAATGCCTTATTTAACTCGTTTAAATATTCAATCATCATGACCTTTATCTCTCTGCTTATCTGCTCCATAGCAGGATATGGCTTTGAGGTGTTTCATGATAAGGCAAAGGACCGGGTCATGAGCGTGATTCTTCTGGCAATGATGGTGCCCTTTGCGGCCACTATGATTCCGCTTTATCAGATGTTTTCAAAGGCAAGGCTATTAAACAGCACCCTGGGATTTATTCTTCCCACCATATCAACGCCTTTTTTAATCATGATGTTCCGGCAGAGCGCCAGATCGTTTCCATCGGACATTATGGAGGCAGCCCGTCTTGACGGATTGACAGAATTTCAGATTTTCTACCGTATGTTTTTACCGACCATGCGGTCTACCTATGCGGCAGCACTCACAATTACGTTTATGAATGCATGGAACAGTTATCTTTGGCCCAAAGTAATCATGTCTGATGCCAAAAGTATTACCATGCCAATGCTGGTTGCAAACTTAACTCAAGGATATGTGACGGACTACGGCACTCTTATGCTAGCCGTACTGATCTGTACCATTCCTACGGTGGTTATTTTCTTCCTTCTTCAAAAGAGCTTTGCAGAGGGAATTACAGGTGCAGTAAAATAAGAATATCATTACAGGCGCCGCAGCCGGCATTTCGTTATGGAATACGGCGGCGGTGCTTTTTAGAAAGGAACGTTTGCTTATGAATCACTTAGGATTATGGCATGGGGGAGATTATTATCCAGAGCAATGGCTGAATGAACCTCAGATACTGGAAGAGGATATAAGGCTCATGAAGCAGGCTGGAATTAATACCGTTACCCTTGGTGTATTTTCCTGGTCATTTTTAGAACCGGGGGAAGGAGAATATGAGCTTTCCTGGTTAATAGAACGGGTGAACCGTCTATATGAGAATGGAATCTCTGTTATTATGGCAACCCCTTCCGCAGCCAGGCCCAAATGGCTGGCGGACCGTTATCCTGAGGTGCTGAGGGTAAATGAAGCTAGAGTGCGTCAGCTTTTTGGAGGAAGACATAATCATTGCTACACATCCAGTGTATATAGGGAAAAAATAAGGGCGGTGAATCAGAAGCTGGCCACCACATTTGGTTCTCACCCGGGAATTCTTATGTGGCATATATCCAATGAATATGGCGGGGAGTGTCATTGCCCCTTATGCCAGGAAGCCTTTAGAACATGGCTGGAGAAACGATATGATACTATTGAGAATCTGAACAGGAAATGGTGTACTGCCTTTTGGAGCCACATATATGGATCCTTTGCTCAGGTGGAAAGCCCTTCCTCCATCGGGGAGAATATGGTTCATGGTCTTAATCTGGACTGGAAGAGGTTTGTAACAGAACAAACAGCAGATTTTACAGGATGGGAAATTAAGGCCCTTAAAGATGCAGGAACCATGCAGCCAGTGACTACGAATTTTATGTATGATTTTAAGGGATTAAATTATAAAAGGCTATCCAAAGAAATTGATGTGGTCTCCTGGGATTCTTATCCCCTTTGGCATAAGAATAAGGAAATTTTGACTGCCAGAGACAATGGCATGCAGCATGATTATATGAGGAGTTTAAAAAAGAAGCCGTTTCTTCTAATGGAATCCTGTCCAAGCAGCACCAACTGGCAGGGAGTTAGTAAGTTAAAAAAGCCAGGAATGCTGGAACTTAATTCTCTTCATGCCGTGGCTCATGGCTCTGACAGTGTTTTGTATTTTCAGATTCGTCAGAGCAGAGGAAGCTCTGAAAAGTTCCATGGAGCGGTGATTGACCATTATGGAGGAGAGGACGCTAGAGTTTATCAGGAAGTATGCCATATTGGTGAGTCTCTTGATGGTCTAAAGGAACTTGCTGGAACTGAGGTCAAGTCTAAGGTGGCTCTGATTTACGACATAGAAAACCGCTGGGCCATGGAGGATGCTCAAGGTCCAAGAAATAAAGGGTTGTATTACAAAGAGGCAGCAGTAAAAATTTATAGCGCTATGAGGAAGCTGGGATTAAATGTAGATGTGATATCCATGGAAGATAGTCTTACCGGATATGATCTGGTTGCCGCGCCTATGCTTTATCTGTTCCATAGTGGGATAGAGGATAAGTTTCGCGAATTTGTAAATCAGGGTGGAAAACTTATGTTAACCTTTTGGTCTGGTATTGTGGACGAGTGGGATAATTGTTTTACTGGTGGCGTTCCTCATAATCTGATGGATGTTATGGGTCTTCGCAGTACTGAGATCGATGGTCTTTATGATGGAGAGTATAACCATATGATCCCTTTGTTAGAGGGAATGGAAGAAATACGATATGAGTGTAATCACCTTTGTGATATTGTACGTCTAAAGGGTGCAGAAGTTTTGGCAAAATACAAGGACGATTTTTATCAAGGTTATCCTGCACTGACGAAAAACCAGTTTGGAAAAGGGGTTGCTTATTACGTATGTGCAGATGGTGAACAGAAATTTTATGATGATTTCTTTCGTCAGGTAATTAAGGTGCATGGAATTGCTCCTCTTGTAAAGGGAGAAATCCCTGAGGATGTGGAGGTGTGTTCCAGACATTCTAATGAGCATGAATATCTGTTTTTCCAAAACTTCAATCGAGAGCCGGTTAAGCTCGTTTCTCAAATGATAGATGAGATTAAAAATGGAACATTGATCTTTGGGGAGTTAAAGGAGCATGGCATGATTGGCGGGTATGAGACGCTGGTGATAAAAAGAGAACTTTAAACTTTGTTTACTGCAAGCTGGGAAGGGATCCCCGCTTGCAGTAAACCTGTTGGATCAATTATACTTTTATTGAATTAAAACTAAGGATATAAAGATAAAATATTGGATTATTGATGGTATTAATCTTTGAAATGTTGTATAATAGATGTAATCTTTTGTAAAAAATCTTGCTAATCTTACGAATATCAAACCCATTTAATGAACTCAATGCCATTTGGCTTGAAATACATCTAGGAGGTGATTATCAGGCTTCAAAGTTTTTAGCAGTAGGGAAGTTCCCCCCATGCTTTTGTACTGCTGTAACTTATTTTTTATTTTGGGCTTCCTGCGCATAAATTAAGGGCCTGTACATGGAGATATATTGGTAGCCCGTTCATTTTCACTTACGGAGGTGATGGGTAAAATATTAAAAATAATTGGAAAAAAGGTATATAGTTATATAGTACACAATAAAAAATAATAAGAGAAGAAAGTTGGGGTTTATAGTGTATGAGTAATCTAGACTTATTTTTAATTATTTCCATTTTAGTTTCTGCTCTGGCATTTGGTTTCGCAGCCTGGTTGTATCGTTGGGTTGCGGCTCAGCCGTCTTCCAATGAGAGAGTGGAAGAGATCGGTAGTTACATAAGGAAGGGTGCGAACACATTCCTTCGAAAAGAATATCTTGTTTTGGCTAAATTCTGTGGGGCAGCGGCGATCTTAATTTTTATATTCCTACCGGCTCCTATCTGGAAAGGTGGATCGATTTTACAAAATCTCACCATTGTTATCGCCTATTTGTGCGGTACACTTTTTTCCGCCTTTGCTGGTAAGATCGGAATAGCAGTAGCTACCATGGCAAATATAAAGACAGCGGAGTCAGCTAGAAACGGCGGCTTGAAACCTTCCTTTTTATCTGCATTTCGTGGTGGAGCCGTTATGGGAATGGCAGTAGTAGGCAGTTCTCTTTTAGGTGTTGCCTTAGTCATGACAGTTACGCATGATTCAACTGCACTCCTTGGTTTCAGTTTTGGGGCAAGTTCTCTGGCTCTGTTTGCAAAAGCTGGCGGAGGGATTTTTACGAAAACAGCAGATATCAGTGCAGACCTTGTTGGTAAGGTGGAACTTGGAATCCCTGAAGACGATCCAAGAAATCCAGCGGTTATTGCAGACAACGTAGGAGACAATGTAGGTGATGTAGCAGGAATGGGAGCGGACTTATTTGATTCCAATGTAGCTTCTATGGCTTCTGCTCTGGTTATGGCAATCGCTCTCGGCAATAAAATGGGAGTTGATTATTCCGCTATGGTATTTTGTTATGCAGCCCTTGGACTGTTATCCTCTATTTTCGGAGTTATGGCAGCACGTATGGGGAAAAAAGGCGATCCTACCATGGCATTAAACATGAGTACTTATTTAACCACAGGTATCTTTGCAGTTTTGACCGCAGGCGCTACTTATCTCTTCCGGTTTGACTGGCGTATCTGGGGAGCAACGGCAATTGGTCTGCTTGTGGGTGTTATCATAGGTATCACCAGCGATTATTTTACCAATGACGACAAAAAGCCGGTACGAAATGTGGCAAAGGCATCAGAGTCTGGCCCGGCATTTACCATCTTGTCCGGAATTTCCTATGGATTTTTAAGCGTATTGCCTTCTATGGTTGGAATTGGAATTTCAGCAATGATTTCCTATAATCTTTGTGCCTCTATTTCACCAGATGATCCCATTGCTGGAATGTTTGGTATCTCAATGGCAGCAGTCGGAATGCTTTCCATCGTTGGAATGATTATCTCCAATGATGCCTATGGACCTATCGCCGACAACGCCAGGGGCCTTGTGGAGATGGGAGATTTAGGAGATGAGGCTCTGCAGATTACAGACTCTCTTGACAGTGCAGGTAATACAGTAAAAGCAGTAACAAAAGGCTTTGCCATTGCAGCAGCAGGGCTTACCATTATATCATTGCTAGGCGCATTTATGAGTGAGGTCAATGAGGCAGCAGGTTCCGTGGTATTAAAAGGGTTTGATATCATCAATCCCATGGTATTTTTTGGAATGATGGTAGGTGCGGCAATCCCTGCTATTTTCTCTGCCATGTTAATGCTTGGTGTTGATCGAAATGCTCAGCGTATGGTTTCTGAAATCCATCGTCAGTTCCGGGAGATCAAAGGATTAAAAGAAGGAAAACCAGGAGTCGTGCCAGAATATGAGAAATGTATTAATATTGCCACCGATGGCGCTTTAAAAGAGCTGATACCTGCAGGATTTGTTAGTATCATTGTGACTATCATCGTAGGATTTGTTGGCGGAGTAGAAGCCATAGGAGGATATCTGACTGGAAATATTGTCAGTGGGCTTCTTCTGGCTCTGTTCATGAGTAACTCAGGTGGTCTATGGGATAATGCAAAGAAATACATCGAAGCAGGCGGCAATGGAGGAAAAGGCAGTGATGCTCATAAGTCAGCAGTTATTGGTGATACGGTAGGAGATCCTTTTAAAGATACAGCGGGACCCTCCATTAATACACAGATTACTGTAGTCTCTCTTGTAGCTTCCTTATTGGCTTCCTTGTTCTTATCATTTTCCTTGTTCTAAGGTCTTACGTATAAAAATAAGAATATGCATAAAAGTGGAACGCGGCAATGCTGCGTTCCTTTTTTATGCACCATATTTTTAAAAGTATACAATTACTGCTTCAAAAGTTGGGATTTATACGAAAATATGACGAACAGTATCGGAATTTTTACATATCTATTGGGAATCTGACATAATGTGTTAGATTGATACTATCTTAACTGGCACATATTTACAAAGACCACTTAAAAGAGTGAATCAATTTAACAAGTATTAGAGGGATTTATTTAAAGGAGATCTTTAAAACAAGTGAGTGTAAAGAGGGAGCAAAGAAAGGAGGTTAAGTATGTGTAAGGTTAAGCGAGCCCTATTATTTACAACCTGCTCTTAAAGAATCCTTTCCATGAAACATATTATACAAAAGGGGGTATTTTAATGAAAAAATCATTTAAAAAGTTATTAACAGTTGTTTCTGCAGTGGCTCTGACCATGTCATCATTAGGAGTAACGCAGGCGGCAACAGCGGATCAGAATTTGTTGAATACATACGGGGCCAAGTATGGTCGGTCCGGTACCTGTGTAAACTTATATCAGCTGCAGAATCCATCAACCTTGAATGTAATTAAGCAGAGGTACAATAGTATAACCCTTGAGAATGAGATGAAACCCGATGCAATGCTTGGCAGCTCACCGACACTAATCTCGGTAGCAGATGCAAAAGCTCAGGGATATTACATTCCAAGTAATTATACAGAAGCTACCGTACCAAAGATTAATTTTAGTACCATGGACAAAGTATTAAAGATTGCCTATGATAATGGGTTAGGAGTTCGTGGACATACATTGGTTTGGCATGGACAGACCCCATCCTGGCTGTTTAAGACAGGCTATAATAATGGCGCAGGCTATGTAAATCAGTCCGTTATGAATGCACGTATGGAGTTCTATATTAAATCAGTTATGAATCACGTTTATTCAAGCCAGTACGGCAGCGTAGTTTATGCATGGGACGTTGTAAATGAGTACCTTCATTCCCCAGCAGATTCAGGTTGGGTAAAGATTTATGGTAACGTTTCAACAAGTCCTCAGTTTGTAAAAGACGCATTCCGTTATGCCAATGAAACATTAAGTTATTTCAAACTTACTGATAAAGTCAGCTTATTCTATAATGATTACAATGAATATATGGAAGCAGACAATATTGTTAAACTGATTAACTTCATTAACGCTGAAAAGAAGATTTGTAACGGTGTTGGTGGACAGGCTCACCTTGAAACAACATTCCCAAGTGCATCTTACTTCAAACAGGCTTACAGCAAGTTTGTAAATGCTGGCTTTGAGATTCAGATTACTGAATTTGATGCTGGTGGCAGATCTGAGCAGGAACAGGCAGCTTACGTTTATGATGTTATGAAATCTGTCAATGAACTGAAAAAAGCTGGCGGTAAGATCACAGGCTTTACCTGGTGGGGATTATCAGATGACGTTTCCTGGAGACGTGATAAGAGCCCATTACTTCACTCTAACTTAAATACTCCTAAGGCTTCTTATTACAGAACATTAGATGCCTTTACCGATGTATTCAATCGTTAATTGAGTGAACGTTAAGTTTTATTTTGAAAGGTTATAATGGGGGTTTTAAAAGCTTTGAACGATAAATAGTAAAAACACTTCAATCGGGGAGGGAACGCAGCAAGTCTGCGTTCCTTTTCTGATGGATAATTTGTAGAATCGGCCATAGATTTGCCTTATCTATGACCTATTTTGTATATTAATATTTAGATGTATATGAGTTAGGTAATATTTAAGTTAAATATGAGGTTGTTACTTTAATGCCAGCAAGGCTTCGGCCAATTGTTTCATCTGCTTACCAGAAGTATATAAATCTCTTGAAAAATAATCGGAAAAATCAATGCTAATGACATGACCTTCCTTAACAGCAGGGATGCTGTTCCACACGGCATTTTGAGATAAGTCTTCAGAACCATCCCATACGGAATTCAGTATGTAATCGCCACAATATTCTGGCAGCACTTCCATTGAAATCTCGTGATACATATTCCCTTTGGAGAAGACCTCCTGCAATTTATCAGGAGCTTTAAAGCCAAGATAATTATAAACAATATCAGCGCCTCTTCCATATTTGTCGCCGAATAGATATGTCCCTTCCATAACCGTTATGGTTTTATTTTCAATTCCAGCATTGATTAACTGGGTTTTATAAGCTTCTGCCTGAGATTCGAAATCAGAGAGTGCTTTTTTTGCTTCTTCTTCTTTTCCAATTACATTACCGATAAAAGTAATTCGATCGGATAAGCTTTTCGTGTAAGCTTCTGTTGCCACAGTAGGTGCAATGGAGGTAAGCTTCTCATATTCCTCTTTTTTTGGTGTACTGGCAATGAGGATAAGATCTGGCTCTAATGCAATAATGCCCTCATAATCTTCATTTGTAATGTAAGTATAATTATCATCTGTTAAGATACCATCAAATAATTCAGCTTTGTTATCGCCTGCAATTGGTATTACGCCCATGGAAACTAGGTCACCGGGATTTCCCAGGGCTACAATTCTTGAGGGATTAAGCGGTACCGCAACATCACCCATAATGGTTTGAATGGTTCGAGTTCCTTCTTCTGCTGTGGTATTTGTGTGAGAAGCTGTTTGTTTATCATTGGCAGAATCATTAGAAGTAGAGGTATCCGTTGAGGGCTGAGTGCCATCTTTTTCTGCCTTTTGGCAGGCTGTGAATAAAACCATCACACACACACAAAGGAATGGGATAAGCATCCTTTTGGTTATTGATTTCATAGTACTGTCTCCTTATTTTCTTCATCTGTAGTTAATTAACTTATTGTTTCTATATAAGTACTTGTATAGAGTTAGTTATATCTAACTAGCTTCATCATGCTATCACAGTTTTTTTTCTCTGTCAATAGATAGGATTGTATCCCGTAAGAACTTGGGGAACTCTATGGTCTGGATTACTTTTAACTAGCAAATCATTAACAACCAAAAACGTATCAATTGGACCTAAAATAGTTGAAATCCATCGAAAAAAATGATATGCTACGAAGGTTGACAAGAAATAATAGTCTAAAGAAGATATAACCTGATAAAAATTACAAATAATAGGGTCATGGAATAAAGAGCTTATTTTGGTAAGCTCTTTTTAGGATACCGAAAGTGTGTAGGACACACGGACAGGAGTAAAGATGATAAACATGATTAACCTTTCCTTTTCATTTCCAGAGAAGGAATTATATAAAGATATTTCATTTACGTTGGAAGAAGGCCAGCATTGTGCGTTTATTGGAACCAGCGGCAGTGGAAAAAGCACATTGACAGACATTATCATGGATCCAGAACGATATATGTATGATGGAAAGCTGGAGATTGAACCAGGTTTGAGAATTGGCTACGTAAGCCAGTTTTCACAGCTTGATAAAACAAAAGAGATTACAGTATTTGATTATATCGCAGAAGAATTTATCCGCCTTCAAAGTGAAATTGCAAAGATCTGTCTTGAGATGGAAACCTCTTCCGACATTGATGCCTTACTGGAACAATATCAAAACACCTTAGATGCCTTAGAAGCCATAGGCGGAGATGATTTTGAAAATAACATTAAAAAGAAGCTTAATTTAGCGGACATGAGCAGATATGAAACTTCCCTGGTATCCGAATTAAGTGGTGGGGAATATAAACTGATTCAGGTAATTAAGGAAATGCTTACCAATCCTCATTTAATGATCATGGATGAACCTGATGTGTTCCTGGATTTTGAGAACTTAAATTCTTTGAAAGAGCTGATTAATGCTCACAAAGGAATGATGCTTATTATCACTCACAACCGGTTTCTGCTGGATCATTGCTTTAATAAGATCATACATCTGGAGAATAAGGAATTGCAGGAGTTTGATGGAAGATATATAGAATATAAACTTTCCCTTCTTCAGACAAAGATTGAGCTTCAGGAACTGGCTGTCGCGGATACCTTAGAGATTGAACGAAATAAAGCAATTGTCAATAAACTAAGGATCGTGGCTACGTATCATACAGAGGCAGCAAGAGGCAAATCACTTCACGCCAGAGAAAAGATTCTAGAACGCCTTGAGGCAAGAAGAATCAAAGCACCTTTTGTGGAAATCAAGCAGCCGGAGATCAAGTTGCCTGAATTAGGTGAGGTGCAAGTCTCCACCGTATTAAAGGTGAACCATTATCGTGTAGCGTTCCAGGAGGTTCTACTGGAAGATGCCAGCTTTGAAATAGGATCATCCGACAAAGTCGCTCTCATTGGCCCCAATGGTACTGGAAAAACAACACTTCTTCGTGATATTTATAAGAACCAGAAGGATTCCATTGAAATCGGAGATAACGTTAGCATGGCGTTTTTGTCTCAAATTCAAGGAGAGATGTTAAAGGAAGAAAGTGACGTACAAGATGAATTCTTTGACATTGGATTTCAGACTTATGATGAGATCAAGGCTCATTTGACGAAGTATGGATTTAGCGAAGATGTCTTAACCCAGAAGATTGACAGCTTATCTGGAGGCGAGAAAAACCTGTTGCAGCTTGCTAAAATTTCGGTCAGCAAAGCAAATTTACTCCTACTTGATGAGCCGACCAGTCATCTGGATACCTATTCCCAGATCGCTTTGGAACAGGCGGTAAAGGACTATAAAGGTGCTGTTTTAATGGTTTCCCATGATTTTAATACCATAGCAAACTGTGTGGACTATGTTTTGATGATTGAAGATAAAACCATCCGTAAAATGAGCGTACGAAAGTTCCGCAAGATGATTTATGCCAAACATTTCAGCAAAGATTATCTGGAGATAGAAGATAAGAAAAAGACAATTGAGACAAGAATAGAGTCCGCTTTAAAAAATGAGGATTTTGAGCTTGCGAAAAAGTTATCCGAAGAATTGGAAGAGTTGATTAAGCAATTATAAAAAGAAAAGGCATCCAAATACAGACCGCGGGTTCGGTGTGAATTTGGATGCCTTTTTATTTGTTCCTAGGGTATTTACTCTTTTCTTTTCTGCAAAGGATAGATGGATAAGTTTAAGTTACAGCTATAAGCCAGCGCGCAAACCACGGCAAAATAAGGAAAATATTCAGCTCCAAATATTTCAGCTCCCATAATCATAGGTGCCAGCAGGGTATTGGTGGCACTGCCAAATACAGCGACGTACCCAAGTGCGGCTAGAAAAACAGGTGGCAGTCCAAGGAAAGAGGCCAGAACCACGCCAAAAGAAGCGCCAATGGAAAACAGCGGAGTAACTTCCCCTCCTTGAAAACCAGCAGAAAGAGTGAGCACCGTAAATAACAGCTTACATGCAAAATCCCAGGAATAGACCCCTTCTCCAAAACTCATGGAGATCAAGTTTGTTCCAAGGCCAGAATACCGACCCTTAAAACAAAGAAACGATAAGATACTAATCCCAGTACCCATAATAAAAATCCTTAAGTATGGTTGTCTGATCCAGGAGGAGAGAGCTTCCTTTGATTTATGAAGACACAAGGCAAATACACTGCCAATAAGTCCAAACAATACACCAGCGAGCAGAAGTTTCGGTATCAACTCCCAGGAAATTTGAATTTGGTCTTTCAACAAAAAGGTGAACTTTTCAAGCCCTAAGAGACCAGAAACATAACTTGCAGTAAAGGACGCAGTAAGGGCTGGTAGAATTGCCTTTTCTTCTAGAACCCCTACGGTTAGGACTTCCAGGGCAAAGAAGGCAGCAGCAATGGGAGTGCGAAATAACCCACCAAATCCCGCCGCCATTCCGGCGATCAGAAGTATTTTCCCGGCTTCCTTGATGGGAAGCCGCCTGCCAATCCAGTGGGCAATGGTTCCGCCAATCTGAATTGCTACCCCTTCCCTTCCTGCACTACCACCAAATAGATGGGTGAGCCATGTACTCACAATGGAAAAAGGAATCAACCGGAGAGGAATATCGGGGTTAATTCCATGTCCTGTCTCAAAAATCAACGCCATCCCCTTTAAGCTTTTTCCTCCAACTTTCTTATAAAGCCAAAGAATTAAGACACCGATAATGCCAAGAAAGGGTAAAAACCAAGTAACGTGCTGTGTTCGAATGTCAGAGAGCCATAACAAGATGCGGCCAAAGACAGTATCAACAAAACCAGCCGCAATTCCGATTGGAACTGCAATCAGAGTGAGTAAAATCAGGTCACGATAGGAAAGAAAAAGTTTTTTTGCCATAATACCTCCAATAAAAAAGCTGATAATCCCTGCGTCATGCAGAAGTCATCAGCGTATAAGCAGTTTAGGCCGCAGCCAGGGGAGAACCTCATTCCCTAGAAAAAACTATAGCATGTTTAAAAAGAATTTTCAAGACAGTATTTATATTGAATGAGACAGAAAGTATGCAAAGTATTACCGTTTCCCTACTAATATGATAAAATATTGAAATCTATTAGAATTTTAAAAGGTTTCTGTGATAATGAAGAAAAGAAACTGGAAAAATTATCTATATTTCACAAAAAACATTAGTTTTATAAAAATGTATTGTATTTCAGAAAAACAAGTGCTATAATTCACCCAACATATCAAACAAGAGTACGAAGGAGTCTCAACCGTAATATTACGGTTGTGGCTCTTTTCGCTTTCTGGGCACCTGTCAAAAGGCAGATGGCTCAAAAGGAGAACGAGGAGGTTTTCCCCAGCATCATTGTGGGAAGACCTCCTTTTTTAGTTCCGTGAAATGTTTGAATGACAAAAAGCATGAGGAGGAATGGAAAATGAAAAAAGAATTATTTTCTCTCGTACTTACGGTGGCAATGTCCGCCAGTCTTATTGCTGGTTGCAGTTCCTCTGCCCAGCAAAGTGGGGCAGGAGGCAGTTCGTCAGGTGAGACAAAGGCAGCTTCAGGGGGAACAGAACCGGCGAAGGATGGCAAAACAATTCGGGTGGGGGTAATCAGTTCACTAACAGGTGGTTCCGCTATTTATGGGGAAGGGGCACAAAATGCTATCAGTATGGCAGCAGAGGAGATTAACTCCAGTGATTCGGAATACAAAATTGAAATTGTAAACGGGGGGAAAGTAGTTGATGATGCCAGTGATGCCAAGCAGGCGATTAACGCTTATAACAGCTTGATGAAGGAAAGTCCTAACGCCATCGTTGGTTGTTTCTTCTCTTCCGTAACTCTACCCATTGCGGAGCAGGCGTCGAAAGATAATATGCTCCTTTTAGCAACGGGAGCAACCAATAAAGACGTAACCTTAAAAGGTCCTACCGTGTTCCGTGACTGCTTCATCGATCCTTATCAGGGAAAGATGGCAGCTCAGTTTGCCAAGGAAAAAGGCTGGAAAAAGGCAGCAATCATCTATGCCAAGGATGATGATTACTCCAACGGTTTAAAAGATGCCTTTATTGAAAATGCAGAGGCCGCTGGCATTGAGATTGTCTATACCGGCGAGTGTACCACGAAGGATACGGACTTCACTTCCCAGACCTCACAGGTAGTGGCAAAGGGCGCTGATTTCCTATTCTATCCTTGCTTTTTGGATACGGTTCCTCTTTTGGTAGGCGCTGCAAGAGATGCTGGATTTGATGGTGCCATCATGGGTGGCGACGGCTGGGACGGAGCAGATACCAAGGGCTTTGAGGATAAATTTAACAACTGCTATTTCACCAACCATTATTCCTCTGAAGATACTGCCCCTGCTGTCTCCAACTTTGTAAGTAAATACACGGAAAAATATGGAACAGAAAGTCTAAATGCCTGCGCAGCTCTTTACTATGATGCCATCTATATGCTTGCAGAAGCGGCTAAGAATGGGAAAGCTTCTGACACCTCTTCCCTGGTAAAAGGAATGACCGGAATGACCTTTACTGGAGTGGGAGGGACCTTCACTCTTGACAAGAACGGAGACCCTGAAAAATCCGTGGCCATTAATACCTTTGATAACGGTAAGGTAAAGTGGCTTATGACCTTGTCGCCAGAAGGCACCAAGAAATAAATAGCATATAAAAAAAGGAGATGTGCATGAAGGCCGGACATCGGCTTTATTGCACATTTTCCTTTTTCGAGAGAGAGGAAACCGCCTATGACATTTTCATTATTCTTTCAAAGCTTGATTAACGGTTTGAATCAGGGAGCCATCTATGCCTTGATTGCTCTTGGGTATACCATGGTTTATGGAATTATCCGTATGATAAACTTTGCTCACGGCGATTTCATTATGATCGGGGCTTATACTTTGTTTTATACCATACCTTTAATGGCAAATGCCGGAATGCCGGTCTGGTTGTCCGTTCTAGCTGCGATTATTGTCTGCGCAGTGGTGGGAGTTGTGGTGGAGGTAATTGCCTATAAACCAGTTCGTCAGGCAGGTTCCATGTCTGCACTGATTACGGCTTTGGCCATGAGCCTGTTTTTAGAAAATTTAGCGATGGTGCTCTTTGGTGCAAAACCCCAAAACGTGCAGAAGATCTTTGACTTACCAACCATCAATTTCTTAGGGGTAGCTCTTCCTCTTAATGTAATTTTGACCATCTTAATCGGTGTTATTATGATGGCAGGGCTCCAGATCTTTATTAAGAAGACAAAGATTGGAAAGGCCATGCGTTCCGTTCCCCAAGACCGGGATGCTTCCATACTGGTTGGAATTAATGTTAATCGTGTCATTACCATAACCTTTGCCATAGGCTCTGCACTGGCAGCCGTGGCAGCCCTTATGTATTGCACCAAATATCCAAGGGTGACCAATGATATGGGATCCATGATGGGACTTAAGGCTTTTATTGCCGCGGTTTTAGGAGGAATTGGAATCATACCTGGAGCTATGCTTGGAGGAATCTTAGTAGGACTCATTGAGATCTTTGTAAAGCTGTTTGCTCCAGGCTGGTATGAGGCAATCACCTATGCCATTTTAATTGTCATCCTTTTGGTAAAACCGTCTGGCATTCTTGGTAAGAATGTGGGCGAGAAGGTGTAGGGGGGCGAAACATGGAAAGAAAGTATAAGATTTCTTATATAATTAATATTTTTGGGGTAATTGCTGTATTTCTTTTATTTGTCCTTCTCTTTGAAACCAGGGTATTTGGTGCTTCCACTCAGTACATAAAGGGAATATGCACGACAGCTTGTTATACAATTATAATGGTAGCATCTTTAAATCTTGTGGTAGGTTTCATGGGAGAATTCTCTCTGGGGCATGCAGGTTTTGTGTCTGTAGGAGCATATACCTCTGCCATCGTGTCCAGTGCTTTGGCAGGAAAGGGGCTGCCGGATTTCTTTTTGTTTCTCACGGCCTTAATCGCTGGCGGGGTTATGGCTGGAATTACAGGAGTTTTGGTTGGCATACCAGCTCTTCGCTTAAGGGGAGATTACTTAGCCATTGTTACCGTGGCATTTGCTGAAATCATAAGGGTTTGTTTTTGCAACTTCACCATCACTGGGGGAGGAAAGACCATGAGCGGAATCTTAAAGTTGTCCGATTTCTATTGGTGTTACTGGATTATGGCAGCTTGTGTGGCAGTCATGTACATGTATGTAAGAAGCCGGTTTGGAAGGACCGTAAAGGCCATACGGGAGGATTACATCGCAGCAGCAGCTTCCGGAATTAATGTGACATATTATAAAGTAATGACCTTTACCGTGGCAGCATTTTTTGCAGGTGTGGGAGGGGGAATTTACGCTCATTATATGACCGCCATGATCCCAACGAATTTTAATTTCATGTATTCTGCAGAACTGCTTTCTGAAGTTATCATCGGAGGAACCGGATCTTTAACCGGCTCCATCCTTGGAGCTGCATTCTTATCCTCTTTGCCGGAAATGACCCGTCAGTTTTCCAAATACCGGATGCTGGTATATTCCATAATTCTGGTAATGGTCATGATCTTCCGACCAGGAGGGATTTTTGGAAACTGGGAGTTTTCTCTCACTCGCCTCATAAAAAAGCTTACAAGGCAAGATGCTGGCAAAAAGGATTCCAGGAATGAGAAAACAAATGGAGGTGTGTAACAATGGAAGAGACGGCAAAAAAGCCCCCTGTGTTAATGGTTCAAAATCTTGGGATTCAGTTTGGTGGATTGAAAGCAGTAGACCGCTTTGATCTGGAAATTGGAGAATCTGAGTTAATTGGTCTTATTGGGCCAAACGGAGCTGGGAAAACCACAGTATTTAATTTAATAACCGGGGTATACAAACCAACCGAAGGCTCTTTTTATCTAAATGGCCAGCGAATGAATGGAAAGAACACCTACCAGATTGTTGAAGCGGGAATTGCGAGAACATTTCAAAATATCCGGTTATTCAAGAAAATGTCGGTAATTGATAATATAAAGGCCGCTATGAATTCCAGACTTTCCTATGGCCTCTTTCATGCAGTTTTTCGCACTCCAAAGTATTGGAAGCAGGAGGCATCCTTGACAGAGCGGGCAAGGGAGCTTTTAAAGGTGGTTCACTTAGAAGGCAAGGAGGAGTTAAAAGCAGGTAATCTTCCTTACGGAGAACAAAGAAGGCTGGAAATTGCCAGGGCTCTGGCAACGGATATGAAGCTTCTTTTGCTGGATGAACCGGCAGCAGGCATGAATCCCACGGAGACGGAGGAGCTGTTAGATATTATCAACTATATTCGAAAAGAGTTTAAGATCTCTGTTCTTCTTATTGAGCATGATATGAGTCTTGTTATGAAGATTTGCGAACGGATTAAGGTGCTGGATTTTGGAACCACCATAGCGTTTGGCACTCCAAAGGAAATTGCAAACAACCAAAGAGTCATAGAAGCATATCTGGGAAAAGAGGATGAGGAGGTGGAAGCAGATGCTTGAGATCAGCAACTTGTCCGTATCCTACGGAGCCATTCAGGCAATTCATAACGTATCCCTAAAGGTGAATCGTGGTGAAATTGTATCGTTAATCGGAGCCAATGGTGCCGGGAAAACCACAATCTTAAGAACCATTTCAGGGCTTAAAAAGGCCGATGAAGGAGAAATCCACTTTGAGGAAAATGACCTTAGGAAAACCGAACCCAGCAAAATCATTCAATTAAAGCTTGCCCATGTGCCTGAGGGCAGACACATATTTCCTCAGATGACAGTGGAAGAGAATTTAGAAATGGGAGCATTTACAGATCAAAAGGATATGTCAGCCACCATGGAAGAAGTCTATAATCGGTTTTCCAGGCTCAAGGAAAGAAAAAAACAGCTTGCTGGCACCTTATCTGGAGGAGAGCAGCAGATGCTAGCTGTTGGCAGGGCATTGATGGCAAAGCCAAAGATGATCTTAATGGATGAGCCTTCCATGGGATTGTCACCTCTACTGGTAAAAGAGATATTCTCCATTATAAAAGAAGTGAACAAAAATGGAATCACCATACTGCTTGTGGAACAAAACGCCAAGATGGCACTATCTATCTCAAATCGTGCCTATGTTATGGAAACAGGCAAGATTTCCATGGAGGGAAATGCAGGAGAGTTATTAAAGGATGTGCGTGTGAAAAAGGCATATCTTGGTCAATAGGAGGAAAAAAGATGAAGGATGGCAGCAGACATTTTGCACTGGCCATAACCCGTACCTGCGGAAGCGGAGGAAGCTTAATTGGAAAAGAATTGGCACTTACTTATGGCATCGACCTTTATGACCGTAAGCTTTTGCAGCTTGCTTCTGAGGACAGCGGAATCAATGAAACCATATTTGCAGAAGCAGATGAAATAACTAGAAAAACATTCTTATATCGGGCTTCGAAAAGGGTGTATAATGGAGAAGTCATACCACCGGAGAGCGGTAATTTCTTATCGGATCAAAACTTGTTCAATTATCAGGCCAAGGTATTAAAGGAGTTGCTAGAACAGGAATCCTATGTGTGTATTGGCAGAGCTGCTGACTTTATATTAAAGGATGAACCAAATGTAGTATCAGTCTTTCTAGATGCTCCCTATGAGATTCGAATAGAACGGGAGATGGAACGTCAGGGGATATCCAGGACTCAGGCAGGAAAATATGTGGATCAACTGGATAAATACAGAAACGCCTACTATCAATACCATACCGGGAGACAGTGGAAGAATCCGCAAAACTATGACTTGTGCCTGAATACCGGGCGTCTGGGAATGAAACAATGCGTGGAATTAATCGAGGAATACGTAAGCTTAAGATTTGGTGTCATTACGGAAAAGAAGGTGAAAGAATGAAAGAACTTGCTTACTATGATGGAGCCATAGGGACTCCGGATGAATTAACCATCCCCTTTAACGACAGAGTCCATTTCTTTGGAGACGGTGTTTATGATGCCACGGTGGGAGGAAATCATAAGGTCTATCTTTTACAGGACCATTTGGACCGCTTTTATTCCAGTGCAAAGGCTCTGGATATTAAGATTCCCATGGAAAAAGAGGAGTTTGGAGAGCTGTTAACAAAGCTTCTTTCCATGGTGGAGGGAGAAACTCATTTTGTTTATTGGCAGGTGACCAGAGGAGCTGGTACCAGGAATCATACCTTTGCAGATGATATGTTGGGGAAGTTATGGGTCATGATACGGCCAAATCGGCTAAAGGATCCAGAAGTTCCCGTTTCATTAATCACCAAAGAAGACACCAGATTCTACCACTGCAATATTAAGACCTTAAATCTGATTCCCTCTGTTATGGCCTCTCAGAAAGCCAAGGAGGCAGGGGCAGAGGAAACCATATTCCACCGTGGGGAGATTGTGACAGAATGTGCCCATAGCAATGTCTCTATCTTAAAGGATGGAATTTTTTATTCCCACCCCAATGATACCATGGTCCTTCGAGGAATCTCAAAGACTCACATGATCTCTGCTTGCTACCGACTTGGCATTTCAGTGATTGAGCGCCCTTTTACCTTAACTGAGCTCATGGATGCAGATGAGGTTATTGTGACTTCGTCTTCTAATTTCTGCCTCCATGCAAACCAGATTGATGGCAAGCCTGTAGGGGGAAAAGATTCTAAGAACCTTTTGTTAATCCAGAATGAGGTCATCTCGGAATACCTTGCTTATTCAGGAAAGAAAAGCCTGTTTGACTAAATTTATGACGCAGAGCAGTGGATATGGGAGGGAATTATGGAAAGAGCAGAGCTGGAAAAAAGAAATATAGGGGAAAACCTGGATGCCTTGATGAATCTGGACCCCAGGGGGTATGGTGTCTGCAGAATCCTTTATGCTGGAAGTCGGGAAAAGATGGGAGAGCCTCTTTCCATGAGTGCAGCAGAAAGTCTTTGTAACACCGTGAAGAAAGATGATCTGGTTTATATTCTCACTGGATTTGTCCTCCTTCCTCATAAGCAGCCGGAAATGGATGGAATGGTCAGCTCCATTCTTCTTGCCAGATCTCTGGTCATGGCATTTGGTGCAAAGCCTGTTATCCTTTGTCCGGGGGAGTGCGTGGAACCGGTAAAACGGTGTGCCGGAGTGGTAGGCCTTCATATATACGAAGATTTAAAGGAAGTGAAAAATCTGCCTTACAGCATGGGAGTGGTCGCTTTTTCAAAGGATTTAAAACAGGCAGAAAATGAAGGAAACCTGCTGATGAAGGAATTTATGCCGTCATCAGTTATCTCCGTGGAAGCACCGGGGGCGAATGAACTTGGAGTTTATCATAATGCTGCAGGCTTAAACGTAACTGAACTGGAAGCAAAAAGTGATGTGTTGTGGGAAATGCTTCGGGCAGCAGGAGTGTTAAGCATTGCAATCGGCGATTTGGGAAATGAGATCGGCATGGGTGCCATTGCCAGCCACATCACAAAATATGTGCCATTTACCGGGCCAGGAGAATGCACCTGCGGATGCAAAGGCGGGATTCTTGCCGCAAGCAGTACCGATTATATTATTACGGCAACCTGTTCGGATTGGGGGTGCTACGCTTTGATGGCGGCAATCGCCTATCTAAAACGGGACATGGAGATTCTTCACAGGGAGGAGATGGAGGCAGAGGTTATGCGAGTTGCCTCACGAAGTGGTCTTGTAGACATGACGGGTTCTTTATTGCCGGGAATTGATGGCTTTAATACAAAGATGAACACAGGAATCGTTAGTTTGATGCGCCAGTGCACTGCCTATGCTGTCCGTTATTCCTGTAATTCGGAGCACTGGTTTGCCCCAGTGATTGCAAAGGGATTCTTTGGAGAAAGGAGAGAGTCGTCATGAAACTCAAAGCAGTTGGAGACCGTGCCGTGTTGGCAGAGCTTGGAGATTCTATCAGCGAATCCATCAACCGCAACGTCATGGAACTAAACCAGAAAGTGCGCTTTGCTGCCTCAGAAGGGATTTTAGAAACCGTTCCTGCCTTTGCCTCTCTATTGGTATATTATAATCCCTTAATCACTGACTTTGAGGAAGTATCCCGGTTTCTGATTAATATCTCTAAAGCAAGCGGAGAGAGTGTAACAGAAACGGGAAAATTGGTTCGAATCCCCGTTTGTTATGGAGGAATCCATGGAATGGATCTTTCCTTTGTGGCAGAGCATTCTGGTCTAAAGGAAGAAGAAGTCATTGAGATTCATTCCGGCCGGGATTACCGTATCTACATGCTTGGGTTCCTTCCAGGTTTTCCCTACCTGGGAGGAATGGATGAACGGATTATAACCCCTCGCCTTTCGGTACCAAGAACGAAAATTCCAGCAGGATCCGTTGGAATAGGAGGAGAGCAGACAGGAATTTACCCCATGGAGTCTCCCGGTGGCTGGCAGCTAATTGGGCGGACTCCTCTTCGGCTTTTTGATCCTCAGATGGGAGAAAAAGGGAGGTATCAAGCAGGAGACTCCATTCGATTTGTTCCAATAAACCAAAAGGAATTTGATGAAATCAGCCAGACGCCAGAAATGAGGTGGTAACATGGGATTAGAGATGATACAGCCAGGAGCACTCTCCACCATACAAGATCTGGGAAGAGAAGGGTATCAAAGCCAAGGGTATCAAAAAAGTGGGGCCTGTGATAAATACTCCATGAAGCTATCCAATCTTCTGGCTGGAAATTTTAATGAAAATTGCAAGGAGGCAGTGGTGGAATTTACTTTAAGGGGAGGAGAAATTCGTTTTACCTCTCCTGAAGTATTTTCCTTGACAGGCGCAGATATGCGACCGTTGCTGAGTGGAGAACCAATTCCAATGTATGCTCCCGTTTGTGCGCAGAAGGGAGATGTACTTACCCTTTCTTTGGCACCAACTGGTCTTAGGACTTATCTGGCTGTGTATGGAGGAATATCAGTTCCCTCTGTGATGGGAAGTCGTTCCACCAATCTAAAGTGCGGATTAGGAGGTTTTAAGGGAAGGGCTCTAAAGCAGGGAGACTGCCTGCCTACAGGTAAAACAACGGAGCAGGTCAGGTCTTTCATGGAGCAGTTAAAAGGGAGAGAAGATAAGGCTTTTTGGGGAGAACATATGCCTTTTCTTAGAAGACCTTCCACACCCACCCGTTATTATGGTACGGAAGGTTATGTCTTGTTACGGGCGGTAAAGGGACCTCAGGCTGAGGAATTTACAGAAGAAGGATTAAAAACATTTCTTCGGAATCCTTATCAACTATCTACGGGCTGCGACCGCATGGCATGTAAACTGGAAGGACCTCTCATTGGTTTCAGAGAAGGCGCTGATATTATATCCGATGGAATTGTGGAAGGTTCCATACAAATTTCGGCTTCTGGACTCCCTATGGTCATGATGGCAGATCATCAGGCCACCGGAGGATATGCAAAGATTGGAACCGTTATTTCCACGGACATACCGTCACTTGCCCAGTTACGGCCTGGGGAATGGGTCACATTTCAGTTTATAACACCTAAGGAGGCGGTTTCCATTTGTCGCAAAGAACACAAAAAGCTAATAGAAATCAGAAAAAAACTCATGGACGTAATGGCTGATGGATCAGCAATAGAATAAAGGGAAAGAGAAAAGGAGGAACTTATGGATTATGCAGAAAGTAAGCCAAGTCAGGTAAGAGAACTCATACGAAATGGGATCATAAAAGGGCCTACCACCGGAATGTGTAACGGTTACGCTCAGGGTAACTTAGTGATACTGCCAGAAGAACTTTCCTGGGATTTTCTGTTGTTCTGCCAGAGAAATCTCAGAGCATGTCCCTTACTGGAGGTATCGGATGCAGGTTCTACATCCTTTCCTCTAACCGCTATTGGCAGTGATATCACAAAAGACATACCCAGATATCGAATTTATGAAAATGGAATCTGTACCGGAGAATCAACGGATATATCCTCCCGGTTTGAGGAATATCAAAAGACAAAAGGCAGACTTATAAGCTTTTTAATCGGTTGCAGCTTTTCTTTTGAAGCTGAGCTATTAGAGGCAGACATACCCGTGAGACAGATTGAGGAAGGTGTTAATGTCCCAATGTATAACACAAACATTCCTTGTATCTCAGCAGGAGTTTTTTCTGGAACTATGGTAGTCAGCATGAGACCTATTCCACATAGTAAAGTTCCAATGGCAGTTGCAGTAACGGCTGCGATGCCAAAGGTACACGGTGCTCCGATCCATATAGGGTATCCAGACGTGATTGGGATAAAAAACATAAAGGAGCCGGATTACGGGGATCCAGTGACCATAAAAGAGGGAGAAGTGCCAGTGTTTTGGCCCTGTGGCGTTACCCCTCAGGCTGTCTTGATGAACAGCCGGCCCTCGTTTGCCATGACTCATGCTCCCGGCCATATGTTCATTACAGATATTAAAAACGCGATTTTAAAGTATAGCTGAGGGATTTCAGGGAAAGGAGATTTATATGGCAGCCATTGACTTAAACTGTGATCTGGGAGAAAGCTTTGGGGCATATAAGATGGGAGTGGATGAAGAAATCATACCGCTTATAACATCGGCAAATATTGCCTGTGGATTTCATGCAGGAGATCCACTGATTATGGAACGTACCGTAGCCCTTTGTAAGGTACATGGAGTAAGGCCAGGGGCACATCCTGGTTTTCCTGATCTTAGTGGATTTGGAAGAAGGAACATGAATCTCTCTCCAAAAGAAGTAAAGGCCTGTGTTACCTATCAGATTGGAGCGTTAAAGGCATTTTGTGACAGCGCCTCCATACGCCTTTATCATGTAAAACCTCATGGAGCCCTGTATAACATGGCTGCTATTGATGATAGACTGGCAGAGGCCATCTGCGAGGCAATCCATGATGTGGATTCTAGTCTGGTGCTTTTGGCTTTAAGTGGAAGTGAGATGCTCCGGGCGGCAAAGGAATGCAATCTTTCCTATGCCAGCGAGGTATTTGCAGACAGAGCTTATGAAAAGGATGGTACCTTGGTTTCAAGAACTAAAAAGGGGGCGGTAATAGAAGAGAAAGAAATGGCTGTAAAACAGGTGGTACGCATGGCAAAGGAAGGAAGAGTAAGCGCCATCGATGGGACTGATATCTCCATATTAGCGGATTCTGTCTGCGTTCATGGAGACGGTGCCAATGCACTCACCTTTGTAAAAAGAATAAGAGAGGAGCTGGCAGTAAAGGGTGTCGAAGTAAAAGCTTTTTCAGGTTCAAAGTAGATAGGTTTCATTAATACTTACTTGCAAATGGTTGATTTTTACGTGCTGGAGAATTTTTTAGAAATCATGATAGTATAAAGTAGACATAAATTTTGGCATAACCATGAACTTTAAGTAGATGACAGGAGGAAATGAATGCTTTCTATTGCTATTTGCGACGATGATAAAAGTGATGCTGCTAAGATTGAAGCTTTAATTAAAGATTACATGAGTCTAAAACAGATGCCCTATCAGTTAAAGCGGTTTCATTCGGGAGAAGAGCTGCTTGAAGCCAAAGAAGTTTTTGAATTATTATTTTTAGATATTGCCTTAGGAGGAATGAACGGGATTCAGGTTGGAAAACTCATTCGGGAAACCAACCACAACGCTAAGATTATTTATACCACCAGTTATAAGCAATATTGTAAGCAGGCGGTGAATCGTGTCCACGCATTTGCTTATCTGGTAAAACCAATTACAAAAGATAAGATGGATCGTCAGCTTGATGAGATATTACAATGTATTGTAGAAGAACATGAAAAAGAGGAAACGGTCAAATTTGAGATACTTGAGATTACAGACGATGGGGAATTGGAAGTTAGAATTAAGGATTTTGAAGTAAAAGATATTTATTATTTTGAATATTTTAATCGAAAAATTAAAATAAAATTAGAAAATGAAGAATATTTTTTTCGAGATAAAATGAAAGATCTTGCGGATAAAATGCAGATACATAATTTTGAAATTTGTCATCAATGTTTTTTAATCAATTTAAGACATGTGAAAAAAATTAAAGGCTATGATGTGTTTTTAAATAACAACGATAAAATTCCTGTTTCTCAAAAGAAATCAGCCGATTTCAGGAAAAAATTAAATGCTTTTATTCAAAGTGCAATTTAGGAGAAGAGATGGAAAATTATATTATATTTATATCTGGCTCCATCATTTCATGTCTTGTAAACGGTGTAATTGTATTTCAATTTATAGAAGAAAGAAATGAGAGGTCCTATCATAATAAATACTTATATTTCTTTATAGAAGTGGCTGTTTCTATTATGATTGTGTTTCTTAATTTATTGAATAATCCAGTGCTTAATATAGCCAGCTGGATTATTTTGCCTTGCCTTGTAAACATCACCCTATTCCATCATATGAATAAAAAAGTCATACATCGAATGGCTGATATCACGGTACTTATATTGATTTTATCCATATGTGAAGCAGTTGGTGTTGAACTCTTAGATTACATTCTTTGGAGGTTTCAAATACTTCGGGTTGATTCATTCATGGCTGAAAGTATGGAAATCACCTTCTCTAAGTTATTTGTTCTAATCTCTTATTATCAGGTAATCGCAAAGCTTTGGAGAGAGGACCGAAACCGGACATTTAATAAAACTCAATGCCTGATAGAACTCTTTGTTATTTTATATAGCATAGCAAATCTGGCAGTGATTTTGCTTGTGATTTCTAAAGTAAACAGTCAGACTGATCATATCCTGATTCTAATTAATATGGGATGCATCTTAATTGCTGACCTTTATTTTTCTTACTTTGCCCGGTTCGTGGAAGAAAACAGCCAGCTTAAGATTAAACTTAAGCTCTTAGAGCAGCAGTCCACACTGCAATATGAATTTTACGAAGAGCAGGGAGAAAAGTATAACGAATCCATCAAAATCCTCCATGATGTGAACAAGCACTTAAACATGATAGAGAATCTATATGAAGCGAAAAAAGATGATATGGCTAAAACCTATGCAAAGGAAATCGGTCAGATGCTCATCCCTCTTTCTTTGGAAGATTATACAAACAATCCAATTTTAAACGTGCTATTAAATGATAAAAAAAGAATTGCAAGCATTCATTCCATTAGTTTTAACCTGGACATTGGTGCGGTGGATCTTAGCTTCATGGAACCCATTGAAGTGACCACAGTTTTTGGAAATCTTCTTGACAACGCAATTGAGGCATGTGATCTGGTTCCTGGTCATAGATACATTGATATGAAGCTTAATAAATACAATGAATTTATCGTTCTTAATATCAGTAATTGCACCATACCCATTGAAAAATGGAACTTTGGAAAACCGGTTTCCCGAAAGGGGAAAAGCCATGGAATCGGCTTATTAAACGTGGAAAATATTATAAAAAAGTATAATGGAAGCATGGTTTTAGAAGAAGCAAATAAGAAATTCAGTTGTAAAATTATATTTAATTTATAGCGTTTTCTATTTTAATTGTGCTTTTGTAATGCTTTTAAGCGGTCTCCATTGGGTGCAGGTTCACTGCCATCCGTAACAATTTCTATAACGACTGGCCCTTTTCTTTCTTTCAAAAAATCTGGGAGTTTCGTTATATCATGGTTATCATCGATTACCATGGTTTTTATGTTGCAAGCCGACATCATACCTGCGATGCTGATTCGTTTCTGCCGAAAGTCTTCAACGACTCTTTCAAAGAGAAATCTATGCCCGTGTTCTACAAAACCAAGCATGGCATTGTTAATAATAAAGTAGACGATAGGCATTTGATATTCAGCCGCCGTTAGTATTTCCATGCCGTTCATAAAGAAATCACCGTCCCCAGCAAAAACAGCCACATTTCTGTGGAGATAAGCGGCCTGTACTCCAATAGCCCCACCTATTGCAGATCCCATAGCAGCATAGTTTAAGTTCATCTCAAAATCTCCGCCTTCGGGTATCTTTAGATATTTAAAGGAAAAATTCATAAATTCCCCCATATCAGCCATGTAATAGGTATCCTCAGGCATATATTCAGGCAGGTGCTCCATAAATTCCTTTAGGCTTACTCCTGTATTCACCTTATCTTCGGATTGGTTGATTGGTTTCCTTAAAAAGCACTCATCTATGGCTGGCTTGGTATTTGATATCAGATAGGGCAGTACGGCTGTTAAATCTGCACAAATCTTGATATCGGTATCAAATACTTTTCCCAGTTCTTTTTTGTCCCAGTCTATGTGAATGACTTTCTTATTTTTTATCAGAGATTTACTAAAGTTGTTGGTGGAACTTTCTCCTAAACTACTGCCAAGAATCATAAGACAGTCAACGTCTGGACTATTTACATATTCCGAGGAAGAATCAGTACTTGCAAATCCATAATTGCCCAGATTCAGGGGGAAATCAATTGATACAACCCCTTTTCCTTCGGGTGTCGTTATAATAGGCCAGTTAAGATGTTCACTTAATTCTATAATCTGCTTGGTTTTCCCTCTTCCCCCTTTTCCAACCATTATTAGCCCTTTTTGAGATGCTTCTATTACCTTGCAGGCTTTCATCAGCATTTCCATTGTTTCAGGTTCCGATTGATACACTGGTATCTCAAACTTTGGAATTTCAATGGGCAAATCGGCAAGCTGTATATCAATTGGTATGGATAAATGAACTGGTCCCATGGGCACGGTTAAGGCTGTCCTCACTGCAATCTCTAGTTCTTGCATTACCTCTTCTTCCTTTAAGACCAATTTACTGTATTTTGTAATGGGTCTGAAAATTTCTTCCGTGTTAAGTTCCTGTATGGCTCCTTTTCCCATCTGCCATCTATGTACACAACCAGTAAGAAATAATACGGGAGATTTCGCTCTATGTGCATCTGCCACACCATTCATCATATTGTTGGCACCCACACCTCCGGCACCCATACATACAGCCATTTTACCGCTTACACTGGCATATCTGGTGGCCATATAAGCAGCACCACCTTCATTCTTGGCAACGATAGGTTTTATGGTAACGTCATTTAGTGCATCAAAAATAGGACTTATGGTACCAGCAGGGATACCAAAGATATATTCCACACCTGCATGTTTCAAAAACTCTAAGATTCCATTTGCTACTCTCATATAAAACCCCCCTAAGGTCAACCTTGATTTTTAAAGCACTCATTGATAAGTTTACTGCAAATATCCATTTCCTCTTTTGTAAATTGATGTTGTTCTCCAATAGAAACAATACAGATTATGTCTTTTACCTCTTCTTGATTTATAACTGGTATTATCATGATACTGTCAATTCCAAAGAAGAAAAATTCATTTGCTGATCTGGGATCCTGTTTTGTATTGTTGATTATAATTGGTTGTTTCTTATCCTTAATCTCTTTTAATATCAGAGTATCTTTCACATATACAGGATTTCTTTGATGTTCTGCCTTCCATCGTTCCATTCCTAAGGCGTGGGTCTGTGTCTTATAAATTGGTATCAGATATCCTTTTTCCATGTTATGAAAACCCACATCTGTTACAGTTGTTACTTCTGTTATTCTATGAAATAATCTCTCTAAACTTGATACGTTCAATGATTCCTGCCTTTCTAAACTATATGAATATTATTATTAAATTAATCTAATTCATATGTAAAATAGCATATATTATGATGTTAATAATTCATATTACCTCTTTGAATTGAAAAAAAGAAGGCTGAATTTTAATATATGTTTCCAATTCTTTGTTAAGAACTCAGAATGGAAAGTTTTAGGAGCCAATCATTCATTGGCTCCTTTTTCTGTTATCCATACTACAAAAACTGTAAGTTATGTAACCAGTATTGAAATACCAGAATAAGAGTAGCAAAATACCTTTGTGATACAAATGAAAGCAGAAAGGAGCTCATAATATGACAAATCATTCAAAAAGATACCATCTAAAGCACCTTCAAAATTTGAAAAATCACCCTACATAACACTGCGTATTGATTAAACCATGTCTCACATTTGATATCATGATTTTTGATTGGTAACTGACAAACGAATAAATGAAAGGAATGAATGTTTATGAAAAAAGTAGCTTTAGTAAGTCCCTTAAGAACAGCCGTTGGATCGTTTAGTGGAGCCCTTTCTCCTATAAGTGCTACAGAACTTGGGTCAACAGTTATAAAAGCGTGTCTTGAACAAAGTAATATAGATAGTTCTTTCATTGATGAAGTTTATTTAGGTAATGTACTCCAGGCCGGCAATGGTCAAAACCCAGCCAGGCAGGCTGCCATAAAAGCAGGAATACCTGTTGAAGTACCGGCAGCAACCTTGAATACGGTGTGCGGTTCTGGTCTTCATGCAGTGGCACTTGCTTATAACGCTATCCTGGCAGAAAAAGGGAGCATTATATTAGCTGGTGGTATGGAAAGCATGACAAATGCTCCTTACCTTCTACGAAACGCAAGAAATGGATACCGTCTTGGCAATGGAGAACTGGTGGATAGTTTGACTGGAGACGGCCTTACCTGTGCAATCAATCAATACCATATGGGACTCACCGCAGAAAATGTAGCTGAAAAATATAATATAACCAGAATGGAACAAGATGAATTTTCTTATGAAAGCAATCGAAAGGCAGCCGAAGCCCAGAAAAATAAGCTGTTTGAAACCCAGATTGTTCCTGTAACCATCAAAAAGAAAAAAGAAGAGATTCGCTTTGTGGAAGATGAACATGTAAGAGCAGATGCCTCAAAGGAAAAGCTTTCTACCTTAAGAACCGTATTTAAAAAAGATGGAACTGTTACAGCAGGCAATGCTTCACCAATCAGCGATGGAGCCGCAGTCATGCTCGCAGCGTCAGAAGAAGCATGCAAAGAGCGTGGCCTAAAGCCAGAAGCTTATATTAAGGGATATTCCCTTGTTGGTCTTGATCCCGCTTATATGGGAATGGGTCCTGTAAAGGCAGTGGCGGATCTGTTGAAAAAACAGGGATTGTCCGTAGGGGATATTGATCTTTTTGAACTAAATGAGGCATTTGCAGCACAGGCAGTGGCTGCCACAAAAGAACTTGGAATCGCCCCATCAAAAATCAATGTCAATGGCGGAGCAATAGCAATCGGCCATCCCTTAGGAGCAAGCGGAGCCAGGATATTAGTTACCTTGATTCATGAGATGACACGCAGATCGGCACATTATGGCGTTGCTTCCTTATGCATCGGAGGCGGCATGGGAATTGCGATGCTGGTTGAAAACGCTAACATATAAACGATTTCATTTAGGGAAAGGAAGATGATTATGAAGTCAGAAGATATTTTATCCTTACAATCAATGCCAGCGGCCAGTGCCAGCTATGGTCGTCCGCCGTGCCGTTTCATCAACCGGGAATTCTTTACAGTCTCCTATGTATCAGATCCAGTAGCCATTCGCCAGGCGGTTCCAGAACCATTAGAGCCAGACGGAAGCAATACAGTTACCTATGAATGGATTAAAATGCCCGATTCCTCCGGCCTGGGCTCTTATGAAGAAAGTGGAATTGTAATTCCCTGTACCTATCATGGGGAAGCATGCAACTTTGTTGCTCAGATGTATCTGGATAATGCTCCTGCTATCTTAGCAGGCCGTGAAATCTGGGGATTCCCTAAAAAATGGGGTCACCCCACACTACGGGTAGAGGAGACGGAGACATTAACCGGTACTTTAATTTACAATAACGTCCTGGTGGCAACGGGAACCATGCCCTTTAAATACAACACCCTTGATAAGACTGAAATTGCGAAAACCATAGGAAAAAAGCAGGTAAATTTGAAATTGATTCCAGATGTTGACGGAAGCCCTGCCATTGCTCAGCTTGTTTCTTATCACCTGGAAGATATTACGGTAAAAGGGGCCTGGTCAGGACCTGCCAGATTAAACTTAATCCCTCACGTCAACGCACCAGTGGCTGACTTACCGGTGAAATCCTGTTTGGGAGGAAAGCATTTCATTGCTGATTTAACCCTTCCATATGCAAGTGTAATGTATGATTACTTAAAGGATAGAAAGGAGAACTAAGACATGAAAAGTAAAGTGTTATCAGCCAAAGAAGCAGTGGAAAAGGTAAAAGATGGAGATGCCATTATGGTAGGTGGCTTTTTAGCAGGAGGTCACCCGGAGCATCTGGTCAATGCACTACTAGAAACAAATTCAGCCAAAGACTTAACCCTCATCTCAAATGATACCGGCACCAAAGATTTATCCATATTCCAGCTTGTAAAAAGTGGAAGAGTCAAACATATCTTTGCTTCCTATATTGGCTCTAATCCAGAAACCGGAAGGCTTATGATGACTGGGGAAGCAGAAGTTAAGCTCTTCCCACAGGGTACCTTGGCAGAAAAAATACGCTCTGGAGGCGCTGGCCTTGGAGGAGTATTAACCCCGGTTGGTATTGGTACGGTCGTAGAAGAAGGCAAGAAAAAGCTTGAAGTCCAGGGAAAGGAATATCTTCTTGAGCTGCCCTTAAAAGCAAACGTAGCCTTTATTAAAGCGGAGAAAGCAGACGAAGCAGGAAACTTGATTATCAGAGGTTCCTCCCGTAATTTTAATATTGTCATGGCAACGGCTGCGGATTATGTGGTTGCTGAGGTGAATGAAATTGTGCCAATTGGTGAAATTGAACCAAATCATGTAAATGTTCCCGGAGTCTTAGTGAATGCCATAGTAAAGGTGGGTTGAAATATGGATAAGAGAGAATTGATTGCAAAAAGAATTGCAAAGGAATTAAAAGATGGTGATGTTGTCAATCTTGGTATTGGTATGCCAACCATGGTGGCTAACTACATACCAGAAGATGTTCATATCATGCTTGAGGCAGAAAATGGAATCATGGGCGTAGGGCCCAATGCCACTGAGGAAAAAGAATCCTTAAACTGCATTGATGCAGGTGGAAATTACGTAACAACGGTAAAAGGAGCCAGTTTCTTTGACAGCTCATTCTCCTTTAGCCTGATACGGGGCGGACACGTAGATGTTACCGTATTAGGAGCTTTGGAGGTAGATGAAGAGGGTAATGTTGCCAATTGGATGATTCCCGGTAAAAAGGTGCCTGGAATGGGTGGAGCCATGGATTTGGTGGTTGGCGCAAAAAAAGTAATCTTAGCCATGGAGCACGTAAATAAAAACGGAGCACCAAAGATACTTAGAAGATGCAGACTTCCCCTCACCGCCGCCAAGGTCGCAAGGACCATAGTGACCGATATGGCTGTCATAGACGTAGTTCCTAATCAGGGACTTGTGCTAAAGGAAATTGCTCCAGGATTTACCTTAGAAGACGTCCAGAACCAGACAGAAGCACACCTCATTGTTTCTCCAAATTTAAAAGTGATGGAAGTTTAAGATATATGCTCCAATTCTTAAGATTGTATGTAAATCAGAATAATACAAGGAAGTAATCATATGTTTTTAATAACAATAAAAAGAATGGAGGCATGTAAAATGAAACATGAATTAAAGAAATTATCACTGGAAATCGCATCAAAAATTATTCTTGGTTCCGCGAAGACAGAAGCAAACAGTTCCTGCTTTTTCATTGGATACCAACCAAAGTTACCTGAAAATGCAAAGAAATTAAGAAAATTCTAAGGCAAAGATCGTATGATACCATGGGAAGAATCCTTTACCAAAAGACTAATAGGTTATCATATTATTTCAGAAGATGAAGCTGAAATTTATAAATTTGGAATGGAGTGTTTGATTATGAAAATCATTCATTGTATTTCATATTTATGGATCGCAGTCTGCCTACAAAAGGTGCCGGAATTGATTCTAATTGGAAGTGTTTTAATCCCATTAAGAAGAAATGCAGGGGGATATCATGCAAAGACAAAGACAGGATGTTATCTGTTTTCCTGCTGTTATATTTTCGTAATCCTTTTCCTATCAAATGTTACAATCAATCAGTTCTTGTTGTGGGGATTATTGGCCTTATCGGACGTTATTATTTATGTTCTAAGTCCGGCTGATAATGAGAATAAGAGACTAGATGAGAAAGAGAAAGAATTCTATAGAAAAAAAGCAAGAAAAATCTTAATCCTGGCAAATATCGTTAGTGTGATATTTGATGCCATCCAATTCGTTTATGTAGGAGGTTTAATCAAATGGGCAATTTGCGCCGCTGCATTCTTAATGGTTCTTCAAAGGTTCACACAAAAAGCCCCTCCCAGGTTCAGCTGATACGCTGTATCCCGGGAGGGGTTTTTAAATTGAATTAAACTTATAATGTTTTTACGATCGCTTCTGCCATGGCATTGATATCTGCAAGCTGGTCTTCTTTTACAGAAGACTTAATGGTAATCATATCCTCAAGTATGGTCATGTTTTTCATCTGAGAGATAATTTCAGCCATCTTTTTACCAGCCATCACTCCCCAGGTTCCATTCTCCATAAGAGCAACCGTGCGGTTTTGTACGTTATGGTTTTTCATATCCATAAGCAGGTGTTCCATGCTGCTAAAGATTCCGCTGTTATAGGTAGCGGATGCAAATACCAGATGGCTGCACCGGAATGCTTCCGATATCAGCACAGATGGGTGAGTTTCTGCTACATCATAAACCATTACGTTTTTAACTCCAAGATCGCCTAAGCGGCAAGCCAGGATATTGGCAGCATTCTCTGTGTTGCCGTAAATGGAACCGTAAGCAATCATAACAGCCTTATCTTCTGGCTCATAGCTGCTCCAGGTAAGGTACTTATCCACGTACCAGTTAACATCGGAACGCCATACAGGGCCGTGAAGAGGGCAGAGAAGCTGAATATCAAGAGGAGCCACCTTCTTTAAAAGAGTCATGGTAGATGGGCCGTATTTGCCCACAATGTTGGAATAATATCTTCTGGAATCATCAAGCCAGTCCCGCTCAAAATTCAATTCGTCAGCAAAAATATTTCCGTTCATAGCGCCAAAGGTACCAAAGGCATCGGCTGAAAAAAGGATCTTATCTGTGGTATCATATGTGACCATAACCTCTGGCCAGTGAACCATAGGAGCCAGATAGAAGGTAAAGTTGTGTTTACCGGTACTGAATGTATCTCCTTCTTTTACAATGATTGCTCTGGAATCAACACCGAATTCATAAAACTGGTTAATGATGGGAACCGTTTTTGCATTGCAAATCACCAACACATCCGGATATCTTCTTACAATCTCTCCTAAGGTAGCACAGTGATCTGGCTCCATATGATTGACTACAATATAATCCAGGTTTCTTCCGTTAAGTACGGCTTCCACGTTTTCCAAAAATTGTCCGGTAATCGCCCGGTCAACAGTATCAAACAGCACAGTCTTCTCGTCAAGCAGGACATATGAATTATAGGAAATTCCTCTCGGAATCGGGTAAGCGTTCTCGAACAGAGCTAGACGGCGGTCACTTCCCCCGACCCAGAATAAATCGTCGTTGATTTTTTTAACACAATACATGTTGCAGCCTTCCTTTCTTTCGTTCGAACTATCTTATCAATTAAAAGTATACTATATTTTAAGGGAAATGTCATTGTTTTTTCTACGAAAATAGTAGGATTTACTGATATTATAGCCCTCTTGAAATATTTTATCTCTATCAGGTAGTACAAATCGTCCAGATTCCTCTATTTTATGGAAAAACCTCAAAATTAACCGCATTTTTTATTAAGACAATGAAGATAAGAACTGATATAATCAAAATCATAATAAGGAGGTGGAACATGGATGAGAAGAAAAGGGCAATCAAAGATGTGATTGAATATATAGAAGAAAAACTGTCTTTTGAGGAAAGACTGGATCTGGAAACAATTGCAACTCATGCCGGATATTCCCGGTTTCATTTAAATCGTATGTTTTCCGAAGCAACTGGATGCACGCTGCATCGGTATATTAAGGAACGAAGGCTTTCAGAGGCAGCAAGAAAGCTGGTGGAAGAGGAAACACGTTCCATCTCAGATATCGCTTTTGAGGCATCTTATCAGTCCCAGCAGGCATTTACTTTTGCCTTTAGAAATGCCTTTGGATGTACGCCAAAGACGTACAGAGAGAATGGAATCTGTAAAGAGTTAAGAAGAATGGAAACCATCTCAAAACAGACAGAAATATGGAGGTGTGCCGCATGAGTTTTGTACCTTATGTCATTGAGAAAACTTCGGCAGGAGAGCGAAGCTACGATATCTTTTCTCGCTTGTTAAAAGAGCGAATCATCTTTCTCGGAGAAGAGGTAAGCGATGAATCGGCAAGATTAATCGTGGCGCAACTACTGTTTTTGGAGGCAGAGGATCCATCAAAAGATATTTCATTTTACATTAATTGCCCAGGCGGTTCTGTTACCGCAGGCTTTGCCATTTACGATACCATGAGACATATCAAATGTGACGTTTCTACCATTTGTCTTGGATTTGCGGCAAGTTATGGAGCATTCCTATTGGCAGGTGGAACCAAGGGAAAACGATTTGCTCTGCCAAATGCAGAAATCATGATTCATCAGGTGGCGGTACAAAGCATTGGAGGAAAAGCCTCCGATATCTCCATTTTCACGAAAAAGCTTGAACTTGATAAATACAAATTAAACCGGATCATGGCAGAAAATACGGGGCATACTCCAGAAGAAATAGAACGGGATACGGACCGTGATCATTATATGACGGCACAGGAAGCCAAAGCTTATGGAATCATTGATGAGATCGTAGAACGAAAATAAAGAAGCATTTAGAGGTTCAATCTTAAAAAAGGGGATTGAACCTCTTTCTTTTTTTTGCTAGAGTAAGATTTATGAGAGGAGGCTCTAAGGTGGAAGAGAAAAGAGAAAACATACTGGTAAGCGCTTGTCTTTTGGGAGTGAATTGCCGCTATGACGGTGGAAATGGCAAACGGGAAGAAGTATTAACCCTGATGGAGCATTATAATCTGATTCCAGTCTGTCCGGAGCAGCTTGGAGGTCTTATGACCCCAAGAGAACCGGCAGAAAGGCAAAAGAATGGCTTAGTAATGAATCATAAGGGCCAGGACGTGACAAGCTTTTTTATAAATGGTGCCAAAGAGACCTTGAGAATTGGCAAGCTATACGGCTGCAAACGTGCCATATTAAAGGAGCGCAGTCCTTCTTGTGGACATGGAGTTATTTATGATGGCACTTTTTCCGGTTCAAAGATAGAAGGAAGCGGCATGACGGCAGAGCTTTTAGAAAAACATGGAATTAAAGTAATCGGTGAAAGTGGTATCAATGTAACAGATAACAGAATCATGTGAACGTTAAGATAAGGAGAGGAATAGGATGAATACAACAGTTACCAGACAGGAAGCATTAAAACTGCTTATGAAATATAATAAAGAGACTTTTCATCTGCTTCACGGTCTGACCGTAGAAGGAGTTATGAAGTGGTATGCAAATGAAATGGGATATTCTGATGAAGTGGAATTCTGGGGACTAGCCGGGCTTCTTCATGATGTTGATTTTGAAGAATTTCCAGAGGCGCACTGCATAAAGGCTCCTGAACTATTGGCTGAAATTGGAGCAGAAGAAGAACTGGTGCGTGCCATTGTTAGCCATGGATATGGAATCTGCGTGGATGTGAAACCAGAACACATCATGGAAAAGATATTATTTGCAGCCGATGAACTCACCGGGCTTATTGGAGCCGCAGCCAGAATGCGTCCATCAAAAAGCGTGCTGGATATGGAGACATCAAGCTTGAAGAAAAAGTTTAAGGACAAGAAATTTGCAGCCGGTTGTTCCAGAGATGTAATCGCAACAGGGGCAGAAGCTCTTGGCTGGACCCTTGATGATTTATTTGAAAAAACCATCCTTGCCATGCGCTCCTGTGAAGAAAAAGTAAATTTAGAAATGGAAACTCTAATTTAAAATTCCAGTGAAAAGATAGATTATTTATTCATAAAAATGGAAAAATATGCAATCTATTTGAAAAATGCTTGACATCAGAAAGTAATTGGGATATTATTTCCGTTAAATATCCACATAATAACCTGTATCAGAGGAGAGAGACGCTATGAAAAAAGTCGTAAAATTCGGAGGCAGCTCTTTGGCCAGCGCAAAGCAGTTTAAAAAGGTTGGAGATATCATTCGGGGAGACAAAAGCAGGCGGTATGTGGTCCCTTCCGCACCTGGAAAGCGTAGTGACAAGGACGAAAAAGTGACAGATATGCTGTATCAGTGTTATGAGGCAGCAACCCAAGGAAAAAGCTATAAAAAGATATTAGAAAAAATCAGAGAACGTTACGATGAAATCATTGACGGTCTGAATTTAAACCTGAATCTGGATTTTGAATTTTCCACCATTGAAGAAAATTTCCTGAAACAAGCCGGAAAGGATTATGCGGCTTCCAGAGGTGAATATTTAAACGGCATGGTAATGGCAGAATATCTGGGCTACGAATTTATAGATGCGGCAGAAGTGATCTTCTTTGATACAGACGGAAGCTTTTTAGCGAACTTTACAGACAAAGAACTGGGGGATCGCTTAGAGCATGTGGAAAGAGCCGTAATTCCAGGCTTTTATGGAGCGAAAAAAGATGGAACCATTAAAACCTTTTCCAGAGGTGGTTCTGATATCACAGGTTCTATTGTTGCAAAAGCCATTCATGCGGATATGTATGAGAACTGGACGGATGTATCTGGCTTTTTGGTGGCGGATCCAAGAATTATTAAAAATCCTGAAGTCATTGAAACCATTACATACAGAGAACTGAGAGAACTGGCCTATATGGGTGCAAGCGTGCTCCATGAGGATGCCATCTTCCCTGTAAGAAAAGAAGGTATTCCAATTAATATTAGAAATACCAATTCTCCAGAAGACAAAGGAACTGTGATTGTAGAAAGCACCTGCAGAAAACCCAATTATACCATTACAGGAATCGCAGGAAAGAAAGGCTTTTGCTCCATTAATATTGAAAAAGCCATGATGAATGCGGAAGTGGGTTTTGGGAGAAAGGTGTTAGAGGTATTTGAACGATACGGCGTATCCTTTGAGCATATGCCATCAGGCATTGATACCATGACGATCTTTGTCCATCAATCGGAGTTTGAAGAGTTTGAGCAGTCTGTGATTGCAGGAATTCATCGGGCCGTGGAACCGGATTTCATTGAGATGGAATCAGACCTTGCCTTAGTAGCCGTGGTAGGGCGGGGAATGAAGGCGACCAGAGGGACTGCCGGAAGAATTTTCTCAGCACTGGCTCATTCTAGGGTGAATGTTAAGATGATTGATCAGGGTTCCAGTGAGCTAAACATCATAATCGGCGTTAAGAATGCAGACTTTGAGGAAGCAATTAAGGCTATTTACGATATCTTTATTATGACAGAAGTATAAGAATAAGACAGGAAGCAAAGCGAAAAAGCTGAGTTTCCTGTCTCTTTTTGATTTAAGATAAAAACTATTTTTATGTGTGGCTGATTATGTTACAATTGTATTATTAAATACACATGCGGAGGTTTTATTATGCAGTATCGTGAATTTGGAAAGACAGGATTAAAAGTATCAGCACTAGGGTTTGGAGCCATGAGACTTCCGGTACTAGAAAACGATCAGGTGGATGAAGAGCGGGCAATTAAGATGATTCGTCATGCCATTGATGAAGGAGTGAATTACATAGACACAGCATATCCTTATCATCAGGGCGAAAGCGAGCGGATCGTAGGGAATGCACTTTTAGATGGCTACCGGGAAAAGACATATCTGGCCACCAAGTGTCCAGTTTGGAAGCTTGAAAAAGAAGAGGATTTTGAACTTATTTTAGAGGAGCAGCTAGAGAAGCTGCAAACAGACCACATTGACTTTTACCTTCTTCATGCATTAAGCAGGGACCGATTTGAAGATACGGTGAAAAAATTTGATCTCGTAAAAAAGATGGAAAAAGCGAGGGAGCAAGGGAAAATTAAATATCTTGGTTTTTCCTTCCATGATTCATATGACGTGTTTCAGGATATCCTAGATTATTATGATGGATGGGATTTTTGCCAAATCCAGTATAACTACGTGGATTTGACTCATCAGGCAGGTGAAAAAGGGCTAAAAGAAGCTGCTTCTAAGGGACTTGCAGTCGTAGTTATGGAACCACTTTTGGGTGGAAAATTAGCAGCTCCAGCCGCTCATGTAAAAGAATTATTTAAAGAAGACAAATCCTGTGTGGAATACGCCCTTGATTTTATTTGGGATCAGCCAGAGGTTAGCTTGTTATTAAGCGGTATGAGTGATGAGACTCAATTGGAGGAGAACCTTCTATATGGAGACAGAAGCCATATCCATATGGTGACCAAGGAAGAAAAGGAAATTTATAAAAAGGCAAAGGAAGTGTATGATTCCATGGCCTTAGTGGGATGCACCGGATGCCGTTACTGCCTTCCATGCCCATTTGGACTTCCGATTCCAGATATATTTACCCTTTATAATATGACGGCTGCCCATAAAGAAGAGGAAGCAGTGGAAGGGTATCGTAACATAACGGTGAATGCGGATAGCTGTAAGGCGTGCCATCGTTGTGAAGAAGAATGTCCGCAGATGATAAAGATCAGCCAGGTCATGCCAGAGGTGGCAAACGTATTTTCCCATCTGAAGGCGTGACAGCTTAAGTTAGAGGAGGGACGATTTATGCTAGAGAAAATCGATTTATCGAAAAAAATTGATCGAAGTGATTACAAGGAAAAAATCAAGGAACAAACCCTGCGTCTGGGAGAGCTGCAGCGTAAGCTAAAGGATGCGAAGATTCCGGTATCAATTGTATTTGAAGGCATGGGAGCATCTGGAAAAGGCACCCAGATCAATCATCTCATCCAGGCCCTTGACCCCAGGGGCTTTGATGTTTATGCCAATGATAAATCAACCAAGGAGGAACGGATGCGCCCGTTTTTATGGCGTTTTTGGACAAAACTTCCGGCCCAAGGCAGAATCGCAATCTTTGACAGAAGCTGGTATCGTCAGGTGACCATGGAGCGTTTTGACGGAACCATACAAGAGTGTGACATGGCGGGAGCATATAAGGACATTCAGTCCTTTGAGCGCCAGCTTACAGATGATGGCATGGTGATTATAAAACTGTTTCTCTACATTTCCCAAAAAGAGCAAAAGAACCGGTTTAAAAAGCTGGAACTTTCAAAGGATACCAGTTGGAGAGTTTCCAAAGATGACTGGCGAAGAAATAAGGAGTATGACCAGTTTATAAGAATCTGTGAAGAAATGCTTGAAAAGACAGATACGGACTTTGCTCCCTGGACCATCATAGAAGCCACGGATAAGGATTATGCAGCAGTAAAAATCATGACTCATGTGGCAGACCGATTGGAAGAGGCGTACCACCTATGCTTATCAAGAGGTGAAAAAAAGGAAAAAGAAGTTCCGATCCGTACGAAGGAATACCAAAGTGGAGTTCTTTCCGGAGTAGATCTAACGAAGACCTTGTCAAAGGAAGAATATAAAAAAGAAATTGACCGTTTGCAGGAGCGTTTGGAGCAGCTTCACAGCCAGATATATCGATTGAAAATCCCGGTAGTCTTTGGCTTTGAGGGCTGGGATGCGGCTGGAAAAGGTGGTGCCATCAGACGGCTTACCAGCCATCTGGACCCCAGGGGTTATAAAGTATATCCCACATCTGCCCCCAATGATATGGAACGGGTTCATCATTACCTATGGCGATTTTGGAACAATGTTCCAAGGGCTGGTCATATGGCAATCTTTGACCGCACCTGGTACGGTCGTGTCCTGGTGGAGCGGATTGAGGGCTTTTGCAGTGAAAATCAGTGGAAGCTGGCATATCAGGAAATCAATGAAATGGAAGACCACCTGGCAAATGCTGGAGCAGTGGTTTTGAAATTTTGGATTCATATTGACAAAGATGAGCAGGAACGTCGCTTCAAAGCAAGGTCAGAAGATCCGTTAAAGCAATGGAAAATAACGGAAGAAGACTGGAGAAACAGAGAGAAGTGGGAAGAGTATGAAGAGGCTGTCAATGAGATGTTAGTCCGCACCTCAACCACCTATGCTCCCTGGATTGTAGTAGAAGGAAATTGTAAATATTATGCCAGAGTAAAGATCTTAAAAACCGTGGTGGAAGCCCTGGAAGGTAAGATTCGTGAGGCAAAGAAAAATACGTGACCGCTTGTATTTTCCTCCTTTTTCGTGTAAAGTAGAAATGGAGTGAATGAACCAGGAGGATACGGCATGAATACGGTTTTAATCGTGGGCGGTGGCGCTGCAGGGATGCTGGCTGGTATAGCAGCAGCCATGAAGGGCAGTACCGTCCACATTTTTGAGAAAAATGAAAAGCTTGGCAAAAAGGTTTTTATTACGGGAAAAGGTCGATGTAATGTGACCAATGCCTGTGATACGGAGGAATTGTTTGGTAACGTTGTGACCAATGCCAAATTTTTATACAGCAGTTTTTATGGCTTTACCAATTTTGATATGATGAATCTTTTAGAAGAGCTTGGCTGTACGCTTAAAACTGAGCGCGGAAACCGGGTATTTCCTGCATCAGACAAATCCTCTGATGTTATTCGTGTTTTGAATCAAAGACTCCTGGATTTAGGGGTTACCATTCACTACCGCGCAGAAGTAAAAAAGCTTTTGATAGAATCCGGTTCCATAACCGGACTTGTTGTAAATATGGGCGGAAAGAAAGACAAGTTTATGGGAGATTCCGTGATCATAGCTTGTGGAGGTTTTTCCTATCAGTTAACCGGATCAACGGGAGACGGCTATAAGCTTGCAAAAGAAGCTGGTCATACAGTCACAACTCTTTCTCCAGCCTTGGTTCCATTCGTAGTAGAAGAGCCTATGGTAAAAGAACTTCAAGGCTTATCTCTTCGTAATGTAGAGGCCACAATTTTAAAAGGGAAAAAGATCGTTTACCAGGAGTTTGGGGAAATGCTTTTTACCCATTACGGTGTCAGCGGACCTGTTCTCTTAAGCGCCAGCAGTTATGCGTCAAAGGAACTGAAAAAAGGCCCACTGACCTTATCCATTGATTTAAAGCCTGCACTGACTGAGGAGCAGCTGGATAACCGGCTGTTACGGGATTTTGATGAGGCTATGAATAAGCAGTTTAAAAATTCCCTGAATCAACTTTATCCGGCCAAGCTGGTTCCTGTTATGATAGACAGAAGTCAGATTCCACCGGAAAAAAAGGTCAATGAAATTACGAAAGAAGAACGCCAAAGAATCATTGAACTCACCAAGGCATTTACCCTCACCCTCACTGGGCTTCGTGCCTATAATGAGGCCATCATTACCCAGGGTGGTGTTACGGTAAAGGAGGTTAATCCCTCTACCATGGAATCAAAGCTGGTTTGCGGCCTTTATTTTGCAGGAGAGGTTCTAGATCTTGATGCGGTGACCGGAGGCTTTAATTTACAGATCGCCTGGTCCACTGGCTGGGCGGCCGGAACAGCGGCTGGAGAGGAGAAAGACGAACGATGACAGAGGTTTATAATATAGCAATCGACGGCCCCGCAGGAGCCGGAAAAAGCACCATTGCAAGATCTGTAGCAGAAAAGCTTCATTTCGTGTATGTAGATACGGGGGCGATGTACCGTGCCATGGCACTTCATTTTTTAAGAATGGGCATAACACCAACGGATGAAGCAGCCATCTCACAGGCGGCTAAAGACGTAAAGGTGACCATATCATACGAAAACGGAGAACAGCAGGTGATCTTAAACGGAGAAAATGTTTCCGGTCTTATTCGTACAGGAGAAGTCAGTGATATGGCATCTGCAACCTCTGTATACATGCCAGTAAGGGAAAAACTGGTGGAGCTTCAAAAGGAGCTGGCCAGAAAAGAAAATGTAATCATGGATGGAAGAGATATTGGAACTTGTGTCCTTCCTGATGCAGATTTAAAGATATATCTGACTGCAAGCAGCCGGGTTCGGGCAAAGCGAAGATTTGCACAGCTTAGGGATAAGCAAGGGGAATATACCCTGGAAGACATAGAAAAAGACATCATTGAGAGGGACAACCGGGATATGAACCGGGAGCATTCTCCATTAAAACAGGCTGAGGATGCCATCCTTTTGGATTCTTCCTCCATGCCAAAGAAAATGGTAGAAGATCGGATTTTAGAGTTGTTTCTTGAACGAAAAAAGGAAGGGAAGAAGTAGTCATGGAAGTAGTAGTTGCAAAATCAGCTGGATTCTGCTTCGGCGTAAAACGTGCCGTGGATCAGGTTTATGAACAGCTGAAGCGAAACGATAAACCCATTTACACCTTTGGTCCCATCATTCATAACGAAGAAGTAGTAAAGGATCTGGAGGAAAAGGGAGTCAAGGTAATAGAGACAGAAGAAGAGCTGCAAACCATTCGGGATGCTGTGGTTGTTATAAGGTCTCATGGAGTTGGTAAAAGGATTTATGATATTCTGGAAGAGAACGGTGTTGAGATAATTGATGCCACATGTCCCTATGTGAGGAAGATACACAAAGTCGCCCAGGAACAGAATAAAGAGGGAAGACGGATCATTATTATCGGAAATGAATCACATCCAGAAGTACAAGGTATTAAAGGCTGGGGAAATGCAAATACTCTAGTTGTGGAAACACCCGAACAAGTGGAAGCTTTACCTTTAGTAGATGGAGAAAGGCTGTGTATTGTATCACAGACGACATTTAATTACAAGAAATTTCAAGATTTAGTTGAAAAATTTTCTGAAACGAGGTATGATATACTTGTTTTAAATACGATTTGCAATGCAACACAGGAAAGACAAGTGGAAGCAAAGCGGATAGCTTCAGAAGTGGATGCCATGATTGTTGTTGGTGGAAAAAGCAGTTCTAATACCCAGAAGCTATACGAGATATGCCGAAGGGAGTGTAAGAATACTTACTATATCCAGACACTAGGTGATTTAGATCCTGATTGTGTAAATTCTGTGCGCAGCGTAGGTATTACAGCCGGGGCTTCAACCCCGAATCATATTATCGAGGAGGTTCATACTAATGTCAGAGTTAAGTTTTGAACAAATGTTAGAAGAATCATTGAAAACCATACGTACAGGAGAGATCGTCACTGGTAAAGTCATCGACGTAAAAGAAGATGAAATCGTCTTGAATATAGGTTACAAGTCTGACGGCACCATCCCACGTAGCGAATACACGGATGACCAGAACTTAGATCTTACAACCGTAGTACAGGTTGGTGAAGAGATGGAAGCCAAAGTTACCAGAGTTAACGATGGCGAAGGACAGGTTGCTTTATCCTACAAGAGACTTGCGGCAGACAGAGGCAACAAGAAGCTGGAAGAGGCATTTGAAAACCACGAAGTATTAACTGCAAAAGTTGCTCAGGTTCTTGACGGCGGTTTAAGCGTTGTTGTAGAAGGTGCAAGAGTATTCATTCCTGCTAGCCTTGTTTCTGACTCTTATGAGAAAGATTTATCCAAATATGCGGATAAAGAAATTGAATTCATCATTACAGAATTCAACCCTAAGAGAAGAAGAATCATTGGTGACAGAAAGCAGCTTATGGTTGCTAAGAGAGCAGAATTACAGAAAGAATTATTCAGCAGAATCCATACTGGTGATATTGTAGAAGGAACCATTAAGAACGTAACTGATTTCGGTGCTTTCATCGATCTTGGCGGCGCTGACGGTTTACTTCATATCTCTGAGATGAGCTGGGGAAGAGTAGAAAGCCCTAAAAAAGCATTCAAGGCTGGAGAGAAAGTTGAAGTTCTTATTAAGGACATCAACGGTGATAAGATTGCCTTAAGCTTAAAGTTCCCAGAGACAAACCCATGGAAAGATGCTTCTGATAAATACGCAGTAGGCAACGTGGTAACAGGAAGAGTAGCACGTATGACTGACTTTGGCGCATTCGTTGAGTTAGAGCCAGGCGTTGACGCACTTCTTCATGTATCCCAGATTTCCAGAGAGCACGTAGAGAAACCATCTGATGTACTTTCTATCAGCCAGGAAATCGAAGCAAGAGTCGTTGATTTCAACGAAGATGACAAAAAAATTAGTTTAAGTATCAAAGCACTTCAGGCACAGGACGAATATGATGAAGCGCCTGTATATTCTGACGAAGCTTAAACATAATAAGGTATATGACAGATAAGGAAGTGGAGCAATCCACTTCCTTTTTTGAGTCCAAAAAGGAACGAAAAAGAAAGGGGAATTTATGAAGAGAAGATTCAGCTTATTCCTGGCACTTTTCCTGTTACTGTCATTTTCCTTAAATGGATGCAGCAGAAAGAAGGAGACAGCACCTGAGCCGGAGCAAACCGCTGTCCAGCCGGTGAATGGTTCAGGAAAGGCAGAAAGTGCCCAAACAGAAGAGGAGAAGAAATTACTGGCAAGCGATTACTACGATTATGTAAACCAAAAGGTACTAAAGGAAAAAGAGATACCAAAGGATTCCAATCAATGGAGTTATTTTTATGATTTGGATAAGAAAGCTTACGAGATTTTAAATGAGGTACTAAAAGGCGCGGTAAATAATCGGGCAAATGCAAAACCAGGTTCCATTGAACAGAAAATTGGAGATATGTATCTCACCGCTCTGGATATGGAGGGCAGAGAAAAGGCTGGACTAGGACCATTAAAGCCTTATATAGACAGCATCAAAGATTCCTCTAATGTAATGGATTATATGAAAGCCTTGGGAACAATCTATTCTGATATTGGTTTTGGAAGTCTGATTCTTCCTCAGTGGACGGAAGATATGAAGGATTCTAAACGGTATGCCTTATATCTAAACGGAGCTGATTTAGGTCCTGGGAAAGAGACGCTGGAAGATGAAACCTTATCAGCTCTTTTGCAGAATTACCAGTCTTATATTGATAAAACCATGGAATACTCCGGTTTGAGCCAGGAAGAGGCCAAAAAGGCAGGAGCGGATATTTTAGCATTTCAAAAGGATCTGGCAAAAAGTGCCCTATCTCTCAGTCAGCAAAACGATCCTGGAAAAATTTATAATCCATATACTACGGATCAATTAAAAGAATTATTTCCAAATGAATCATTGGAAGCTTTCCTTAAGGCAGCCGGACTCGCAGATTCGAATCACTATGTGGTGACCGATGTGGAACAGATGAAGAAAATTAACCAGTATTTAAAAGAGGAGAACCTTCCCCTATTAAAAAATTATGCGATCTATTGCTTGATCAATGATTTCGCTGGATATCTGACTCCTGAGATTCGGGACAACCGTTTGGAATGGAACAAAATCCAAAATGGGATTAAGGAAAACAAAACAGACGATAAGCTGGCAAGTGAGATGACACAGGATATGCTTGGGTTTGAATTTGGGCGTCTCTATGTGGAACAGAGTTTTTCCAAGGAAGATAAAAAGTCTATTAAGGATATGGTAGAACAAATTCTGGAAGTATATAAAAATCAGATTATGGCTCTTGACTGGATGGGAGAAGACACAAAGGCGGCAGCAGTTAAAAAACTTGACAACATGACTTTGAAAATCGGCTACCCGGATCAGTGGCCCAATGATTATGAAAAAGCACAGGTACTTCCCGCAGAAAAAGGAGGAAACCTGATAGGCAATGTATTTTCCCTGGTAAAAGCTAAAAATGATGTGCAAAAAGAAAAGGTACGTAAACCAGTAGACAAAGGGGAATGGGGCATGACACCCCAGACGGTGAATGCTTATTATAATCCCACAGGAAATGAAATCGTATTTCCGGCGGCAATATTACAGCCACCTTTTTATGATTCCAAAGCTGAATTTGCATCAAACCTGGGAGGGATTGGCATGGTCATTGCCCATGAGATCAGCCATGCCTTTGATTCTTCTGGCTCTCAGTATGATGAAAATGGAAATTACCATGTATGGTGGACGGATAAGGACCGGGCGAAGTTTAATGAATTGTCAGATCAGGTAAAAACCTATTATGATAATCAGGAAGGATTTGAGGGACGTCATGTGAATGGTGCCCAGACCTTAAATGAAAACATTGCTGATTTAGGTGCCTTATCTAGTATCACGAAGATCCCAGGAAATAATATAGAAGATTTACGCCTTCTCTTTCGTCAGTATGCTACCATTTGGGCTTCTAAATATACGAAAGAGGCCATGATTAAGCGATTGAACACAGATGTCCATTCACCGGCTAAGGTAAGAGTCAACGCAGTGTTAAGTGCCACAGATGAGTTCTATGAAGCTTATCCTGAGATCAGAGATACAGATGCCATGTACGTTTCCCCGGATAAAAGGGTAAAGATCTGGTAAGTGAAATGTAAAAAGGACCGGTAACGGTCCTTTTTAGATGATTTGCTTTTTCAGTGCGTCAAAGCTTTCCTTGCTGATGACGTGTTCAATTCGACAGGCATCTTCATCGGCGATCTCTTTGGATACCCCAAGTGTAACCAGCCAATTAGAAAGAAACTCGTGTCTTTCATAGATCATCTCAGCGATGGCTTTCCCATCTTCTGTGAGATAAATATAACCTTCTTTTGTAACAGTAATGTGATTACGTTCTCGTAGATGCTTCATAGCAACGCTGACACTGGATTTTTTAAAGCCAAGCTCTTCCGCCACATCCACAGATCGGACTACCGGGCGAGTTTTACTTAAAACAAGTATGACTTCCAGATAGTTTTCTGATGATTCATTGGTATGCATAAATAGCGTCACCTCAATCTAAAATAGTTATTTTAGTATATCACACCGTCGCTCTAACATCAAATATAAAATTATTGATAAAAAAAATCAAAATAAATCTTGACAACTTCCCGTGGTTAGCATATACTAACCTACAGGAAATGGAAATGATTATCATTAAAAATTATATAAAGAAAGAAGATGACGAAGGATGCCTTTAACAATGATGAAAGCTGGTGAACCGAACGTGATTCGCAAGGTTGGAGGAAAAGAAGAGACAAGACGGTTCCTAGAAAACCTGGGATTTGTAACAGGTGGAGTTGTAACCGTTGTTTCTGAAATTGGTGGAAACATGATTGTTAATATTAAAGATTCCAGAGTAGCAATCGGAAAAGATATGGCCAATAAGATATTGGTAGGCTAAAGAAGGAGAAAAAGAGATGACATTAAAGGAGATTCCATGCGGAAAAACAGTCAAGGTAACCAAGCTGACTGGTGAAGGTCCAATAAAGAGAAGAATTATGGATATGGGCATCACAAAAGGCGTTGACATCTTTGTAAGAAAAGTCGCACCACTTGGAGATCCGGTTGAAGTTACCGTAAGAGGATACGAGTTATCCCTTCGTAAGGCGGACGCTGAGATGATTGTAGTTGAGTAATTTTTTTTACACATGAGTTAGGTAAAACTAATACCATACAAATTAGTGCTGACAGGCAGAAAGAGGTAGAGTATGTCAATTAAGATTGCATTAGCAGGAAATCCAAACTGCGGAAAGACAACGCTGTTTAATGCGCTTACGGGATCAAATCAGTTTGTGGGGAACTGGCCCGGAGTTACTGTTGAGAAGAAGGAAGGAAGATTAAAAGGCCATAAAGATGTTATCATTATGGATCTTCCAGGAATTTATTCCCTTTCTCCTTATACATTGGAAGAAGTAGTTGCTAGAAACTATTTGATAGGAGAGCGTCCTGATGCCATCCTTAACATTGTAGACGGAACCAACATTGAACGTAACCTTTACTTATCTACCCAGCTTATGGAGTTGGGCATTCCAGTCATCATGGCGATTAACATGATGGATATCGTTGCGAAAAACGGAGACAAGATACATATCGATAAACTGAGCCAAAAGCTTGGTTGTGAAGTGGTGGAAATTTCCGCATTAAAGGGAACTGGTATCCAGCAGGCGGCTGAAAAGGCAATTGCGGTTGCAAACAAAAAGAAGAATGCAATTCCAGTGCACAAATTCCAGGCAGAAGTGGAAAGTGTATTGGATTCTATTGAGGATAAATTAGGAAACGATGTTACAGAAGATCAAAAGCGTTTCTTTGCAATTAAGCTTTTAGAAAAAGATGAAAAGATTGAAAGTCAGCTTAAGAGAGTTCCTGATGTATCTGAGGAGATCACTCTGATTGAACGTGAGATGGATGATGATACAGAAAGTATTATTACCAATGAGAGATATACCTACATCTCTTCTATTATAGGAGAGTGTTACACAAGAAGCAAAAGAGAGAAACTTACAGTATCAGATAAGATTGACCAGATTGTTACCAACCGATTTCTAGCTCTTCCTATCTTTGCTGCGGTAATGTTTTTAGTATATTATGTGTCAGTTACCACCATTGGTGGCTGGGCGACAGACTGGACCAATGATAATCTCTTTGGTGATGGATTTACTTTCTTTGGCATTGATATACCTGGAATTCCAGTTATGGTTGAAAACCTTTTAGTTGCTATTGGCTGTGCAGACTGGCTTCAGGGCTTGATTGTTAACGGAATCATTGCCGGTGTGGGCGCTGTTCTTGGCTTTGTTCCTCAGATGTTAGTACTTTTTGTATTCCTCGCATTTTTAGAGAGCTGCGGATATATGGCAAGAGTTGCATTTATCATGGACCGTATCTTCCGTAAGTTTGGCCTTTCTGGAAAGTCCTTTATTCCAATGTTAATCGGAAGTGGATGTGGCGTACCAGGAATTATGGCATCACGTACCATTGAAAATGATCGTGACCGTAAGATGACAATCATGACAACTACATTCATTCCTTGTAGTGCCAAGCTTCCTATTATCGCTCTGATTTCAGGTGCGTTATTTGGTGGAGCTGCATGGGTAGCACCAAGTGCTTACTTTGTAGGAATTGCAGCTATTATCTGTTCAGGTATCATTCTTAAAAAGACAAAGATTTTCGCCGGAGATCCAGCTCCCTTTGTAATGGAGCTTCCAGCTTATCATATGCCTACCGTAGAAAATATCTTAAGAAGCATGTGGGAACGTGGCTGGTCCTTTATTAAAAAAGCTGGTACCATCATTCTTCTGGCTACTATCGTTGTATGGTTTGCATCTTACTTTGGCTGGGTTGACGGACAGTTCAGACTTCTTGATACCTTAGAGCTTGATCACAGTATCCTTGCAGCATTAGGAAGTACCGTAAGTTGGTTATTTGCTCCTCTTGGCTGGGGCAACTGGAAATCAGCCGTTGCAGCGATTACAGGCCTGATTGCAAAAGAGAACGTAGTAGGAACCTTTGGTATTCTTTACGGATTTGCAGAAGTGGCAGAAGATGGAACTGAAATCTGGGGAACTCTTGCAGGAAGTATGACTTCTGTAGCAGCTTATTCCTTCCTGGTATTTAATCTTCTTTGCGCTCCTTGCTTTGCAGCCATGGGTGCCATTAAAAGAGAGATGAATAACACCAGATGGTTTTGGTATGCAGTTGGATATCAGACAATCCTTGCTTATGTGGTAGCTCTTTGTGTTTACCAGATTGGTACACTGATTACCACAGGAACCTTCGGATTCTTCACATTTGTAGCATTTGCTTTAATCATCGGATTTATCGGTCTTCTTGTTAGACCAATGAAAGAATATAAGACAACAAAATCAAAAAGTGTAGCAGGCGCCAAATAAGTCGCGGTACACGAAACTATAAGAGCCTGCATGAAACGTGCAGGCTCGATATATAAGGAGGATAATCATGGGAACAATTGTTGTGTTACTTGTGGTAATTGGCGGCGTGACATTAGCAGTTAAAAGCCTGATTCGTGATAAGAAAAATGGAAAGTCCATCCAATGCGGTCAATCCTGTAAGGATTGCGGAGGACATTGCAGCTAAGTAACCCCTATCAATACCAGTAAACGGAGGTGCCATAATGGAAAATCGCAACATGATCAGTGAAAAAAGAAAAGTGACTGACTCCAGAAGTTATCACACATCAAGAATGCAGAAGGAACTTATAATTGAACGACTGAAGGAAAAAGGCTGCAGAATAACAAAACAGCGCCTCACGCTGCTGGATATTATTCTGGGACATGAGTGCTCCAGTTGTAAGGAGATATATTATAAGGCATCAAAGGTTGATGAAAGCATTGGTGCCGCTACCGTCTATCGCATGGTAAACGTATTAGAGGAAATTGGTGCTATTAGTAGAAAGAATATGTATAAAATCGCCTATTCAGAAACCTGCGCCATGGAAAATGCGTGTACCGTCGTTCTTGACGATGAAACCACCTATCATTTGTCCGCAAAAAACTGGAATCTGGTTGTACGGGCAGGACTTTCCGCCTGCGGTTATTTAAGCAATCAAAAGATTTCATCTATTTCCGTAAAGCCTTGCGAATGTGAACAGGCCGGATGTTACTAATTGATGGTTAGCCATTGCTAACTTAAAGAAGAGTAAAAAATATGAATATAGAAGCCAGATTTGAGCTAAGCAGTGATGGGATTGATTATCATGAAATCATTGAGTGTATTGTAAGTGCACTGGATGCAAAAGACCCTTATACAGCCGGGCATTCTCAAAGGGTCAGCGAAATGGCGCTGGCCCTTTCTGGGGTTTTAGGGCTTCCTGATAGTGAGGTAGATAAGATCCATGTTGCGGCTCACTTACATGATATTGGAAAGATTGGTGTCCCAGATGCAATCTTAAACAAACCGGACAGACTATCGAAAGAGGAATGGGAAGCCATAAAAAAGCACCCAAAGACTGGCGCCGATATCTTAAGCAAATCAAAGCACCTAAATGAATTAAAGGACATTGTTCTTTACCACCATGAGAGCTATGACGGCAAGGGATATCCAAGCGGATTAAAAGGAAAAGAGATTCCTCTGGGAGCAAGGATCATAGCAATCTGCGATTCCATAGATGCCATGACCTCTGACCGTGGCTATCGAAAGGCCTATTCCTTGGATCACTGCTATGAGGAAATCAAAAGGAATCTGGGGAAAATGTATGACCCGGATATTGGAGCGCTGGCGCTTAAGCACTGGTCGAAAGTGACAGCATCTGTTAAAAAGTGATAATATTTGGCAAGCTTGACATTGCAACTGGTTCGATGTATACTTTCATGGAAAACTAAAAAGGGGTGCTGGAACCTATCCGGCTGAGATAAAACAGTGATGTTTTAAACCCTGTAACCTGATCTGGATAATGCCAGCGTAGGAAACTTTCAGGCCTTGCCTGTTAACCCGCCCGGATATCCGGGCGGGTTTTTTATACAAAAAAGGAGAGAGAAAAATATGAATGCAAGCGTAGCAATCCAAACACTTCCAGAAGCAAAAAATGATGAGGAATTAATTCGTATTGTAGATCAGGTCATAGATTATATTAAAAGTACGGGACTTAATTATTATGTAGGTCCCTTTGAGACTGCAATAGAAGGGGACTATGATGAACTGATGGATATTATTAAGGAATGTCAGCACATCGCCATTCGTGCAGGTGCACCTTCTGTGGCCGCTTATATTAAAGTTACCTACCGGCCAGAAGGAGAGGTATTAACCATTGAAAAGAAAGTCACAAAGCATCACCAATAAGCTGTGGTCATGCTCTGCTGTATTGGGACTTCTATTACTATGGCAGGGCATATCTTCCCTGGGATTGATTGAACCATATTTGCTTCCATCTCCAGTTAGGGTAGGAAGAGTATTTATAACCGAATTTCCTGCATTCATGGAGCATGGGAAGATAACAATGACAGAGGCATTTACCGGACTTTTTTTAGGCGTGGTCATTGGTTTTATCATCGCAGTCATTATGGATCATTTTGATCAGGTCTACCGGGCCTTCTATCCTCTCATTGTTTTAACCCAGACCGTTCCTACGGTGGCTCTTGCTCCCTTGCTTGTATTATGGTTTGGTTATGAGATGACGCCTAAGATTATTCTCATAGTAATGACCACATTTTTTCCGGTTACCATAGGGCTTCTTTCCGGGTTTCGTTCTCAGGACCCGGACGCAGTTAGTCTATTACGGTCCATGGGAGCAGGGCCGGTTAGTATCTTTCGTTATATCAAGCTTCCAGGCGCCATGAAACAGTTCTTTTCCAGCTTTCGCATTTCAGCTTCCTATGCAGTGGTGGGAGCGGTTATATCGGAATGGCTGGGTGGATTTGGTGGCCTTGGAGTGTACATGACCCGAGTAAAAAAAGCATTTGCATTTGATAAAATGTTTGCAGTAATTTTTTTAATATCAATGATCAGCCTTCTTCTTATGAAGGGAGTGGACATGCTTTCTAAAAAATGCATGCCATGGGAACAGGAACCATAGAATCAATTTGGAGGAAATTATGAAAAAAGTAGGTTTGGCAATCTTAATTGCGGCCACAGTGGCAGCATCCTTAAGCGCCTGTCAAAAGCAGGATAAGCAGGCAGTAAATACAGAAACGAAGAATTTGAAAAAAGTCACATTTGTGCTGGATTGGACCCCGAACACCAATCATACGGGCCTTTATGTAGCAGAGGAAAAGGGATATTTTAAAGACGCAGGCCTTTCTGTAGAGATTGTGCAGCCACCAGAAGATGGGGCGGCAGTATTGGTGGCCTCTGGAAAAGCGGAATTTGGTATGTCGTTTCAGGATTCCATGGCACCTGCTTTGGTTGGAGAGAATGCCCTTCCAATTACAGCCGTAGCGGCTGTGATCCAGCATAATACATCCGGAATCATCTCAAGAAAAGGGGAAGGCATGGATGTTCCAAAAGGATTGGAAGGAAAGAAGTATGCCACATGGGACAGCCCAGTGGAAAAAGCTATGATGAAAGATGTGGTAGAAGCTGACGGTGGTGATTTTTCCAAGGTGGAGATGATTCCAAGTACGGTAACCGATGAAGTTTCTGCTTTGAAAACAAAATCAGTGGATGCCATTTGGATCTTTTATGCCTGGGCTGGTATCAAGATGGAAGAGGTAGGACTTGAAACAGACTACTTTACATTTGCAGACATAAACCCTGCCTTTGATTACTACACACCAGTCGTAATCGCTGGCAATGAATTTTTAAAGAAGGACCCAGAGACGGCAAGAGCCTTTCTTGGAGCTTTAAGCAAAGGGTATGAAGATGCAGTAAAGAATCCAGAAGAAGCGGCTGAGATCTTATTAAAGGCAGCACCTGAACTTGATAAAAATCTTGTAATCGAGAGCCAGAAATATCTTGCGGATAAATATCAGGCGGATGTGGATATTTGGGGATATATCGATCCAAAACGATGGAACCAGTTTTATAACTGGCTCAATGAAAATGGTCTCTCAAACCCTGCAATTCCAGAAAACACTGGTTTTTCTAACGATTATTTACCCCAGTAATGGGTTAGGAGGATTCCATGGGACATTTAGAGGCCAAGGGCATAAAGAAATCCTTTGACGGCAGAACCATCTTAGAGAAAGTATCCTTAGAACTTAGAGAGGGGGAGCTGGTATCCCTTCTTGGCGCCAGCGGCGGGGGGAAAACTACTCTATTTCAGGTTCTTGCAGGACTTTCCCTTCCAGAGGAAGGACATGTATTGATCGATGGGGAAGAGGTCACAGGAAAGCCTGGAAACGTCAGCTATATGTTGCAAAAAGACTTATTGCTCCCTTATCGCACGGTTGTAGATAATGTTGCCCTTCCTCTGCTCATCGGTGGAATGAAGAAAAGGGAAGCCAGAGAAAAAGCCTCTAAACACTTTGAGCTGTTTGGTTTAGAGGGAACGGAGAAGAAATATCCCTCCCAGCTTTCTGGCGGTATGAGACAGAGGGCAGCCCTATTAAGGACTTATTTATTTGCAAAACCCATCGCTCTTTTGGATGAACCATTTTCCGCTCTTGATATGCTTACCAAGCATGCCATACATGATTGGTACTTAAAGGTGATGGAGGAGATTAAGTTATCCACTCTTTTTATTACCCACGACATTGACGAAGCCATTCTGTTGTCGGATCGAATCCTCCTTTTAACCGGAGCCCCTGGCAAAATAACCAAAGAGATTATAATCAGGGAAGCTAAGCCAAGAAATAAGGAGTTTCACATATCAGAAGAGTTTCTGGAATACAAAAGAGAGATTTTAAAACATCTTGAGACTGAAAAATTTAGGTGATTTTTACGCTTGTTATTCCATTTAAATCGTGTTACCCTAGAAACGTATGGAAATTATTTCCATAAAATACAGCAAAGGATTTGAGGGAATGAACAGGAAAAGAAATCATGTACTTACATTAGCTAAAGTCCTTATTCTGACAAGCGTATTCATGCTGGCAGGACAAGGAAGTGCACTGGCAGATGCTTCTTTAAAATTTGTACCAGGAACAAAGATCAATGGTGTCTTTGTTGGCGGTATGACAGTAGAAGAAGCAAAAGTACAGATAGAAGGTTTTTATGGAAGAGAATATAATCTTACGCTTAAATCAAGAGAGGGTAAGACTGAGGTGATCAAAGGTTCTGAGATCTCCTATCAAGTGGTGATCACCGATGGATTAAAGACCATTTTGGATGAACAAAATGCCTCTGGGCGTGTAGCAGGACCTGCCGAGGACAACAGCCGCAGCTTAAAAAGTACGGTGTCCTTTGATGCCGCTAAGCTGAAAGAGAAGTTAAATGGCCTATCTTTTGTAAGCGGACAGGGAATCATATCCACAGTGAATGCAAAGGTATCTGCTTTCCAACAGGGAGAACCCTTCACCATCATTCCAGAAGTACAGGGAAACAGCGTGAATATGGTTAAACTGGAGGAAGTAGTAAAGAATGGGTTAAACCAGGAGCTGCGGGAGATTAACTTAGGAGATCTGGGTTGTTATGATGAAGTTACCGTTACAAAGGATGACCCTGGTTTAAAAGCTCAGTGTGAGGCGCTTAACAAGGTAAGAGAGATGCAGATCTCTTACACCTTTGGAAGCAAATCAGAGGTTCTGGGCGGAGAGGAATTAAGCTCCTGGGTTACTGGGGGAGCAGATGGTTCCATTCAGGTGAATCAGGACAAGGCAGCAGCTTACATAAAGTCTTTGGGAGATAAGTACGATACGGCTGGAAGAGAACGGAGTTTTCGTACAACGTCTGGAAGGGATATTCCACTTTCCGGAGCTTATGGCTGGCAGATCGACCAACCTCAAGAGACACAGGCTTTAATGGCAGTCATTCGTACCGGACAAAGCCAGGCCAGGGAACCAAAATACTCAAAAACTGCCGCTGACCGAAATAATGACTGGGGCGGTACTTATGTGGAAGCAGACCTAAGTGCCCAGCATGTTTACATGTATAAGGACGGAGCTCTCGTTTGGGACGCTCCCTGCGTAACTGGTAATGTAGCCAAGAAGTATACAACTCCAGGTGGGCTCTTTACCCTGTCTTATAAGCAGACAGACCGGGTTCTACGGGGAGATAAGAAGGCGGACGGAACCTACGAATATGAAAGTCCGGTGGATTACTGGATGCCATTTAACGGAGGAATCGGTTTCCATGATGCCAATTGGAGAAGTAAGTTTGGGGGAGCCATATATCAGACCAATGGTAGCCATGGCTGCGTCAACCTGCCTCCCAAAAAGGCAAAGGATCTTTACAGCTTAGTCTATGCTGGAATACCAGTTATTTGTTTTTATTAAGTAAGAATTAAGGGGCTGTCTTGTCATCTGGTAACAGATTGACAAGACAGCCCCTTTGTGTTACATTGATGACATTAAATGGCAGAAAGGAGAACCCATCTTATGTCAGAAATTATGCCCCATATTAAGCTGTCAAACAATCAGGCAGCTCCCTTTGCTCTTCTTCCAGGGGATCCGGAAAGACTTGAGAGAATCAAACCTTACTTAGAGAATGTGGAAGAGCTGGCTTTCAACCGGGAATTTAAAAGCTTAAGGGGAAGCTTTCGGGGGACCCAGGTAATGGCGGTGTCCACTGGAATCGGAGGCGCATCAGCGGCCATTACAGTGGAAGAGCTTCATCGCATTGGAGTAAAGGCAATGATACGAATCGGAAGCTGTGGCGCTCTGAAAAAGGGAATTCATCTAGGAGACTTAATCATTGCAAATGGCGCTGTGAGAAACGATGGAGCCTCCGCCTCCTATGTGGATTTAGCCTACCCTGCAGTTCCAGATCCAGAGCTTTTGATAGCCGTGATGGAGAGTGCCAGGGAATTAGGGGCAGTCTCTCATACCGGAATTGTAAGAAGCCATGACAGCTTTTATATCGATGATGAGAAAGAAGTGTGTGAATACTGGTCAAAAAAGGGAGTGCTTGGCTCTGATATGGAGACTTCGGCTCTTTTTGTAGCAGGCGGCTTACGAGGTGTAAAAACTGCTTCCATCTTGAATACCGTGGTCCAGTATGAGGAATCCTTAGAAGAGAACATTAACCTTTATACGGGTGGGGAATCGGCTATGATGAGGGGAGAACAATTAGAGATTCTTACAGCACTTCATGCATTTGTTCGGTTAAATCAGAATTAGGAAGGGAGAATATGAAAATGAAACAGTTATTTAAGACGAAATGGAATGCAGCCTGTTTTGTGCTGATTCCAGCTTGTATCGGTATCAATTATCTGGGGAAATTATTTGCTTCTGTTCTTAAACTGCCTTTATGGCTGGACTCCATTGGTACCTGCATTGGAGGAATTCTTGGAGGTCCAATCATTGGTGGTATCTGCGGAGCTGCCAACAACCTAATCTTTGGTTTTACCACTGGGGATTCCATTACACTGGTATATGCCTTAACCAGTCTTGGTATCGGTGCGGCAGCAGGAATTATGGCAAGGCTTGGCCATATGAAAACTATCACGGGCGCTCTTTTAACCGCTTGTGTCGCCGGTTTCACTGCGGTTGTGATTTCCACTCCCTTAAACCTGATCTTCTGGGGAGGAACTACGGGAAATATCTGGGGCGACGCTGTATTTGCCTGGTCCCAGGCTTCTGGTCTTCCAGTAATTCTTGGTTCATTTCTTGATGAAGTGGTTGTGGATATTCCAGATAAGTTTATTACCCTTTTGATTGTCTTTACCATTGTTAAGGGACTTCCTAGAAAACTCACCTCTTTGTATGACCTGGATGATGAAGTAGTTAGCTTGGACTAAAGAAAAAGGCGGATTATTATGAAAAGCATTAGTCTTTATGTGGATCAGGATACATTTTTAACCAGACTTCATTCCTTTTCCAAGTTATATTATATTGCAGCAGCCATTGCCATTCCTTTCATTGGGGGTAACTTAGGCTTGTATGGCCTTTGCCTGGGACTGAGTTTTTGTCTTATTCTTGCAGGAAAGATCGTAAAAAAAATCCTACCTCTGATTGCATTTTCTTTTACCATAATTTTAACTGTGTTTTTAATCCATGGTCTGTTTAATCAGGAAAATGAGCAAATTCTGTTCACTGTTGGGCCTCTTATTTTTTACCGGGAAGGTCTATTATATGCAACGAAAATTGGACTGAATATCTTAAATATGCTTCTTGCGTTTGCAGTATTTGTACTGAGTACAAGGCCAGCAGTCTTGGTGGATGATTTGGAGCAGGCTGGTTTTTCTCCCAAATTTGGATATATGATATCATCTGTATTTCAGATTATTCCACAGATGATGGGAACTATGAATACCATTATGGATGCCCAAAGAAGCAGAGGGCTTGAGACGGAAGGGAATTTACTAGTAAGAACCAGAGCATTTATTCCCCTGATTTCTCCTGTGGTCAATAGCTCCTTAATCAATACCAGAGAACGGGCCATCGCTCTTGAAGTTCGGGGATTTGATTCCAAGCAGAAAAAGACATTTTTGCAGGAACATAAATTACGGGGAGAAGATAAGCTTTTCATGGCGTTTATGACCATACTTCTCATTGGATCTGTTGTATGGAGGATATGTCCATGGCTCTGATTGAAGTAAAACAACTAAAATACCGCTATCCTCATACAGAAAAATTAGCCTTGGACGGAATTGATTTTACGGTAGAAAAAGGGGAATTCATTGGAATCATCGGAGAAAACAAAGCGGGCAAGAGTACCTTGTGCCAGGCGTTTGTGGGACTGGTGCCTTCTATGTTCCGGGGAGCCTATGGAGGAAAGCTGTTGATCCAGGAAATGGAGGCAGGTAAAACTCCGGTTGCCCAGCTATGCCGCCACGTTGGATTGGTGTTTCAAAATCCATTCAATCAATTATCCGGAGCAAAGGAAACAGTATTTGAAGAAGTCGCCTTTGGCCTTCAAAATCTGGGGATTCCAAGAGGAGAGATTATCAAACGTGTGGAGGAGAATCTGGCACGCCTTGATATTACAGAATATAGAAACCGTAATCCCTTTGATCTTTCCGGTGGACAAACCCAGAGGGTGGCCATTGCCAGTATTCTTGCCATGGAGCCTCAGGTCATTGTACTTGATGAACCTACCTCCCAATTGGATCCTCAGGGAAGTGAGGAGGTATTTAAAGTAGTAGAAGCCTTAAAGCAAACGGGAATCACCGTTCTCATGGTGGAGCATAAGATGGAGAAACTTGCAGAATATTGCGATAAGATTCTTCTCATGCATGAGGGAAAACAAATCGCATATGACACACCAGAGCGGATATTTTCCAGGGAAGATTTAGATACCTATGGATTAAAACCTCCCGTATATACCCAGGTGGCAAAGTGTTTGAATGTAAGTAAATCTCAAGGGGAGAAGACAGTATACCCTGTCACTCTATACCAGACCGTGGAGTTAAAGGAAGAATTTCCTAAGAAGCTTATTGGCAGAATCCCTTCCGAACAAATGGGAGAAAAGAAACAAGAAGAGCTTTTTGAGATCCAGGAGCTGGAGTTTGGTTACACCTCTCAAAAACTGGTCATTCAAAACTTATCACTCAAGCTTTCCAAACAGCCCACAGCCATCATCGGTCAAAATGGTGCGGGAAAAACTACCTTGGTAAAGCTATTAAAAGGACTTTTAAAGCCTGGTAGTGGAAGGATTCTCTTAAACGGAGAAGATATCTCTGACAAAACCGTTGCACAGCTGGCAGGAGTGGTGGGGTATGTATTCCAAAATCCAGACGACCAGATTTTTAAAACCAGGGTAATGGATGAAGTAATGGTAGGGCCCCTGAATATTGGCATGAGCAGAGAGAGGGCAATGGAAATGGCCAGATGGGCACTGGATCTAGTAGGCATGTCCCATTGGGAACAGGAGAATCCCTACGATCTGGATCTATCCGAGCGAAAGATGGTAGCCATTGCTTCGGTTATCGCTATGGAGCCCAAGGTATTAATCCTTGATGAACCCACCATCGCTCAAGATGAAAGAGGGCGTAAGGTACTGGGATCAATCATAAAAAAGTTAAGTGAGGATGGCGTATTTGTTCTGGCAATCCTTCACGATATGGATTTTGTAGCAGAGTATTTTGAGCGTGTAATTGTTATGGCTCATGGTAAGGTAATCTCTGATGGACCAAAGGAAACTGTATTTTATGAAAAGGAAAATCTTGCACTTGCCAGACTTGAGCAGCCTCATATGACAGGGCTCTGTAAGGCACTTGACTATAGTGGAATATTTTTAACCGTAGAAGACATAAAAGATAAAGGCAGGGAATAACAAAAAATTGGATGGAAACGAACGCAGATTAAAGCTATATGAATTATTAAATAAAGAAAATAAACCCATATCAGGAACAGAGCTTGCAAAACGGTTTGGAGTGAGCCGGCAGGTAATTGTTCAAGATGTTGCGCTCATGCGTGCAGAGCAGATGGAGATCCTTTCCACCAACAAGGGGTATGTACTTCGCCGTAAGCCCTCTAAGGAGGCTGAAAGCGTTGTTAGGGTCTTTCGGGCCAGTCATAAGACGGAAGATACCTTAAGCGAGCTTTTTACCATTGTGGATTACGGTGGAAGGCTTCTTGATGTGTCCATTGAACATGAAGTCTATGGAGAAATCCATGTGGACCTTATCATCAATAACCGTTTGGATGCAGAGGAATTTATGGAAGCTCTTCAAACCTCCAAGGACCAGCCACTGAAAGCTCTCACCAACGGTTGTCATTACCATACGGTAGCGGCAGATTCTATAAAGAACTTAGACCGGATTGAAGAGGAATTAAGAAAAAAGGGATTTCTTGAGGAAGCATAACATAATAAAGCACCTGACTCCAGGAAAAATCTTGCTGGAGTCAGGTGTTTTTTGCATATTATGATTCAGAGCAAAATACAATGACAGTCGAAGGGGTTGTCATTGCAGGAATGCTGCGGGTAGTAAACATGTATAGGACAAATAGATGGTTTCCTCCAGGCGTGTAAAAATAAGTTTGCCCATTGGGTAAAAGTACATCCGTAGAATCCGAATCCCCAATATTTAGCTTTAAGGTCTCATCGGTATTTAAAAGATCTTCATTAAAATAATCAAACATGGCCTGATATCCATCCTCATTTTTAGCAAGTATAACAGCAGTAAATTGAGGTGGGTAGATTAAAGGAACAGGTGCACTGGTATCATAAATGGCTATGATGGGATCTCCGTTTTCAAAAGTGTGTTGATCGAGTACATAAGTATTTGCTTTGACGACAAAATTCACCTGACCAATGCTTTGGCTCATAACAGAAATGAGCAGAGAACAGCTGCGGTCCAGGGCAGAGGTTTTTAAGGGGGTAACGGAACTGACCGTTCCGTAAACAGGAGTATAGCGAGTCATAAGATGTGATTCCTTTGAACATTCTTAGTTTCATCTTATGAAGGGAAAAACCTTCCTGTGAAAATCTTAATCACAGTTTTTCTGGAAATCGTAATAAAAACGTCAAGAAATATACCGTAAATATTTAGACATATTTCGCGTTTATCCGTTATAATTGATTCTGAACGAAAAGGATAGTAAAGAGGTAGGAAATAAATGGAAAAACAAGGACAGCGCAGCAGAAAGAAGAAGCCCTTTGGAGCATTGGGGGTTTCAGTAGTTGGAGGCGGAATTGTAGCAGCAGTGCTGATCGCTGCTTTTGCATATATTCAGGTGGGCAGGTCATACGAAAAATCGTTTTTCCCTAATACCGTTATCAATGGAATGGATGTTTCTAAAAAGTCCGCAATGGAAGTCAAAAAGATGATCGCATTAACCATTGATGGGTATAAGCTTACCTTACAGGAACGGGGAGGAACAACCGAAGAAATCAAAGGCATGGATATTGGCCTGGAAGCTGTGTTTGACGGAAAGCTGGAGTCTTTAATTGAGGAACAAAAACCTCTCTCCTGGGTAAAACATCTAAAGACACCCCAGTCTTTTGAAATAGGAACCATGATTCAATATGACCAGAATAAATTTGATACTGTGGTATCTGGATTATCCTGCCTAAAGGAAACGATTGAGGATAAAGCCCAGGATGCTTCTATCTCTGATTATATATCAGGAAAGGGATACCAGGTTGTACCGGCAAAGGAAGGAAAAGAACTAGACCCTGAAACGTTAAAGTCTGAGATATCCAAAGCTGTTATGGATTTGAAACCTGAACTTTCTCTTGATGAGGTTGGAGCGTACCTATCACCTAAAGTTCCAACCAATGATCCTGGCCTTGTAAGCAAGGTACAGACCATGAATCAATATGTGAACACCACCATTACATATAAATTCGGCGACGAAAAAAAGAGCCTAACCGGAGACACCATTTCCAAATGGATTAAAACCGATGAAAGTGGAAAGGTATATTTAGACAGCAAATCAGTCACTGAGTTTGTAAAGGAGCTGGCAGCAAAATACGATACCGCATACAAAGCCAAGAATTTTACCACCTCAAGTGGTCAGACGGTGAAAATAACAGGCGGGAACTATGGCTGGAAGATCAATCAGAGTGCAGAAGCAGATGAGTTGGCTCAGCTGATTCGCTCTGGCAACAGTCAGGTGAGAGAGCCTGTCTATAAACAGAAGGCAGCAAGCAGAGGCACTCAGGATTATGGGAATACTTATGTTGAGATCAATCTGACAGCACAGCATATCTACTATTATAAAGATGGTAAGCTTGTTGTAGAATCAGATTTTGTATCAGGCAATGAATCTAAGGGCTGGTCCACTCCAGCGGGAGCGTTCTCCCTTACCTATAAGGAAAGAGATGCTACGTTAAAAGGGGAAAATTACAGAACTCCAGTGGCATATTGGATGCCCTTTAACGGCAATATCGGTCTTCATGATGCCAAATGGAGAAGTACCTTTGGCGGATCTATTTATAAAACCAGTGGATCTCACGGCTGTATCAATCTTCCTCCAGCCGTTGCAAAGACCATTTTTGAAAACATAAGTGCAGGAATCCCAGTTCTTTGCTACCACTTACCAGGAAGCGAGTCAATGACTACTTCTACTGGAACAGGAAAAAAGGATGAGACAAAAGCAACTGAGCAGCCAACGACTCAGGCAGCTACCCAGCCGACTACAGCAGCCCACACTACCGCTCCTACGACGGCTCCTACCACGGCTCCTACGACAGCAGCACCAGCAACAACGGTTGCAGATCACCCTACGACTCCTACGAAGACCACACAGACGTCTGCCCCCAGTCCTTTTGATGACGAGGGTGGCCCAGGTGTATCAAAAAGTACGGGTAAGGTAAAAAATGGCCCAGGGATGTAAGATAGTTTCAAATCAAATGAAATCGAATCAATCATAGGCGCAGCCTCCGGAGAGACATGAAACCGGAGGCTGTCTCATTTTCATGAGGGAGTTATTTAACTTGACATATATATCAGACTGATATAATATGAGTATATCACACTGATATATATGGAGGAGAACTATGTCTAATATTTTGTTTGTTAATGGAAATCTTCATGGTCATGTCAATCCAACTCTGCCACTGGTGAAAGAACTTGTGGAAAGAGGAGATAACGTATGGTATTTTGGAGCAGATTCTTTTATCCAGCCGCTTCAAGAAGCAGGAGCCCAGTGTCTTGCAAAGAGTAATGAGATGGAAGAATTTTATAAGCAGTATCGACCTACTGGCAAACACCCATTTTTTACGATTTTGGAATATATGATTCGATTGGACGAGGTGTTAATTCCTGAAATTCTTAAGATATGGAAGGAGATGTCATTTGACTATCTGATTTATGACAGCGTTCTTGGAGCTGGTCAGTTTTTGGGGCAGATCTTATCGGTACCAGTCATTGGGTCTTTTTCATCCTTTGCATTAAGCCGCCTGCCGGTCCCTGACGATATGGTAAAAAGAGGAACTCATCCGCAACTGGATGAATTTTATCAGAGGCTTGATGGGTTGTGCCTCCATTATGGACTTCCAGTTCCAGATCCTCTTCGCTTTTTTCAAAATGCGGGAGACTTAAATATCGTATATTCTTCCAAGGGATTTAATCCAGGCAGTCAGCTTCTTGATGATTCTTACCGTTTTGTAAGACCATTAATCCGGGAAGAAGATACTATGGATTTTCCAGTGGAATTATTAAGAGATAAAAAGGTGATTTACATCTCACTTGGCACCATAAACAATCAATTATTTGATTTCTATCAGATGTGTATGGAGGCATTTGCATCGTTTGATGGAATCGTGGTTCTTTCTATAGGCAAGAAGTGTCAGACATCTGATTTTGAACATATACCAGATAATTTTATTGTAAGACAGTATGTGCCTCAGTTAGAGGTCTTAAAGCATACCAGCCTGTTTATTAATCATAGTGGTTTTAACAGCGTCAAGGAATCTCTTTTGCTGGGAGTGCCGATGCTCCTATTCCCAATGGTAAATGACCAGTTTTTGGTTGCAAAGCAGGCCGCAGAAAAGGGAAGTGCACTGGTGCTTTCCATGAAAGAAGTAACAAAAGAGATCATTCGGGAAAAGGCAGAAGAGATCATGAGCCACGTGGAATTTAAAACAGCCTGTGAGGCTTTGCGTCTTGATTTCTTAAAGACAGGTGGAATAAAAGAAGCGGTAGATGATATAGAAGAATTTTGGAGGCGAAATAAAAAGGAGATATAAATGTCAGTAAAAAATAAAACACGGTATGCCATCTTAGGAGTCTTAAACGTATCGCCATGTACTGGATATGATATCAAGAAATATTGTGACAACATCATCGCACATTTCTGGAATGAGAATTATGGCCATATTTATCCGGTGCTTAAATCACTCCAGGATGAGGGGCTGATTGAACGGGTGGAGGAAGAGATCCAGGATAGAAAGAAGAAATATGCCATTACCACAAAGGGCAGAGAAGAATTTATCAATTGGTTAAAAGAGCCTGCCAATTATCAGTCAGCAAGGTCAGAATTTTTGTTAAAGCTTTCCTTTTCAAAGGATTTAAAACAAGAGGAAATCAAAAATATGATTTTAAGTTATAAAGAAGATCATATGAAAAAACTCATCGATTATGGTAAAATGGAAGCATACATGAAAGAAAACCAAGAAACATTTGAGAAAGACCAGAGATTTTTCATCCATGCTCCCTTGCGATATGGAATTATGTCCGCGGAGTCGGTGGTTTCATGGTGTGATGAAATGTTAAAGGAAATGGATATGCAAAAGTAAGGAGAACTCTATGATAAAAAAGGAAACATTCGTGCCCATACAATTCTTTAAAAAGGAGCCTTACGCCGGAAGCATGAAAGGAATGCGCTACCGTCTGAATAAGGAAGAAGCAGGCCTTGAGGTGACAGTTTACCCAGAGCCGTATTGTTACGAAGCCACACCGGAGGAACAAAAAACAAAAGAAATTTTCCCTTTTACGGAAGAAGGTAGAGTGCAGGCGATAGACTGGATCAACCAGCAGTATGAAGAGAAAAAGGAAATATGGGAATTGGCTAGAAGAAAGTGAAAAAGGAACAAAACCCTGTTCTTTTCCCCCTTTTCTAAATGGATGAAGTATGGTATGATAATGTATTATTGGAAATACTGACATGGAGGAAGAAAGATGGAAGAGAACAAAGATGAAATTGTTTCTAAAAACTTTATTGAACAGGAGATAGATAAGGACCTTTCTGAAGGCGTGTATGATCACGTTCAGACAAGATTCCCTCCGGAGCCAAACGGTTATTTGCATATTGGACATGCAAAATCCATTTTACTAAACTATGGCCTGGCTCAAAAGTATGGTGGAACGTTCAACCTCCGTTTTGATGATACAAACCCCACAAAAGAGAAGACAGAATACGTAGAATCTATTATGGAAGATGTGAAGTGGCTGGGAGCAGAGTTTAAAGACCGCCTATTCTTCGCTTCTAATTATTTCCAGGAGATGTATGATTGTGCCATTCTTTTAATTAAAAAAGGGAAAGCCTTTGTCTGTGATTTAACGGCAGAGGAGATAAGAGAATACCGGGGCGACTTTAAGACTCCGGGAAAAGAAAGCCCATATAGAAACCGAAGCGTGGAAGAGAATTTAAAGCTGTTTGAAGAGATGAAGAATGGCGTTTATAAGGATGGAGAAAAGGTGCTCCGTGCTAAGATTGATATGCTTTCTCCAAATATCAATATGCGTGATCCGGTTATCTACCGTGTGGCCCGTATGAATCATCATAACACTGGAGATGCCTGGTGCATTTATCCTATGTATGATTATGCTCACCCCATTGAGGATGCCATTGAAAAAATCACTCATTCCATTTGTACCCTGGAATTTGAAGATCACAGACCTTTGTATGACTGGGTGGTAAAGGAATGCGAATTTGTGAACCCTCCTCGTCAGATTGAGTTTGCAAAGCTTTATCTAACGAATGTAATAACTGGAAAACGATATATTAAGAAGCTGGTGGAAGATAACATTGTAGATGGTTGGGATGATCCTCGTCTTGTATCCATTGCCGCTTTAAGAAGAAGAGGTTATACTCCTGAATCCCTTCGTATGTTCGTTGATCTTGTTGGTGTATCAAAGGCCAACAGTTCTGTGGATTACGCCATGCTTGAATACTGTATCCGTGAAGATTTAAAGCTGAAGAAGCCAAGAGTAATGGCAATTTTAGATCCGATCAAGCTTGTGATTGACAATTATCCAGAAGACACCATTGAATATCTGGACGCTCCGAATAACCTGGAGAACCCAGAATTAGGTGAGAGAAAGATACCGTTTGGTAAAGAACTATATATCGAACGAGAAGATTTTATGGAAGAACCTGTGAAAAAGTATTTCCGTCTCTTCCCTGGCAATGAGGTTCGCCTTATGAATGCTTACTTTGTAACCTGTACAAGCTGTGAAAAGGATGCAGATGGCAACGTTACCGTGGTACATTGTACCTACGATCCTGAGACAAGAAGCGGTTCTGGCTTTGAAGGAAGAAAGGTAAAGGGAACCATTCATTGGGTAGCAGCCGCGACTGCAGTACAGGCAGAATGCCGTCTATATGAGAATATTGTAGATGAAGAAAAAGGGAAATTTAACGAAGATGGAAGCTTAAACTTAAATCCCAATTCTCTGACCATCATAAAGAACTGTTTCGTGGAGCCAGAACTTACAAAAGCAAGAGCTTATGACAGCTTCCAGTTTGTAAGAAATGGATTTTTCTGTGTGGACTGCAAAGACAGCTCACCTGAGAATTTAGTATTTAACCGAATCGTATCCTTAAAGAGTTCCTTTAAGATAACAAAATAATAATGACAGGCTAGACTGCCGGTCAAGGAAAAGTGCTGCATGACCGAGATAAGAAAGGGTATGCGGCATTTTTCATACGATTGAAAGGAGGCGATTGCATGGAGCTGATGATTCCTTTGAAAAATCAGACTGGACTTCCGTATTACAGTCAGATTTATACCTATATCAAAGAAGAGATAAAGAAAGGGAATTTAAAGCCTTCCACACGTCTGCCTTCCACCAGGCGATTGGCAGAGCATCTAAAGGTAAGCCGGAGCACCACTCAGATGGCGTATGAGCAATTGCTCTCAGAAGGATATATTGAAGCGGTTCCTTATAAAGGGTATTACGTCTTAAGAATCGATGGACTGGTTCATACGGGACAGGCGTTTGGGGAAGAGAAACGTGCACTCATAAGTATCAGTTCCTCTCGTTCAAGCACCAAACCTGGCTGGAGCGTGGATTTTTCTCCAAGAGGAATTGATCTTTGTGCATTTCCCTTTAATACCTGGAGAAAGATATCAAAAAATACCCTGGTGGATGATAACCGGGAGATGTTTGTAGCCGGAGACCCTCAAGGAGAAGTTGGATTTCGGGAAGCCATCCGTACGTATCTCCATTCAGCCAGAGGGGTAAATTGCTGTTCCGAGCAGATTATTGTTGGAGCAGGAAGTGAATACATGCTCATGCTGTTGTCCCAGATTTTATCCAATGACCGGATCATTGCAATGGAAAATCCTACGTACAAACAGGCTTACCGGGTGTTTCACAGCTTAAATTATCAGGTGGTCCCCATCTTTATGGACCAACAGGGAATGGATGTGGGACTTTTAGAGGAAAGCGGCGCGGATACTGCCTATGTCATGCCTTCTCACCAATACCCTACGGGAATAGTCATGCCTGTAAAGCGACGTCAGGAGCTTCTTTCCTGGGCTTATAAAAAGGAAGGCAGATATTTAATCGAGGATGATTATGACAGTGAATTCCGTTACAAGGGACAGCCCATTCCTGCTCTTCAGGGCATGGATCAGATGGATAAGGTCATTTATATTGGCACCTTCTCAAAATCCATTGCACCTGCCATTCGAGTGAGCTACATGGTGCTTCCAAAGTCTCTGCTTTCCGTGTATCAAAAACAGGTAAGCTTTTATTCCTCCACTGTCTCCCGCATTGACCAAAATATCCTTTATCAGTTTATGGCAGAGGGTCATTATGAACGTCATCTAAACCGTATGAGGGCAGTGTATAAAGCAAAACATGACGCTCTCATTACAGGCCTTAAGCCTTTTGAAAGCCAGTTTCTAATACGGGGAGAGTATGCAGGAGTTCATCTGCTCTTAACGGATCAAAGAGGAAGAACAGAAGAAGAGCTCATAAAAAAAGCAGCAGAAAGTAACGTAAAGGTATATGGAATGTCAGGATACTTTATTCACGAAGAGCATAACACGTATCCGCCTACCATCGTGCTGGGATTTTCCAGTCTGACGGAAGAAGAGATTCGGGCAGGGCTGTCCCTCCTGAAAAAGGCATGGAAAGTGGAAGATGATAAGGAGGGTTGCTGTGAATCATAAGTGGAACGAGATAAAAAGACAGGAGAATTTTAGAGTACTTGCCGCTATTTTACTAACCTCACTTTTACTGCTTATTCTCTCTGTTGCAGGTACACTTCGCAATGGGAAGATGGCACAGAATCAGACGGAAGCTGCTGTATTAAAGGCAGATGCCAGTAAGGATTTGGAGGGTTCCGTGGCAGCAACCCCCAAAAAAGTTAATGATGACATATCACTTACCCAGGCGGATCAGGAATTCTTAGAAAGTCTTACAGGATATTTTGAAAATGGAGATTTAGAAGGCGCTGCCAGACTTTTAGATGGTTATGAGATCTCCTGGAATGAATTTCCCTGCATGTATGATGGAACGTCTATGACTAAGAATCTGTCAGGAACAAAGGGACTAATATTTTTAAAGCCCTCCACTGTTTTCTCTGGAGAATTTCTAAATGGGAAGCCAGAAGGTTCCTGTACGGCCTTGCAGGTAATCACGTTGGATGAAGGAAAGCGGTATGATTATTCTTATGGTACCTGGTCTGGAGGAAAGTTAAACGGAAGTGGTGCCAGTGGCTATAATTATTACGATGGAGCAGTTGGAGATATTAATCAAAAAAGCGCAAAAGAAGGAACATTTAAGGACGACCAGATGGAAGGGGAAGTCACATATACCAGTACCAATACAACAGGAGAAACCACAAAATGGGTGTTTCAGACCTTGGGTGGAAAAATCGTGTTGGACGACAGATGGATTCAGGAAAATGACAGCCAGGGTGGGATTGTTTATAAACTGATGGCAGATCAGGATGAAAAACATGCCTATACCTTAAGCGCCAGCAGCATAGAGGAAGATAGGTGGAAGAATTTCATTGAATTTTCCACAGATTAAAGGAGGTTTTGTTCTGTGAATCAGGAGATCATAAACCGTCTTGGAGTTATAACGGATGAGGAACGGGAAATCATAAATGGCCGTACGGAAGTAGATTTACAACGGTATACACAAGGCGGAGAACTTGTAATAGACAGTAAAAAGATGCTGGAACACGGAACCATGATTCGTATCAGACCTCATACAAGATTTGTTCATTTTCCAAGGCATAAGCATAATTACATTGAAGTAATTTATATGTGCAAGGGAGAAACCACACACATCATTGACGAGGAGAGAGTGGTTTTAAAAACAGGAGAGTTGCTGTTTTTAAACCAGCATGCCGATCAGGAGATTCTCCCGGCAGGAGAAGATGATATTGCGGTGAATTTTATTATTCTTCCAGAGTTTTTTGATACTGCCTTTGAGATGATGGGAGAGGAAGAAAATCTTTTGCGGGATTTTTTGGTAGGCAGTCTTTGCTTTGATCCCCGGTATGCCAGCTATCTTCACTTTCAAGTAGCAGATGTGCTTCCCATTCAAAATTTAGTGGAAAACATGGTGTGGACTCTTCTCTATGACCAACCAAATAAAAGAAGCATCAATCAGGTTACTATGGGACTTTTGTTTTTGCAGTTAATGCATTATACGGATAAGATCAGTCATACAAAGGAAGGGTTCGAGCAGAAGCTAATCTTTCAGGTACTTAAATTTATTGATGAGAATTATAAAGAGGGAGAATTAACGGATCTGGCCATATCTTTAAACTATAATATATACTGGTTAAGCCGGGCCATTAAAAAGCTGACTGGAAGGACTTATAAGGAGTTATTACAAATAAAACGATTGAATAAAGCTTCTTTTCTTTTGCTGAACACTGGTCTGTCAGTGACCAATATATCCATAGCCGTAGGTTATGATAATACCAGCTATTTTCATAGAATATTTCGAAGCTATTATAGTATGTCACCAAAAGAATACAGGGAAAAGAATAAGACAGCGAGTTTACAGGATTATAATAACAAATAAAGAATCCAGATTTCCTTAAAAAGTGGCTCCTGTCAGGGATTTAAACCATTTAGAAAATCTCAAAATGCAACTGAAAGCTTGGAAAAAAACAATTATTATTTGTTTGCTTTGTACTAAATGAAAAAGTATTTGCATATAATTGGTAATATATGGTTGATAAATAATTTCTGTGAAGGAGAGAGCCGATATGCCAAGAGGAGTAAGAAAGACACCACTTGAAAAACTGAATGAAGAATTAAAAGAGGTAAGAGAATCCATGAAACAGTATAAGGATTGTCTTATTACATTAGAGGAAAAAGAAAAAGACATTCAAGATAAAATTAAGTTGGAACAGTTTAAAGAAGTATCATCAATTTTGGACGAGCACGAGATGTCTATTATGGATTTAAAAGAGCTTTTGATCTCATCTAAAACAGAAGTGGCAGAATAACAGAAGTACTTAACATCATAAATTGTGGTTAAAGCAAAACTTAGTTGGATTAAAAGATCAGAAATCTTCAATGGAGATTCTGGTCTTTTTTTTATGCACTTATGGGAGTGGAAACAAACAAGCTATTCTTCTTTTGCATAAGAACATTCTTAAGTTTCATTATGCACAAGGCATACAGCAAGGGTAAAATAATACGAGAGTCAAATAGGGAGGTATATCTGTGGGAAAATCATTAACACATAAGATTATTGAAACACATTTGGTTTCAGGAAACATGATTCCTGGAGAGGAAATATTTATAAACGTGGACCAGACGCTGACCCATGACATTAATGCAGTCATGACTTATCTCGCATTCGAAGCGGTGGGAATTGAACGCGTACGAACAGAATGCAGCGTCAGCTACTTAGATCACAACCTGTTATACGTAGATAACAAAACGCCGGATGATCACATTTATCTGCAGTCCGTTGCGAAACGTTACGGAGTCCATGTATCACGCCCTGGTAACGGAATTTGCCACTCGGTTCATGTGGCGCGGTTTGGGGTGCCAGGGAAAATCAGTATGGGTGGTGACAGTCACACACCTCATGGTGGTTCCATTGGTATGCTTTGCATCGGAGTGGGAGGCATGGACGTGGCTACCGCAATGACCGGAGTTCCCATGCGTCTTACCATGCCAAAGGTCATAAAGGTAAATCTGCTGGGAGCACTAAAACCTGGTTGTAATTCAAAAGATATTATTTTGGAGATGCTGCGACGTGTCAGCATCAAAGGTGGACTTGGAAACGTATATGAATATGTGGGTGAAGGTGCTGAGACTTTGGATGTTTCCGCCAGAGCTACCATCGCTAATATGGGAGCAGAAACCGGTGCAACTACTTCCATATTCCCAGCAGATGAACAGGTTCGGAAATTTTTAATCTCTCAGGGCCGTGAGCAGGATTATAGGGAACTGCTTCCTGATTCAGATGCAGAATATGACGGGTTCATGGAAATTAATTTAAGTGAGTTGGAACCATTAATTTCTTGTCCTCATCAGCCAGATAACGTGAAGCGTATCAGTGAGGTAGAAAAAAGACAGGTGCAGCAGGTGTTTATCGGAAGCTGTACTAACGCCAGTTATTCGGATATTGCAAAAGCAGCCCTGGTTTTAAAGGATCATCAGGTAAACGAAAATGTAAGCTGTACCTGTGCGGTGGCTTCGAAACAGATTTATAAAAAGCTGATGCAGGATGGTTATATTGATATGCTGCTTGATGCAGGAGTTCGGATGCTGGAAATTGCTTGTGGTCCTTGCTGTGCCATAGGACAGACCCCTGCCACCAACGGAATCGCAGTGCGAACCACCAATCGGAATTTTATAGGAAGGGCAGGTAACAAAACGGCAGAGATTTATCTGGTTAGCCCAGAAAGCGCTGCTGCATGCGCCATTACCGGGACATTTTCTACGGCAGAGGAAATTCTTGGGTTAGAGGTTGAAAAGCTGGCAAAAGTAAAAGAACCGAACGAGTACAGCGTTGATGATGGAATGCTCATTAAGCCCCTTTCGAAAGAAGAAGCATTGGAAGTAACTGTGGTGAGAGGTCCTAATATTAAACCACTTCCGGTTCCGGATGCACCTGAAAATTACTTATGTGCTTCTATTAGCTTAAAAGGCCAAGATAACATTTCCACAGATGATATCACACCTGCAAGTGCAGAGTTTAGCAGCATGCGCTCGAACATTCCGCTTATGTCACAGTATTGCTATCACCGGTATGCGCCAGATTTTGCAGCACGTGCAAAGGCAATGGGGAAAAGCATTATTATTGGCGGAGAGAATTATGGACAAGGTTCATCCAGAGAACATGCAGCCATTAACCCCATGTATCTTGGGGTCAAGGCGGTAATTGCAAAAAGTATAGCCAGAATTCACAAGGGGAATTTAATCAATCATGGCATAATGCCTATGATATTTATGAATCCCACAGATTACGATGGCTTGGAATTGGAAGATGAGTTGGAAATTGAAAACTTGCTGGAGCAAATTCCTACAAGAACCATAACCATTAAAAATAAAACACGTCATTTCCTTTTTGATGTCAAACTGGAGATAACGGATAACGAGATGGAGGTTGTTTTAAATGGAGGTCAGTTGACTTATTTGAAAAAGCAGCTTTCAAAGCAATCATAGATATTTGGTGAAAGAAAGAGGAGGAACCATGGATAATAAAAGAGTTGCCAAAGATATATTTGGAACATTGATACAAGGGGAATATGAAAGAATCAATCACATGAAGTCTGTGACTGAAGTGATTGACTTTGACAAACTCAACAAGATTGTAATAGGGATTTTGCCTGGAGATGGTATTGGGCCAATTATCATGGATCAGGCACTTCGAGTGTTAAAAAAACTGGTACGGGATGAAATTAATCAAGGGAAACTTGAATTACGAACCATTGAAGGAATGACCATTGAAAACCGGGTGGATAAAATGAACAGCCTGCCCGAAGAAGTATTTGAAGAGATTAAGAAATGCAATGTTTTGGTAAAAGGACCAATGGTAACTCCAAAGGCTGGAGAAGGACTTCCTAATTTAATCAGTGCCAACAGCCTTCTTCGGAGAGGTCTGAACCTTTATGCAGCGGTTCGTCCAGTAAAGATCCCTGAGAAAAACATTGATTGGACGTTCTTTCGGGAGAATATTGAAGGAGAATATATATGGGGAGACAAAGGAATTCAGGTAAATGAAGATCTTGCCATTGATTTTAAGATACAGACAAAAGAAGGCAGTGAGCGGATTGCCAGAGCCGCATTTGACTTTGCAAAAAAGAATGGAAAAAAGAATATAACCATTGTTACAAAAGCAAACATCGTAAAACTGACTGACGGCAATTTCAGTAAAATAGTTCATAAGGTGGGAGAAGAATATCCGGAAATTCAGGTTCAGGACCGGTTTGTGGATGCCATGTGTGCCAAAATGATGGATCCAGAATTCAATAAAGGGATGGAAGTGGTGATTCTTCCCAATCTCTATGGAGATATTGTCACCGATGTGGCAGCAGAACACCAAGGAGGTCTTGGTACTGCTTCATCTGCCAATATTGGCAATCAATATGCCCTGTTTGAAGCAATTCACGGCACAGCCCCCAATTTAATCTCCCAGGGCAGAGGGGAATATGCAGACCCATGTAGTTTAATCCGGGCGATGGGTCTGATGCTCCAGCATATTGGATATGGAGAAAAAAAGGAGCTTTTAGATCAAGCACTGGATATTTGTGTTGTGACAGAGAGAAAACGAGTGATTACGACCAGAAAGGAAGATGCCAGTGCGGCAGATTTTACAGATTATCTACTTCATACCATAGAAAGAATAGGATAAACTCTCTTGGTCATTTGACTTCCACCTTGTATTAAATAAAAGGGTTTGATAAAATGGAAGAAAAGGACAAAGGGGCAATGGAATGAGAGATTCTGATTGGGAGATCCTGTATGAGCTTTACAAAAATCCAAATATGTCAAAGGCAGCCAGCCTGTTGTTTATGACACAGCCTTCCCTTACAAAAAGACTTCAGCATATGGAATCAGAATTTCAGGTGACCATTGTAAACAGAACACCACAGGGGCTTGCGTTTACCAGGGAAGGTGAATTTCTGGCAAGGCAGGCAAAAATATATCTGGATTTTATGAAGGAGACCAACCGGGGATTAGACGAATTAAAAGAAAATGTAAAAGAGAGCATTGTGATCGGTTCCTCGTACACATATAGTAAATATACTCTTACAGATGTCTTGTACCAATATAACCAAAAACATTCTAATGTTAATTTCCACATTGTAAATGAACAGAGTAATCTTCTTTTTAGAAAGCTGTTAGAAGGAGCTGTTGATGTTGGGTTTATCCGTGGAGATTATGAAGGGGCTGTGAATAAAGTACTGATTGCTCAAAATCAGGCATATCTCATTACCAAGGAAGAGGTGGATTTTGGCCAGCTACCAAATTTACAGCGAATCGCATACAGCACCAATGACCGTACCAAGGAACTTTTGGATGATTGGTGGCAGGACCATTATGGGACAGCCATGCCTCCTGGTATGGAGGTAGGCTTCATTGATTTTGCATGGCAGTTAATCAGTAAGGGACTGGGTTACACCAGTTGCTTTTTACCCAATAAATTTGTGAACGAATATAATCTTTGTCTGACTCCACTGACAAAAAAGGACGGGACTCCGGTGATTCGAAATACCTGGTTTATCTACCCGAAGAATAAGAGAAAGTCAAAGATGTTAGAAGATTTTATTCATTATGTAGAGCGAGAGCTTGCAGTGAAATGATCCCACATGTGAAATAAAGCTTTTATTGAAATGTGCAAATAAGGACGTTGTTTTAAATAAACAGCGTCCTTATTTTTTATTTGAAAATGCATTATGATAGAAGAAAAATATGGGAGGGGTAAGCATGGAAAAATATTATCTTGCCGTAGATATTGGAGCTTCCAGCGGACGCCATATTCTTGGGACGGTGAAAGAAGGAAAGATTCTTCTGGAAGAGATCTACCGCTTTGAGAACGGCATGAAGCGGAAAGAAGGAAAGCTTTGCTGGGACGTAGAGTCTTTGTTTGCAGAGATTTTGGAAGGTATGAAGCAGTGCAAAAAGCTTGGCAAGATTCCGGTCAGTATGGGAATTGATACCTGGGCGGTGGATTTCGTTCTTCTTAATAAAGAAGATGAGGTTCTAGGAGAAGCAGTTGGCTATCGGGATGATAGAACAAAAGGCATGGATGAGGATGTATATAAAACCATACCACTTACACAGCTTTATGAAAGAACGGGAATCCAAAAGCAGATCTTTAATACCATCTATCAGCTTACGGCAGTAAAGAATAAAAACCCAGAGTATTTAAACGAAGCAGAAGACTTTTTAATGATACCGGATTACTTTCACTACCTGCTGACAGGAGTAAAGAAACAAGAGTATACCAATGCCACAACCACTCAGCTTGTAAGTCCAGTAACGGGTACCTGGGATTACGATTTGATTCAGAGCCTGGATCTTCCACAGAAGCTTTTTAAACCACTTTCCATGCCAGGAACTTCAGTTGGCGGGCTTACAAAGAATATAAAAGAAGAAGTGGGCTTTGATTGTCAGGTGATTCTTCCTGCCACTCATGATACCGCCTCCGCGGTTATGGCAGTTCCAGTTGTTCCCGGTGCGTCCATGGAAGATATGTTGTATATCAGCTCAGGAACATGGTCCCTGATGGGAACCGAGCTTTTAAAAGCAGATTGTTCTATTAAAAGTATGGAAGCGAATTTTACAAATGAAGGTGGATATGATACCCGTTATCGGTATTTAAAGAATATTATGGGGCTTTGGATGATTCAGTCCGTAAAAAAAGAGCTTTCAGAAAAAAGCGAAGAATATTCCTTTGCACAGCTTTGTGAGATGGCTTCCAGGGAATCCATAAGTTCTATTGTGGACTGCAATGACACCGCATTTCTGGCACCAGAAAGCATGATTACGGCAGTAAAGGAGTATTGCAAAGAGAAGGACTTACAGGTTCCAAACACGCCTGGAGAGATTTCAGCGGTTATCTATAACAGCTTAGCCCTTTGCTACGCAAAGACCATAAAGGAGCTGGAATCCATTACTGGGAAAACATATGTGTCCATTCACGTGGTGGGCGGGGGTTCTAACGCAGAGTATCTAAATCAGCTTACTGCAGACATTACGGAGCGAACCGTATATGCGGGACCAGGAGAGGCCACTGCCATTGGAAACTTGCTGGCCCAGATGCTTGCAAATCATGAATTTAACGGTTTAAAACAGGCAAGAGAAGGAGTATATCAGTCTTTTGCAGTAAAAGAATATAAGCCATTGAAAATATAGGAATAAAGGAGAAAAATATATGATCAGAAAATCATTTAAAATGTACTTAAATGAAGGAATGGCAAAAGAATATGAAAAGAGGCACAATATGCTCTGGCCGGAGATGAGAGAAATGATTAACCAGTGCGGCGGACATAATTATTCTATATTTTTAGACGAAGAAACCAATGTTCTTTATGGCTATATTGAGATTGAGGATGAGGAGAGATGGGCCAAATCAGCCGATACTCCAATCAACCGTAAATGGTGGGATTTTATGGCAGATATCATGAGCACCAACCCGGACAACAGTCCTGTTTCCGTTTCACTCAAACCGGTATTTCATCTGGATTAATCAATTAAAGGAGAAAAAAGATGATGACATTAAAAGAAAGATATGATGCAGCGAAAGAAGTATACAAAGCAATTGGTGTGGATACAGATGTTGCAATGGAAGCCTTAAAAGAGATTCCTATCTCCATGCATTGCTGGCAGGGAGATGATGTAACTGGATTTGACGGAGCCGGAGCTTTATCAGGAGGAATTCAGACAACAGGTAATTATCCAGGACGTGCCAGAAACCCAGAGGAATTGATGGCAGATATGGATAAAACATTGAGTCTCATTCCTGGAAAACACCGCATTAATTTACATGCAAGCTACGCTATCTTCGAAGAGGGAGAATGGGCAGACAGAGATCAGTTAGAGCCAAAACATTTTGAAAAATGGGTAGAATTTGCTAAGGAAAAAGGAATTGGTATTGATTTCAACCCAACCTTGTTCTCCCATGCCAATGCAGAAAATGCCACCTTATCAAGCGAAGATCCAAAGATTCGTTCTTTCTGGATTGATCATGTAAAAGCGTGTATTAAAATCTCTGAGTATTTTGCAACAGAACAGGGAAGTCCTTGTACCATGAATATCTGGATTCCTGATGGATTTAAAGATATTCCAGCCGATCGTACCTCTCCAAGAGCAAGACTTAAGGATTCTCTGGACCAGATCCTTTCCATGGAGTATGATAAAACAAAGGTGTTGGTAGCAGTAGAATCAAAGGTATTTGGAATTGGTATGGAAAGCTGCACCATAGGCTCCCATGAATTTTATATGAATTACGCTTCAAAAAATGATATCTTGTGCCTTCTTGACAGCGGACATTATCATCCAACGGAAGTAGTATCCGATAAGATTTCTTCCATGCTTTTATTCTTCGATAAAGTGGCTCTTCACGTCACAAGACCAGTGCGCTGGGATAGTGACCACGTTGTGTTATTTGATGATGAGACAAAGGAAATTGCAAAAGAAATCATTCGTGGCGGTTCCGACCGGGTTCTTTTAGCACTTGACTTTTTTGATGCCAGCATCAACCGCATCAGTGCCTGGGTGGTTGGAATGAGAAACATGCAAAAAGCATTACTAAACGCTCTGCTTCTTCCTAATGAGAAACTGGCGCAGCTTCAAAATTCCCGCAGCTTTACCGAACTGATGATGCTTCAAGAGGAATTAAAGCTTTATCCCATTGGCGATGTATGGAATTATTTCTGTGAAATAAATGGAGTCCCTGCAAAGGAAGACTGGTTTCAAGAAGTTACTACCTACGAAAAAGAAGTACAGCTAAACCGGAAATAAGGAGAAAACAAACATGAAAATATTAGATGCGGAATTTGTAAAAGGCTTTATCCGTTTGTGTGACGATGGATTTAAACAGAACTGGCATGAAAGAAATGGCGGAAATTTAAGCTATCGAATCAAACCGGAAGAGGTGGAATCTGTGAAAGAAGAGCTTTCATTTGATGCTCCTTGGCAGCCCATCGGGACAACGGTAACGGGACTTTCTGGAGAGTACTTCATGGTAACAGGAAGTGGAAAGTATTTCCGTAATGTGATTCTTGAACCAGAAGTTAATAGTTGTATCATAGAAATCGATGAGAGCGGAGAAAATTATAAGATTTTATGGGGACTTTCAAAAGGCGGCCGTCCAACCAGTGAGCTACCTTCCCATTTGATGAACCATGAGGTGAAAAAGGCTGCAACAGGCGGAGCTCACCGCGTAATTTACCATGCTCATCCTACCAATATAATTGCTCTTACCTTTGTTCTTCCATTGGAAGATGAGGTATTTACAAGAGAATTGTGGGAAATGGCTACGGAATGCCCTGTGGTATTCCCAGCGGGTGTTGGTGTGGTAGGCTGGATGGTGCCAGGCGGACGTGAAATTGCAGTTGCTACCAGCGAGCTTATGAAGAAGTATGATGTGGCTATTTGGGCTCATCACGGTTTGTTTGCATCTGGAGAAGATTTTGACTTAACCTTTGGCCTGATGCATACGGTGGAGAAATCTGCTGAAATTCTTGTAAAGGTTCTCTCCATCAGACCTGATAAGCTTCAGACCATCACAGCAGGTAATTTCCGTGATCTGGCTCGTGATTTTAAGGTAACACTGCCAGAAAAATTTCTTTATGAGAAATAATAGTTAAATTTAAAAGTCTTACCCATACAAAATGGAAAATGAAAGCAGCGTCTTGTTCGGCTTAAAACCGGAGCAAGGCGCTGTTTTGCGTTGTTAATTATGAAAAATGCAATTGTTAACCATGTACAATAAAGTGGTTGACAATTGCCACGTGTCTTTGTATAATGGCAAAGAATTGAAATTACAACAGGAGGTCATGATCATGAAACCAACAAGTAGAAAATGGGTTCTATGTGCATTCTTTGCCGCTCTAAATGCGGTATTTGCTCAAATTACCATTCCCATTGGTCCCGTTCCAGTTAATCTGACTCATTTGTCCACCTATACAGCAGCCGGCCTTTTAGGCGCCAGATATGGGGCATTAAGTCAGCTTGTGTATGTTTTAATGGGAGTGATTGGGCTTCCGGTCTTCTCTGGATTTTCTGGGGGTCCTGGGCGAATATTTGGTCCGACAGGGGGATATATCGTCGCCTACATTTTCTCTGCCTATCTTAGTGGCTTTTTGATGGAACGGTTTGGGAAAAAATCCATAAAAGCAATGGCAGCATCCATTTATGCCGGATGGATTCTGACATATTTATTTGGAACACTGTGGTACTGCCTCATCACTGGTACTGGATTTGTGGCTGCTTTATTGGTTTGTGTTTTGCCATTTTTGGCAGGAGACTGTTTGAAGACTTTTATTAGTATTTCACTTATAAAAAAGCTTCATCCGGTCATGAGAAAATAAAAGGAGAATCTGAACATGAAGTATGATCTTAAGAATATGACAAAAGAGATGGCATTATCAATTTTAGAATTGCCAGATAAGGAGCTTCCAGTTCTATTAGAAGAAGTATATGAAATCAGGAAAAAGTATAAAGGCAATACTGTGGGAATTCAACTCCTTACCAATGCACGAAGCGGAGACTGCACCCAAGATTGTACCTATTGTGCCCAATCACGGGATTCTAAAGCTAATATTGACAAATATAAGCTTATTACCTATGAGGCGCTGCAGCAGGACGGCTATACCGTAAAGGAGAAAAACCTGGCCCGCCATTGCATTGGCTTAAGCGGAATCCGTTTTTCCGATGAAGAAATCAAAGAATTTGCTAACGAAGTAAGAATGCTGAAAAAAGAAACAGGCAGCCCCATATGCTGTTCCATTGGCTTTTTGACCGAACAACAAGCAGTGGTGTTAAGAGAAGCAGGTGTGGACAGAATCAATCATAACCTAAATACCAGTAGAAACCATTATCCCAATATCTGCACCTCCCATACATATGAAGAACGCCTGGACAATATAAAGAGACTGAAAAACCTGGGTTTTGAATTGTGTTGTGGAGGAATCATCGGATTGGGAGAGGCTAACATTGATGTGGTTGATATGCTTTTTCAGATACAGTCTATAGAGCCTAAGGCAGTTCCAATTAATTTTCTTATCCCATTAGAAGGAACCGCTCTGGAGCATAGAGATACCTCGTATTTAACTGGAGATTATTGTTTGAAAATCTTATGTCTTGCCCGCCTTTTATGCCCCCAGTCGGACATTCGTTGTGCGGCAGGCAGAGAGGTATATTTAAAAGGTAGAGAAAAGGAAATGTTTTATGCAGCAGATTCCATATTTGCCTCTGGTTATTTAACAGCAGACGGTCAGGGCATTGACGATACCATAAAAATGATTGCTGATGCAGGATTTCAATATTACATAGAGCCGTGATAAAGACCAAGGAGAATCCTGCAAGCAGGATTCTCCAATCTAAATCTAATCTATATTCCATTATGAGTCTTTAAAATTCTCCATAAAGTGCTTCGGCTGATACCAAGCCTGCTTGCAGTCTTTTCTTTATTTTCGTGTTCCTCTGCCAATACAGTTAGTATAATCTGATAGTTAATCTCGTCTAAAGTCTGAGTTAGATCTAAATCAACGGATGGCAGTGATGGCATTGCTGGCGTTTCCTGATCAAGGAAATATTTCACATCATTATAAGTGATATAAGGAGTTTTCGTGACTACGGCAAGTTCCTTAAGCACATGTTGTAGTTGGTCTAAATTGTGTGTCCAGGGAAAAGCAGTGAAAAGCTCCATTGCCTCAGCTTCTAAACCAATGATCTGTTTTCCAAGTGATACATTTAATTTATGAAGATATAATGCAGTAATACTGGGGATATCGTCACTTCTTTCTCTTAGAGGAAGCAGATGTAAGCTTAAACAAGAGAGCCGCTTTTCTAAGTGATCTTTCATAGCTGTTGCTTCTGGTGATATCTCATTGGTAATCAAAAGAGAGAATATCATGCGATTTCGTTTTACAAGGCCAGTGTGATCGATATAGTGAAATAGTTTTTCAAGCTGAGAATGAGAGAGCATGCAGACATTCTTAATGTATATGGTAGAATGTACATCTGCAAGAGGAGAATTCTCATTATTCATAATATGGTTCCATTTACGCTCGCTGATAAATTTGCAGTCTATGACATAAAAAGGTGATGTACTATAAGGACCATTTTCGTACATAAGAGATGCCACTTTATCTTTGCCAGTGCCATCTTCTCCAGTAATTAATACGGGCAGGTAGCTTTTGCTGTATTCCTCTATGATATGAGCGGTAATACCGATTTTATTGGAACCTCCAAAGAAGCTTGAAAAATTGGAAGATTCCGAATCTGGCTTATTATATATGGTGATTCCGATATCATCCTCCGTAAAAAGTGCAAGCTTTTGGTTTATTATAATCGCTGTATATTTTTGCTCGTCAATATAGAGATGACGGCATGTGAACGTGTATACCTTATCACGTATCTGTCTGGCAACACTTTGGTTTGGAACTTTTAGGAATGCTTTTAAGTATGTTTGAACCACATTCATCAATGATACATTCATTCCGTCAATGGAAAAACTTGAAAACCATAGAGAACCTGCAGGATCATAAATCAGGAACTCCCGGTCCTCATCCGTGAGAAGACTTTGAAAAAGATTCTTTTGCTTGTGCACATGATTGGAGGAATGAACAAGTTTTTTCGCTTCATTGATTGCATCATTAATGCTTTCCGTACCTGAAGTAATGAGAATGGAGTTCATGTTTAATATTTTTGCGTAATTTGCGCCTGTCATATCACAAAGTACAAGAGAAGCACCGTCATTTCTTGCCTGGCGAAGAGCAGCAAGAGCACCATCTTCGCTTGTAAATGTAATTATATTGATATCATATTGAAGCAAATCACAGAGTACCCGTGCATGCTTTGTAATTCCTGAAAATCCAGCAATCACAAGCTTGCCAGAGTAACTTTCAGCCATTTTAATACTACGAAGAATGTCGTAGCCCGATATTGATATGTCAACAACGGGAATTTCAACTGAGGATCGAATCAGCTCAGCCGTTCCACCTCTTGAAATTATGACATCGTAATTTTTATGGGCCAAGTTTTCAACAATTTTTCGCCCAGTATTCAAGTCCCCAGTTTGAATCGTCAATTCAATATCATCTCGATTTTTAGAAATATTCTCAAATATTTCCGTCATTCCCTGGTATGGGGCAATGACAAGTATCTTAACCTTCTGCATAAGCTCTCCCAATGTGTAAAAACTGTTTTGATGGTTGATTTTGATCCTATTATAATATCGAATGTCTCAAAAAGCAACGATTTAATAATGAGATGTATTAATATAAGACGTAAAATAGAAAGTGTATCGCTTGAATGACCACGCTATGATGGTGTAAGATAGGTATATGGAAAAAATGTTTTATATTGAGACGAGAAAACAACTAGGAGGAACTGAAATGAGCTACCAGATTAAAATCCCATCTTGCGTATATGGCGGGGAAGGATGTATTGAACATGTAAATGACATAATTAAGAAAGAAGATGCAAAAAAAATAATTATATTTACAGATAAAGGGATACGCGAACATGGACTCTTAGATGTCTTGACAAACCTGTTAGATGAAACGAATACCCAGTACAGAGTATATGATGGTTTAACACCAGAACCTGCTTACCAGGATGCAGAAAGAGTGATGAAAGAAGTGGAGGATTATGATGGTGATTTGATTATCGCCATTGGCGGCGGCAGCGTTATGGACGTTGCAAAACTTTGCTCTGTATTAAAAGGTGCCACATACTCCGTAAAAGATTTACTCAATGATCCGACACAGGCAAGAAAACAACTGAAAACAATTATGATTCCTACTACCTGCGGTACTGGTTCCGAAGCGACTTGTAATGCAATTGTTGCAATTCCGGAAGAGCAATCGAAAAAAGGAATTGTCAATGATAATATGATACCAGATTACGTAATTCTTGATGCAAATTTCATTAAGAAACTTCCAAAATCAATTGTTGCGGCGACTGGTGTGGATGCACTGGCTCATGTCGTCGAGTGTTATACATCAAAAAAAGCAACTCCATTATCTGATACCTATGCCCTTGCAGGAGCAAAACTGATTTTTAATAATATCAGAGAAGCATATGAAGATGCTGATAATTTAGAGGCAAAAAATAATCTGCTTTTAGGTGCTTTTTATGGTGGAGTAGCCATCACTGGAAGCGGTACAACAGCAGTTCATGCCTTATCTTACCCCCTTGGAGGAAAATATCATATTGCTCATGGTGTATCCAATGCAATTTTATTTGCACATGTTATGGAATTTAACAAAGATGCATGTGAAGACAGACTTGCAGAGTTATATGATGCTGTATTCCATGGTCTCCCAGTGAAAACAAGATCTGAGAAAGCACAGTATGTCATTGATCAGATTGCTGATATTGTAAAAACCACCAATATACCTACAGATCTAAAAGAATTTGGTGTTAAGAAGGAAGATTTAGAAACTTTAGTAGAAGCAGGAAGCAAACAACAGAGATTACTTGTTAATAATAGGAAGGAATTAAGCCTTGAAGATATAAGAAATATTTATTTAAAGGTTCTTAAATAAGGAAGGTGAGACAATGAAGAAAAGACCGATTATTGGAATCACTATGGGTGATCCGGCTGGTAATGGATCTGAATTATCTGTAAAGGTATTGCTGGATAAAGATGTATATGAAACGTGTCGTCCTATCATAATCGGTGATGCCAGTTGTATGGAAGAAATCGTAAAAAGACTGAATAAGGAAAATGAAATAAAGATCCATGGGGTTAAAAAAGTGGAAGATGCAGTCTTTGAATATGGAACCATTGATGTTTATGACATGGGTTTGGTTGATATGGAAAAGCATATCTATGGAAAAATATCTAAGATGTGCGGCGAAGCAGCTTTTCAATATGTTGTCAAAGTAATTGAACTGGCAATGAATGGATCCATTGACGCAACAGTAACCAATGCATTAAATAAAGAAGCAATCAACATGGCTGGACATCATTACTCAGGACATACGGAAATCTATGCGGAATACACTCATACCGATCGATATACTATGATGCTGGCACATGAAGATTTAAGGGTGGTGCATGTATCCACTCACGTTTCCCTTCGTCAGGCCTGTGATAGAGTAAAAAAATCAAGAGTGTTAGAAGTGATTAGAATTGCAAATGAGGGCTGTAAAGCCATTGGTATCGAAAATCCGAAAATCGGAGTAGCAGGTTTAAATCCCCATTGTGGAGAAAATGGCCTGTTTGGTACAGAGGAGATCGAAGAGATCCAACCAGCAATTGATGAGGCGATAGCAGAAGGTATCTGCATTCCCGAAGGAATCCCCACACCTGCTGATACTATTTTTTCAAAAGCCTTAGGTGGCTGGTATGATATTGTTGTTGCAATGTATCATGATCAGGGACATATCCCCTTGAAGGTTAAGGGTTTCAATTATAATAAAGAGCTTAAAAAATGGGATGCAGTATCAGGGGTAAATATCACACTTGGTATTCCAATTATAAGAGTGTCTGTGGACCATGGAACAGGTTTTGATTTAGCTGGAAAAGGAATCTCCAGCGAATTAAGCCTTGCTAATTCAATTGACTATGCGATTCGCCTTGCATCAAATAAGTAAGCAGTGGAGGGGGATTGTATGGGTAAGATGTTGATTATTGCAGATGATATTACTGGGGCGTTAGACACGGGCATACAATTTGCCAAACGTGGGATACGTACTCAGGTTTTCACAGAAGGTAAGCTAAAGGAAAGTGATGTAAAAACAGACACTGAAATTATTGTGGTGGATTCAGAGTCCAGACCAATGTCAGCAAAGGATTCCTATGAGGCGGTATACAGCATTGCTGATTGGGCGCACAAAAAAGGAATCGAAATTATATTTAAAAAAACGGATTCCGCCTTACGTGGAAACATTGGTTCAGAACTTCAGGCGGTAGCTGATGCGGTAAAAGGCGTTCCGATTTATTTTCTCCCAGGGCATCCGGAAATAGGAAGAATTACAAAGGGCGGTGTCCACTATGTATCTGGAGAATTACTGGAGAACAGTGTATTTGGAAAAGATCCATTTGATCCAGTTACTAAGTCCTATATACCAGATATTATAAAGGACCAGAGTGACATTTCTGTTATTTGTAAAAGTGCAGAAGAACCCATTACGGATGAGAAGAATTCCATGTCAGAAATAATTGTATGCGACACTCTATCCGTGAGAGATATTGATTATAGATTAGACGAATTAGTCAAGATGAATGGGCTGAAACTCATCGCAGGCTGTGCAGTGCTTGGAGAGCGATTGGCAGAAAAGGTTCTATGCAATTCAAAAGAGGTATCATCCTATGAAAAGACGGATGGTTTGTATGTGGCTTGTGGAAGCCTAAATAAGATTACACTCAACCAATTAGAATATGCAGAACGTAATGATAGCTTTATAAGAAAAAAACTCACTATGGAGCAGAAGTACGATACTGATTATTACAATACTTTGGAAGGCAAGAAATTCTTAGAAGAAATTGTAACTATGTGTAGAACCAACAAAAAAGTAATTGTGGATTCTTTTGACACGGAAGAAAATATTGTGAATTTTGTGGCTGACAAAAGTAAGAATATTGATGAGCTAAGAACATTAATCCCACAGGCACATGGACATATTGTAAAAGCTCTTGCAGAGGAGAAGATTGACTTGACCATCCTGATGACAGGAGGAGATACACTGATGGGATATATGAAACTAGTTGGGTGTACCCATATAGAACCAGTATGTGAGATAGAACCAGGGTTAGTTGTTTCTAAGCTTATATGGAATGGGTATAACCAACAGATTATCTCGAAGTCTGGGGGATTTGGAACCGAGGATATTTTGTGTAGAATTGCACTAAAAATAATCAAATAAGTCTAGGAGGACAATTATAATGAAAAAAGTAGAATTAAAAGGTATCATTACCCCAATTTTAACCCCAATGAATGCAGATGAGTCTGTAAATCTTACAGAGCTTCGCAATCAGGTTGAACGCCTTATTAGGGGTGGAGTACATGGAATCTTCCCATTTGGAACCAATGGGGAAGGCTACATATTAAGCGAAAACGAAAAGATTGAGGTTCTGGAAGCTACCATCGATCAGGTGAAGGGAAGAGTACCTGTGTATGCTGGCTCCGGTTTAATCTCTACAAAAGATACAATCCGTATGAGTAAGAAAGCACAAGAGCTGGGCGCAGATGTTTTATCAATTATCGCTCCAAGTTTTGCAGTTGCGTCACAGAAAGAATTATACGATCACTATGTTGAAATAGCAAAGCATGTTGATACGCCAATCGTACTTTATAATATACCTGCACGTACTGGCAACAAGCTGCTGCCTGAAACCATTGCAAAACTTGCAAAGGACGTAGATTTAATTGTTGGAGCCAAGGATTCAAGCGGTGATTGGGATAATCTGAAAGCTTATATTACGGAAACACGTGATCTTGAAAAAGACTTCTATGTACTTTCCGGTAATGATTCTCTGATTCTTCCATGCCTAAAAGAAGGTGGCTTTGGTGGGATTGCGGGGTGCTCTAATGTATATCCAGAAGTATTATCATCCATTTACAACTTATTTATTGAGGGTAAATTAGAAGAGGCTGAAGTGGTTCAGGAATCCATTGCAAGTTTTAGAGCTGTATTTAAATATGGCAATCCCAATACGGTTGTTAAGAAAGCAGTGGCTATGTTAGGCTATCCAGTAGGCGATTGCAGAAGACCATTTAACTACCTTTGCGAGGAAGGAATTGAAGCTCTTTCAAAAGTGCTTAAGGAAAATACAGATAAGGGCATGAAATAATCAAGAATCTGTTCAAACCTATGTCTGCTCTTTTGCAATGAAAAGGGCAGACTATTTTCGCATTATGCATAAAAATCACGGGAGAAGAAAAATGCAAAAAGAGTATTTAATGGAGTCAACTGATGTACTTAAAAATCTTGAAACATCGACTCAGGGGCTTTCCAGTGCGCAGGTGGAGGAACGAAAATTAAAATATGGTTTTAATAAATTAAAAGAAGGTGTAAAACCCAGCCTGATTCAAAAGTTTTTTAACGAACTAATCAATTTTATGAACGTTGTACTTATCATTGCAGCAGTTATTTCAGGAATTACTTCACTCTATGTGGGTGAAAGCATGATAGATACTGTCATTATTCTTCTTGTTGTTACCATCAATGCAGCACTTGGAGTATATCAGGAATCAAAAGCAGAAGCCGCCATAGAAGCGCTTCAGGATATGGCAGCCGCCACCTCAAATGTCATAAGAAATGATAAAATTGAAAGTGTTCGTTCCGAAGATCTTGTTCCAGGAGATATTATTCTTTTAGAAGCAGGGGATGCAGTACCAGCAGATTCAAGATTAATTGAATGTGCCAGTTTAAAAGTGGAAGAGGCTGCCCTGACAGGAGAATCAACATCTGTAACAAAAACGGAAAAAACCATAGGAAAAGGCTTGGAGGAAGTTACTCTGGGTGATAGAAAAAACATGGTTTATACCGGCTCTACCATCGTTTATGGCCGAGGAAAAGCCGTTGTATGTTATACAGGAATGGATACAGAGATTGGGCGTATTGCTGATGCAATTAACACGGCGAAAGAGGAAGAGACTCCATTGCAGTTAAAGCTCAATCAGCTGTCAAAGGCATTATCCATTATGGTTCTGGCTATTTGCGCCGTTATGTTTGCTACTGATATTGCTAGAATACTCATAGCTGGTGGTGAGATTCACCTTGATGCTCTCATTGATACGTTTATGATTGCTGTTTCTCTTGCAGTAGCTGCTATTCCGGAAGGCCTCGCAGCCGTTGTTACCATACTTCTCTCCATTGGCGTTACAAAAATGTCAAAAGAACATGCAATTATAAGGAAGCTTACTGCAGTAGAAACTCTTGGATGTACGCAGATTATCTGTTCTGATAAAACCGGAACCTTGACTCAGAATAAGATGACCGTTGTGGAACATTCCTGTTCGGATGAGAAGCTTCTTATGACTGCAATGTCTCTTTGCTCTGATGCAGAGATTGATTTAGATACATCACAGGCAATTGGAGAACCTACAGAATGTGCGCTTGTGAATGATGCATTTAAAAATGGCTTGTCAAAGCCAGAGCTTGCAAAGGAATATGTTCGAGTTGCCGAGGCACCTTTTGATTCTGTTAGAAAAATGATGTCAACGCTTCATAAAAAGTCTGATGGTACTGTCATTCAGTTTACTAAGGGTGCTCCAGATGAGGTATTAAAAAGATGCAGCAAGGCTTACGTGGATGGCAATATAGTAGAAATGACAGAGGAACTCCGTAGGTCCATTATCGCATCCAATAAGCAAATGGCAGATAAAGCACTTCGGGTTTTATGCGCTTCCATGAAAGAATGGTCCATATTGCCTTCTGCCATTGAACCTGGTGAAATAGAACATGATTTAATATACCTTGGTTTATCAGGCATGATAGACCCAGTAAGACCTGAAGTGAAATCTGCAATTGTTGAATGTAAGGAAGCTGGAATCCGTGCAATCATGATTACTGGAGATCACAAGGATACAGCAGTTGCCATTGCGAAAGAGCTTGGTATCCTTGAAGATGAAAGCATGGCAATAACCGGAGCAGAGTTAAACAAATTATCTGAGGAAGAACTTGAAAAAAGCATACAGAATTATTCTGTGTATGCCAGAGTACAGCCAGAGCATAAGGTGCGCATTGTAAAAACGTGGAAGAAATTATCTAAGGTAACCGCCATGACTGGAGACGGCGTTAATGATGCTCCATCCATTAAAGAAGCGGATATTGGCGTTGGTATGGGAATTACTGGAACCGATGTTACCAAGGATGTTGCAGATATGGTTCTGGCAGATGATAATTTTGCAACCATTGTAAGTGCGGTTGCAGAAGGAAGACGTATCTATGACAATATTAGAAAAGCCATACAATTCCTCCTATCATCTAACCTTGCAGAAGTTATTGCTGTCTTCATTGCCAGCTTACTTGGCTTTACCATATTAAAACCAGTCCACCTTTTATGGATTAACTTAATTACAGACTGTTTCCCAGCCATAGGAATTGGCATGGAGGAACAGGAAGCCGATATTATGAAACGCAATCCAAGAAACGCTGGCGATGGGATATTCGCAGATGGGGTTGCTGGTGAAACCTTGTTCCAGGGTGCCGTGATCGGATCTCTTACTCTATTGGCATATTTTGTAGGGCATTACATGGAAAGCGGATTATGGGAAATAGCAGAAAGTGCTGACGGTATGACCATGGCATTCTTATCCCTGTCTCTTCTTGAGATGTTCCACTCCTTTAATATGCGTTCCAGACATGAGTCAATCTTTCGGTTAAAGACGAAAAACAAGTTTTTATTTGGATCGCTTCTGGCGTCTTTTGTGCTGACGACAGCAGTCATCTATGTACCATTTTTAAGTAGAGCGTTCGAGTTTGAGCACATTTCACTAACGGAATATTTTGTAGCAATTCTAATTGCTGTTTCTATCATTCCAATCATGGAAGTCATGAAGCTTATAAGACGTTTTCAGCTAAAAAACAAGTAGAATGTAACTCTATTCTTTCGTATCACTTGCGATACATAGTTTTAAGATTGACACAAGAAATCATAAAACGGAAACAGATCATGGTCTGCTTTCCGTTTTTTTTTGTGCGTATCAGATAAAAATATAAAATTTTTAAAAAGAAATTATGTGGTTATTATAAATATATTTCAATTTTAAACACTATTTCCATCAATGTTGTTCTAAAATGCAACATATTTGAAATTTATTTTGATGTAAATTACCAACTGATATGTCATAATGTGAACAAGATTAAAACAGTTCTTCTCAATCAGGGATCTGTCTGGCTGTAGAAGAAGAGGGGAGGGTGATTACAACTACTTGATATCTTATCTGGCATTAAACTTTGTAATCGCGAATCATTTTATATTTACTAGTAATAAGGAGGAAACGTATGCAATATCCAAAACTCCCAGGTCTCACTTGGGATGGAACAATCTACGAGAATGAAGAAATGAAAGTATATGAAGCATTGTTGCCGGATGGTGGCTATCCCACTGCCCACGCCCCGGCATTGCTGGAACTTCCAAATGGCGATCTTCTTTGCTGTTGGTTTGCTGGAAGCTATGAAGGCAGCGCTGATGTTCATATTATCTGCTCCATACTTCCAGAAGGAAGCACAAGATGGCTGCCTCCAGAAGATATTTCCAACGATCCAACGCGTAGTGAGCAAAATCCCTCTCTATTTTATGGTCCTGATCAAAAGGTATGGGCAATGTACACGGCTCAGCTTGATCGTCAGGAGGGGAAAGATAACATGCAGTATACTGCAGTCGTCCGTTGCCAGAAAAGCAGTGATGGGGGGGAAACCTGGGGACCATATGAAACATATTTACCAGAGGAAGGCACCTTTTGCCGCCAGCCGATTCAGATTCTTTCAAACGGTACCTGGATCTTCTCAAACTGGATTTGTACGGATTCTTTAGAAGGTCTGTCTGGTGATCCAACTGCTTTTCGTATCTCCCATGATCAGGGTGAAACCTGGAAGACGGTAATGATGCCGAAGAGCAACGGGCATGTTCATGCCAATGTTGTTGAGCTTGATTCAGGACACTTAGTGGCTTTTATGCGAAATCGGGAAGCTTACCGCATTCATCGAAGTGAATCCTTTGACTGGGGAGAGACCTGGAGTGAGCCGGTACCAACACCTTTGCCAAACAATAACTCCAGCATAAGTGCCATAAAGCTTCAAAGCGGACGTATTGCCATTGCATACAACCCAACCTGTACCCCATCTCCAGAGCCTGGGAAAGCTTCCTGGCCAGGACTGCGTTGCCCTGTGGCAGTAGCCCTATCAGAAGATGGAGGCCAGACCTTCCCTGTGATACGCTGGATGGAGCGGGGAGAAGGATATATGGGGGATGAAAATAAGACAAACAATAAGCAGTATGAATATCCCTATCTCATGCAAAGCAAAGATGGAATGTTACATCTTGCATATGCTGCACGTACTCGCAAAGGAGTAAAGTATATAAAGTTCAGTGAGAAAGATGTACTTGGGGATAAACGTGAGCAGGTTGGTCTGTACAATCCCACAGCAGCTAAGAGCCACTGATATTTATTGTCATTTACACCTTAAAGTGATACACAAAAATATAATGAAATGTGTCATAAATGTACATGACATAGAGTTAACCGTGCATGATGACATCAAGAAAGGCTAGAGGGAAAATAATATGACACCTCAAATGATTATAGCTTTAGCGATCACTGTATTCATGATTATACTGATTATGACAGACAAATTGCCATTCGGCGCGCCTCCAATCCTAGCATGTCTATTGCTTGTCATTTTTGGAATCACTGATATTAAGGGCGCATTTGCTGGATTTTCAAATTCTACAATTATTATGCTCGCTGAATTTATGGCAATTATAGCAGCACTTCAAAAGACCAGCTTTATTACTGCCTTTAAGCGTTCCATGTTTAACATAGCAAATAAAGGAAAATTTAAAGCATTTTTGTTAATCATATTAATTGTTATGATTGGCTGCAGCTTATTCGGAACTGGTTCCACTGCATATTACGTTTTGACCATAGGTTTACTTTCAACGTTACCAGAAAACAAACAACTGCCTCCATCAAAAGTCATTATGACTGCCGGATTTGCAGCAAACCACCCATTACTGCCATTTAACACTGCATTGCAGTATGGAATCGTAATAGCGGTACTGAATAGTGCAGGTGTCCTTGCCCAGGTATCCGTGGTTAAGTTTGCAATTATTAACTTAATACTGTCTCTTGGTTTTCTACTTAACTGTGTGATCCAGTATAAGTTTCTTCCAGATCATCCCATTGCTAAGGCAACAGAGGCAGCAAAAGCTCAGGGAGAAACGGTTAGTACCCTGCCTAAGTGGAAAGAGCAGGTAACATACGTTGCTTTCGTAGCAGCAGTAATAGGAATGATACTCCAGAGCTTTATTGGTGATGCAGGGTATGCAATTCCTGGTCTGTCTGTTGCAGTAATTCTTGTCATCGGAGTTATGGATTTTAAAGAAATACGTGATGCAATTTGTGCACCTATTATACTGATGTCAGCCGGCGTTATCGGCATTGCTGATGCACTTGGAAGCACTGGATTAACCAATCTTGTTGGTTCCACCGTAGCAGGTATGCTTGGAAGTAATATCAATCCTTTCCTTATGATCCTTGCGTTCTGTATTCTTACAAGCGTGCTGGCAACAATGACGGGATCAACCATTGGAACGGTTTATGTATTCACCCCTCTTGCCATTGCAACATGTACCAGTCTTGGACTTGATCCTACAGCTGCCGCATGTGCCATCGTAATATCCGGCTGGTGTGGACATTTCCTTCCTATCGATGGAATGCCTGCAATGGTTATGGGCGTCGGAAATTATAAGATTTCGGAATTTTGGAAATTTACGATTCCCCAATACTTTATACGTTTGATTGCTTTGACCGCTGGTTCACTCCTGATGTTCCCGATGTAGAAACAAAGAAGGAACCATAATAACATAAATATAGAAAGAGGTATCATTGTGAAAACCAAGTTTGAATTAGAGCATGTTGGTATCAATACGCCAAACGCAGAAGAGGCAGAGAAGCTTGCACAGCTTTTAGCCCTGATGTTTAATATAGAACCACGCCATGGACAGAAATCCGAATTTGCCGGTCCATACTTTGAATGTATGAAAGCACCGTTCCTTGGTTCCAATGGGCATATCGCTATGAGGACTCCTGATCTGGCCGCTGCCACAGAAGAACTGAAAGAGAAAGGTTTCTCTTTTAACATGGATACTGCCGCTTACACAGAAGAAGGGAAATTAAAAAACGTATATTTAGATGGTGAGTTTGGTGGCTTTGCCATTCACATTATGCAAAAATAACAGATTATTATAGAAGAAACTGCTTTCCAACACACACGAACGTAACAAATTATTTTTGGAAAGAAAATAAGGAGCTGTTCCCACAGATCTTACATCTTAGGGAAAAGCTCCTTATCCTGTTAATTCTTTAAATTATTCAATGTCATCTTCTTCGATGGTAGTTGTATCGTCGTCAGATGCTTCTTTTATAGAGTCTGTCACAAGTTCTGGTTCTGTCATGGCTACTTCTTCCACTGGCAGTGATTGAGCTGCGGTATAATCTAGCCCGCCGTCTTCTGTGATATCCTCTGTATCTTCTGTAGTTTCTTCTTTTTCTAATGTAGAGTCAAACATGTCCTTTGCAGTAAATGCCACGGCAGAGGCCGCTTCCTTCGCCGTATCGGTTACGATATTAGCTGCGTCCTTAACCAAATTCTTGGCTGCAACGGCTGCATCTTTTGCAGCGTCTGCCATGTCGGAAGCCGCAATCTTAAGCTCGTCCTTGTTTGCATTTAAGGAGACATAGTTACGGTTCATCGTACTATCAATTTTGGAAATATCGTCATTGCCATCATCTTCAAAGTCATGAAAATTTTCTTCCAACTCTTTGTGAAAAGATTTGTATTTCGTAAAATAAGAGATGCCTGCAGCAACTGCCCCGGCGATTGTAGCAAATGCCACAAATTTCCCAAAACCATAACCTTTTTTTGCCATAAAATAACACTCCTTTCATTCTCTCTGTTATTGTAATACTTCTATTGGAAAAAAGAAAGGTATATAATAAGAAAATTTCTATAAACTATGTAGGTAAAGCGAAAAAAAGGGTTCAAAATGGCAAAAATGTAAAAAAAATATAAAGTTAGCACTCAACTATTGACAGTGCTAATAATGAGTGATATAACTTATAATGTGAATAATAAAAAAACTTCTTTCGGGAAGCCAAAAGAAAGAAAATAAGAAGAAAGCTATGAGGAGGAATTGCAATGAAATTAGTACCATTATTTGACAAAGTTGTGTTAAAACCATTGGTTGCAGAGGAGACAACAAAGTCCGGTATTGTTCTGCCGGGTCAGGCAAAAGAAAAACCCCAGCAGGCGGAAGTCATCGCAGTAGGACCTGGCGGTTTGGTAGAAGGCAAGGAAGTTACCATGCAGGTTAAATTAGGCGATAAGGTAATCTTCTCCAAATATTCAGGAACAGAAATCGAGACTGGCGAAGATGACGAGAAACTCGTAATCGTTAAGCAGAGCGATATTTTAGCAGTGATCGAATAAATAATGTGATGGTTATTTACCGTCAATCTAGCAGAAAGCCCTTAGGACTTTCTATCATTTTAGAAGAAAACTGGAGGAATGAATCATGGCAAAGCAGATTAAATATGGTGTAGATGCAAGAAAAGCACTTGAATCAGGTGTGAATCAGTTAGCAGATACCGTTCGTGTAACATTAGGACCAAAAGGAAGAAATGTTGTACTTGATAAATCATTTGGAGCACCACTTATTACAAACGATGGTGTAACAATTGCAAAAGAAATCGAATTAGAAGATGCCTTTGAAAACATGGGCGCACAGTTAGTAAAAGAAGTTGCTACAAAGACTAACGATGTAGCTGGTGATGGAACCACAACTGCTACCGTTCTTGCTCAGGCAATGATCAATGAAGGAATGAAGAACCTGGCAGCAGGTGCTAATCCTATCGTACTTAGAAAAGGTATGAAAAAAGCAACAGAAGCAGCAGTAGAAGCCATCAAAAACATGAGCGAGCCAATCAAAGGAAAAGCATCCATCGCAAGAGTTGCAGCTATTTCTGCAGCAGATGATATCGTAGGTGAGATGGTAGCTGACGCTATGGAGAAGGTATCCAACAACGGTGTTATTACCATTGAAGAATCCAAAACCATGATGACAGAGCTTGACCTGGTAGAAGGTATGCAGTTTGACAGAGGTTATATCTCTGCTTATATGTGCAATGACATGGAGAAGATGGAAGCTAATTTAGACGATCCATATATCCTTATTACAGATAAGAAGATTTCTAGCATTCAGGAGATTCTTCCTTTATTAGAGCAGGTGGTACAGTCTGGAGCAAGACTTTTAATCATCGCAGAAGATATCGAAGGAGAGGCTCTTACTACTCTTATCGTGAACAAATTAAGAGGAACCTTCAATGTAGTAGGTGTGAAAGCACCAGGCTATGGTGATAGAAGAAAAGAGATGCTTCAGGATATCGCTGTATTAACAGGCGGAACTGTAATCTCTGACGAATTAGGATATGATCTTAAGACTGCAACACTTGATTTATTAGGACGTGCTAAATCCGTTAAGATCCTGAAAGAGAACACCGTTATCGTTGATGGCTGTGGAGATAAAGAAACTATTTCTGCAAGAATCGGCCAGATCAAAGGACAGATTGAAGAAACCACTTCTGACTTTGACCGCGAGAAATTACAGGAAAGACTTGCTAAATTATCCGGTGGCGTAGCAGTAATCCGTGTAGGTGCTGCAACTGAGACTGAGATGAAGGAAGCAAAGCTTCGTATGGAAGATGCTTTATCTGCAGCTAGAGCAGCCGTAGAAGAAGGCGTTATCGCAGGTGGTGGTTCTGCATACATTCATGCAATCACTGAGATCGAAAACGTGGTAAGTGAATTAGAAGGCGATGAGAAGACCGGCGGAAAGATCATCTTAAAGGCATTAGAATCACCTCTATACCACATTGCAGCGAATGCAGGTCTAGAAGGAAGCGTTATCATTAATAAGGTGAAAGAAGCGAAAGTCGGTATTGGCTTTGATGCTTATAAAGAAGAGTATGTAGACATGGTAGAAGCAGGTATTTTAGATCCTACTAAGGTTACCAGAAGTGCCCTTCAGAATGCAACCAGTGTAGCATCTACCTTATTGACAACTGAGTCTGTAGTTGCTAATATGAAAGATAAAACACCTGCAATGCCTGCACCAGGCGGAATGGATATGATGTAATACATCATCCTACAGAAGAAACACCGAAAAGGTAAGTCTTCATGCCCTGGTATGATGGGCAGGGAAGAAAGGATCCGTATCATTATGAATGAAATGTATGCAGAATGGCTTGTGAAGCGAAAAACTCCGGCCTATACCATGGTGCTTAAGATTTTTATGGGAATATTATGCGTGATTGCATTATTACTTTCCATCTCTCCGGCTTTTGGGATTTTCGGAGTGATTATTCTCTTTGCTGTGGGAGGAGCCACGTATCTGGTATTTAGAAACAGTGAGGTGGAATTTGAGTACCTTTTTGTGACGAGCTCGTTATCCATTGACCGTATTTACGGTAAAAGCAAGAGAAAGAAAGCCTGGGAGGCTACCATGGAAGAGATACAGATCATCGCTCCAACTGGCTCCATAGAAGCCAGGGACCATGAAACAAAGGAAATGAAGGTACTTGATTTTTCTTCCAAGACTCCAAATGCTAAAACTTATACAATGATCAGTCAGTCCGGTTCTGAAAGAACGAAAGTTATTTTTGAACCTAACGACAAGCTGCTTCGCTGTATTAAGATGACAGCTCCCCGTAAGGTGGTTTCTCAGATATAAAGGAAAAAAGGCAGGGACAGTTTTTACTGTCCCTGTTCTTTTTTCCTTTTTAAAATATGTCCATTTTTTTGTCCACCCGAGACGGAAAATTACAATAAAATGTCCGTTGACAACCAATGTAAAATTTGTTAAACTATGTAACTAAATAAACAAATCGCGTGATAGCGTTGTGTTTCTAAAATCGAAAGAAGGAGAGAACAAATTAATGGGTACAATAATTGGCGAAGGCATTACATTTGATGATGTGCTGTTAGTTCCAGCATATTCTCAGGTAATACCAAATCAGGTTGATTTAACGACAAACCTTACAAAAACCATAAAGCTGAATATTCCGCTTATGAGTGCAGGTATGGATACGGTTACCGAGCACCGCATGGCAATTGCCATGGCAAGACAGGGGGGTATCGGCATCATCCATAAAAACATGACCATTGAACAGCAGGCGGATGAGGTTGATAAGGTAAAGAGATCAGAAAACGGCGTCATAACGGACCCATTTTTTCTTTCCCCAGAACATACATTAAAAGATGCGGACGAGCTTATGGGCAAATTCCGTATTTCTGGTGTGCCAGTTACAGAAGGAAAAAAATTAGTTGGCATCATTACAAACCGTGATTTAAAATTCGTAGAGGATTTTAGCAGAAAGATCAAAGAGTGCATGACTTCTGAGAATCTGGTTACAGCCAAAGAAGGCATTACTCTTATGGAAGCAAAGAAAATTCTTGCAAAAGCAAGAGTGGAAAAGCTTCCAATCGTTGATGATGACTTTAATTTAAAAGGACTCATTACCATTAAAGATATTGAAAAGCAGATTAAGTATCCATTATCCGCAAAAGACGAGCAGGGAAGACTTTTATGTGGCGCAGGCGTTGGAATTACTGCCAATGTTTTGGAGCGAGTTGCTGCTCTGGTTCATGCTAAGGTAGATGTTATAGTTCTTGACTCCGCTCACGGACATTCTGAGAATGTAATCCGCTGTGTGAAGATGATAAAGGAAGCGTACCCAGACCTTCAGGTCGTTGCAGGTAACGTTGCAACTGGAGATGCTACCAGAGATCTTATTGAAGCTGGCGCAGATGCTGTAAAGGTAGGAATTGGACCTGGTTCTATCTGTACCACACGTGTCGTGGCTGGTATCGGTGTACCACAGGTAACCGCCGTTATGGACTGCTACGCTGTAGCAAAAGAGTATGGTGTACCAATTATTGCTGATGGTGGTATTAAGTACTCTGGTGACCTGGTAAAGGCAGTTGCAGCAGGCGGTAGTGTCTGCATGATGGGCAGCCTGTTTGCTGGTTGTGATGAAAGCCCTGGTTCCTTTGAATTATATCAGGGAAGAAAATACAAGGTATACCGTGGAATGGGATCCATTGCAGCCATGGAGAATGGTAGCAAGGACCGTTATTTCCAGTCTGATGCCAAGAAACTGGTACCAGAAGGCGTAGAAGGCCGTGTGGCTTATAAGGGAATGGTAGAGGATACCGTATTCCAGATGTTAGGCGGACTTCGTTCCGGTATGGGATATTGTGGAGCACAAGGCGTTAAGGATCTTCAGGAAAACGGTAAATTTGTAAAGATTTCAGCCGCTTCCTTAAAGGAAAGCCATCCTCATGATATCCATATCACAAAAGAGGCACCTAACTACAGCATCGATCAGTAAGAATCATATCAGGCGGAGTGTGCGAAAGCAGCCCCGCCTGTTTTTTTGTTTTAAGAAAAGATTTTTTACTTTACCTTGTGAGGAAGACGCCCGCGGAATAGACGTTTCTTCAATTCTGATATGTGGAAAGGAATCAGAGGATAGATATAGCTTTTTCCAGCGATGGTCTTATTAAAGACAACGGCGCAAATGGTAAGGAGTACGCCTCCAACAAATCCCCATACATTGAACATAGCTGTAGTTATAAGCATGATCATTCGCATGAACTTAAATGCATAACCAAGTTCAAAGCTTGATTGGGTATAGTTTGCAACGGTGACAAAGGACATATAAAGCATGGTTTCACTGTTGAACCAGCCGGATTTTACGGAGTACTCTCCAAGTACAATACCGGCAATCACACTGAGAGGTGTGGTGAGCATACTGGGGGTATTGACTGCGGCCAGTCTTAATCCGTCAATCGCGAACTCAAAGATCAAAAGCTGAAAGAGAAGGGGGACCTGAGGAACTTCCGATAGCTTAATAAATTGAAGCCAGGACGGGATCATATCAGAGTTTTGCATAAAAAGAAGCCACGTAGGAGTCAGAAATAGAGTCAGGACGGAAATCAGGAACCGGGATAAACGGAGATAAGTTCCTGTAACGGGAGGAAAGTAATAATCGTCTGCTTCTTCAATGATATCAAACACAGAGGAAGGAAGAATCATGGCAGAAGGTGAATTGTCAACCATGATAACGATGTTGCCTTCCAAAAGAGAAGCGGCTGTTGTGTCAGGGCGTTCTGAATACTTAAATTTAGGAAATGGATTGAACCATTTATGGGGGTAAATACATTCTGCAAGGCTCTCCTGGTTCATGGTAAGCGCATCTACCTTTACCGTTTTGATCCGTTGTTTGATTTTTTCCAAAAGATTTTCGTCCACTCTACCTTTAAAATAGCAGATTGCTATATCTGTGTGGGAGCTTTCTCCGGCATTTGTAATTTCTATGGTCAGCTTTGGGTCCCTGATTCTCCTGCGGATAAGGGCTGTATTAAAGGTAAGGGTTTCCACAAATCCATCTCTGGATCCACGTAAGACCTTATCTTTTTCTGGTTCTGACACGCCTCTGGTTGGATAATTTCGGCTGTCTACTACCAGACACTTATCATATCCATCGATAAATAGGCAGGATAATCCGGAGAGTAAGTTCTTTATCATGGTAAATTCATCTTTGACAAGGCTTACCTGAGTGTAAGGAAAGTGTTTTTCAGAAAATTCTTGGACATCAATGTACATATCCTGTTGAGTTAAGCCAGAGAAATCCTCCATAAGCTTTTGCCATACATCGTTTTTGGTGAAACCTTCGATACAGTAGAGGCAGGAAAGCTTGCCACCCACATAAAAGGTGCGGTGAACGATGTCAAAGTTCGCATCCACATCAAGCTTGTTGTTTAGATAATTCATATTGTCGGAAATGCTGGTAGAAAATTCCATGGTAGTTATCTCCTTGCTTATAAAATGGCCGGGAATTGGCAATAAGGAAAGTATGTGCAATTTTCTAAAAAATATGTTTTATGAAATATGGAAAGTAGAAAAAGATGATATTTCGAGTTTGTGAAAAAATATATGGGAAATCGGTTTTTCACACGTGATTTTTCGTTAAAATAGACAAAGAATATTGACTTTATTGGCAATCTATGGTATTATCGTGTATGTAATAAGCACAAAGGGGTGTCTTGTGTGCTTGATATCGGCATGGGGATGCCGGACAGCAAAAACGATATGGCGTGACGGTTTTGGATCGTGACGGAGGATTGCCTTCTGTGGGGGAAAGGCAATCCTCTTTTTTGTTATAAAAAGATTGATATAGATTGAGAACTTACATATAATAGCATTTAAAGATAAGGAGGATTATTATGTTTCGGAAACTAAGGAAAGACAAGCGGGTAAGAAATGTGATGACAACACTGGCTGTTGTTGTATCTGCGCTTTTACAGACCTATGTGATTCAGGCATTCATTCAGCCAGCAGGGTTATTATCTGGGGGATTTACGGGAATCGCCATTTTGATTGATCGAATTACTTCCTTATTTGGCATTAATATATCCACTTCCCTTGGCATGATCGTATTAAATATACCTGTTGCTTGGGCGTGCAGCAGAAGCATTAGCAAACGATTTACTTTGTTTTCCTTGATACAGGTTTTTTTAGCCAGTATTTTTTTAAGAATATTTCATTTTGCTCCCTTATTCGATGATGAAGTACTAAATGTGGTTTACGGAGGAGTTCTTTATGGCTTTGCAATTGTTCTGGCTCTACGGGGGAATGCTTCCACAGGGGGAACGGATTTTATAGCACTTTATATATCCAATAAGACAGGAAATTCCATCTGGACCCAAGTCTTTATTGGCAATGTAATTCTTCTTTGTATATTTGGTGCAATCTTTGGCTGGAAATACGCTGGATACTCCATCTTGTTTCAGTTTGTGGCAACAAAAATAGTATCAACCTTTCATCACCGGTATGAACGAGTCACGTTACAGATTACAACCGTAAAGGGGCCTGAGCTTGCAAAACGGTATGTGGATACGTTTCATCATGGGATTTCATGCGTGGATGCGGTAGGTGGTTATAGTAAGAAGAAAATGTATCTTCTCCATACGGTGGTGTCCTCTTACGAGGTAGAAGATATCATATCTTTAATTCATGAGGTTGATGATCGTGTCATTGTAAATCTCATTCGGACGGAACAGTTTTACGGTTCCTTTTACCGGGCTCCTATAGAATAGGAGCCTGGCAGAAGGAATTATTTTTTTATACGGAAAGGGAGGTTTAAGCATTTTAGCCTGCTAAAAAAGAAGAAATAAATAAGAAAAAGCACGGAAGTTGTAACCCAGGTCATAGGGTAACTAAAAATTACAGTTTCAATGGTACGGTGTTTTGGAACTACGGTCCAGATCCAAACAACGCGGAGCAGACAGACTCCCATACAGGTAAGAAGCATAGGGATCCAGCAGTCCCCAGTCCCTCTAAGAGACCCAGAGTAGATTTCTATGGAGACATAAGTAATATAGACTGGAGCCAGATAGCGGAGAATATTCGTACCAATTGAAATCACGCTGAGGTCTGTGGTAAAAAGAAGAAATATATGGTTTCCAAAGGCATAGAACAGAAAACTAAGGATTAAAGAGGAAGTCAAACACATAGCCATGCAGACTTTCATTCCTTTGTACACCCTGTCCTTTTTTCCGGCTCCGTAGTTTTGCCCTACAAAGGTAGTGATTGCAATTCCAAAGGCGCTGACGATGGTAAAGAATACGCTGTCAATCTTTCCATATGCAGTCCAGGCAGCGATAGTATTGGTGCCAAGGGTATTGATGCTTGACTGAATGATGATATTTGAAAAAGAGTACATAACGGATTGGAGTCCTGCTGGAAAGCCAATGCGTATGATTCGTTTTAACATACCGGAATCGATCTTTAAGTTACGAGGAATCAGGCGGTAGGATTCCTTTGTCTTCATGAGGACCAACACCACCAGGATGGCACTTAAAATCTGGGATAAAACCGTTGCGAAGGCTGCTCCTTGTACTCCAAAAGGCAGATATACCACAAACAAGATGTCCAAAATGATATTGGTAAAACAACTAATAATGAGAAAATAAAGAGGCCGCTTGGAATCTCCAACGGCCCGGAGGATTCCGGCTCCCATATTGTAGAATAAATTGGCGGTTATCCCTATAAAATACACTCTCATAAAAGCCACTGCATAATGAAGAATCTCAACTGGAGTTCCCATGGCCTTTAGAGCAATCGGGGCAAAAAGAATGCCGATAATGGTAAAAATGACCCCTGATACGATGGAAAAGGTGATGGCAGTATGGACTGCCTGGCTTACTTTATCCTTTTGATTGGCTCCGTAATGCTGAGAGATGATAACCGTTGCACCAGAAGAAAGCCCTATGAAGAATCCGATCAGCAAATTGATCAAGGTTCCCGTAGGACCTCCTACTGCAGCAAGTGCTTCTTTTCCCACAAATCTGCCGACAATGACGGCATCAATGGTATTGTAGAGCTGTTGAAAAAAAGTCCCAAATAAAATAGGAAAGAAAAACAGAAGAAGCTGCTTCCATATCACTCCCTCTGTAATCCCGTTATGCCCCAATGCATCTTGTGCTTTTGTAGTTTGATTCATGTTTTTTTCCTCGATTATGTAAGTATGTAACTCGTTTTTTCATTATACTGTTATAAATGAAAAAATACAATCCCTGCTTAATCTTCTTTTACAGCCTTAAGAAGCGCCTGATCCACAGCCTTTAAAAGAACACCAGAGGTATAGCGGGACTCCGTTGGATAGGAGATGTTTTTCGTAGACTGGTTTTTCACGATCTGCTCCGATAAGTTATCCATGGCAGGCTGCATCAGTGGATACATCGTTGTGACAGCTTCGCTTAAGGAAACCAGGTTCACAGAGGTGATCTTTCCGGAATCTACGGTGACCTGAACATTAACATTCTGGTTATTGAGTGTTATGGCAGAGGCGTATACCCCTGATACATAATGCACGGCGTCGCCAGACGTTGGAACCGAATCCTTTTTCGGGCGGAACATGACTAAAAACAAAGTGATAAGTAATATTCCAAGTCCGACGAAGATTGCAGTGTAAATGATTTCTTTCATTCGTAAAACAACAATTTTTGTTTTTGAGCTCATATAAAAAGCCCTCCGTACAGTTTTGTTATAGTGTATTATTTTGATTTGGGTTTCATGCCTAAGATTTGATTGTTGTAAGGGGAAAACTATGTTAAGATGATAAACGAACATGCGTTTTATTTTAGCAGGAATTATTAGAAAAAGGAGACAAAAGGTTATGTCCCTTCAGTTTATTTTAGGCGGGTCAGGGTCTGGAAAGACCTACCGTCTTTATACAGAACTTATCCGGATGTCAATGGAAGATGCGGATACCAGATATATTGCCATTGTACCAGAACAGTTCACCATGCAGACGCAAAAGGAGATTGTTACGCTTCATCCTCGTCATGGTGTTATGAATATAGATATTGTCAGCTTCAACCGTCTGGCGTACCGGATTTTTGAGGAGCTGGCCATAGAAAATCCTCAGGTTCTTGATGATATGGGAAAGTCCATGGTCTTAAGAAAGGTAGCTTCGGAAAAGAAAAAGGAGCTGGTGCTTTATAAGGAACATCTATCGAAGAACGGTTTTATCTCCCAGTTAAAGTCCATGTTATCCGAGCTTTATCAGTATGGAATCACACCGGACATGCTTAACGAAGAGCTGCCAGAAAACATGAGTCCTATGTTAAAGCAAAAGCTTTATGATATCTCCGTAATGTATCAGGGATTTAAAGATTATATCAAAGATAAGTATATTACTACAGAGGAAATTCTTGATGTATTTTGCCGGATTTTGCCCCAGTCAGAACTTATAAAAGACAGCGTTATTACTTTAGATGGTTACACTGGCTTTACTCCTGTTCAGTACCGGATTCTTGGCCTTTTTCTCAAATATTGTAAAAAAGTGATCGTAACGGTTACCATTGATCCCTTAGAAAATATGAGTAAAAAGGCAGGAGTTCAAGAACTGTTTTACATGAGCCGCCAGATGATATGGAAGTTAAATGATTTGGCGAAGGAAGCAAATGCCATCCGTGATAAAGATGTTCTTTTAATGGAGCACCCCGCCATTCGCTACAAAGAGGCAGGGGATACGAAGGATAATTCCCTGGATTTTCTTGAGCAGAATATATACCGCTATAAAGGAAATATCTCTGAAAACACTGGAGCCCTCCGTTTGATAAAAGCCTTAAATCCTTCCGAAGAGATCTCCTATCTGATTCATTCCATGGAGGAGGCAATACGAAAGAAAGGCCTTCGTTACCGGGATATGGCAGTGATTACCGGGGACTTAGGAAGTTATGCCAATGAGATCATTCATCAGTTTCAGCTAAATAACATTCCATTTTTCCTAGATGATAAGAAAAGTATATTAAAAAACCCTATGGTGGAGCTAATCCGGGCAGCCATTGAGATTATTCAAAAAGATTTCACCTACGAGTCCATGTTTCGTTATTTGAGAACGGCCCTTATTATGAAGGAAGAGGACAAGGAAAAGTCAGACCGTCTGGAAAACTACGTGATTGCCATGGGCATCCGGGGATATAAAAGGTGGAATAGTATCTGGGAGGGATGGTACCGGGGAGCCAAGGAGCTGAATCTGGAGGAATTAAATGAATTTAGAGAACAGATCATAGCCCCCTTAAGTGGCCTCCGGGAAGCGTTTCGTAAGGAGGATTCTACGGTTAGAACCATGACTGCGGCTGTCACAGAGCTTCTAATGGAGCTTGGAATTGAAGAAAAGCTCCTTGCCTACGAAACTAAATTTAAGGATATGGGAGAATTGATTCTTGCCAAGGAATACAGCCAGGTATATGGTCTGGTTATGGATTTGTTTGACCGCTTGGCAGGTTTATTAGGTGAGGAGCACGTTAGTAAAAAAGAATATGGGGAGATCCTTGATGCTGGTTTTTCAGAGATAAAGGTAGGTCTTATCCCTGCTTCTTTGGACCGAGTGGTGGTAGGAGATATTACCAGAACCCGGTTAGACCATGTAAAGATTCTCTTTTTTATAGGAGTCAATGATGGGATTGTCCCAGTGAAAAAGGAAAAGAGCAGCTTGTTTACTGATCGGGAAAGGGAGTTTTTAGGAACCCAGGCCATTGAACTTGCACCAACAAGCAAGGAAGAGGGATTTCGACAGAGATTTTACCTCTATTTAGCGTTGACGAAACCAGAGCAGGAGCTTATCCTGTCTTATTCTGCTATGGATGGATCGGGAAAGAGTCTGCGTTCCTCAACACTGATTGGGGAACTAAAAAAGCTATTTCCTAATTTAAAAGAATGGATTCCAACCAAAGACCAGACCCCTCTGTCTATGAGAGAGGCAAAGGATTCTCTGCTTCATGGTTTGCGGGAATACCGAATGACAGGTGAGGACAACCGGTTTTTAGGTCTTTTTAAAGCATTCCTTTTATCGGACCGTTATAGCGAGGAAGGGAAAAAGCTTTTGGATGCAGCCTTTTACACCTACGAGGAAAAGGGAATTGGAAAGGTGGCAGCAAGAGCCTTATATGGTTCTGTCATAAGCGGAAGTGTGACCCGTATGGAACAGTATGCTTCTTGTGCCTACGCTCATTTCTTAAATTATGGTCTGGAGTTAATGGAGCGGCAGGAGTATGAGCTGGCGGCAATGGATATTGGTAATCTGTTTCATGATTCCATTGATATGTGTTTTCAAAGGATCAGAGAAGATGGAAAGGATTTTAAAACCTTATCCGATCAGGAGAGAAAAGCACTTGTCCATGAATGCGTAGCCCTAGTCACTGGAGAATATGGAAATACGATTTTACAAAGTTCCGCAAGAAATGCCTACCTAGCTGGTAAGGTAGAACGTATTACAGACCGGACTATGTGGGCACTTACAGAGCAGTTAAAAAAAGGAGATTTCGTACCCGTTGGATTTGAGGTATCCTTTTCTGCTTCCGATCATTTAAAAGCTATGCGGATTCCTTTGTCGGGTGAAGAGGCGATACATTTACGTGGCAGAATTGACCGCTTGGATTTGTGTGAAGATGAAGATGCTGTTTATGTAAAAATCATTGACTATAAGTCAGGAAGTACGGCTTTTGATTTATCGTCTCTGTTTTATGGCTTGCAGCTTCAGCTTGTGGTATATATGGATGCGGCACTTGAGATGGAAGAGAGGCACAGGCCAGAAAAGCAGGTGGTTCCTGCCGGTATCTTCTATTATAACATTGGTGATCCTGTGGTGGACAAGGACGGGGATATGTCTGATGAGGAGATAGATCGCAGAATGTTAAAGCAGCTACGTATGAATGGTCTGGTCAACACAGATCTAAATTCCATCTCTCATTTGGACCGGGAGATCGAGACGGAGTCTGATGTAATTCCCGTTGCTATGAAAAATGGCATAATTCAGGAAAATAAATCATCAATCGCAGGCGGAAAACGGTTTAAAGCCTTGCGTGAGTTCGTACAGGAAAAATTAAAAACAGAGGGACAAGAGATTTTAGACGGAATCATTGATGTAAAGCCTTATAAGCAGGGCAATAGAAGTGCTTGCGATTACTGTCCTTATCATGCGGTTTGTGGCTTTGACTTAAAGACCGAAGGGTATGGGTACCGTAAATTCAAGTCACTAAAATCAGAAGAAATCTGGCCCGTAATTGAGGGAGAAAAGGAGGCAGAGGACGATGGCGATAAGCTGGACGGATGAGCAAAAAGCCGTTATTGAAAGCAGAAATAGAAATCTTCTTGTCTCAGCAGCGGCAGGAAGCGGAAAGACAGCCGTTTTGGTAGAGCGCATCATCCGTATGATTACAGAGGGGGAAGAGCCTTTAAGAATTGATCAGCTTCTAGTTATGACCTTTACAAAAGCAGCGGCAGATGAGATGCGGGAACGTATTCTAAAAGCAGTGGATGAAAAGCTGATGGAACATCCAGATAACACTCACTTGCAGATACAAGCAGCCATGATCCCCTATGCCCAGATTACCACCATCCATAGCTTCTGCCTTGGTCTTATTCGAGAGCATTACAATAAGCTTACCATTGATCCTGCCTTTCGGGTTGGGGATGAAGGAGAGCTGATTCTCTTGCGGGCTGATGTGATGAAAGAGATGCTGGAAGATTATTATGAGGCGGCTGATCCTCGTTTTGAGCAGTTTGTAGAAACTTATGCCACTGGTAAGACAGATCATGGTATAGAAGATTACATCATGCAGGTATATACCTTTTCCCAAAGTAACCCATGGCCAGAGGTTTGGCTGGAACACTGCCGGGAAGAGCTTTTAGCAAGTGATATGGAACAGATGATGGAAACAGACTGGATGAAGTTTCTTATGGCGGATGCGGCCCTTCAGATCTCCGAACTTGCAGAGCAGATCAAGCGGGCGGCAGACGTCTGTGAGGAGGAAAATGGTCCAGAAGCATATCTTCCCATGATGATTAGCGATTTACGTATGCTAAACAGACTGTTAGAAGCCACAGATTATGAGACTTTAAATCAAGAACTAAAACAGGTGGCTTTTGACCGCCTGGCTTCCATACGTAAAAAGGAGATTGATCAGGAGAAAAAAGCTTATGTAACCGGAGTAAGGGACCGGGTGAAAAAGGCTGTGTCAAAGCTTTCGGATCTTTATTCCTTTGAGTCTCCGGATGAGGTTTTGTCAGATATCCAGGGAACTAAAGAAGCGGTGGCTATGCTCCTTGATCTGGCTGGTGAGTATGCCAGAAGGTATCAGGAGAAGAAGCAGGAGAAGAATCTGGTTGATTTTAATGACTTAGAGCATTATGCACTTGAAATCCTCTTAAAGCAGGAGGGGGATAGGAGAATACCTTCCGATGCAGCCGATGAACTGAGTAAGCAGTTTGAAGAAATTCTAGTGGACGAATACCAGGACAGCAACGATGTTCAGGAAGCTTTAATAAGCAGTATATCAAGAGAACGGTTTGGCACTCCCAATGTCTTCATGGTAGGAGATGTAAAGCAGAGTATCTATCAGTTTCGCTTGGCACGGCCTCAGCTTTTTCTGGATAAATATGAAGCTTACAGCAAAGAAGAGGGCAAATATCAAAAAATCGAGCTTCATCAGAATTTTAGAAGCAGAGATGAAGTCTTGACAGGTATTAATGAGGTTTTTTATCAGATTATGACAAAGAATCTGGGCAATATCCGCTATACCAAAGATACAGCTCTCCACCCAGGTGCGTTTTATCCTGAAGGAGAAGGACGGGTGGGTGAAAAACCAGAGCTTTTGATGATCCATGCAGAGGGTAATTTATTAAAGCAGTTGGATGACGATGGTGGAGAATTTACCAGCCGGGAATTAGAAGCAAAGGCAATTGCAGCAAAGATTCGTGAGTTTGTGCATCCGGAAACGGGTCTTTTGATTTTTGATAAGAATTTAGGCAAAGCTGGTGGTTACCGGACCGCCAGATATGGGGATATGGTCATTCTTTTAAGAAGCTTAAGCGGTTGGGCGGAAGATTTTGTAAATGTATTGATGAACGAAGGGATCCCGGCTTATGCAGAGAGAAAGACTGGGTATTTTACTGCCATAGAGGTGGAAGTAGTTCTTTCCATGTTAAATATCATAGACAATCCAATGCAGGATATTCCCTTGGCGGCTGTGCTTCGATCACCTGTTGGTGAGGTGACGGATGAAGAGATGGCCCATATGACAGCCCTCTTTAAAAAGAAAGCCAAGAAAGAGCAAGACAGGGGCATCTACGGGGCATGGCAGCAGTACCTAAAGGAATATGAAGAAGCAGAGGATGAAAATTATCCTAAGTTATATCAAAAACTAAACCGATTTTCCCAGATGCTCACTACTTATCGGACTAAGGCTGCCTATTTATCCATTCATGAACTGCTTTACGATCTCTATGAGGGGACCGGATATTATGATTACGTTTCGGCAATGCCTGCTGGAGAAGTAAGAAGGGCTAACCTTGCCATGCTGGTGGAAAAGGCTTCTGCTTATGAAAAGACCAGCTACACGGGATTGTTTCATTTTATAAGGTACATCGAAAACCTTAAGAAGTATGATACGGACTTTGGTGAAGCATCTCTTTCTGGAGATGAGAATACAGTTCGTGTCATGAGCATTCATAAAAGCAAGGGACTGGAGTTTCCGGTTGTATTTTTAGCTGGAATGGGAAAAAAGTTTAATAAGCAGGATGCTTATGGCAAGATACTCATTGACCCGGATCTGGGAATTGGAACGGACTATCTGGACTTAGAGCGGCGTATCAAAGCACCTACCTTAAAAAAGCATGTATTACGCCGAAAAACAGAGCTTGGAGCCATGGGTGAAGAGCTTAGAGTTCTCTATGTTGCTATGACAAGAGCAAAGGAAAAGCTGGTGATGACAGGGCTTGACCGCTATCTGGAAAAGAAGATGGAGCGCTATCAGGAAGTCTTTCGGGTAAAGGGAGAGATTCCGTTTACCATTTTATCCACAGCAGACTCCTATTTAGATTGGATGCTCATGAGCCTTTCCGGGAAATATTCAGATACCGCCATTCTTCTTGATGAGGGCCAGGATACGGGAAGCTTGATTGTTAGGGAACTGCCAGTTTCTGATCTGGTGGGGCGGGAAGTAGAGCGTCAGGCAGGGAAGAAACTGACCAAGGAGCGATTATTATCCCTGGATACCACAGAAGTTTACGACAAGGAGTTTGAGAGGGAACTGGAGGATGCATTTGGCTACCGATACCCCTATGAGTCAGAGATTGGACTTCATACCAAGCTTTCTGTATCGGAACTTAAAAAGCAGGGTCAATTTCTTGATGAAGAGGAAAGTGAGTTTTTGCCCACCATTCCTATGTTCTTAAAGGAAGAGGGAGAAGGGGATGCGGTAAGAGGTGCTTACCGGGGAACTGCCTATCACCGGGTTTTGGAACTTTTAGATTTTGGTTCGGTACAGACAGAAGCAGACATTTCCCAGGCGCTTCATGATTTTTCAAAAAATAAGCGTATGGATGAGGAAAGTATTTCCCTGATCTCTAAAGCGCTGCTTCTAAATTTTTTAACTTCTCCTCTTGGAAAGAGGCTTTCCATGGCGCAGCGCAATGGAAAACTAAAAAAAGAACAACAGTTCGTCATTGGCATTCCTGCCAGGGAGATGGATCTTTTAGATTCTACAGAGCTTATTTTAGTCCAAGGTATCATTGATGCTTATATGGAAGAAGAGGATGGACTTGTTCTGGTGGATTATAAGACAGACCACATAAAAAAAGGAGAAGAACAGGCGCTCATTGACCGGTATCAGGTCCAGTTAAATTATTATGCACGTGCGTTGGAGCAGATGACTGAGAAAAAAGTAAAAGAAGCGGTCATTTATTCCTTTGCACTTCAAAAAGAAGTGGTGGTGATCGGTTCATAATAAGGAACCTTAAAAAGAGTGATTCTCTGCCAGTAAGCATAAAAAACAGGCAATGTTATATAATAAGGAAGGGTATTCCGGTTTAAGAATCACTAGTATAAAATCTGGCAGAGAATCATGGAACAAAGTATTATTACGAAACGCAATTCCTGAGAATGAATTGACAGAAAATTCTGATTAATGGATTAAAAACAAGTAATAATGCATGAAATGCACAAGAATAAAAATATCATTGACAAATAGTTGTACAATATGTTATAGTCGACCTGTCAGAGATCACAAAATTTATTTGGAATCAGAATAAATGAAGCTTATATATGCTCATAATTGGTTGAGTGTTTCTACCAGCTACCGGAATAGTTGTCTATAAGTTTTCGCATGAATTACGGCGCAGCCCCTTTGGGCTGTGATTTGTAGTGCGTGCGCGGGAAGATAGAAGAAACGGTAGTTTTTTATTGCGCATGGAACAAAATGCTGCAATGGAAGCTGCCGTATTGTATTTATGGATAGCAGGATAGGAGGCTTTATGGCTGATAATAAAAATTTTGTCTTTAAGGGAAACATATGCTACAGTGAGGATATCCATCTGTTACGGACCGTAGAACAGGGGTATTTGGTTTGTTTGGAGGGGAAAACGGAAGGTGTTTATAAGGAACTGCCCAAGGAGTTTTTAAACCTGCCGCTTACGGATTGGGGAAATATGCTAATTGTCCCTGGTCTTACCGATCTTCATATTCATGCGCCCCAATTCTCCTTCCGTGGGCTCAATATGGATCTGGAACTTTTGGACTGGCTGAATACGAACACGTTTCCGGAGGAAGCTAAGTACATTGATCTGGATTATGCAAAGAAAGCCTATCAGATTTTTGCCGATACAATGAAACGAAGTGCTACGACAAGAGCCTGCATTTTTGCCACCATTCATCGTCCAGCTACTGAGGTCTTAATGAATCTTATGGAAGAAACCGGATTAAAGACTATGGTGGGAAAAGTGAATATGGACCGGAATTCTCCTGATTTTTATTGTGAGAAGAGTCCAAAAGAGTCGGAACGGGATACCATTGAGTGGTTAGAAGAGGTAATGTCCAAATACAAACATGTCAGTCCTATACTCACACCTAGGTTTATTCCATCTTGCACGGATGAATTGATGGAACGGTTGTCAAGGATTCAAAAGAAATATAAGATACCCGTTCAGTCCCATTTGTCCGAGAACAAAAGTGAGATAACATGGGTCAAGGACCTTTGTCCTGGTTCAAAGTTTTATGGAGATGCCTACGATCAGTTTGGAATGTTTGGGAAACCTGCAAAGACTGTAATGGCTCATTGCGTTTACTCTACGGGCGAAGAGATAGACTTAATGAAGAAACAGGGAGTCTATATTGCTCACTGTCCTGAGTCCAATACCAACTTATCTTCTGGAATTGCTCCTGTGAGAACTTATTTGGACCAGAAGATGAACATTGGTCTTGGAACTGATGTGGCAGCAGGCACTGGAGAATCCGTGTTCCGTGCTATGGCAGATGCTATTTCCGTCTCAAAATTAAGATGGCGCCTTGTGGATGAGAGCTTAAAACCAGTTACCATGGAAGAGGCATTTTACATGGGTACATTAGGTGGAGGGTCCTTCTTTGGTAAGGTTGGAAGCTTTATAAAAGGCTATGAGTTTGATGCTCTGATTTTGGATGACAGCAGTTTGCCTCATCCACAGCCTCTTTCCTTAAAAGAAAGGCTGGAACGTTTTATTTACCTGTCAGATGACAGGCATATCAAAGGAAAATTTACAGAAGGAAGCCGGATATTTTAAAAGTAGACTCCGGCATCAGGAGGTACGACAATGGCAACAAAAGATAAGGGAAGTTTTCTAGATAAGACATTCCACTTGTCACAAAACCAAACGAATGTGAAGACAGAGGTGGTAGCTGGTGTTACTACATTTATGACCACTGCTTACATTCTGGCAGTAAATCCCAGCATCTTAAGTGCTGCTGGAATGGATAGCGGCGCCGTATTTACAGCCACTGCACTTGCCGCCTTGCTGGGAACGCTTTTGATGGCATGGCTTGCAAACTATCCGTTTGTATTGGCTCCAGGTATGGGGTTAAATGCTTTTTTTGCTTACACCGTTGTAATCAAGATGGGATATACCTGGGAGATGGCTCTGGCAGCCGTATTTATTGAAGGTATTATCTTTATTGGTCTTTCTCTTACCAGTATCAGAGAAGGAATCTTTAATGCAATTCCATTGACTTTAAAACATGCTGTTTCTGTAGGAATCGGTTTGTTTATCGCATTTATTGGAATGCAGAATGCAAAAATCGTTGTAGATAGCTCCACTCTTGTTTCTTTCTATTCATTTAAAGCTTCTTTGGTAGATGGAACATTCCATACAGTGGGCATTACAGTTTTACTCTCCATCATTGGCATTCTTATTACATTTGTACTTGTAGTAAAGAATGTTAAGGGCAACATGTTATGGGGAATTTTAATTACCTGGATACTTGGTATGATCTGCGAGGCAACTGGTCTTTATCAGCCAAACCCTGAACTTGGTATGTTTAGCGTTTTCCCAGATTTAAGTTCTGGATTTGGAATTAAGAGCATGGCTCCTACCTTTATGAAAATGGATTTTTCCAAAGCATTATCTCTTGACTTTTTGGTAGTTATGTTTGCATTCCTGTTTGTAGATTTGTTTGATACACTGGGAACACTCATTGGAGTTGCATCAAAGGCGAACATGCTTGATAAAGATGGAAGACTTCCTAACGTTAAAGGTTCCTTGCTCTCAGATGCCATTGCTACTACAGCAGGAGCTGTATTTGGTACCTCCACCGTCGTTGCCTTTGTTGAGAGTGCAGCAGGTGTGGCAGAAGGCGGAAGAACAGGTCTTACAGCCGTAGTTGCAAGTATTTTGTTTGGTTTATCCTTGTTTTTATCTCCAATCTTTTTGGCAATCCCTGCGTTTGCCACAGCACCAGCCCTTGTAGCGGTAGGTTTCCTGATGATTACCTCTATCGTTAAGATTGATTTTAATGACTTTACAGAGGCAATCCCAGCTTACATTACCATCGTAGCCATGCCGTTTATGTACAGTATTTCTGAGGGTATTTCCATGGGTGTTATTTCCTATGTATTTATTAATGTTATCACAGGAAAGAGCAAAGAGAAGAAAATCAGTCCTCTAATGTACGTACTGGCTGTCTTATTTGTTCTAAAATATATATTGATATAAAAAAATAAAATTTGGTTTGAATTTATAAAAGACCGGATGCCACATCCCAGTCAAAAGCGTTCTGCTTTTGGCAAGATGTTGCAACCGGTCTTTTTTGTAGGTAGGATTAGTTTAAAAAAATAATGCCAAGGTTTAAGTAGCCCGCAAAGGTAATCCATAAAAGATAAGGAATCTGAAGCAGTGCGGCCGTTGGATCAATCCGGAAAAATGCTCGGATCATCTTAACAATTACATACCACAAAAGAAGAAGGACTAGGAATGCCAGAAAATAATTTCCCAAACCAAAGAATATAGGGCTCCAGATAAAGTTAAGAAACAACTGGATTGCATAAAGCAACAAGGCTTCCTGCTTTTTCTGAGAAGGGGAGGTGGCAATCAAATAGGAGCTTACTCCCATAAGTATGTATAAAATGGTCCAGACCACTGGGAATACCCAGCCAGGAGGAGATAGAGCTGGCTGATTTAAGGTGTTGTACATGGACATACTGTTTCTTGTAAGGATTCCGGACACTAATCCAATGGCCAGAGGTATTAAGATAAATATTATTAGTTTTCTTTTGTTTGCATTCATAGGCAGTCTCCTATATGAGTAGTTGATAATATTTTATTCCTTATCCTTTGAGATTATCCACGATATCATAGTTTTATCCGATTATCTGTGGGATAGACCATAAGTCTGGCCGGTTATTACATGAGATGGGTTATTTTATACATGATTGCCCCATTTTTTTAGAATATGGTTTATATTGTAATAGAATCGAAACAGGGTCCATAAAAAGATTATTTGTTCGGTGATACAATATTTTTTCTTAGTGAGGTATTATGTTATGAAAGACAAATTTGAGACAGTGGATGGGGTCGTATTAACGTGCTCCATGGGAAGCTGTTCTTGCTGCTTAAAGGTTCCCACCAGCCGTAGCACAGATAAAGGAGGCAAACGGCAGGCTACTGTCATGGATTATAAACCGGGGGTCAATATTACTTCTTTTGGCACATGCTCGAGAATGACACCTCCTCAGCCATGTGTTCCGGTGGTATTGATTCCCTGGATGTTAAAGGACAAAAAGATTAAGATGAATGGTGATAGCGCACTTTCTGATCAATGTGTGTTATCTTGCCTGTGCGGGGGAGTTATTGGGCTGGACATTATCTAATGTTCCAACTGCCTCCTCGCAGTCAATCCATAAGTTGTAATTTGTGGTGTGAAAGATCAGAGTACAATACCCCGGATCGTCGGGACCGCTAAAGTGATTTCCCATTTCCGAATACCACATCTCTTGTTTCATCTCAGGGTTTGTTGAAACTTCAATCCAGCCTTTTAAGGTGATGTTATAGGTACCTCCAGTATTAAAGCATACGCTGGCGTTGGAATTGTTCAAAATTCGATTTGCTTTGGTGCTTCCAAATCCGGTACAAAAGCTGATCCACTTAATTCCGTGAGATTTGGATGGAGTGATGGTTGATGCGGTAGGAACTCCATCCTTGTCAATGAGAGCCAGGACGCAGTAAGGACTCGAGCCCTCCGGCCCGGAATGTACTGTGTTCTGTTGTATCAGATATTCTGCTTTTTCTATTAATTCTTTACTCATGTTCCACCTCCATTTATTTGATAAGCGTTATCCCTTTATAAACTTCATGATTTTTTTTGAATCGGCCATTGGATTTAGCAGTAGAATCTGCTTTGTAATCTGTTCGATTGCCTCATCCTTATCTATTTCTGCGGCTTTGTCAAACACTTCTGTCCCCCAGAAGTGTTCTGTAGTACAAAAAACAGTGGAAGACCATCCATATTCTTCTCCTTTTAAGGAACGTTTCTGCTTTCTGCCACACATGGTGAGATACATCTTCATCTGCAATTCCACCAAAGCCCGGTCAAAGGTTGACTTGTCCTCTTTCCCAAAGCCGGCAAGTTCCTTAATGGTATGAAGAGGTAGTGTGTGGTTTTCTAAAACAAGTTCATATATAAGTTTAGCAGGACTGCTGATCAGTCCGTCCATATATTCTTCTTCCAATGTTCGTCCGCTTCTTCGCACTGCCAGGAACAGGGGAATCCATTCTCTTACAATAAATCCGCTTTTTTTGAAAAACAATTTGGCATAGGCGATATCATCGTGCTCCTCTAATACCCGGATTCTCCATTCCCAAGGATCCGTGTCCCAGTTTCCGGTGTGCCAGGAGATTGGGGTGTCGTATGAGGGGCTTTGATTCCAACCCCAGTTTATTACGGAGTAAATTCCTTCGCTGTTTCCTCCACCCATGGAAAATCCGGCTTCAAATAAGGTCTCTACAAAATCAGCGTAACTTCTAATCTGTTCATGTATCAATGTAATTCCCTCCTTTATTATAATCCTATCACAAGCAACATGACATCAGTATGTCTTGTTTAGGAGTACTTCTTATAAATTTCTGCTGCAATCTCTTTGATCTCTTTTGCCATATCAAGAGGTTTGAGTACCTTTGCTTTATCTCCAAATCCCAGAATCCAGGAAATGGTGTATTCTCTGTTGGTATATCCAATTTCAAGTTGAAGAAGTCCATCCTTTGTTTCTGTATAGCAATGAGGTCCGTAAGTTTCAATGAGCTGATAGCGAACGGAAGGATCAAATAAGGCAACCAAAGGCTTGTCATCTGGAAGGGATTCATTAAAATTCTTTTTTTCTTCAGGTATATCCCGTGGAACAAACGTTTCTTCACATAGGGAAAGATCCCATAAGCGCATTAGCTTAAAAAGCCGCCAGTCCTTTTTCTCCGGGCAATAACCAAACAGATACCATGAGGTCCACTGATAAACCACCAGGTATGGTTCTAAGCGGCGGTGAGTCATTCCTTTTTCATAATAATAGTCAAACTCTACAAGACGTGTGTCACGAACGGCTGTTTTAATCAATTGAATCTTTTCTGTAAGGCTCCCTTTGTAGTGAGATGCCAGGTCAATGATGACTGGCTCATATAGGGATCCCGTGGCTTCCTTTTGGGCAGATAACTTATCCATTGTCTTTTCCAGATAAGACTTATCCATAACTGTGCCGATTCCATTTAACGCAGCAATAATTCCAGAGAGCTCATCTGATGTCAAAAGGCTTTTATCAAGTTTATATCCTTCCGCAATAAAGATTCCCCCACCGCTTCCTTGTTGCGTGATTACGGGAATTCCTGCCTGGCACAAGGCTTCAATATCTCGGTTGATGGTACGCCTGGAGACTTCAAATTTTTCTGCCAGATAAGGTGCGGTGACTTTGTTATTTTTAAGCAGAGTTGTTAAGATTCCAAGTAAGCGGTCAAGTTTCATCAATTCCTGCCTCCAATTTTAACCCGTAAAAAAGATTGTTCACAGGTATCATTATATCCCTAAAAGTCATTATACAATAATTTTCAAGGGAGGTGCAATTATGTTTTTTTTGAGCAAGTATGACAAAAGATTACATGCAAATTTTGGAAGTCAAAGTGTACAATTTTAGCACTTGGGTTGAAAAATGTCGGTTTTCATTATATGCTAAAAAAAGCCATAAATATCATGAAATGTAACAGGAATCACATATAAATTGATCGGATGCTGACGAAAGACCAAGCTGTCAAAGCGTTCAGTGAAGGAAATAATAGTAAGGCTAATCCATGTAATCTGAAAATCTTCACCTTGTCAGTAATTTCGTGAAATCCATAGAAAAACGAATGAACAATATAGAAAAACTTGCATGTGAAACATATAAGGTTCGTTATAGTAATACAGAATAGTGGGGGGTATGAAGATGTTGGAAATTGGAGTCTGCGATGATGACCATCTGCTGCTGTGGGAAATGGAAAAGTATCTGTTAGAACTTGGATGTGAAACCGGAGTAAATTTAGAGGTCGATACATATGCAGACGGGGAAGAGATTGTAAGAGCAGTGATGAAAGGAAAGCGTTTCGATATTATTTATATGGATATCGAGATGCAGCATTTAAGCGGTATGTGTGCGGCAAAAAGAATCAGGGAGATGGACCGCACGGTACAGCTTGTTTTTGTGACATCTCATGAAAGCTATATGAAGGAAGCGTTTCTTGTAACACCCATTGGTTTTTTAGTTAAGCCACTGATAAAGTCAGAATTTACAGATATGTTTAACCATATTTTAAACATGATCGGAACAGAGGATCAGTTTTACCGTTTCCGCTATGACCGGTCAGATTATAAGGTTCTTTTAAAGGAAGTCGTTTATTTCGAAAGCAAGGGGAGAATGACTGAAATTGTCTGGGAAGGAGGACGTTACAGGCTCTATAAGAACTTAGAGGCCATTGAAGAGGAGTTAAGGAGTCAGAAGATGCGTTTTGTGCGCATTCATAAATCTTATCTGGTCAATTACTGGCACATTTCCAGATTTTCTGCAGACCTTGTGGAATTGATGGATGGAATCTGTCTTCCAGTAAGTAGAAGTCGCAGAAAAGAAGTGGAAGTCAATTTATATGAAGCTATGGATTGGTGCCACGTATGAACATTGGGATAAGACTTGCTGCCAGTGTATGTTTTTCACTTTTTAGTGTATGGACCATGAAGCTATATCTGGATACATTTTTGTCGAAGAAAAGAGGGTTTAGCAAGGCAGCAGGCTGGTTGCTTTTCTTTTCCTGGCAGATGTATGGCAGATTTTATTTGTCTGGGCAATTACCCATACACTATCTTTTTGGAACCTTTGCAATCATTGGACTTGTAGGAATTACTGGTTATGAATCGGCGTTATGGAACCAGGTTACGTTCTCCACACTTTTCGCAGCACTGTGGGAGTTGATGGATATGTTCTTTCTGCTGGGAACAAAGTTCATAGGAGGAGAAATTGTTGGCATTACGGCTGCTATGTGGCTGTCAAAGATATGCCTTTTTTCTCTGATCCTTGGAATCAGAAGATATATGAAGGCAAAAGGAAGTGCGGGAAATCTACCGGCTCACGGGTTCTCCTTTTTACTCCCATTTACAGCCCTGATGACCATATATTTTGCTTTTTATATGATTGCAGAGCATTCCGTCTTCCGGGGAGGTAACACGCTTTTTTGGCTACTGATAGGTACTTCGGGTATGATTTTACTAAATCTTCTTGTATATCCAGCCTATCTGCTTCAGGTAGAGGAAGCCAGAATTAGAAAAAATGAGCGCATGTACGTCAAGCAATTGGAATTATTTAAAAAGCAAAGACAATTAGAAGCTGAGGAAACCATTGAGATCCAGACCAAGCGTCATGATATGAAACAGAAGCTGATATACATTCATGAATTGGCTAAGAAGGAAGAGATTGACCGATTAATGGATGTGTTGGATCAGATGATTGGAGAAACCTCAAAAAAAGAACATATGGAAGAGTGGACAGGCAATCTGGTAGTAGATTCTCTGGTCAATCATCTATACCGGGTCGCTGAGACAAAAAGAATCGATTTAGAATCCAGAATCAGTTTGCCCAAAGAACTGAATATAGAAGATACGGACTTATGTATCCTGCTTGGGAATGGTTTTGACAATGCGGTGGAAGCTCTGGAATTTGTGGAGGAAGAAAACCGGAAAATGCGGGTAGACATAAAATATGAGAGAGGTTGTCTGCTTTTGTGCATCAGGAATAATTTTGCTGATGATCTTAAGATAGACAAAGAGGGACGGTTAAAGACGAGAAAGACGGAAGGCGTCCATGGTCTCGGAATCCGTTCCATGAAAAAGGTAACCGATCGATATAACGGTGCCTTGATTACAGAAGGTGAAAATGGAGTGTTTACATTAAAAGCAATTATATATGAACCGAAAAATGAATAAGAAATTTGGGAGGTAATGAGAAATTAGTTGCCTCCTATTTTTTTGTGAACACTGGAAATCGTTTCAAATAATGCCTTGAAAAGTACGAAATAATACATATTATAACCAAAACTTACATATAACCAGCTATTTCATACGTGAATGAATTTTTTGTCAATTTTTGTAGTATTATGTAACAAGTAAAAAACATAAACAAGGGTGTGTAAGATCAATGAAGAGATTAAAAAGGGTTCTGTTAGTGCTGTTTTGTTTTGTTTTTCTTTCCCAATCCCAGAACGTTTTGGCAAAAGAGATACCCAGTGAGCAGAATGGTCTCGATGTCATATTTGTTATGGATTACAGCGGTTCTATGAAATCCAATGACCCTGATCAAACGGCAAAGGGAATGGTAAAGGCTTTTATTGATACGGTTCACAGTGCAGACATCAGAATCGGTTTTGTGGCGTACAATGACCGGATCGTATCATCAGCAGCCCCTGTTTCCGTAAAGACTCAGGATGAACGTGATTCCTTAAAAGGCATGATGGATTCTGCCGGATATTCAGGAAATACAGACACTGGCCTGGGCATCAATTATGCTTATGGCTTGTCTGGTGAGGAAACTGGACGTAAGCGCATGATTGTCCTCATCTCAGATGGAGAAACCGACTTAAAAGGTTCAAAGACAGGCAGAACCTTAGAGCGATCCAATGGAGATCTAAAAGACACCGTAGATGCCTGTCAGTCACAGGGCATTCCCATATACACCGTAGCGTTTGGGAAATACGATGGGAACAAAGAAATCCTAAAGGAAATTGCCAAGCAGACAAATGCTGATAATTATACGGTTGAAAAGCCGGAGACATTAATTGATGTCTTATATGGAATCTTCCATTCTAACATGGCTTACCGCATTCAGGAGATTACTGATGGTATCTACGGAGCAGGAAGTCAAAGCATAAGGGTTAAGCTTGATGATGCTTACCTGGATGAGATGGATGTGCTGATGATTTCTCCACAGCAAATTTTAGATACTACAATTGTTTATGGGGATCAGCAAATTCAGCCAGTTAATCTAGTTCACTATTCTGTAGCAAAGCTATCGGATGTGAAAAGTGAGATTAAGGAATTGAACATACAAACAAACACTTCAAAGGATCAAGGATTAAAAGTTTATTTGATCAGCTATCGCAACCTGGTACCTGTACTGGACATTGATGTTGATACAGCCAGGAACAAGCCGGTTCCCTTTCGAATCTACTTTAAGGACAAGAATGGTTCTATCATAACCGATGAAGCTTTTTACAAGAATTTCACACCTAAAATAGAACTTTACGCAGACGGTCAGTCTGCCAATGGCAGAACAGCCTTGAATACAGAAATCAAAGATGGCGTTATTGTGGGGGAAGCAAAACTTAGCAGCTCCGGAACGTATTACATAGACAGCCGCCTTGACGATGTCATGGAATCTTGTGTGTTTGAAACCGTAAGATTACAGGTGGTCAATACACCCCCAGCAGGTGAACTGCCAGAGAAGCTTGGATTAAATCTCTTAAGCAAGGAAAAGAAGCTTGTACTAAATGATTATTTTCATGATTCCGATGGAGATGCTCTTACGTATTCTTTGGAGGAAAGTACAAAAAGTGCTGCTAATGTTACTCTGGATAAAGGAATACTTACCATAAAGCCATTAAAGTCAGGCAGGGAAAGTCTTGTTGTTAAGGTTTCTGATGGAGAGTCAGCAATATCTTTTCAATACAGCTTTCAAGTGATTCCTTTATGGAAGGCGTATTGGTGGGCGTTTTTACTGGGAGTCCTGTTACTTGGGGCAATCATTTGGCGGATATTCCATAAGCCTAGACCAGAACTAGAGGTAATAACAGAAAAAAAAGCTCAAAACCGCTTTCAGGGAAAGATGGATGCCTACTTTATCGGTCAGCCAGAGGGAGAGGAAGAGATTCCACCCCTTACCTTCCCCATGTACAAGATTAAGGATAACCGGGTAAGCATTGGAGATCTGATGAAGGAATACTCTGAGGCATCGGAAGCATTGGGGCTTGACCGCATTTTCCTCATTGCAGATGAAGAGAGGCGAATGATTTTATACCACTCTTCCGATTCAGCCATTCTATTGGGAAGCTCTATTGTATGTAAGAAGATCCAGTACAGTGTAAGCTTTGGTGATATCATAACCATTACTTCCCTAGAAGGAGATTACGATCTGGAGATTCATTATATTTCCATGATCCAATAAGTTTATATTTGTCAGTAAGGTTGTTTACGCTTCTTATCCAATTGATGGAATAAGAGCGAATAAATAAAAGTAACAAGTAAGAAAGAGGGAGAGCGCCGATGGAAACGATTACACAAACAAACCGGACGATTCTGTTTTCCGAAATTAATCCTGAAAAGTTGAATCTTTTAACACTGATCGGAGATGTGAGAGGAAAAACAAGTCTTGATGATGACAAGATTAAGGAAATCAATGAAGTGCTTCTGGTAGACAGCTTTGAAGATTTTTTAGAGAAATTTGCACCTGTTGTTTATTCCTGGTGTGATGCCAATACTGGTAGTATCCAGTACAGCCTCATCAAGCCAGAGAATTTACCAGACAACTGCATCACTGAGATACCTCTCAATGAAACAAATGATTTGTTAAACATGCTGATTACGCTCCAGGGAGCTAAGGGAGCATTGGGAGTTGCCAATGTGGACTTTAAATTCAGCAATATTTTAGACATGATCTCCCCGAAGAAAATCATGGAAGACATTCGTCAGGTACGAAGAGAAGTTCAGTATACCTACGGCAAATACATGGAACTTGATGAGGAAGATCCAAAGAAGCTGGATATGGGAGATAAGCTTAATTATCAGTTTGAACAGGCTAGCCACAATTACAACAACGTACTTGCCATGCTCCCCCTTGCCATTGAAGATATTAAGACCAGACTCCTTTTAGGCAGCGGGGAATCCGCCCAGGGAGGCCAGGAATTTAAAGCAGGTCTTTTAAGCATGGGAGATGACGGTGAGCTTAAGATTCTTGAGATGAAGCAGGAAGAAGGAACTCAGCTTGCATTGGTAGATGATCATATTAACACAAGTCTCATAGAGACCTTTAAGGACGATTACGACGCACTCAATGATAATCCTTCTGACTATGTAAGGGAACTAGTGGTAAGAACCTTCTGTCCCCTTACCTCTACGGTAGAAAGCAGTGTGGACCGTGAAGTAGAGGTTAAAAACTATAATACCTACTTAGAGTTTTACAAAAAGAGCAAGGACGATTTCGTAAAGGCAGTAAAGCCTTTGATTGAAAAAATATTAGGTGTTAAATCCTTCTTTGACCAGTATCAGGTTAAGGAAAAAGGAATGCAGCCAAAGCTTCTCATTACCAACACTCCTCTTGAGATGATGGTAAAGTCAAGCAATCTGCCAAGACTGATCACTTATCTAAATACGACCAACGATAAGAATGAGTTTGAAAACACATTGTGGTTTGGTGTGGTACCTGATGTAGAATTTAACCAGTCAGGGGGCGGAAAGCTTCAGAGAATGCGATTTGCAGGAAATCAGAAGGAGAAAAAGCCGGGAACCAACACCATGGAAAGTCTGGCAACCTTAATGAATGCAATCAACCCTTATAAGATTACTACCTTTTTCAGCTTTGCTACTGGAGAGGAAAGTACCTTCAACTATGTGGCAACAGAAGGTATCGGTATCTTTAAAGATAAGTGCGGACCTCTTATGAAGAGAGACTTCAGTGAATTTGTAGTTCCATGTATCCCCAATGTGACCATTATTCCAAAAGATAAGTCAGGCCTGATTCTTGATAAGCGTATGCTGATTGATGACGATGGCAGAGTGGCTCTTTCTGAGGAAAAGGAAGATGTCATGAAGATGTGGATTGAGGGTGTATACGTGGGAGCTTCCTACGGAGCCGCCGGAATTACAGCTGCATGGCAGTGTCCGGAATATTTAAAACAGAGATTTGGCAATACGACCAAGGAATATCCGGGCGTACGCTATGACATAGAAGCATGTGACAATGCACTTTTAGTGACCACCAGCATGACCAAAGAGATATCAGGATTTACGAACACCATTAAAAATTCCATTAATAACACTGGTTTTGGCTTTGTATTTACCTCAGACAATGCCCAGTTAAAGGGGCGTGAGATCAAAAACATCATGGTTTACAAAGCAAGAAATCTATTAAGCAATGGAAATGAGTATGAACCGATCTATAAAACCCTTGTGGTGACTTATATCGAGCGAATGCTGCGTTTCTACAGCGGAGATTTCAAGCAAGATAAGATTTTACAATTCTTTAGTAACAACCCAAGCAGCCAGAAGAGCAAATGGGATGCCAATCGTCAGTATGTGAATTCTCTTTTACAAGATGGAGATGAGCTAGACTTTAATATTGATGAGAAGAATGGAATCTGTAATGTGTTACTGACCTTTAGTAATACCACAAGAAATTTAAAGGTGGAGCTGACCAGAAAAGGACAGTCCGCGTAAGAACTGTGTGATGCCCGCAGTAACAAATGTGCATCAGGGTGGAGGAATGACGTTTAAGGCCATGTGTCTGTGAGTTGTTCCCAAATGAGTTGGCTTTGTGACTTTATTCGATAGATGGAAAGCAGGTAAAAGGTGATATACCTGCTTTTCGATCCCCCAATATTCAAGTAGGTTAAAGTGGATATCAGGGCGGAACATGATATGGGTATCTGAAAGCAGGCATTGACTTGCTTATAGATTACAAACAAACATTTATTAAGAATGGAGGAAGAAATATGGGACTTAGAATGAAAATCACAGGAAGCGAATCCGTTGATTTGCGTGAAACAAGTATCGTAAAAGTGGTATTTGGGGCAGATATTCCTCATGATTCCAATGCAAGATCCACCGATCTTGGTTCAACCGTTTTGGTTGAAGGAAAGATTTTAGCAGCAGTAGGTGGGGAAGCAGCAGACGATACCAGCAAGCTGGCTAGATGGTCTTTGGTACCAGCAGAAAATTCCGATTGCTACCGCAACGTACAGATTGATGTTGTCAATGCATCACAGGTAGTAAGACAGATTACAGTTCCCAATGCTTTTGTTGTGGATTACACAGAAGATTTCACAGACGAAACAGGAACTGGCATTTTTAAACTTCTGATCAAACAGAAGAAGGACAAGATGACCACCTTAAAGTTTGAAGGCGGATTCAGCGGAGAATAATCAAAAACGTATAGAAAGGAAGGGATAAATTATGGGATTTACTTTAAAAGTTGAAGGGCCGTCTACAATCGACCTTGGAACCACAATTATGACAGGAGTTAAGTTTAGAACAGACA
>CAURSM010000015.1:0-149249 GCA_963528005.1 uncultured Eubacteriales bacterium
GTAGAGCACTTGACTTTTAATCAAGTTGTCCGGGGTTCGAATCCCCGGTGTCTCAGGACAAGCCTTGAAACAGAAATGTTTCAGGGCTTTTTATATTGTCTGGATATATTTAATAACTTTAATTATTTAATAGAGTATGATATTTTATCTTATTCGTCAAACTCAACAATTACATAATAACCCCGGTCATTGTGTTTTACTTCTTTGACCATTCCCTTTTCAGACTTTATGCGTTCCCTTCCAGAATAACAGCCAGACATAGCAACAGCAGGATCTATGATATAACTGTAGCTGCTGGCACCTTCTCTTTCAATGATATGTACTTCATCGCTCGCCTTTACTAAACCAGGGCGTTCCATTTTAAACTCAATCAGTCTCATTATGATTATTCTTCCTTTCTTACTCAAAATACTATTATAGCTTCGGGAGAAAAAATTGTAAAGAAGAGATAAGGATGATATACTACTGAAATAAGTGTATGTTAAGAGTACGAGATGATGGTTTATGTAAGAGCATTAGAGATAGGGGAATAAAAGATAGAAGGTTTAAGAATAGAAGCTAGGATATAAAACTAAAGCATAAAAGTTAAAGTATAAAAGCTAGGATATAAAAGCTATAGTATAAAAGCTAGGATATAAAAGCTAAAACATAAAAGCTAAGATATAAAGGCTAAAATATAATACTAAAATACAAAGCTAAAATATAAAGCAAAAATATAAAGCTAAAGTATAAAATTTAGAATATAAGAGCTAGAAATAAAATTCAGGAAGTAAAAGCTAAAATGTATAATTAAAAAGTTAGATTTAAAAGATAAAAGCCAGAATATTAAATCGAAAATGTAAAGGCTAGAATAATAAAGCCATATCATAAAAGATTAAAGACAAGAAGATAGAGGAAAGTTAATTGAAAGAAAGACCTAAATTATTAAAGAGATTGATGGATTATAGTAATTCGGATTTCTATCCCTTTCATATGCCTGGGCATAAGAGGCAGTATGGGCATGAGGGGGTAAAGGAGTTTCCAAATCCGTTTTCTATAGATATTACTGAGATTGATGGTTTTGATAATCTTCATCGGCCGGAGGGGATATTAAAAGAATCCTTGGAGTGGGCTGCTGATGTATATGGATCTGATAAGACTTATTACCTTGTGAATGGAAGTAGTTGCGGAATATTAAGTGCGATTAGTGCAGCTGTATCAAACAGAGGCACTATTTTGATGAGCAGGAATTGTCATAAGTCGGCATATCATGGAGTTTTCCTCAATCAATTGGAAGTGAAATATATTTATCCACAAATCATATTGGATTTGGGGATACAAGGTGGAATACTGGCTGAGGATGTTGAGGAATTGTTGAAAAAGGATCCTGAGATTGAAGCTGTGCTTATTGTATCACCTACTTATGACGGTGTAGTTTCCGATATTAGGGCAATTGCTGAGGTGGTTCATAGATTTCATCTGCCGCTTATTGTGGATGAGGCTCATGGAGCCCATTTTACATTTGGAAAGAAACTCAGTTATCCAGTATCTGCTTTGGAATTAGGGGCGGATGTTGTGATTCAAAGTCTTCATAAGACGCTTCCTTCTTTGACGCAGACAGCTATTATGCATGTTAAAAAAGGTTTTATTAATATAGAGAGATTGGACCGTTATGTTCAGATGTATCAGACCAGCAGTCCATCTTATGTGTTTATGGCAAGTATAGAGAATTGTATTTGTTATATGGAAGAAGAGGGAATGAAGCAGTTGGGAATCTTCTCCAAATACTTGTTAAGTGTTAGAAGCCGTTTGGAAAGAATGGAAAATCTAAAACTGTTATCTGATGAAATTGTTGGCCAATATGGAGTATTTGATTACGATGATTCTAAGATTATTGTGTCTACTAGAAATACTGGGTGGTCAGGAAGCCAAGTGGATCAGATCCTGCGTGAAGAGTACCATCTGGAGATGGAGATGTGTGGAGCTGACTATGTGACTGCCATAACTACATTAGAAGATACCAAGGAGGGGCTTGAGAGGCTCTGTAGGGCATTGTTAGAGATTGATACGAGAGTAGGCTCCAGTATGAGAATTGCAGAGGAAGATCATACTAGGACTTTAGATCAGAAAAGAAGGAAATATATCCTTGGTGAGATTTCTTCATCAGAGGAATGTAGATGCTCTATCAGTCAGGCAATGGATGGGGAACGTCATAAGATGCGGATTCAGGAGGCAATGGGAAACGTATCGGCTGAATTTGTTTATTTGTATCCACCTGGAATTCCTATTGTTGTACCGGGGGAAGTTTTATCTGACGACATTATTGAGGTTATATTAGAGTTTAAGGATTTGGGGCTTCATGTTCAGGGGATGGAAGATGAGGCGGCAGAATTTGTATACGTATTAGATGAGATGTAGATTTAACATTTCAGTTGTTATGATGAATGAAATGGAGTAGATGAAGATGGCAAAGATTTTTTATGTGATGGGGAAAAGTGCTTCTGGTAAGGATACTATTTATAAGTCTTTACTGGAAAGACTGCCTCAGCTAAAACAAGTTGTTCTATATACCACCAGACCCATACGGGAGGGAGAAAAAAACGGTGGGGAATATTTCTTTACAACTGGAGATAGGTTAAATGAGCTTCGGGAGGAAGGTAAAATCATTGAAGAGAGAACTTATCAGACTGCTTTGGGACCATGGAGTTATTTTACAGTGGATGACGGACAGATTGATGTGAAAAGTGATGATACGTATTTGATGATCGGTACTTTGGAATCCTATGAAAAGACCAGGAATTATTATGGAGAAGATTTGTTGATTCCTTTGTACATTGAAGTTGAAGATGGGAAACGACTGAAACGTGCCCTTGAGAGGGAGTTTTTGCAAAAGGATCCTAAATATGCAGAGCTATGTAGAAGGTATCTGGCGGATGAAGAAGATTTTAATGAGGAACGATTAAATAGATGTGGGATTGATCAGAGATTTATGAATGATAATCTGGAAGAGTGTCTTAGGGATATTTTATTGGTTATCGTGTAGGGGGGATTTTGGTAGATTGGGCGGATCAATTGCTTGATTTGTTATTTATTTCTGAATGAATCAGATTTATTTTTTGGATTGATTCTATAAAGAGTCCCTGGGAGAGAGGTGTTAATTCTTTTCCAAGGACTCTTTTTTGTGTGAATTAGAGATGGGTTTTCTTAGAATGATATTTCGAAAACGGCTCCTTGTACCTGATTGTATGCGGTGATTTTCCCATTTAACAATTCGGCGGCTGATTTGGCGATGGCAAGTCCTAGGCCGAAATTGCCGTTTTTCCCTTTAAAAAAACGATCAAAGATAAAAGGAATGTCACTCTCTGGTATTCCATCGCCATCATCTGTAATTCGAAGGATGTTGGTTCCATTTTTCTTTTCAAGAGATATGGTAACTTCTTTTTTGGCGTAGCGCAGACAGTTGGATACAAGGTTCATAACGGTTTGAGATAGGAGCAGGTCGTCAATTTGGACAATTACCTCATAATCTGGAAGATTCAGTTTTAAATTAATATTTGATTTGGTGGCCAGGCCCATAAGGCGTTGAATATAATCTTTTAGCTGATGGCAGAGGTTAACTTCCTCCCATTGAGGCTTATAAGTGCCGCTTTCGTATCTGGATAGGGTTAGAAGCTCGCTTACCAGCTCATTTAGCCGGATGCTTTCTCGCTTAATGATTTGAGCGGCTTCTTTTGTATTGGGGAAGATTCCGCTTTCAATGCCTTCTGCATATCCCTGGATGGACATAAGAGGGGTTCTTAGTTCATGGGAGGCATTTTGCAGAAAGGTCTTCTGATTTTTGTCGTAGGCCTCCAACCTTCCAACCATTAGACTTATATTTTCGTAGAGTTGTTTAAATTCCAAGGTGTCTTGTGGGAGGGTGAGATGGCTGGTATCAAAATCTCCCTGTCCGATCTGCAGGGAAAGACTGCTAAGTTTGGAGATTGGATTTGTAATGTGAGTAGCAATTCTTCCCGATAAATAAATTGCAAGTATAATACCTAAAAGCATGATGATGATTAAAATTTGATTGACGGCATCTAAATATTTATTGATTTGATCTGTTGGAAGGGCAAATACGGCAATTAAATTGCTTAGATCTTCACTGTTCATGGTATAAGCAATGGTAAGATATTTTTTTCCATTTACAGGTATGGTATAGACCGTTCTCTCTTTCATCTGGTCAATCTTTGGATCTATGACAGTTAGAAATGCGGTTTGAGAGGCGGTTAGTTTTGATTTTGATGGAAATACGGGTGTTGAGTCTTCCGCAATCAAATAAAAATCCATTCCTTGTGAAAAATGAGAGGATTTAAGGGCGGATAAAATATTTCTGGCTATGCCAAGGGCTTCTTTCTCTGAAGGTTTTCCTCCGCTTGTCTCTAGTTCGCTTTTTATTACCTTTTCTACTGCGTGAATCGTGGCTTTTAATTCTTTTTTGGCGGCTGCATCGATATAGATTCGCAGGGAAATGTTAAACAGTATTAATGTTGCCAGAGGAATCAGTATGAGCAGGATAAGAAATGGTTCTCGAATCTTATTTTTTATACTCTTCATGAGTGTCTCCTAATTCTAGACGAAAGCCAAAGCCCCAAACAGATTGTATTTTTACATCAGCTTCCGCAACAACTAATTTCTTTCTGAGTCTTTTTATTACGTCATCGGTGGCTCTGGTATCTGCTTCAAAGTCAAATTTCCAAACATGCTTTAACAATTCTTCTCTTGATACAGCCTGGTCCTTTCTTTCTAATAAGTATACCATTAGGGCGAATTCGGTTGGAGTGATGTCAAGAGGTTTGGTATTTATGGTTAGCTCTCTTTTATTTACATCAACTTTTATATTTCCATAGGTGTAAGTTTTACCTTTATTGCTTCCACGGTCCAGCTCAATCCTTCGAAAAAGGGATTTCACTCTGGTTACCAGCTCCATTGGGGAAAATGGTTTTGTCATATAATCGTCAGAGCCAAGGGTGATTCCAGCGATACGGTCGGTTTCGCTGTCTCTGGCTGAAACAATTATTATTAAGGTATTGCTTCGTTTTCGAATCTCACTGCACAGCACTAGCCCGTCTGTGCCAGGCATCATAATATCCAGGATAACCATATCAGAAGGGGTCTTATCAAATGCTTGTAATAGTTTGTCTCCATCTGGAAATGTCTCAACTTCAAATCCCTCAGCAGCCAGAAATAGCTGTATCAGATCTCTTATTGGTTTTTCGTCATCTGCAAGGTAAATTCGTTTTTTTTCCATTGATAACGCTTCCTTTCAGCTGTTTTGTATATTTTATCATTTTACTTTCTTAATTGATATAGCTGCCACAATTTTGCCATAGTTTCACCTTTGCAATGCGTACTGGGATGGTAGTATTCTTTGAAACAGAGAAGGAAATCAATGGTTGCTTAACTGGCATAACAGAAATGATTTCACTCAGTAGAAAAATCCATCTTAGAAAAGGAGAATTTATTATGAAAAGATCATTTAAATCAATTACTTCCCTTTTGGTTACAGCTATGCTTATTACAGGAAGTTTAACGGTTCCAGCTCAGGCAGCGCAATCCGTTTCCAGCCAGAGTAAGAAGGTTGAAAGCAGTAATGTTTCTACGGCACAGAAGAGTAAGTCTAATAAAGCAAAAGCCATACAGGCAGCAAAGACAACAGATGCAGCTAAGACAGCGGCAGCAACAAAAACCACAGATGCAGCTAAGACGGCGGCGGCAACAAAAACCACAGATGCAGCTAAGACAGCGGCAACAACAAAAACCACAGATGCAGCTAAGACGACAGCGGCAGCAAAAACAACTGAAGCTTCTAAGACAACAGATGCAGCTAAGGTAGCAACGAAAAAGAGTGCAAAGAAGACAGCTAAGAAGGCAGTAACGAAAAAGACAAATAAAAAATCCGCTGCTAAAAAGCATAAAAAGACAACTGCTAAAAAAGCTCGCAAGGCCAAGGTAGTAAAATCCAATAAAAAGCATACTGGAAAGGTTCGTAAGACAGTTGCAAAAGGACATAAGAAGGTAGCTGCTAAAAATACTAGCGTAGTAAAAAAATAAAAGACAGTAGAGTAAAAGGCTACCTGTAATGAAATTAAAAATGCAGGGGCAGTAGCAGCATGTATGCGTGATGTAAAGGCTAAAATATAAATTGTGGTAGCATAAACAGGTGGTGTAACGGTTAAAACATAAATTGTAGCAGCGCAAGCGGGGAGTGTAAGGGTAGACACATAAATTGCAGCAGTACTAAACGGTAATAAATGAGAAAAGGTAGGGCTGGCAGCAAGGGTATGGAATTGAACTGTTATTACAAACTGCTGTTAGATTGGTATATTAAGAAAGGGATACTTCATTGGAGGTATCCCTTTTTTGTATTTATGAAATAGACATCAGACAAGATATTTCCTATGTAATCATAAGTGTATTAGATTTTAATGAAACAATAAAAAGAATAAGTACGCTCTAGCTACAAAAACAGAACGGAATCCTTAATAGGGGTCTCACTTATGATTCCTCATAAATCTGCTGAGAACCCTGGATTGTTTCTTTAAGATAGTGTTGGATCCATTGATTCGCCCCTTCTTTATCACGGTTGTTTAGAAGTCTTTGCAGATGAATGATATGGCCGTAGAGAGCCTGGATGCCATATAATTTGCAAAAGCGAACCCATAATACAATGCAAACTTCCTTAAAGGATGAGTAAATTAGAGTGAGTACCGTATTGCCAGCGTAGTAGGCGAGGTCATGGTGATATTGAAAAGCAATCTGAGCGGCCTTTTGTATGGAGTCAGTACTTTTAAGCTGCTTTGCAGTTGATTCAAGCTGGCTGATGGCTTCTGAAGACGCGGACTCAATGACCAGGCCAACGGCAAGTTGTTCCAGGGCAGTTCGAATTTCTAATATAGCCCGTATTCCCGCTTTGTCTAGTTTGTTCCCACGGTATTCTAATAGGGCAATTAAGGTTTGCAGATTGCCATTCCTGCTAAAATCGGCAACGTATGTTCCTTGTCTAGGTAGCACTTCTAAGAAGCCTTTTCTTTTTAATTCATTGATGCCTCCGTTTACAACTGCTCGGCTGACTTTCATCTGTTCTGCCATCTCACGCTCTGGTGGCATCTTACATCCCACTGGAAGTTGACCAGATAAAATCTTTTCTTCTATTTGTTGTACGAACAAATCTTTTAGTGATGGTGCTGTTATTTTTGTAAATTCCATATAAAACCCTCCCTGGAACTGGTTATACCAGATACCATATTATTATTTTAACTTATATTTTCCTATAAATCAAGATATTTGTTAATAATATGTATAAAAATAAGGAGTAAAGTTGACTTGAATTGTGCAAAAAGGTATAATGTTAAAATCATAACATATTGTGGTATAGCCAGAGAAATATCTGAGGAGGGGGATACAGCAATGGGGGAATTTAGAGTTCTGGAAGTGAAGCAGAGTATTTTTGCGGACAATGACCGTAGGGCTGATGAATTAAGAAAAGAGTTAAAAGAAAAAAAGCTGTTTTTGTTAAATTTAATGTCTTCGCCAGGAGCTGGTAAAACAACGACACTGAAAAAAACAATTCATTGCTTGCAAAACCAGCTTTCCATAGGGGTTATGGAGGCGGACATTGATTCAGACGTAGACGCTCGCAGTATTTCGGAGCTTGGTGTTAAAACGATTCAACTTCATACTGGTGGAATGTGTCACTTGGATTCAGAGATGACCGGGCAGGGGCTAAAAGGTCTGGAGACAGAAGGTCTGGATCTGGCAATTCTTGAGAATGTAGGAAATCTGGTCTGTCCGGCAGAGTTTGATACTGGGGCAGTGAAAAATGTCATGATATTGAGTGTACCGGAAGGTCATGATAAGCCATTAAAATATCCGCTGATGTTTACCATTTGCGATGTGGTTTTAATTAATAAGATTGATGTTCTTCCTTATTTTGATTTTGATCTGGAGGCGTGTAAATCTTATATTTTAAAGAGAAATCCAAACGCTATCATTATTCCAATTTCGGCCCGTACCGGAGAAGGTATAGAAGAATGGGCCCAGTGGCTAAACAAGGAAGTGAGAGAATGGCAGCAGTAACAATATCAGTAGTACCAATATCAGCAGTACCAATATCATCAGTACCAATATCAGGGGGAAAAGGAGAAAAGAATGGCAGAGGGGAGAGCATTAATTCTAAAATTGGGTCAAAAGATTACTGACCGTATTGGACATAAAGTAACCGTGGAAGATGCGGAGTACTGGGGACTAGCTGGAAGTATCACGGATGAGATGGCAGAGGTAGCGCTAGCCATGAAGGTACGTAAGCCTATGTTTGCCAAAGATGTGGCTAGGAAATGTAAAAAAGATTTAAACAGGACGGAAGAACTGCTCCAGGAGATGAGCGTGATTGGATTGATTGAGTATAACTGGGAGAATTCCAGTCGCAAGAAGCAATACATTCTTCCTATGTTTGTACCGGGGTGTGGGGAATTTATGAATATGAATAAGGAACATGCGGAGTCTCATCCGGAGGTTGCTAAATTATTTCATGATATGTCCCGTCTTCCATTAGAAAAGGTTACCCCTATGGTCCCGCTGGGAGGCGCAGGGATTGGAATGCATGTGATTCCGGTTGAGAAAGCCATACCCACGGAGCAAAAGTCATTGAGCATAGAACATCTTTCCCATTGGATTGAGAAATACAAAGGAAAGTATGCTGTGGGAGCCTGTTCCTGCCGTAGGTCCCGCAGGTTAATGGGGGAAGGATGTGGCCATCTAGAGGATGAGATGTGCATTGGTGTGGGTGATATGGCGGATTATCTGGTGGAGACAAACAAAGCCCGTTACATTGATGAAGCAAAGGTCATGGAGATTCTTAAGAGAGCAGAGGACAATGGGCTGGTTCATCAGATTACCAATATTGATGGAGAGAATAAGATTTTTGCTATCTGCAATTGCTGTGTTTGTTCCTGTTATGCGCTTCGGACCTCTCAATTGTTTAATACCCCCAACATGTCCCGGTCCGCTTACATTGCTAAGGTGGATACGGATAAGTGTGTGGCTTGCGGACAGTGTGTGGAGTATTGTCCTTCAGGTGCTGTAAAGCTTGGGCAAAAGCTTTGCACCCAAAATGGTCCTGTGGAATATCCAAAGCAAGAACTTCCAGATACAGTGAAATGGGGACCTGAAAAATGGAATGAGAATTACAGGGATGACAATCAGATCAATTGTTATGATACTGGAACGGCTCCTTGTAAAACAAAATGTCCAGCTCATATTGGAGTCCAGGGATATCTTAAGATGGCTTCCCAGGGGCGTTATCAGGATGCCTTAAAGCTTATAAAGAAAGACAATCCGTTTCCGGCGGTTTGCGGAAGCATTTGCAACCGAAGATGTGAGGAGGCTTGTACCAGGGGAACCATTGACCAGCCAGTTGCCATTGATGAGGTTAAAAAGTTTATTGCAATGCAGGAGTTGGTAAAGGAGAATCGGTATATTCCGCCAATGGTGAATCAGATTGGAAAGCCCTATACACAGAAAGTGGCAGTCATCGGAGCCGGGCCGGCAGGGATGACTTGTGCATTTTTCCTGGCGCAGAAAGGATATCCGGTTACGGTGTTTGAAAAGAATGAAAAACCTGGAGGAATGCTTTCCTATGGTATTCCAACGTTTCGGTTGGAAAAAGATGTGGTGGCGGCGGAAATTGATGTGCTGCGTCAAATGGGAGTTGAGTTTCAGTGTGGCGTAGAAGTAGGCAAGGATATCACGCTTGATGAGCTTCGCAGAAAGGATTTTAAGGCGTTTTATCTTGCCATTGGATGTCAGGGTGGACGAAAAGCGGGGATTTCAGGAGAAGAGACGCCGGGTGTGCATACGGGAGTAGAATTTTTACATATGGTTAATAACGGAGATGATATTCACTTACAAGGACGCACGGTTGTAATCGGAGGCGGAAATGTGGCCGTTGATGTGGCTCGCAGTGCTATTCGAGGAGGTTCTTCTTCGGTAGACATGTTTTGTCTGGAAGATCGCTTGACCATGCCAGCGGCAAAAGAAGAAGTGGATGAGGCTTTGGAAGAAGGAATTGAAATTCATAATAGCTGGGGGCCATGTGAGATTCAATCAGAAGATGGGAAAGTGAAACGAGTTATATTTAAAAAGTGTATTTCTGTGATAGACGGTGAGGGACGTTTTCAACCACAGTATGATGAGAATGAGCGTATGACAGTGGAATGTGAAACGGTAATCGTCAGCATTGGTCAGAGTATCATCTGGGGCGACTTATTACAGGGAAGTAACGTTCAACTGGCAGGTGGGGATCGTGCCGTGGCAGATTCCTTGACTTATCAGACAGAGCAACCGGACGTTTTTGTAGGAGGTGACGTATACACAGGGCCTAGATTTGCAATTGATGCTATTGCAGCAGGCAAAGAAGGGGCCATTTCCATTCATCGCTTTGTCCATGAAGGGCAGAGTCTCACCATTGGAAGAAACCGCAGGGAGTTTATCGAGCTTCATAAGGAGAACCTGGTGATTCCAAACGAGTTGGTAAGTAGTTTTGATCGACAAGAACCGGACCTTGTAACTGGAATTAATCCGACAGCTACCTTTGATGATGTAAGGCTGCCATTTACCGAGGAGCAGGTTAAGGCTGAGACTGCCAGGTGCCTAAGCTGTGGGGCTTCTGTGGTGGATCCAAACCGCTGCATTGGATGTGGTGTTTGCACTACCAAGTGCGAATTCGATGCCATTGGTTTATCCCGGGAATTGCCGGAGGCAAGCAGAATGGTTAAGAGTGAGGATAAGATCAAAATGGTTTTGCCCTATGCTTTAAAAAGACAGATTAAAATTATCCGCAACAAAAACAGATCTGTGTAAGAACTGGTAAGAAAAGAAGGTGCAATGATGCATGAACTTGGATTGGTGACTCACATAGTCAGGACGATTGAAGACATATCAATAGAGGAACAGCTTACAAACGTATCCTCTGTTACGCTGGAGCTTGGGGAAGTTAGCGGTGTCATTCCTGATTATCTAACGGACTGTTGGAAGTATTTTCGGGTAAAATCGGAGCTTTTAAAGGAAGCGGATTTAAAAATATATACGATTCCGGCTGTGACAATCTGTGAGGATTGTAATCGGACGTACTCCACAGTGAAATATAAAAAGATTTGTCCCCATTGCGGAAGCAAAACAACGTATCTGAAAACGGGGAATGAATTTAATATCAAAGAAATAGAAGCTTGTTAATAAGGAGGAGTAAGTATGTTTGTATTTACAGAAGGTGTTCCTGCAATATTGGTTTTATTGGTTTGGATTGGAGTGTTTATCTCTCTGTTTGCGGCAAATGAAGTAAGCCGTCGATTTAAATGGGTGGGGTTTGTATGCTTTGTTGTATTGCCGATTATTTTAACGTTTGTCTGGCTTACTGTTTTAAGGGATACTTCCTATATGGACTGGTTTCATCTGGCTAAGGTTTATTCGTCTACTGCTGGTTGTATCGGTTTTTGGTGTATCCGTCATATTAAGAAATTGCGTCATAATAAAATTGCCCTATGTTTCCCACCTCTTATATTGGCCATTAACATTATGGAGGCTTGTATCAGGGATTTCGAGGTCTCTCAGTATGTGACTCCAGTCATGGAATACATTAACAATCAGGTTCAATATTACATAGGAGGACCTTGGAATGTGATGAATGGAATCGCTGGTCTATTAAATATCGTCACCATCACCGGCTGGTTTGGTATCTGTATCCGCAAGAAAACATGTAAGGATAAAAGTCAGGATATGCTTTGGCCGGATATGATGTGGTTTTGGATCATTGCTTACGATCTATGGAACTTTGCTTATACTTATAACTGTCTGCCAACCCATGCATGGTACTGTGGATTTGCGCTTTTGCTTGCTCCAACAATTTGTGCCTTTACCCTAGGGAAGGGAGCGTGGCTTCAGCACCGTGCCCAGACACTGGCGCTTTGGTGTATGTTTGCTCAGACCTTTCCAGCGTTTCAGGATGCCAGCCGTTTTCTCGTGCATTCTGGATCTAGTAAAACCATTGCGGAGGCAGCCATTCAACAAGGGCTTCTGGCTTCCGATGGATATACGGTAATGACTGGTGCGGGTATTTATCAGGTAGCAGGGGCTTCCCCAAATACTACATTCATGTTTTTTATGAGCTTATTGGCTCTCCTTGCAAATGTATTGGTATTTGGATATATGGTATATAGAATTATTAAGACAAAGAAAAATCCTTACACAGGGGAGATTTATTCGGATCATAAGAAATACAAAGAAGTTAAAGTTTTGGCGGAATAAAGAAGTTTCTTTTGCGTCTGGGGGCGGTATCATATTGTTCCCAGACGTTTTTTGTGCAATAAAATAGAATGTCTTATTACCGCCTTAAATGAGGTTTGCGGGGATATGGGTATTTGTGAAAGATTGTGAGATACTTTATGAGAGGAGATTGATAGAGAGGTACTTTTACGATCGGAAAAACTTTAAACCTTGATTGTTGTTGGAACTTTTGGTATATTAATCAGTAACATGAGGAGTTTATTTATGTAAAGTGTACAGGAGTTATTTTGGGAGCTTGAGGTGCGGCAGAATGAGGAATATTAGGAAATCACCGGGTTATAGAAAAAGCAAATTTTTTAGAAATATGTTTTTTTCTTATTGCATTATTATATTACTTAGTTTTTTGGTTTACTCAGCAGTTATTTCCTATGAATCCATGAAGGTGAAGAAGGAACAGACGGCGGCATATTACAATGCAAAGATTCAGACCTTTGCAAATGCTATGGATCAGCAGATTTTTAGTGCGCAACGAATAGTATCTGATTTAAATACCTCTTCACTGATTAATAAGCTTTACTTGGATGTGCAGATGAAGAATCCCATTGATTCTTATCTGCTTTATCAGGTGCTTAATGATATTCGCCTGCAAAAGTCAGCAGGTGACAATTTTAATATTTATGATATTGCATTGATTATCAATCAGTATGATAAAATTTATACCAGCAATGAGGTAGTACGTCTTCCAGAGAAGATAGATTTATCCAATGTTGAGATGGAGCCTATTGTGGTTCAGGATTTAAATTCTGTACTTGGAATGAAAAATGACCAGTTGTTATTTTATAAAAAATTCTTTGTCTACACCAGTAAGTATAAGTATGGTTCAGGTTCTGCCAGAGGAATGATATGCGTTCTATTCGAAGATAAGAAAATAACCAGACTTTTAGAGTCACTTTCTGAGGATGGTTCTGGACTGGTTATGTATTATGAAGGGACTCCTGTATTGCAGACGGGAAGTACAGAAGGAAGTGTCTTTTCCCAAGCGTCACGGGCTGATCAAAATATTTCCTATGAGATTTTTGCTTCACCGGAGAAGATTTCTTTTGGAATCGGGGATATTTCCTTTTTCGCCTTACTTTTTGGGTTTCTCATCTTTGTTTTATATGCATTTTTGGCCTACTTTTTCGCTTATCGGTATGCTTCTCCTTTTGAGAGGATTCGTCATATCATGGGGAAAGGGAAAAGGGAGGAGAAAAATGAGGGAGAGAGAATTGTAGAGGACGTGGAACATCTCTTAGGGGAACGAAATGATTACATGGAACAGGTTCATACCATCTCTCCCTATGCCAGTCAGGGTATCTTATATAGTTTAATTTCTGGGGACTTCGATCAGGAGGGATTAAGCCAGGGAGGGTTAAAGAACTTCTTCGAGTTTAAAAAGCTGTTTTTTCTGGCGGCTGTCATTGATATATGGGAAAGTACGGGAAATAAAAACCTTTTAAAAGAAGCCAAGCTTCGTATTAAGAATCTGGCAGCAGCAGAAGGTGATGATGATTATAAAATTCTTTGTTATGAGAAGGATAAAAACCATCTCTTTTTAATTCTTAATAGTGATAAGGGAGAGCTTTTAGAGGACAGGTTGTATGAAATTTTTGATCGGATTAATAAAACGGTGCCAGATACAGTGGTTATAACCATGGGTGCTGATGATGTTAGGGAAGAATTTGAAGAACTTAATGCCTCCTGCGACCGGGCAATTATGACTTTGGACCGGATTTTATGGGAGGATCGAGGAAGTGTTTATTTTTACGACGCGGAATTGGAGTTCTCGCTCAATTATTATTTCCCCAAGAATCCGGTAAAATCACTGATTAAGGCGGTGAAGGAAAAAGACCGGAATGAAATTGACCATTTCTTTGAAGAAATTAGAGATAAAAATGAACAAGACAGTGATCATTCTGTCACGGCCAATCAGCTTTTACTGAGTGAACTTTATGTTACCGTGGGGAAGGTGCTTCAGATCACTGGAGAATTCTATGGGATTCCATTTCAGAAGGTTGAGAAAAGTCCTGATTATAGGACCATTGAGGAAGTGATTTCTTATTATAAGTCAATTATTTATGAGATGCTTGTTGAGGCTGAGGAAAAGAAAGAGTCTAAGGAGGAGTTACCTGGACTTGATGTGGAGTTGATTGAGTATATTAATCAAAATGACCGCAATCCAGATTTGTCTCTGGCGCAAATTGCGGATCACTTCTTGGTAAGCTGCAAGTATGTTACGTCTCTTGTGAAAAAAAGGTTTGGGGTGACCTATTTAAAATACGTTCAGGAACGTCGGGTGGAGTATGCGGTTCATCTGTTAAAGACTACTGATATGTCCTTGGAACGAATTGCGGAGGAATGCGGGTATACCAACATGCTTACCTTCCGCAGAAACTTTAAAGCGATTATGGAACAGAATCCAAGTCATTACCGAATGGGTAAAGATGGGGTAGAAGTATAGGGGGATGAATCAAAAAAAGACGGTATTTTACCAGTCTTTTTTTGATTCATTCATTTTTTTTCGTCAAAATACATATGCGCAAAGTGAAACTATACAAAAACTAGTGCAATGTGTACAATTCTCTTATCAACATTGCTAAGGGAAGGGGATCGTAAGAATGAAAAATTTTGATGGTGTTATGACATCAAATACGAAAAAGAGCAAGTCACTGATTTCGTATATAAAAAGAGATAAATACCTGCTTATTATGTTTGCACCTGTATTGGTTTATTTCCTGGTATTTTCTTATTTACCTATGACAGGTCTTGTAATGGCTTTCAAACAATATAAGCCGGGGGGAGGTATGGCTGGTATTTTTTCAGGGGAATTTGTAGGGCTGAAATGGTTCATTCAGTTTTTTAATTCGCCTTATGCATTTCGTCTGGTAAGGAACACGTTTTTGTTATCCTTTTATTCTTTGATCTTTGGTTTTCCAATTCCGATTTTATTTGCGGTTTGTATTACTCAGATCAGAAATAAAACATTGCAAAGAGGTGCTCAGGTCATTACCTATTTACCGTATTTTATTTCTACTGTTGTTATATGTGGTATGATAACAAACTTCTTATCTCCATCCAGCGGTATCGTAAATCAGTTGATTACAAAAGTTGGAGGCAGTGCCATTAACTTTATGGGAGAAGCAAGATGGTTTAGGGGTATCTATGTAATATCTGGTTCCTGGCAGACTTTTGGATTTAACTCTATTATCTTTGTGGCAGCCATTATGGGAATCGGTCCTGAGTTATATGAAGCTATGAAGGTGGATGGGGCGACGAAGGTTCAGACCATTCGTTATCTTGTTCTTCCAAGCATTAAGCCAACCATTGTGCTCCTTCTTATTATGTCACTTGGAAATCTACTCAATGTAGGCTTTGAAAAGGTTTACCTGCTTTACAATTCCGGACTTTATGAGACAGCGGATGTTATTTCTACTTATGTATACCGTCAGGGTATTGATAATCAAAATTACAGCTATGCAACTGCGGTTGGTCTGTTTAATTCTCTCATTGGATTTGCAATTGTATTCCTGGCAAACCGTATGAGTAAGAAAATGACGGATACATCTATTTGGTAAGGAGAAGAGATATGGAACAAAAAAGTGCATGGGTGGAATTTAAAAATGAATGTCTTACGGATAAGCTTTTTGATGTCCTTGTCTTTTTACTGATTGTTTTTGCTGTCGGTGTGACATTTTATCCCTTTATGTATGTAGTCAGCATTTCCTTAAGCTCAGGAACGGCAGTAAATAAAGGGCTGGTAATGCTGTTTCCCGTAGATTTTAATTTGAGTACTTACAAAATGGTTATGGATTATAAGGACCTTTGGGTTTCTTATGGAAATACCTTTTACTATACAATTGTTGGAACCTTTTTAAACATTGTGTTTACCTGCTTGGCAGCGTATCCACTGTCAAGAAAGCGGTTCTTCCTTCGGAAAAAGATGAATTTTCTTTTGGCATTTACCATGTATTTTTCCGGCGGACTGATACCAACCTATGTGGTAGTTACTGGCCTTGGGCTGTACAACAGCCGTCTAGCCATGATACTTCCGGTTCTTGTGAGCGCTTATAATGTTATGATCTGCCGGTCGGCCTTTGAATCTATTTCAGAGGAGCTGTTTGAAAGTGCGTATCTGGAAGGGGCTAATGATCTTCATGTGCTTTGGAAAATCGCAGTTCCCTTAATTAAGCCTACCTTGGCTGTTTTAACTCTTTATTATGCGGTTGCGCGTTACAATGACTTCTTTAGCGCACTCCTTTACATTGGAAAGCAGAATTTACAGCCGTTACAGTTGTTTTTAAGAAGAATCCTTTTAATGGCATCTTCTGAAATCATGCAGTCTTCTGGAAGTGCTACGGCCGCCAGTGCTGCGGCCCAGTCAACCATTCAGATCCGGTATGTGTGCATTGTTTTATCCATGGTTCCAATCGTATGCCTCACACCGTTTATACAGAAGTATTTAGTAAAAGGAACCATGCTTGGTGCAGTTAAGGGTTAATCTAACCTTGATGAAATAATATATTATGGAGGGTAATTACATGAAAAAAGGATTACGTAGCACAGCACTGGCGTTAACAGCCGTTCTAGCTGTAACCGGTCTGTCCGCTTGCGGCAGCAAGGGGGATCCAAAGGAAGCAACAACAGCAAAAAGTGCGGAGGCAGATTTTACTTATACCGGTGCCGCACCTGTAACAAAAACACCTAATGCTAAGGTGAGCATTCTGGCACCAAATTCCTGGTATTCTACTGTGGATTATGCAAATGCGGACATTGTTAAAAAAATACAGGAAAACGCTGGTGTAACCGTTGACTGGACCTTAGTATCTCCAGTCAATTATAAGGATAGTGTGAGCCCTATGCTTGCATCTGGTACAGATCTTCCAAACATTGTCCAGCTTCCTGATCTTGATAACAATATGACCTATATCACTGCAGGGCTCTTTTATCCTCTTGATCAGTATCTGGATAACATGCCAAACTATAAAAAGTATCTGGATGAGAATCCTGGAATCAAAGCCAGTCTGACTGCGGAGGATGGACATATCTACTACTTGCCACAGACAGCAGTTACGAACAATTATCAGCCATGTATTATGATTAATATGGGATGGTTAAAAAAGCTTAATCTTCCTGTTCCATCTACTCTGGATGAGTTTGTAGAAGTACTTCGAGCATTTAAGGCCAATGATATGAATGGCGATGGGGATGTGAATGATGAAATTCCTCTTAGCGTAACTGCAGACAGACTTTCTTCTATGTTTGGTCCTGCTTTTGGTCTTCCTGCTATGTTTGGTCCTTCTGTTGGTCTTGATCCAGTCAGCAGTTACTATGCTGATGACGATGGAAAAGTACATTACGCACCAGCAGAGGCAGAAAAATATAAGAAGTATGTTACATTTTTAAACCAATTATACAAAGAAGGTCTTTTAGAGGTAGAATATACTTCCTTAACCAGAGATCAGATTACACAGCGCTGCGCTCAGAACCGTACAGGTGCAACCTTTGATTTTAGCTGGCAGATGTCTCAGCTTTACAGCAAACAGTATCCAGAGTATAATGGAGAAACTGGAGTTATGGTAGGCATACCACCATTATCCGGTGATTATAAAGGCGTTTATCTTGGCAGAACACCGATTTCAGGTATCTTCGGTGTTAGTACAAGCGATAAAGATCCAATTCTTGCCATGAGATTTCTTGATTACGCTATGAGCGAAGAAGCTCAGAATTATTATGTATGGGGAATTGAAGGAGAGAGCTATACCGTTGGTGCTGATGGCAAAAAGGCTTATACAGAAAAGGCAGCAGATAATAACTGGCTGCAGCAGCTTGGAATTAATGCAGGATGTCTGCCATCTCAGCAGTCAGTAGAAGCTACAGATGTACTCTTACCAAAATGGCATGTAGATATTGATAAGGAGTTACAGAGCTCTATAAGAGATCCATGGCCATTTATTTATTCAACCAAGGATGAGCAGAATATCATTGCTCAGTATCAGACCGATCTTACAACTTATGTTGCAGAAACCAATGTGGCGTTCATCACTGGAACCACTAGCCTTGATTCTTTTGATTCTTATCTTTCTACTCTTGATAGCATGGGATTAAAGGATCTGTTAAAGGTAAAACAGCAGCAGTACGACCGCTTTAAGGCATCTAAGTAATGAAATAAACATGATATGGGCTGTTGTAAAATTTAATTTTGCAGCAGCCTTTTTCTATATGGAGAAAGGAATTTAAGACGATGGAAAGCAGAACCATACCAATTAAGATGTTTTATACCTGCGAGGAGCAGATTAAAAAAAGATGGAAAGAACAGGGGAGAAAGAATCAATTCTCTGCCAAATCCATAGAAGAATTTCAGGAATGGAAAGAATCTGTAAGAAAGATATTAAAGGAGCTGATTGGTCTTGACCGGATGGAGTCTTGTTCTCTGAATCCCCAGTGCTTAGAGCGGGTGGAGATCGAGGATGGAATCATACGGGAAAAGATTTTAATTCAGGTGGAGCCAGAGGTTTATATGCCGGTTTTCGTATTGATTCCACCAAAAAGGGGAGAAGAAACGTTAAGCTGTTTTCTGGCTCCCTGTGGTCATATGGGGGCAGGAAAATATTCTGTGGCAGGTGTCAGGGACATTCCGGCAGTAGCAGACAAGATTGAGCTGTTTCACTATGATTATGGTCTTAAGATGGCAAAGCTTGGTTATGTGGCTCTTTGCCCCGATGCAAGAGGATTTGGGGAGCGAAGAGAAAAGGCTTTGCAAGGAGAGGAAGAGGATGAATTTATAAATTCTACCTGCTTTCACCTGGCTCATATGGCGGAACCTCTTGGCATGACCTTGGCTGGAATGAATACCTGGGATCTTATGAGGCTTCTTGATTATGTAGAGGAGCGAGGGGAGTGGGATATTAATACCATCGGTTGCGTGGGATTTTCCGGTGGTGGAATGCAGACTCTGTGGCTTTCCGCTCTTGATGATAGGGTGAAGAAGATTATTATTAGCGGGTATTTTTATGGAGTTGAGGATTCGCTGCTTAAACTCAATGGCAATTGCAGTTGTAATTACGTACCACATTTATGGGAACATGTAGATATGGGAGATATGGGGGCGCTTTTGGCTCCAAGACCTTTGATGATTCAGTCAGGACGAGAGGATCATCTTAACGGGGAGAGGGGATTAGAGAATGTGTGGGAACAGCTTTTGGTGGTAAAACGTTCTTATGAACTGTTTGGAATGGAGGACCGGATTTACCATGATGTTTGGGATGGAGGACATTGCTTTCATCAGGAGCATATTGAGGAATTTTTAATGAGATAACAGGCCTATTTGCCAATACTTCTTTCTTGTGATGGGAAAAGTTCTATGATATAATGTTGGTAATTCGTTTTCCTTTCATAAATATGCAGGGGAAATGGATAGGACAACACAGTAAGGAGGTATCTTTATGCTAGGGTTTAAAGATATAATCGGACATGAAAGAATTAAGGAGCATTTACAAAAAGCAATTGAGTCCGATCATGTTTCCCATGCGTATATTCTTACAGGTGAAACCGGAATGGGAAGAAAGTCTCTTGCCAATGCCTTTGCCATGACGCTTCTTTGTGAAAGAGGAAAAAGCGAGCCCTGTATGGAGTGCCATGCCTGCAAGCAGGTGATGACAAACAATCACCCGGATCTGATCTTGGTTACTCATGAAAAACCGGGAAGCATCGGCGTGGATGACATCAGGGGACAGATTAATGATACCATTATGATACGTCCTTATAGCAGCTATTATAAAATATACATTGTGGATGAAGCAGAAAAAATGACGGTACAAGCCCAGAATGCTCTTTTAAAGACCATAGAGGAGCCGCCGTCTTATGCCATAATTATGCTTCTAACCACCAATCAGGAGGCATTTCTCCCGACCATCTTATCCAGATGCGTACAGCTAAAGCTAAAACCGCAGACGGATGCCGTGGTGAAATCTTATCTGATGGGATCTTTGGGAATAAAAGAAAGCAGAGCTGACATTTATGCTGCATTTGCCAGAGGTAATTTAGGAAGAGCCATTCATCTGGCTTCTTCTGAGGAGTTCCAGCTTTTGTATTCGGAGCTTCTTCATATGCTGAAGCATTTGAAGGAAATGGATATTATGGAACTGCTTTTTTATATCAAAAAGATGAAGGATGAAAATCTGGATATTTATGACTGCCTGGATTTTATGCAGTTGTGGTATCGGGATATTTTAATGTATAAAGTGACCCAGGATATTAATCTTCTGATTTTTAGGGAAGAATTTAATACAATGAAGGAGATGAGTGCCTCCAGCGCTTATGACGGCATTGAGACGATTTTAAAGGCCATTGATAAGGCGAGGATCCGTCTTGATGCAAACGTAAATATGGAGCTGGCAATGGAGCTTATGCTGCTTGTTATGAAGGAGAATTAAAGAATGGTAAAGGTAATAGGCGTTCGGTTTCGGAATGCGGGGAAGATATATTATTTTGATCCTTTAAGCCTGGAAGTTAAGACAGGGGATCATGTGATCGTGGAAACAGCCAGAGGGGTTGAGTATGGCTATGTTGTTTTGGGCTGTCGGGAAGTGGAAGAGGAAAAGGTGGTTCAGCCATTAAAACCAGTGATCCGCATGGCGACCAAAGCAGACGACGAGGTGGAAAAGAAGAACCACGAAAAAGAAAAAGATGCATTTAAGATATGTAAGGAAAAGATTCGCAAGCATGGTCTTCAGATGAAGCTGATTGATGCGGAATACACCTTTGATAATAATAAGGTTTTGTTTTATTTTACCGCAGATGGAAGAATCGATTTCAGGGAGCTTGTTAAGGATCTTGCTTCTGTATTTAAGACAAGAATTGAACTTCGCCAGGTGGGCGTTCGTGATGAGACTAAGATTGTAGGGGGAATCGGCGTATGTGGAAGAACCTTATGTTGTCATTCTTACCTTTCTGAGTTTATTCCAGTGTCCATAAAGATGGCAAAGGAACAGAATTTATCCTTGAATCCAACGAAGATTTCCGGCGTTTGCGGAAGACTCATGTGCTGTCTTAAGAACGAAGAAGAGACTTACGAGGATCTTAACAGCAAACTTCCAAGTGTTGGGGATTTCGTGACCACAGATGACAACCTGAAAGGTGAAGTTCATTCTGTTAGCGTGCTGCGTCAGTTGGTTAAGGTAATCGTTACGATTAAGGATGAAAAGGAAATACGGGAATACAAGGTGGAGCAGCTAAAGTTTAAGCCAAGACGCAAAAGGGACAAGAACCAGGTTACGGATGCGGAATTAAAGGCACTTGAGGCTCTGGAAAAGAAAGAAGGAAAGTCCAAGCTCGATGATAATTGATTTAAAAGACAACGAACGTATTGATGATCTGCAGCGCAATGGCTATCAGATTATACAAAAACAAAATGGATTCTGTTTTGGAATGGATGCAGTTCTTTTATCTGGTTTTGCTCAGGTAAAGCCAGGAGAACGGGCTGTGGATCTGGGAACAGGAACCGGGATTATTCCCATTCTTCTGGAAGCAAAGTATGATGGAATTCATTATACTGGTCTTGAGATTCAGGAAGAAGTGGCTGATATGGCCAGACGAAGCGTGATTTTAAACCATTTGGAAGATAAAGTGAGCATTGTGACAGGAGATATTAAGGAAGCCAGCCGTTTATTTGGTGCGGCTTCCTTTGACGTGGTGACGTCAAATCCGCCCTATATGAATGATGCTCATGGTCTTAAGAATCCAGATCTTCCAAAGGCAATTGCAAGGCATGAAGTTTTGTGTTCTCTAGATGATGTAACACGGGAGGCGGCCAGATTATTAAAGCCTGGGGGCAGGTTTTATATGGTACACCGGCCTCATCGTCTGATTGAGATTGTAACAGCTTTAAAGGGGTATGGGCTGGAGCCAAAGCGGATGAAGATGGTACACCCGTTTGTGGACCGGGAGGCGAACATGGTATTGATTGAGGCCGTTCGAGGCGGTAAATCCATGATTAAGGTTGAGGCCCCCATTATCGTATACAAGGAACAAGGTGTGTATACGGATGAGATTTACACGATTTATGGATATTAATTGTTTGCATGAGGATGAAAGAAACCGGGAGTGTGAGAAATGGAAGTAAATAAGGGAACGTTATATCACCCTCAGGGTTTTAAATACATTAAAGGAAGTGGATTTAATCGCTGCGGAGGATACCAGACACAGCATAAAACTGTTAAATCACTTTGACATTAAGACACCGATGACCAGCTATCATGAGTTTAATAAGGTGGAAAAGGCCAGATACCTGGTGGATAAGATGAGGGAAGGGGTATCAATCGCTCTGATTACAGATGCAGGAACCCCTGGGATCTCAGATCCAGGAGAAGAGCTGGTAAGGCAGTGTTATGAAGCCGGGATTCCGCTTACTTCTCTTCCTGGGCCAGCGGCCTGTATTACAGCTCTGACTCTTTCCGGACTTGGGACAAGACGGTTTTGTTTTGAAGCATTTCTTCCTTCGGATAAGAAGGAAAAGCAGTGGATTTTACAAGAGCTTAAGAATGAAACCAGAACCATCGTAATTTATGAGGCACCTCATAGACTGGTGAGAACCTTAACGGAACTAATGGATGCTTTGGGGGATAGAAATATTACCATTTGCAGAGAGCTTACCAAGCGGTATGAAACCGCCTTTCGGACAACCTTTGAAGGCGCACTTTCGCGGTATGAGACAGAAGACCCTAAGGGAGAATGTGTCATTGTAATAGAAGGGAAAAGCATTCAGGAGAGAAAAGAGGAAGAGACAAAGGCCTTTGAGGACATGACATTGGAAGAGCATATGGCTCTTTATGAGGACAAGGGAATCGACCACAAGGAAGCCATGCGCATGGTGGCAAAGGACCGGGGAATCAGCAAGCGAGAGGTTTATCAGTACTTGATAAAAAATGAATTATAAAAATTCTCTTGACAATTTACTTATCTTTTTATAGAATTATTTTGAGATTCAAACTATTTGATATATAAAACAATCCAACGAGGCATGAGACCGGGGTATGGGATGAAACCTGTAGGACCGGGGCATGAATGGGGGAATATATGACTACTAAAATTATTGGAACTGGCTCTGCGGTACCGGAACAGGTGGTGACCAATGACGATCTTTCCAAGGTCGTGGATACCAATGATGAATGGATTCAGTCAAGGACTGGAATCCGGGAAAGAAGGATCGCTTCTGCAGAATCAGGAACCTCTCATATGGCGGCTCTTGCAGCGAAAGAGGCTTTGGCGCAGGCAGGAATATCGGCAGAGGATTTAGATATCATTATTCTTGCCACTTCTTCTGCGGATCATTGTTTCCCAAGCGGAGCCTGTGAAGTGCAGGCAGCCATTGGAGCGCGTCGGGCAGTTGCCTTTGATATCAGCGCAGCTTGTTCTGGATTTGTATTCGCATTGAATACGGTTCATAGCTTTTTTCAATCAGGAATTTATCAGACAGGACTTGTCATTGGAGCGGATACCTTAAGCAAGCTCATTGACTGGAAGGATAGAGGCACCTGTGTTCTCTTTGGGGATGGAGCAGGGGCAGCGGTTGTGAGAGCAGAGGAGAGCGGAAGTTTTACCATGACTATGGGTTCTGACGGCACCAGAGGGAAAGCATTGGAGTGTATGGCACGTACCACAGGGAATTTCCTGACTGGAACAGAGCCGGAGCTTGGATATATGACCATGGACGGACAGGAAGTTTTTAAATTCGCTGTTAAGACGGTACCAGAGGCAATTCATACCGTACTGTCAGAGAGCGGAACACAGATAGAAGAAATTAAATATTTTATACTGCATCAAGCAAATTACCGGATTTTTGAATCCATCGCAAAGAGGTTAAAAGTACCCATGGAGAAGTTTCCTACCAACTTAGAACGGTTTGGAAATACTTCGGCAGCTACGGTACCGATTCTACTAGATGAGATGAACCGGGAAGGAAAAATCCAGCGGGGAGATAAGATTGTACTCGCGGGCTTTGGCGCAGGACTTACCTGGGGAGCCACTCTATTAGAGTGGTAATGATTTCAACTAATACTTTGAATATCAAAGTAATAGCATATAATATGGAATATAGAGGAGATTAATAATATGTTAGAGAAAATGAAAGAAATTATTGCAGAGCAGTTAAACGTTGAGGAAGCAGTTATCACCGTAGAATCTTCTTTTAAAGAGGACCTTGGAGCAGATTCCCTGGATTTATTTGAACTTGTAATGGCACTTGAAGATGAGTATTCCGTTGAAATCCCTTCTGAGGATTTAGAAAAGCTGACAACGGTACAGCAGGTTATGGATTATTTAAAAGCAAAGGGCGTGGAAGCGTAATGAAAACCAGAATTACCGAACTTTTGGGAGTGGAATATCCGATTATCCAGGGCGGAATGGCTTGGGTAGCGGAGCATCATCTTGCAGCAGCAGTATCCGAGGCCGGCGGCCTTGGACTGATCGGCGGAGCCAATGCCCCTGGTGAGGTGGTGCGTGAGGAAATCCGTAAGGCAAAAGAGTTGACAAACAAACCACTTGGAGTCAATGTCATGCTGTTAAGCCCTCATTCTGATGATGTGGCAAAGGTGATTGTGGAAGAAGGAATCCGAGTGGTTACCACGGGTGCTGGAAATCCAGAGAAGTATTTTGAGATGTGGAAGGCAGCGGGTATTAAGGTAATACCAGTTGTTGCTTCTGTGGCATTAGCAAAACGTATGGAGCGATATGGTGCTGATGCGATTGTAGCAGAAGGCAACGAATCTGGCGGACATATTGGAGAGCAGACGACCATGACTTTGGTTCCTCAGGTAGCAGACGCAGTATCTATCCCAGTTATTGCAGCCGGAGGAATTGGTGATGGCAGAGGAATTGCCGCTGCTTTTATGCTTGGAGCCGAAGGGGTTCAAATTGGAACCCGTTTTGTAGTTTCCAAGGAATCCATAGTCCATGATAATTATAAGCAGAGAATTATTAAGGCAAAGGACATTGATTCCGCAGTGACTGGTCGCAGCCACGGGCATCCGGTTAGAAGTTTAAGAAATCAGATGACCAGAGATTATGTGAAACTGGAACAGGAAGGCAAATCCTTTGAGGAGCTTGAGTACTTAACCCTTGGCGCCCTTAGAAAAGCAGTTCAAGAGGGTGACATTTTAAATGGTACAGTTATGGCTGGCCAGATTGCAGGACTGATTAACAAGGAACAGACCTGTAAAGAGATGATGGAAGAGATGATGGAGCAGGCTAGAAAGTTGCTTGGTCGTTAATAAGGAGTCTAAAACTATGAGTAAGATTGCATTTATTTTCCCGGGCCAGGGTGCCCAGTACTGCGGCATGGGGCAGGATTTTTATGAAAACACAGAGATTGGCAAGGAAGTATACGACAAAGCCTCAGAGCTTTTGGGATTTTCTATGCCAGAGTTGTGCTTTGAAAAAAATGACCGTCTGGATATTACAGAATATACTCAGGCGGCTATGGTTACCACCAGTATTGCCATGATGCGGGTTCTGGAAGCAGAAAAAGGTATTAAGGCTTCTGTAGCTGCCGGTTTAAGCCTGGGAGAATATTGTGCACTTGCAGCAGTAGGCGTTATGAGCGATGAGGACGCAATTAAGACAGTGAGACAAAGAGGCATCCTCATGCAGGAAGCGGTACCTAAGGGAAAGGGAGCCATGGCTGCCATTCTTTCTATGGAAGCTTCTGAAATAGAAGAAGTATTAAGCGGTATGGAGGGAGTCCAGATCGCAAATTATAACTGCCCCGGGCAGATCGTTATCTCAGGTATAACAGAAAAAGTGGAAGAGGCAAATGAAAAGCTTTTAAGTGCAGGTGCCAAACGTGCCATCATGCTTAATGTCAGCGGTCCATTCCACTCAGAAATGCTGACTGGAGCTGGGGAGAAGCTTGGCATAGTATTGGATAAGATTGACATAAAAGATCCTGTAATTCCTTATGTCTCCAATGTAACTGCCGGGTATGTAACCAGCAGATCAGCGGTAAAGGAATTATTGAAAAAACAGGTATCATCTTCCGTACGCTGGCAGCAGAGTGTTGAAACCATGCTGACAGATGGTGTGGATACGTTTATTGAAATAGGGCCAGGTAAGACACTGGCAGGATTTATGAAGAAGATTAAAAGAGATGCAAACGTCTTTAATATAGAAAAACTGGAAGATTTAAATAAGTTATCGGTTTTATAACGAAGGAGGTAAAAAAATGTTAGACGGTAAAATAGCAGTAGTAACTGGAGCGAGCAGAGGAATCGGCCGTGCAATTGCCTATAAGCTTGCAATGCAGGGAGCAACCGTTGTTGTTAATTACAATGGCTCTGAGGAAAAAGCTCAGGAAGCAGTAAAAGAAATCGAAGCGAAGGGCGGAAAGGCAGAGGCCATTCAGTGCAATGTATCCGATTACGAAAGCGCCGGTGCATTTTTTGAATCCGTGATTAAGAAATATGGAAAACTTGATATTCTTGTGAACAATGCAGGAATTACAAGAGATAATCTTTTGATGAAGATGTCTGAGGATGAGTTTGATGCAGTCATTCATACCAACTTAAAGGGAGTTTTTAACTGTATGAAGCACGTTTCCCGCCAGATGATCAAGCAAAGAGGGGGAAGAATCATTAACATTTCTTCTGTTTCTGGAGTTCTTGGCAATGCAGGTCAGGCAAATTACAGCGCAGCAAAAGCTGGAGTCATTGGTATTACAAAATCCTTTGCAAGAGAAGCAGCAAGCAGAGGGATTACCGTGAACGCAGTAGCGCCTGGATTCATTCAGACGGATATGACAGAGGTTCTCTCTGATTCCGTAAAGGCAGCTACCTTGGAGCAGATTCCATTAAAGCAATTTGGAACATCAGAGGATATCGCAGAAGCAGTGGCGTTCTTAGCCTCAGAAGAAGCTAGATATATCACAGGCCAGGTGCTTTGCGTCGATGGCGGAATGGCAATGTAAATTGACTGACTTAGGAAAGGTGAATTGGTATGAGTAGAAGAGTTGTAGTAACCGGGATGGGGTCCATTACTCCCATTGGTAATGACGTAGATAGCTTTTGGAATGGACTTAAGGAAAAGAAGGTTGGTTTCGGAGAGATTACCCAGTTTGATACCACTGATTATAAAGCAAAAATAGCTGGAGAAGTAAAGAACTTTGATCCAAAGGATTATATGGATGTTAAGGCAGCCAAGCGAATGGAGCGGTTTGCACAGTTTGCAGTTGCAGCCACAAAAGAAGCGCTTCTCATGTCTGGCATTGATATGGAAAAAGAAGATCCTTATCGCGTGGGCGTAAGCGTAGGTTCCGGTATCGGAAGCCTTCAGGCCTTAGAGCGGGAACATAAAAAGCTTCTAGAAAAAGGGCCTGGCAGGGTAAATCCCCTTCTGGTTCCTATGATGATATCCAACATGGCAGCAGGAAATGTGGGCATTCAGTTCGGCTTAAAAGGAAAGTGCATTAATGTGGTAACTGCTTGTGCTACTGGAACTCATTCCATCGGGGAAGCGTTCCGTTCCATCCAGTACGGGGAAGCGGATGTGATGGTAGCAGGAGGCGCAGAAGCCAGTATATGCCCAATCGGCGTAGCCGGTTTTTCGGCTCTTACTGCACTGACTACTTCGGATGATCCACTCCGTGCTTCCATCCCATTTGATAAGGACAGAAGCGGTTTTGTCATGGGCGAGGGCGCAGGTATTGTAGTGTTAGAAGAACTTGAGCATGCGATCAAGCGAGGGGCTGTGATCTATGGCGAAGTAGCTGGATACGGTTCCACCTGCGATGCATATCATATCACTTCTCCGGCAGAAGATGGAAGCGGTGCGGCGAGAGCCATGACGGAAGCCATTAAAGATGCAGGAATCACACCAAAAGACATTGATTACGTCAACGCCCATGGCACAAGCACACATCACAATGATTTATTTGAAACTCTGGCCATTAAGGCGGCGTTTGGTGATGATGCAAAGAATGTTAAGATTAACTCAACAAAATCCATGGTAGGTCATCTTCTTGGAGCGGCAGGCGGTGTGGAATTCATCGTTTGTGTAAAATCCATTAATGACGGATTTATTCATGCCACAGCTGGGCTGATGGAAGAAGGCGAAGGCTGCGACTTAGATTATACAAAGGGTGACGGAGTTGCATGTGATGTAAATTATGCCATCAGCAATTCTCTAGGATTTGGCGGACATAATGCCAGCATTCTTGTGAAAAAGTATAAGGCTTAGGAGGCAGTCAATGGAAATTAATGATATCATAAGGCTGATGCAGGCGGTAAAAGAAAATGACCTGACCAGTTTTCGATTGGAAGAGGGCGATTTAGCGCTCTCCATAAAAAAAGAAAAAGAAATTATAACAGTAACCGGAGCGCCAGTGCTGACAGCAGCAACAGAAAACATGGGAGTATGTCAGCCGGGAGTAAAGATTCCAAATAATTCCTTTGGTATGACAGAAGGAACAACGGATGGCGAAATCAGTTCTGACAAAGTAGTGGCATCTCCTCTGGTTGGTACATTTTACAATGCTGGCTCTCCAGATGCAGCTCCATTTATTAAGGCAGGAGATTCGGTGAAGAAGGGGCAAATCCTTGGAATTATTGAAGCGATGAAGCTGATGAATGAGATCGAATGTGAATACGACGGAGTCGTGGAAGCGGTGCTGGTAGGAAATGAAGATGTAGTAGAGTACGGTCAGCCTCTGTTCCGTATCCGGTAAATTGATGTGAATTATAAGAGAGGCCCAGAGTGTTGGCCTCTCTTTTCAAACATAAGGAGAGATAAGATGTTAGGAATTAAGGAAATTCAGGAGATCATACCTCATAGACATCCGTTTTTACTGGTAGACGTCATTGAGGAGTTAGTGCCAGGAGAAAGAGCAACGGGATATAAATGTGTTACTTATAATGAGCCATTTTTTCAGGGACATTTTCCAGAAATGCCTGTTATGCCTGGAGTTTTAATACTTGAAGCATTGGCTCAGGTTGGCTCCGTGGCAATGTTAAGTCTGGAAGAGAACAAAGGAAAAGTTGGACTTTTTGGTGGCATTGACAAAGCGAAATTCAAACGCAAGGTAATTCCAGGAGATAAGCTAAAACTGGAATGTGAAATTATAAAACGCAAGGGTCCGGTAGGAATCGGAAAGGCAACTGCAACCGTGGACGGTAAAGTGGCAGCCATTGCAGAAATGACATTTATGATTGGGTAGGTGTATGTATGTTTGATAAGATTCTAATTGCCAACCGGGGCGAAATTGCGGTTCGTATTATAAGGGCCTGCCGGGAAATGGGCATTAAAACGGTAGCTGTGTATTCAGAAGCAGACCGGGATAGTCTTCACACGTTGTTAGCAGATGAGGCAATTTGTATCGGTCCGGCACCTTCCACTCAGAGCTATCTCAATATGGAACGTATTCTTACGGCTACGGTTGCCATGAAGGCGGATGCCATACATCCAGGCTTTGGATTTCTTTCTGAGAATGCCAGATTTGCTGAGCTTTGTGAGAAATGCAACATTACGTTTATTGGTCCGTCCTTTCATGTCATTAACAAAATGGGAAATAAATCAGAAGCAAGAAAAACTATGATGGAAGCCAATGTTCCAGTGGTTCCTGGCGGTAAGGAAGCGGTTCATCACGTGGAGGAAGCAAAGGCCATGGCGGAAAAGATTGGTTTTCCTGTTATGATTAAGGCATCTTCCGGCGGTGGCGGAAAAGGCATGAGAATTTCCAACGGTTTGGAGGATTTTGAATCCAACTTCAACAACGCCCAGATGGAATCTGTAAAAGGATTTTCCGATGATACCATGTACATCGAAAAGTATATTGAAAAACCACGTCATATTGAATTTCAAATTATGGCAGATAAGTTTGGTCATGTGGTTCATATGGGAGAACGTGATTGTTCCATTCAAAGACGCCATCAAAAGGTTCTGGAAGAATCTCCTTCCGCAGCAATATCAGAGGAATTAAGACACCAGATGGGAGAGGTAGCAGTCCGGGCAGCAAAAGCCGTTGGCTATGAGAATGCCGGAACCATTGAATTCCTTCTGGATAAACATAAAAACTTTTATTTTATGGAGATGAACACCAGGATTCAGGTAGAGCATCCTGTGACTGAGATGGTCACTGGCCTTGATCTTATTAAGGAGCAGATCCGAATCGCAGCTGGTGAGCCTTTAAGCGTGTCTCAGGAGGATATCTGCATACAGGGCCATGCAATCGAGTGCAGAATCAACGCAGAGAACCCGGCAAAGCATTTTATGCCATGTCCTGGTCTCATTAAAAATATACATTCACCTGGCGGTAATGGCGTCAGGATCGATACCCATATCTATAACGAATATAAGGTTCCAGCGAATTATGATTCCATGTTGATGAAGCTCATTGTCCATGGAAAAGATAGAGAGGAAGCTATTTCTAAGATGAGAAGTGCCCTTGGGGAGCTGATTATCGAAGGGATCGAAACCAATGTGGATTTTCAGTTCGATATCTTAAGTCATGAGGCTTACCGTGACGGAGATGTGGATACAGACTTTATCCCCAAATATTTTCCAGATTATATCCGGTAAAGAAAAAAAGGAGTGTATCTTATGTTAAGAAACATGTTTAAGAAGACCTATACACTAATTGACAGCAAATACAAATCTCCGGATAAAACAGAGGAACCTAACATCCCGGAAGGGCTTTGGAAGAAGTGTAATAAGTGTAATCAGCCCATTTATTCTGAGGATGTAAAAAATAATTATTATATCTGTTCCAAATGCAGCGGCTATTTCCGTCTCCATGCTTATCAAAGAATTGATATGACAGCGGATCCCGGTACCTTTATGGAATGGGATAAGGAAATTGAATTTGCCAATCCACTTGATTTTCCAGGCTATGAGAAGAAGGTGGCAGCAGCAAAGGATAAGACTGGTCTATCGGAAGCCATTGTCACAGGAATTTGTGAAATCGGTGGAATCAAGGCTGTATTAGGTGTTATGGATGCCCGTTTTATCATGAGCAGTATGGGTCATGTGGTTGGAGAAAAGATCGCAAGAGCAGTGGAACAGGCGACTCTTTTAAAGCTTCCAGTTGTGCTTTTTGCCTGTTCCGGCGGTGCCAGAATGCAGGAGGGAATCGTATCCCTGATGCAGATGGCTAAGACCTCCGCAGCCTTAAAGCGCCATCATGAGGCAGGTCAGCTCTATGTCAGTGTGCTTACGGATCCCACCACAGGAGGAGTAACCGCCAGCTTTGCCATGCTTGGAGATGTAATCCTGGCTGAGCCAGGGGCCCTCATCGGCTTTGCAGGCCCAAGGGTTATAGAACAGACCATCGGCCAGAAGCTGCCGGAAGGTTTCCAACGATCAGAGTTTCTTCTTGAGCATGGATTTATTGATAAAATCGTTCCTAGAAATGAGATGAAGGAAACCTTAACCCGAATCTTAAAGCTCCACAAACCTTACAGTGTAAAAGAGTTTTATGTGGATAAACAAAGTTCTTCTGAAGAAGAAAGTGGAAAAAAGAAGACCATTCGTTTAAAAAAGAATAAAAGAAATGCCTGGGACACCGTCCTATTATCCAGGCGGTCAGATCGTCCTGTGGCATCGGATTATATTAAAACACTGTTTGCTGATTTTATGGAGTTTGCAGGAGATCGTTTTTATAAAGATGATGGTGCCATTATAGGCGGAGTTGCCTCTTTCCATGGAATGCCGGTTACGGTCATTGGCCAGGAAAAGGGGAAAAATACAAAAGATAACATTAAGCGCAACTTCGGAATGCCTTCTCCAGATGGATACCGTAAGGCACTTCGACTCATGAAGCAGGCAGAAGCCTTTGGGCGTCCTATTATCTGCTTTGTAGATACTCCTGGTGCATTCTGTGGACTGGAAGCAGAGGAGAGAGGTCAGGGAGAAGCCATTGCAAGAAATTTATTTGAAATGGCAGACTTAAAAGTCCCTGTCTTATCCATTGTAATCGGAGAAGGCGGCAGCGGCGGTGCTCTTGCACTGGCGGTTGGAAATGAAGTGTGGATGATGGAAAATGCCATTTACTCCATACTTTCTCCAGAAGGCTTTGCCTCCATTCTTTATAAGGACAGCAAAAAAGCTAACGATGCGGCAAGAGTCATGAAGATAACCGCAAAGGATCTTTTGGAATTAGGCTTAATTGAACGGGTCATTCCAGAGGAAGAGCCTGTAAACGGAGAAAATATCTCCATCGCAGCAAAGGAAATGAATAAGGCCATGGAGGAATTTTTCCTCACATACCTTTTAAAAAGTAAAGAAGAGCTTGCAAATCAGAGATATGAAAGATTTAGGAGAATGTAATGGGAACATTAAAACCTTTGGTAATAGGAGATCTAGTGGCTAGGAATCCGGTGATCCAGGGAGGGATGGGAGTTGGAATCAGCCTTTCATCCTTAGCTGGAGCAGTGGCAAAGTCCGGAGGGATCGGAATTATTTCAACGGCACAGATCGGCTTTCGGGAGCCAGATTTTAAGAAACACCCCTTGGAAGCAAATTTGCGGGCCATTGGAACTGAAATGATAAAGGCAAGAGAAATCGCACCAGACGGAATTATTGGTTTTAACATCATGGTTGCGACAATGAATTATGCCAGTTATGTAAAAAAGGCCGTTTTGGCTGGAGCTGATCTTATTATATCCGGTGCTGGTCTTCCGGTTGGTCTTCCAGAATATGTGGCAGAAGCTGCGGAAGAGGCAGGAATCAAGCTTAAGACAAAGATTGCGCCCATTGTTTCCACAGTAAAATCAGCGATGGTTATCTGTAAGATGTGGGACCGAAAGTATCATCAGGCACCGGATCTAGTCGTTGTGGAAGGACCTTTGGCCGGAGGTCATCTTGGATTTTCCAAAGATGATTTAACTAGGCTTGGGGCTGATACAAACGATGTGGATCGTACCTATAAGCGTGAAGAATATGAAGAAGAAATAAAAGGAATCATACGTCTGGTCAAAGAGTATGGTGATAAATATAACAAAGTAATTCCAGTGGTTACCGCTGGCGGTATCTATACTCATGAAGACGTGCTGCACCAGATCGATCTGGGCGCGAATGGCGTTCAGGTGGCTTCTAAATTTGTGACCACCTTTGAATGCGATGCACCTATGGAATATAAGCAGGCTTACATCAATGCAAAAAAAGAAGATATTGTAATTACCAAAAGTCCTGTAGGAATGCCTGGAAGGGCCATTGTAAATCCTTTTTTAGATGGCGTAGGAAAGATTCCTTTCCGTCTGGAACACTGCTATCAGTGCCTGGAGAAATGCGACAGAACCACCATTCCTTACTGTATTACAAAGGCATTGGTGGATTCCGCAGAAGGCCGGACCGAAGAGGGATTATTGTTTTGCGGAAGCAATGCCCATCGGGCAGAGAAACTTGTGACCGTTGATGAGGTCATGAAGGAACTGGTTGGAGAAAATGAATGATTGAACCATAAGCTGATATTAAGAAAAGAGAGGATGTTATAAGCCTCTCTTTTTTTGTATGTGAAAATATTATCAAAAAATGAGGAAAAATGTCGAAAATATAAAAAGTTTTAATGTATTTTTTATTGCATTTTACCAAAACAATAAGTTACAATAGAATCATTAAGAATAAAAGGTTACAAAATCTACATATAAAAGATAGAGGAGGTCTACATCGTTTCAGAACAATTCACAAATTGTCCATTTTCAGGCAGAATATTAAGCCTTTGGCAGTCGACCGGAAGAATCCGGTAAGGATTATAATGTACAGGGAGGATTAAGCAAATGGAATTCAAACATTTACCGGGTCTTACACCGGATGGAACCATCTATCATAACGTTAACATGGGAACCTTGGAAGCCCTGATCCCTTCAGGCTCTTATCAGTTTGTAAAAACCCCTTCCATTTTGGAGCTTCCGGGAGGAGATCTTTTGTGTGTTTGGTCTGCCGGATCGAAAGAAGGCAGTGCAGATGAGAGTATTGTCTGCGCGAAATTAAAAAAAGGAGACGATCGCTGGCATAAGCCGGTGAAGGTATCCAGAGACTCAAAACGTTGTGAACAGAATCCATCTTTATTCCTGGGCCCGGACAATGCAGTATGGGTTGTCTATACCGCTCAGTCCGTGGAGGTGTCAGGAAAAAGCAATATGCACCACACCGCCATGATTCGTTATCAGAAAAGCTTTGATGGGGGTAAAACCTGGGAAGAGCCAAAAGGTCTTATTCCGGATGCAGGAAGCTTATGCAGCCAGCCGATTCTCATGCTTAAGAACAGAAGGCTGATCTTTTCAAACTGGATCTCAAGAGATTCAAACAATGGGTTATCCGGCGATCCATCCATCTTCCGGATTTCCGATGATGAAGGAATTACCTGGAAGACGGTGTTCATGCCCGAGAGCCAGGGAAGAATTCAGGCTAATGTAGTGGAACTGGAGGAAGGACATCTTATTGCATTTATGAGAAGCCGTCTTGCAGATGTCATCTATCGCAGTGAATCCTTTGACTGGGGAAGCACCTGGTCATCACCCGTTAAGACGGTACTTCCAAACAACAATACCGGCATCAGTGCAATCCGGTTAAAAAGCGGACGAATTGCCCTTGCCTATAACCAAATTGGAGTGGACAGCCAGGCTGACAAAAAAGAAAGCGGTTACCCCATTGCAGTGGCGCTGTCAGAGGATAACGGCATTACCTGGCCGTTAATTCGGTATGTGGAGCTGGGAGAAGGTTATATGGGGGTAGAGAACCAAATCAACAACAGACAGTACGAGACCCCGTATCTGATGCAAGGCCACAACGAGGACCTTCATCTGGTATTTTCCTATAAAGGCAGGGCATGTATTAAATACATGCGTTTTACAGAAGCTGATATTATAGGCGAGAAAAGATTTGCAAAAAAAGAATAAAAGTTAACGTCGGAAGGAAAACCGGTGCTAGGGTGCAAATTCTAGCACCGGTTTTCTGTGTCCATATTTTCTCTCGTCATAAGACGCTTATATGGAACAGATCCATGCAGCTATAAAGCCAAATCATCAATAATAGATACAATAGTTAAAAAAAATGAAATTTTTCTAAATTTTCAAAAAACAGTTGACATAACTTGACATATTCTCTATATATGTGGTAGGATTTAAAGTAAGTGAAATATGGTGCCTGATGAACTAAAGTTAGGCACTATATTTTTAGTATAAGGGAGGGGGACCGTCTTGAGCAAGGATGATAATGGAGAGAAAGGACCAAAGAATGGCGAAACCTTTCGTGCTTTAGCCTACTTCTCTCAAATAGGAGTAACGATTGCAGCATCAATATTAACAGGTGTCCTGCTGGGAAAGTATCTGGATCTCTGGCTGGGAACATCACCTTGGTTATTATTGACCTTTTCGTTATTAGGGGTGGGGGCCTCATTCAAAGTTTTATTCAACATACCTGGAGAGAAGAAATAGGTAACATTTACTTTTAGAAAGGAGTGAGAATTAATATGAAATTAACTGATTTAGCAAAAAGAATGGTTTTTTCAATAGGAATCATTGCATTCATATGCATTTTGGGCTCCATAATTTATTACCGTTCTCTGGGCTTTCTTCCTTTTATGTTTGGGGTATTCTTAGGTTCAGCGCTCAGTATCATCAAAGTATTTCTCTTAGAACGCGCAGTGGATGCTGCCCTTATCATGGAACAAAAACGTGCTGGAAATTATGTAAGTCTTCAACACCTGTTAAGACTTCTGCTATCCGGAGTGGTTTTAGTTCTGGGTGCTCTTGTACCGCAGATTAGTCTGTGGGGTGTTGCAGCCGGCATACTGGCTTTTCAACTAGCCATATACAACCTTAAGTTTACGTTAAAAAGTTAAGTAAAATATATAAAAGAGGTGGTGATTAACACGTGGGTTTAAATGTAGACAATCTTTGGATTTTAAATATTGCAGGTATTGAAATCAGAATAACAGAAACGATTGTTAATACATGGTTTATTATGCTGGTTCTGATTGCAATTGCCGTGATTACCCGCATCAGACTTCGCAAGTTTCAAGTCATTCCCAAGGGGTTTCAAAATGTAATAGAAGTAGTGGTTGAAACCTTTGATCATTTTGCAAGCAACACCTTAGGTGAAAAGCTATCGTATATATCCCCCTGGTTTTTCACGGTTTTTATCTTTATCCTCTCTTCTAGCATGTTCAGTGTGTTTGGGCTAAGAGCTCCAACCGCAGACTGGGCAACTACCTTTGCACTGGCCTTTGCCAGCTTTATCATTATGCTTTTCATGGGTTTCAGACACCAGAAAGGCAAATATCTGAAAAGTTTCTTTGAACCACACTTTTTATTCTTTCCCCTGAATCTGGTTGGTGAGTTAGCCAAACCAGTCTCGTTGAGTTTTCGACTCTTCGGCAACATGCTTTCTGGTACGATTATTCTGACACTTTATTATGCATTAACGCCAGTTTTTGTCCAGTTCGGCATACCTTCCTTGCTGCATGCATTTTTCGATATTTTATTCGGTGCTTTGCAAACTTATATATTCGTTATTATAAGCCTTATGTATGTCAGAGGTGCAGCAGAATGAAAAACTGTTTTAGGTAACCTGAAAATTTGTCAATCACTAAGAAAAGAATTAATTGGAGGAAATTATCATGGAAACATTAGGTTTTGTAATAGGTATCGCACACATTTCAGCAGTAATTGCACTTCTTAATGGAGTATTCACCACATTTGGGCAGGCAAAAATTGCGGCTCAGGCAATCGAATCCATAGGAAGACAGCCAGAAGCTGCAGATTCCATTCGCAGCACCATGTTTGTCGGTCTTGCTATGGCTGAGACCTCTGGTATCTACGGCCTTTTGATTGCTATTATCATGCTCTTTGCGAATCCGTTGATAACCATGTTAATGAACTATATGGGATAAAGAAAATCACATTAAATTTGAAGTAGAATAGAAGAGGGAGGTCATTGGAATTGCAGAGTAAAACAATGCTTTTAGCTCAGGTTTTACCCGAAGGACGTGTTTTTGGTTTGGACTCTCAAACAGCAATCAGTATTGGAATCCAATTATTAAACGGAATTATTCTGGCAGTTGTACTGGGATTTGTTCTTTATAAGCCAGTGAAAGAATTTATGCGTAAGAGAAGCGAGGGGATTCAGCAGAAGATTAGTGACACAGATGCTGCTATGGTTAAGGCCCAGGAACTTATTTCTCAATACGAGTTAAAAATAAAAGAAATAGAGAAAGAGCGTACAGAAATTCTTGAAATTGCCCGCCTAAAATCCATTGATGAAGGCAAATTAATTCTGGAGGATGCAAGACGAGAAGCTTTTGAAATTAAAAAGCGCTCATCAGACAGCGTTTTGGCAGATAAGAAACGTCTCCAGGAAGAAACTCGTTTCCATATTATTGAGCTTGCATCTCTTATTGCAGAAAAATATATTACTCTTAGTATGGATAATGAAACTCAGGACACTATTTTTGAAGAAACCTTAGCGCAGATGGAGGCCACCCCATGGCAAAGCTAAAGGAGGAATATACACATACACTTTGGGAACATTCGGAAACAAAAGGGACTGTGGAAGAGGATCTAAAACAGGCGATTTGGATTCGGGAGGTATTAAAAGATACTGAAGTGCAAGAATTTCTTATTCATCCTCATGTTTCGGATGCTGCGAAATACCAGCTTTTCCAGGATGCCTTTTCAAAGAAAATTTCTGAACATCTAATGGACTTTTTATATCTTACCGTCCAAAAAAACAGCGAATCACTGATTTTACCGGTATTAACCGAATACATCGGATATATTAACAGACACACCGGAAAAATAGATGCAAAAATAGTCTCTGCCAAAAAACTCTCAAAACAGCAGATAGAATCCATCCGTACAGCATTATCAAAAAAAATGGATGCCCAGGTTCAGGTAAAAACTGAGGTTGATCCTGATGTAATAGGTGGTTTTTATATTCTGGTAGACGGGCATATTTTTGATGGCACGCTGCGATCGGAACTGAATCTATTGAAAGATCAATTAAAGAGAGGAATTTATGAATGCTAGTTAATCCCCATGAAATAAGCAAGGTGATAAAACAACAGATAGAGTCTTACTCATCCAAGCTGAATTTTTCTGAAGTGGGTACTGTCATACAGGTTGGGGATGGTATCGCACGGGTGCATGGTTTATACAGTGCCATGAGCGGTGAACTTCTGGAATTTTCTAATGGAACCTATGGTATGGCACTTAACCTGGATGAAAACAGCATAGGTGTGGTAATTATGGGGTCTGATGCTGGAATTAAACAAGGTGACCCAGTAAAGCTGACAGGCAGAATGGCTGAAGTTCCTGTAGGTGACAGCCTGCTAGGGCGTGTTGTAAATGCACTTGGAAAGCCAATTGATGATAAGGGCCCACTTGCAGCAGACCATTCTCGAAAAATCGAAAGCACAGCTCCCAGTGTAATTATGCGGCGTGAAGTCGATCAGCCATTGCAAACCGGTATCAAAGCAATTGATGCATTGGTTCCCATTGGAAAAGGGCAAAGGGAATTGATTATAGGTGACCGTGAAACAGGAAAGACTGCCATCGGTATTGATACCATCATCAACCAGAAGGATAAAGATGTCTATTGTGTCTATGTGGCCATAGGGCAAAAAGCTTCCACCGTGGCGCGCACAATTAAAGTTTTAAACGAGACCGGGGCCATGGATTATACCACTGTGGTTTTGGCTACTGCCAGCGATTCCGCACCGTTACAATATATTGCCCCTTATGCAGGCTGTGCCATTGCAGAAGAATGGATGCTGCAGGGGAAAGATGTTTTAATCGTTTATGATGATCTGTCTAAACATGCGGTAGCTTACAGGGCTATCAGTCTTCTTCTGCGGCGTCCACCGGGTCGTGAAGCTTATCCAGGTGATGTCTTTTATCTCCACTCCAGATTGCTGGAACGTGCTGCAAGTATGAGTAAAGATTATGGCGGAGGAACCCTGACAGCGCTTCCCATTGTGGAAACTCAGGAAGGCGATATTTCTGCCTATATTCCGACGAATATCATATCCATTACAGACGGGCAGATTTATTTAGAAGCAAATCTCTTCAATGACGGGATACGCCCAGCCATTAATCCGGGCTTATCTGTTTCTCGTGTAGGAGGATCCGCTCAAATTCCTGCTATGAAGAAGTTGGCAGGTCCCCTTAGAATTGAATTTGCGCAGTACAAAGAATTAGCTGCTTTTTCCCAGTTTGGTTCTGATCTCAATAAGGATACTTTAGATCGTCTTAACCATGGCGAGCGTATTATGGAAGTTCTTAAGCAGCCCCAGTATAGACCTAAGCCAGTGGAAGACCAGGTTCTGATTCTCTATGCCCTAAGTAATAAACATATGGATGATATAGGTGTGGGGCGTATCCAGAAGTTCCAAAAGGACCTGATACACTATGTGGAAGAACATATCCCTCATATTAAAAATGAAATAAAAAGCAGTGGTAAAATTTCAGAAAAACTGGTGGAGGATATCGACAACGCCATTACCCAGGTGAAAGAAATGCATGATTACTGCTAAGGAGGTACTGATGTGAGTTCAATGAGAAATATTAAACAAAGAATATCAAACATTAGTTCCGTAGAACAGATAATTAAAGCTATGGACATGGTTGCCTCTACAAAGCTGATGAAATCAAGATCACGACTGGAAGGAGTCCGCCCTATCTACCATGGGTTAAAACGTATGGTGGAAGAGGTTGGATATTATGATGATGCAAAGAAACACCCATTTTATGAAGAACGTGAAGTGAAGAATTCTTTATATATTATACTGACCAGTGACAGTGGACTCTCCGGTGGTTATAACATAAACATTTCCTCCAAAGCCCTGGATCACATGAACCAGGGGAAAAACGAGAAAATACTGGTTGTGGGTGCAAAGGGGAAAGAATATTTTAATAAAAAAGGTAAGAATATTATTCATACGATCATTGATATGGAAGATGCTCAGGTTTACTTTAATGCTGAAAAACTTGCAGAATGGATTATGGACTCTTATCGTTCCGGTGAAACGGATGAAGTATTTATTGCTTACACCCGCTTTGATACTGTTTTAAGTTATGTGCCCATTGTGGAAAAACTGCTTCCGGCAGGCGCAGAAGTGACAGAAGATGAGAGTCACAGCCATAAGAAATATGAACCGGATATCAACACATTCATTGACCATATCATTCCCTTGTACTTGCATATGAATGTATTCAGAGCATTTTCAGAAGCCAACACCAGTGAACAGGCAGCGCGTATGGTCAGTATGGATGCAGCAGGGAAAAATGCTTCAGAAATGATTGAGGATTTAACCCTTATGTATAACCGTAAACGTCAGGCAGATATCACACAAGAACTTAGTGAGATTGTAGGCAGTGCAAATATTTTGAATAAAGGTGGACCACATGACAGTTAAAAATAAAGGTAAAATAACGCAGATAATTGGTGCAGTTATTGATATTCGCTTTGAAAGTGGATTACCTTCTTTATATAATGCCATTGAAGTACAATTTGATCAGGAAACAGTTGTACTGGAAGTTATGCAGCACCTTGGAAATGACGCAGTACGCTGTATTTCCATGCATCCCACAGATGGTTTAAAAAGAGGTATGGAGGCAATTGATACAGGGGCTCCCATTACGGTACCCGTAGGAGAAGACGTTCTGGGGCGAATGGTAAATGTTCTGGGAAATCCCATAGATAACCAACCACCTATTAAAGCAAAAGAACGCTGGGCCATTCACCGAGAGCCGCCCAGCCTATCCGAACAAATTGCCCAGCCGGAGATGCTGGAAACAGGCATCAAAGCCATTGACTTACTTTGCCCTTTTTCCAAAGGCGGTAAAATTGGACTGTTTGGCGGTGCCGGAGTGGGTAAGACAATTCTAATCATGGAACTTATTAACAGCATTGCAAAAGAACATGGAGGTTACTCGGTCTTTGTAGGGGTAGGGGAACGTACCCGTGAGGGCAATGACCTTTATCAGGATATGAAGAATTCTGGGGTTATTGATAAAACTGCGCTGATTTTCGGACAGATGAATGAGCCGCCCGGCGTTAGAATGAGGGTAGGGCTTACAGGTCTGACTATGGCTGAATACTTTCGTGATAAAGAACAGCAGGATGTGTTGCTTTTCATTGATAATATATTCCGCTTTGTACAGGCTGGTTCTGAAGTGTCTGCTTTGTTGGGACGTACCCCCAGCGCTGTTGGCTACCAGCCCACCCTGGCGACGGAGATTGGCTCTTTACAGGAGCGTATTACCTCTACGAAAGCAGGTTCCATCACTTCTGTACAGGCTATCTATGTACCTGCAGATGATTTTACAGATCCTGCAACAGCAACAACCTTTGCCCACCTGGATGCTGTAACTGTGCTGTCTCGCGGAATTGTTGAGCAGGGAATCTATCCTGCCGTAGATCCTTTGGGTTCCTCTTCCCGTATCTTAGAGGCCAATATTGTAGGTGCGGAGCATTACCGGGTTTCCCGTGCGGTTCAAAGTATATTACAGCGCTACAAAGATTTACAGGATATTGTTGCAATTCTGGGTATGGATGAATTGTCAGAAGAAGACAAACGGATTGTCAACAGGGCCAGAAAGGTTCAGCGCTTTTTATCCCAGCCTTTCCATGTAGCTGAAAAATTCACCTCCATACCAGGACGCCATGTTCCTGTGGAAGAAACTGTAAGAGGCTTTCGGGAAATTATTGAAGGAATTCATGATGAGATACCGGAAGGCTACTTCCTCAATACAGGCACCATTGATGAAGTTGTAGAAAAATACAAGAATGCATAAGGGGGATTCCATGGCTGAAGATCAGACAAATACCCTGAAAGAAAAAAAAATGAATCTTAACATCATCACACCCCGAGGACTTAAGTTTGCAGAAAAAGCAGACATGATTATTATGCGCTGCATTGACGGGAATCTGGGAGCGCTTTCGGGACACACACCGGTCTCAACTATTTTGGGAGATGGGATTCTACGTATTTTAAATGATGGTGCCGAAAAGAAGCTTGCTGTATTCGGCGGTATTGCTGAAATAGGAAAAACAACGGTGAACATTTTCACCACCATCGCCCAGTCACCTGGAGAGATTGACTTAGGACGTGCAGAATCAGACCGTAAGGAAGCAGAATCTACACTTCTAGATGATTCAAAAGAATTGAAGATTCATGGCTCTCAAGTTTTACTGCGCCGTTCTCTGGTTCGTATTGAAGTCAGCCTGCATCTGGAAGACCCAGAATATTTTGACAACGATGATGATGATGATGATGATTGATGAAAGAGGCAGACGACCCAACCGGGAGTCTGCCTCTTAGACTGCTAAAAACGCCGGATGGATAACCGGCGTTTTTTTTGATAAAATAAATATAAATAATATAAAAAAATGATAACGTTTGATATCATGTAAAAAAATAGATTTACTTTGTTATCTTTTTCCTTTATAATTAATCCTGGGAAAGGTGTGAGACTCGTGATTGGTAAACGTATTAAGACTCTCCGTGAGGAGAGACATTTTAGTCAGGAAAAGCTGGCAGCAGAGCTTGGTGTCAGTCGGATGACGATTAATAATTATGAAAATGAGAAACGGGCGCCTGATATTGATTTTGCCAGACATATGGCAGATTATTTCAGTGTGACTGTAGAATTTCTTATGGGGAGAACCGAATATCGCTATAAAAGAGATGAGGTCGTTTCGTTAAAACGATCGGAGACCTTGTTTCGTATCATGGAAAAGCTTCCTCAGCCAGAGGTCCAGGAGATGGTCTCTTCTTTGATTGAGACCCTGGAAAAATCTGTGGAACTTGAAATGGCAGATGATATCGTTCACGTGATGAATCATTGTTGTGTACAGGTAAGAAGAATCTTATACGGTTATGAGAATCTAAAGAAAGATATCGCAGTACCAGTAAAAGAACTTAAGAAGAGTTCTGTGCCGGAAGAAGTCATTCGTAAGGCTGTTCATTATAAGCCTAGAGTGGTTTACGATGCCGCATTCCATGCGACGAAGCGGATTGATGAAGAACTGAATCAATGTGCGCAAGTGATGGAGCGAAAACTTGAGAAGGTATTAGAGGAGGAGATTAAGAAACCGATGAATGCAACGCTTGATTAAAAGGAGGATGATGGTGTGGAAAATTGGTATGAAGCCAGTGTGTCCAAAACACTAGAACATTTTAATGCAAACGAAAACACAGGTCTGTCAGAAACAGAGGCAGTAAACCGCCAAAGGAAATATGGAAGAAACGAATTTGATAAGCAGGAGAAATCAAGCCTGATTAGTGACATTTTGCATCACCTTAAGGATATCTCAACAATTATCCTGTTGCTTGCCGCATTGCTGTCCTTATGCATGGCAATTAAGGATGGCCATGGTTTTATTGAACCAGTGGTGATCGTATCAATTGTTATATTAAACCTGGTTCTTGCAATTACCCAGGAACGAAGTGCCGAAAAGGCGTTAGAAGCATTAACCAGTTTAAACTCTCCCGACTGTGTCGTGATAAGAGATGGAATACAAAAGGAAATGGATACCGCCGAGCTGGTACCGGGAGATATCATTCTTCTTCAGCTTGGAAGCATCGTTCCAGCCGATGCCAGACTCATTACCAGCACCAATTTGCAGGTGGATGAATCGGCCTTAACCGGAGAGAGTGAACCTTCTGAAAAGAACGCAGATCTTCTGCTTCAGGGCGGTGTGCCCCTGGGAGATCAGCTTAATATGGTATTTTCCGGATGTCATGTGACGTCCGGTCATGGAGTGGCCGTGGTCACCGGGACCGGAATGCACAGTGAGATGGGGAAAATTGCAGGTTACCTTAACAATTCACAAAAGATTAAAACACCTCTGCAAAGGCGACTTGAAAAGGTAGCGAAATCTATTAGTATGATCGCCATTATAGCGGCAATCTTTCTTCTTATCATTGGTCTTTTACAGGGGGAACCCTTGTGGTCCATGGTTACTCTTGCAGCAACTCTGGCAGTAGCAGCCGTACCAGAGACTCTAAATCTGATCGTAACATTATCTCTTTCTCAGGGTGTTAAAAACATGGTTAATAAAAATGCCCTGATTCGTAAAATTTCCGCTGTGGAGACCCTTGGAAATACTTCTGTAATCTGTTCCGATAAGACGGGAACGTTAACACAAAATCGTATGTCCATCGAAAAACTCTGGATACCAGGAGAGGATCCATTTGGAGCAGAGGAAGAGTTTGGTGAAAAAGAGAAAGAGCTGATAACCAGATTTGCCCTTGCAAGCAATGCTACGGTTCAGATGGAAGAAGACGGAACCATGACAATCATGGGAAACCCCACAGAAAAAGCCATTATGAGGCTGCTTCACGAGAAGGGACTCTCAAAGAAAGGTATTACAGAACAATACCGACTGGTAGGTGAGATTCCTTTTTCTTCCGAACGTAAGATGATGACCATTGTCTTAGAAGATGTGGCGGGTGGATATTTGATCTTAACCAAAGGTGCCTTAGACCGACTGCCTCTTAATGGGTTTGATGAGGAGATGGAAAAGGCAGTTTCCCATGTGCATGAGCTTTTTGCCGGGGAAGCCTTACGAGTACTTGCTCTGGGATTTCGTCATGTGGCTGAACTTCCTTCCATGGAGAAATCGGAAGAAATCGAACGGGATCTTGACTTATGCGGTTTGATTGGTCTTATTGATCCTGCCAGACCAGAAGCAGCTGTAGCGGTAGAACGAGCTAAGATGGCTGGAATCCGGACCATCATGATCACTGGAGACCATGCGGTGACAGCAAGTGCTATTGCAAAGAACATCGGAATCCTTGGAGAGAATGAAAAGGTTCTAACAGGACAGCAGTTAAAGAACATTTCTGACGAGGAGCTTTGCAGAGATATTCATCATTATTCCGTTTATGCCAGAGTTTCTCCAGAAGATAAGATTCGTATCGTAGAGGCATGGCAGGAGAATGGAGAAGTTGTATCCATGACTGGTGACGGGGTGAATGATACTCCTGCACTAAAGGCTGCGGACGTAGGAATTTCTATGGGTCGCACCGGAACAGAAGTGGCTAAGAGTGCATCTGATATGGTCTTAACGGATGATAACTTTGCAACGATTATTGACGCAGTATCCGAAGGTCGTAACGTTTATTCCAATATTAGAAAAACGATTTACTTTTTGTTGGTTTGCAATATTTCTGAAATTGTTATTATGTTGGTAGCTCAGCTAAAGGGCTGGGGAATTCCAGTTACTCCAATCATGCTTCTTTTGGTCAACGTATTGGGTGATGGTATTCCAGGGCTTTATCTATCCAGAGAGCGTTCCGATCCTCGTCTTATGGACCGGGAGCCGATTCGCAGGGATGAAGGCTTTTTAAGCGGAGGACTTCTGCCTGTTATTATTCAGCAGACCATCGCCTGCTCAGCCGTAGTTTTAATCGGATATTATATGGCAACCTTCTGGGTGCTTCCTGGAAATATGGGACCATCTCAGGCGGTGGGTCAAACCGTAGCTTTCTTAATCTTAGGCTGGACCTCAATTCTTCACTTATATACCGTACGCAGCAGACAATCTGTCTTTAAGAGAACTCTTAGGGATAATCCTCCAGTTGTGTATAGTACAGTGGCTATGATAGCCATATTCAGCCTCCTGGTAGCCGTTCCTTCTGTTGGAAAGATCTTTAACCTTACCACAATTGGTGGGTATCACTGGTTGATTGCAGCAGGACTTTCTCTTGTCCCAACCATAGTGGCTGAGATTGGAAAATTAATCGATAACCAGACGAACATCAGGGAATACCGTGAATACAGACATCGAGTGATCCGTCATAAGATTAGACGTGATGATTCTTTCTAATTTAATTCTATCATAGAGATTCCGTGATTTGGGGTCCAGCTCATTTTAAGAGCTGGGCCCCTTATTCATTTATTTTAAGATACATAAGGATTAACCGGAAGGAATAAGATAAATCAAGGAATAAAAGTAGATGGAAAAACGGATGTTAAATTATCTTTGGGCGTTTATGATCCTTGTAGGAGTGTTGTGGGGTGCATTTAATGGAAATCTAAGTGGAGTGACTGACGGAGCCTTAAACTCAGCAAAGGAAGCCGTCATGTTAAGCATTACCATGCTTGGAATCATGTCCTTTTGGACTGGAATTATGGAGATAGGGCAAAAATCTGGATTAATCGAACGAATGTCAAAAAAAATGGGACCGGTGCTACGATTCCTTTTTCCAAGAATACCAGAAAACCATAAATCATTGTCCTACATAGCCACCAATATCATAGCAAATATATTAGGACTTGGCTGGGCTGCCACGCCTGCGGGACTTAAGGCAATGGAATCCTTAAAGGAACTTGAAGATGACAGGAGAAAGGATGAAATCCAGGGGAAAAAGACGGGAAAGAGAAAGCCTGTCCCAGAGGGTACTGCAAACAATGAGATGTGTAACTTTTTAATCCTTAATATCTCTTCTTTGCAACTAATTCCTGTTACCATGATCGCCTACCGCAGTCAGTATGGAAGTGCCAATCCCACCGCCATTGTAGGTCCTGCGTTGGCTGCCACTCTCTTTTCTACTTTGGTGGGGATTGCGGCATGTAAGCTTTTGGATCGTTAATGGGTAAGATAGTAGCTATTATCATGAGAGAATTAAGCCAAAAGGAGAAGAAGCGATGAAAAAGAAAGTGAAACAAATCCTAAGCCTTACACTGGCGGCAGGGCTTGCAGTGGGCACGATTGCGGGGTGTGGCACAAAAGAGGGAAGTTCTGGCGCAAATGGGAAGAAGAATGTGACACTGACCTTTGGAAGCCATCAAAGTGGACTGCCAACCTCAGGGATAGTACAAGATCTTGCAAAAGACTTTGAGGCTGAAACAGGAATTCAAATTGACTTTCAGATTTCCCCAGATGCCCAGTGGAGGGATTTAATTAAAGTTAAGTTAGACTCCGGAGAAGCCCCTGATATTATTTGTGTAGATACTCCCATAGGCTTGGCTTCCAGCCTTCATATGGATCAGTATAGTGTAGAGCTTACAGAGCAGCCGTGGGTAAATCGTATTGAGAAAACCACACTTGCTGCCGTTAGCGTAAAGGATAAGGTTTACGGAATCACGTTTCCGGGAGCAAAGATGTATTTTTATTTATATAACAAAGATATCTTTGACAAACTGGGGCTTTCCGTTCCAACTACATATAGTGAATTTAAAACGGTCTGCCAAAAGATAAAAGAGGCAGGTTATACACCAATTTATGAGGCAACCACCAATGGCTGGCATCAGGTGCTTCCTTTGTTCGAAACCGGAGGGCTTTGGCTGAATCAGGACCCTGATATTTATAATAAATTAAATGATAATAAGATTGATTTGGATGGCATTCCATCCCTTCTAACAATTATCAAGCAATTAGATGAATGCGCGAAAGCTGGGTACTTTGGTGATGATTATTTGAGCAATGCCTGGGAAAATGCAAAGGAAGCCATGGCAACGGAACGATGTGCCATGACCATTGCAGAACTTGGATTCCGTGGACAGATTGAAAAGGAGTATCCGGATTTTAAAGCAACGGAAAAACTACGTGCTTTTGTTATGCCGTGGGGAGATAACCAGGAAATTGGTGTGAACCCTGCAAGTAATGCTTATTTTATTAACAAAGACAGCAAATATTCAGAAGAAGCCAAGCAGTTTTTTGATTTTCTTGCCAGGCCCGAAAACCTGAAAAAAAGACTGATTGGACAGCCGGAATTAAGTGCGCTCTGCTGGCCGGAAATTACGAGTAAATACACAAAAGAGGATCAGGAATTTATTGATTCTTTGAAAAAAGCCAATGTAGTGCAGACCTCTGTAAATTATATTGACAGTCAGTGGATGGATGTAGGAAAAGACTTGGAGGCCATGTATACAGGGGCTTTGACGCCTGAGGAGGTTTTAAAGACCTTAAAGGATAGGCGTACGGAACAGGCAAAATTACAAAAAGATCCTGGCTGGGTAAAGTAAATGAGGAACAAAAGTAAATTATATCCATGGTATTTTGCTGGAGCTGCCGCTTTTCTTTTTTTTCTGCTGTGTTTTGTTCCTGGTATCTTAGGAATTGCTTATTCATTTACGGACTGGAATAATTTCAGCAAGGAAGTTAATTTTGTGGGACTTACCAATTATAAAGCAGTGTTTCAGGGAAATTCTGAATATCTAAAATATATTGGCAACACTATTATGTTTACCGTTGTTACCACCATTATGAAAACGTTATTTGGCCTTGCGTTGGCACTTTTGCTGACCCAGAATTTCATCCGGTTTAAGAATTTTCACCGTATGATTATTTTTTCCCCTCAGGTAATGTCTTACCTGGTGGCAGGTCTTGTATTTCGAAGTATGCTTCACCCCACTACGGGCTTTTTAAACAACTTCTTAAGAAGCCTTGGGTTAAATGGTTTGGCAAAAAATTGGCTGACAGATCTTAGTATGGTATTTCCTACCGTCATGACCGTTGATACCTGGAAGGGAATGGGGTATATCATGGTGGTAGTAATTGCTGGATTATTATCAGTATCACCAGAATATTACGAAGCAGCCAGCATGGACGGTGCAAGCTTTTTCCAGAAATTCTGGTCTATTACCCTACCCCTTTTAAAACCGGTTTTAGTTAATATTACAGTACTAAATGTGACCTACGGGTTAAGAGTGTTTGATATGATTTATTCCCTTACAAACGGCGGCCCTGGAAATGCAACCGGCGTAATTAACACTGCGGTCTATAAAGAGTTTTCCAAAGGGAATCTGGCGATGGGAACTACCTTATCAAGTGTCTTATTCTTTGTGGTTTTGGCCTTGTTGTATTTTATTATCAAGTCCATGGAACATAAGGAGGTGGAAGCATAATGAGAAAAACAAGGAAAATCATAGTCCGCATATTGGGTAATGGTGTGGCTATGCTCATTAGTTTAATTGTTATCATCCCTCTTGTTGTTTTGTTTCTAAATTCTTTTAAGACCTCTGGTGAGGCAAACCAGATGACCTTATCCTTGCCGAAGAAATGGATGTTTGAGAACTATCAAACGGTAATTGAACAGGGAAAACTGCTTTCTTCCTTCTTTAATGGGCTTTTGTATGCCGTATTTAGTGTAATTATTGTAGTCATGGTGGTGTCTGCAGCAGCCTTTGTTATCTCGAGAAATCCCAAGGGAATCAATCGGTTTCTCTATTATTTCATGATATCTGGAATTGCCCTTCCCATTAATAATGTGGCTCTTATGAAGGTCATGCAGGCCCTTCATCTGGTGAATGCCCAGATCGGCATCATCTTGCTTTATGCAGCCATAAACATTCCCTTAAGCCTGTTTCTAGCCTATGGATTTATTGGGACAATTCCAAGAGAAATTGATGAAGCTGCGGTTATTGATGGATGCAAGCCTGGTCAGTTGTTTCTAAGGGTGATAGCACCGCTTTTAAGACCCATTGTATCCACCTTGTTTGTGCTTGATTTTATGTCTGTTTGGAATGATTTTACCATGCCACTTTATTATTTGAACAACTCTAGTAAATGGCCGATGACTTTGGCAGTCTATAATTTCTTCGGAGCGTTTGAATATTCCTGGAATCTGGTGGCGGCGGATATTATTCTCACTCTGGTTCCCGTACTACTGGTATTTATCATCGGGCAAAAATACATCGTAGGCGGTGTGTCGGCAGGGTCTGTAAAGGGGTGAGCGACAAAATATAATTATTTCACAAAAAAGAAAACGCCTCTGCCCCCTCATGATCGAGGAGGCAGAGGCGTTAAGCGTGTCTAGGACAACGTTTATATCAAAAGTTTGTTAGTTCTTAAAGGAGCAATTAACCACATTAGCACCAACAATTACGTCTTTGTTCTTTCCGCCGTTTGAAATGCATCCTGTAAAGTTGTGTTTACCGGAGTTTGGAGCTTTGGGGAAATTGAAGTTTACATTATTGTTATTGCCAGTACAGTTTTTAAGGGTAACGGAACCAGTATTATTATTCTGGTCAAATCCTCTTGCCTTGTTGCCAGTTGCAACGCAGCCTTCCAGATAATGATTGTCGGCTGTGAAATTACCACCTACCTTAAAGCCTTGTCCGTTTCCGTTGTTATTTCCATTATAGGAAGCTTCGGAGTTATATACCTTAACTGCATTTCCAGCAGAGTAGAAATCGAATCCGTCATCGGAGTTGTTTAAGGCGATACAATTCTGGAATACGTTTCCAGGTCCGATGCTTAATTTGGCTGCAAACCCATCTGCGTTCTCGCCGTTTGTCTTTTTGTCGTAGTTGTATGTAGAGGTAACCCTAACGATCTTGTTGTTGGATGCGCCATTGCTCATCTGAAGGCCAGTATCTCCACATTTGGTAATAAAGCAGTCACTGATCTGATTGTTGCTGCCGCTGATATGAATTCCGTTATCTCCAGCGTTTTGAATAGTAAGACCAGAAATGTTCCAGTAGTTTCCAGTAATCTGGAATCCACGGGAGCTGTCAGCATAAGGCTGGCTGGAGAAGTCTACCACTGGCTTTTGGCCATTGTAGTTTACAATCTTAATTGGTGCACTAGAAGTTCCTTTGGCGCTCAGCTTAAATGTGGTGGAAGAGGAATACTTTCCTCCCATTACGTAAATCGTGGTGCCTGCAGACGCTTTAGAAATGGCCTTGTCAATGGTTTTGTAAGGCTTGTCAGTCGTTTGTCCGCTGTTTGAATCGTTTCCGCTTGTGGATACATAATACGTAGCAGATGCTGCGTCTGCCTGGAGCGGATAAAGGAACCCTAAACTTGCTACCATAAAACAGGTAGTCACAACACTGATGATGCTTTTTCTCTTTCTCATATAATAACCCCTTTCTTTATATCTAGATTCTTGACCAGTCATTTGATCAAGAAGATCCAGCAAAAATAAAAAAACATTAGCAAGCCTGGGAATCACTGAGATGTCTGAATTGTGCAAAACATATAATTTTATACTAAATTAAATGAATCGTATTGTCAATATTTAATTGAAATATCATAGCTGTTATGAAAAAATGGAATACACATGTTAAAAAAGTGTAAAAAATAACAAAACAGCGCTGTAAGATATCTGTTATTAACAGATATCTTACAGCGCTGTGGTTTGGAATGTATCTTTATGAGGAAGCTTGCCCCTTAAATTCCTTTAATGCCTGAGAAAGCTGGTCCGGACAAGAGGTAGGGCGAAAACCGCACTGAATTCCCTCCAGTCGCTTAATGGCTTCATCCACATCCATGCCTTCTACAAGCCTTGATACGCCCTGGGTATTACCGGAACAGCCGCCGACGAACTGAACCTTTACTACCTTATTGTCTTCCACTTCAAAACTGATTTCCTTTGAGCATACGCCCCGTGTTTTATAATTCATGATTGGTACCTCCAACTCTTTAAGCCGCTACAAGTAAACAAACTAAATTATAGTCAAACAAGGGGAAGGTGTCAATAGCACTTTTCAAACAGGAATAAAGACGTTATAATATATAGTAATAGAAGAAATAAGTTTAAAGGAGGAATCGTATGTTAGGAATTATCGGAGCTATGGATGTGGAAGTGGCAGAAGTAAAGAAATCCATGGAGCAAGTAACCGTAAATACCATAGCAGGTATGGATTTTTATAAAGGGATATTAAAAGGAAAGGAAGCTGTGGTAGTACGCTGTGGAATTGGTAAAGTGAATGCTGCTATTTGTACCCAAATTCTTGCAGATCATTACAAGGTGAGCGCAGTCATCAATACTGGTATTGCTGGATCACTGAAATCTGAAATCAACATTGCAGACGTGGTGCTTTCTACGGATGTAGTTCATCATGATATGGATGCAACTGGCTTTGGATACCCGGCAGGACAGATTCCCCAGATGAAGGAATTTTCATTTTCTGCGGATGAAGGACTTAGAAAACTGGCTTATGATTGTTGTAAAGAAGTTAATCCTGAGATTGGAGTTTTCATTGGAAGAGTGGTTTCAGGGGATCAGTTTATTTCCGACAGGGTTAAAAAAGAGTGGATTTCAAAAACTTTTGGGGGCTCATGCACGGAGATGGAGGGAGCTGCTATCGCTCAGACTGCATACTTAAACCATATCCCATTTCTCATCATCAGAGCCATCTCAGATAAGGCGGATGACAGCGCAGATATGGACTATAGCGAGTTTGAACCCCTGGCAGTAAAGCACTCCGTAAACCTTATTCTAGCCGTTGCACAAAGGGTTTCATATTAGGTTCAGAATCGAATCCTGACAGGATTTGACGAACGATTCTAGGCTCTCTCATCTTCCCAAAGCCTTACCGGGTGTTTATAATAGACCTATCACCCGGGGAGACCGGGTAAGAAAGGGGAGCTATTATTATGCTGGAATTTTTACAGACAGGCAAGGCGTTATACGTGCTGGCAGCATTTTGCGGCATCGGTGTGATCACCAGATGGCTGACACGTAACCTCTACAAAAGAATGATTAAAGAATCGGACAACCTAACACTTACGAAGAATAAGAGTCTTCGTGCCTTTAAGCAGAAGACGGAAACTACATATCAGTTAAACCAGGGTATACCAAGAATCAAACCTTATTTAGAAAGACAGATGTACGATTTTAAATGTATGGGTGTTACGTTCCACGGTTGGAACATCTTTTCCAATCAAATGACGTTATGGTGCTTTTTGCTGGGAGGCGGCGCAGCCTTTGCTTCCTATTGGTATCGTACGGATCCCTACTATATCGTATTATATGGTTCCGTTGGAATCATGGCAGGACTCTTTACCATACTGGTGGAGCATGGAGCGGGAATTTCAGAAAAGCGGCAGCAACTATTTGCAGCCCTTGACAATTATCTGGAAAACACACTTATTTATAGATTGGATCAGGAACGAAATGATTTAGATGCAATGTCGGGTCCACATTTGGAGCCCCGTGAAAATATAAGATCCCTTTACTCCCAATCAAATAGAGGCGGAGTAGAAGAAATCAAGGAGGCCGAACCAAAACCAGATCGAAGGAGCGCAAGGCAAAGATTAAAAGCAGAGCGACCAGAGAAACCGGTGAGAAACCGCCAGGTGCCGCAAATGGAGCAGTATGCAGATGAAATAGGACCGGAGATGGAAAAACCGGCAGTTTCAGAGGCATCCAGCAATCGGCGGGATGTGGATTATCTAAAACGAAGTTTGGAACAGATTGCGGCAAGCCGGGAAAAAGAGAGAAGCAACCGCGCCGGAGAGGATTGGCTTAAGGATTTAAACCCGGAGGAATTAAAACTAATTGGTGAAATTCTTCAAGAATATTTAACCTGAACATTTGGCGTCCCAGGAAAATCATGTCGCAAACGGAAGGATTATATGATATAATTTCCCTAAACAGGCAGTCAGCAACCTGAACATAAGGAAAAAGGAGAATATGGGAAATGGGAAATATAGTTTTTGATTATTCCAAAGCATCCGGCTTTGTTTCTGCAGAAGAGATGGATAATATGAAGTCTGCGGTTATGTGTGCAAGAGACACCTTAATGAACAAATCCGGAGCAGGCAATGATTTTTTAGGCTGGATCGACCTTCCGTCCGATTATGATAAGGAAGAGTTTCACAGAATAAAGGAAGCTGCAAAAAAGATTCAATCGGACTCTGATGTACTGCTAGTGGTTGGAATTGGCGGTTCCTATCTTGGTGCAAGAGCAGCCATTGAATTTTTATCCCATAGTTTTTATAATGTATTATCCAAAGAAACTCGTAAAACTCCGGAGATCTATTTCGTTGGAAACAGCATTAGCAGCAAATACATCAATGATTTAAAAGATGTGCTGAAAGGAAAAGATTTCTCCGTAAATATGATATCTAAGTCCGGCACCACAACAGAGCCTGCCATCGCTTTCCGTGTGTTTAAGGACATGTTAATTGAAAAGTATGGTCGTGAGGAGGCAAATAAAAGGATTTATGCCACCACGGATAAAGAAAAAGGAGCGCTTAAAAATCTGGCTGACCAGGAAGGATATGAAACCTTTGTGGTACCCGATGATGTAGGCGGACGCTTTTCTGTGCTCACTGCTGTAGGACTTCTTCCCATCGCAGTATCAGGTGCTGACATTGACCGGCTGATGGAAGGGGCAAATGATGCGAGATTAGCAGTTACCAAGGCTCCATATGAGTCAAACGGTGCGCTCCAGTATGCGGCTGTCCGCAATATCCTTCTTAGAAAGGGAAAGACAGTTGAAATCGTAGCCAATTATGAACCAAGCCTTCATTATGTATCCGAATGGTGGAAACAGCTCTTTGGTGAGAGTGAAGGTAAGGACCAGAGAGGTATTTTTCCGGCGGCAGTGGATTTGACCGCAGACCTCCACTCTATGGGACAGTTTATTCAGGATGGGGCAAGAATTATGTTCGAAACTGTTTTAAATGTCCAGGAATCTCCTGCAGAGATTCTTTTAAAGGAAGAAGAAGTGGATACGGATGGCATGAACTATCTGGCCGGAAAAAGTGTTGATTTTGTAAATAAGAGTGCCATGAACGGCACGATTTTAGCTCATAGCGATGGTGATGTGCCCAATCTGGTGATTGAGATTCCAGAACAGGACGAATACAGCTTAGGACAGTTATTTTATTTCTTTGAGTATGCCTGCGGTGTCAGCGGGTATCTGCTGGGAGTAAATCCGTTTAACCAGCCAGGAGTGGAAAGTTATAAAAAGAACATGTTCGCACTGTTAGGAAAACCTGGTTATGAGAAGGAAAGAGAAGACTTGTTAAAGCGATTATAAGATGTTTGAATATGATACCGGCGCTCCGGCTTGGACCTTATTGGTTTCAGCCCGGACGCCGGATTTTTCATTTTATTTTCTTAAGTAACTATTTAACAAAACTTAATTTGGAAATAATTAAATATCATGGTATGATTAGATGGTATCTAGGAAACACATTTTTAAGGAGGAAACTATGAAAAAGACGTTAACTATGTTTCTTGTTTTTGCTATGGCATTTTCTATGACTGCCTGCGCAGGAGCAAAGGACGCAAAAACAATCTACAATGAAGCTACGAAGAAAACTTCAGAACTGACATCTATGGATGTAACTTCCATAGTCAATACTCAGATGACTCAGGGTGAGAACAACACTGAGATGAAGATGAATCTGGATATGAAGATTGCAGATATCAATAAAGAAACTATGAAGTATTCTGCGACAGGAACCACCTCAGTGATGGGACAGGACCTGGACATCTCTATGTATTATGAAAACGGATATTACTACATGACCTCTATGGGACAGAAAATCAAATATGCCATGGATCTTAATGAGATGATGGAGCAGGTAAAGCAGAGCACAGAAGGTGCAAGCCTGGATGCTTCCTATATGAAGGAAATCTCAGCAAAAAAAGACGGCGATAATCAGATTATCACCTTTACCGTGGACGCACAGAAGATGGATTCCTATGTAAAAGATCTGATTGCTCAGATGGGAACCAGCTTAGAAGGCGTAACCTATAACATCAAAGAAGTAAAGGGTGAAGCAACTGTGAATAAAGATGGTTACTTCTCCAAATCAAAGATTAATATGTCTTTGGATATGACCGCTCAGGGCGAGACCATTTCTATGGTTATGGATACCGATGCAACCTATAACAATCCAGGCCAGACCGTAGAAGTAACGGCTCCGGATTTAGAAGGTTATACAGAGGTTGATCCAAGTACTTTGGGAAGTCAGTAAGCTGTAACCAAAGCAGAGCTAGAGACAGGAATAAAGGATATGATGTTATAACAAGATTTAATAAAAGGGCTGCCGCACACGTGCGACAGCCCTTTTATTCTTCAATGACCTGGATTTCCAGAAAGTCAAAGTCTATGTGTTCAATAAAATTATCCTGGGTGAACCTGGCCTTGGAGTGTTTTTTGAACTCCTGAACAGTGGCATCAAGCCAGATCGGCTTTCCCAAGTCAAACTGGTAGCAGATCTCTTCCAGAGCGCTAAATATCATAGTAGTCCTGGACTGGCTGTAATCAGAGTTGCAGATAACAGTATCCTTAAGAAATCTTGTGTCTTTGACTAATTTTGCCCATATGCGAAACATAACGTATTATCCCTTCTTAATGCGACAGTTGAATCCTTTGTTTTCATGATAAAACGATTATATCATCGGGAAAGGAAAGAGCGCAAGGTGGAAAATGACGGACGTTGTAAAACAGTGAAATATATGATAGAATCTTGATAGGAAAAACCCAAGAAGGGAGACTTAAGATGGCACAACCCATAACGGATCAGGTTGGTTTTCTTGGAGAGGCATGCAGAGCCGTCCAAGAGCTGTCTGCAAGCAGGAATCTGCTGGAAAAGTTCCATCAGGAGAAGAGACATCTGGAAAAGGAGCTGGAAGCAGAACGAAAGGCAGTGGCAGATGATATCAGCCTTACGATCAGGAAGAGGATCGAAGAGATCGAAGGCACATATGACAAAGAAATTGAACGGGAACAGGATGCTCTAAAGCGGATAAGAGGAAAACGGGAAAAGGCTAAGAATCAAGGAATCAAAGAGCGGATTGAAGAAGAGACTGCAGAGCTTAAGGATAATAATAAAGAGCTGCGACAGCAGATGAAGGATGTGTTTCGTCAAGAGAGAGTTCCTAAGTTTTGCAACAGCAGGTTATATTATGCCCTTTATCTACCAGGCGGATTTCGGGAATGGTTGTTACTTATTACAGTCATCCTCATATTCTTTCTTGCCATTCCATGTGGAATCTATTTTCTGCTTCCAGAGAAAACCTTATTTTATTTAATCGGAATATATTTTTTGACCGTAGTAATTTTTGGTGGTATCTATATCCTCATCTATAACCGGACGAAGATGAAGCACCTTAGTGCCCTTAGAAAAGGCAGAACCATCAGGGATCTTATTAAGACCAATGACCGTAAGGTAAAGGTCATCATTCATTCCATTAAAAGGGATCGGGATGAGGCATCTTATGATTTGGAAAAATATGATGATGAGATTGCAAGAATTGAGCAAGAGTTAATTGATATTATGGACAAGAAAAGAGAAGCCTTAAATACCTTTGATAAGGTGACTAAGACCATTATCTCAGATGAGATTGCAGATAACAGAAAAGATATCTTATCAAAGCTTACGAAGGAATATGAAGAAGCTAGGGTCAATGGGAAAGAAGCTGAAATTCGGGTGAAGGAGCAGACCTTGTTTATCAATGACAATTACACTTCTTATATAGGAAAAGAATTTATGATACCAGAACGGCTTGATGAACTGGCTGATATGATACGAATGGGGAAGGCAACCACCATAGGGGAAGCCAAGGCTCTGTATTCGAGCCTTAAGGAATAAAATGAAGGTGCAGGATGACGCTTGATGGCGGTTATATCCTGCATTTTTTTTGGCGATTTTTCCAGGACGATGTAGTGAATAATTCCATAAATCACGGCTTATAATAGAACAGAGAAAATAAGGACAGCAAGGCAGGATATTATGAAATTATGGGAAAGAATTGCGATCCGGAGCAACCGGGACGTTTTTTATTATGACACAAAGAATTTCTTTGAAGCAGAGGACTTTGCTTCCAGACTTTACGATATGATCAGCATTGAACTGGAAAATAAGAAAGCATCAGGAGTCCTTTTTTTGTGCATTGGTACCGACCGTTCCACGGGAGACAGCCTTGGGCCCTTAATCGGTTACAAGCTAAAAGAACAAAGACTGGAGCATCTGGAAGTCATAGGGACGCTAGAGCGGCCAGTACACGCCATGAATCTTGAAACGTATCAGACCTTGCTTCGCTTACGGTATCCAAATTATGTGGTGGTAGCTGTGGATGCATCTGTTGGAAATATGGAGCACATTGGTCATGTGACCCTTGGCAGAGGAGCCTTAAAACCAGGTCTTGGAGTGAGCAAGGAACTTCGGTCTGTTGGTGATATCTTCATAACAGGAATCGTTGGAAGCTGTAGCAATTATGACCCTTTAATGCTCCAAAGCATCAGACTTTCCATCGTTATGCGAATGGCTGACTGCATCAGCCATAGTATTTATCTTGTCGAAAAGTTATGGGAGAACACGTCCATGCTTTGACACGTTTTTCGCCTATTGTATGCTATGATGCACTGGATTATAAAGAATAGCGAGGTGTGCCAATGGGTGAATTATACAATCCGTACCCGAAGCTGCCAAAGAACATCAGGCAGATCGGGGAGCGGGATCAGATCGTAAAACTATATGTCGAGGATTATGTAAACACGTATTTAAAACGTCTGTATCCTGTGGGAGGACAAGGGCTGCGGATAGGCCTACTGCTTGGTAGTATGGAACTCAATGACGGAACGCCTTATATCTTCATAGATGGCGCTTTGGAGATGGAGGATGTGACAGAGGCAGGAAGGGTATCATTTACTGATATTTCCTGGAAAAAGGCCTATCAAAGCATTGAGCAGCTTTTCCCAAAGAGATCGATTCTAGGCTGGTTTTTATGCGGCAGTCCGGGAGATGATCTAACTCCTTTAAATTACTGGAAGCAACACATGCAGTATTTTGAAGGCACCAACAAATTGATGTATTTAAGCAATGGAATCGAAGGAGATGAAACAGTTTACATAACATCAGAAGACGGATTTTACAAGCTCCAGGGCTATAGTATATATTATGAAAGAAACCAGATGATGCAGGACTACATGGTACTGCGAAAAGATGTAAAACGTATCGAAACTGATACAAATGATAAGGTTATTGAAGAATTCCGCAAGCGGATGGACGAACATAAAGAGGAAGCGACGGACAGGCATCAGACCGCCGGGCTTCTTCGGGGCATGTGTACTGCCATGTCAGTCGTCATATTAGCTGGCGGAATTGTTATGTTTAACAACTATGAGCGAATGCAAAACATGGAAAGTGTTATTGTTTCTGCCATTCCGGCAAAAGCGGAAAAGTTTTTAGCTGGAGATCGTATAAAAGAAAGCAAATCCCAAACCGGTGTGGTTGTAGAAGATGCGGAAGCGGGCATATCCCCCACCACGGCAGTGAATAAGGAGACTATGTCAAACATTCAGCCAACCCAGGCAGGGGAGACACAGGCGCCAACAGAGGCTGCCGTTAACCCGGAAACAAGCGTGGCACAGACTGAGGCAGAGACCACCAAGGAAAGTCAGGCCATAGCGGAAAGCGAGAAGACAACAGAGCAAACCAGCCAAGCCGCAGCGGAGACAACAAAGGCACAAACCGGCGAGAGCAAGGCTCAAAAAGAGACCAGCCAGGCCCCTTCTAAGAGCCAGGAAGCGGCAGCTTCAGGAGCGAAGGTTCATATCGTGCAGGAAGGAGAAACGCTTTACGGAATCAGTTTGGCAGAATACCATACGGTAAACAAATTAAAAGAAATTTGTGAGCTCAATGGATTGGAGGATGAAAATAAGATTGTAGCGGGTCAGAAATTACTGCTTCCGTAGAAAAAAAGAATGCTTTTCTCAATAAAATGTTGTATACTACAAGTATATATGGGCATTTTTAGGAGAGAACTGCATGAGCGAATGGAACTCAATGAACAGAGAGATTAAAAAAAACCAGCTTCGAAGTCAGATTGTTCAAACGTCCGGCAACAAGGATGAATCCAGTGAAGAAATCATAAAAAAAGCCCGTAGTAAGGTAAGAAAAAAAAGGTTTCGGATTTCTTTGGTGGTGTTACTTGTGCTGGCAGCAGGTGGCATCGGTGCTTTTGAGTATTTCAGCTTATACCATTACACCAGTTACGGTGTGGTATGGTCAAAGGAATTGAATGAAGGAAGTTACGAAGGCTATCTGAAGTTTGGCTCTAATTTACTAAAATACAGTAAAGACGGCGCTTCCTATCTGGATGCTCAGGGAAAAGAAATCTGGATCCAAAGTTATGAGATGAAATCACCCAAGGCGGTTGTAAACGGAGATTATGCTGCTATTGCAGATCAACAAGGCAATTCCATTTATATTTTTAGCAAGGCTGGAAATGCTGGGATAGCGACCACGGTTCTCCCCATTGTGAAAGCCACCATATCCTCTCAAGGAGTGGTTGCTGCGGTCTTAGAGGACTCAACCGCCAATTACATATACTTTTTCAAACAGGACGGATCCGCTCTTGATGTGAAGATCAAGGCTCTTTTAGGAGGAGATTCTGGTTATCCCGTAGATATTAGTTTATCTCCTGATGGAACCCAGCTCATGGGGGCCTATGCTTATTTAAAGAATGGCACTTTAAACGGAAGAGTGGCATTTCACAATTTCGCTGAAATTGGGAAAAGCATTCCGGACAGGCTGGTAGGTGGATTTGATGAACCTTATGATTCCTCCCTCGTGGCCCAGGTGCATTTCTTAAACGATACCAACGCTTGCGCTTTTTCAGACAACAGCGTATCGTTTTACTCAACAAAAAACGCCCTTTCTCCGGAACTGGTCAAACAGATCCCGGTAAAAGAGCAAATTAAAAGCGTATTTTATTCAGAAAAATATGTAGGCCTCATCGTGGACAACCCAGGGGGAGAAAACCCTTACCGCTTAGATGTTTACAGACCAGATGGTAAGCAGGTCTTTTCAAAAGCGTTTCAATATCAGTATACCAACGCTGATATTGACGGTAATCATGTATTTCTGTATAATGAGAATTCGTGTAGAGTCTATAATATGACCGGCAGGCTAAAATTTTCCGGTACATTTGATTTTCCGGTAACTAAGATTCGAAACGGCAGGTTCCCTAATACCCTGATCGTTACGGGTCCCCAAAATATGAAAGAAATAAGATTACAAATAGGAGGACAATACCAATGAGCAACGTCGAAACCATGTCAATTAATGCAATCCGCATCCTATCTGCAGATGCGATCCAGAAAGCCAATTCCGGACACCCCGGACTCCCATTAGGTTGTGCATCCCTGGCTTATGAATTATGGGCAAACCATTTAAACCATAACCCAGCTGATCCTGACTGGGCAAACAGGGACCGTTTTGTGTTATCAGGAGGCCATGGTTCCATGCTTTTGTATTCCCTGCTTCACTTGTTTGGATATGGAAATCTCTCCAAAGAGGATTTGATGAATTTCCGCCAGCTTGGTTCCAAAACACCAGGACATCCGGAGTACGGCCATACAGTAGGAGTGGAAGCAACAACAGGACCTCTGGGAGCAGGTATGGGTATGGCAGTTGGTATGGCAATCGCAGAGAGCCATCTGTCAAGTGTGTTTAATAAAGATGACTTCCCAGTAGTGGATCATTACACCTATGCCCTTGGTGGAGATGGCTGTATGATGGAAGGAATCTCTTCAGAAGCATTTTCTCTGGCAGGTACATTAGGCCTTTCTAAACTCATCGTTTTTTATGATTCCAACCAGATCTCTATTGAAGGAAGCACTGACATCGCATTTACTGAGGATGTACAAAAACGTATGGAGGCATTCCACTTCCAGACCATTACCGTAGAAGACGGCAATGATTTAGGAGCGATTGCTCGCGCCATTGAAGAGGCAAAAGCAGATACAGAGCGTCCATCCTTTATCACCATAAAGACCCAGATTGGTTATGGTTGTCCAGCAAAACAGGGAAAAGCAAGTGCCCATGGAGAGCCTCTTGGAGCAGACAACATCACTGCGTTAAAAGAGAATCTTGGCTGGTCTTCTACAGAACCTTTCTTTGTACCAGAAGAGGTATACAGCCATTATAAGAAGCTGGCTGAGGAAAAGGCAGAGACAGAAGCTGCATGGAACGTTATGTTTGCAGCATACTGCGAAGAATATCCAGAGATGGAAGCTCTTTGGAATTCTTATCATGATCCAGATGGCACCGAAAAGGCAATTGATGCTTGTGCTGACTTCTGGAAGCAATCAGAAAAAGCAGATGCAACCAGAAATATCTCCGGTCAGATTTTAAATCGTGTGAAAACATGTATTCCAAATCTTATCGGCGGATCTGCAGATCTTGCTCCATCCAATAAGACCAATATGTCTGATGTGGGAGATTTTTCAAAGGAAGACAGACTCGGACGCAACATGCATTTTGGTGTTAGAGAGCTTGGAATGACTGCAATCGGTAACGGTATGCTCCTTCACGGCGGACTTCGCACCTACATAGCAACCTTCTTTGTATTTAGTGATTATACAAAGCCTATGGCACGCCTGGCTTCCCTGATGGGCATTCCACAGACCTTTGTATTCACTCATGACAGCATTGGTGTAGGCGAAGATGGACCAACTCACGAGCCAATCGAGCAGCTTGCGATGTTACGTGCAATGCCGAATTTCCATGTGTTCCGTCCTTGTGATGAAACAGAGACAGAAGCAGCTTGGTATTCTGCACTGACCTCCAAAAAGACTCCTACTGGCTTAGTTCTTACAAGACAGAACTTAACTCCAATGCCTGGAAGCAGCAAAGAGGCATTAAAGGGCGGATATGTGATTGATGACTGCGAAGGAACTCCAGATATCATCTTAATCGCCAGCGGTTCTGAAGTAGAACTTTCTGTAAAGGCAAAAGAACTTCTTGGTGATAAGAAAGTAAGGGTTGTATCCATGCCTTGTATGGATCTTTTTGAAGAGCAGAGTGCTGAATATAAAGAATCCGTTCTTCCAAAGGCAGTGAGAAAACGTGTGGCAGTAGAAGCCTTAAGTGATTTCGGCTGGGGCAAATATGTAGGTCTTGATGGAGCGTACGTGACCATGACAGGCTTTGGAGCCAGCGGTCCTGCAGACCAGTTATTCAAACATTTTGGATTTACGGCTGAGCGAGTGGCAGAGGTTGCAAAATCCTTATAATAAGTGTCCGACATCTTGATACAAAAGGAAAAGGAGCATAAGGGTCATGGGAATGAAATGTATTGGTGTTGACGTAGGCGGTACCTCTGTAAAGATGGGGCTGTTTGAAGTGACAGGGGAACTTTTGCATAAGTGGGAAGTGACAACCAGAAAAGAAGAGGGTGGAACATACATCCTTTCTGATGTGGGGGCTTCTATTTTAGAGAAATTAATAGAACTTAATATTCCCATTGATCAGATACAGGGGGCCGGGCTTGGGATCCCGGGCCCTGTTCTGCCCAGTGGTTATGTAGAGGTTTGCGTCAACTTAGGCTGGCGTGACCGATATCCGGAACGAGAACTGAGCGAGATGCTTCATGGTCTGCCAGTGAAAAGTGCCAACGATGCCAATGTAGCAGCTCTTGGAGAGATGTGGCAGGGCGGAGGAAAAGGATATCATGATATCGTTATGGTCACTTTGGGAACCGGTGTAGGGGGAGGAGTAATCATTGACGAGAAGATCGTATCTGGAAGGCATGGACTTGCCGGAGAGATTGGTCATATCCATATCCGTGATGATGAAACAGAAACCTGCAACTGTGGAGGCGTCGGCTGCGTGGAGCAGATTGCAAGTGCAACTGGAATTGCAAACGAAGCAAGGCGGATGATGGCATCAAAGGATATGCCCTCCTCTTTAAGACGCTTTGGCCAGCAGGTCACAGCGAAAGACGTGCTTGATGAGGCAAAGGCAGGAGATCCGCTTGCCATGGAAGTGATGGAGGTAGTAGGTCATTATCTTGGGCTTTTGCTTTCCCAGGTTGCCATGACCATTGATCCGGAAGTATTTGTTCTGGGCGGTGGCGTATCAAAAGCAGGTCAATTTCTGATTGATACAATTTATCACAATTATGAAAGGTTCACACCTATCTCCAAGAATAAGGGCAGCATTGTACTGGCAACCTTAGGGAATGACGCAGGGATATACGGCGCTGCCAGGCTGATTTTGGATTAGGTTATAAACAAAATACCAGATATTGACTGACCATACTATGGTTTGTCAGGTCTGGTATTTTCTTTTTGGATGATTTTTTCCATTCTGTATCACTTATTTACAATTTACTAATTTATGATATAATGGGAATACTTCACAAGACAAGACATGGAATAGCATGAGGAGACCCCGGTTGTAGGACAACCAGGGCAATTATGAAAAATCTATGTGCAACTTGACTGATTAACTTGTTTATATTGCAGTTTTTCTATACATTTAGTATAAAAAATGGATGTGAACAGGATATGAACGGCCTGTAAACAGATTATGAAAAAAGGAGACACCATGGGAGATAACCATAAAAATAGAAAAACTATCGTCATCGGGCATAAAAACCCCGACACAGATTCCATCTGCTCTGCAGTCTGCTATGCGAATTTAAAGCGGATTTTAACAGGTGAGGATTACCGTCCGGGACGGGCGGGACGTGTGAATGAGGAGACACAGTTCGTACTGAACTATTTTGGAATGGAAGCCCCAGAACTGATCGAGAATGTAAAAACACAGGTTCTGGATATAGAGATTCGGGAAACAAAGGGAGTAAAGAAAAAACTATCTCTAAAAAGAGCATGGAATCTTATGCAGGAAGCCAATGCAGTTACCATTCCAGCCGTGACGGGAGATGGAATTCTAGAAGGGCTGATCACAGTCGGTGACATTGCCAAATCCTATATGAACGTATATGACAGCAGTATTCTTTCAAAGGCATGTACCCAATATTCCAATATTGTGGAGACACTAGAAGGCAATCTTGTAGTGGGAGATGAGAATGCCTATTTTGATAAGGGAAAGGTTCTCATTGCAGCAGCCAATCCTGATATGATGGAATACTATATCTCTGAGGGAGATTTGGTTATCCTGGGGAATCGTTATGAATCTCAGCTTTGTGCCATTGAGATGGAGGCCGCCTGCATTATTGTCTGCGAAGGTGCTTCCGTATCTATGACAATTAAAAAGCTGGCCCAGGAGAGAGGCTGTACGGTCATGACTACACCTTATGATACGTATACTGCCGCTCGTTTGGTGAACCAGAGCATTCCAATCAGCTACTTTATGAAAACCGAAGGATTGATTACCTTTGAAGAAGAAGATTACATTGATGAAATCAAAGATGTAATGGCAAGCAAGCGCCACCGCGATTTCCCTATTCTTGATAAGGATGGAAAGTACAAGGGCATGATTTCCCGCCGTAACTTACTTGGTGCAAAGGGAAAACGGTTGATTTTGGTGGATCACAACGAGAAATCCCAGGCAGTGGAAGGTATGGAGAATGCGGAGATTTTAGAAATCATCGATCATCACAGACTTGGTACCGTGGAAACCATTGCGCCTGTATTTTTCCGTAATCAGCCCGTAGGATGTACTGCAACTATCGTGTATCAGATGTATCAGGAAAATGGGATAAAAGTAGAGCCTCAGATTGCCGGTCTTTTATGCAGTGCCATTATTTCAGATACCCTCTTGTTCCGTTCTCCTACTTGTACAGAGGCAGACAAGGCTGCGGCTCTTGCACTTGCAGAAATCGCAGGTATTGATGCACAAAAGTATGCCTCATCCATGTTTGAAGCAGCCAGTAATTTAAAGGGGAAAACGGACGGAGAAATCTTCTATCAGGATTTTAAAAAGTTTTCCGTAGGAAAAATTGCCTTTGGAGTGGGACAGATTACCTCCTTAAATGATAAGGAACTTCATAATTTAAAAGATCGTATGATTCCATACATGGTAAAAGCAAGAGAAGAACACGGCGTGGATATGATGTTCTTTATGTTGACGAATATTCTGACTGAGTCCACCGTGCTTTTATGCGAGGGACAAGGAGCGAAGCAGATGATCGAGAGAGCCTTCCGCACCGAAACCGGGGAAGAAGAACAGGAAGATCATGTGGTAAGTTTGCCAGGAGTCGTATCCAGAAAGAAACAGTTGATTCCAAGCATTATGTTAGCGGTCCAAGGATGAGGAGAATGATTGTATGAAAAATCCTGAAAAATCAGGCAAGGTGGAATGGAAGCCAGGTAATATGCTTTATCCAGTTCCTGCTGTTATGGTGAGCTGTCAAAGAGAAGGTGAAAAGCCTAATATCATAACAATCGCCTGGGCTGGCACCATATGCTCCACACCAGCGATGTTGTCCATATCCGTTCGTCGGGAGCGGTATTCTTATGATATCATTAAAGAAACCGGAGAATTTGTAGTCAATCTGGTATCTAAGGACCTGGTGAGAGCTGCAGACTACTGTGGTGTAAAATCAGGCAGAGAGGTTGATAAGTTCGCCCAGATGAAGCTGACTCCCTGTGCCCTAAAGCACGTTAAGGCCCCAGGAATTGAAGAAAGCCCTGTATGTCTTGCGTGTAAGGTGGTGGAAGTAAAACACCTTGGCAGTCATGATTTGTTTCTAGCTGAGATCTTAGGCGTAACCGTAGACAATCGTTACATGGATGAGAAAAACAAATTTCATTTAAATGAGGCAGGACTTGTGTCATATTCCCACGGTGAATATTTTGAACAAGGGAAAAAACTTGGCAGTTTTGGATATTCCGTAAGAAAGTCCACGAAAAAGTCAGCCGGCAGGAGGAAACGTAAATGACCCAGATGCGTGATAACATAACCCTCATTGGAATGCCTGCTTCCGGCAAGAGCACAGTCGGTGTTCTTTTGGCAAAACGCCTTGGATATTCCTTTGTGGACGTGGACATCGTGATACAGGAAAAAGAAGGAAAGCTGTTAAAAGAAATCATAGCAGAGTGTGGAGATGATGGATTTTTAGAGGTGGAGAACAAAGTCAACAAGGAGCTTCAAGTGAACCACAGCGTCATCGCACCAGGTGGAAGTGTCATCTATGGAAAAGAAGCTATGGAGCATTTAAAGAAAATCAGCATTGTGGTTTATCTTAAACTTAGCCTGAACGATGTAACAGAACGCCTGGGCAATCTGGTGGATCGTGGAGTAGTCTTAAAAGATGGCATGACCCTTAAGGAATTATACGAGGAGAGAGTTCCTTATTATGAATCTTATGCGGATATTACTATCGATGAGACAGGTCTTGATGCAGGAAAGATCGTAGATGAGTTAAGGTCTATTATGGAAGAAAGATTTGGACTTACTACATAAGATTTGGTAAGACTAATGTATGAATATACAAGAAAATGAGTAAGACGGAGAGATGAAATATATCTTGCCGTCTTATTTTATTTAATTGGACATATTTGAAACAATTGCTATATTTGGTTCTCAACTAAGATATAAAATCATATGCATTAGAAAAAGACGCTTTGGGCTTGTAAAGTGATGAATCGGCTTAATTTAAAGTTTAATGGCTGGCTCATTCTTGACATATATGAAAAAATATTATATTGTAACAAATATTTTTGACAATAGTGTCTGAATAGAGGGAAAACTCTGTCAGACGCTATTTTTATTAAAACAAAATGAATATGAGGGGGAAAATGATGAAGAAGAGTCTGAAAAGATTAGCGGCTGTCACCATGGCAGGCATGATGGCATGGTCTTTGACCGCATGTGGGAATTCAAAAACAGTGTCTCAGGAAACGAAGGCCTCTACTGCAAAGGCAGAGACAAAAGAAGGTAGTAAGGAAAACGGTAAGGTGTTAAACGTACATATTGATGTGGAAGTGGCTTCCATGGATCCTCAGATTGCGACGGACGGAACCTCCTTTGAGGTTATTGCTGATATCACCGATGGGTTATATGAGCTTGATGCTGATGGAAACCCCGTACCCGCTCTGGCAGAAAGTGTAGAAAAAAGTGGAGATGGCCTGACTCTTACCTATCATTTAAGAGACGCGAAATGGTCCAACGGTACACCGGTTACAGCCAAAGACTTTGTATATGCCTGGAAACGTGCCGTAGATCCTAAAACAGCAAGTGAGTATGCATTTATTGTAGGCATTGCAGGAATTAAGAATGCAGATGCAGTTGCAGCAGGTGAAAAACCTCTTGATGATCTTGGCGTGACTGCTGTGGATGACAAGACTTTAAAAGTAGAGCTTGATGTTCCGGTACCTTATTTTGAATCCTTAATGGCATTTCCAACTTTTTACCCAGTGAATCAGGAATTCTTTGAAAAAACCGGAGATCAGTATGCTACGACTCCAGACACACTGTTATCCAATGGACCTTATAAGATCACCTCTTATGAACCAGCGGCAACGACCATTACTCTTGAGAAAAATAAAGATTACTGGGATGCAGACAAAGTAAAGCTTGATGGAATGAAGTATCAGGTAATTAAAGATTCCCAGCAGGCCATATTAGCTTATCAAAATGGGGACCTTGATGTAGTAACCTTGTCCGGTGAACAGGTAGAGCAGTTCCAGGCTGACAAGGAATTTAAAAACATCATGGCAGGTTATCTGTGGTATATCTCACCCAATACCAAGGTGGCCGGACTTGAAAACTTAAATCTTAGAAAGGCATTGTCCCTTAGCTTTGATAAAGAGGCGGTATGCAACAATATTTTAAAGGATGGTTCTATCCCTGCTTATTTTGCAGTCCCCACCCTTTTGGCAACGGGACCTGACGGAAAAGATTACAGGGAAAGCGCTGGCAGTGATTATTTTAAAACCGATAAAGCAGAAGCCCTTAAGTACTGGGAAGCAGCGAAAAAAGAGCTGGGAGTTGATAGCCTTGCTTATACCATGATTGTGGAGGATACAGAGTCAGCCATTAACGTGGCTCAGTTCTTGCAGTCAGAGATTCAAACTACGCTGCCTGGAATCACCATTACCTTAGAGCAGATGCCAAAGAAAAACCGTGTGGAACGTATGCAGGCAGGTGAATTTGAAATCGGCCTTACCCGCTGGGGACCGGACTATGCAGATCCTATGACTTATCTTGATATGTGGACCACGAACAGTCCTAATAACTACGGTTTCTGGAGTAATAAGGACTACGATTCCATTATAGAATCAAGCAAAAAGGGAGAGCTTGCCCTTGATCCGGTGAAACGGTGGAAAGCCCTTGCAGACGCTGAGAAAATTGTTTGTGATGATGCAGTCATTTTCCCTGTTTACCAAAAGGGAAATGCAGTCATGCAAAAGACAGGTGTAGAAGGCATTGAGTTCCATTCCATAGCAATCAACCGATACTTTAAAAATACAGTCAAGAATTAATGGCTGAGTGAGATAGGAGAGATACCCTTGAAACGATACGTTGCAAAGCGGCTCTGTATTTCTTTAGCAACCTTATTGGCAATTCTTTTTATCTTGTTTTTGATGCTGGAACTGATGCCGGGGTCACCATTTAACGATGAAAAGCTGACCCAGTCTCAGGTAGCTCTTTTAAATGACAAATACGGCCTTGATCAGCCAGTTTATTACCGTTTCCTTCAATATGTAAAACATATGGTTACCGGTGATTTCGGAGTGTCCTATACCATATCAAAAAATACCTCAATCACCACACTTTTAGCCTCCAGACTTCCGGTGTCCATTCGCATCGGAGGTCAGGCAGTGCTTTTAGGTACGGTGATAGGCTTGTTTCTGGGGCTTCTGGCGGCTTTAAAGCATAACACCATATTTGATACCTTGACGACAGTTATTTCCGTGCTTGGGGTTAGCTTGCCCTCATACGTCTTTGCCCTTGCCCTTTCTTACTCTTTGGGCTACCGGGTCCACTGGTTCCCCCTGTTGTATCAGCAGGAAGCAGCCATGAAGTCTTCGGTTCTTCCTACCATTTCTTTGGCCATGTTCACGGTGGCTACGGTGGCCCGTTTTACAAGAACAGAAATGCTGGAGGTCTTAGGCTCGGATTATATGCTGCTGGCAGAAAGCAAGGGACTTCCCGAGCGGAGACTGATCCTGGTTCACGGTCTAAAAAATGCACTGATTCCTATTATCACAGTTTTAGCGCCTTTGGTGGTGAGCTTGATGACTGGATCTTTGGTGGTAGAAAAGATATTTTCTATTCCAGGAATCGGAAGCTTGTTAGTAACTGCCATACAGTCTAACGACTATAACGTCATAGTAACTCTGGCCTTTATTTACAGTGCCATGTACATTGGAATCATGCTTTTTGTAGATATCTTATATGGAATCATAGATCCCAGAATCAGGCTGGCAAAGGAGGGCAATTATGAGCACTAATCGGGAAAGCGTTCCATCCTTTGAATTTCTGCCAGATGATTTTCTTATGGCAGAAAACCGTGAATTAGGAATGGATCAGGTATATCCGGCCCGCTCTTATTGGAGCGATGTGATTTCTGCATTCATAAAGAATAAAGGGGCGGTAATTGCACTCGTTGCTATTTTACTGATCATTTTCTTTGCCATAGCAGGTCCCCATATGAATGGTTATACCTATAATGGACAGATTATTGCCAACCAAAACCTTGCACCAAGAATCCCGGTGCTGGAGCGGTGGGGCTTGTTTGATGGGACGGAGCACATGTCCACCTCAACGGGCATGGCTGTTGTTAACAAATACGTAAATCCAGCAAAAACAACTGGGCTTGAATCTACCTACTACTGGTTTGGCACTGATGTATTGGGACGGGATATTTTTACCCGGACATTTATGGGGACCCGGATTTCCTTATACATTGCTTTGGTGGCAGTTATTGTTGATCTTTGTTTTGGTATGAGCTATGGGCTAATCAGCGGTTATTTTGGCGGTGGGGTTGATAATACCATGCAGCGGTTTGCAGAAATTCTAAACGGAATTCCAACCCTTGTCATCGTGACGCTTCTTATGCTGGTCTTAAAACCAGGGTTATTTACCATTACACTGGCTCTTGCCATTACTGGCTGGATTGGAATGAACCGGATTGCCAGAGCTCAGGTTCTTAAGCTAAAGGAACAGGAATTTGTTCTTGCTTCTAAGACCTTAGGGGCGGGAGATTTTTACGTAATATTCAAAGAAATTCTTCCAAACATATTCGGGCAGCTTATCATCATGTCCATGTTTTCCATACCCAATGCAATTTTTACGGAAGCATTTCTTGCCTTTATCGGACTGGGAGTTCCGGCGCCTCTGGCTTCCTTAGGGTCACTAATCAGCGACTCTTTTAAGTCATTTACCACCCATCCCTATATGATTATCCCCCCGGTACTGGTGCTGGGCGCCATTATGTTAAGTTTTAATATGCTGGCAGACGGACTTCGGGATGCGTTTGATCCTAAAATGAAGGAGATATAGGAGGAGTATCATGAACAAAGAAAAAATATTGTCCATTCGGGATCTCTCCATCTCCTTTTTGACCACGGCTGGTGAAGCCAATGCCATACGAGGAGTAAAGCTTGATCTTTATAAGGGAGAAACTCTGGCAATCGTAGGGGAATCTGGGTCTGGAAAATCAGTTACCGTTAAAGCCATTATGGGTATTTTAAGTGGAAACGGAACGGTTACGGGAGGCACCATTGATTTTACCTATGAAAGAAATGGGGAAACAATCCACCAAGACTTATTAAAGCTTACAAAAAAGGAAATGCGCCGACGCATTAATGGAAAACGGATTGCCATGGTATTTCAAGATCCCATGACCTCCTTAAATCCCACCATGACCATTGGAAAGCAGATTATGGAGGGAATGCGCTGTCATTATAAAACTCCAAAGAAAGAGGCGTATGAAAAGGCTGTGAGCTTGTTATCCTTAGTTGGAATCACAGAGCCGGAAAAGCGAATGAAATGTTACCCCCACCAGCTATCCGGGGGAATGCGCCAGAGAGTAGTAATTGCCATTGCTCTATCTTGTGATCCTGAGGTGTTAATTTGTGATGAACCAACTACTGCCCTTGATGTTACCATTCAGGCAAAGATATTAGAACTGATAAAGGAAATACAAAATAGAACCGGAATCTCGGTCATCTATATCACCCATGACCTTGGGGTGGTAGCAAAGGTGGCGGATTATGTGGCTGTTATGTATGCAGGAAAGATCGTGGAAAAGGGGATGGCTAAAGAAGTCTTTTATGACCCAAGACATCCTTATACCTGGGGTCTTCTATCTGCTATGCCGGATTTAAATACCTCAGATGAGGCCCTATATACCATACCTGGAAGTCCTTATAATCTTATGGGGAAAGGAAAAGGAGATGCCTTCGCAGATAGGAATGCATATGCCTTAAACATTGATTACCGTATGGAACCTCCTATGTTTCAGGTGACTGAGACCCATTATGCGGCCACCTGGCTGCTTCATGAGAATGCACCAGAGGTAGGTATGCCAGAGGCACTGAAAAACAGGATTCTAAGAATGAGAAAGGAGGCTTAAAGTAGATGAAAGAAGAGAAAAAGCCCCTTTTGGAAGTGACGGAATTAAAGCAGTATTTTAAAGTCAGTAGAAAGTATGAAGTAAAGGCCGTTGACGGAGTGTCATTTCAGATATATCCTGGTGAGACCTATGGTCTGGTAGGGGAATCGGGTAGTGGCAAATCCACCATCGGTCGTTCTTTAATCAGGCTTTATAAGCCAACCTCAGGGGAAGTGAAATTTCAGGGAGTAACCATCTCCGGCAGTCTTACTGGAGAAGAGACAAAGCACCTACGGACAAAGATGCAGATGATCTTTCAAGACCCAATGGCCTGCCTAAATCCGAGAAAAAAGGTTTTGGATATTGTGGCACAGGGACTGGATCTTCATGGCATGTATAAAACCAGGGAGGAACGGGAGGAAAAAGTATATCACATTCTTCGTATGGTAGGCTTATCAAAAGAGCATGCCTCCCGGTATCCTCATCAGTTCTCTGGCGGTCAGAGGCAGAGAATCGGAATTGCCAGGGCTCTCATCATGGACCCGGATTTGATTATTGCTGACGAAGCAATCAGCGCCCTTGACGTATCCATACAGGCACAGGTGGTAAACTTAATGAAAGAGATTCAGGCACAGACTGGGTCTGCCATTTTATTCATTGCCCATGATTTATCTATGGTAAAGTATATTTCTGACCGAATCGGAGTTCTTCATCTGGGGCACTTGGTGGAAACGGGGACCACAGAGGAGATATTTGGTAACCCCATTCACCCTTATACCAAATCTCTGCTATCTGCCATTCCTCAGCCAGACCCTGACGGGGAAAAGAAACGAGTGGCGCTTTCTTATGACTGCAAGGAAATGGGAATTGATTATAATGCAGCGACCAGCCACTTCATTGAGGGACAGCATTATGTACTAGGCACAGAGGAAGAGATTACGAAATGGAATAAAAAAGTATAAATAATAGTACGGATTATTACATATTGATGTATAACCGGACTTAAAACAAATACTCCTTTTGAAATAAAATTTATGAGAAGGGAGGCGGTAAGGGTTAGGAAGTCGAAATCATTTCATGGAAAGGGGAGGTCCGGGAATAAGAAAATCAACAGTATCAAAGGTTGATTTTAATGAAGGGAAGTAATAAAAATGGTTAATTGTGAGCCTGATTCAGTGAATGCATCAGATTTGTCTGCTAAAAACAGTGATTTTACAAAAATGAGAGGTCTGACAGCGTCTCAGCTGGTTGCCGATATGGGACCAGGATGGAATCTTGGAAATGCTCTCGAATCTGAGAATAACGAAACTGCTTGGGGAAATCCAGTTACGACAAAGCAAATGATTGATATCATTGCTGCAAAGGGATTCAAAACCTTAAGAGTCCCTGTAAGATGGGATGACAGCTATTCCAACCCATCCACCTACACCATTAAACCCGAGTTCATGAACAGAGTGGAAGAAGTTGTAAATTATGGACTTCAAAATGGAATGTACGTTATCATTAATATTCACCATAATGATTTGCAGTCCATGGTTTCCACGGATCCATCCGTTCAGAAGCGAGTGAAAGACGAGATGACAGCTATATGGAAGCAGGTTGGAACTCGTTTTAAAAACTACGGAGATATGTTAATTCTTGAAACAGTCAACGAACCAAGAATGGAAGAAGATTGGAATGGAACTACGGCGTTATATGAATGTGTCAATGAATATAATGAAGTCAGCCGTGCGGCGATTCGTAGTACTGGCGGAAACAATAGTTCCAGACTGATTATGATGCCCACGTACGCGGCTTCTTCTGACAGCCCTAAAATTTCTACTTGGAAAAAACTTGCCCAGGATGATATGATCGCCGTTTCCATTCATGCGTATCTACCCTTTGACTTTGCGTTTGATGGCAAGGGACATTCCAATTGGACAGAAACAGATTATTATGATTTAAACGCCGTTTTCCTCCGGTTGAATTCATCATTCATCAAAAAAGGTCTTCCTGTGGTAATGGGAGAATTTGGCGCAACCGGTAAGGAGAATGTGGCTGACCGTGAAAAGTTTGCAAAAGCATATGCCAAGTTTGCAAAGAAATATCACATGCCCTGCATCTGGTGGGATAACAACCTATTTGGTAAAGGTGCTGAGATGTTTGGTATTTTTGACCGCAGTTCTTTAACCTTTGTTTACGGCGGAATTGCTGATGCTATCATAAATGTATACAAAACCAGCCAGGATGACGATGATGACGACGATACCCCACCACTTTTTAAGGGATCATCATCTGCCTCCAATTGGGGGCAGGCAGTTACCGCCCCAACCTCAAGATATGGCGGAAGGCTTGATCCTGCCGATGTGAAACAGGGCGGATATTTCTATGTGGAATATAGCGGAACCAAAGATCAGGTCGAACTGATTTTCCAGAGCTTATCCGGTGGAAATAACTGGTGTAAGGTATCAATGAGTGAATCTGGAAGTATCAATGGACATTATTTTGCCAAATATTCTTATGACAACTGTGTAAAAGCATTTGGATCTGATTTTGAAAATCTGCTTGATATCATTCATGTAGGAGCTACGGACAAACCAGTTACCGTTTACCTGTTAAGCTATAATCATAAATAAATTGATGTTATCTGATTAAAAAAGGTCCCCTAAAGAAATACACCTAAGGTGGTGTATCCCTTTGGGGGACCATTATAATGCAATGGATTACATCTTTAATTGAAACCGTTGCATCAGAACTTTTAACATATGTGCCTGGTTTGACATCTCCTGGCTGGCAGCGGCACTTTCTTCTGAAGTTGCGGAGTTGGTCTGAACTACGCTTGAAATTTGATCGATTCCTACCGTTACCTGAGCCACCGCATTTGCCTGCTCCTCAGAAGCGCTGGAGATCCGATATACCAGTTCAGCCACAGAATGAGAAGACTTAACGATGCGGTCCATGGATTCTGCTGTCTCTCTGGCAATGTGATTTCCCGTTTCAATGGAGCTTAAAGCTCGCTCAATCAGGACTGCTGTGTTCTTTGATGCTTCCTGGCTCTTGTTGGCTAGATTTCTTACTTCATCAGCCACCACTGCAAAGCCTTTTCCTGCATCTCCCGCTCTGGCTGCCTCTACGGCTGCGTTTAAGGCCAGGATATTGGTCTGGAAGGCAATGTCTTCAATGGTTTTAATTACTTTACTGATTTCTGCAGATGCTTCGCTGATGTTATCCATGGCACCAGTTAAGTCCTCCATTCTGGCTTTTCCAGATTCAAGCTCTGTGGAGGTGTTGTTCACCTGAAGATCTGTTTCCTTAGCATTCTCCGCGTTAAGGGAAATATTGTTACTAATATCGTTAATGGTAGCAGCCAGCTCCTGAATGGCAGAAGCCTGTTCCGTAGCACCCTGGCTTAAGGCTTGTGCGCTGCTGGCAACCTGATCTGCACCAGAAGCTACCTGATCAGATGCCTGTGTGATTCTTCCCATAACATCATTTAAGGAGTCTGTGAGATCTTGAATGGAGATCTGTACAGGTCGAAATTCTCCCTTAAATTCTTCCACATCATGAGGAATATTAAAATCACCTTGTGCCATACGTCCCGTAGTGGCAGATATGTAATCCATATAGTAGGAAATTCTTGACATCATGGTTCTCATGCTATCGGCAAGATTACCAAGTTCATCTTCTGATTGGTAATTCAGGCTGCATTTTAATTCTCCCTGTGCCATAAGGTCCGCAACCTCTTTCAGCTCATCAAGAGGTTTTGTAATGCCTTTTGTGATACGAAGTGCGATAATTATGGAGGCCGCAATGGAGGAAAGAACGATAACAATCATAATTACCATGAAGATAACCGCTTGCCCAGCTAACTTAGCAGACATGGCCTCTCCGTCCGTGGACTTGTTGGTAAGCATGGTGTTAATGTCAGTTCCGATCTCAGCCGCAAGGGGAGCTGCGTTGCTCCGAAAGAACTTCATGGACTCGGTTTGGGATTGGTTTTTTAGAGCAATGGTTTGTTCTCTTAATCCCTCATAGGTATTCATCTTTTCTGTAAGATCCTGATAAAGCTTCTTCTCAGAGTCGGTCTTCATATAAGCACCAACCTTACCCAGCTTTTCATGAATTACATCAATCTGACTTTTTAAAGTATCTTTCTGTTTCTCGGCATCCGCTTCATTCTCTGCAAGAATGATGTAGAGGACAGTGGCCCGATGTGCCTGAAATGCCTGTCCCAGACTTCCAATATCTCCCTGAGAAAATCCATAATCTCTAAGCTCTCTGGTATACTCCTTGTCCGTAGTGCGAATAAGCTGGATTCCCATAACTCCTGCGATTCCAGAAAACAATACTACGATTAAAAATGCAGCTAACAATCTGTTTTTTACTTTCAACTTATTTAACATTAGTTCTCCTCCCTGTTTTATGACTGACTCCCATAAAACACTCTTCTCATGCGAATTCTTAAGCCTCTGATCTATGTATCACACGTGGATTCAGTGTAAGTTGCATGCCTGGTTTATTGGTTAATTATAGGTTTATTTCAATTAATAGTCAATGATTATACTGTACTAGAATTGTTAAGTATTCTAATAAATATAGGCTGATTTATACAAGTTACTTTTATGTAAAATTATGGAAATATCATACATAAATTTTTTCCTGAACTAGTACGTTGCATCCATCCACTGATTCCATAGGTGTTATCATTGACTTTAATCTTTTATCTGGATATGATAAGACTAAATTCACTTAAAATAAAAATGATGGGGTGGGAGTAAACGATGGAGATTTTGAAAAAAAGCAGAATCATTCTTATACCCGCCTATGAACCGGATTACAGGCTGATATCATATGTGAAAGAGTTACATGGCCATGGGCTTAATGACATCGTAATTGTAAACGATGGGTCAGGAGCAGCCTTTCAAACCATCTTTCACACACTAGAAGAGATGGGATGTGTCATTCTCGTCCATCAAATAAATCGGGGAAAAGGCATGGCACTTAAAACTGGATATCGCTACATTCATGATGCCTATCCAGATTACGCCTGTATTATCACTGCGGATTCTGATGGCCAGCATGCAGCAGAAGACGTGTATAAGATGGCAAGGGAAGCTGTGAACCATCCAGACAGTTTGATCTTAGGAGAACGTGATTTTAAATCATCAGGAATTCCTGCCAAGTCCCTTATGGGAAACCGTTTGACCTCTGCTATCTTTGCTTTGTTTTTTGGACGTTATCTTCCCGATACTCAGACAGGATTAAGGGCATTTGGGCCGAGGCTTACTGGACTTATGTGGGAAATACTGGGGGAGCGGTTTGAATATGAAACCCGTGTGTTAATTTTTTGCATTCGTTCCAAGATACCTCTCATTGAGGTTCCAATCCAGACCATATATGAAAACGAGAACAAGGGGACACATTTTCACCCCATAAAGGATAGCTTTAAGATCATATCCGTCATAACATCGGATTTCATGAAGTTCATATCTACCAGTATTCTCTGCGCCGCCGTGGACATGGGGTTAGCCTGGCTTATGTTTGATTTGTTGCGGGGGATCTTTACTGGAGCTGACTTTATAAGGATTATGACTGCTACTATATCCGCCAGGTTTGTTTCCATTGGTGTCAATTATGCTTTAAATAAAAATTTAGTATTTGGTAATGAACATACCGGAGAGAACTCTTTATACCGGTATCTGGCTTTGTGCGCCTTAACCATGGTTTTATCTGCAATTAGTGTTTACCTCCTTCACACCCTTCTTAATATGGATGAAAAAATTGCCAAGGTGATTTGTGATGTGATCCTGTTTCTTTTTAATTATCAACTACAATCTCGCTGGGTATTTGCGATTAGAGGATTAAAACATGAGCCGTGAAGAGAAAAAAAGAAATAGTATGTTTATTATAACCATGATTCTCATGACGTTATATCTAGGCTGGCGCGTATTTTTCACCCTGCCCATTCATGAGGGAATCTTTAACCTTATACTTGGTATTCTCCTTGTAGGCGCTGAAATTATTACGGTTTTTACCACCTTTGAGCTGTTTTATCAAAAGATGAGGCTGAATCGATTTCAATTAGAGCTTCCTCAGGTTCCAGAAGAACATTACCCTGATGTGGATGTGTTTATTGCAACTCACAATGAGCCTGTTGATATTTTATATAAAACAGTTAACGCCTGTACCTTTATGGCCTATCCTGATAAAAGCAAAGTGCATATCTATCTATGCGATGACGGTGACAGAGAAGTGGTAAAAGCTCTGGCGGATGAGTTTTCCATTGGATATCTGGGCTTGTCTGGAAATAAGGAAGCCAAGTCTGGAAATTACAATAACGCATTAAAAAACACATCGTCCCCTTTGATTGCCACCTTTGATGCTGATATGATACCCCAGCGCCTGTTTCTTATGAAAACAGTTCCTTATTTTCTATTGGCAAAATTTAAAAAAGAGGATGGTGTATGGCGGCTAAGAAGAGAAGAGGAAATGGAATCAGCCATAAAGCTTGGTCTGGTCCAGACCCCTCAAAGCTTTTATAACCCGGATCTTTTCCAGTTTAATTTATATTCTGAGGAAAACATACCAAACGAACAGGATTTTTTCTCCAAGGAAGTAAATATTTTAAGAAACTCCTCCAATGCAGTGGCCTATACCGGAAGCAATACCTTGATACTGCGAAAAGGGATGGAAGAAATAGGGGGATTTCCTTTAAAGACCATTACAGAGGATCTTGAAACCAGCATACGACTGCAAAAAGCAGGATACATTACGTATGCAACGGATGAAATTTTAGCGGCAGGGCTTACCACCACTACCGTAAAAAGTATGTTAAAGCAAAGAGTGCGCTGGGCAAGAGGTGTGATCCAGAGCCTTCAAAACACCCATGCCATCTGTACGAAGAAGCTTCCGTTTAAAGCGAGAATCACTTATTTAAACAGCTTTTTATATTGGTGGTCTTTTTTTAACCGTTTTATCTTTATTATATCACCAGTTTTGTTTGCCCTTTTTGATTTCCAGATCGTAAATGCAACCTTCTGGAATGTGGTGTTTCTCTGGCTTCCGGCGTATTTCTTTTATAGCCTTTCCATGCGGTATTTATCAGGAAATATCAGAAATCAAAGATGGAGCCAGGTCATAGATACCATATTTATGCCATATTTAATTATTCCCGTAATTCTTGAGACCCTTCATATTCATGAAAGGACCTTTAAGGTAACAAGTAAGAAGAAGGAAGGCGATGGTACCGGATATAACCTGATTCTTTATGCAATCCCTCATGTAATTTTGCTAGCTTTTTCCCTGGCAGCTATGATACGATTTGTTCATGGGAAATATGGCTCCGCTCTGTTTTACAGCAGTGTAATTATATTCTGGATTGCATATAATATGGTTGCACTCTGCTATGCCATTCTTTTTATGTCAGGTAGGAAAGCGTATCGGTTCAGTGAAAGAATTGGGGCAGATGAAGAAATCATCATCGAATACAGTGGGACAAGCTATAAAGGAAGAACCATAGACGTATCCGACAGCGGACTGTCCTTTTTAACCAGGGAACCCATCTACATTCCTGGAGAGGAACCCATATCTTTTACCATAGTGACTCCTTATTATAAGGCCAGGTTAAAAGGAAGCTTAATTTATGTAAAAGAACAAATAGGCGGTTGGCGGTATTCTGCAGAGATTACTCCTGTGGATGAGAAAAACAAACGTCAGTATATGCAGGTCATATATGATAGAAATCATACCTTGCCAAAACAGATGAATTTATGGATTACTGCCTACGATGATCTTGTAAGAAATATGAAAAAGCGAACCAGCCGTCCAGTTTCTGACAAAAGAAAGCTGCCAAGAATACCCCTTAACAAGCAAATTGCGTTTCACAACGGTGGTGCCTGCAGGCTGACGAGTTTTAATTACAAATATTTTTCAGCCGTGGATTTTGTGACTGGAGAGAGCAAGGATGACCGGTTCCTTTATAAAACGGTAAGCGGTATCATGCTGGTTTTAATGAGGACAGGACAATATGTGAAAGATTCATCGGAGGAGCTGTTGACCGTGTTAAATATCAATGAGATTTTGAAAAAAGGCCAAGTCAATCAGGTTCTTTACGATCTAACGAATTCAGAGGGGAATGAAAAATAAATGTTGAGTTTTTTGGTCCATGCTGTCATGGGGATTTTACTCCTGTGTTCCATGATTGGCTATTTTATGTTTGCAGGGAGAAAGCTTAAACTGTTACCGGAATTCGTTCCTGTGGTTGTTTTTTCTTCCATAGCCTGTGTCACTTATATTGGAGGTATTTTTAATCTTTTATTTCCTGGTGCAATTTTGATATTTGCAGTGGGCCTCATTTTCTTTGCTTCTTATATGAGTAAAACCTGTCTGAAAAAGGAGTGTATCCATGTGAGATTCACACTTTTTCAGGGAATGTTTTTTGTTGGCAGCATGTTTTTTCTCTATCTTTTAAGCATCAGCAAACTCACTCACTATGATAACTTTTCCCACTGGGCCGTGGCATTAAAGGTGATGCTTAGTACCAATGCATTTCCCACGGCTGCGTCTGTTCTGATTGATTTTAAAAACTATCCTCTTGGCACCACTTCCTTTCTTTACTATATCTGTCGGTTTGCAGGACATTCTCAGGCAGTGATGCTCATTGCCCAGGGACTTTTAATCTTTGCTTGCTTTTATGGGATATTCGGCATTATAACGGAAAAAAAGCGTTTTCTCCTCTATGGATTTTTAGGGGCAGGCTGCTCGGTTCTCTCTATTTTTAACCTTACCATTCGTATCAATAACTTACTGGTGGATTTTATTCTCCCTATTTACACACTGGTTTTATTTGTCATTGCTTATCGATATAAGGACACCATCAAAAAAGCATGTATCTGTACCATACCCGTTGCCGGTCTTTTGATGATAGTGAAAAATACGGGTACCATCTTTGCAGGAATCGGGTTGATATACCTGGTCTATCAGTGGCTAAAGAACAGGGAAAAGCCCTTATTAAAAACAGGCATTATGCTTCTTTCTTCCCTTTCTGCCTCTTTTCTTCCCTATGTGCTCTGGAATCTTCATATGGCAATGGGATTTCAGGGGGTGGAGAATAAGTTTAACGTATCAGCGGATGCCCTTAATAACGTTTCAAAAGGAAAAAGTCCGGAAGACATCAATCAGATTGTAACCTTGTTCGTTCAATCCGCATTTGATTTAAAAACAAGACCAGCTATGGGTGTTTTGCTCTTTCATCTGGCTGTTATTGCTTCTGTGATATTTGCTTATACAGTACTAAAAAAGAAATGGAATCTTTGGAAAGCCTTAATTGCTATGGATGTGGTTCTCATTAGTTATTATCTTGGAATTCTGGCTCTCTATATATTCTCTATGCCTCTTGATGAAGCCATAAGGCTGGCGGGATTTGATCGATATGCAGCCAGTATTGTAATCCTTTTTGCTGGTGGACTCATTCTTTGCGCCACGGTTGATATAGAGCGGACCTTTTATTATCGAATGAATGAGGTTCCAGATTACCGGGCCTTTAAAACGGTGGAGAGTAAGAACCGCTATCAAAAGGGTGTAATAGCAGTCATTGGGGTAGCGTTGGCGCTTTTAATGTCAGAATACAATGGAATGGCAACCATACAAAAAACTTACGAAACCACCTTGCCCTATGAGGTAAAGCAAGTAACTGGTGACCGGTGGTATAAGGGGGGCCAAGTAGATGATAATAAATATTTATTTTATGCCTCAGACCGAGACAGTCAGGTTACGAATTACTTCATGCAATACCTAGGGAAATACATGCTCTATACTCCTAACGTAGATGGTATTTGTGCCTTCTATGAGGATAACATGAGCAACCTCTTAAGCGGATACGATTATCTTGTCATGGTTGAAAGTGATGCACCAGCCAGAAAACTGCTTTCGAAACATTATGGAGTATCGGGAAATGAGGGGATTTATAAAATTACCGCCTCCGGTGAAGATGGAGAGGAAAAAAAGGTTGAGCTTGTTCTGGAGAATCAGAAACAAGGGGCTGATACAAAATAAATTATTAATGAAATATGAAAATACGCCATGAAACGAATTCTTATAACTCGTTTCATGGCGTATTATTTATTCACATAATGCCTTAGCGATACCAGCGGCTCTATCAAGGTCCTCTTCTCTAGGGTTCCAATTGCATTTGATTTCTTCATCAACTACGGAAAATCCTGCATCGGTGAGTTTCTCACGAAGGACCTTTGTGCCCTCGCCACTCCAGCCATAGCAGCCAAATACTGCCGCTTTTTTGCCTTTGAATTTTAATTCCTTAAGGAAATCAAGCCACCCACCCACAGAGGATAAGATGTTGTTTCCAACGGTAGGGGAACCTAAGGCAATGGCCTTTGATTTAAATATTTCTGTCATAATGTCGTTTTTATCTGATTTTGAAATGTTATAAATCTTGACTCTTGTCTGAGGGGAAACCTCAGCAATCTCTGCACTGATCTTATGGGCGAGCTGCTTGGTTCCATCCCACATGGTATCATAAACAACGGTGATCTGATCTTCCTGATAATCCTGGGACCACTCATAGTACTTTTCAACGATCTGAATTGCATTATCTCTCCAGATAGCACCATGGCTGGTAGCAATGATATCAATTGGAATATTCAGTCCCTGAATCTCTTCAATTTTCTTTTTCACAAGAGGTGAAAATGGGGTTAATATATTCGCATAATACTTCAGTGCCTCTTCCCAAAGTCTGCACTTGTCTGCCTTGTCACTAAATAACTCTTCCACCGCAAAGTGCTGGCCAAAGGCATCGTTGGAAAAGAGTATGTTATCCCCTGTTAAGTAGGTAGCCATGCTGTCAGGCCAGTGAAGCATTTTCATCTCTACGAATACAAGTGACTTACCATTGCCAATATCAATGGAATCTCCGGTTTTTACTACCTGATAATTCCATTCTGGGTGATGGTACTGTCCGGTCAAAGATTTAACTCCGTTTGCCGTACAATAGATAGGGGTTCCTGGAATCTTTTCCATAAGTGCAGGGAGAGAACCGCTGTGATCCACCTCTCCATGGTTAGCAACGATAAAGTCAATCTTTTTTAAATCAATTTCTTTTTCCAGATTATCAATAAACTCGGTGGAATGAGGTTTCCAAACCGTATCAATCAATACTGTTTTCTCTTCCTGTATTAAATAAGCATTCTGACTGGAGCCGTGATTGATGGAATAATCAGAGCCATGAAAGGATTCCAGCTCCCAATCAATAATACCTACCCAGTTCACATTGTTTTTTACTAATTTCTTCATCTTAACGTCCTCCCTCATACTTTGGAAATAACAGTGAGTTTTCAGTGAATATATGGTTGAAAATATCTTTAGTCAGTTCATCTAGCTTTCCAAAAAGCATGCGGTACGATGTACATGCGCCTTCTGGAGCTTTAAAATCATTGGTGCAGGCGGTGATTTCCTTTATAATATTTCCGGCTGCGTCATGCTCATCTTCCAGTTCCTTTACGTATCCATCGTTGCTGCTTTCTAAGTAAGTCTTCTTCATATATGGAAATACCAACTTTTCTTCTTTGGCAAAATGCTCTTCCAGCTCTTTTCTTAAATCGGAGAAAAGGCTGTGAAGCGGAACAAGCTGAGCGTGATTATGCTCATAATGAACCAAAAGTACTTTATTCATCAGGCCGTCTATTTCAGCAATCAAATTTCTTTCCTTGCCATGATAGGTAGTAACAATATAATCAATCAAGTCTGGAACGTCCATCTGTGTGAGCTGTTCTATGAGTAGAACTTCATTGCCCTCTGTTTTATTTTTAGTATCAGCTAGTTTTTTATTCATAAGATCGATAAAGCTCTTAGGATCTATGGAAAGTTCCTTTAATGCATCTTCCAGGCGATCCTTTCCGCCGCAGCAATAGTCAATGTGAAAGTCATTGAAGATATCAATAGCTCTTGGGTATGCTTTAACAATATCGCTTAATTTCATTTGGTTTGTAATCATATTCAACCTTCCTTTCCGGTGCGTATCTGCTTTTGTATGGCTAGTATAACCCGGAACCAAAAAGAAAAATGTGATTTGAATCATTATTTGAGTTTTTTTAAAATTTCTTTGTTAGTATGACTAATCATCGTTTTCAAAGATTTCTCTTAAGATATCTTTTTTCAAAATTTTCACTTTGCGATTTCCCTCCAGAGCAATGGCCCCTTCCCGACAAAGCTCACCCATCTTTCGACTGATAGTCTCTCTTCTTACATTAATATAGGCAGCTATGTCTTCCCGGGTCAGTTCAATGGTCTCGCTGTTGATTCGACTGCTTCGAAACAAGATAAACCCAGCAATTCTAGATTTGGCATTGTTCACAGACAATAACCGAACCAGTTCATTGGCCAGGGAGAGCTTTTGACCGATGACGTTTAAGAGCTTGATACCAATTTCCGGTTTTCGTAAAATCAATTCCTGGATTTCCTTTAAGTAGATTAAGCACACCCCACTGTCTCCCATGGAGACTGCGTTGGCTTCCAGACTGTTACCACCAAATATATTTTGTTCCCCGTAAAAATCACTTTCATCTAAAATATCAAGAACGTATTCTTTCCCATCAAGAGAATAACGGTTGATCTTAATCTTTCCATAGCGGATGATCATAATTCTATCAGCGGGGTCATTTTCATGAAATATAATATCACCCTTTTGGTAATCAAGATGCTGTGCTTTTGCAATCAGTTCCTTTTGTTCCTCAAAGGTGAGAGAATCAAAAAGTGAAATACGGGACGTACACAAACAGTTACATGAGCTGCAATGATGTGCCATGAGATTCTCCTTTCTGGTATCGGTTAAAACCACTTCTTTTTCTTAAAGTAATAGATCATACATCCTGCAATCACAAGCATAATGCCCCAGGTTGCACCATACCCCCAGGGAAGCTTAAGTTCCGGCATATGAGTAAAATTCATACCATAAATTCCAGCAATAAAGGTGAGAGGAATAAATATGGTGGAAATAACCGTTAAGACCTTCATAATCTCATTGAGCCGGTTGCTGGTGTTGGATAAGTGAAGATCTGCCAGCCCGGAGAGAAGATCCCGGCACATTTCCGTTGCATCAATGGCCTGTACGATTCGGTTATAAACGTCTCTTAAATAAGGTTCTGTGGTTGGGTGAATCAGCTCCATGGCTTCCCGTCCTAAAAGCGAGGCCACATCCCTTAGGGGCCAGATGTATTTATTTATCTTCATGAGCTCCTTTTTGATCCTTCTGATTTCCAGCAGATGATCCTGATCCGTTCTTTCCATTACTTGATCTTCAAGAATATCAATTTGCTCATTTAAGGTTTCTAAAATATCAAAATAGCTTTCAGTGAGAGCATCTAAAATCAGATACATAAGATAGTCAGCACCAAAATTTCTAACGGGAGAGCCCTCCATCTTAATATGGTTTCGTATGCCGTCAAAAACATCTCCAGTGGTTTCCCCAAAGGTAATTACATAGTTAGGACCAAGAATCAGATTAAGCTGCTCCATTACTAGCTCACTTTTGGAGTAATAAAGCATTTTAGCAATCACATGAAGAGAATTGCGGTATTCCTCAATCTTAGCCCTTTCATTGGGATTTGAGATGCTTTGTATAATGAGAGGGTGAATGTGAAAAGAATTACCCAAAGCCTGTAACGCAGTTTCATCCTTCACCCCGTCTACGTTAATCCAACGGATACTCTCTTCTGGAATATTTGTTAAATCTTTTAAATGCTTTAGATTTCTAATGTTTTTTTGATACGTTTGATAGGTTTTTTTGCTGTACTCTATAATCTCTATGAGAATGCTGTCTGTGCCCATAGAGTTGTTATCATTGAGGTTCCTATTATCATCATTATTGTTAAGCGGAGTCATATCCTTTGCATCCATGATATCCTCTTTTCTATGTTTTTGATTTGATATCTTTCTTTATTGTTGTGTAAAATGGAGTGTTTTGATACCAGTATTTTATTATGGTTCCTTATATTTATAGTATAGCACGCTGGGGATTTTATAGTATAATATCTTTATGAAATTCATGTGTTTTATAGAGGAATTTATAAGGAATTAAAGGGATCGAAATTTTGTGTTGATGTATTTTGTGGGGGAGCGTATTCTATGAAAAAGTGTGCAATAATCATAAGGTTTTGGGGATAATCGGGGGATTTCATTTATTTGATGTGGATTCAAGATTAAACCAAACGATTGAGTATTTTGTCCAGAATAACATTCGTGATTTGTACCCCTGTCACTGTGTTTCCTTTCAAGTGAAAGCAGAAATAAACAGTCACATACCAATACATGAGGTTGGCGTTGGTCTTTGTATTGAAATGAATGATTAAAAAGTACTCCTATAAAATGGGAGGAGCCGACAAGATTGGGGAATCCTGTCGGCCGAAGTATGAAAAAAATTTATATTTAAAGGTTGTTTGTTCCTTTGTAAGTACTAATATAACCTGTAATTGTGACCGGAGTTTGATGAAAATGTGACGAGTCTGTGAAAGAATTCTTAAGCTGGGAGTGTTGGGCTTGTGATAAATAAGTGTGCGATTACTATAATCTAATTCAACAAAAGTAGAAGTATCATGGACCTCCCTTGCAAAATATCTGAGCCTCCCTTATGATAGTACACAGGATAACTATTAAATTGTTTGGGAAAGAAAGGTGTTATTATGTTTACAAAACAAGATCTGAAGCAGCATTTGAAAGATATGGGAATTAAGCCCAGTGACACATTACTTGTGCATTCTTCCATGAAGGCAATTGGTGAGGTTGAAGGTGGGGCGGATACGGTTCTCGATGCATTTATGGAATACATGTCTGATGGTCTGCTTATTTTACCCACTCACACATGGGCTTCTATGTCGGAGTATCACAATGAGTATGATCCGAGAATTGAGCCAGCTTGTGTCGGCATTTTACCCAATCTCTTCCGGTTGCGAAAAGGAGTGCTTCGTTCCCTTCACCCAACTCATAGTTTAGCCGTGTACGGAAAAGACAGCGAAGCTTTTATTGAAGGAGAAGAAAATCAAACCTCCCCTTGCTCTCCAAAAGGTGCTTATAATCGTATCAAAGAAAGAAATGGTAAAATTCTGCTTCTAGGAGTGGGTCATGAGCGAAACACCTTCATTCACTGTGTGGAAGAACATTTGGATGTACCAGAGCGTCTGACTAAGGAACCTACTTATTTTAAGATTATCATGCCAGATAACCAGATTAAGCCCTCTTTTATGCTTCGCCATGATAATCCAGTTACAGATCATATCTCAGAAAATTACACGAAACTGGAACAAGCTTTTTATGATAGAAATGCGGCAATTAAGACCACATTTGGCGATGCATCCTGTATTCTGTGTGATGCAGGCGCAATATTTGAGGTAACAAAAGATGTGTTATCACACCAGATTAATTGCGTCATAGAATTGGAAACCATTCCTAAGGAGTGGTGGATGAAAGAGTAGGCGTGGTTGTATAAGAATAGAATTGTTTGAAAATGCTTAAGATAACGTTTTTTTAGTAATGTAATTTGATGCTTATATTATGGGGGATTTTATATGAAGGAAAATAGAAATTATAATCCTGTAACATGCATTATATTAATCTATTTCATTTGCTTTGTATTTCGGATGATTGAATACATGGTAATTCGTACAGATCAAGGTATATTTGGTGAAGCTTTTATACACAAGCTTGTTGGAATAGGGGTGCTCACGCTATCAATACGTTATCTCCAGCTAAGTTGGCCAGAGGTAGGCTTTTCAAGAAATTCTCCAGTAAGAAATATACTCTATGGCATTTCACTGGGAGCAGCCGTATTTATGATTGCCTACGGAGCAGAGTTTTTAATACAACAGTCAGGTGATAACAATCCTTCTTTGCAAATTTATGTGACTAGCTATAACGTGTTTGGTAATCAGGAGAAAGTAAGTGGGGCGTTATTTTTTTCATTCTGCTTAATCGGAAATATCATTAACGTAGTTATGGAAGAGGGTATCTTTCGGGGCTTATTTATTCGACTGTTTGAGAAACGGTCTTCGTTCATGAAAGCAGTTGCGTTTTCATCTGTCCTCTTTGGAATCTGGCATATTGCAGCACCGGTACGCAGTCTACTGGATGGAGAAATAAATGGAGCTGTAGCCATAATGTCCATACTTATGCTATTCTTAACGACGGGAATAACAGGAGTGAAATTTTGTTTGTTGACCAAAATCACCGGATCCCTTTGGATGCCTATGGCAGACCATTTTTTTAACAATACTATTATAAACTTATTGCATCTTACTACAAACTCAGGGGTAGATGAACTTCAAGTGATACGCATTTCAATTGCTCAAACATTGTCGTTTTTGGTTGTTTTACTTATTTACGTAAAAAGCAGAGCAAACCAAAGATCAACATTTCGTACATAATCATAAATGGTAAAGCCTCGAATCTGCGGTAACAAGCGGATTCGAGGCTTTTGTTTTTTGTATTATCTACGATCTATATTTGCCCGCAATGTATCAAATTGCTGGGATAATTCTTCTTTGGTCTTTGTATTGGATTCAACACTCATCTGATAGTAGATATAATACTCCTTAATCTTATCCAAATATACCTTGTCCTCCTCGCTAATAGGGAAGTTAGATAGAACCATAATTTGAGCTAAGTCACTGAATTTGACTTCTTCCGGTGATTTTGTATCTAATGTTTGTTTCATACTTTCAGTAAAGGTGCCTGGTTCTGGAGTTGCATTTTTAACAGCATTACCATATCCCATATAAAGAGCTACAACCGCACAAAGAAGTATGATAGAAAGTAAAATGTGAATCAAAGCTTTTTTTAAGCTTCCTTTCTTAAAGTAAAAATAGCGAAAGAACATAAGCATTGCAACAATAAAATAAACTCCTATAATTCCGCCTGCAATATTAAAGATGTTTTCAAAGTTTCCCAAAATAGATATTCCTCTCATTTTTCATAGTAATTACCAGATTATGGATATGACCTTATCATATATATTAGAAAATATCAATAATATAAAAAAACTAGAATATATATATTTCAGGGTAAAAATGGTTATTATTTGTATAAAAACTCTTTTTATAATAAAATATTGTAATTAATATACCAAAAACCAAGTTGCTTCACAAGATATTATAGAAAAAGTGTTAACACTTAGCTATTAGTTTGTAATTGACGTTAACATGGACTATACTAAATGTAATTGTATCAATTTAAGATAGTATAGAATGGATTAAAATTAAGCATATAAAAATGGCATGATTACTTAATAACAAATATGGTTTGGTGAGAAATTTATGGGTGCCCATTATAAGGAGGATAATAACTTGAACCTGCTTAAAAAAGAACGTAACTTCTACATTGTTGCTTGTTCCTTCTCTGCGTTGTCTCTATTTTTTCATATGGCAGCTCTAAAACTGATCTATAGATCTATTGATATACTGTTATTAGCAAATGATTTAACTCGCGAGATAAAGAAGAATAGTTTGAAACAATTTGATATTCTTAAAGAAAACGCAAATAACTGTACTCTCTTATTCTTTTTAACCAGCTATCTTTTCGTACTGTTTATAGGTTTTATGTTACTGCTAAGAAAAATAAACTTAAAGATGTATCTTTTCGCAGGCCTTATCTATGAGTTCATTCATGTTACAGGACTTTCGCTATTCATACATATCTTTAACAAATACGAGTTAACAGAAGGGTTTGGAAGATACAGACTTCTACACCGCCACAAATTGTTGTGGCTAATGATAGTAATACCAATCGTAGTTTATCTCGTGTACGGACTTATAAAGAGACTAACAAATAAATATGCAGTAAATTCCTTATGAGGCAAAGACTGGCCACACACTTGCATTTCCCCTTCCATTATGATATAGTTACACCCGTAATAAGGCCGTGAAACCCTTGATTTCAAAGGAGATTTCACAAAAACAGACCGGTGTGTTCGTGACCTTCCACACCTAAAACAAAACTAAAGGAGAATAGAATATGAATTACAAATCTTCAAGGAAAACTTATTTCTTGGTTTTTTCCGCAACAATTGCTGCCATTTATACCGTGCTGACTTTAATTTTCGCACCCATCAGCTTCGGTCCCATTCAGTTTCGGATTTCAGAGATTCTCTGCATCCTACCATTTTTCACCCCGGCGGCGATTCCAGGTTTATTTATCGGTTGTTTGCTGTCTAACTTTTTGGGCGGTGCGGCTGTCCTTGATGTAATTTTTGGAAGTCTTGCTACCTTGATTGGAGCGATTGGTTCTTATCTGCTTCGTAAACATCAGTGGATGGTATGCATTCCACCGATTGTAGCCAATGTCATTATTATCCCATGGGTTCTTCGTTTTGCTTATGGATCTCAGGATTTTATCTGGTACGCCATGTTTACCGTAGGGGTGGGGGAAATTCTTGCCATCGGATTTCTGGGAAATATTTTCTTAGGAGTTTTAAATCGTTATAAGCACATAGTTTTTGGACGTTTCATAACAGAATAGCTTAAATCCATATCAAAACGCTCTCTTTCTGCTTAAGGAAGAGAGTTTTTTTAATCTAATTCTACAAATAATTGCAAAAAGTTACAATTTGTAATAAAATATTCTTGAACGAATATAAATGTAACTGGATTGTAACCGCAGTTGTATATAATAATTATAATCTATAAGGACGACGGTGATAAAGATGGCAATTTGTAGAATGAGTTTGGTAAACGAAGCGGACCGGTATCTTACCATAGCAGTGGATTCCTACGACAACTGGGAAATTAAGGGAGTGATATTTCAGGGAGAAAGCTCTCATGGAATCGTATTTGGCGGATTTACAGAAATGATCATGAACATGGATCATTTGTTTGATTCCGTAGGAGCACCCAAGCAGACATTTCAAATGAGATGCCTGTCAGGATCCGATCCCATGGATTTTAAAATGCAGAGATTAAAAAGAGCCGACAGAACCGGCAGGTTAAAAACCATTCGCATTTATCTACGATTCCGCTATCATGCAAGCTGGCAGGGAACCATGATCTGGGATGATGGAAACAGGACTGCTTCCTTTGACAGTGAGCTTCAGTTTATCATGATAACCAATGCTGTCTTACAGGAAGATGCAATGGAAGGGGATAAGGAAATTGCTAAAATCTTAGACCCAGAATTTTTTGAGAAATGGTCACTTTCCCTGGGTGGAAATTATATGGATATTAGTATGACGGAGGGACGGGATCATCTGACTGGAATTCACTATGGCAGACTGGTTTCCAGCGAAGCCGTTGAGGAATTTTTAAGAACAGGCCAAAAAGCTTCTTTTTCTGTTAAAGTAATGTTTCGGGAACACAACACCTGGCAGGGAATGATATATTGGCGGGAAGGAAAGGTACAGCAGACCTTTCGAAGCTTTAAAGAAATGCTTTATATGATATCTTCTGTCGTTAAGCTGACTTTGGCAGAGGGAGAGCCTATGGTGGCAGGCAAGTCCTGATAATACGTGTCATAAATAGCACTTTACAGGTCATAGAATCTGTAAGGTGCATTTTTTTGATTCGGATTCTATTGTAGATTTTCTCAGTCGTTTCTTATATAATAGGAGAGAAAGCAGTTGACTTTCCAGAAAAAAAGCAGTAAAAGTAAGTGAAAGTAGAATGATAAACCGAATATAAATTAAGGATGGAAAAAACATGTATCAGATTGATTTTAATAAACCGGAAGCAATCCATTTTATAGGGATTGGCGGAATCAGTATGAGTGGGCTTGCAGAGATACTCATAGAGGAAGGCTTTACAGTCACTGGCTCTGATGCCAATGAGTCAGACCTTACCCGTCACTTAGAGGCAAAGGGAGCAAAGGTAGCTTACGGACAGAGAGCAGAGAATATAACCGATGATATTGATGTAGTAGTATATACAGCAGCCGTTCACCCGGATAATCCGGAATTTATAAGTGCAAGAGAGAAAAAGCTTAACATATTAACCAGAGCAGAACTTCTGGGACAGATGATGAAGAATTACGAGAATGCAATCGCTGTATCTGGTACCCACGGTAAGACGACGACCACCTCTATGATCACAGAGGTCCTCTTGTCTGCCGATACGGACCCAACGATTTCAGTAGGAGGAATCTTAAATTCCATCAGCGGAAACATCCGAGTGGGTGGGCCAGATTTATTTGTAACGGAAGCATGTGAATATACCAACAGCTTCTTATCCTTTTATCCTACGACAGAAGTAATCTTAAATATAGAAGCAGATCACCTGGACTTTTTTAAGGATTTAAAAGAAATTCGCCATTCCTTCCGACTATTTGCCGAAAAGCTTCCGGAGAATGGTTTATTAGTGATAAATAAAGATATTGATCACATGGAGGATATCATCGATGACCTTCCTTGTAAGGTAATCACCTTTGGTAAAGATCAAGAAAGCAGATATCAGGCACATAATATTCGGTATGACGACCTGGCAAGAGCATCCTATGAACTGGCTGTGGACGGAAATGTGATTGATACCATAACTCTTGGCGTTTCAGGAGAACACAATGTGTATAACTCTCTGGCAGCAGCAGCAGTTTGTTCTGAACTGGGGATTTCTCTGGAAATGATTAAAAAAGGATTGAAGCGTTTTACCGGAACCAACCGACGTTTTGAAAAGAAAGGGGAAATCTCCGGTGTGACTATCATAGATGACTACGCCCACCATCCCCAGGAAATAAGAGCAACGTTAGAGACGGCAAAACATTATCCACATAAAAAACTTTGGGTTGTGTTCCAGCCCCATACTTATACCCGTACCAGAGCATTTTTAGATGAATTTGCTGACTCTTTGTCACTGGCGGATGAGGTGATTCTGGCAGACATCTATGCGGCTCGTGAAACTGATAATTTAGGCATTAGCTCCAAGGACATTGTGGAGAGAATCGAGAAAAAGGGAGTAAAAGTACACTACATCCCTTCCTTTGAAGAAATAGAAACATTTATTTTGCAAAATTGTATACACGGTGATTTGTTGATAACTATGGGAGCCGGAGACATTGTAAAAGTGGGAGAAAACCTACTGGGAGTATAGTTATCCACATTATCCACATAGTTTTCAACATTTTATGTTAAGAAACTATGTGGATTTTTTGATTTACATAATTTAAAGTCTTACAATTTACAAAATCTCGGTTTTATCAGCAAATCGGCGGGCTGGGAAGTGGAAATCCATATTATGTATACCAGATTTCCACATTATCCACAGTTTCCACAATTCATTTGGTGGATAACTGCCCCTATTTTCTTTTCTAAGGACCTGTGGTATGATATGAGCATGATAAAAAGGTGAGGTTATGGCGGTGAATGTAAAGAGCAGTTTAAAGATCAGGGCCACGGTGATATCAAACGATTTCATTGATGATTATATGTCCATGGCCAATGGAGAGTACATAAAAGAATACTTGTATTTGATGCGTCATGATGGAGAAGAAGTCACCATCTCTATGATTGCAGATGCACTCAACCATACAGAGGCAGATGTGACCCGGGCCCTGGCTTATTGGAAAAAGGCCGGTGTACTTTCTGAAGAGATTCCAGTTAAGGAACAACCGTCTAAGGCTGTTTCTGAGACTGCCTGCTCTGGAACCGTTTCTGAGGTTCCCACAAAGACTCAGCCGCTTGCAAAAAGAACCGCCTATTCCCCGGAAAAGATAAGTGGACTTGCTGGAGATGAGGATTTTTCCCAGCTCCTTTATATTGCACAGAAATATATGAATAAAGTATTCACCCAAAGAGAGTGTGAGGTATTTGCATATCTTTATGATGGTCTTCATATGCCATCAGAACTGCTTGAATACGTGGTAGAATACTGTGTCCAGGGAGGACACACCAGCATTCGCTACATTGAGACCGTGGCCATCAGTTGGCATGAAAAGGGGATTAAAACCGTGGAGGAGGCAAAGAACAGTGCCACCACTTATTCCAAGGATTCCTATGCCGTCATGAGGGCATTTGGGCTGAATGACAGAAATCCTGGAGATATGGAACGAGAATTTATGGACCGATGGTTTAACACCTATGGGTTTACGAGAGAGATCGTTATGGAAGCTTGCAACCGTACCTTAACCGCCACCCATTCCCCTAGCTTTCCTTATACCGATAAGATTTTAGATGGTTGGAAAAAGGCTGGAGTTCGGACCATGGAGGAGATCAAACGCCTGGACGAGCAGTATGCAGAGCGGCTTAAGAGCGGAGATTATAAAAACGGAAAGAAATCAACAACAGGAACACAGGCAAAACCAAGGACCGGACAAAATCAGTTTCAGAACTTTCCTCAACGAGAGATCGATTACGATGCGCTGATTCTTGATCAATTGAAGCAGCAGTAGTTTTTGCAACAGGCAGCAAAAGGAATGGAGGTTATTATGGCGCTGAGCAATTCACAATACGACGCCATCATGAGGGCTTACGGACAGCAGCAGTTTAAGAACCGTCATGAACAGGAAGAACGGATTGCAACCGTATATCAGAAAATTCCGGTAGTCAGAGAGCTTGACCAGTCCATCAGTACCAGAGCGGTGGCCTGTGCCAGAAGACTTCTGGAAGGGGATAAGGGAGCACTAAAGGAGCTTCGCAGTGAGATTGCAGATTTAAGAGAACAAAAAAGTGTGCTCTTAAAATCAGCAGGATTTTCCCCGGATTATATGGAGATGCAGTACCGCTGTAAGGACTGTAAGGATACCGGGTATGCAAATGGCGTGAAATGTCACTGCTTCCGACAGGCAGAGATGAAATATCTCTATGCACAGTCTAACATCGAGCAGATCGTGACAATTGAAAACTTTAATACCTTCTCCACTGCTTACTTTGATGATACCAAGGTCATCCCACACTTAAACAGAACCGTAAGGCAGTATATGGCTCAGGTAGTGGAAACCTGCAAAAACTTCGTCCATACATTTTCCAGGGAACCAGGGAATCTTTTGTTTACAGGACCTACCGGCGTAGGAAAAACCTTTCTTACCAACTGTATTGCAAAAGAGCTGATCGATGGGTACTTTTCCGTAATCTATCTGTCTGCCAATGATTTGTTTGAGGTGTTTTCCAAGAATCGGTTTGATTATAACGATGAAGACGATATGAGAGGCATGTACCAGTATATCCTGGACTGCGATCTTCTTATCATAGATGATTTGGGAACAGAGCTTAATAACAGCTTTACGTCATCCGAGCTGTTTTACTGTATTAACGAGCGACTGAATTCTTCAAAGTCCACCATTATATCCACGAACCACCCAATCAATGAATTAAGAGACCGGTATACAGAACGTGTCACTTCAAGGCTGATCAGCCGATATACGGTAATTCCTCTTTATGGAGATGATATCAGGATTAAGAAGAAGGCGGGAGCCATTAACCAGCGTTAGAATTAAGTAAAAGCATGCGGCCCAAGTGGTTCGTGTGCTTTTATCGGGTAGCTGTAAGAATTGTGATAGAGATATTTGGTTTTCTATATTTTTCCAGTGGTGGATATGATAGGAATAAATCAGGCAAAATAAAGTTTGTTACTTGAAAAATATAGGGAATCCTTTTGATTGTCTTGACTAAAGCGGCACATAATGTTATAAAAGAACCGTTGCATTGTATTTAGATACGTTGGAGGAGAAAAGAATGCTTTACGAAGAGAAAATAATAGAGACCATTCCGGTTGGTCCTCTTGGCTTAATTCCATTAAAGAGCTGCAAGGAGCTGGGAGATAAGGTAAATGATTACCTGGTAAGCTGGAGAAAAGAACGTGAGAGTGAGCACAAATCTACAATCGCTTTCTCAGGCTATCAAAGAGATACGTATCTGATCGGAGCCAGCACTCCAAGATTTGGTTCTGGAGAGGCAAAAGGAACTCTGCAGGAATCCGTACGTGGAGATGACCTTTATTTAATGGTAGATGTCTGCAATTACAGCCATACGTATTCTTTATGCGGTATGACCAATCACATGTCTCCTGATGACCATTTTCAGGATTTAAAGCGTGTAATTGCTGCTTCCGCAGGCAAAGCCCGCCGTATCAATGTAATCATGCCTTTCTTATATGAAAGCAGACAGCATAAAAGATCCAGCAGAGAGTCCCTAGACTGCGCACTTGCATTAAAAGAGCTTGTGAGCATGGGTGTGGAAAACATCATCACCTTTGATGCTCATGATCCTAGAGTGCAAAATGCCATTCCATTGCAGGGATTTGAAACCGTTCAGCCAATCTATCAGTTCATTAAGCATCTGCTTAAGAATGAGAAAGAGTTAAATATCGATAGTGAACACATGATGGTTATTAGCCCGGATGAAGGCGGTATGGGTCGTGCAGTTTACTTTGCTAACGTCTTAGGCCTTGATATGGGTATGTTCTACAAACGCCGTGATTACACTCAGATTGTCAATGGACGCAACCCTATCGTTGCCCATGAATTCTTAGGAAGCAGTGTAGAGGGCAAGGATGTCATTATCGTTGATGATATGATTTCATCTGGAGAAAGCATGCTTGACGTTGCAAAAGAATTAAAGAGAAGAAAAGCGAGAAAGGTATTCGTATGCGCTACCTTCGGTCTTTTCACAAACGGACTTGCAAAGTTTGATGAGTATTATGAAAATGGCTTTATTGACCGGATTCTTACCACCAACCTTGTATACCAGACACCGGACCTCCTTTCAAGACCTTACTATATTGATGTAGATATGAGCAAATACATTGCTCTGATCATAGATAACTTAAACCATGATGCATCCTTAAGTGACCTTTTAAATCCTACCACTAGAATCAATCGAGTGCTGGAACGTTACCGTGCAGGCGAAAGGTAATTAGAGTACAGATGGATAAATTATCAACTCAAAAACGGATATTGATTGGTCTTACACTTTTCTCCATGTTTTTTGGGGCGGGAAATCTTATTTTTCCGCCTTTTTTGGGCTCACTGGCAGGTGTTAACACTTGGACAGCCATGATTGGTTTTGCAGTAACAGCAATCGGATTCCCTGTTTTGGGTGTGGTAGCCGTTGCAAGAGCAGGCGGATTTTATTATTTGGCAGAGCGGGTTCATCCAAGATTTGCTACTATTTTCACCTTGTTAAATTATCTGTCCATTGGACCGTGTCTTGCAATACCAAGGACAGCCAGTACATCCTTTGAGATGGCAGTCGTTCCCTTTATGGGGGATGCGAACCCATTGGTGGCACAGCTTCTTTATTCCGCTGTATTCTTTGTGGTGGCCTTTGTGGTGGCTTTAAATCCTGACCAGCTTACGAATCGTCTGGGAAAGATTCTGACGCCCGTACTTTTGGTTCTTATTGTGGTGATTTTTGCCGGCTGTTTGTTTAATCCCCCTGGTATTTATGGAACTCCGGCAGAGGAATATACATCCACTCCTTTTGTAAAAGGCTTTTTGGATGGATACTTAACCATGGATACCATAGCGGCACTGAATTTTGGAATTGTGATCTCCCTTAACATCAAGGCCATGGGAATGCAGAAGGACTCTGTGGTGGTAAAAGAGACCATTCATGCAGGATTTGTGGCTGGAGGGATTTTACTCCTTGTATACGCCGCTCTGGCTCATGTAGGAGCCACAACAGGCGGTACCTTTGGTCCTGCATCAAATGGGGCTCAAACCTTGAATCAGGCCGTAAGCTTCCTATATGGAAAGACTGGCCTTATCATGTTGGCAGTGGTATTCTTCATTGCCTGCTTAAATACTTGCATTGGTTTAATTAGCTGTTGCAGCAAATATTTTTGTACCATAATTCCTGCCATTGGATATCGGACATGGGCATTCATTTTTGCTTTGGCAAGCTTCGTCATCTCCAATGTAGGCTTGACAAGGATTCTTAAACTATCTGTTCCCGTATTAAATGCCATCTATCCAGTTGCCATAGTTTTGATTTTGCTTTCCTTTGCCTTTCAGGATGGAAAACGTTGGCGGATGGTATATGTCAGTTCCATTGGCATTACAGGAGTTGTGAGCGTTCTTTTATCCCTGGAGCAGGCAGGAGCTAAGATTCTTCATCAACTGTTAGTAAAGCTTCCTCTTTATACCATAGGGCTTGGCTGGATCGTTCCAGCATTAGCGGGTATATTCCTTGGTATGGTTCTTGCCATAGGCAGGAAAAACAGAGAAGCATAAAAGCATAAAAGCAAAGCATTATAAGAATAAAAAAGGACTGTAATACGGATTAATCTTATCTCGTATCACAGTCTTTTTATGTATCTTCTTATATCACTTCGTATACTTCTTATATCACTTCCTAAATTTATTATATCTCAATCAAATGATAAGGAATTAAATTTGCCGTTAACATCTGAGCCTCTCTCTGATGGCAGGTAAATATGATGATCTGGTCTGAATAGGCATTAACCAGCCACTTTAAAGCGGTGCGCAGACGATCGTCATCATAAAGCACAAAGCTGTCGTCAAAAATCAAAGGCATACGCTCTGTGCCCTCCTGAATTAACGTGGCGGCGGCTAGTCGAAGTGCCAGATATACCTGGTCCATGGTTCCGCTGCTGACCTGCTCCAGTGGCACCAGCTTGGTCTTTGTATTCAGGAAAACATTTAAGTTTTCATCCACACTCATGCTGGTATAGATGCCCCCTGTAATTCCTTTAATCAGATCCGATGCTGCCCGGTTTAAATAAAGTCCGAAGGAATCCCGGATAGAAGAAGATAAGTTTAGCATGGTTTCAAGGGCTAAATCAATGGCAGAGACCTCTTCCCGGATTCTGTCATTTTCCTCTAATATGTGTTTTAAACCTTCGGCCTGAGTCTTACAGCTTGAAAGGTGTTCCAGCTTTCTCTCCAGTTCCCACTGGCTTTTTTGCTGCTTTTCAATGGTTTCCCCACAGGTTTCCTGCTTTTGCTGAAGCTCTGTAAGTTCCGTCTGCTTTTGAATGACAGCGGCTTCTGATTTGATCACAGCGGAAGAAAGTCTTGTAAACTCTGCCATTCTGGACTGAAATGCACGCATTGCTTCTGTAGAGATATCTCCGCTTCCAAGGTGTCTGGATAAGATCTCCTGCAATACCTTAGCGCTCATCTCCATATCCTTTTGGCTTTGCTTTAGCTTTAAAAAGAGAAGAAGGCCAATCAGGTAGAAGATAATAGCAGCTCCCATAAATATGCTCATTAGAAACAGCAGATCCAGGCCGTAATTAGCAGTAAAGTAATTGGACTCTCCTAAATAGTAAAGGACTCCCACCCCGCATAAAAGTGCTGTGGCAATGATGAGAGAAAGGACGGAAAAGACCTTTCTTGGCTTTTTGCTGGAGGTTTCCTTGGCGTTCATATAATCATCAAAATTATCCTGAGCCTTTTGAGTATAAGCGTTAATGGAATCCTGGTCTGTAAACTGGTTGCTGCTTAAAACCTGTTTTCCTCTGGCCACCTTTTTAATCAGCTCTTCCTTTTCCTTTTGATGCTCCTCCAAAGAAATCTTCACATTTTCACGTAGCTTCTGAAATTCATTGATCTGGTTTTCAAATTCCGGAGATGATATTTCTTTCTCTGTGTTTCGAATCTCGCTTAGCAAAGAAGTATAGGTACGAGCGGCCTCAGGAACCATCTGAGACTCCAGCTCTTTTTTCTGAGACTTTAAAAATGAGGTGGCTTTGGTCACGTTAAGTGCAAGGTTTCCAGTGTTGTTTAGGTTGGCTATGTAATTCTTAAGTTCAGTAACCATGCCTTCATCGGTGGCACTCTTTAACTGGCTGATACTTACGGTATTAATATAAGTGGTTTCACTCAGTCCACATAAAAGATCATCTAAAAACGCCTTGGTGGGTTCGATTTCCCGTCCGGCTGTCTCATCCACGATCTTGAATTCTTTTTTGTTCTTTTGAAAGGTTCTCTCAATCCGGTAAATGTGTTCCTTGTGCTCTAGTCGAATCTGACCTTCATAAGTGCCGCTGTTTTCCCAAGGCTCAAACTTGGTGTAGAGATCGTTTCTGGAAGCTCTTCCCCTTTGACGCTCGATACCAAAAAGCATGCCGCGGATAAATGTATGTATGGTTGATTTTCCTGCTTCGTTCTTTCCATAGACGATGTTAAGCCCATCCCTGAAGGTAAGGTTCCTGCCGTGAAATTTTCCAAAGCCATTGATATAAATATCTAATATTTTCATGGGATCAGCTCCTTTCATCCGTGGTGCGAAGCAGTGCGTTGATGCCGTAATAGAGGGCCTTTTTCTCCATAGGGCTCATCTCAGGTTTTTGAAGGGCCTGAATGTAAAAGCCGATCATATCACTGGAATGCTCAGCAAAGAGAGCGGAAAAATCATATTGCGGTTCCGATTCATCCAGGATCTCCATGATCTTAAACCGGGTGGAGAGCATATCCAGATCGAAGGAGATATCTGGATCTCTCATGCCGCGGATCCGAAAGCGAAAGATGTTTTCCGTACCACGGCTTTGAATCTCCTGGGTGATCTTCATGGCAAGCTCAGTATTGGTGGTGGCAGTGGTGACATTAACCGCCAGAGAAATATACTGAAGCTTGGCAATTGGAATGAACTTTAAGGAAGAAACCATACGTGTTACTTCGTTGATTTCCCCCATAATCATGCCGTGAGGCCCGGACTCTGTCTTATCAAGAGGTTCTAAGGAACCTGAAAAAGCCATGCGGTTCTCTAAAAGAACTTCTGGTCTGTGAATGTGTCCCATGGCTATATAGGAGAAGTCCAGGTTTGACATGGCTCCCTTATCAAATGGAATGTGATTGGCATCCCCTCCATGTCCCAAAAGCACATGGATTCTTCCGTTGTTTGGCACCTTTAAGTGATCCAGTCGGTTTTCTGGGATTTCCACGGTGTGGTAACTAAATCCATAGACCTCTGTGTTGATCTCTTTGAAATAAACGCTTTCCAGCTCTTCCCCCAGAAGATACGTTACATTAGGTGACCAGGTAAAGCTTAAGATAGCTGAATTTTTGCGGATTCTGTCATGATTTCCTGCGATAATGACTACGTGCACGGATGGTATGGTAGAAAAGAGATAATTCACCTCTTTTAAATCCCTGGCAAGGGGCTGTCTATGGAATAAGTCTCCGGAAATGAAAAGGCAATCGGCTTCTAAGACTTTTGCCTGATTCACAGCCTTTGCAAAGGTGTCCTTAATATCCTGGCACCGTTCCTTGCTCCAGGGCTTGTCGCTGTCAGGACTCATACCCCAGTGAACATCTGCAATATGTATAAATTTCATTCTCGTTACCTCGCTGGTCCTATTTGAAAAGATACCACAAATTCCCTGCCTGTTCGGTAGGTAATCTGTGGTACAGGATTAAAGTTCGCAGTTGTTAACGGTTCTTGGGAACGGAACCACGTCACGGATATTGGACATTCCAGTTAAATACATGACGCAGCGCTCAAAGCCCAAACCAAAGCCAGCATGACGTGCGGAACCGTATTTTCTTAAGTCGAGATAGAAGTCATAATCTTCCTTATTCAGTTCCAGCTCGTCCATACGTGCTACAAGCTTGTCGTAGTTATCCTCTCTCTGGCTTCCTCCGATGATTTCACCGATTCCAGGTACCAGACAGTCAACGGCTGCTACAGTCTTGTTGTCCGGGTTAAGCTTCATATAAAATGCCTTGATTTCCTTAGGATAATCCGTAACAAATACAGGCTTTTTGTAAAGCTGCTCGGTGAGATAGCGCTCATGCTCGGTCTGCAGATCGCATCCCCAGAACACCTTATAATCAAACTCATCGTTATGCTTGGTCAGAAGTTCTACAGCCTCTGTATAAGTAACATGAGCAAATTCAGAATTTAAAACATGGTTTAGACGATTTAAAAGATCCTTGTCCACAAACTGGTTGAAGAAATTCATCTCCTCTGGTGCGTGCTCAAGTACATAGCGAATTACATACTTTAACATGGACTCTGCCAGAGCCATGTTGTCATTTAAATCTGCAAAAGCCATCTCAGGCTCAATCATCCAAAACTCAGCCGCATGTCTTGTGGTGTTAGAATTTTCCGCACGGAAGGTAGGGCCAAAGGTATAGATGTTACGGAATGCCATGGCATAAGACTCCCCATTTAACTGACCACTAACGGTTAAGTTTGTAGGTTTGCCAAAGAAATCCTGGGAAAAGTCAACCGCTCCATCCTCTGTCTTTGGAATGTTGTTTAAGTCCATGGTAGTTACCTGGAACATCTCACCAGCGCCTTCGCAGTCACTTCCTGTAATAAGGGGAGTATGAACGTAAACGAAATCTCTCTCCTGGAAAAACTGGTGAATGGCGTAAGCAATCAGGGAACGAACCCGAAATACCGCCTGGAATGTGTTGGTTCTAGGACGAAGATGGGAAATGGTTCTTAAATACTCAAAGGTATGACGTTTCTTCTGAAGAGGATAATCGGAAGAAGAAGTACCTTCAACCGTTACTTCAGTGGCCTGTATTTCAAAAGGCTGCTTGGCATCGGGGGTAGGAACCAGGGTTCCGGTTACGATTACAGCAGCGCCTACGTTTAACTTGCTGATTTCTGAAAAGTTCTCCATGGTGTCATGATAAACCACCTGAAGAGTCTCAAAGTAAGATCCGTCGTTTAATACGATGAATCCAAAAGATTTGGAGTCTCGCAGACTTCTTACCCAGCCCCCGACTGTAACCTGGGAATTAAGAAGGGTATCCTGCTTTTTATATATCTCTCTTACCGTGATTAAATCCATAATAGATTCTCCTTTTATATGTTCGCATACTTAAATAAGATTATACTGTATTTTAAGTTTCTATTCAAGGGGGGCTGACAGTAAAAACAACATATAGGGTTAAAAATGTCAAAAATTTGTAAAAAACGCGAAAAATGTCGTAAAATGCACAAAAAACAATGTGATAAAAACAAATATTTGTTCACTATTGATTGAAAGTATGGTATAATATGGACACAATAAATTACAGCAAGAGGTGATAACGTGATTAAAAAAGAGATGATTGCTATGCTTTTGGCAGGCGGACAAGGCAGCCGGTTAGGAGTGCTAACCCAAAAGGTTGCCAAACCTGCAGTGTCCTTTGGCGGTAAATACCGTATCATTGATTTTCCGCTTAGCAACTGCATTAATTCAGGCGTTGATACCGTGGGAGTTCTGACCCAGTATCAACCATTGCGTCTGAATACCCATATCGGCATTGGGATTCCATGGGATCTTGACCGGAATGTGGGCGGCGTTACCATCCTCCCTCCATATGAAAGGAGCAAGGGAAGTGACTGGTATACGGGTACTGCTAATGCCATTTATCAGAACTTGGAATACATGGAGACCTATAATCCTGATTATGTTCTCATCTTGTCAGGAGACCATATCTATAAGATGGATTATGAGGTTATGCTGGAATATCACAAAGCGAACAATGCTGATATCACCATTGCTGCTATGCCGGTACCCATTGAAGAGGCGAGCCGGTTCGGGATACTAATCACAGATGAAGGAAACCGAATTACGGAGTTTGAGGAAAAACCTGTGAATCCAAGAAGTAATTTGGCATCCATGGGAATTTACATATTTAGCTGGAAAGCATTAAAAGAAGCCCTGATCCGTATGTCTGATGTCCCGGGATGTGATTTTGGAAAGCACATCATCCCTCATTGTTTTGAAGAGGGAAAACGGGTATTTGCATATGAATACAACGGCTATTGGAAGGATGTAGGGACTCTTGCTTCTTATTGGGAAGCCAATATGGAGTTGATTGACATCATTCCTGAGTTTAATCTTTACGAAGAGTACTGGAAAATTTATACAAAAAGCGACATAATTCCACCCCAATACGTCTCAGAAGAAGCGATTATAGACAGAAGTATTGTAGGAGAAGGAACGGAGATTTATGGAGAAGTAAGAAATTCCGTAATCGGATCTGGTGTCGTTATTAAGAAAGGTGCCGTTGTTGAAGATTCCATTATTATGAGGGAATGCGTCATTGGAGAAGATGTAACGATTAATAAAGCCATTCTTGCGGAGAATGTTACGGTAGGAACTGGTGCCGTATTAGGAACCGGAGAATATGAAAAGAGCAAGTATGATCCAAAGGTCTATCAGTTTGACTTGGTCACAGTAGGGGAAAATTCTGTGATACCAGATCAGGTGACAATTGGTAAGAATACAGCCATTGTGGGAATAACCGTTCCGGAAGATTATAAAGACGGAGAGCTACCCAGCGGAGATTATATTATAAAGGCAGGTGGCATGCGATGAGAGCAATCGGAATTGTATTAGCAGGCGGGAACAGTAAGCGAATGCGGGAACTGTCCAACAGAAGAGCCATTGCAGCGATGCCTATAGCAGGTAATTACAGGAGCATAGATTTTGCCCTTAGCAATATGACCAATTCACACATTCAGAATGTGGCAGTTTTGACACAGTATAATTCCAGATCCCTGCATCTGCATTTGAGTTCATCCAAATGGTGGGATTTCGGAAGAAAGCAAGGAGGACTTTTCGTCTTCACTCCTACCATAACCGCAGAAAGCAGTGATTGGTACAGGGGAACTGCGGACGCATTGTTTCAAAACCTGACATTTTTAAAAAATAGTCATGAGCCTTACGTAGTCATAGCCGCAGGGGATGGCATCTACAAATTGGATTACAGTAAGGTATTAGAATATCATATAGAGAAGAAGTCAGATATTACCGTGGTATGCACAGAGCTTCCCATGGGTGAAGATATTACTCGTTTCGGCCTGGTAAAGACCAATCAGGATGGAAGGATTACAGATTTTGAAGAGAAGCCTATGGTGGCTTCCTCTAACACTGTTTCCTGTGGCATTTATGTTATAAGAAGGCGCCAGTTAATAGAGCTTATTGAGCAGTGCGCCATGGAAGACCGCTATGATTTTGTGAGTGACATTCTGGTACGATATCGGAATTTGAAACGAATATATGCCTATAAAATGAACGATTACTGGAGAAATATCGCATCCGTGGAATCCTATTATAAGACTAATATGGATTTCTTAAAGCCGGAAGTTAGAAATTATTTTTTCCGTCAGTATCCGGATGTTTACTCAAAGATCGATGATCTGCCGCCGGCAAAATACAACCCAGGCGCTTCTGTAAAGAACAGTCTGGTGTCAAGCGGTAGCATTGTCAACGGAGTTGTCGAGAATTCAGTCCTTTATAAAAAGGCCTACGTCGGCAACAACTGCGTCATTAAAAATTCCATTATTTTAAATGACGTCTATATAGGTGATAATACGGTCATTGAAAATTGTATCGTGGAAAGTCGTGATACGATTCGTGCCAATACCACCTACATAGGAACGCCGGACAATGTAAAGATTGTCTTGGAGAAAAACGAAAGATACACATTATAGTCAAGTCACGAGAGGGGAAGAACATGCAGATTACAGACGTAAGAGTAAGACGTATTGAAAAAGAGGGAAAGATGAAGGCCATTGTATCAATCACATTGGATAACGAATTTGTTATTCATGACATTAAAGTTATTGAAGGCGAAAAAGGACTATTTATTGCAATGCCAAGCCGTAAGGCAGCAGATGGGGAGTATCGGGATATTGCACATCCAATCAATTCCGGTACAAGGGATACCATCCAGAAGGTAATTCTGGATAAATACGAAACCACTGCAATGGAAGTGCCAGAGGCAGTATTTGCTTAATTAACTTAAAAGATCCGCAGACAGGCTTTTGTTCTGTCTGCGTTTTTTATTAATAGGGGAGTTCTACAAACTCCCCTATTAATAAAAAAGCACTCCGTGCAGGATGCGCATAACGCTTAAGAGGAAGATGTCACTAAAGTGACAGCGCGTTAGCGCTAGAGTCTGACGAGTCAGACTCTTTCTTTTTGCCCGCATTCCAATCCTTTGTTTACACTAGAGGATTTTAAGGTTATAATAAATTACAAATTTTTAGAAAGGTTGTGGAGCGTATGACAATAAAAATAGGTATCGTAGGATATGGAAATCTTGGCAGAGGAGTCGAGTGTGCCATTAAACATAATAAAGATATGGAGCTTTCTGCTGTATTTACCAGAAGAGCCCCGGAATCAGTAAAGCTTTTGACGGAAGGGGTCAAGGTTTACTCTTATGACGAGATCATGACAAAAAAGGGAACCATCGATGTATTAATTTTATGCGGAGGAAGCGCCACAGACCTTCCAGTACAGACACCAGAGCTTGCAAAAGCCTTTAATGTAGTTGACAGCTTTGATACTCATGCAAAAATTCCAGATCATTTTAAGAAGGTTGATGAAGCTGCCTTAGAGGGTGGTAACGTAGGAATTATATCCGTTGGCTGGGACCCAGGTATGTTTTCCTTAAATCGTCTTTATGCCGGAGCGGTTCTTCCAGGTGGACATGATTATACATTCTGGGGCAGAGGTGTGAGCCAGGGCCATTCTGATGCCATTCGAAGAATCAATGGAGTAAAGGATGCCAGACAGTATACGATCCCCGTAGAAGAAGCCCTTCAGAATGTTCGGGAAGGCAAAAACCCAGAACTATCTGTGAGAGAAAAACATACAAGAGAATGCTATGTAGTGGCGGAAGAGGGTGCTGATTTAGACCGGATTAAAGAAGAGATTGTGACCATGCCTAATTATTTTTCTGACTATGATACAACAGTTCATTTTATCAGTGAAGAAGAACTGATGAAGGATCATAAAGGCATTCCTCACGGTGGTTTTGTAATTAGAACTGGAAGCACTGGCTGGGAGGATGAGAACAACCACGTAATTGAATATAGCTTAAAGCTGGATTCAAACCCTGAATTCACAGCTTCTGTATTGACATCTTATGCCCGCGCGGCTTATCGCTTAAATCAGGAGGGACAAAAGGGCTGTAAGACTGTATTTGATATCGCACCAGCGTATTTAAGCTCCTTAAGCGGGGAAGAATTAAGAAAACACCTGTTATAAAAATAAGCAGGAGGAATAAAACATGGCAGTAACAAAGGAATTGGTTTTATATTACCAGCCAGAAGTTGAAAAGCAGACTGGCAATGATTCAAAGGCAGCAAAGTTAAAAGCTGTTTTAATACGCATGGGCATCCGAATCCGCAACATTTCCAGTGACCAGATGAACCAGACCGTGGGTTATCTTGCTGGAATAGAAGGGTTTGATGAAACTGCGTTTGAAGCCTGTCCTCCGGTGGAAGAAGAGATCCTAGTTATGAAGAATTTTTCTAACCGCAGGGTGGATGAGCTGCTTTTAAATTTAAGGCGTGCCGGGGTTCCAAAAGTTCAGTTAAAGGCGGTTGTTACAGATACCAATTGTAAATGGAGATTTTACGATTTGTATGAGGAACTGAAAGAAGAACACGAGGCAATGTCTAAGATTCCAAAATCATGATATTGATACTATGGTGACATGAATTTGGGATTGTAGTTTATTCAAAAAGCATATGGATCACGTGAAAAAACGTCTTGGGTGGCTTAAAAAGCTGCGACAAGACGTTTTTATGTATTGTTCTTTCACGAGGCTACGTTGTGGCAGTCTCTTTGATTCTCTGCTCTTTATTGGTATTCAAACACATTGGCCCACTGATTCAAAAGCTCAACTTCCTCAGGCCGTTTTTTGGATAACTGGGCGGCTGCCACAATGGGAAGCCAGGATTGAACGTATTTTTTAGCGGTTCCGGTCTTTTTACAAAATACGTCAATGTACATATCTGCCTTTTTCTTATCCTGCAAAGAGAAGAGGAGATAGGTTCTTGCCACATCAGCACTGGCATTACCCTGGGTGGCGTGTACCCAGTCCAAAACGTACATGGTCTGATCTTTCGTCACAATAATATTGCTTGGATTAAAGTCACCGTGGCACAGCTTGGTGTGCTTTGGCATGCCATCAAGTCGAGTCTGCATATCGTATCTGCTGGCTTCTCCAAACTCATCCATCTCAGCCACCTGTCGGTTCATCTTATCCTTTAGCTTATTTAACAAAGGACAATGTTTTGACATAATGCTTAGATGAAGATCTACCATCATATCCATATATTCTGGTAAATTTTCCGGATTCTCATCCATGAGCTGCTTCAATGTCTTTCCTTCAATAAATTCATAGGTAATGGACCACTTGCCTTCAAAAACACTGACCTCCAGCACCTTAGGAACATTAATTCCGCCGGTTTCTTCTATTCTGGCGGTAATTAAGGCTTCATTTAGCACCTCAGCTTTTGGAAAATCTGCATTAAAAACCTTGATCGCTTTATCTCCGTCCCGATACACCATCTTCGTTGCAGTCGTAGCTATTAGTTCTGCTCCCATAAAATACCTCTCCTTCCATCTTTGAATCCCCAAATACAATAAAATTATATAGTATCATTTTACTACAATATAGATAAAAAGTATAGAAAAAACAGTGGTATATTAGATAAAATATCTAAATATTTATCCTTTGAAATGGTATACAGCCACGCCGTAAGGTTTGAGTGGGCAGGAGATGGAATTGTTTTGTCCATCCCATTTTATTTCCTCAGAAAGAACGGTATTTCCTTTTTCCACTGATTCATAAAGGCCGTGACTTTCATCAAAAACCAGGCGGTAGCTTCCTTTTTTAGGAACCCCAGCCCGATAGTCCTTGCGTTCTACTGGGGTAAAATTAAGTACGAATAAAAGGTTGCTTTTCTTATCAGCGCTGTACCTTATAAAGCTAAAGATACTATGCTCGTTGTCATTGGCATTAATCCAGGAAAAGCCATCCCAGTCATAGTCCTTCTCGTATAAAGCGGGATATTCCTGATAGAGGTGCAGCAGGTCTCTGACATAGTTTTTAAGCTCTTCTCCAAGAGGCTCATCAGCCAGATGCCAGTCCAATCCTACCTTTTCATCCCATTCATGAAACTGTCCGAAATCCTGTCCCATAAACAAAAGTTTTTTGCCAGGATGGCCAAGCATAAAGGTGTATCCAACCTTTAAATTTTCAAACTTATCCTCAAGAAGTCCCGGCATCTTTTCGATCATTGAACCTTTTAAATGAACGACTTCATCATGGGATAATACAAGTATATATTTTTCGCTGGTAAAATATGTAAGACCAAAGGTCATCTTGTGGTGATTGTATTTTCTAAAATAAGGATCCAGTTTCATGTATTCTAAAAAATCATGCATCCAGCCCATATTCCATTTGGAAGTAAATCCTAGTCCTCCATGTTCCGGACTGCCTGTGACCTTAGGCCAAGCGGTGGATTCTTCGGCAATTATCATGGCATTGCTGCCTCTTTGCTTCACCACACTATTAAGGTGCTTGAAAAATTCAATGGCCTCTAGATTTTCATTACCGCCATGTTTATTGGGAACCCATTCACCGTCAGCTCTTCCGTAGTCAAGATAAAGCATAGAAGCAACTGCATCGACTCTTAGTCCGTCTACGTGATATTTCTCCACCCAGTAAAGAGCATTGGCAATGAGAAAATTATCCACTTCATACTTGCTGTAATCAAAGACCTTAGTCCCCCAGTCCGGGTGTTCCCCTTTTCTAGGGTCCGCGTATTCGTAGCAGGGCTTTCCGTCAAAATCAGAAAGACCATGGGCATCCTTTGGAAAATGTGCCGGAACCCAATCCAAGATAACACCAATCCCTTTTTGATGCATGTAATCAATGAAATACATAAACTCTTTTGAGGTGCCGTACCTTGAGGTGGGAGCAAAATACCCGGTTACCTGATACCCCCAGGAACCGTCGTAAGGGTGTTCTGCAACACCGAGGAGCTCCACATGGGTATATCCCATCTCAATTATGTATTCCGAGAGCTCGTGTGCAGCTTCCACATAGGTATAAAAGCCATCTTTTTCCTCCCGGTTTTTCTTACGCCAAGAGCCTAAGTGAACTTCGTAGATGCTGACAGGACCATCCATGGGATCTTCCTTTTTTCGATTCTCCATCCACTTATTATCATTCCAGACAAAACCGGAAAGATCAGCAGTCACAGAAGCGGTCTGGGGCCGGTATTCTGCTTCAAAGGCATAAGGATCTGCTTTAAAGAGAAGCTTTCCGCTTTCTGTAGTAATTGCATATTTATAAAGCGCCCCGGCACCAAGCTTTGGTATAAAGGCTTCCCAGAGTCCTGACTCAGCCAGGCAGGTCATAGGATTACGATCTGGATTCCAGCCGTTGAAATCACCCACCACACCAATTTGAACTGCGTGGGGCGCCCATACTGCAAAATACATTCCTTCCTCTTCCTGGTAGGTCCATGGGTGAGCGCCCAGCTTCTCGTAGATTTCGTAATGTTTGCCATTGTTAAAGAGATAGCGGTCTACCTCTGTAATAAAACCTATCCCGATTTCCATTTTTTCTTCAGCCATTTGCTCACTCCTCCGTGATCTTTAAAATAGCACTTTAAACCTCCCAGCTTTTAAAACTGCGTAGGAGGAACTGATAACGTAGCTGTGCTGCATTCAGTTCATAGATATAACAGTCAATAAGGGTTGGATCTACCACGTGTTCGAAGTGGTTTCTGGCGGCATCAATCGCTGTTTTGGAACATTCGATTTCATACCGTAATTTACGTTCCTCTTCCGATGCAGTCAGGCGTTTTTTTAGTGTCGCATGCTTCATTTTACCATCTCCATTTCATAAGATTTACAAAATATCTGTTAATTTCATTATAACTGGAAAATGGCTTTTTATTCATATTTTACCTGAATTGTCCGTAAACTCTGGGATTCTATCTAACAGCATCTGCATATGCTGTCCCAGGGAGCACAGTTTTTTTGTGGTGTCTCCGATGGTCAGGTAATAAAAATTTGCAGTGCCCTCTTGTCTGACACTGATGAGACCTGCTTCTTTTAAGATTTTTAAATGATGGGAGACAGCCGGGCGGGATAGATTGGTTTTCTCAGTAATGTCTTTTACATTCATCCCTATCTTTGTGGTTGTAAATCCGCTTGAGGCTGAAACATCATTCCCCATACTGTCATAAAGACCATTGCGAGCCAATGCCTCAATAATAGTTAGTCTCACTTCGTCTCCAAGGGCAATAAAAATGGGCATACAGTCTTTAAAAAGCAGGTGAAAGTCCTGCCCTTCCATGGGCGATTCCTCCTTTGGTTTAAAAATATAAACTAAAATTATTTTACCATTTTGGAGGGTAAAGGTCAATGGTTTGACCTTGATAAGTTGTGAAATTCACTATAAAATACCAGAATCGTTGCACAAAACTGTTAAAAATATAATAATACACATTAAATATGAAATTTAACAATAGGCATGAAGTTGATTCTAAATTTCTTAAAAAAAGAGTTGACATTTAATGTTTCCTTGTGCATAATGGGAATATATTCCAGGATACGTTCTGTATGCTGATTCTAAGATGTTCAAGTTGAGATGGAGTTTGATTCCATCATGTTAAAGCTGATATTCCAGCGTGTATTCCAAAGTTTAGGTGTTGTTTTTTAAAAGAGGGGGGAGTGTACCATAGGGGATTTTATATTACTGCTTCACTTAGGGGCAGGCGCTTATTTTGATGTCAAAGAGCACAAGATTCCAAACTGGTTGATGCTTTTTGGCATAGGAAACGGCTTATTGCTTACGGGGCTTGAAGCGTGGGTGGTATCAAGTGAGGGGAGTATTTTTATAGAGCCGGTTTACTTTCTTCTTCGAATGGTTCTTGTAACAGCCTTGTTTTTTGTTTTGTTTCTGTTTCGTATGATTGGCGCCGGAGATATTAAGATGGCAGCTCTTATCTGTGGATATATGGGCCTACATACCGGTGCACTTGCTATATTTTCTGGTTTTCTTATTGGGGCTATCTGGTCTCTAATCAAAATGATAGGGAATGGAATTTTGATATGTCGTTTTTCCTATCTTCTAACCTACATCAGGTATGTATTTCAAACAGGTAAAATAACTGCTTACTATCGCCCGGAGAGGGATGGGTATGATTTTGTCATTCCATTTGGATTTTGTCTTTTTCTAGGGACACTTATTTCCTTGGCGGTGTTTCAGTAACAAAGGAGGATTATTTTTGGCAGAACGAGTGATGGCAGTATATGACGAAGATTCTTTCTACGCGGAAAGGCTTGCAGATTTTATCAACCAAAGGAAACAGGCGCCTTTTAAAGCCCTTGCATTTACGGCTTTGGATAAACTAAAAGGCTATGGGAAAGACCATGAGATTGATTTGTTATTAATCCAGGCAGATGTCTCCAAAGAGGAGATTGCGGGGCTTCGCGCAGAACAGGTATTTTATTTGTGTGACGGAGAAGGCAGTTCTCTGGAAGAGCCTTCAAAAGGTATTTATAAGTATCAGGCGGCAGACGGCATTTTAAGGGATGTGATGGAGGCTTATCTAACCGGTGATGAAGAAGCTGGAAGCAGTATGATATCAAAGACTGGAAAGGTAGTTGGAATCTATTCTCCTATTAACCGTTGTTTAAAAACCTCTTTTTCTCTTACCATGGGACAGCTTCTATCCAGGGACTTGAAGGTGCTTTACTTAAACTTTGAAGATTGCTCTGGGCTGGGTAGACTAATAGGTGAGGAATTAAAGGGAGGTCTATCGGATCTGTTTTATTATTACAGCCAGGAAAAGTATAACTGGATTCGCCTGGGATCTCTTATTTATACCTGGGGAGAGCTTGACTATATCCCTCCTGTCCAGTATCCGGAGGACTTAAATCAGATAGGTACGCTTGAGGTGGCTGATCTGGTAAGACGTATTGCCAGGGAAAGTCCTTATGAGACCATAATCTTGGACCTGGGGCAGTTTGGCAAAAAAGCAACCGAGGTGCTGGAGGTTTGTGACATCATCTATATGCCAGTGATGGATGATTGCATTTCAGTGGCTAAGATTGAGGAGTTTGAAGAATACCTTATGACATCAGGACAGGAATCCATGAAGAAGCGGATTCAGAAAATTAAGCTTCCATATCACTGCAATTTTGGCAGAAGGGATTCTTATCTGGAACAGCTTTTATGGAGTGAGCTTGGAGATTACACAAGGCAGCTTTTAAGGAAGCAGCCATAAGGAGAGGTGAGCATGGAAGAAGATATGCGAAGGAAGATGCGGGAAGAGATCCTTAGAGAGCTGAATGAGCAGCAGCAGATTATTGATGAAGAGCTGTATGCCATAATAGACCGTAAGATTTTAACCTACGGACAGGATCATTTTCTCCCCTTAAAAGAAAAAATAGAGCTTCGCAGCAGGCTTTTTGATTCCTTCCGGCGGTTAGGGGCTCTTCAGGAATTAGTGGATGATAAACAGGTCACAGAGATTATGGTGAATGGAGCTGACTGTGTTTTTCTAGAGAGAAATGGAAGCATGGAGCTTTGGGGTAGGACGTTTGAAAGTCAGGAACAGCTTGAGGATACGATTCAGCAGATTGTAAGCCGGGTCAACCGTACGGTAAATGTATCCAGGCCCATTGCAGATGCCAGGCTTTTAGATGGCTCTAGAGTTCATGTAGTACTTCCTCCCATTGCCCTGGATGGACCTGCTGTTACCATTCGAAAGTTCCCGGAGCCGATTACTATGGCAAAGCTTTTAACCTATGGATCGCTTACCAGAGAGTCGGCAGATTTTTTAAAGGCAATTGTGGAAGCCGGATATAACATCTTTGTATGCGGTGGTACTAACTCAGGAAAAAGTACATTTTTAAATGCACTTTCCGCTTATATACCAAAGGATGAAAGAATTGTGACCATTGAAGATTCCGCAGAGCTTAAGATCACCCAGATAAAGAATCTGGTAAGGCTTGAGACGAGAGGGGCAAATGGAGAAGGGGAAGGAGAAGTGACCATAGGAGACTTAATTAAAGCTTCTTTGCGAATGAACCCGGATCGTATTATTATAGGAGAGGTAAGAGGAAAAGAGGCTCTTGATATGATCTCCGCCATGAATACCGGTCATGATGGAAGTCTTAGCACAGGCCATGGCAACAGTCCAAAGGATATGTTATCAAGGTTAGAAACCATGGTCCTTATGGGAGCAGATATTCCACTTCCTGCGGTGAGAAGTCAGATAGCGGCTGCCATTGATATTATAATACATCTTGGAAGGTTAAGAGATAAAAGCAGGCGGGTCCTGTCCATTGTGGAGGTGGCTGATTATGAAAATGGAGAAATCAGGCTTAACCCATTGTACCGCTTTGAAGAAGATTATGAAAAAAGAGACAGTAACAAGGTGGTACAGGGAAGTCTCAAAAAGGTTGGCAACATTCAAAACACCGAAAAGCTCAAAGCCGCAGGCATTGAGATATGATATTTATGTAATGACACCCGTTCAGTGGTGCCTGTATGGCAGTCAGGGTCTGGCTCTTTCTGGAGTTTTTGCTTATGTGTTTTATCGAAGTTTCATTGTTTTTCTTATGCTCATTCCATTCGGAATCCTTTATCCCGTTTTAAAAAGAAAAGAACTAAAAGAAAAAAGGCTTCAACAGCTTAATGTTGAATTCAAAGAAGGAATTTCCCTGTTATCTTCCTTTTTAAGTGCCGGTTACTCCGTTGAAAATGCCTTTTCCTCTTCGGTGAGAGAGCTAATGCTTCTCTTTGGAGAAGACGGACTGATTACCATAGAATTTAAACATATCGAAAATCAAATCAAGATTAACCGTTCGGTGGAACAGGCTTTGATGGAGTTTGCATCTAGAAGCGGTCTGGATGATGTGAAGAATTTTGCTGAGGTCTTTGTAGCCGCAAAGCGCAGCGGAGGGGAATTGGTATCCATTATCAGTCATACGGCCAATATCATAAGAGACAAGGTGTCTGTTCGGCAAGAGATACTCACCATGTCAGCTTCCAAGCAGTTTGAGCAAAAGGTTATGAACATGATTCCCTTTTTCATTGTGATTTACATTGATCTGACATCTCCGGGGTTCTTTCAAGTTATGTATACCACAGCCATTGGCAGAATTGTCATGACGGTCTGCATGGTACTTTACGTATTGGCATTTTTCATATCAAGAAAGATTATGAGCATCGAAATATAAGGAGAAGCCATGTTTAAGAAATTCTTCCAGAGACGAAACATTACCTTTACAAAAACTCAGGCGGCCTGTGTGGCAGTAGGAATTCTCCTGTATGTCCTAATAGAGATCAGTTCTGCAATAGGAGCTGGTGGTGGCTTAAATGGCACTGGATTAAAAAGAGCCGCCCCAGGACAAGGGGAGACCACTTATGATCTTCAAATATCGGGCCTTAATAAAGACGAGGAAAACAAAAAAGTACCAGTTAAGATACCAGTCCGTGAGAGGCGCTACACCAAGGAAGAAGCAAAGAAGGTATTTGAGAAAATCAAACCACAGCTAGAATCCCAGATGCTTGGGGAGAATGAATCTGTTTCAGAAATAAGAAAAAATCTAAATCTTACAAAAAATCTGACTGATTATGGAATTAAGATTCGTTGGGAAACAGACAATGCAGAACTGGTGGATTCTCTGGGTGCAGTACATAATGAGCAGGCAAAGGAGGCTGGAGAGCCAGTCACAATCCTTGCAAGAGCCACGGATGGGACACAAGAGTATACGTATCGCTTTCACTTAATGGTTTATCCTCCTATGCGTACAGCACAAGAAAAGGCGGAAAGTGAATTTTTAACCTGGGCGGGAAAGGAAGATCAAAAGCAGCAGACAGACGATTACCTGAAATTGCCCAATGAGTATGAAGGACATTCTCTTACCTATTCGTTTCAAGAGGATAACAGCCACCGCCTGTTTCCTTTTCTTGGCATATTCATGGCACTTTTGCTTCATGTAAAGGTAATTTCTGATAAGCAAAATCAGGTGAAAATACGAGAGAATCAGCTTCTTCTCGATTATTCAGAAGTGATTTCTAAGCTTCTTGTTTATATTGGGGCTGGTCTTACTGTAAGAGGCGCTTGGGAACGAATTGTAGCTGGTTATGAATCTAATGTCAAAGATGGCAAAAGAAAAATCCGGCCAGTATACGAAGAGATGATGAAGACGGCCTCTCAACTGGGAAGCGGAGTATCGGAAAGCAGGGCATTTGGAGAGTTTGGAAGACGCTGTAGCCTTCAGCCTTACTTAAAGCTTTCCGCGTTATTGGAACAAAGTCAGAAAAATGGTAGCAGGCAGCTTCGTCAGTCACTGGAGCTTGAGATGATTTCTGCGTTTGAGCAAAGAAAGAATATGGCGAAAAGGTTGGGAGAAGAGGCTGGAACCAAACTTTTGTTTCCACTGCTTCTTATGTTGGGCGTGGTTATGGCTATGATTGTACTTCCAGCGTTTCTGTCATTTTACTAGAAAGGGGGTGAGAAAATGTTTGCATATTTAAAGAAACAGGTTATGGATTTTATGAAAGAAGAAGACGGCGTAGGTGTAATTGAAGTCGTATTGATTCTGGTAGTATTAATAGGTCTTGTTATTATTTTTAAGGACAGGATCAATGCGGTTTTAGAACTTACATTTAAACAGATTGATATTCAGTCAAAAGAGGTGTACTAATGCGGAAAAGTGGGCAGATTACCATATTTCTAAGTCTAGCTCTTTTGTGCATCTTCAGTCTCATGTGCGGACTTATTGAGTCCGCACGCACGGCTGGGGCAAGATGCTATTTAAAGCTTGCAGCAGATTCTGCTATGGATTCCGTGTTTAGCGAATACCATAAAGCGGCATGGGATGAGTACCGGCTGTTTCTTTTAGAAGCAGGGGATGAAAGCAATATTTTAGATTCCTGGAATCAATATATGGAGCCATATATGGACAGCTCTGGCTGGTATTCCATGGATGTGGAATCGTCGGAGATACTTGATAAAGTGTCTATAACAGATGACGGTGGAGCCCATCTTAATCAGGAGATTCTTGATTATATGAAATATGGCATTATTAAGGACATGCCGGATACACAAGGCGCTGAGGATATATTGAAAAATATAAAAGAGGCTTCATCTGTGGATAGTTTGTCTCAGTCTTTCACAGAACACACGAAGGAAGCCGTTCGTCTGGAGAGGGCGCTAGAAGATCTCAATGATTGTTTAAGAGCACAAAAAGAATATTGGCAGGAAGCAAAAGAGCAGTTAGACGATTACGATGGAAGTGGATTTAAGGAGAAGGCTAGGAAGCTGAAACGAGAGATGGAACGGATTCCCTCTCTTGTTAGTAAATACGGGAAACTTGCAGATGAGTTAAAAAAGAATTTGGAAGCAACCAACCGTAAAAAGGAAACATTAAAAAAAGATATCAGCCCCAACATGCAAAAGGCAATTTCGGAAGAAGCCAATAGTTATGATTCTTATGTAAACCAGGATGGGGCCCGCAGAAAGCAGATTGAAGCGCTTCCAGAGAAGATGAATCTACAACAGCCTATTATCGAACAGGCAATAGAACGAGCCGATAAGGTGGAAGATATCATTGATAATTGGGTTTATGATGATGAGGACGATGACGGCCCAGATTTATCCCAGTTGTGGGGGTCAGTTGAGAGTATCTGGGATGGGGTTCAAATTCCAGTTTTGTCCTATTCCAATGGAGTAAAGGACCCGGAAAAACAGAGGATTTTAGAGCAGGTCGTAGGGTTTGCGCAAAATGGGCTTCTGACCCTGGTGCTTCCAGAAGGAAGCAAAGTATCAAAGGGCGTCTTAAGCGGGAATTCATTTCCGTCAGCCTCCATGGAGGAGGGGGATGGAAGCAAATTAAATTTGCTGGAACGGATTATATTTGAAGAGTATAGCAGTCGGTTTTTGACAAACTTTTGTTCAGAGGAAAATAAAGATTATAAGTATGAAATGGAGTATCTGATTGCCGGTAAGAAACAGGATGAAGATAATTTAAAAACCGTAATTACTGAAATTGTTGCCATTAGGGAAGGAATGAATCTCATTCATATTCTTTCAGATCCTCAAAAAAGAGAAGAAGCCAATGCTTTGGCAGGTGTGATTACTGGTGTTACCGGAGCAGCCCCTCTTGCGGGAGTGGTGGCATTTTTTATTATGGGAGTGTGGGCATTAGGAGAAGCAATTATGGACGTTAGAATGCTTTTGGAAGGTAAAAAAGTAGCCTTTGTGAAATCAAAGGATACCTGGAATCTGACGTTATCTAATTTGCTGGAGCTTGGGAAAAAAGAAAAAGTGGATGGTGGTAAGGCGGGAGATAAGGGACTAGACTATACCGGTTATCTAAAGCTATTACTTTTTCTGGGAAAGCAACAGGTACAAACCTATCGTCTTATGGATATCATTCAATGGAATCTTAGCAAAAAGCAGGAAGATTTTCTTATGGAGGACTGCTTCTATCAGGCTGAGATCAAAGGGAAAATAAAAACGAAGCATATGTTTTTTGGAGGAAGTAACCCCTTTTATTCATTGGATGTGAAAACAGAAAAAGCATATTAAAGGAAGGAGGCAGATGATCATGCCCTTTTTCAGGGAGTCTAAAAGAACCAATATTAAAAAAATTGTTACTCTCCAGGTACAAATCCCCCCCAGTATTATGAGGCCTTCTGTAAAAAGGGTATTATCATCTGCCTTTCGGATTAAAAAAGAAGGAAGTTTGACCATTGAGGCCGCCATGGCTCTGCCCTTGTTTATTTTCTTCATGATTCTTATGATGATGCCAATGGAAATCATGAATATAGACCGACAAGTTCAGACGGCTCTTGAAGGGGTAGGAGAAGATTTGAGTCAATATGCCTATCTGCTTCAAAGGGGAAAAGAGGACAAGCCAGAAGGCACTTCTAAAATGACTGGGATTCAAAAAGAAATTTTAACGAGTCTTGCAGGAGAAGGAGTGCTTTTTTATGCCAGAAAAAGGGTGGAAGATAAAGTGGATATGAGGCGGATTGAAGGAATCTCTTTCTCCAGATCATCCGTTCTTCGAGATGACAAGACAATTGATCTAATCATGAATTACCGGGTCAAGCTTCCTTTTTCTGTTTTCGGATTAAAAAGTGTACCTATGACAGCTAGATCTACCCGAAGAGCCTGGATTGGTAAGGAGGGAGGAAAAGGAGAACAAGATATGGAGTCAGAGGAGATTGTTTATGTAGGAAAGGGAAGTACAAGATATCACATGGTTAGAACGTGTCATTACTTATACAACGATTTAAAGTCAGTATCTCGTGATGAGGTGGTGAATATGCGCAATTTGTCCGGTAGTACATACAAGCCATGCAGTCGGTGTCAACCTAAAAAGGAAGGGGACGGTCCAGTTTATATCATGCCGTCAGGAGAAAAGTATCATACCGATCAAAACTGTTCTTCCATTATTTCTTATGCGTCTGCTGTTTCCATAGAAACGGTGCGTCATTTGGGAGCTTGTTCATATTGTTCGCATTAGGAGGTGTTGTCATGTCAATAGGCATAGATAAAATTGTATTTACCATCTTTCTTGTTATTTCTGCCATTCAGGATGGGAGGACGAAAACCATTAGCATCTGGCTGTTTATTGCCGCAGGGGCAGCGGGCTTGATCCTTACTCTTTATACTGGGCAGGGCTTAAGTAATGGGTTATTAAGCTGTTTGATTGGAATTGTTATTGTTGGGATCAGCCGGTTTACGGACGGTGCCATAGGAGAGGGAGACGGGTGGTTTTTTGTGGTCAGCGGTCTTTTTTTAGACTTTTTTACAAACTTAAGGTTATTAGTTACCAGTGTGTTTTTAAGTGGAATCGTTTGTGGAGGAATTTATATCTATTTCCTTTTAAAAGGAAAAGATATGAAAAAAGCTTCCGTGCCTTTTCTCCCTTTCTTGATTCCTGCCTGGATTAGCTTGGTAATCTTATGAAGAAGCGTATGTCAGGAAGTTTTACTGTGGAAGCAGCCATTGTAATGGCTGTTGTGTTATGGGCTCTGTTGGTTTCTATTCAGGCGGCATACCGTGTCAGAGACAAGACTGCAGGAGCTATGGCGGTTCAAGAGGCAGTCCAGAGATTAAGGCACAACGAGTCAGAACCAGTGGACGAGGCTGTTTCCTGGGCAGAGAAAAGGGCAGGGAAGCCGTTATACTGGGGAAGCTACGAATTCGACCTAAAATTTTCCGGAAATCCAATTACTGGAAAGAAGGTGAAAGCTTTGGCCACCGGAGGTAAGTGGAAGCTTTCCGTGGAGCAAGACGTCTTTGACCCGGAAAATTTTATACGAATGATGATTCTATTGGATCAGGAGGAAAAAGATGAAAATAACGTACAGGCGGGAAATGAAAAATAATTATATGATCATAGATCCAGAGGAGCCTGATTATAAGGGATTTGAACTTCCCATGCTGGAGAAGAACAAAATAGATGGACTTTTAAAGTTTCATTTAAAAAATCTAGATGGCCAAAATTCCTGCTATTATGAAATTACCTCAAAGCAGTCCTTAAGCAGGATTTTGGAGTACCGGAGTCTGAAGGAAGAAGAACTGAAAAAATTAATTGGAGGAATTGCCAGCACTCTTTCAAAGCTTGAGGCATATCTCTTAAAGGAAGACCAAATTTTATTAGAGCCAGAATATATCTACGTGGAGCCGGAGCGTTTTAAAGTCTTCCTATGCCTGATACCAGGAAGAAAAGGAACCTTTTCTCAGGAGATGACCGGGTTATTGCGGTATCTGCTGGGTAAAGTAGATCATCAGGATAAAGAGTGTGTGGTTAAGGCCTATGGACTTTATCAGGAGAGTCTAAAGGAAAACTATGGCATGAACGACTTGATAGAAATCATCGAGAATAAATCAAATGGCATGGGAAAAGAAGTGCTGGAAAAGAGGATCACAAAACAGATAGATGCCAATGAGGAAAATGTAAGAGAGTTTTATTCTGACATACCAAGCAGGATTACGACAAGAGAAGAAGAGAAGTATGAAAGCAGGAATCATGAGCATCATAATACGGGAAAGAATGGAGTCGGCCCAGTAAAGGCCCTTTTTCTTGTGGCAATGACCATATCGGGATCCGGGGCCATCTTATGGCTGCTTTTTGGAATGGGTGCAATTTACCGCTTCTGGTACGGACCTCTTTTCCTGGGAGCTGTGGTGTTAGTTTTCCTATTCCTAACGGGAGGAAAAAAAGAACAGGGGAAAGAACGTAAGCAATACAAAGAGGAACGGCCGGTAAAAGAGGACATAAAAAGAGAAGAAAAATCAAACAAACAGGAAGAACGGTATGATTGGCAGATGGCATTTGTAGAGGAATCAAATGAGTCCGTTCACCAGCCAGAGGAAGAAAAGGAAGAGGAGATACTGCAAACAGTACTATTAACAGATACAACCGCGGATTATAATTTCAGGTATCTTAGAGCAGTAGGGAGTGAAGTCCCGGATATAACCATCTCTTATGTGCCATACCTAATTGGGAAGCAGGAGGGGTTGGTGGATTATGTTCTTGAAGGCGAGACTATAAGCAGAATTCATGCAAGAATTGACCGGACAGGAGAGGAATACCAGCTATGTGATCTTAATTCCACAAACGGAACATCCATTAACGGCAGGCTTTTAGAAACCAATGAAACAGTTACCTTAAAAAAGGGGGATGAAGTTTTTATCGCAAATTTCGCGTTTATATTTACATAATATGTTAATTTGTGCTAAAATAATTATATTATTTTAGAAGGAGATCTGTGATGGAAGACGTATCCAGTCGAAAAAAGGCATTTGTTAATATGGGATTTATTATACTGAATGTCATTTATTTTCTGTATCTGGAAATAACCGGCTCCACAGAGAACACTCAGTTTATGGTTAACCACGGGGCGATGTATGCGCCTCTTGTATTAGAGCACGGAGAGTATTACCGATTGCTAACCTCTATTTTCATGCATTTTGGAATCAATCATATTATGAACAATATGCTCATTTTGTTTATTTTAGGAGATAATCTAGAGAGAGCGCTGGGACATGTGAAGTATTTCCTCTTTTATCTGATCTGCGGAATTGGTGCTAATATTATATCCATGATAGCAAACTTAGGAGATTACCGGCTGATTGTTTCAGCAGGCGCTTCTGGTGCCATATTTGGAGTCATTGGCGGTCTTTTGTATGCAGTATTAATAAACCGGGGAAAATTAGAAGATCTGAGCACCCGGCAGCTTGTTGTAGTGATCGTGTGTTCCCTGTATTTTGGTTTTTCCAGCACAGGTGTAGATAATGCAGCTCACATTGCAGGACTTTTCGTTGGTATCATCATGGGAATCGTTCTGTATCGTAAGCCGAAAAGGCCTGCCAGAATGGAAATATGGGAATAATACATGAGGAAGGAGGTGAGAGTGTGAGAGAAGATGATTGCATTTTCTGCAAAATTGCAAACGGGGACATACCTTCTGAGACATTATATGAGGATGAAGTATTTCGCGTAATTATGGATTTAGGACCGGCTTCCAAAGGGCATGCCCTGATACTTCCAAAGCATCATTACAAGGATCTTTGTGAACTTGACGGTGAGACAGCATCAAAAGTACTTCCGTTAGCAGCAAAGATAGGGAACGCCATGAAAACCACATTAGGCTGTGCTGGATTCAACGTTGTGCAGAATAATGGAAAAGAAGCAGGCCAGACCGTTTTTCATTTTCACGTACATTTGATTCCTCGTTATGAGGAGGGCCCTGTTATGGTTTCATGGGTATCGGGCAAAACAAGTCCGGAAGACTTAGCACAGACAGGAGCCGCTATTAGGAGCGCCCTGTAATCAGAGGGGCATTATAAATGAGCATACACAAAGATGAAAATATGTTGTTGCAATCTATTTACGGAGAGTACCAGGGTCTGCTCCGAAGGATTGCAAAGACACTCCATGTGCCAGATATGGAACTGGACGATGTCGTACAAGAAACATTTATTGCATACTTCGAAAATTATTCGCTAACCTGGACCGATACGCGGAAGAAAGGTATGCTGATTAAAATACTAAAGAGTAAATCCATCGACTGTCTCCGTAAGAATGGACACTATGAAAAGGTGAGTTTAAGTCAGGAAGATGCGGCCAATGAGGTGGCATTGCTTGCTAATTATGTAATTACAGACCCTCTTGATGTAATTTTAGAAGAGGAAGCTGTTTTAATGATTACAAGTGAGATTTCGACTATGAGGGAAGAATGGAAGGAAATGGCTGTCCTTTATTTCCTGAAACAGCTTACGATTCCAGAGATTTGTGAATTACTAGAGATTCCGGGAACGGTCTGCCGCTCCCGGATATATCGGACAAGAGTCTGCTTGAAAAAGATTCTTGGACCTAGCTTTGAGACTTAAATTACTATTTTGTCAGAGTTTCCACCATTTCAATGATGGCGTCGATGGCATTATGCTGTTCGCTTTGTTCCATGTTTGAAATGTAGGAATTTCTATTCTGATAGGTTTCTGATACGGCCTTTAGCAGGGAGTCTCCAGATAGGTTCTCCTCTTCTAAGAGAAAGCTAAATCCCTGCTTGTGAAAAGATCTTGCATTTAAGATCTGATCTCCTCTACTGGCAGCAGCAGAAAGAGGAATGAGGATATTAGGCTTTCTAAGAGCTAGAATCTCACAGATTGCATTTGCTCCAGCTCTTGAGATCATAAGGTCTGCAGCAGCAAACAAATGCTTTAAAGGAGCGTCTACATACTCATATTGTACATATCCCTGGGTATCTGTCAGGCTTTCATCTAGATTGCCTTTCCCGCAGATATGTATGATCTGGAAATCCTTTAAAAGCTTTGGAAGTATCTCTCTTACTGCGTTGTTGACCGTAACAGAACCAAGACTTCCTCCGATGATTAAGATTACAGGACGATTTTTGTTAAGCCCTGAAAAGCTTAACCCTTTTTCTTTGTCACCCTTTAACAGCTCTTTTCGGATGGGAGAGCCTGTGAGGACAGCTTTCTCTTTTGGAAGATAGGAAAGTGTTTCCGGGAAATTGCAGCATACCGTTGTCGCTGAAGGAATACACATCTTGTTTGCAAGTCCTGGAGTCATATCAGATTCATGGATTATAACAGGAATCTTTAAGCGCTTTGCAGCAAGTACCACAGGAACGGCTACGAACCCACCTTTTGAGAATACCACATCCGGTTTGTAATTTTTTAAGAATTTCAAAGCTTCCCCATACCCTTTCACTACGCGGAAAGGGTCAGTGAAATTTTTTAAGTCAAAGTATCGGCGGAATTTACCAGAAGAGATGCCGATATATGCAATGCCGGCTCCCTCTATGAGTTTTCGCTCGATTCCTTGATAGGAACCCATATAGTGAATGTCATAATTCTTCTCTTTTAGAGAGGGAATTAGAGCCAGGTTCGGGGTAACATGACCAGCAGTACCTCCGCCGGTTAACACGATTTTTTTCATAAAGCGTTGCCTCCCAAATTCGATATACTATTAATAGTAAACGCTGACGGTGAAAAGTCAACCCCAAAGAGTGGGGGAACTTCAGGATAACTTGTATTTAAGAGGTGCATACATGGAGCAGGGAAGAAACTATCATAATAAATGTTCCATTTTCAAACGTTTAAAAAAGAATAGGGCTTCCGAGGAAAAACTAGAAGCATATCTGCTTGAATATATGCAAAAGCACCCGGAATTAACACCCGAGCCTCCGTCTCCGCCTCCAGGTGAATTTCAGTTAATCATAGAGGAAATGAAGCGTCGTGGCTCAACCACTGTTTTGGCCAAGCAGCTTAAACTTCTAGACAAGTATCGCAGATTAGTTTATTATCTGCACAAGCCTTTTATGGTATCCATGGTGATTTGTGTCATTTTTTCAGTTACCTCCATAGGAGTCTGTGCAAATAAATCAGGCAGATTCCCTATGGAAAGAGTGAAAAACATTGAGACAAAGATTTGGCATAATGACGATGCTCTATGTATTACCAAAGCAGATCTACCTACTGTAGAAACGTACCGTTCCTATTCAGATGAAGAGACTGTAAAAAGTTTTTCAAACAATCATGAAATTAAGAACAACTCGGAACATAATTGGAAGAATACTCATGAGCCTTTGTATCTCATGCCAAGTTATTGAGTGAAAAACCTGATCAAACGGATGCTTATGATGTTCCGTTTGGTCAGGTTTTAATTATATTTTATGGAGTCAATGTTTTTTTCCATTCTTCTTCTTTAAAGCCGGTGAGAACGAAATTCTCTCCAACAATTATTGGTCTCTTAACTAACATGCCATTGGTTGCCAGAAGTTTAATTTGCTCATCCTCGCTCATATCAGGAAGGAGATCTTTTAAATTTTGTTCCTTATAAATATTGCCACTGGTGTTAAAGAAACGTTTTAAGGGAAGACCGCTTTTTTTGAACCAGGCGGTTAGCTCTGCTTCACCCGGATTTTCTTCTTTTATATTTCTTGATTCATATGATATTTCATGGGCATCCAGCCATTTTTTAGCGTTTTTGCAGGTGCTGCATGGTGGGTACTGTAAAAATAATAGACTCATAAATTTACTCCTTTCCAGATTTATATAGGTTCCTTTCTATTTTACCTTGAAACCCTTTGAATGAAAAGGAAAGTTTTGGAATAGACTATAATAATTAAAGTGATTGGGTGAATGAATGAAGTTTTTAATGTTTTTGTCAGAGGCATTGGTACCTCTTGTAATCTTTTATATTGTTGGTTTTGGTGTCTTATCAAAACGCCCAGTTTTTGATGACTTTATCAATGGAGCAAAGGATGGGATGAAGACAGTAGCTGGAATCCTTCCTACCCTCATTGGTCTTATGACTGCAGTTGGTGTACTGCGGGCTTCTGGTTTTTTGGATGTTTTATCAAAGCTTTTAACCAAGCCAGCAGGGCTTTTATTTTTGCCGGCTCCAGTTGTGCCTGTCATTCTTATTCGGCTCATTTCAAACTCAGCCGCAATTGGGCTGGTATTAGATATCTTTAAAAAGTACGGAACGGATTCTTACATTGGCATGGTTACGTCTATTATTATGAGCTGTACGGAGACCTTGTTTTATTGCCTGAGTGTTTATTTTGGAACCGTTAAAATCAGAAAAACCAGGTATGCACTTACTGGTTCTCTCATTGCAACATTTGCTGGAATTGCAGCCAGTGTCTTTTTGAGCCGTATTTTGGTATAAAAGGGAATATTTCATCTTGATTTTAAGAATTTCATAAGAATTCAAGTGGTTGTCTATAAATACATAATCATGTATAATTACGAGGAAGCTTTTATTGTCATGACGATATGAAAGGGATAAACGTGGACACTTACGGAACGCTTAACGAAGTATTGGTAAGACTGTTTCGGGATATTATGGATATTGAACAACAGGCTATCATTACCCAGGAATTTGATAATATAACCAATAATGATATGCATGTAATAGAAGCCATTGGCGTCGGAGAACCTAAAAATATGTCGACCATTGCCAGAGAGCTGTCTGTTACTGTTGGAACCTTGACCATAGCCATGAACAGCCTTGTAAAAAAAGGATATGTGACCCGCCAAAGAGGAAAAGAGGACCGGCGAGTGGTATACATTTCTCTTTCAGATAAAGGAAGACAAGCCTATGAGCACCATGCCAAATTTCATGAAGATATGATTAAGGGTGTTGTTGATACATTGGGTGAAGACGAGATAGAAGTTTTGATCAAAGCTCTGAACAATCTAAATTATTGGTTTCGGAGCCTTTAAGAGAGTTTAAGGAGGCAATACGCAATTATGAGAAAATTCATCGTGATTTTAATGAGTGTTATAATGATGATGTCCCTGGCAGCGTGTACACCAACACAGCCTAAGGTGGAGACAACTGCACCAAATCCAGAGGCAATGGGCCCTACAGGCGGCGCAAGTGATAAGGTACCGGATCCTAATGTGGAACCAATGGAAATCATTTCTGTATATAGCAAGAACGACGATGGAACTGGCTTAAATCAGGCGATGGATGCTGTGGACAAGCTAACAGCAGAGGCATTGGTAGAGAAGTTAGTTGAATACGGTGTTTTAGAAGAAGGAACCACCGTTGTTAAATATGAATCCAAAGATGGAAAAGGTACATTAGATCTTTCTAAGATGCCAACCAAAGGCGTGAATGATTTAATCTCTCTGACAGCAGTTGGCAATACTTTTATCGAGAATTTTTCATTGGATCAATTAAAGGTTTTAGTTAACGGCAAGAATTATTCCGGCGAGAAGGTTAAGCAGGGTGATAATGATGTGCTGCAATACGTAAAAGACTATAAAAAGATAGGTTAATAAAATCTTAGAATAGAAAAGGCAGGAGCTGATATCTTAATCGCTCCTGCCTATTTGTTTTAGTTGGACCTAAGTTCTTTTCCAAGCCAGTTACGGAATTCCGGCAATATGACGGAGAATGGTGCAGGGCCAGTATCAAGTAAAAAGGTGTGGAATTTTTTCAGATCAAACTTATCTTTTAAGATTTTCTGGGCGGCACTTTTCATTTCCATGATTTCCAGATACCCAACATAATATTTCATATAATTGGTGGGATTTTCCACCAGGCTGTTATAAATGGTATCAACAATATCGGTTTTATCCACGTTATAAAAGGTTCCAAGATACTTTGCTGTCTGTTCTTTGTCCCAGCCTTCATAATTAATGCAAATGTCAAGATAAGCATAGATACCAAGGGTAATGGCTGAATTGTGGGCCAGGAGTTTTCCAAGATCCGGGTCAAGGCCATTGTCTAGTGTGTAAGAGTAATTCTCCACGTAAGTCGCCCAGCCCTCAGAATAGCTGGCAAAGGATAAGATACTCCTTAAATCATTTTGACTCTTGCTTAAGAAGTATACATTTTGATAAAGATGCCCAGGATAACCTTCATGAGCCAACGTGGTATAAAGATCATCGTTTTGAAACCGTTTATTTCCGTTGATATAGATTACATTATCCTCGTACCGATCAATGGGCGGTACCAGATAAAAGGCAGGACTTAGGGAAGATTCTAAGGCAGTAGGCACATATTTCACCGTATACTGGCATGGAGGCAGCTCTGGAAAATCCGTATTAATCTGGGACTTTAGGGATTCTAAAATATCCTCAGGTTTTGTGTAACGGAAGGAGTAAGTATCAAGCTGATCAAGAATCTTTGGATTATCCTTGGTGATCTGACCAAGAGCCTTAATTTCTGAGGCAATCTGCTTTTCAATGGCTTTTTTTAGGCTTTCTACGGATTCATAGGAAGTCCCGGTGTTTGAATTCACCAGGTATTCAAAATATTTCTTTCCTTCTGGAAATGCGGAAAGTCCCTTTTCGTTGGTTCCAGTTCCCATAAGGGCGGTAATGCCGTTAATGAGATTTTTATAAGCAGGAACAAAACTTTCTTCAAGAACCTTTAAATTCTTTTCTTTATAAGCGGCTTTCTCTTCCGGGGTGAGATCATTTAATGCATCGACGCGGGTATTAAATGTCTCTGCCAAGAAACTGTGGTCCGGTTGAATGAGATAAGCTTCACATGACTTTAAGACATGATCGGCTGCAGAATCTGACATGAAAAGCCCGGCTTGTGATTTAAGCTTTTCATACTCGACTATCTGGGAATAATAATCATCAATGGTAGAAAGCAATGACAAATAATTTTCCACATCATTCCGGTTGTAAAAGGCATACTCTGCAAATAAAACAGGAAGCTGTGCCTGGATTCCTATGGTTGAGGTAAGAGGTTCGGTATAGAGTTCCATGCCTTCTGAAGTCAGCTCAGTTTCTATGTGGGAGTAAAGAATCTGATATGTAAGGCGTTGCTCCTTAGTCAATTTTCGTGGATTAAACTCCATTAATTTTGTCTTTAACTCCAAAAGATCTTTCGAGTTTTGCTTCATGTTATCCAGGGAAAAATCGCCCAGAGTCAGAGGGACTGTATGAAGTCCCCGAGAGGCAGGATCTGCTATGGAGAAATGAAAGCTGATCCCAGAGTTACTAATCTCGTTACGAAATAAATCCTCCGTAAACAGATTGAAGTTTTTCTGCATGGATAAATCAGCAGCCTTGTATTGCTCATACCCTGCACTGGTCGGGGTAGCGGCTGATTTTGGCGGCGGCGTGCACGAACATAACAGGGAGACCACAAGGAGAATGGAAAGCAGCCATCGACCTTTTTTGAAAAAATTGTTTGTCATATATGATTCCTCCGTAATTCACTATTACTATTTATATGTTGAAAAGAAAAAAGTCATGACTAAACTGGGAATATGAGAGTTGCCTGCTTGACAAACTTTCTTTCAACCATTACACTAGGAGTACTAACAATTGATCTATATGAGAATGCTGAGAAAAGAAGAGTAAGAGATAAGATTCATGTGCAGAGACTTCCCAATGGTGAAAAGGAAGCTTGGACTTATTTCCCAATATGGCCTTGGAGCAGCGAGATCGAACTGGCATGTTACGTGCTTTTAGATTTCGACGGTTACACCCGTTATCGTGTCAGACTGTATCAGCAGCCTTTGGATGGGAGTTAGAATCCAATCGGGGCGTGCAGTCGGCGAGGTCTATGCTGTAAGGCATGGATAAATTAAAGTGGTATCACGGGATAACTGCCCGTCTTTAAATTTCCGAGAGGATATTTTAAGACGGGTTTTTCTTTGGAAAAGGGAGAATCCTTTCCCTAGCATCTACAATAGAACCAGGAGGAAATAACATGTGCAAAGATTCTAACAAAAAACCTTATTATATTACGACTGCCATTGCTTATGCATCAGGAAAGCCACATATTGGTAACACCTATGAAGCGGTATTAGCAGATGCCATTGCCCGTTATAAAAGAGCAGAAGGTTATGATGTATTTTTCCAGACAGGAACCGATGAACACGGCCAAAAGATTGAAGAAAAGGCAAAAGCAGCAGGAGTTTCTCCGAAAGAATTTGTAGACAGTGCTGCTGATGGAATCAAAGGAATCTGGGATTTAATGAATACATCCTATGATAAGTTTATGAGAACCACAGAAGAGTATCATGAGAAACAAGTTCAGAAGATATTTAAAAAGCTTTACGATCAAGGTGATATTTATAAAGGACATTATGAAGGCCTTTACTGTACTCCTTGTGAATCCTTTTTTACAGAGTCTCAGCTTGTGGATGGCAAATGTCCTGACTGCGGCGGTGAAGTACAGCCAGCCAAAGAAGAAGCTTACTTTTTCCGTATGAGCAAGTATGCAGACCGCCTCATTGCACATATCAATGAGAATCCAGACTTTATTCAGCCAGTTTCCAGAAAGAATGAGATGATGAACAACTTCCTTCTTCCTGGTCTCCAGGATCTTTGCGTATCCAGAACTACCTTTACCTGGGGAATTCCAGTAAGCTTTGATCCAAAACATGTAACCTATGTTTGGCTTGATGCCTTAACAAACTATATTACAGGAATTGGTTATGACTGTGATGGAAACAGCAGTGAGCAGTATCAGAAGCTTTGGCCTGCAGATTTACACCTCATTGGTAAGGACATCATCCGTTTCCATACCATTTACTGGCCAATCTTTTTGATGGCCTTAGAAATACCTCTTCCAAAGCAGGTGTTTGGTCATCCTTGGCTTCTTCAGGGCGATGGAAAGATGAGTAAGTCAAAGGGAAATGTTCTTTACGCAGACACCTTAGTGGATTTCTTTGGGGTAGATGCAGTCCGTTACTTTGTGCTTCATGAAATGCCATTTGAAAACGATGGAGTTATTTCCTGGGAGCTAATGGTAGAGCGCATGAACTCTGACCTTGCTAACATTCTTGGAAACCTTGTAAACCGTACCATCTCCATGTCTAATAAGTACTTTGAAGGTGTGGTGAATAACGGAAACGATACTGACGCTTTTGATGAAGATTTAAAAGCAGTGGTACTGGAAGAGGTTAAGAAAGTTCAAGAGAAGATGGAGAAGCTGCGTGTGGCAGATGCCATGACATCAATCTTTAATATCTTTAGAAGAAGTAATAAATATATTGATGAAACAGCACCCTGGACCCTTGCAAAGGATGAGACAAAGAAAGCTCGTTTGGAAACCGTTCTTTATCACTTAACGGAAGCCATAACAATTGGAGCTTCTCTTCTTGATTCCTTTATGCCAGAAACCTCCAAAAAGATTCTGAATCAGCTTTGTACCGAAAAGAGAGAGCTGTCCCAGATGAACGAATTTGGACTCTATCCATCCGGCAACAAAGTCACAGATAAGCCAGAAATTTTATTTGCCCGTATGGACATAAAAGAAGTGCTTGAGAAGGTAGAGGTTATGTTTGCTCCTTCTGCAGATGCGGCTGAGGCAGACAAAGAAGTAGCCTTAGATGTAATTGACATTGAACCAAAAGCAGAGATCGAATACGATGATTTTGCAAAGCTTCAATTTCAGGTGGGAGAGATCATTGCCTGCGAAGCGGTAGCAAAATCAAAGAAGCTTTTATGTTCCCAGGTGAGAATCGGAAGCCAGGTAAAACAGATTGTAAGCGGTATTAAGGCTCACTATTCCCCAGAAGAAATGGTTGGCAAAAAGGTTATGGTTGTGGTAAACTTAAAGCCGGCTAAATTGGCTGGTGTTGTATCCGAAGGCATGCTTTTGTGTGCAGAAGATGCAGAAGGTAATTTATCCCTTATGGTTCCGGAGAAATCCATGCCGGCAGGAGCAGAAATCTGCTAATAGTAAGGGAATATCAGACACGATGAGAGTAACAAGTAAGGCAGGCCGGGTTTATTAAATCCGGTCTGTTGTAATAAAAAGGAGAATTCCATGCAGGAGACAACAAGCCCCGAAAGAAAAGGATTCACCGGATATACCCTAAAGTTGATTGCCATTGTTACCATGTTCATAGACCACTTGGGTGCAGTTGTTATTGAAAATGGCATATTAAAGAACCCGAACACAGATCTTACAACCCTGATTATGGGAATCCCACCGGTGAAGTTTTGGGGGTACATTGATTTTGCCCTTCGTACCGTAGGAAGACTTTCCTTTCCCATCTTTTGTTTTCTTTTGGTGCAAGGCTTTGTTCATACTAGAAATCTAAAACACTACAGCATGAGGCTATTAATATTTGCGTTGGTTTCTGAGGTTCCTTTTGACCTGGCTCTTTATGGGGAATGGTTTCACCCAGAATATCAGAACGTATTATTTACCTTGCTTTTAGGACTATGGGTCCTCTCTGCTTATAAAAAAGCTTATGGAGATCCCCTAAAACAAGCCCTGGCCATTATAGCAGGCTGTGGAGCGTCTGTATTTTTAAGATGTGATTATAATATTATTGGTATTGCTTTAATCCTGATTTTTTATATTTACCGGGATAACCACAAGATACAAAGTCTTTTGGCTGGCTTTTTAGCAGCATTAGAAAGTGCCTACTGTTTAGGTGCCGGGGCATTGTCCCTGTTCGCCATTCGTAATTACAACGGAGAAAGAGGAACAAATAAATTAAGTAAATTATTTTACTGGTTTTATCCCGTTCACCTCCTTTTTCTCTATATTCTTACCCGCTTAATTTTTAAATGATAAATGGATTTCTAAAACTTTGGGAATCCTTTTGAAGGAGATATGATGATTTTTGATACACACGCCCATTATGACGATGAGGCATTTGAAGAAGACAGAGATGAATTATTAAACAGTCTTTTTCACCAGGGCATAGAGGCGGTGACCAATGTTGGTGCCAGCATCAAAACCTCTCAAAACACCATGAAACTAATCGACCAATATTCCAATGTATACGGTGCCATTGGTGTTCATCCAAATGAGACCGCAGAACTTGATGAAGAGAAGATTGCCTGGCTTAAAGAGCAGTCTTCCCATTCCAAGGTGGTAGCCATTGGAGAGATTGGACTTGACTATTACTGGGACGAGCCTGACCGGGAGACACAAAAGAAATGGTTTATCCGTCAGATCGCGCTGGCAAGAGAAGTGAATCTTCCAATTATTATCCACAGCCGGGATGCGGCGAAGGATACCTTAGATATCATGAAGGCAGAAAAGTCCCAGGAACTAGGTGGAGTCATTCATTGTTTTTCTTATGGAAAAGAGATGGCAAGAGAATACTTAAACATGGGCTTCTATCTTGGTATTGGAGGAGTTTTAACATTTAAAAATGCCAAAAAACTGAAAGAAGTAGTAGAGTACATGCCCATAGAACAGTTGGTTTTAGAAACGGACTGTCCTTATCTTGCACCGGTACCAAATAGAGGAAAGCGAAATTCCTCCTTAAACCTCTCTTATGTAGTAGCAGAAATCAGCTCAATTAAAAACATTCCGCAAGAAGAGGTTATAAGAATTACCAATGAAAATGCAAGAAACATGTACCGAATCAAGTAGCAGTATAGAAAACGGAGGACAAGCATGGCAACACTGGGACAACCCCAAAAGACCATTGAGATCATTAAAAAATATGAATTTGCATTCCAGAAGAAATTCGGTCAGAATTTTTTAATCGATACCCACGTGCTGGAGAAGATTATAGATTCAGCAGGAGTGACAAAAGAGGACTGTGTCTTAGAGATAGGGCCGGGAATCGGAACCATGACACAATATCTAGCAGAGGAAGCAGGTCATGTAATCGCAGTTGAGATTGACTCCAAGCTGATTCCCATTTTAAACGAGACGCTTGCAGACTATAATAATGTAACCGTAATCAACGAAGACATCCTTAAAGTTGACATCAATCAAATAACTCAGACATACAATGAGGGACGCCCGATTAAGGTGGTTGCCAATCTCCCTTACTACATCACAACCCCGATTATTATGGGACTGTTCGAGGGAGGAGTTCCCATTGACAATATAACCGTAATGGTACAAAAGGAAGTGGCAGATCGGATGCAGGTAGGACCAGGCTCCAAGGATTATGGTGCCCTCTCCCTTGCGGTTCAGTATTATGCAGAGCCTTATATCGTTGCCAATGTACCACCCAACTGTTTTATCCCTCGTCCGGGAGTTGGTTCTGCCGTCATTCGTCTTACAAGATATCAAACACCTCCGGTAGACGTTGTGGACCCTAAGCTTATGTTTCGCTTGATCAGAGCTTCCTTTAATCAGAGAAGAAAGACTCTGCAAAACGGGTTAAACAATTCTCCAGAGGTTTCCTTTACCAAGGAACAGATTATTGCGGCCATTGAATATATGGGCCTTAACCCATCGGTTCGTGGAGAAACCTTAACCTTGAAAGAATTTGCAGGATTAAGCAACTTTTTCACTCAATTAAAAGATAGTTAAAAGGTCTAAAAACCTTACGTTCGGCGCCATATATATGGCGCCGTTTTTTTAGTACAACATAAAAGTATGCATGGTGACGGAAGTATTGAAGTATGATAATATAATCTCAATGAAATAATTATTTTAGAGAATGGAGTGATGACTTATGAGGGAAAAAAAGAAACTTGGGACAATACTCGCATGGGGAGCTGCCACTGCAGCCGCGGGAATCGCCGCCAAAAAAACCTACGACTATTACAAGAGCCGTAAGGATCAAAAAAAGGAACTTTTGGCAGGACAGCCTGAGGGAGAGAATCCCAGGGAGAATCAAAAAGCCTATTTTATAGGAGGAGGTTTAGGTAGCCTTGCAGGTGCAGCCTATCTCATCAGAGACTGTAATATGCCAGGAGAGCAAATCACCATCTTTGAAGGCATGCACATACTTGGAGGAAGCAATGATGGAATCGGAACCCCGGAAAAAGGCTTCGTCTGCCGGGGAGGCCGCATGCTCAACGAAGAGACCTATGAAAACTTTTGGGAGCTGTTTCGTACCATTCCCTCCCTGGAACATCCAGGACGCAGCGTGACAGAAGAGATCTTAAATTTTGATCATGCTCACCCCACCTGTGCGAAGGCCAGGCTCATTGATAAAGAGGGAACGATTTTAGATGTTACCTCCATGGGATTTACCCAAAAGGAGCGTATGGCACTATTTCGCCTTATGAATACCCCGGAACATAAGCTTGATGATTTAACCATTGAGGAATGGTTTGCTGATATGCCTCATTTCTTTACCACGAATTTTTGGTATATGTGGCAGACAACCTTTGCATTCCAGAAATGGAGCAGCCTGTTTGAATTCCGTCGTTATATGCGCCGTATGATTTTGGAGTTTTCAAGAATTAATACCCTGGAAGGCGTGACAAGAACCAAGTACAATCAATATGATAGCGTGATTCTTCCACTGGAACAATATTTAAGAAAACAGGGCGTGGTATTTGTAGAGAATTGCATTGTCACGGATATTGACTTCTCACAAGGAGATGATATTACCGTAAAAGCCCTTCACTTAAAAGACTTGGAAGGGGAAAGAAAAGTGGAGCTGGCAGATCGTGATATCTGCATTATGACCAATGCCTGTATGACCGACAATGCTACCCTGGGAGACCGAAACACACCCGCACCAGCCCCGTTATTAAGGCCAATTTCCGGAGAACTTTGGAGCAAGGTAGCGGTAAAGAAGCCGGGATTAGGAAATCCGTATCCGTTCTTTGGAGATGTTCATGAAACCAACTGGGAAAGCTTCACCGTAACAAGTAAAGGCAATAAGCTTCTTAAAATGATAGAGCAATACTCCGGCAATGTTCCAGGAAGCGGTGCGCTTATGACCTTTAAGGATTCCAAATGGCTCTTAAGCATCGTAGTAGCTGCTCAGCCCCACTTTATCAATCAGCCTATGGATCAGACCATTTTCTGGGGATACGGCTTATATACCAGTGAGGAAGGCGATTACGTGAAAAAGCCCATGAAGGACTGCACTGGAGAGGAGATCTTTACAGAGCTTCTTCATCACCTTCATATGGAGGATAAAAAAGAAGAACTTCTTTCGGATGTGGTGAACATCATACCATGTATGATGCCTTATGTTGACGCCCAGTTCCAGCCAAGGAAGATGTCTGACCGACCTTATGTGGTTCCAAAAGGTTCCACCAATTTTGCCATGGTCAGTCAATTTGTAGAGATACCAGATGATATGGTATTTACGGAGGAGTACTCGGTTCGTGCAGCCAGAATCGCCGTTTATACTCTGATGGGAGTAAAGAAAAAGATATGTCCGGTTACCCCATATGCCATGGATCCTAAGGTCCTTGTAAAAGCATTAAAGACCTCTTATCGTTAATAATCAATCAATCTGTCCTCCCTGGCCAGACAGTTGCGTGTTGAAACTGTCTGACCCTTTCGTACGTTATCACTCTAATGCGCTACTAAACAAAGGGATTTTAGCAAAATTCCTGCATTGCAAGATGTGATTTTCTGTGATATGCTAGTGATTGCGTTGTCTGCGTTCTGCGGACGAAAGAAGAAAATTTGGAGGAAAGAAATATGAAGAAAACGGCACTCGTTTTAGCGGCTGTCCTTGCTTCTAGTGTTGTTTTAACAGCATGTGGCGGTTCCGGTAAATCCGGCGCTCAAAACAATACCCAGAGCACAGTGGCAGCAGGAAACACCACATCAGGCGGCCTTGATCTGGCTGTACAGATTGGACCTGATCCAGAAACCATTGATCCAGCTTTAAACTCTTCCATGGATGGGGCGAATATGATTCTGCACGCATTTGAGACCTTGATGATGGTTGATAAGGACAACAACATTATCCCTGGACAAGCAGAAAAGTTTGATATAAGTGATGACGGAATGACCTATACCTTCCATTTGAGAGATGGTTTAAAATGGAGTGATGGTTCCGAACTGACTGCGGAAGATTATGTATATTCCTTTAAGCATCTGGCAGATCCTGCGACTGCAGCACCTTATGCAGCTGATATGCTTTCTATGGTAAAAGGATATGAGGAGGCAGCCAAGGGAGATCTTGATGCACTTGGTGTATCTGCAACAGACCCTAAGACCTTTGTCGTACAGCTTTCCGCTCCATGCGTTTATTTTGATAAAATCATTACCCATGCAAGTATGGTACCAGTAAAGAAAGATATAGTGGAAGCCAAGGGAGACCAGTGGTCTTTAACTCCTGAAACTTATATTTCTAACGGTCCATTAAAGATGATTGAATGGGTTCCAGGCTCTCATATTACATTTGCAAAGAATGAAAACTACTGGAATGCAGATAAGATCACAGTAAACACCATTAAATTCGTTCTGATGGAAGATTCTAATGCGGCTTACAGTGCATACCGGACAGGTGAAGTACAGATGATTCGTGATGTACCTACCGAAGAGATTCCAAGTGTTAAGAACAATCCTGATTTCCACTTAGAGCCACGTATGGCGACTACTTATGCAATATTTAACGTTCAGAAGGCACCTTTTGACAATGTGAAAGTTCGCCGTGCATTAAGCCTTGCAATTGACCGTAGTTATATTGCAAATACATTGATGATGGAAACAGCAACACCAGCAGCTAATTTTGTAGGACCAGGTGTTTCAGATGTAGAAGAGAATTCTTCTTTTGAAGAAGTGACCCGTAAAAACAACGGTGGAGATTACTTCAATATCGCTAATCATGAGGAAGATGTTAAAAAAGCAAAAGAACTTTTAGCTGAGGCAGGATATCCTAATGGCGAAGGTCTTCCATTTATCGAATACATGACAAACGATGCAGGTTACAATAAGCCAGTTGCAGAGTATTTGCAGAATGCATGGAGTGAGCTTGGCGTAAAGATGGATATTAAGATTGTAGAATGGTCCACCTTCACTCCAACCCGTCGTGCTGGAGACTTCCAGATCTGCCGTGGTGGCTGGGTATACGATTACGATGATCCTTCCAATATGTTAACACTGCTTCACTCTACAAGTGGTAACAATGACGGAAAGTATTCCAATCCTGAAGTAGATGCAGTTTTAGATCAGTCACGTGATACGGCTGATAAAAAAGAGCATTATGAAAAACTTCATCAGGCAGAAAAAATGATCATGGAAGATGCAGCAGTTTCTCCTCTTATTTATTCAAATGATTATTATCTGCAGAATGAAGACATAAAGGGAACATGGCATTCTCCATATGGATACTGGTTCTTTATGTACGCAACAAAATAATCTCAATCATATAGTAATTACAGCAATAACATATTGAGAGAAATAAAAAAGCTTTAAATGGCAAGTCTATGCGCCATTTAAAGCTTTTTTTACACCCATATTTCTATATTTTATCCAATTGTGTCATCATAACAAGCACGCATTCCGCCAATGTATTTTGGTCTGGTACGGGCGGCAACCACACGGGCGGAGCCAATATATTTTGTCTCAATTCGTATGGGAACAGCAACCGCACGTAAGTGCATGCCGATCAAAGTATCTCCGATATCAATCCCTGCATGGGCTTTAATCCACTCCACCGCGACAGGATGAGAGAGAGTCTTATACGCTGCAGTTGCAAAGGATCCGCCTGCCTTAAGCTGGGGAAAAACGTTAACTGGTTCGTAATTGTAACGCTCGGCGGCATCCTGCTCCAGAATCAAGGCCCGGTTTAGATGCTCACAGCACTGGGCAGCAACATAGATTCCCTCCTCGTGAAACACCTCATATATTGCAGAATACACTTCCTGTCCAATCTCTTCACTGGAGTGAGAACCAATCTGATGATCCGCGATCTCACTAGAAGAACAGCCGATGACCACCAAGTCACCCTTTTTTAAATGTGCGGCTTCCAAAAGCTCCTTCGCAGCGCTTGATGCCTGTGATCTGAGTTCTTCTAACATAATTAAACCCTTCCTTTTATAATGCTTTCCGAATGGCAGCAGCCATCTCCTCATATTCCTTATCTGTAAGATAAACCTTGTCCGGGTTCATGGTAAAGGTTCCGCCCCATTCGTCTCCCCCGTTATACTTGGGAACGATATGCATGTGTAGGTGGCAGCCAGTATCTCCGTATGCCCCGTAATTAACCTTATCTGGTTGAAATACCTTGTGAACGGCTTTTGCAACTTTGGAAACCTCACCAAAGAATGCATTTCTTTCTTCGTCACTGATATTGATCATTTCGCTCACATGATCCTTATAGGCCAGAATGACTCTGCCCTTTTTGCTCTGCTCCTTAAATAAATATAAAAAGCCTGTTTCCATCTCGCAAATGGGATAACCGAATTTAGCAACCAGATCACCCTTCATGCAGTATGCGCAGTTTGGATCTTTCATAATCATGTACCTTCTTTCTGAGATTGTGTAATAGTTTATGCATAATGCTTATTCTATCAAAAAGTAACCAGGATTAAAAGAGAAGAGAAAAATAAATTATGGAGATTATAAAAAACAGCAGATTCCCCAACCGAATAGAAGGAGAATCTGCTGTTTTTAATTGTAATTAAGATTTGCTCTTTAAGTGGTTTGCAACCTTAACATCTTCCCGTTTGATGTGATTGATCAGCCAGCCAGCAATTGCACCATTCACTTCTCCAACTAATGCAACAGTAGGACCGTCTTTTTCAAGCTTTTGGCAGATGCCAGCAACTACCTTCTTAAAATCTTCGTGATAGCGTTTGTGGTTTGCATAATCAGGATACTGGCTTTGAAGCTGTAATTTTTCCTCATCACTAAAATGTTTCGCCGTGTAATCCTGTAAAAACTTTGTAGTATTAGCCAGTTCCGTACGTCCCTTACCAGTAGAACATGCGGTTAACAGATTGTTGATTGCGTCAATAAGCTGACGATGCTCTGTATCGATTAACTGATTTCCTGTTTCTAAATCTTTTGTAAATGTATATGCCATAATTCGTCTCCGTTTCCCATTTTTTATTGTTATTCTACACTATTTCCCATAATAATCCAACTATTATTTTTCCTTCCAGCTTAAATACAAACTGGCCACAACGTCTTCAATCGGCGCCTTTTTGATTTCTAAATCACGAATCTGGCTATAATGAGATAAATTACCAAGAACCTCATGAATTTCAACCTTGGTACGGTCAAATTCATATTCATGAACATCATTTTCCGAATGCAGTAATTTCATTTCTGGCAAAGAGAGTGGGGGTAATCCAGGCTCCGTGGTTACTAAGATTCTATAGAAGCCTCCCATTACACTTCTTAAGGCATCAAAATCTCCATCAAAAGCAATTTTCCCCTTGTTAATAAAGACCACTCTCTGAGCCATCTCCTCTAAATCATCCATGTCGTGGCTGGTAACGACCACGGTAGTGCCATACTCCTTATTAAGCTTTTTTAAGAAGCCAATCATCTGCTGTTTTGCCAGTACATCAAGACCAAGGGTCGGCTCGTCCAGGAAAATCAATTCCGGCCCGTGTAATAAAAGCATGGCAATATCCGCCCGCATTCTCTGTCCAAGGCTTAACTCTCTTGCAAACGTTTTTAAAATATCAGACAGGTCTAAAAGCTCTGTGACCATTTGAAGGTTCTTCTCATATACCTGGTCAGGGATATTCCACACATCCTTTTTCCACTGAAAACTTGTAATTACCGGGTGATCCCACCATAATTCTGTTCTTTGACCGAATAAAACTCCAACCCGGCGCATAAGAGAAATCCGGTCCTTTAGTGGATTAAGACCAAGCACAGTCACCTCTCCGGTGGTTGGCGTAAGAATGCCGGATAAGATTTTAATGGTGGTGCTTTTTCCCGCCCCATTTGCCCCAGCATAGGCCACAAATTCCCCCGGATGAATAACCAAAGATACCTGGTCCAGGGCTGTGACAACCTTTTTCTCCGGTCGTAACAGATTCCTGATAATATCCTTCGTCTCTCCACTTCTTTGCCACTGTGAATATTCCTTTGTTACCTTATCTAAAACCAAAGCCGGTGTATCTTGGCGAGCCATATCGTTCATAATGTTTCATTCCTTTCTTAAATAAATATAAAGCGGTCAAAGCAAATATCAAGGTAACCCCTGGAAGATACAAAGACGGCAAAAGCGCAAGTGCAGTAATACCTTTCGTTCCAGCCTTTAACAGCAAAAGAGAAGGGAACCAGGCAGATAGTCCTATAGGAAGGACGGTAAGAAACATCCGTTTCACCACTGGGTTCATACTTCCTAAAGGATAGGTTTTTAAAGTGGAAAACAAATCTCTTCCCACCATAGAAATTTCCTCGGCCGCGGCTGGTGCATAAAAGGCCATGGAGGAAATGATATACAAAAAAGACATAATTAGCAGGCAGGAGCAGATTCCATAAAAAAGAAATATGGAAAGCCATACTACACTTATAACAATCCCTGCCTTTATGGCCCCGTAGATTGCAAGGCCAGCCCCGAATATAAAGAGCGGAGAACCAGAAAAAGGAGAAAATCCTTGAGCCAAAAGCTCTGTCCACAAAGGAACAGGCTGTATGATTATGTGGTCAAGCTGACCTCTGCCTACAATCCTGCTGACAAAACCTGAATTATTTCCAATGAAAAACACATTAAAGATTCCATCTACAAAAAGAGCGTAGCCCATCATAAATAATATTTCATTTTGTTTCATACCTGCAAAATGATCAAAGTTCAGGGACAGAAGATAAACTCCAGCAACGGTACACCCTCCACTGATCCCATCGGATAACACTTGTATGAAAAAATATCTGGTATCACGAAGCAGCCATAAAAGATCCATGACCGCATAGCGTCGATACAATCGTAAAATTGTTTTTATATTATCCACCAAAAGATATCATCCTTTCTTTGCTTTTTCTAAAAAATACAATTGCCACGGCCCATATCACAACATTCCAAAAAAACTGGAGCCCCAGTACAGATAGAGGGTTGTTTGCAAGACCTGTATAAATAGTCAAGGGCCCGTGAGCAATGGACCCTAGGGGCATCAGGGAAAATATTCTCCCCACTGCCTTGGGAAACAGGGAAAACGGAATCATTTCCCCAGATAACAGGGCAAAAATTGCTTCTCTTATTGCCAAAGCTGCAAAACAGCCATTTTTTAAATGCATAGCAAAAGAGGCGAAAATAAGATCCAAAGCAAATCCCAGAGATGCCGCCATAATAAGACTTATTAAGGCCAATCCCCCATGTACGGCTGAGGCAGGCCATGGACGAATGCCAATAACCGGTGCCAGAAGCCATAAGGGAAGCCCAAAGAACAGGAAATGAGGGATCCACCATTTCCCAACGGTTTCAGCAAAAAAGCTGACTTCCACTGGTATAGGCCTTAAAAAGCGCCCAATAACCGAGCCCTCCCAAAGGGAAGCTGTGGCTGGTGAAATAATATTTAATTCCTGGTGCAATATGGTGGCCATAAGAGTATAGGTCATCAATTCCTCCCCTTGCTTTAGGGACTTCCAGATAAAAATAAGCATAACAAACTGAACGGCTTGAATCATATAACCTCCTGCTACGAACAGAAAGCCGCCGTCAAAAATTTGTTTTGCACAAATAGACATAGTGGAGCATATGGCTTTTAGAAAGGAGCCATAGCCGGAAAGAACGTTTTTGTTCTGATTTATCATTGAGATTCCTCCAATTTGTAACGGAAATAAGTAGTATTAACACAAAGTGATGTCCGCTTTGTACTCTTATTTTTCGAAAAAACCGCACAAAAAAACCGGCACGCATGGCGTCCGGTCAGAATATCAGTCAAAAATCAGCAAAAAAAGCTACCGGTTGACAGACAAAATCTGAGGTGAGACGCTGCGATTTTCGTAAAAAAAGGCGCACTGATCCACGGACTGTGCGATATTACAGAAAATCACAGTAATAAACAGAAGATTTTGCCATAATGAAGTTAATCTTATAGAAATCGTATGCATGCGTCTCACCTCCTCTTAAAAGAATTTAAATAATCATATCATTCAAGAATTACAAAGTCAATCTTTACTTGAAGTTAGGGACCGTTTGAAATCAAAATTTGGATAATGCGGCCTCATCAGCGACAATAATCACATCTGGGTGAAGCTGCAAGATGGATGCGGGAACCCGTGGACTAACAGGTCCAGTAATTACATCATGCAGGATTTCTGCCTTATCTTCGCCGCTAACCACAAGAAGAATCTTCTTGGCGCTCATAATGGTGCCAATCCCCATGGTATAAGCCTGTTTTGGAACCTCTTCGATGGTGCTAAAAAAACGCTTGTTAGCCTCGATGGTGCTTTCCTGAAGATCCACAATGTGAGTATCCCTAGTGAAAATGTCAGAAGGCTCATTAAAGCCAATATGGCCGTTGTGTCCCAATCCTAAAAGCTGTAAGTCAATGCCTCCAAGCTCCTTAATGGTCTCTTCATAGCGAGCGGCTTCCTTGTTCGCATCTGTTTCTGTCCCGTCAGGTATGTTGGTATTTGCCTCGTTGATATTAACATGGCAAAACAGATTCTCACGCATGAAATGATAATAGCTTTGCTCATTTTCCTTGGTAAGACCTTTATATTCATCCAGGTTGGCAGTCTTAACTCTAGAAAAGTCCAGATCGCCCTTACTGTACCACTCAATCAATTGTTTGTAGATGCCAACTGGGGTAGAACCTGTTGCCAGACCCAGTACACAGTTTGGTTTCATGATGACCTGTGCTGAGATAATATTGGCAGCTTTGCGGCTCATATCATAATAATCCATTGCGCGATAAAGCTTCATTTTCTTATTCCTCCGTATAATTGGAAAAAATTTTTATTTTATTCTTTCAACAGGATAACATTTTTATGTCATAGATGCAATGCTATTTGGCATAAAATAATTATAAAGGAGTGGTGGCATGTCTAACTATCGAAGACTAATCTCATATATTTATGCCTACGAAGGCGGAGTCAAAGGAAAAAACATCGGATTTGCCAAGATAGAGACTAGAGGAATCCAATGCAAGATTACGGTAAATGTTAAGCGGGTATATGTGGGTGGCAATGATATAGGGGTGTACTTATTAGCCGGAGAGCAAGAAATTTACCTCGGTAATATTTTCATACGCGGTGGTTCTGGAGAATTCAGAGCTGCAGTTACAGCAAGTGATATCGAGCATTCCGGTATTGCCGTGGATCAGTGCTTCGGACTGACCATCCACGACGTGAAAAATACATGGCGCTCCTATACAACCATATGGGAAGACGCAGTTGCTCATGCGGCAGAGGTGGAATTAAAAAAAGCATCTGAGGCTAGTCGTGATGATGACCGACCCGCAATTTCAGAAGAGCAGATAAAAAATGCTGTCCGGGAAATTGAAGAAGAATTTCCATTACAGTCCAGTGAAGCTCCAGAAAATCAAGAAGTATCTCAGCAGCATGCTGAGGAAGAACAACGGGAGGAGAACCTGGTTGCCTCCTTGGAAAGTGATGCAAAAAAGAATATTCTGGAAGATGCAATCACAGAAGTTGCTTTTGCAGAAGCAGATTCTGTAGAACAGCTTTTGGATGCACAACAACAGGGAACCATGCCAGGAATGACAGGTCCAGGAATGACAGGCCCAGGCGCTACAGGCCCCGCGCCAATGTCCCCAGTGGATCCGATTCCTACTTTGACAGGACCAATGAACATCACTCGTCCAACACCCACAGGTCCGACTCCAAATACGAATCCTGTATTTAGAGGCCCTATTCCAGGGACTAGTCCAAGGAGTACAGGTCCTACTGCGCCAGGAGTTACGACTCCAGGCTCCACAGTTCCAGGTACCAGACCTCTTGGTCCAACCATTACAGGTCCGACTGCCGGCTGGAAAGAGGGAGTGCCTCCCTTTGACACCGGTCCAATTCCAGGCTGGTGGCAACAGCCAGCACCTTCATCCACCGGTCCAACACCAGGCGTACCACAATCAAACAGACCTGGAGCTACCGGTTTGGTAGAAGCAGAAGCCATCCCGGCGGAAGCAATCTCCGATGAAGAGTCTGTTTCACCTGGCAAGACCTTGCTCTACAGGTCCGATGCCCCGTTACAAGAAGAGCCAGTAAAAGAGCCGGTTTTACCGACCCTTGGGAATCCGGCCGATCTGGAACGTCTACTTAAAAATGAAGGTCAGGAAGAAAACTCTCATGACGTTGTTTGGGATAAACTAAGACGAGAGCATACCAGGATACTTGCCTTTGATTACGAGGAAGGTTGCGAGATCCTGACCATCAAACCTCAGGATATTGGTCTTTTACCAAGAGACTCTTGGATATTTGGCAACAACAGTTTCTTGCTTCATGGATTTTATAATTACCGTTACTTAATTTTGGCAAAGTTATTTAATGCGAACGGAACCCCTCGTTATCTTTTGGGAGTTCCCGGTCATTATTACAGCAACGAACAATACATGGCTTCCATGTTCGGTTTCCCCAACTTCGTTCTTTCAAAAGAACAGCCGGTGGAAGATGGAAGATTTGGTTTCTGGTACACAGATATAAAAATAGGGAGCTGATTCAGCCCCCTATTTTTTTGCCCTCACTCTGATACGCCCCGAAGGGTTGTATTTGGAAGATATGGCGTTAGAATGTCAATAAAATCTTCTAATTCCTTTTTGCTAAAAGATTCATATCCAGGACATAAAACATCGTCGGATTCCACATAATTTTGAAGGTAATAATGGGAAGAGCCTTGAAGCCACTGTCCAATTGCAAGAAAGTCCTCCTTCGTGTGAATTCCTTTTACTGTGGTGGTACGAAATTCCCATGGAACATGTCCTTCCATTAAAAAATCAGCGCTTTTTTCCACCTGCTCCATACGAATGCCAGCAATGCCAGAAGCTGCTTCATAGTTTTCTTTTCCCGCTTTGATATCCATTGCCACATAATCAAGAAGCCCATGAGAAACCAATGTTTTTAAAACCTGAGGCTGATGCCCGTTGGTATCCAGCTTTACAAGGTATCCCAAATCCTTGATTTTCTCAATAAAAGGTTCTAAGTCTCCATTGAGGGTAGGTTCTCCCCCAGTAATGCAGACTCCTTCCAAAATACCCTTTCGTTTTCTAAGAAAATCCATAACCTCCTCTTCTGAAAAAGAAGGCGTCACATTCCCTCCAATCAGACTGCTGTTATGGCAAAAGGGACATAAGAAATTACAGCCGCCAAGGAATATAGTAGCGGCAACGTGGCCAGGATAGTCCAGAAGAGTCGTTTTTTTAAGGCCGCAAAGTTTCATATATTCACCAATCCTTTGTTTCGTGATATAATTTCATTATAACATAATAAAAAGCAAAGAGGAATTACCATGACCAGTGATGAAAAATATATGAGGGCAGCTCTTCTACAGGCAAAAAAGGCAAGCGCCATCGGAGAAGTCCCCATCGGCTGTGTGATTGTTTATGAGGATAAAATCATTGCCCGTGGTTACAACCGGCGCACCATCGATCAAAACGTTCTGTCACACGCTGAAATCAATGCCATAAAAAAGGCATGCAAGTATATGGGGGACTGGAGATTAGAAGGCTGTACCATGTATGTGACCTTAGAGCCGTGTCCCATGTGTGCAGGGGCCATTGTTCAAGCCAGGATTCCAAGGGTAGTCATCGGCTGCATGAATCCAAAGGCAGGCTGTGCAGGTTCTATTTTGGACATGCTTCATGAGGAACGTTTTAACCATCAGGTTGAGACAGAGATTGGAATCCTTGAGGAAGAATGTTCCCAGACCATGAAACATTTTTTCAGGGAATTAAGGGAAAAGAAAAAACAGAAACTGGAAGAGGCAAATCCCTTGTAAAACCTTGACAATATTTATGTTACCATGTATACTTAACAGCGGTTATACATTAAAATGTCATAAAGTTTCCGTGCAGCCGGGGAGATAGCGGTGCCCTGTACCTGCAATCCGCTCTAGCAGGGGTGATGTCTCACCCAGGGCCGGCTACTGCAGGGCTGCCCCTGAAAAGTGGCGATGACGTTTGGGTCTTACGCAACAGTACTTCATGAACCGTGTCAGGGCAGGAATGCAGCAGCACTAAATGAATGATACTGTGTGCCGTGAGGGTGCCTGGACTGAGTTAACTATCAGGGTAACGCCTGTGGTAGCGGTTCAAAGTGGGACGCACGGATTAAATATAAAGTTCATCGGACGCCGAAAACAGACTCTGTTTTGCGGTGTCTTTTACATTTCCATGATATCAAGTTTAAATTTTTCTTATTTTTCTATTATAATGAAGTTTTCCCTTGCCCGCCATTCCCCTTTGTATTATAATTGAGTATAAAATGGGTATAATAGTACCTATTTTACAAGGACAAATCTAATCTAAGAAGAGGTGTGCTTTCATGATGAGAATTGGAATGCTGACGAGCGGAGGAGACTGCCAGAGCCTTAACGCAACTATGCGTGGCGTGGCAAAAGCACTTTACCGGATGTTCGAAGATATAGAGATCATTGGGTTTGAAGATGGGTATAAAGGCCTGATCTACACAAATTACCGCATTATGAGACCTGAAGAATTTTCCGGAATACTGACAAAAGGTGGAACCATCCTAGGTACTTCAAGACAGCCGTTTAAACTTATGCGTACACCAGACGCAGACGGCCTTGATAAGGTGGAAGCCATGAAGCACACATATAAAAAACTAAAACTGGAATGTCTCGTGGTATTAGGAGGCAATGGAAGCCAGAAGACAGCCAATCTTCTTCGGGAAGAAGGGCTTAACGTAGTTTCACTTCCAAAAACCATAGATAATGATTTATGGGGAACGGATATGACCTTTGGGTTCCAGAGCGCAATGAATGTGGCAACCAATGCCATTGACTGCATCCATACCACAGCCGCTTCCCATGGCAGAGTTTTTATCGTAGAGGTTATGGGTCACAAGGTAGGCTGGCTTACCTTACATGCGGGCATTGCAGGAGGAGCCGATATCATTCTCCTTCCTGAGATTCCCTATGATCTCGATGTAGTGATCGAGGCCCTGAAAGCCCGTACGAGAAACGGCAAGAAGTTTTCTATCATAGCCGTTGCCGAGGGAGCTATTTCAAAAGAGAATGCGGCTCTTTCTAAAAAAGAGCTGAAAGAAAAAAAGAAAAGCGGAGTTGTTTATCCATCCATCGCCTATGAAATTGGTGCCATGATCACAGAGCGGACAGGCCAGGAGGTGCGGGTTACCGTGCCAGGCCATATGCAAAGGGGAGGAGATCCCTGTCCTTATGACCGTGTATTATCCACCAGGCTTGGAGCAGAAGCAGCCATGCTGATTAAAAACAAAGAATTTGGAAACATGGTAGCGGTTCAAAACAATGATATTGTGAAGATGCCGCTAGCCGAAGTTGCCGGTAAATTAAAAACAGTCGATCCCCAATGCTCTATGGTCAAGGAAGCCAAGATGATAGGCATTAGCTTTGGAGACGAATAAGGAGTCAGTCAGCATGTCATATACGGCATTGTATCGGAAATGGCGTCCCCCGTCCTTTTCGGATGTTAAGGGTCAGGACCATATCGTACAAACATTAAAAAACCAGATAGTATCCGGGCGTATCGGACATGCATATCTGTTTTGCGGGACCAGAGGTACCGGTAAGACAAGTATTGCAAAGATATTTGCAAAAGCAGTTAACTGTGAGCAGCCAAAGGACGGAAGTCCTTGCGGAGAATGTGCAACCTGTAAAAACATCGCAGCCGGAGCGTCTCTTAATGTATCAGAGATTGATGCAGCATCAAACAACGGCGTGGAGAACATCAGAGAGATCAGGGACCAGGTCCAGTATCCGCCTACAGAAGGCAAATATCGTGTTTATATCATCGATGAGGTTCATATGTTATCTACAGGAGCCTTTAACGCACTGTTAAAGACACTGGAAGAACCACCATCCTATGTTATATTTATTTTAGCCACAACAGAGGTGCAAAAGATTCCGGTAACGGTAATGTCCCGCTGTCAAAGATATGATTTCAAACGAATTACAGTAGATACCATTGCAGACCATCTAAAGGAATTAATTGCCGCAGAACAGATACAGGTAGAAGATAAAGCTATAACCTATATCGCAAAAGCGGCTGACGGCGCCTTAAGAGATGCGTTAAGTCTCCTTGACCAGTGCATTGCCTTCCATTATGGAGAGATGCTTACTTATGACAATGTTCTGGATGTCCTGGGAGCTGTGGATATCACTGTATTTGGAACTCTGTTTGGTGCGGTTACCGAGAACCGGACAAAGGATTGCATCACCTGTCTTGAGGAGATGGTAATCCAGGGAAGAGAGCTAGGCCAGTTCGTCGTAGACTTTATCTGGTATTTGAGAAATCTTCTCATTTTAAAATCCGTAGATGATGCAGATAACCTGCTTGATATGTCAACGGAAAACCAGAGCCTATTAAAAGCGGATAGCAATCGGGTAGATCAGGAAACCCTGCTTCGTTACATTCGGATATTTTCCGATCTGTCAAACCAACTTAGGTATGCTTCTCAAAAGAGAGTACTCATTGAGGTCGCTCTTATAAAGCTTACCAGACCTCAGATGGAACAGAACTTAGATTCCCTCATTGAGAGAATCAAGGTCATAGAAAAGCAGATGGAACATGGTGTAGTAGTGAGTTCTGTACCAAAAGAAGCAT
>CAURSM010000016.1:0-146792 GCA_963528005.1 uncultured Eubacteriales bacterium
AATATCTTTTAATTTCACTGATCCTGCCAAAGGTCTACACACCCCTTCCTTTTAACTGTGTTTCCATCTTTTAAAGCACCGTTCACCATTCTGATTCCAGTAGGTTTGCCTTTTCCTGAAATTCTCTTTATAAGTATGGTAACGCTGATCCTGGCCAGAGCATTCTCATCAATTTCATAGGTTGTCACTTCCAGCTCTTCTGGATACTCGTCAAGGAATCGGTCAAATGCCACAATTGAAACATCTTCCGGAATTCTCACTCCTCTTTCCCGAAGCTTTTCAATTAAAATACCAGTGGTTCTTTCACAATTGCATACAAATGCCGAAGGCAGCTTTAAAGGAAGCTGGAATTCAATTTCAGAGCTGTATCCATCCTCGCTTCGATCACAGATCAGGCTGGTATTGTCAATATGATTTAATAAAAGTGCTTTGCAATACCCCATATACCGGTCCATAATACTGTTTGTCGCTGTTGGCGTCCCCACAAATACAATATCCCTGTGGCCGAATTGAATCAATCGCTCCGTAGCCTTTTGCATTCCCCTGAAACTATCGGATATAATAAAGTCCATATCCTTATCCACATCATAAAAATCCACACCGACGACAGGTACGTGTGCACTTTCTCTCACTCTATCTACAAACAAAGGAGACATCTCACCAATTATTAATAGTCCATCTATCTCCTCATCTGCAAATCTATAAACCTGATCCGCCGTACTCTCCTGTGCTTCATCAATTACCTCCATAATCGTAAGAGAATTATGTTTTGCCGCCTCCTGCGCAATTTCTTTGTATATATGCATATAAAATGATAAATATTCTTTTACATAGCGTTCTGCAATCAGAACTCCGAAACGATACGCCCGCCCTTTTTCCTTTTCTTTCAATGCACTTTTTTGATATCCAGTCTCTTCTGCCAGTGCTAAAATCAGATTGCGTACCTGGTCACTGGCTCCCTTTTTTCCTGATAGTACATTGGATACTGTTACCACACTAACACCGGCACGTTGGGCAATCATCTGCAATGTAACCTTTTTTCCCATTTAAACTACCTGCTTCTTTACTTAATTTTAATTAAAACCAAATTAATTTTATCATTAAATTTGAACTAGGTCAACGAATACTCATTCTCGTCACGTGTAATATGTAATTTCCTCCAGGTGTTGGCTTAGGGGCAAAAAGATGGGATTATCAAAAAACCAGAGCATTGAAAGACAATTCATTTCATCTTCCAAAGCTCTGGTTTCATTCTATCTTAATTTCCAAATGCTTCCTTCTCGTCTGCACGGAATTTTTCAATTCCCTGATCGGTTAAAGGATGCTTTGCCATCTGCATCAGTACGCCAAAAGGAACCGTTGCAATGTCCGCTCCTGCCTTTGCGCAATCAATAATATGGATTGGATTGCGAATGCTTGCTGCAATGATTTCTGTCTCAATTCCATGGATTTCAAAGATATCTGCAATGTCACAAATCAAATCTATTCCTGGCATGGAAATATCATCAAGACGACCAAGGAACGGAGAAACATAAGTGGCTCCTGCTCTTGCAGCTAACAGCGCCTGAGCTGCGGAAAACACCAAAGTTACATTGGTTTTAATTCCCTCTGCAGTCAGTACCTTTACGGCTTTTAACCCTTCTGTGGTCATAGGGATCTTCACTACCATGTTTGGATGAATGGCAGCTATCTCTCTTCCCTCTGCGATCATTCCTTGTGCTTCTTCCGTGGAAGCCTTTACCTCTCCGCTGATTGGTCCGTCAACAATGGATGTGATCTCTTTGATGACTTCATTAAAATCACGGCCTTCTTTGGCAATCAGAGATGGGTTAGTGGTAACACCACAGATAATACCCATGTCACTTGCTTTTCTTACATCTTCTGTATTTGCTGTATCTACAAAAAATCTCATGGCAATTCTCCTTTGTATGTTTTTTCTATGTACTAGCTTATCTTGCAGAATTCAATCTTTTCCCCACTGGGTCCTAAAAAGAGAAAGAAGCGGTTGGTGCGAGGTGAAAACATCTCATTGGATTCAATGCCGTTAGATATCAGGGTATGTCCCTGTGATACAATCTCATCATAGGCTTCCTCAAGATTTTCGCAGGTCATGGCAATGTGATCGATATTGCCGATGGGCTTTTCATCCTGACGTCTGGGGTAAAATTCTATGACGCAGGTTCCACACTGAAGCATTCCCCTTACGCCTCCATCTACCAGCCTGGTAAATCCCAGATTCTCATAAAATGCTTTTGTTGCCTCCGGGTCATCGGTAGGAATTGCCACATGGGCAATTCCTGATGGTTTGTTCTTTAGCATGACAAGCCTCCTAAGCCAGCAAACTCTTTACATACTCTGCGATCTTTTCGTCCTTACAGTTTGCAAAGAACAGCTCCTGAAACTTTTCACCACCGATGGAACCTTTCACAAGCTCTTCATCCAGTCCTTTTAAACAGGTTAAGATATCTTTTAAATTATTTTCTCTTACTACATCTAAGATTTTTTTATTTCTCTGTTCTGGGATTGCACGTTCTCTTGGATATCCCTGGCCGCTGGCTTCTGAGAATAATTTCTCAAAGGTATATTCCAGGTTTAACTCCGCTCCCCAGCCAAAACCTTTTGCAAAAGGCATTGCGATGGCATTGCCGTCGTTAATCTGTGCAAACATATATCCATCACTTGGATCACATACGTGGCCGCAGATTACCCCTGGAAAACTATTTAATGCCAGCATAGCACCTTCTCCAGTTCCGCATCCGGTTATTACATAATCGGCCGCACCGGAATTTAAAAGGATAGCTGCAAGAATTCCGTTTTGTACATAAGTAAGGGAACATGCATCCTCTGAGGAATACATTCCATAGTTATCCACTTCATAGCCTTTTACATCTGCTACTTTTTTTAAGCTGTTATAGATCAATTCATTTTTAGCCGCCTGGCTGTTCTCGTTAATTAATGCAATTCTCATGCTTCCAACACTCCTTTTATCTGATGATATACCTGATTTTCGCTCAGCCCGTATTCTTCCAAAAGTTCTTCTGGTTTCCCAGATTGTCCAAACCGGTCCTGAACACCAATCTTTTTAAATGTGACATGACTCGTATTTTCAAGAAGAACGTCACCAACTGCATCGCCAAGTCCGCCGATGGTGCTGTGTTCCTCTATAGTTATTACTTTGCTGCATTTTGACGCAAATGTCAAGATGCATTCTTTATCAATTGGCTTAATGGTATGCATATTGACCACTGCAACGGATTTTCCTTCCGCCTCAAGCTTCTTTGCACACTCAAGGGCTGTAGAGACCATGATGCCACAGGCAAATACAACTGCATCCGTGCCTTCTTTTAATACATTGGCTTTCCCGATAACAAAAGGCATCTCCTCTTCAAATACAGGGCTTGGAAGTCTGGCCAGACGCAGATAAGCCGGTCCTTTCATCTCTGCCACTGCATTTACCGCACGGTGGGTCTCACTTGCATCACATGGAACCACAACCGTCATTCCTGGAATGACACGCATGAGGGCCAGATCTTCAATGGCCTGATGGCTTCCACCATCTTCTCCAAGGGTAATTCCAGAATGTGTCATGCCTAGCTTTACATTGAAATTTGGATATGCTACGCCGTTTCTCACCTGCTCATAGGCACGTCCTGCACCAAAGATGGCAAAGGTGCTGCAAAATGGTATGTATCCCATGGTAGAAAGTCCTGCACTCATATCCACCATATTGGCTTCTGCGATTCCTGCATTGAAAAACCGTTCTGGAAACTTCTCTGCAAACGTTGCGGTCATGGTGGCATGGGCAAGATCTGCATCCATAACCACTACCTTTTCATTTGCTTTTCCAAGTTCCGCCAAAGCTTCCCCGTATGCCACTCTAATTGCCTTATATTCCCTCATGTCTTAACCCTCCAGTTCCTTTAATGCCTTTTGTCTCTCGTCTTCACTTGGTGCCTTTCCATGCCAGCCAACCTGGTTTTCCATAAAGGAAATGCCTTTTCCTTTTACGGTATGAGCCAGAATGCATTTTGGCTTTCCTTCCATGGTACTGATGGAAAAAGCCGCAAGCACCTCTTCTAAATTATTTCCATCTGGAAGCTCCAAAACCTGAAAGCCAAATGCCTTAAATTTAGAATGAAGATCGCCAAGGGACATGACCTGATCGTTGCTTCCGTCGATTTGAAGACCGTTGTTATCTATAATAATAGTGAGGTTATCCAATCGATAGTTGGCTGCTGCCATGCATGCTTCCCAAACCTGACCTTCCTGCAGCTCTCCATCTCCCAAAAGGGTATAAACTTTAGTGTCCTTTTTCTGAGCCTTTGCTCCAAGAGCCATTCCAACTGCAATTGAGATTCCCTGACCCAAAGAACCAGTTGACGCATCAATTCCTGGAACCTTTTTTGCATCCGGATGCCCCTGTAAGATACTGTGGAGCTGTCTGAAATTCTTAAATTCTGATTTATCAAAAAATCCCATCTCTCCTAATACTGCATAGTAACAGGGAGCTGCATGCCCTTTGCTTAACACGAAACGGTCACGGTCTTCGTTGTCTGGATCTTTGGGATCAATCCTCATCTGGGTGTAAAACAACGCTGCCATTATCTCTACTGCGGATAAAGAACCGCCTGGATGACCACTGGCCGCGTCAGCCGTCATATTAATGATATCTTTTCGCATATCACTGCATTTTTTCTTTAACTCCATTAAGTCCATCATGTAATTGTGCCTCCGTCTTATTTATGAACGATCACTTTTTAAGCGATCCTCTCTTTTTTAAGTAATCTACGTATACTGCTCCAAGAATAACAATTCCCTTTACTACAAACTGCCAATAGCTGTTTATTTTAAGCAGATTCATTCCATTGTTTAATACTCCGATAATCAGTACCCCTACCATGGTACCGCCCAAAGTACCGATACCACCGTTAAAGCTGGTACCTCCAAGAACGGAAGCTGCAATGGCGTCACGCTCAAACCCTTCTCCTACAGATGGCTGTCCAGAATATAGTCTTGCTGCTAACACAATGCCTGCAAGGGCCGCCATCACTCCACTGATGACAAATACTCTTACCTGAATCCATTTGGTATCTACGCCTGCGTATCTTGCCGCTTCTTTATTTCCTCCAGTAGCATACACGTGGCGGCCAAAGGATGTACGGTTCATAATGAAATAAAGGATGATAAAAGCTCCAATTACGAACACTACCGGTATGGGAATTCCAAAAACACTACCCACGCCCATGTTGTTAAACACTTCGTTGTTTGACTGGGCCGGCTGACCTCCCGTTAATATGTAACTGATTCCACGAACGATAATCTGAGTGGAAAGGGTTACGATAAAGGCCGGAAGTGTGGTATGGGATATGACAAATCCGTTGAAAAATCCAATGACTGCTCCAAATATCAGAGGAACTAAGATACAAACGATTAAGGGAAGACCTGCATTGCCACACCGAACTGCAATTACGCCTGCCGCCGCAACCACGGAACCAACAGATAAGTCAATGCCTCCGCAGATTAAGACACAGGTAATACCAAAAGCAATGAAACAATTGACACAGACCTGACGTAATACGCTGAATAAGTTATTTTTAACAAGAAAGGTCTCTGTGGATATGGATAATACGATACACAGGAATACCAATGCAATCATGGCTGCCATATTCCGTTTCAGCCAGATGAAAAATGGATTGGTAACCCAAAGGCTCGGTGCCTTTAACTGAGATGTCTCTGCTTGATTTTTCCTGTTTAACATACTGAATGTTCTCCTCCTACTGCATATGACATGATGGTCTCCTGGGAAATTTCTGTTTCCTGCTGATCCAGGACCCCTGCCAGACAGCCTTCCCGCATAATTGCAATCCGGCTTGAGTTGTTGATAATCTCAGGAAGCTCCGAAGATATCATTATGATAGAAACCCCTTCTCCCGCCAGTGTGTGCATCAGCTTATAAATCTCAGCCTTTGCACCTACATCAATGCCCCTGGTGGGTTCATCAAGAATTAACACCTTGGGTTTTGCAGCCAGCCACTTAGAGATAACAATTTTCTGCTGGTTTCCTCCGGAAAGCTCTCCTGCCAACTGTTCGGTGGAAGCCATCTTAATGGAAAGCTTCTGCTTAAACTCATCTACAATCTCTGACTCTTTCTTTCTATCCACTCTCAAATGATTGATAAATTCAAAAAGCACCTGGAAGGTTAGATTTGTTCCTATGCTGTGCTCTAAGAACAATCCCTGTTCTTTACGCTCTTCTGGAACCAGGGCGATTCCTGCGCTTATGGCATCTCTTGGCTTCGTGATGGAAAGTTTCTTTCCTTCCAGCCACACCTCACCAGATTGTATGGTATCGATTCCAAATAAGGCAAGGGCAAGCTCCGTTCTTCCTGCTCCAACCAGACCGGAAAATCCAAGAATTTCTCCTCTTTTTAAGGTAAAACTGATATTGGATACCTTATGCGTGGTCAAGTTCTTAACTTCCATGATGACATCGCCGCCAACCACCCGCTTATTCCCATAGATGTTGTTAAATTCCCGGCCCACCATCATACTAATCAGTTCATTTTCTGTGGTCTCATCTGTATTTCTGGTTCCAATAAACTTGCCATCCCTGAGGACCGTTACGGAATCACAGACGTTAAAGGTTTCTTCCATACGATGAGAAATATAAATCATGGCCACACCAGACTTCTTAAGACGTTCAATCTGTACAAATAAGTTCTCTGTCTCGCTGTGGGATAAAGAAGCAGTAGGCTCATCGAGAATCAGGATTTTTGCTCCTTCATTCACGGCTCTTGCTATCTCAATCATTTGCTGCTGTGCTACAGATAATCCACGAATCAGCATACCAGCATCTAGCATAAGTCCTAATTCATCTAGCGCAATTTGTGCTTCCTGCTTCATCTTTTTATAATCCACCATCTTGAAATGGTTTTTAGGCTCTCTCCCCAGGAAAATATTTTCTGCTATGGTCATCTCAGGGACATTGGTAATCTCCTGATGAATGAAGCTGACTCCGTACCTTCTGGCATCGTCCACATTTCGTATGACTGCTTCTTTGCCTTTCATGAATACAGTACCTGAATCTGCGCTGAAAATACCTCCAAGAATTTTCACCAAAGTCGATTTTCCTGCGCCGTTTTCTCCCATAAGGGCCCGGACTTCACCGGGCCTTATGGAGATACTTACTCCGTCAAGTACAACATTGCGGCCAAACGCCTTGGTAATATCTTTCATTTCGAAAACATATTCCACTGACATGTTTTTCACTCCCATTCTGCATTCTTACCTCAAGTCACACCTATTACGGATTATTTGTCCACATTATCCTTTGTGATAATAGACATTGGTACCACTACCTTCTCTTCAATGGTCTTTCCGGTAAGGAGGCTGTATGCAGTTTCAATACACATAGTACCAATTCCTTCTGGATCCTGTGCGGCAGAGGCAACCATTTCCCCAGAACGGATAAAGCCTTTGCCTTCATCAGAACCATCAATGGAAACTACTTTGGTATTTTCTAATCTGCCAGCTTCCTTAAGTGCTGCAATAGCTCCTCTGGCTGTTGGATCGTTAATGGTGAAAACACCGTCAATCACTGGATTTGCGTTGATAAAATCGATCATGATTGGCTGGGAGTAATCAGACTTTGGCTTCTCTACATCCTTTGCCTGAATGATCTGAATGTCAGGATATTTTTTTAATTCTTCTTCAAATCCAATCTGACGGTCATAGCATACTTCTGTAATGCTGTATGTAATTTCTACTACTTTGCCTTTTCCATCTAAAGCTTTTGCCAGAGCCTCTGCACAAAGCTTACCAGCGGCTTTGTTATCAGATACAACGGTACACTGAACCAATTCAGGATTCTTTACGGAAGTGTTGAATGCGATAACTGGAATTCCAGCTTCCTTACAAGCTTCAAGAGTTGCCCTTACCCCTTCTGAATTGATGGCTGAAATGCAAATCACGTCACACCCCTGATTGATCATATCAGCAACATCATTCATCTGTTTGTTCTGATCTCCAGCAGCGTCCTGTATGATCAGTTCATCGTTTGGACCTGTTAAAGCTTTCTGCATAGCATCCTTAATCTGAATAAAGAATACATTGGTAAGATCTGGTGCGGATACACCAATCTTAATTGGTTTGCTTTCCTTTGTTTCCGCTACTTTTCCTGCTTCTGTTACAGCCGTCGTGGCTGCTGCTTCTGCTGATACTTTTGTTTCTTTTTCTGCAGTTCCACAAGCCGACAAAGAAAATGCCATAAGAACAGATAAAGCGATTGCTGCAATTCTTCTCATAATAATCCACCTCTCAACATTTGTAAGCACATGGTATATTGTTTTATATCCCCTGTGTTTATCCCCTATTTTTTGTCACTATTGCCAACTATATTGTATGATATCATTCTCAATACGTTCCCGGGTATGTATTATTGTATGCTGTCATACAATATCAGCATCCTCATAATACATCTTTACTTAATTTTTGTCAATCATAATTTAAAATATATGCACATTACACAATCACCCTATATTTTTGCAAACAAAAAGAACCGAAAAGCTTCTTCCCCCGGCTTTCGGTTCCTATATTTTTTCTATTATTTCATCTCTATCATACAATCCATAGCAATATGGACTTTTTTCTGTCCGATTGCTGGATCTGATTAACGCTTTATGATTACATCCATATCAATATTAATCAAAGAGATATGTCGTTTTGCATAAAGTTCAGCTACTTCCTCATCTCTTGCTTTTATAGCATCTACTATATCCTGATGCGCTTTTATGGCATTGAGGGCATTTTGGGGTACCTGAAATGTCTTTAGACGGAAATCTCTGATGCATTCATCGATTTTTTTGCAAATAAAAATCAGCATCTTATTACGGCTGCATTCCACAATATGCTTATGAAACCGCTCATCATACTTTGCCATTCCAGCGATGTCTTCCTCTTCCACAGCCCGAATGAAACGCTGATGAACCCGCTCTAATTGCTCCAGCTCTGAATCTGAGGCACGCCTCGCAATCAACCTAGCGCACAAAGGTTCCACTGCACTTCTCACTTCAATATAATCTTTTAATTCCACCTCATTTTGTAGAAACCACTCTGCCAGTTCTTCTTGTCCAAGTTCTTTTTTGCTTACTAAGAATGCTCCCCGTCCAGGCTTTATCTCAACCAGCCCTCTGGCTTCAAGAATACGGAATGCTTCCCGAACCGTACCGCGGCCAACGGATAGATTCTCACACCATTCCTTTTCTGTAGGTAATTTTTGTCCGACCTCTATTCCGTCAGATGCAACATAATCTTTCATACTATTTACGACCTGCTGCACAATCGGGACTCTGGAAACCTCTGCCATACAATTGCCCCCTCTTTCTTCCTATCTTTCATCAAGTGATAACGATGTCATACAATTATTGTACCACATTTCCATAAAACTGCAAACAGATTCCATTTTTTTGTCATTTCCCTTGTACTCATCGGACAATTTACACAAAAAAGGACAGCCAGTGCCACCTTATCCAGTCCTTCCGAAAGGAAGAAACTGGAAAAGATAGAACCAGCTGCCCCGATTCACCCACCAATTAGATGGATGCTCCGTTTGATTCAATGACTTCTTTGTACCACCAAAATGATTTCTTTTTATAACGATTCCCTGTTCCGGTACCGTCATCGTTTCGGTCTACATAGATATAGCCGTAACGTTTTTTCATTTCAGCCGTGGAAGCGCTTACTAAGTCAATGCACCCCCATGATGTATAACCCATTACCTCGACGCCATCGTGTATGGCCTCCTTAAGCTGTTTTAAATGCTCCTTTAGATATTCAATCCGGTAGTCATCTAATACCGTTTTTTCTCCGGAATCTAAGGTCACCAGCTCATCTGCTGCCCCAAGTCCATTTTCTACGATGAACAAGGGGAGCTGATACCGGTCATACAGTTTATTTAGAGTATAGCGTAGTCCCATGGGATCAATCTGCCAACCCCAATCAGAGGCTTTCAGATATGGATTTTTATATCCTCTGGATAAGTTTCCTCCAGTAGAAGTCGCAAGTTCCGTATGAACGGTTTCACAAATACTGGAATAGTAGCTAAAGGAAATGAAATCAACTACATTCTTTAATAGTTCCTGATCTTCTGGTTCCATATGAATCTGGATTCCATGCTCTTCAAAGTAATTAAGCAGATATCTAGGATAATACCCTCTGGCATGAATATCCGCAAATAACATGGTTTCTCTGTCCTTTTCCATGGCCGCAATGATATCCTTTGGATCTGGTGTCAAAGGATACACTGTGATTCCAAGAATCATGCATCCGATCTTGGCACCTGGCATAAGCTCATGTCCGATTTTAACTGCAAGAGCACTGGCTACCAGTTCATGATGCACGGCCTGATAGAGATCCTGTTCCGTAAGCTGATCCTTGGGTGTCATTATACCCCCGCTCATAAAAGGAGCGTGAATCAGGGAATTGATTTCATTAAAGGTCAGCCAGTATTTCACTTTTTTACCGTATCTGCTAAATATGGTTCTTACGTATCTCTCAAAGAACCCAATCAGCTTTCTGCTTCTCCAGCCATCGTATTGCTCGGCCAGCCAAAGAGGTGTTTCATAATGAGATATAGTTACCAAAGGTTCGATGCCATGTTTTAAGCATTCATCAAAGAGATCGTCATAATACTTTAGGCCCTCTTCATTTGGAGACTCTTCATCTCCTTTCGGGAAGATCCGTGACCAGGCGATGGAGGTACGAAATACCTTAAATCCCATCTCTGCAAATAAGCTTATGTCTTCTTTATACCGATGGTAAAAGTCAATCCCCTCTAACTTTAAGTTGTCCTCCGTGGGTTCCGGGGTACGTTCTCCCCGAAGACCTCCTGGCAGTACGTCCTGTACGGAAAGCCCTTTGCCTCCCTCATTGTAAGCTCCCTCACACTGATTCGCAGCAACGGCTCCACCCCATAAAAATTCATCTGGAAAAGATCGCATAGAAACCTCCACTATCGAATTGTAATTAACGGTGTACCAGGGGTTACAGGTCCTGAAGCTGCTGCCTCAACGGACTGAAAATTCCCGTAATTGGAGATGATGATTGGAGTTACCACATCGTATCCTTCTTTTCTAATTGCTTCTAAATCGAATGTTAAGATACAGTCGCCAACTTTAACCTTATCGCCGTCTTTCATTTTTACAGAGAAGTATTTGCCTTTTAAATTTACAGTATCAAGACCTACATGAATCAGTACTTCTGCTCCTTCATCAGATTCAAGACCAACGGCATGGCCTGTCTCAAATATGGTGCGAATGGTTCCATTGACTGGTGATAATACTCTTCCATCTTCCGGTTCAATGGCAACTCCTTTTCCAAGAATCTCCTGCGCAAAGGTAGGATCGTCAACCTGACTTAAAGGCACTGCAATTCCTTTTAAAGGAGACATGATGGTGATATCAGAACCATTCGCCTGCGCTAGCTTACCTTCTTCTGATTTTACTTCTTCTGGCTTAACATCTTCCGCTTTAACGGTCTGATCCACTTCCTCTACAGGGTCCTTATAAAGAATGTAGGACGCAATAAAGGCGATCACAACACTGATGACTGCTCCCATGCAGGCAAAGTAAAAATCATTTAAGCTATCTCCGCCCAAGTAGCTTGGAAGCGTTAAAAATCCTGGAGAACCTCCGGTATAATTCTTAACATTTAAAAGTCCCATAATAAATCCGCCAACACCGCCTCCTAACATAGATGCATAAAGAGGTGTCTTATAGCGAAGGTTTACACCATATAACGCTGGCTCAGTAATCCCGCACACGGCTGTAATACCAGCAGAGGATGCCAACTGTTTGATCTCAGATTTTTTGCTCTTAAAGGCAACAGCCAAAGCTGCACCGCCCTGTGCTACGTTAGAACCAAGCATTCCAGGATAGATTATGGTATCGTATCCAATGGTCATACGGTTATTGATTCCGATAGGAACAAGTCCATAATGAGTTCCTGTCATGACTAGAAGAGGAGTTAAAGTACCAACCAATGCCGGTACCAGCCAGCTTGCGTACTGGTTTAAGGCATGAACTCCGGAAGCGATTAAATTACTGATGATGGTTCCGATCGGTCCGATGACAACCAGTCCCACAATACCAGTTACTATAATAGAAATAAGTGGTTTCGTGAAAAACTTAATTGGCTTTGGTGAGATTCGATCAGCAATTGGTTCCACATATGATAAAAACCACACGATTAATATAATCGGCAATACAGAAGAAGAATAACTTGCATTGGTAATCGGGATCATAAATACCCGGATTGCCTCATGGCTCTCCTTTGATGCTGTTACCATTGATACGAAATTGGGGTGAAGTAAAATTCCACCAAGCATCATTGCCAGATAGGGATTACATCGAAACTTTTTAGCCGCTGAGCTGGCCAGAAGAATTGGAAGGAAATAAAATGCAGCGTCAGCCATAAAGTTAAGTACCTGATAGGTAGATCCTTCTTTGCTCACCGCACCAAAAGCAAGTAAAAGTGATAATACTGCCTTAATCATACCAGCCGCAGTAATTGCCGGTAAAATAGGGGTAAAGATACCAGATAAGGTATCAATCAGCTTTTCAATCACCTTTTTATCATCCTTTTGGGGCGCTCCTCCCTCTTCACTGCTTATGTTGGTAAGCTCTGTGATTGGTCGGTAAACATTGGCTACATCGCTTCCAATGACAACCTGATACTGGCCCCCTTTATTTACGACTCCCATAACTCCATTCACTTTTTTTAAAGCTTCAGTCTGGGCTTTCGTATCGTCTTTTAAATTAAAACGCAGCCTGGTCGCACAATGAGTCAGTCCTGAAATATTACTTTCTCCGCCGACTTTTTCTAAAATTTCTTTTGCTAAATTTTTATAATCCATGGCCATAGCCCCCTTTCTTTTGATTCTGATATTTTATCATATTATCCCCAATTCCATCATTATTAAAAGGAAAGATTGAAACATAGTTCCAGGAATCGCACAAAAAAACCGCTGTTATTGAAACAGCGGTCCAAAGCTTCTATCTTTATTTTAAACTCCAGTAATCCACGGCAGTACGTAAGGATTCATGACATACCATTTCAAGAGAAGATTTTACGTGTTCCTCATAGGTTTGAGCGAGAAACATGGAGAAGAATATATCAAGCACATACGTGGTTGCCGTAAAGGATGTGACCACCTTTAAGCTTAAAAGAGAATCTCTTGAAGGGATCTCTACGATTTCATCGCACCACTTACGGATCTCATCGTTATGACGTCCTACAATTCCTACCACATAGGTTCCTGAGGTTTCCTTTAGATACCTGGCCACTCCAATCATATCCAAATTGGCACCGGTAAAGGTAATGAGGAAGGAAACAGACTTTTTCTTCTTCCTTGCCGCAAGATAATGGGCATTGACGCTTTCATAAGCCGTACATTCCATACCCAAAGTGGAAAATTTAAACGCTGCTGACTGGGCCAGAATATAGCTGATTCCACTTCCGTAAATATCAAGACGATCGGTTTGACGAATCCGATTTGCAATTCTTAGCATCACATTCTTATCCATACATAACTTGGTATCTGTGATGGCCTTATCATAAAGCTTAGGAAGTGTCGTTATAATATCATTGTAGCTGCTTTTTTCCGTGATCGGCTCTTTGCTTAATAGCTGGTTCACCCGAATGTTTTCCACCATCTCAGAAACAAGCTTATATTTTAATTCCTGATACCCCTCAACCCCCAGCTTTTTACATAGTCTGACCACAGTTGCCTTGCTGGTAAAGGAAGCCTTTGCAAGCTCCTCCGCTGACATCTTTTGTATCAACTCAACATGGTCAAGAATATACCGGGCAGCTGCCTTCTCCTGATGTGTAAATGAATCCATTCTAGCCAGATTCTCCAAAATCATACCATTCTCCTTATCCCCTAAGAAAGAAAAAGGTGCAGGAAAAAGGCTTTCCCGCCTTAATCTGCACCTTTTATATTCTTAGAAACGGAATTTATCTTCAAAATAAGATTTTAATTCAGCAATTGGAACTCGAACCTGTTCCATGGTATCACGGTCACGGACAGTTACTGCGTGATCTTCTTCGGAATCAAAATCATAGGTAATGCAGAATGGAGTTCCGATCTCATCCTGTCTTCTGTAACGCTTACCAATGTTTCCTCTATCATCAAACTCACAGTTGTAGTACTGACGAAGCTCACCAAATACCTTCTCTGCGCCTTCATTCAGCTTTTTAGAGAGAGGAAGCACACCGATCTTAACCGGAGCAATGGCAGGATGGAAACGAAGAACGGTACGAACATCGCCTTCTGCAATCTCTTCTTCATCGTATGCGGCACATAAGAATGCCAAAGTCACACGGTCAGCACCAAGGGATGGCTCGATTACATATGGAATATAGCGTTCTTTCTTCTCATCATCAAAATAAGAAAGATCCTGGTTGGAGGTGTTCTGATGCTGAGTCAAATCGTAATCCGTTCTGTCAGCAATTCCCCATAACTCTCCCCAGCCAAATGGGAATAAGAATTCAATATCAGAGGTTGCCTTGCTGTAGAAAGAAAGTTCTTCTTTTTCATGATCTCTTACACGCATCTCGTCTTCCTTGATTCCAAGGTTCTGCAACCAGCTTACGCAGAATTCTTTCCAATAGGAGAACCACTCTAAGTCAGTATCTGGCTCACAGAAGAATTCCAGCTCCATCTGTTCAAACTCTCTGGTACGGAATGTGAAGTTACCTGGTGTAATCTCGTTACGGAAAGATTTACCGATCTGTCCGATTCCAAATGGAATTTTCTTTCTTGAGGTTCTCTGTACGTTCTTAAAGTTTACAAAGATACCCTGAGCCGTCTCAGGTCTTAAGTATACAGTATTCTTTGCATCCTCAGTTACACCCTGGAATGTCTTAAACATCAGGTTGAACTGACGGATATCAGTAAAATCATGTTTGCCGCAGCTAGGACAGCAGATATTGTTATCATCAATGTATTGTTTCATCTCTTCCTGAGACCAGGCATCTACGGATCCTTCTATGGTGATGTTTTTCTCAGCCATGTAATCTTCGATGATCTTATCTGCACGGAAACGCTCCTTGCAAGACTTGCAGTCCATAAGTGGATCGGAGAAACCGCCCAGATGTCCAGATGCAATCCATGTCTGGGAATTCATTAAAATAGCACAGTCAACGCCCACATTATAAGGACTCTCCTGAATAAACTTCAGCCACCATGCCTTTTTTACGTTGTTCTTAAGCTCAACACCTAAGTTTCCGTAATCCCATGTATTAGCAAGACCGCCGTAAATCTCTGAACCAGGATAAACAAATCCCCTTGATTTTGCAAGTCCCACAATCTTTTCCATTGTCTTTTCCATGATCTTAACCTCTCTTATTTAAAAATGATGTAATTTTTTCCCTCTGACGTCTGTACTGTATGCTGATCCTTAATGACAACGTTCTTTGAAACAAATAACAGCTTACCTTCTGTCTGTATGGTGACAGGATTTTTCGCCTCTATCACTACTGCATGACTCCCGCTCTTACTTGTCAAAGCTTTCTTTTCCGCTTTCTTTCCATCAGAAGCCTTTAAAAACTCCACTCCCTCTGATTCCGCCTTCCCTGATACTTCCGAGAACGTGGTAAAGGAAAAAGAATCCACCTGATTATCCTTATCCTCATACTGAGAGACAAAATTCACCAGATCTTTACTGGAATTATACTGGAATACCATTCTTGCAACGCCTTTTTCCATGCTGCAGGATTCCAGTTTAACTGCACCTTCTCCATTGGCCTGATTGTATGACAACGCTGTTTCATCCAGATATGCTTTTAACTCATCTGCATTGTAATAATCCTGTTGCTCATAGGTTTCCACTGTTGCTGTTTGAAGACCTCCGGTTCCTGTTACATATATCCTGCTGCTTTCCGCATTCAGGACGCCTCCACCAGATCTGCCTAGGCAACCTGTCAGCATCCCTGCGGCAATGAGAGCTGCCAGAGCCGCTTTCCTTTTTTTCATCCATCTTCCTCCTGCATTAAATCTGCAGTGAAGCGGGCGAAGCCTACGGTTTCATCCGCTCGCAGGCACTCGCCCTATGAATCAAGACGCGAAAAAGATTTCTTATGTGCAAGCACAACGAAATCTTTTTCATATCCCGACCCGCACTGCTCATAGCATATGCGAACATTATACCAAATGCTGCCTTTCATTTCAATACTTTGATTTCCATCATGGTCTGTAAAATCTCCAGAGAATGAAACTCTCTGTCAATAAAACGCTTTTTATTCATCTCCACGCAACGGCCAAATTCTTCCAATACCTCATCTGTCAGAGTAAAGGTATAAAGATGTTCTGCTGGAGAAGCGATGACATACTCCCAGGCATAGTTGGCTGAATCGCTCACAGGCCGGGGAGGAGCTTCTGTATACTCTCCGTTTAAAACCATGGCTTTTAACTCAAACACTCTCTGAACCAGTTCATTTTTCAGAGCTGGCTTTAAAAGCGCACGGACGGATTGGTATAAGAGTTTTAGAAGTCCTGTTGCGTCCTCATTTTCCCGGGCATAAAAATCAACCAGCTCAAGAAAATAAGAACCATAACAGGTTCCTTCCATATCAAGAGCCAGATCTTCAAAATAATTGGTAATATCCGCCGAACGAAGGGAATAGGAATCCCTGCCTTCGTACAGCGAAAACTGTCCGAAGGCAAAGGGACGGCAAATGCCCATCAACTGATTGCCCGGTCTTCTAGCCCCCCTGGCAAATGCAGTAATCTTTCCTCTTTCCTTTGTGAGTATTACAAGGCGCTTATCCATTTCTCCTACGGGGGCAACTTTTATCACCATTCCCGTCAGCTTTTCAACTTCCTTCAATCCCTGCCACCACTTTTAGATATCTTTTTGATTGTATCCGTAATTCTTCATATACATCTCACTGTCTCGCCATTCTTTTCTTACCTTGACCCAAAGCTGAAGATTCACTTTTGTTCCCATGAGATCCTCAATTTCCTTACGGGCCTGAATGCCGATTCTCTTTAACATGGCACCGCCTTTGCCGATGACAATTCCCTTATGGGAATCTCTCTCGCAGATGATGTTGGCTTCCAGATCAATGATTCCATTCTCTCGTTCTTTCATCTTCTCTACGGTTACTGCGATTCCATGAGGAATCTCATCCTTTAGAAGACGAAGTGTCTTTTCTCTGATAAGCTCTGCAGCAATCTGACGCATCGGCTGATCTGTTACGGTATCCTCATCGTAGTACTGAGGTCCATAAGGAAGGTATTTGTAGATCAGTTCCAGCATTAGATCCGTATTCTTATCCTTTAAAGCTGAAACCGGTACGATTTCGGCAAAGGAACAGATATCCTTATAGGTATCAATGAATGTGAGAATCTGCTCCTGATTCTTTATGGTGTCAATTTTATTAATGACTAAGATGACTGGAGTCTTCACATTGGAAAGCTGCTCCGCAATGTGACGTTCGCCAGCACCGATAAAGGTGGTTGGCTCTACCAGCCATAAAATCACATCCACTTCTTTTAAGGTGCGCTCTGCCACGCTTACCATATATTCCCCAAGCTTATTCTTGGCCTTATGAATGCCAGGTGTGTCCAGAAAAATAATCTGTCCCCTTTCATCCGTATAAACAGTCTGGATCCGGTTTCTTGTCGTCTGAGGCTTATCAGAGGTAATTGCAATCTTCTGGCCAATCAAATGGTTCATTAGGGTGGACTTACCTACGTTTGGGCGTCCGATCAGGGTAACAAAGCCTGATTTATAGTTGGTTTCCATATGGTTCTCCTTTGTGTTATGAGTGGAATAAGTTCTTTGTCTCTAAAAAGAACTCTTTATCCACTGCGATTCTGTCTTCATTGCCGATGACACAGAGACTGCCGGTGTTAAGAACGGCTTTTACAAGAGGTGCCAGTTTTCTTATATCTTCCTGGGTGGCATTTAAAACTTCCTCTCTCTCTCTTGCCATCATCTCCTGGTCAACTCCGGATAAATAGGCGGAAAGGCCTCTGTTTCCTTTGGTTGATGGAGGATTAGGCACATCCATGTCACTAACAGTTCCAATCACATATTTGGTCATATCTCTGTCTTCTACCTGGAAGTTCTCTAAATAAGATACCACACCTTCATAGATCTGGTTGGTTTCTCTTAAATTCGGGTCGCGGTAGGAAGCAAAATACCCTTCCCCGGAACGGCCAAAGCCGCTCATACAGCCATAAGCGCCGCCCTTTACCCTTATATTGATCCATAGATAATCATAGCTTAAGATTACCTTTAAGATTTTCAAAGCTCCTGTATACTTTAATCCACTATCCAAAAAGCTTCCGCATCTGGCTACATAGTTTACCTGAGAAGCAGTTGCAAAACCTTCGTTTCTATTTCCTTTTTGGTATGCAAATGGGTATCTGGTACCATCTCCTTCAGGAAGCACAGAGGTAAGCTGTTTCATGGCCTCAGGAAGTACAGCGTAACCTTCTTCGTCTGAGGTATAGCTAACCAGCATATTTTTTGTGGTAAATAACTTCTCCATTACCGCTTTAAACCGCTTAATCACGGCCTGCTTGTCGTTTGCAAAATCCGTTTCCAGTTGTTCCAGGAATTCATAATATCCAATTCCACCCGTCATATCATTATAAGCTGAGGTAGCGGAGAAATAGGATGTGGCTCTGGCAACTGCTGCCGAATGGCAGGCACCTTCAAGCTTCATTCTGGCTCTGGATCTGGTTTCACTAATTACTTCTCCTAAACGCTTTTCATCGTCAAGGATGGAGCGGGTCAAAATCTCAGCAAGTATGGAAAATCCAAAATCAATCTTATCATATAAGACTCTGGCACTTGCAACAAAATATCCTTTAAACTCACCGGGGGTTTTTAGGTCTGGATAAGAGGTGACACTAAAGCCCACACCACCACTGTTTAGATGAATCTCACTGGTTAAGTCGCTGTATGTGAAATTCTCTGTATTCACATAACCCAGCAGAGATTTTAAAAATCCTACATAAGCCAGATCCTCTGTTGGAACTGATGAGGTATCAAATAAAACCTTTAAATACCCGATACCTGAAGTAAACATGTTGTGGTGGATCACCTTTACTCCATGTTCTTCTTTCTCCGCCCAGATGATCTCTTCTGGTTCTCTGGTGATATCATCTCTAGAAAGCATAGGAATCTTTTCTAAGTCTTCTTGAGCAGACGGTGTTTCCTGGTATTCCCTTAAGGCATGGGTCTGCTCCACAAGATGAGCAATCTCTTCTTTGGATAAGGAGGCTTTGTAAGCTGCCAGCTTTTTGGCAGTCTTCTCATCCTCTTCGGCTGTCAGATTCTTTTTGGGACTTACGGTTAAAACAGCTTCAAAAGGATTATCCAGCAGGTATTCCCGGATCAATTCTTCAAAATAACCTTCATCCACTACTTTCTTTAAATAATCAAAGGTGTCCTGATATTCCAGGTGCATCATAGGATCTCCATCATAAAGCCAGCTGTCCATACACTGGAGTCCATACATAAGTCCCTTAGGAGCGGAACCGTAATCTGCCTCGCGGTAACGGAATTCATAATAATTCATTCCTGCTTTTAAGCTCTTACGGTTAATTCCTTCATCCGCAAGCTTTCTTAACGTTCCTTTTATAATAGCTAAGAACTCTCCCTTTTGGTCGGAATTGGCATTCTTAGCCACGATTGAAAAGTATGGCTGCAAGATTCCACTGTCATACCCTCCAAGGATATCCTGACCAATGCCCGCATCAATTAACGCCTGCTTCAGAGGCGCTCCTGGAGCATCAAGAAGGGTATATTCCAGGATCTGAAATGCCAGATAATGTTTCTTATCCAAGTTGTTTCCCAAAACAGTATTCAGGGAAAGGTAAGTGGCATTATCAAGAGACTCCCCTTCTGTAATGGAATAAAAAGTCTCCGCCTCCACCGGCTTTTCAAATGCTTTTTGACTTTTGATCCTGGAATCAATGGATACTACATCATAATGACTTAAATATTCTTTGTCCAACCAGTTGAGCTTCTCTTCCATATCCATGTCGCCATAGAGATAGATGTAGCTGTTGGAGGGATGATAATACTTTCTGTGAAAGTCAAGAAAACCGTCATAGGTCAGATCAGGAATAAAGGATGGATCCCCTCCTGATTCCTGCCCGTAACAGCTATCCGGGAAAAGAACCTTTCTTGTAAAACGGTCTAACACTTCTTCTGGAGAAGAAAATGCTCCCTTCATCTCATTATATACAACACCGTTGTATATTACGTCTGATTCTGGAGTTTCCATCTCATGATGCCATCCCTCTTGCATGAAAATCTTTGGCTCATTGTAAATATTTGGATGAAGCACTGCATCCATATAAACATTCATTAAATTCTGAAAATCCTTCTCATTGCAGCTTGCCACGGGATATACTGTCTTATCTGGATAAGTCATGGCATTTAAGAACGTATTTAAGGAGCCTTTTACCAGCTCCACAAAAGGATCTTTTACCGGAAAATTATCCGAGCCGCAGAGCACGCTGTGCTCTAAAATATGAGCCACTCCGGTGCTGTCGGAGGGCGGTGTGCGAAATCCAATGGAAAATACCTTATTATCATCCTCACAGGATACCAAAAAGACTCTGGCTCCACTTTTTTTATGACGAAGTACACTTCCTGTTGCCTGGATTTCTTTGATTTCTTTTTCTTCTACCAACTCATAAGCGTTTAAGTTCTTCATATCATACATTCTTTATTTGTTCCTCCTGCAAAATCAGTATTACTTACATGTTACCCACTAATTTGTCTTTTAATATCGCCACACACTCTCTAACGCAAAAGTGTACAAATAAAACCGGGTCGGATCCGCAAGATATCCCATAGATATCTGGTATTCCCCACTTTCTAGCAATCTGCTGGGCGCGAAACACATGAAAATCGCTGGTCAATACACCAATCTTAATGGGTTTGTCCGTAACCTCTACATAAGTTCCCGGTTCCATGATAATTGGACTCTCCTGACTTTCTATTTTCTTTCTCTCCTGATCCTCTTCGATTGCCACTCGGCTATATGCAATATTCTCAACCGTACTGTAAGAACGAGCCTCTAAAATCAACTGGGTTTCCTTTACACCATTAAAGACCAAATAGTCTCTCATGGCTTCTGCCTCACTGACCGGCTCATCTTCTCCTTTTGCTCCTGAAAGAACAAGAATGGTTCCTGGATTTTCATCCAAATAATCAATGGCCCTATCCAAACGATTTTTTAAGGATTTACTGATTCCATCTTCCTTTACCCTGGCTCCCAGGACAATTACATAGTCAAGCTTTGACGTATCCCGGACTGCAACTCCGGTGAAAACTAATATCTCCACGATAGTAAATACCAAGATTCCTGTACAACATATGGTGACAATGGAAACTGGAATCCACAACGGTACCTTGTCCTTTTGCTTCATATAGGCATCCCAGCCCACACCGAATAAAATACAACATGCAGCTATCAATAGCCAGATAAGAGAAAAGGAAGTAGACAATCCCGAATAAGCAACGATTATGATGTAATAGATGACACATAAAACTGCTATCAGCCATAAAAACCACATAATAGGCAAGCCTCCGTTCTGTCCCCTCTAAATACAGGTAATTTCTGGGTACAATTCTTTTATAGCATACCACAATATGGCCATTTCTACAACTGCCACCCATGATACCTGGTTTTATAAAGAAAAACGTGCAGAGTTTACGGATTTTCCGTCATACTCTGCACACTCCTATTTACAATTAAGACATCTCACTCCGTCTTAAAATATCGTATGGTTCCATTGATTCACCAAGGTCTACAAAAAGAATCTGTCTGGAATGAGGTGCACTCTCTTGAGGAACTCCCTCTTCATTGTAAATTCCCTTGACTACTACATCCAGGTTTTGTCCATCTGGCTTCATCACCTCAATGGTCTCACCAACTGAAAACTTATTCTTTTGTTCAATTCTTACATATCCTCTCTCATCCACCGCTTCCACGGTACCAAGATAGGTATAATTCTTTACATAAGTATTGTTCTCATAAATCTGAGTGGTTGAATCTGGTTTTCCAAAATAGAAACCTGTGGTAAATTCCCGATAAGTACATTTTCCAATTTCAGAACGATACCAATCCAAATTTGCCTCATAGATCTTTGGATCTTTCTGATAATCATCGATTGCTTTCCGGTAAGTTCTAGTCACCGTGGCTGCATAAAGAGCCGTTTTCATACGTCCTTCAATCTTAAAGCTATCAATCCCTGCATCAATCATCTCGGGAATATATTCAATCATGCACAGATCCTTGGAGTTAAAGATATAGGTTCCACGTTCATTTTCATATACAGGCATATATTGTCCTGGTCGCTGTTCCTCAACGATGGAATATTTCCAACGACAAGGGTGAGAACAGGCTCCCTGATTTGCATCTCTTCCAGTCATATAGTTGCTGAGTAAGCATCGACCGGAATAAGACATACACATAGCCCCATGGATAAAGCTTTCAATCTCTAAATCTTCTGGAATCTTGCTTCGGATCTCTTTAATCTCTGCAAGGGAAAGCTCTCTGGCAGTAACAACACGCTTGGCACCAAGCTGTTGCCAGAATAAAAAGGTACCATAATTGGTGTTATTGGCCTGAGTACTGATATGAATCTCCATATCAGGAATAATGCGTTTTGCTATGGCAAACACACCGGGGTCTGAAATGATCAGAGCATCTGGCTGTATTTCCTTTAATTCTTTAAAATACTCCTCTACTCCAGTAAGATCGTCGTTATGAGCCAGAATATTCGCTGTAATATATACTTTGACTCCATGTTCGTGGGCAAAGGCAATTCCCTGCCTTATCTCATCCTGTGTAAAATTTTTCGCCTTGGCACGAAGTCCGAAGGCTTCTCCTCCCAGATAAACAGCGTCTGCACCGTAAACAACCGCGGTCTTTAATGTCTCTAAGCTGCCTGCTGGGATTAAAAGTTCCGTCTTTCTCATGAAGTTCCTTTCTTTGGTTCTTTATATTCGAATGCTGACGGTCATACCGTCACCGATAGGTACAATGGTTGTCATTAGCTTGTCTGAATGCTTTAATTCGTAAAGATATTCCCGCATCCGCCCGTGAATGGTACGATTGCGGCGCTCCACTGCATACTTAGACTCTATGATATCTCCATCCTGAAGCACGTTGTCCGATATGAGCATACCGCCAACTCTCATCACTTTAAGGATATGAGGCAGCCAGGTTAAATACTGTCCTTTGGCCGCGTCCATAAAGACAAGGTCAAAGGGGCCAGTCAGCCCCTTTAATATCTCTCCCGCATCTCCTTCTAACAAGGTAATGCAATCTGTTTTGCCTGCCTCTTTGAAATTCTGACTGGCTATGGGAATCCTTTTTTCATATTTTTCAATGGTTGTAATCTGACAGTCAGGCCCCATTATTTCTGCCATCAAAAGGGTGGAATAGCCAACTGCCGTTCCTACCTCTAAAATAGCTTTTGGTTTCATGGCCGCTGTCATGGTCTTTAAAAATGCTGCGGTTTCTTCTCTTATGACAGGAACACCATTCTCTCTTGCCTCTTTCCCAATCTTATAAATAAAGGCACTCTCTTCTGGCTCCAGAGATTTGATATATTCTGTAATTCGGTCATTTACTATCATCTTTGCCTTCCTTTTTCTCTGTATTCTCATTCATCATCTGAAGGATATCCCTAGAGGTCATGGAAGTATTAAATGTATAGCTTCCCGGATTTGCCTTATAGTTAAAAAACTCAGCCTGTATCATCACGGAGAAAGGGCTGGCAATCAGACCTTTCTCCTTTAAAAGCTTTGCTATGCTTGCGATCGTAGTTCCCTTTTCCACCGTGATATCAATATCCCGTCCAGGCTCTTCCTCCATCGCTGACGCATAAAAAATTTCATGGCCGAATTCATAACCCTTTGTGACTCCTTCATAAAGAAGAAGGACAATAAGAGCCAGAAGGATAAGCCTTATGGATATGGCAATAACCGCTCCTGTTACTTTATTGATCTCGTTCGTTGTTCGGCTCATAAATTTCCATTCCTCTCTTGTTAAAGGTACGGTTATTTCAGCTTATGATTATACTTCCATAATAATTGGAAGAATCATTGGATTACGTTTCATTCTCTTCCAAAGGAAATCACTTAAGCTATCCCTGATAATGTTCTTGATTTTACCCCAGTCATTAATCTTACGATCCAGGCAATCCTGAACTGCGTCATTAACAATCTTTCTGGCTTCTTCCATCAGATCCTCGGATTCTCTTACATATACAAAACCACGGGATACAATGTCTGGTCCAGCTAAGAGCTGATTTGAAAACTTCTCCAGAGTAAGAACCACCACAATGATTCCGTTCTGCGCAAGATTTTGTCTATCCCTTAATACGATATTTCCTACATCACCAACTCCAAGTCCGTCAACTAAAATAGCACCTGACTGTACGTGATCAACAATCTTACAGGAATCCTGGCATAATTCTACCACGTCACCGGAAGACATCATGATGATATTTTCCTTTGGCATTCCCATGGATTGAACCAGATTTCTCTGAGCCATAAGATGACGGAACTCACCGTGAACTGGAATGGAATACTTCGGGCGAACCAGTGCGTACATCAGCTTTATTTCTTCCTGACACGCATGTCCTGATACATGGGTATCATCAGTAATTACCTCAGCTCCCTTCATGGAAAGCTCATTGACTACCTTGGAGACAGCCTTCTCATTGCCCGGGATTGGGTTAGAACTTAATATAATAACATCGTTTGGCTTAATGGAAACCTTTTTATGGGTGCTGCTTGCCATTCGGGAAAGAGCTGCCATGGATTCTCCCTGGCTTCCTGTGGTAATAAGAACAGTCTGCTCGTCTGGGTAATTCTTTAGCTGGTCTATATCTATTAAAGTCCCCTCTGGGATACTGATATAGCCAAGCTCACTTGCAGTGCCGATTACATTTACCATGCTTCGTCCTTCGACAACTACCTTACGCCCGTATTTGGCTGCGGAATTAATGGCCTGCTGCACACGGTCCACATTCGATGCAAAGGTAGCCACGATAATACGATTGTTCTTATGATCAGAAAATATATTATCAAAGGTTTTGCCTACCGTCTTCTCAGATGCCGTAAAGCCTGGTCTCATTGCGTTGGTACTATCGCATAAAAGTGCCAGAACTCCTTTTTTCCCAAGCTCTGCAAAGCGCTCAAGATCTGCAATTTCTCCAAATACAGGAGTATAATCAATCTTAAAATCGCCTGTGTGTAAAATAACTCCTGCTGGGGAGAAAATTGCAAGAGATGACGCATCTGCAATACTGTGATTTGTCTTGATAAATTCAATACGGAAGCATCCAAGGTTAATGGACTGACCGTGTTTGATTACTTTTCTCTTTGTGTTCTTTAAAAGATTATGCTCTTTTAATTTGTTGTCAATCAGGCCAATAGTCAGTTTGGTTCCATAAACTGGTACATTGATCTCTTTTAAAATATAAGGAAGGGCACCGATATGATCCTCATGACCATGGGTGATGACAAATCCCTTCACCTTTTCAATATTCTGCTTCAAATAAGAAACGTCTGGGATTACCAAATCAATTCCAAGCATGTCATCGGTAGGGAATGCCAATCCGCAGTCTACGACGATGATACTGTCTTCGCATTCAAACGCAGTGATATTCATACCGATTTGTTCCATTCCGCCTAGGGGAATAATTTTAACTTTCGCGTTGCTGTCTTGTTTCTTCAATCTTTTACCTCCATTTTATCATTTTCCGCTCTATTCTTTTTCACTTTTCCACCGTAATACCTCAGAACCTGCCCAAGGGTATCCAAAAAGCCACTTATAAAAGAAAATACGTTTCGCACCGGCTTCATATCCTATCATGATGATGTCAGGATTCACAATTTAAGCCCCCAAATTACAGCGGGCACCTCTATCGTAACACTCACTTTGTCATTGACTGCAAAAAGGATCATCACAAACCAAATCACCGAACACTCTAGACTGACCTGATCAAAGATCTCCTCTGTCAGTAGATGTGTTCGGGGATGCTATCTGCTCACCATCATTTTTCGATATTTACATCCGCTCCGTCAAGCAGTTCGGAAAATATTTTAAATAAATAATCTATCTCGTTATCATCTTCCACAAATTCATACAAAGCCTCGGATTCATCTAGCTTTGATAAATCTTTTAAGATGTAACATTCACCTTCTTCATCCTCATCTGCTGCATCAGTCACTAACAGATAATTCATATTACTAATTCTGGTTTCTTCCAGAACGTAAAAATCAACACAATCCCCTTCTTCTGTTGTCAGGGTGATTTTCTTTTCTTCGTTGTTCATTCTTTATCTCCTGTTGTTAAGCTGTCCAGATAACCTTGTAATATAAGTCCTGCCGCCACTTTATCAATGACAGCTTTTCTATTTTCCCGTCTTACGCCGCTTTCTATTAAGATGCGTTCTGATGCCAGGGTAGTTAATCTCTCATCCCATAAGATGACAGGAAGCCCGGTCCGTCTTTTTAACATTTCCATAAATTCTTCTGTTTTTAAAGCACGGTCGCCTATTGTATTGTTCATATTCTTAGGATAACCCAAAACTATGGTTTCAATCTCAAATTCCCGAATCAATTCTTCAATTCGAGCACAGGTTTTTCTTAATTTGTTTTCGTCTTCTCTTGTAATGGTCTCCACGCCCTGGGCTGTTATACCAAGGAGGTCGGAAACTGCGACACCGACAGTTCTAGAACCAAAATCCAGTCCCATGATTCTCATATTTTTTTCTCCACGTCAAATTTATGCAACAAAACAAAGCTGGTGCGCAGCCAACTATAGAACAAAGAGTCTGGGTTACCAGACTCTAGCGCTAACACACTGCCAAACTCCGCCTCTTGCACTTCATCTGACAGCTAGACTTAAGATTATCCACGTCGTTACTTTAACATCGTATCAATATATACCCGCATCAATTCCTCCAGAATCTCATCACGTTCAACTTTCATGATCAGACTTCTGGCGTTCTTATGGCTGGTAATATAAGTAGGATCTCCTGACATAATGTAACCCACGATCTGATTCACCGGATTATAGCCCTTCTCTGTGAGGGCAATATAAACCTGTTCCAGTACCTGGCTTACGTTCAATTTATTTTCCTGCACTGCTTTGAAAAATTGTGTGTTATGAATATCGCCCATGTTTCTCACGTCCTTTAACTGTTCTATTATATTCTAAACCATAATTATAGTTTCGGCAAGATAAAAATTATATTTGTCCCATATTATTTAATAATGCAACTTCATCCGTCAGCATTTCAGTCAGTGTACCCTCAAGTAATTTGCCCTTTAAGCCTTCCTCATAAGGTACTGCTGCCTTTACATATTCTCTCGTATGACCAATCATATATTTGATTCCATTGCATTCAAACTCTTCTTCTATCAAAACCTCGGTTTTGCTGCCCAAATAAGACTTTCGGTACGCAAGAGACATCTCTTTTTCCAGTGTAAGAAGCTCGTTGCTTCTCTCTGATTTTATAAATTCCTGTACCTGATCCGTCATCTCAGCTGCCTTGGTTCCATTTCTCTTGGAATACTTAAATACGTGCATTTCATAAAAACGAACTTTTTCAAGGTATTCTTTTGTCGTTTGATATTCTTCCTTTGTCTCTCCCGGAAAGCCTACGATCACATCGGTCGTAATTGCCGGATTTAGAAATGCTTTTCTTAAAATATTACAGCAGTTATAAAATTCTTCTGCAGAGTAATGACGATTCATCCGTTTTAATGTGGCATCACATCCACTTTGTAAGGATAAATGGAAGTGAGGACATATCTTAGTCAGCTTTGATAAAGAGGCTGCAAACTCTTCTGTTACGATTCTTGGCTCCAAAGAACCTAACCGAATTCTCTTAAGCCCTTCCACTTCATGAATCTGAATGATCAGGTCTAATAGAGTAATTCTCTCCTCTACTGGAAAATCTTTTCCGTAGGAGCTTAGATGAATTCCAGTTAATACGATTTCCTTAAAACCGCTGGCAGTCAGACGCTTAATCTCTTCTACTACTTCCTCTGGCTTACGGCTTCGAACCTGTCCTCTGGTATAAGGAATGATACAGTAGCTGCAAAACTGATTGCAGCCATCCTGAATCTTAATAAAAGCTCTCGTATGATCTGCGATCTTATCAATGGAAAGACTTTCGTATTCTCTTGTTCCCCGGATATCGATAACGGTCTCCTCTAATTCATCCTCTTTGTCTGAAAAATAATCATCGAGAATGGTAACCAGCTCCGTCTTTTTATTATTGCCAACAATCAAATCCACGGCCTCATCTTTTTTTAATTCTTCTCCTGCTGCCTGAACATAACATCCAGCGGCAACGACCACTGCGCCCGGGTTCATTTTCTTGGCCCGGTGCAGCATCTGTCTGGACTTTTTGTCCGCAATGTTGGTAACAGAACATGTATTTATAATGTAAACATCCGCCTCTTCTGTAAATGGGACAATCTCATATCCAGCATGTTCCAGAAGCTGCTGCATGGCCTCTGTTTCGTATGAATTAACCTTACAACCAAGGTTATGCAGGGCTGCCTTTCTCATTTTATTTTCTCCTATCTAAATTATCCTTTTATTATGATTTTTTTCATCTAAAATTACCATTGACTTTTACATAATATGCCAGTAGTATGTAAGGGAAAAGGGGACGATCCCCAATATAAATTAAGAGCTCACTAAAGGAGGTTTTCTCATGAAAACAGTTCGTATATCTTTAAATTCAATCGACAAAGTAAAATCTTTCGTAAATGACTTAACAAAATTTGACACCGATTTTGATCTCGTTTCTGGCAGATATGTGATCGACGCCAAATCCATTATGGGTATTTTCAGCCTGGATTTATCCAAACCTATCGATTTAAACATTCATTCCGAAAGCGATGTTGAGGAAATCTTAAACATTTTAGCTCCATACATCGTAGAATAAAAAAATCAGGTTTAAAATAGGGCCCGGCCTTTGATGCCGGACCCCTTTTTTTATCATTTCACTAACACCAAACTTTTTCTACTGTATTGATTGCAGTCTCTACTAACTCATCAATCTTTTCTGCCAAATTCTCCTCAGAACGCTCGATCATCTTTAAGTTAGGCTTTGTTACCGGATGCTTTGCCACAAAGATGGTACAGCAGTCTTCATAAGGAAGAACTGAGGTCTCATACGTTCCAATTTTTTCTGATACGTTAACGATTTCCTGTTTGTCAAAACCAATGACTGGACGGAAGACTGGCATGGTGGCTGATGCATCGGTTGCCATCAAGGACTGCATGGTCTGAGATGCTACCTGTCCAATGCTCTCTCCTGTAATCAGTGCAGACGCTCCGCTTTCCTTTGCCAGGCTCTCTGCAATCCGCATCATATAACGTCTCATGATAATGGTAAGCTCCTCATGAGGACACTTGTCATAGATATAAAGCTGGATATCTGTAAAGTTTACGATATGAAGGCGAATCGGGCCAGAATATCTGGAAACAAGCTTTGCAAGATCAACTACCTTTTGCTTTGCACGGTCACTGGTATATGGCGGTGCATGGAAATAAACGGCGTCGATCTTAACGCCTCTCTTTGCAATCATGTAGCCAGCTACCGGGCTATCAATACCACCAGATAAGAGAAGCATGGCTTTTCCATTGGTTCCTACTGGCATACCGCCTGGTCCTGGGATGATATGGGAATAAATATTGATTTTATTTCTTACTTCTACGTGAAGCATTACATCTGGATTGTGAACATTAACCTTTGTCTCTGAGAATTCATGTAAAATCACTTCTCCAAGATCCCGGTTGATCTGTTCGGAGTTGACTGGATACTTTTTATTTCCTCTTCTTGCATACACTTTAAAGGTAAAATTTTTATCTTCGTAAAACTCATCGACATAAGATAATACCTGTTTTTTCAAGTCCTCATAGCCTAAATCCTCTACCTGAACCATAGGGCAAATGGCTGCGATTCCAAAAATGCGTTTTAGTGCTGCTACCACTTCATCAAAGTCATAGTCAGATTCTGCTGTGGCATAAATTCTGCCTGATTCCTTACATACCTCAAAATTCCCGTCCACTCTCTTTAAGGAATGACGAATCTGAGTAACAAGAGCATCTTCAAATACGTAACGGTTCTTTCCCTTTACGCCTATTTCTGCGTATTTAATTAAAAATGATTTATATTGCATCTGTTGTCCTTTCTTTTTAAAACTTCCTAGTGACAAACATTAACCTCTCTGGTAGCGTCTGAGAATTGGAAGAAGTTCCTTTAGTGTATCTATACAAGTATCGATTTCTTCTTTTGTGTTAAAGACTCCAAAGCTGAATCTAAGGGTGGAATCAAGAAGTTCCTTCTTAACACCAATTCCAACCAGGGTTCCGCTAACGCCTGGATGATTGGAGGAGCAAGCTGAGCCTGAAGAAACGTAAATACCCTTATCCTCTAGCGCATGAAGGAGCACTTCACTGCGTGTCCCAAGGAAGCTGGCACTGACGATCTGAGGCGCTGATAAATCCCCTTTGAGACTGTTTATCGTCACTCCATCGATTTCTTTTAGTCTATCTATCATATAATCCTTTAAATCTGTAATGGCACTCATCTTTTGTTCATGGTCTGTATACATGAATTTGGCTGCCACTCCAAGGCCTGCAACGCCTGGAACATTCTCCGTACCAGCTCTTAACCCTCTTTGCTGGCCCCCGCCGTAAATCAGAGGACGAATCTTAACTTTAGGGTCAATATATAAAAAACCAATTCCTTTTGGTCCGTGAATCTTATGAGCACTCACTGACATCAAATCGATCCCCTGGCGCTTTGGACGAATGACGAACTTTCCGTATGCCTGTATGGCATCCACGTGAAAGATAGTGGAGGGGTTTTTCTTTTTTATCACCTTAGAGATAGCTTCAACAGGAGCTACGGTACCAATCTCATTGTTTACATACATAATAGAAACTAAGATAGTATCCGGACGTATGGCCTGTTCCAGTGCCTCTAAAGAGATGTTTCCATTGGCGTCCACAGGCAGATAAGTAACCGTAAATCCCAGTTCTTCCAAGTAAGCAAGAGGATTGTATACGGACGGGTGCTCAATCCCTGTGCTTATGATGTGATTCCCAGCCCGCTTATTGGCTATGGCAGCTTCAATCAAAGCCATATTGTTGGACTCAGAGCCGCCTGATGTAAACAAGATATCCTTTGGAGCAACCTTTAAAGTATCCGCAATAATTTCAGCCGCTTCTTTTATATACTGCTCCGCTATCATTCCTTTTTTATGCTTGGAAGACGGATTGCCATAATCCTCTGTCATAACCTTAAGCACAATATCTTTTACCGGCTCCAGCACCTGAGTGGTCGCCGCGTTGTCAAAATAAACTTCCATCTATGTTTCACTCCTATTCCTCTTCAAGCGGATCAGGTCCGGGACGAGGAAACTTCTTCTATGGTTCCAGTAAATAAGACAATACAGACAATACGGATAACCCAGCCGTCTCTGTCCGTAAAATCCGCTTTCCAAGTGTAATCGTCTTTGCTCCAAAGCTTTCTGTAAGGGTAATCTCGGAATCCTCAAAGCCGCCTTCCGGTCCGATGAAAACACCTACATTCATACCTGGCTTTATGAGGGAGAATACTTCCCTTGTCCGTTCCATGCCCTTGGCATTTTCATAAGGAATTAGGATAATATCAAAATCTTTTGCAAAAGCAAGTGCTTCTTTTAAAGTCATAACACCTGTCACTTCTGGCACAATCAGCCGCTTGGACTGCTTGGCAGCACTTTCTGAAACCGCATTCCAGCGGCGAAGTTTTGATTCTTCCTTTTTCTTATCTAGTTTCACCACAGTACGTTTTGTTTCTACTGGGACGATTTCATAAGCACCAAGCTCTACTGCCTTTTGTATGATAAGTTCCATCTTATCACTTTTTGGAAGTCCCTGAAACAGGGTAATCCTGGCTGGAAGTTCTTTCCCGCCTTCTTCTATTGATAGAATCTTAGCCGTGACCTCCTTAGAAGTCACAGATACGATTTCACATAGGTAGTCTTTATCTACGCCATTGCTTATTAGCACTTCTTCTCCTGCACCCATGCGCAAAACGTTTTTGATGTGGTTTACATCAGGGCCAAGAATGGTGATATGATCTTCTCCCACCTGGTCCTGATTGATAAAAAAGTGATACATTCGATCCCTCTTTCTACTTTTTTCTCACCGTTACGGAAACCCATTCTCCCTGATAGGTAATTTCTACCAGTTCAAACGCTTCATTTTCAGCAAATGCTTTCTTTACTGCTTCTTCTTTCATATTAATGATGCCGGAGGTAATAAAAATAGCGCCTTTTTTCATATGAACCGGAATTTCTTTTTGAAGCATAATAATAATATCAGCTAAGATATTGGCTACTACCAAATCGTAGGCTTCAAATCCGACTTCCGCTTTCACTTCTTTATCATCAATAATATTCCCTTTTAAGACTTTAAACTTATCAGGAGCAATATCATTGGCTTCCATGTTTTCTTTGACTGCAACAATGGCATTCTCATCAAGATCAGTTCCAAATACTTCTTTTGCCCCAAGTTTTAACGCAGTGATTCCAAGAATACCACTGCCAGTCCCTACGTCAAGTATCTTGGTTTCAGGAGTTACGTATTTTTTGAGCTGACGAATGCAAAGCTGTGTTGTCTCATGCTGACCTGTACCAAAAGCAGTACCAGGATCAATTTCTATTAGAAGTTTATCCTTATGTTCTTGTGGAATCTCTTCCCAGGTAGGTTTGATTAAAATATCATCCACTGTAAATGGTTTAAAATACTGCTTCCAGTTATTAATCCAGTCTTTATCTTCTGTTTCACTGGTTTCAAGGGTGCGGGCACCTAGATCAATGAAAAGAGCTAACTCATCAAGGCCTTCCTCTACACGCTTTAACATTTCTTCTATATTAACATCAGAATCTGGATCGAGATAAAAGCTCACCTTTGCAATCCCTTCATCCGGGGGGAGCTCAGGCAGAATATCGATAAACATTCCCTTTGTTTCAGCCTCCGTAAGAGGTGTGTTGTCTTCGATTTCAATTCCTTCTATTCCTATCTCATCAAACATACTGCTGATTAAATCCACAGCCTCCGTCGTTGTAGTGAGTGTAAATTTTTTCCATCTCATATTTATTTCCCTATCCTTTTATTATTTTCACAAACAGGCAAAGGAGCACCACAAAAACCACCGGGCGCACGATCTTAAGCCCATTTTTCAAGACAAGACCAGAACCAATATAATGACCGGCGATACAAAAAATACCGGCTGCAAGTCCAAGGGGTATCATCACCTTACCATTTATTAAAAATGTCACCAGTGCCGCTATGTTTGATGACAAATTGATTACTTTCGTGGTTCCCGAAGCGTTTCTAACATTCATCTTTGCAAGGCCTGTTAAGAGAAGCAGTAAAAAAGTGCCTGTCCCAGGGCCATAAAATCCATCGTAGCAACCAACGACTAGCGCTGCGCCCATACTAATGTAAAGGGTTTTTCTCTCTGAAAGCGGTTCTTCCTTGGAATCACCAAGATTTTTATTCTTGAAAACATAAAATGCAACGACTGGTAGAATCACCACCATCATGGCTTTTAACACCTGTTCGCTGGCAAGCAATGATAAATGGGCTCCTATTACAGAACCTATGATTGCACAAAGAGCAGACAACAAAGACAGCTTAATTTGAATAAATCCACTTTTTGCATACCGGGCAGTTGAAATAACAGTACCTAAGGTGGAACTAAGTTTATTGGTTCCAAGTGCAAAATGAGGTGGTATTCCTGCTGCCATAAAAGCCGGAAGGGAAATCAATCCGCCACCGCCTGCAATGGAATCTACAAATCCCGCAAGAAAAACAAGGGGACATACGATTAGATATTGGTACATTTGTGGTTTCCTTTCTTTTGTCAAAACTAAACCACATGATATCATAACATACAATGAAATCCGTTGCAAGCTTATAAAATCATGGACTTATGGAAGAATTTACGACTCAAAAAAAATATTTTAAAAGTTTTTAAAAAAAGATGCAATAAAAAACCGACCTAGTGCATTAACTAATAGAACGGATGAAAAGGACTTCTGTTTCGTTCCGGGAACTAAGGCAAAAAAAATATCAAGTAAACGAAATTCCTTGATGCATTACGCTCCATCACACCCGCCTGATCGCCTGACAACGAAGCAGAATCTATTTTCATAACATGCAACACAAAAAGCAGAAGACAGATCTGATAACTGGAGTTAATCCAAGTTCAGATCTGTCTTCTGCTTTTTGTGTTCCCCAATCCAATAAAAACTTCTTTACTGCTTTAAGACACCGTCCGCTCCAACCGAATATCCATCTGGAGTCACGGCACTAACTAAGAGTTTTCCTAACAATCCATCTGACATGGTATTAAAATAATAGGCTTTGCCATCAACAATCTGCCAGCCAATCCTCATGGAGCCAAAGGTTCCGTCATCCACTGGATTTAAATAGTACCGGTCCCCTCTTGGGTCAACATACCAGCCCAGAAGCAGATGGCCACCCTGATCAAACCGGTACCATCTGCCATCCAGGTATTTCCAGCTATCTGACGGCCAGGAGCCATCTCCATACTGATACCACCAGCCTACAGGACTGTAACGCCAGCCTCTTTCATAACTGCGGCTATTAGGGCCATCATCGTCATCGTCCTCATCGTCGTCCCAACAGTCGGAGGAACCTGGTCCTTCCATTGGTCCCCAAAACGCAGTACCGGAACCATGAAAGCCTGGAAATTTTCTCACTGCTTGTGTCTCATCAGCTGCAGCTCGCCCCGGAAAAAGCACGGAAAGAAGTAGGCAGCATGCAATAAGTACCAACTTTCCCTGAATCTTTCTCATTATTTTCCTTCCCCTTTAAAATGTACCCCCGAAATAACCTATTTAAAGATTCCCTTTTTTTTCGGTTTTTCACCCTCTGTGGTGCCGTTCATCACAGCTTCAAAATTCTTAAGGGCATCTTTTTGAGCTTCCGTCAATCGTTCTGGTACCTGAACCACTAATGTTACGTAGTGATCGCCTCGAACCGCACGGTTTCTTAAGGAAGGAACTCCCTTTCCTTTCAAACGTACCTTCGTATCGGTCTGGGTTCCGGCTTTGATTTCATAATCCATATCGCCATCAACGGTCTTAATCTTTATGGTACCACCAAGTGTAGCATTTACAAAGGAAATAGGTACGGTTGAAAAGATGCTGGTATCCTGACGCTTAAAGATTGGGTGATTGGATACAACCACTTCCACAAGAAGGTCGCCTCTTTCTCCTCCGTTGGTTCCTGGCTCACCTTTGCCTGCAAAACGAACGGACTGACCGTTATCAATTCCTGGTGGAACGGTAACGCCGACTTTTTTCCTTTTGGTAATATATCCGGTTCCATAGCAATCCGGACACTTATCCTTAATTACTTTACCAGTTCCGTTACAATCTGGACAAGTCTGGACACTTTGTACCTGGCCAAAGAAGGACTGCTGGGTGTACATAATTTTACCTTTTCCATTACACTTGGTACAGGTTGCTGGCGTTGTTCCAGCCTTAGCACCGCTTCCATGACAGGAATTACATTCTTCTTTGAAATTAATCTCAATTTCTTTTTCGCATCCAAAAATAGCCTCTTCAAAGGTGATACGAATACTGGTTCTGACATTGGCACCTCTTGCAGGGCCATTATAACCGGCTCCGCCTCTGGAACGGCCACCGCCAAAGATGTCTCCGAAAATATCTCCAAAGATATCTCCCATATCGGCACCGTTAAAATCAAAGCCGCCAAATCCGCCTGCTCCTCCACTGCCATCAAATGCGGCAGATCCAAACTGATCATACTGGCGTCTCTTATCAGGATCACTTAAAACACTGTAAGCTTCGGAAGCCTGCTTAAACTTCTCTGCTGCCACAGCATCTCCGGAATTCGTATCTGGATGGTATTTCTTAGCCAATGCTCTGTAAGCTTTCTTAAGCGCTGCATCGTCTGCATCTTTTGGAACGCCAAGAATCTCATAATAATCTTTTTTACTCTCTGCCATCTTAGGTCTACCTTTCAAACTCATGCCTGCGGAAAAAGTGCTGTATCACTACAACACTTTTTCCCAAGCCCTGTCAACTGACCAGACTAGTTTACACTTCTTTGTATTCACCGTCAACTACATCACTGTCCTGATAGGAAGCATCTGCTCCTGCTGCACCCATATCTGGGCCTGCAGCGCCGCCCTGGGCCTGCTCATAAACCTTAGCAAATAAAGCCTGGGCACCAGTCATCAGTTTTTCCTTATTTGTCATAATATCTTCGATCTGTGCATCTGTCATCTCATCAATTGGTGCTCTGTTGATGGCTTCTTTTAATGCATTTAAATCTGCTTCTACAACAGCCTTATCATTGGCATCTAATTTATCTCCAACTTCCTGAAGAGCTTTCTCTGTCTGGAATACCATGGAGTCAGCGTCATTTCTTGCATCAATGCCTTCCTTGCGCTTCTTATCCTGTGCCTCATACTCAGCCGCTTCTTTTACTGCTTTATCAATATCAGTATCAGACATGTTAGAGCCGGAAGTAATGGTGATGTGCTGTTCTTTACCGGTTCCTAAATCTTTTGCGGATACGTTAACGATACCATTGGCATCAATATCAAAAGTAACTTCGACCTGAGGAACACCTCTTCTTGCTGGTGGAATACCATCAAGGCGGAACTGGCCTAATGTCTTGTTGTCTCTAGCAAACTGTCTCTCACCCTGTACAACATGGATATCAACCGCGGTCTGGTTGTCTGCTGCAGTGGAGAATACCTGGCTCTTCTTTGTAGGAATTGTAGTATTTCTCTCAATCAGTCTGGTTGCTACGCCACCCATAGTCTCGATGGATAAGGAAAGTGGTGTAACATCAAGTAAAAGGATATCGCCTGCACCTGCATCACCTGCAAGCTTACCACCCTGGATACTAGCACCGATAGCAACGCATTCGTCTGGGTTTAAAGATTTGGAAGGTTCTTTGCCAGTTAACTGTTTTACTTTTTCCTGAGCTGCTAACATACGAGTAGAACCACCAACTAAAAGTACTTTTCCTAATTCAGCAGATGTAAGACCTGCATCCTTTAGGGCACTCTGAACTGGAACTGCGGTACGCTCAACTAAATCAAGAGTAAGTTCATCGAATTTAGCTCTTGTTAAGTTCATATCAAGATGCTTTGGTCCTTCTGCAGTTGCAGTGATAAATGGTAAGTTGATATTTGTAGTAGTAGAGGAAGAAAGTTCTTTCTTTGCCTTCTCTGCTGCTTCTTTTAATCTCTGCATAGCCATCTTATCACCAGATAAATCAACGCCTTCTGCCTTTTTGAATTCGTCAACCATCCACTGTGTAATGCGGTTATCGAAATCATCACCACCTAAACGGGTATCACCGTTGGTTGAGAGTACTTCAATAACACCATCACCGATTTCAATTGCAGATACGTCGAAAGTACCGCCACCTAAATCGTATACCATAATCTTCTGCTCATGCTCATTGTCAAGACCATAGGCCAGAGCTGCTGCTGTTGGCTCGTTGATGATACGTTTTACATCAAGGCCTGCGATCTTACCAGCATCCTTAGTTGCCTGACGCTGAGCATCGTTAAAGTAAGCAGGAACTGTAATAACTGCTTCTGTTACCTTCTCACCTAAGTAAGCTTCTGCATCTGCTTTTAATTTCTGTAAAATCATAGCTGAGATTTCCTGAGGGCTGTAATTCTTGCCGTCAATGGTTACCTTATAGTCGGTACCCATATGTCTCTTGATGGAAGAGATGGTGCGGTCTGCATTGGTTACTGCCTGACGTTTTGCAGGTTCTCCTACCAATCTTTCACCGTTCTTTGTAAATGCTACGATAGATGGAGTTGTTCTTACTCCTTCGCTATTAGGGATTACAACTGGCTTACCGCCTTCCATAACGGCTACACAGCTATTTGTTGTACCTAAGTCAATTCCAATAATCTTGCCCATAGTATTTTCCTCCTATTTATGAAACAAATGATAATGTTTTCTGATTTTATGATTTATTTAATTAGCTACCTGCACCATGGAATGTCTTACCACAGTTTCACGGTAGGTATAACCTTTTAAAAGTTCCTGTGCTACCACATTTTCTCCCAATGACTCATCTTCTATATGCATCACTGCATTGTGGAAATCAGGATTAAATGGCTGGCCAACTGCCTCGATTGGTTTCACGCCTGCTTCTTCCAGAGCTTTTACAAGCTGTCTGTAGATCTTTTCCATTCCATCGGCAAATGCGGAATCCTTTTCCTCTTCTGGAATGGCTGCAAGGCCTCGTTCAAAGTTATCTACAACGGGAAGAATCCGTTCAACGATATCCTTTGCTCCGATTTCAAACATAGCTGACTTTTCTTTTTCTGTTCTCTTTCTAAAGTTATCAAATTCAGCCATGCTTCTTTGAAGACGATCTGTCAGCTCCTCAATCTTTTCATCTTTTGGATCAGGCTTTTCTTTTTTCTTACCAAAGAAGCCTTTCTTTCCAGAATCACTTTTTGCACCGCTATCTTCATTCTGCCCAGTTTCTTCTACCGTGGGTTCTGTGCCTTCTATCTCTTTTTCAGCGGAAACGGCATCTTCCTGATTCAAAGCCTCATCTGCCAGTTTTTCCTCTGTTTTCACATCTTCCATGCTCAATGTTCTTTCCCTTTACCTTTCATCTTTTTTCAATATGACATCAAGCTGCGTCATTAGATTACGCAGAGTACTAAGAACCTTCTCATAATCCATTCGCTTGGGGCCTACGATTCCAATGGTTCCTCTTAGCCCTTCTCCAAGCTCATAGTTGGCTGTTACGATACTGCAATCCTTCATATTCATAAATGGAGCTTCATCACCAATATAAACCTGAATTCCGGAATTCCCCTCTGTATCGTTAACATCGTCAACCAGCTCCTGCAAAAATTCTTTTTGTTCCAGAGTACCAATCAGCCTGCTGGCCTTATCTCCTTCGCTAATCTCCGGATATTTAAAAATATTGGTAGCTCCGCTGGTATAAATCTGCAAATCCTCATCGTCTGCACGAATGGCTGCTGCCACCTCTGTAAGCACCCGGTCAACCACCTCGCTGTGAAGGCCGGCCTGCACTTTCAGCCTGCTGATAACTTCAAGATTAATTTCTTCTATAGACAGTCCGTTTAAAGCACTGTTTAAAAGAATGTTGAGATTTAAAAGCCCTTCGTCATCTAGTTCCTTATCAATAGGAATAATGGTATTCTTAATGATATTGCCTTCGATTACGATTACCACCAAAAGCTTTCCTTCGTCAACCTTTGAAAGTTGAATAAATTTAAGCTTATTCCGATGATACTGGGGAGCGCTGATCAACGCTGCATAGTTGGTGTTCTGTGCCAGAAGCTTTGCCATCTGCTTTAACATAACTTCTACCCGGTCCACCCGCTTTAACATCAGATCTTTGATTTCGGTAACTTCTTCTTCCTTTTCCAGCATGATCTGATCGACGTAAAAGCGATATCCCCTGTCGGAAGGAATCCTTCCTGCTGAAGTATGGGGCTGTAAGATATACCCAAGTTCCTCCAGGTCAGACATCTCATTACGGATTGTGGCGGAGCTTAAATTCAAATCCGTATACTTTGATATCGTACGGGAACCAACCGGCTCTCCGGTTTCCAGATAAGTTTTAATAATGGCCTTTAATATAGTTATCTTTCGCTCATCAAGCTGATCTTTATCCTTCAAACTGCCACGCTCCTTTCTTAATGCCTTGTTAGCACTCAACGTTTGGGAGTGCTAACATCTTCTGTTCATAATATATGCTTTTTTTCTACATTTGTCAATACATTCCTATAAAAAAAATAAGTTAAGTTTTGTGACTACTTTCTACGTATTTTTACAATGTTCCATCATATATTACAAAGGTGTTGACATTTTTTTCTTGACTTTTAACACTTTTGTAATATAATAGTAATTGATACACAATAACAACACGATTGCGAGGTTAATCATGAAGTGTTTTTCAGGTAAATTACGAACCACCGGACTCCTGACAATCCTTTGTATTCTGCTGTTATCTACGTCTGCAATGGCAGATGAAGCTGTTGGAAAAGAACAGACTACAGCGGATGCACAGTCCGCCAGCGTCCAAACGATAAAAGAAGATGCCAAAAGCGAGAACGGCACTGAGAGCACAAAAGACTCAGAGGAAATCGGGCCTGGTATCAAAAAAGAGACAGAACCGCCGAAAACAGAGCCAACTGGACCTGTTTATGAAAAAGGAGCATCACTGGGACTTTTCTCTGCTACTGCATATTGCCCCAGCAAAAGCGGAAAGATCGGCCGGACCTACTCCGGTACCACACCAAGAGCACAGCATACCTTGTCTGCGGATCTAACGATTCTGCCTATTGGCACGATGGTTATGATCGATGACGTAATTTATACTGTGGAAGATACAGGAAGCGGAATCAGAGGTAATAAGGTTGATATCTTCTTTGGAAGCCGGGAAGAAGCAATAAACTTCGGTAGACAGACAAAAGAGATTTTTGCAGTGAATGTAAGATAATATAATACATGTCCAAATGGCGCCCAGCAAAGCGATTTGAATTCGCTTTCTGAGGTGCTTTTTTGATGTCTAAATGGCCCCCCTCTATCCCCTATCAACAAAGTTAGTCTTGACTTTCCTGGAAAAATATGTAAAATGAATACTTGTACCTCATTTATTACAAAACTGTTACATATAATTATAATAGTGTTAAATTATATTACGGTTTGTAAAAAAGAAAGGAAGTATTTGTAATATGATAAAAAGAACTCACATTCACCAGATTCTAGGATTTTTACTAATGACGGTATTTACATTAATAAACACTTTTATCTCATATGCCAACCCGGTCACCGGAATTATTGATGGAGCAGATGATAAGAACGTAAGGGGCTGGGCCTATAATAGTTCGGAGCCGGATTCCACTCTGCCAGTGAAGGTTGTTATCACCAACCAGTCAAATGGGCAGGTGACTGCTGAACTTGAAACCACCACCTCCATGCACAGGGCAGATTTAACCAAAGATGGAACGAATACCGGTAATTATGGGTTTGAAGTAAACGTTCCCTGGGATTCCTATGGAAACGGTACGTATCTCATTGATGCCTATGCCTCTGGTCAGAAGCTTTCTGGTACCAAGGTATACGGTGTTGGGACTGACGTATCTGCTGTCAATCTTCGCTCTCTTGGTACATTTAAAACAACCGCCTACTGTCCCTGCAGACAATGCTCTGGGAAATGGGGAGGACGCACCAGCACTGGAACCATAGCAGCTTCCAATCATACCATCTCTGTGGATCCAAGAGTCATTCCTTATGGAAGCAAGCTTATGATTGGTGGAGTCATCTATACAGCAGAGGATTGCGGCGGCGGAGTTAAGGGCAGACATATTGATATCTTCTTTAATACCCACGGAGAAACCAGAGGGTACGGCACCAGGAATATGGAGATCTTTCTTGTCCAATAGGGTGAATATGAATTCTATTATTTAAAGGTTGAAAATAGGCGTAGGATGCAATAAGTGATTATACTTTGCATCCTACGCCTTAATTTTTTCTCAAATATACGATTCGAATTATACTACTTTTATTGCAGAAACTGACTCATAACATAATTGCTCACATCAATCCCACGTGAGGTAAGTCGGTAAAAACCATCCTTAAATTCCATCAGCCCATTCTGCTCCAGCTGGTCTAGCACCTGTCCGTAAACATTGCGAATGTTCTGGCCAAAATTGCTGACAAATCCATGGGCCGAAACCCCTTCGGTCAAACGAAGTCCTAAGAACATATACTCTTCCATCTTTTCCTCAATGGAAAGACGTTCTAATTCCTGTCTCAGGGTTTGCTGAAAGCTTTCCTCTTGTTCAAAACGGGCATTCCGGTATTCGTTTAAATCTGTGGTGTTGTGAAAACGGCATCCATTCATATAAGAGGAAGCACCAAGTCCAAGTCCAAGGTATTCCATGCCAGTCCAATAACCAATATTGTGACGGCATTCATATCCCTTTTTGGTGTAGTTGGAAATTTCGTACCGTTCATATCCCTGTTCCAGCAAAAACTCCTGGGTGAGATAATACATCTCTCTTTCAGAGTCCTCGTCAGGAAGATCTGGCAATGCCATTAATTGCCTCCGCTCTTCCCTTGTCATGGCATAGCTCTCCATCTCCACATGCTCTCCGTATCTGTCGTAAAAAGGAGTTCCTTCTTCTATAATAAGGCTATATGCGGAAATGTGTTCTGGCTTTAACATGGTGACCTTTTTTAAGGTGTTCTTCCATGATTCCACGGTCTGACCTGGAATTGCAGAGATTAAATCTACGTTTACGTTATCAAACCCTGCCATTCGCACCCTTTGATAGCTTTTTAAAAATGCATCATAGGTATGAATTCTGCCAAGATAACGAAGTTCTTTGTCATCTGCGGATTGAAGCCCCATGCTGATGCGGTTGACTCCGGCGTTACGGTAGCTTAAAAGCCCTTCCTGGGTCACAGTGCCAGGATTGGCTTCCATAGTAACCTCTGCCTGAGGATGAATGTCAAACTGGGTTCTTAAGGCATTTAGGATCGCTTCCATATCTTCTGTCTTTAATATAGAAGGAGTGCCTCCGCCTATAAAGATACTGACCACCTGATATTCTTTTGCATAGACACTTTGATACTCTATTTCTTCTATTAACTTTTTCGTATAATCACGTTGCACACACTCATTTCCTGAGAAGGATAGAAAATCACAGTATGCGCATTTGCGTGCACAAAATGGAATGTGCACGTAAATCTCCAAACTTTTTTTATTCATCATCTAACTTCAGTACGCTCATAAATGCCTTCTGCGGTATTTCTACGTTACCGACCTGGCGCATACGTTTTTTACCTTCTTTCTGTTTTTCAAGAAGTTTTTTCTTACGTGAAATATCTCCGCCATAACATTTGGCTAAAACGTCTTTTCTCATAGCCTTTACAGTCTCACGGGCAATGATCTTGCCGCCAATGGCTGCCTGAATAGGAATCTCAAACAACTGTCTTGGAATTTCGTCCTTCAGCTTTTCACACATTCTTCTGCCTCTATCATAAGCAGATTCTGCATGAACAATAAAGGATAATGCATCGACTTCTTCTTTGTTCACCAGGATGTCCAGCTTTACAAGTTCGGAACGCTCATATCCTTTTAGTTCATAATCAAAGGAAGCATATCCTTTTGAACGGGACTTTAAGGCATCAAAGAAATCGTAGATGATTTCATTTAAAGGAAGTTCATATTTTAATAAAGCTCTTGTGGTTTCCATATATTCCATGCCAAGATAAACACCGCGGCGTTCCTGGCAAAGGGTCATAATGGCTCCTACAAATTCTGTTGTAACCATGATTTCCGCACTAACAATTGGTTCTTCCATGTATTCAATTTCTGTTGGGTCAGGAAGGTTTGACGGGTTTGTCAGCTCTATCATCACGCCGTTTCTTTTATATACCCGATAAACAACGCCTGGGGCTGTGGTTACAAGATCTAAGTTGTACTCTCGTTCCAAACGTTCCTGGATTACCTCCAGATGAAGAAGTCCTAAAAATCCGCATCGGAAACCAAAACCAAGAGCAAGAGAAGTCTCTGGCTCAAAAAAGAGGGATGCATCATTTAACTGAAGCTTTTCCAGCGCTTCACGAAGATCATTATAACGTGCGCCGTCAGCCGGATAAAGTCCGCAGTAAACCATAGAGGTAACTTTTTTATATCCTGGAAGAGGCTCTGCACAAGGTCTTGCTGCATGAGTGATGGTATCGCCTACTGTAGTATCCTTTACGTTCTTTATGCTGGCGGTTAAATAGCCTACCATACCGGCTCTTAATTCATCACATGGAATAAACTGTCCAGCACCAAAATAACCAACCTCAACGACTTCTTCCACCGCTTTGGTTGCCATCATTTTAACTTTATCGCCTTTTTTAACCGTTCCTTCTTTCACTCTGAAAAATATAATTACGCCCTTATAGGAATCGTAAAGAGAGTCAAAGATCAGGGCTCTTAAAGGTGCCTCTGGATCTCCCTCTGGAGACGGTATCTTTTTAACGATTGCTTCTAAGACCTCTTCTACGTTTAATCCGGTCTTTGCGGAAATGCGGGGGGCATCGTGAGCTTCTATGCCTATAACATCCTCAATCTCCTGAACCACGCGCTCTGGATCGGCACTTGGAAGGTCAATTTTATTCAGAACCGGAAATACATCCAGGTTATGATCCAGTGCCATGTATACATTGGCAAGGGTCTGTGCCTCGATTCCCTGGGAAGCATCCACCACAAGGATTGCGCCGTCACAGGCTGCAAGGCTTCTGGAAACCTCGTAGTTAAAATCCACATGACCTGGTGTATCGATCATGTTAAAGATATACTCTTCACCGTCTTCTGCTTTATATACGGTACGAACGGACTGGGCTTTGATGGTGATTCCTCTCTCTCGTTCCAAATCCATATTGTCAAGAACCTGAGCCTGCATCTCCCTGCTGGTGAGCAGTCCGGTCTTCTCTATAATTCTGTCTGCAAGGGTTGACTTCCCGTGATCAATATGAGCGATAATACAAAAATTGCGTATCCTTTTCTGCTGGGCAGCTGCCATAAAGTAACTCCTCTTTTCTGATGTTTCTGGTCGATTCCGACGCTCTTAATGAAAAAAAGAGACAATCCGCCAGAATCCTATGATATCCTTAAAAATATACCATTTTTTTAATTTCCTTGCAACACCATATCCAAAACTTCTGCAAGGGGGTCCATGGCATTTAACGCTTCCTGGTATGTATTGGTCTGGGCACCTACCTCAATTAAGGCAGACCTCGCTCTTAAATGTTGATTATAACGGAGTCCCTTTATATAAACCTTTCTGGTTAGATTGGGAAAATAGGCTGCTGCATCCAACTGCATCTGAAAACTAAAAGCCAGATTTTTCTCACGATAGGGATTTGCCAGGTATTCAATGGGGCCTTCTGGCGTCTGGCTGACACCATTAAAAAACATCAAAGGAGCAGTTGGCTTTCCATTGACCTGGTTTACCATGTGCAGACTTTCATTTACCCCGTCTCTGTGAACATCAAGCACCACTTCGATGGAGGGATTCTTTTGCAGGATTCCAGTGATTCCATCTAGCGCATAGGTATATGCTTTGTTCCGGTCCAGTTTTCCATTTTGCAGATCGTAGACGGTTGTATCGTGGATGACATTATATCCTTTCTCTGTTAAAAGCTTTGTTAAGTAGTTACCAAGTCCCACAACGGTTGCGTCTGGCTTTGATGGTCCGTGATCCGCATATTCTTCCTGAGAATGAGTGTGGTAAATCAGAATTTGAGGCTTATCATTTCCTCCCTTTAAGGTGAAATCTTCTGCTAAAAATTCATTTGCCTTCATAAGATCTCTTCCTGCGGTTGTGGAGGTATGAACGCTGTAAAAATGCTTCATCATAAAATCATAATCTGCCAATTGTTCTTTTAAATAAGTGGTTCCCACAATGGGCCATACACTGCTTGAGGCACAGGTTAGGCTATCGTCTTTATTTACCGTCTTATTGTGATCTTTTATTGGTTCCGTTGCAACGGCCTTTTGATCCGTTCCTGCATTTTCTTCGGCCTTTGCACTTGCATCTCCCGATTTGGTAGATGGTGATCCTGCATTGACTGAGCCATCTTCCCCGCTTTCTTCTCCACCATCGTAAAGAAGAAACCCGTGTTCCTCGTAAAACTTGCCACTTTCTATATAACCACGATAAGACGGATCTGCTTCTTCATAATCAATATCTCCCTTTTTGCTATCGCTGGAATAGCGGTAAAGTGGGGAACGGCTTACAAAGAAATGAAACAGAGCACTTCCCATGGATTCATTTTTTCCTTCTAGACTGCTTTTACTATTTTCTTCATCCCACACCACCGCAGGATACTGGTGTCTCCAGATGTAGGAGACACCAAAGCCTGCTCCTTCTTTTACCAGTACCTCTGCTTTACTTAAGTCTGCCTTTTTCCCAACTTGGGAAGCTTCTCGAATGCCTAAGAAAACGGCCATAATCAGGCTTACCGCGATCATAAAGTTCTTAATTATTCGATTTAGGAAATCATTACTCTTTTTCATAGCCGCCTTCCTGCACTATCATTCTTAATATCCTATGCAGAAAGCCTGTATTTTACTACGATTCTTCCTGTCCCAAAAATGCCAGGTGAATTCCTTCTGAGATGGTAAAGCTTAATTCCTTGACTGTCTCATCAATGTCTGGAGGAGTTACATAAAGAGGGCCAAATTCTGGCTCTAACAGCTCTTTGATTAAATTATACTGATCATCTGAGCTAAGCTTTTCCATAAAATCCCCCATTCCCTTGGTTTCCATTCGATTGGACAAGGCCCCAATCATTGCAGAGACGGTATCATGAACAATTGCTGCTGCTCCCACAACGGTAGGTACGCCTATTGCCATTACGGGGATTCCAAGGCTGTCTTTGGTAAGACTGAGCCTGTGATTTCCAACTCCAGAGCCAGGATGAATGCCTGTATCTGTAAGCTGTATGGTTGTCCCAAGACGTTTTACGCTCCTGGCTGCCAGAGCATCAATGGCTATGATCAGATCAGGCTTAGTTTCCGTGATAATTCCTTTTAAAATTTCCGCACTTTCCATACCGGTCTGAGCCATGACTCCTGGTACAATTCCGCTGATTACTGGCATGGTTCTTCCTTTTAAAAAGTCATCTCCATACTGAACTTTTAAATGCCGCGTTACTTGTAAATTATTAAGGACTCTTGGCCCCAAGGAATCCGGGGTTACTGAGGAATTACCAAGTCCTGCTACCAGCACATGAAACTCTGGTTTTCGAAACTTTTTCCCTTCCAAAAGACGTTCAATCTGGGAAGCTAGTTCTTCGGACACCTCTCTATGATAATCTTCATCTTTTTTGGAGAGCTCATCGGCCTCCAAAGTAATGTAGGTGCCAACGGGTTTACCCATGGCTTTTTCACCCTTTTTGTCTAAAATTTTAACTTCAGTCATCTTAATACGGCTACCGGAACGATGCCATTCTCTTAAAGATACCCCTGAAATCTCACCCCCATCACCAGGAAAACTTTCTTTCTCTTCTACCGCTAGATCTGTACGCACTTCAAATGTGTTTTCCATTTTTTCCTCCTTTCCAGCTTTTCATAGGTATTTTCTGCAAAAAAGCAGGAATTATGTATTGACATATGGGTCGAAATTCGTTAAAATACAAAGGTATGTTTACATTGAACTGTCCGTGTCCAGACTTTGATGCAAAACAAAGAATAATCATATATCAGTATATTGGAGGTGTACAGATTGGCTAACATTAAATCTGCTAAAAAAAGAATCTTAGTTAACGAAACTAAGGCTGAAAGAAACAAAGCGATCAGATCCAAAGTGAAGACATCTATCAAGAAGGTAGACGCTGCTATTATTGCCGGTGACAAGGCTGCTGCTCAGGCAACATTAATTAGCGCTATCACAGAGATTGACAAGGCTACAACTAAAGGCGTATACCATAAGAACAACGCTTCCAGAAAAGTATCCAGAATCTCTAGAGCTGTTAACGCAATGGCTTAATTCATAGAACAGAATTTTATCCCATTCGGTTTAACCCGCTGAGTGGGATTTTTTGTTGCTTTTTTTGACAAAAATAAAAAAGGCGAGTACTGATTATAAGAACAGCCCCCTGTCAATGAGACAGAGAGCTGCTCTTGTAATCGATGCTCGCATTTTTTATACATTTTTTTACGATATTTTATATGATTTTTAATGTGCCGTCGTCGTCAGTGCGAAGGGTCATGGTTCCTTCTGACATGGTGCCGTCTTCCGTCGCCCGGTATAACTCGTCTTTCCAGACGATCCACTGATCCTTTGCCATGGAACCGTCACTTGTTAAAAAATACCATTTTCCATCAGAGCCGGTTTTCCAGGTATCTTTTACCATATAGCCAGCTCCGTCAAACCAATACCATTTCTCTCCGTCTTTGTACCAGTCATTTTTTACAAGATTCCCGGTATCTCCTAGATAAAACTTCCAACCATTCTCATCTTCTACCCAACCTGATTTTACTTCGGCTGCCGTTACCAGACTATCCTTGAAATCCTGCCAGGTGTGCTTGGTATGGTTATAGACATAAGGATTGGGGCAGATTTTTCCGGTGACATCGTAATGGCGAATGATATGATCTTCTTTAATGCCATATCGTTCCATTAGCATCTTGGTGAGTTCCTTGGCTTCTCTTACGGTTGCATCTTCAAAATACCAATCCCGGCTGGTATCAGCCTGAGAACCTTTGTTTCTAACACACAGCTCAATTCCCAGACTGTTGGTGTTGCGGCATTCTGGATGCTTGTAGGTTTTAGCGCCGCAGTGCCATGCAATGTTTTTATCTTCTACGGACTGCCAGATCTCACCGTTAAAGCCTACAAAGTAATGGGCACTGGCACCAATATATTGAGATGCATAGTATTTACAGTTGGCTTCTGCTCCTCCCAGAGCTCCTACATAATGAATTACAATATATTTGATACGGCTGATGTCGCCGTTTGTATAGTTATATGGGGTTAATAATTGATGGATTTCCATATTAGATTCCTTCCCTTCCGCCGAAAAATCCCATATCATCCGGGTCAAAGGATTCCCGGAAACGCTCGATTTCCGTGTAATCGGCATCGTTTAGGTTTTCCTGGATTCCTATGAGTTCCAGATGGGGCATATCCTTCGTTGCTTCGCTTTTTACCATACCTCTCACCTTGTCCTTTCTATACTATTACAATTTTATGATATGAAAGTGAAAGGTAGAATGTCCCGGGTGAGGAATGGGACAAATTGTTTGGTGGATTCGCTTTTCATATGTGGGGAAATTGGGGGTGAAAAGGGAGGGGGAGAGGTTATGGTGTTTGCGATGGTCTGTGTGATTTACCTGTAATGGTGCCTGTTATGGTGTCTGTTATGTTATTTGAGATGTTAACTTTGATGTAATTTGTATTTTTATTTGATTGGTTCTGATTTCTGATTTAAGATATCGATTGCCTTTGTTAATACGGCTGGGAGCGGAATGCCCATTAGTCCAGCGTTTTCTACGATGGATAGTAACTCGTTTGCCATAAAACCAATGACGACGGTATCTCTTATGTAGCTTGTCCCGATGGACAGGTCTAGGCGGTGGGCGATTAGGACGAAGAGTAGAGTCATGCTCTTTCTACAAAGTCCCTTCCAGCCAGCTCTTGATTCTAAGGCGCCGGTTTCTGTTTTACTGCTGTTTTTGAAAATTCCGGCGACTGCCAGGCCGGAGAAAAAATCGATGCCCATGAAAAGAATTAATGTTGCGATACCTGTATCCCACCCTCCGAATAGTGATGCTATGATGCTGCCGATGATGCCTGTGGATGTGCATAATATGTTTTTCATTTTTATACCTTGCTCTTTCCTTTTATATACTTGCCCTGTAATCTCCTGGAACTTGTCCACTAAGATCCAATTACTACTACATTACTCCCCCTGCTTAGGGGCCAGAATGCTTTTGTGTAAAAGATTTTTACTTTTTAAAATTCTTACTCATTGCCTAACTCCATTTCAATTTCTAATATCATCTATAAATAAGGAACCTGTTAATTTAAATCTTTGAGTTGCTCCCTTTGCGTTTTAACCTAATCTTGCAAGCTGGGAATTCTTTACTCCACAATCACTATTGAGTCCAATTCCTCTTTATTTATGTACTTTGAACCCTCTTCATCGTTTTCCTGCACCTGATTAATCCCAATCGGAAACGTATAATATAAGGATATTGGTCCGGTAAAGTTTAGATTATTTCGTGTACATTCTTCTACACTCTCCACATCATATTTTATAACCGTGGGATTTATCGAAATATTTTATGTATATCCTCTACGTCATTTTCTCCAATGGTAATAACTACTCAGGCTATACTCTCTTAAATTATTTAATATTCAACTGCCCTGTGTAATGTTATAGGTTTTATTCCCTACTTTAACATTTTCATACTTCATATAATTTCCTCATTTATTAACTTGTAAGATATGTTCCACCAAAATAAAATGAATCTCCAGATGATATAGGTACTTTAAACATAATCTTTATTCCCGAATCTACCCAACACGACGACACGGCATCACTACGATGGACTGCTAATGGGACTCCATTGAATACGGCTGGTGGGATACCGGATATTGTATATACTGTACCAGCTGTTAGATTGGTAGTAACCATAACCAGCGCTTGCATAGTAATCATTGCAGTTCCGTTAAGGTTTCCGTGTCTAACATACCCCCCCTGTAATGTTCCCCAAGTACATGCCAACCCTGGAGCCATGATGCCGGATATTTGTGTGCCGTTCTCTAAAATAAATTGTCCACCACTGTTTGTGCCATATTGCCACGCTCCAGTTGGCTGGTTTCCAACAAGGTGCACGACTGAACCATTGGTAGCAGCAATACCATTATCAGTGCCGAAAGACCCCCCTGCCCATGCTGTAGATGTTATATGACTCATATAAGATGCAATCATACCCCATTTTTTATTTGTAGTCTTACAACTATCTACTCTTCCCACACATGCTTCAAAATAAAAACCTGACTCAGCTGTGAGTAAGGATTGACAATACCATACAGTTATATTTGCACACTCAGATGCTATCAAAGTAGGTTTCTCAGTGCGTGTTAAGTTTAATCCAGCAAGTGTAATTCTTGCAGTACACTGTGAGATCACGAATCCTTCCATATTACAACTAGTATTTAGTACTGTCCAAGTTCCATAACGTGCGATGGAAAGTACACCATTGTGAAATCCTTGTACATACACAATCTCACCATATGTTCCATCGTAGACTGCAATACTAACAGCAAATCCACCCAAGTCTTTTGGTAACGTACCAATTGCATATTGTATTGTCTTAAACGGTTTTGTAGAAGTGCCATCCCCAGTGGTGTCTGAACCAGTAGTTGCAACGTATAAATTTGTATTGGCTTGTAGCGTACCAATAATTGCACCTGTAGATTTTACAATTACACCGCCAAACTCAATTAGATCGGGATTTAAGGCTTGAGGCCTTAAGTTATCTTCTAAGTGTAGAGTACCTTTTCTACAAGCAAACACACGTAAATTGTTCGCCCCTGTGCAGTTACGCACAGATATACTCGACGGTGCCGAATCCGCAGAGTTGTGCAAGGGATTGAGTATGCAGGTTTCGCAGTTATTGAAAACATCATTATAAAAACGTACATTACTACCATTTATGCTACTACCTATTCTCGCTATTGCATTGGAGCCATCAATAATGCAATCATTCACTTGTACAAAGCCACAATTTTCAAACTGCGTTACGGGTTGATAATCTGTAGATGCTGATCCTTTCAATGTTATTTTTTTAATTATTATCTTAGCTTGTAAATTATCAAACAAATGTGAGCTTGGCATGTTTGAGTCAACGATAGCATTAATAGAAGCTCCTTCAATTATTAGAATACCAGAATGAAAACCAGTTAGTGTAATGCGCTCCGAGTACAAACCATCACTGATTAATATCTTAGCTGTATAACTACCTAAATCTTTAGGTATGGTATCCAATACTCGTTGTATAGATTTATACGGTTTTGAAAATGTTCCATCTCCTGTAGTATCATTTCCATTAGAAGCAACGTGCACTATCATGTTTTTATTAAGTGGCTTTGTTTCCTCTATGTATTTCTTAACCTTTCCCAAAAAAACCTTTGCCGTCTCTCCAGTGGCAGGGACCGGAAATTTTGTTTCAATTAGTTCAATGGTTTCAATGACGGTATCAGATATATCTCCACCAGTAGCCTCCACCTTCCCATTCCAACTACTTTTCTCAGTATCACTAACAAACCGATGAGCCGCATCTGTTGTAACATCTTTCGCATGGCCTGAAAACGCCACATCTTTCATTTCTGCAAACCATTTTTTCACCTTCCCAAGCGTAGATGATAATGTCTCCCCAGACTCAATATTCTCTCTTAAAATCTCCTGTTGGAATTCAGTGACTGCCTCTGAAGCATCCCCATTCTTATCCAGCTTCTTTTGATCCATTTCCGTCAGTGTATCATCCAAAATGTCCATGGCTTTGTTATACTCTGATATGTCGTAAAAATCGTCTGCCTCTGGTTTGGGAAACTTATAATTATTTGTTTTATTTGCCACTGATAAGCACCTCATTTCTAATATGCCTGTGACTCCAGGCTTCTAATTGTTTGTGTTTAAATCCACTGAGTAAATGATGCTGGTTATAGAGAAGATCCAGATCGATTACCATGTTGCATGGAACAAATTCCTCTAACATTTTCCTCACTTCGTTTAAATTGCGTTTGCTTTTCAATGCAACCTTTACAACAACCTTTTTATTGGGATCAATATCCAGCGTATATCCATCTTCCCCACATAGCACAGCTAGCCTTTGCCTTAATGTAACTTTGGTATAAGGAATGATTCGGTTCCATTTGGATAGGACCTTAAATCTTCGGTCTGCCAACGTATCCTTAGAAGATGCCTGTAGACGCAGCATTTGCTCATATCGGCGAATGTTATCTAAATCCGAACTCATTATAAATTGATTGTCAAACAACACTTCCGTTTCATCTTCCATGCGCTGAATCTCTGACTGCATGACTTCTTGAATGGTTTTCATTTCTTCATATTCCTTAAGGAAATCTGGAATATAGGATAATAGATTAACCTCTCGTATCAATTTCAGCCCCCCCATACACTGGAATCTGATACTGGTTCAATTCCAGATTTTCTGGTGCACCATTAATAAGAGTATTTTTAATATCGTAAATTCCCTCCAGTGCTAGTATTCTGGCTTCCATCTGAGAGATTCTTATCATGCATCCCCGTTCTCCAAGACCTTCCCAGGAGGTTCTGAGCTCTTTTAAATAGGATTCTGCTGCCTCTTGTATCAGTGTTTTAAGAGTTTCTTCCTCATAACCATTCTCATACTCCAAAGTGCAGGTTATCCCTACCTTCACTTCCTCAGCCGTATCTACCGTTACTACGTGGTCAATTGGAGCTAGTCCATCCCCTTTTCCGCTTTCTGATGGGTCTATGGTGTCCTGCACCGTTTGTATGAGCAGATCTGATGCTTTGTTATAATTGGAATCCAAAATTGTCAGCTTTACGGTGGAAGGTCCATTCCATGCCCTTGTAATTTTTGTGGCTCCCACCCCAGGAATTCCGTTTGTTTTGATTAAATAGTCTTTTCGATTTCCACTAAATGTTTTTTCGGTAAAGGAGCTCATGTAAATCTTTCGAAAGGTTTCCGTATCCTCTTCATTTTCTCCTGGGATCAGTAGATCGGTTATCTCCATAGAGGTAAGTCCTGAAATACTTTCAATGGGTATTAAGCGTCCTGTCTGCCTGTTGCCTGCGGTTCCTGCTGTTTCACAGCTTAACTGATAGATGCCTTCTCCCACTGTTTTAATAACTGTATAGTAATGAATTCCCAGGCGAAAGCGCTGTCCTGGCATGATAACAGCCTCTGAAGGTGTGGCTTTCGCCTTTATTATGGCATTGGTAGCGGAACTTGGCTCCATTCCTCTCTCTGCCGCTCTGCGAATTAAGTTCTCTCTGGAAGCAGTCTGGGCAAATGTTTCTTTTAAAATAGTATCAAACTCTATGTACATCACCTGCATTTCTGCCGCGGCTGCGGAAATTGCTGTGTAAATGAGAGAGCCTTCTCTTTGGTCAAGACCTTTGGGAACCCGATTTAACATTCGATTCATAATAGTTTCATAAGTCATATCTTCATACATTAAATACTCACCTCTTTCTCTGCCTCAATTTCCCCCCATTGGGTATGCACGTTAAATGTTACATGGAGCTTTCGTTCTACCAAATCAAAAGAAAAGGAGTCCACCTCTGAAATTCTGTCATCCTGCTTTAAAGCTTCCTTGATTCGCTTTTTTATTTTAGCTTTAACTAGCCCTGTTGACTTGCCAAAGAGATCCTTTAATTCTGAACCATAATTCCAGCTATAGATTAACCATTCAAATCTTTCTGTATTCAAAACACAGTATACTGATTGTTTCACCGCTTCCAGGCCATCTACCATATCAATGATTCTTTTATTTTCTACGTCCAATCGAAATGTTTTTGAGGGTTTCTGAACGATTTTTAAATTCTTTTGTAAGATTTCACTTGTTTTCGGAAGCATAAAGTTCCTCCTTTCCTACCAAGTGCCAATGACTACATACTGCTGTCCGCCTCGTTTTTGAAGAAGAAGCACTCTTTTCCCCATTTTCACTTCTCCTTTTATCTCAACCGTTACTTCGCCCACTCCTGGGATATTCATGATGCGATTGTGATCTTTTAATTGATCTGGCACCAGAATCTGGGAATGAAACAGAACGATTTTATCACTTAATTGAATTTCAACTGGATTTTCTCTGACCACTGTACCAGGAATCACATCACATGGATCTCCCGCTTCCACAGCCTGAATCACAATCCTTTTTATATTTTCTATCCATTCCACATCAGCCAAAGATATTTGCTCCTTTCAAGGTTAAATCCATGGTATGAGTCCCAGTGTCAATTTTGTGGGTTACGGATTCAACCAATAAATAGTTTTCTAAGACAGTATCTTTTGTATCCAAAATTACTGGAAGAATACAGCCTGCGCGAACCCGGATATCACCGAAGGCATCTTTAATGGATAAGCTTTTAGATGGACGGTTGTAAATGCTTAAATAATTATCTGCAATGGACTGTCCGTCAACCCCTTCATCAATGGATTCATCTTTTTGTAAAATACCCCATTTATTTATGTTTTCTGAACTCTTCGTTAAAAATACTTCTCGTTTTTTTGTGTTTTTATCTTCACGATATAACTTGATCTGATTGTATGTATTACTGTCAATGCTGATCTTATAGTCATAGTCAAGGGCTGTTTCTTTATCAATGACTACATTTAGCTTCATATTTTCTGCATCCTTTAAGGTCAGCTTCCCCGCATTGTCGTAAAAAACAAATATCTTCTTTTTACGAATCATAGCTATATCCATATTGGTGGTGATAATATCAAATAGAGTCTTGTCCTTCTCATTTCTGATAATCTTTTCCCCTGTATCTTCCAATTCCCCGACCTCAAGGTTATAGTCTCCGGCAATCATTTTGATGACTTCACCAGCGGTTAAATCAACATAGTTATAGCTGTCTTTATTTTTTAAATATCGTAGCTGATCATAGGCGCTTACCTTTACCAGAGCGTCACTGTTCCAACTTCTTTCAAATATGAATCCAAAGAAAACAGGAGTCCCATCTACATCCAGTCGGAGGGCATTGCCCTCCTCAATTTTTAGGATGTCATCAGGGATCAGGGTAAACGTGCATTTTCCAGGCTGACCTTTGCGCTGCGTTTCCCAGGTAATACTCCCCTGGACTACTGGCTCGTAGACGGTCTCACCATTTTGAATGTATAAATGTGCTTCCACTGTTCCCCTCCTTTCTATGGTAATGCGAGAATCTGTCCTGGGTAAATAAGATTCGGATTTTTTATCTTATCCTTATTCAATTGATGGATTTCCTGCCAGCGGCCTCCATTGCCAAGCTGCTTTTTGGCAATGGACCAAAGACAATCACCTTTTACTACGGTATAATTCTTTTCCTGAGGTGGTTCTCCCAGGCGTTCGCCTTCTTCCTTCTCTGCTTGGGCCTCCCCATTTTCTTTTAGGACAAAATTCATGATATGGGTTCCGTAGTGTCTGTACTCTTTCAAAGTAAGAGATACCAGAAGATCAAGGCCCTGACTGACATCGTCTGACACTTTATAATCCTCCAGAGTGACATCCATACTTGTATCAAACAGGCTGTCTCCTCCAAATGCTTCACGGACTACGGTAAATTCAAAGGGTTTTTTGCCCTTTTTTAAAGCCTCTAGTTTTCCCAGGAAATCTTCTGCATTATCAATGCTGCCATCCCATATGGCACATGGATAATCCATTTGGGGAATTGTTACATCAATATTGATATCTGCAAGGCCTGAAGGCTTTAAGAGATTGATCTCTTCTCCATTTATCAGGTTTGCCGTTTTATTCTGACCACTGTATTTTACGGGAATCTTTTCTGGCGGTAGTGGGAGCAGCATGTCATCTATGTATACTTCATAGGCCATTATCCAGTCACTCCTTCCGCAAAGGAATAAAGTGCTTCCGATGTTGAATTGTTTAGCATACTGGTAACGCTTTCTGCGTCCGCAATATTTCTAATGTTATTGTTGTTATTGATGTCAAGTTTTAGATCCGCTAGCGTGAATCGATTTATAATCTCCTGTTCCGCTACATCTCTCATATATTTTAGTTCTTCATCCATGGAATCCATGGTGTTTGCCATGGCTGCTGTACTTGCTGCTGTATCACCGGTATTTTTAGAAATGCTGTCCTGGTATGGTGAAAGGTTTGGATTATTTTGTGAGTTTTGATTTAAGTTGTTTTGGGTTGCTGATAAGTCAGGTTGATTGTCCACTCCTAAATCACCGCCATAGTTGTTGGGATCGTAGGGTTTGTTTTCACCGCCTAAAATATTTTTGATATTTCCAAATTCGCCTTTTAACAAACCATTCTTTGCGCCTCCTTCATAGCCCTTTTTAGCTTCCTCCTCAACATTTTTAAATTCAGCATTGAAATTAAATTCTTCCATTACTTTTTTAGCATCCATATTTTCTAATTTCTTATTAAACTCGTCATCTTTGTTTTTCTTGTCTTCCAATTTTTTCTCAACTGTTTTTTGGATTGAAGAAAACTTTTCTTTCTGCGCTGTAATTGTGGCTTCAAAATTAGATCCGAAAATTGCATCTATTCCTGCAGCAACTTTTTGAAGTGCGCCAAAGATACTATCAACCATAGTGAAAAATAAATTAACTACAGTCTTAATTGGAGGATTAAACACGTTGCTTAAAAAATTTGCAAATTTCCCAAAGAGTTGCATAAATACTGCTATAGAAGTAAAAAAGATCACACCAATGCCGGTGAATATATTATGAATAACAGCTGCCATTGTGCTGAAAAACCCACTTATTAATCCGGTTGCACTTAAAGAAATTCCGGTGAACCTATTAACTAATGCAATCACTGCAAAGAAAACCGCTATTAATATGATTACAGCCGCTATTATTAAACCGATAGGAGAAGCCCAAAACGCTGCGTTTAATGCGGTCTGAGCCGCTGTCAGAACCATAGTAGCCGCAGCTGAAACTAAATCACAGGCTGCCTTTGCATTTAAAGCCGCTATAATTCCAAAAAGTATGGGTGCTATAATGGACCAATTATCAGAGATAAAACCTCCCACTATTCCAATACCAAGTCCCAGCATACCAAATATACCGTTAATCTCGTCAACTTTCCCTTGTAGTCCAGCAGTAAAATCATTTATTATATTAGTAATAAAGGTAACTGCAGTAGTCATTGGCCCAGCCAATCCTGCATTTATAGTATTGGCAAGTGATGATATTGCACTGCTGGCATTGTTGTATTTAAGTTGATTTAATTCATCTAAATGTTGGGAGGATAAGCTAACTGATCCATTTAATTCAGTTAGTGCCGCTAGCCCCTGTTGTCCCAATTCTCCCCATGAGTCCCCAAATAATTTAGTTCCCGCAATATTTTTGCTTACAGGATCAGCCATAGCGTTTAGGGCATTTACAGTTTCCAAAAATGCTTGCTTTGCTGTTTCTCCTCCACTGCCAAATGCTTCTGTCATCCTTCCTGCGTCAAGTCCTAAAGCAGCAAATCCATCGGAAGCATCTTTTCCTCCGCCAACAGCCTTTTTTGAGAATTCAGTTACAGCATTGCCTATAGAACTGATTGAAACGTTGCCATTTTGTGCTCCGTTTACCAGCATATTAAACATATCCTGCCCGCCTAGCCCCAACTTCTTAAACTTATCACTACTAGCATTTATAGTTTCTAACAAATCACCATTCTTATTTAACCCTGCCTGGGTTGCCTGTATAATTAGATCAAATGATTCTGCTCCCTGAAGACCAAATTGCTGTTGTAGTGTACCTGCTGATTTAATACTGTCCGTTAGCCCATACCCAAATGCATCCTGCAATAGTAGCCCTGCACGAGTGGTCTGTTCTAACCCTTCTCCTGCTTTACCTGTTAGCTGGTTCACTGCTGACAGACTCTGAGCCGCCTCCTGGGGACTTTTGCTCATATTATCTGTAAATAGATTTTTAGCACTTTGCTTTGCCATATCCAGATTCTGCCCCTTCATTCCAGTTTGGGCTTGTATGATATTGCCCGAGGCATTTATATTATTCGCCTGAGACATAATATCCAACGGATTATGCGCAATTCCTATCTTATCCAGACCACCAACAAAGGATTTCCAAACATCCTTTAGCTTTTTAATCTTTTTTTCATTATCTTGTGTGGTTTTACTTAAATCTTTCTGCTTTTTTTCAACAGCTGCAACCGAATCCCAAACTTCTTTATAGTCATCATTTATAATATTGAGCTTTCTACCCATCTTCTCAAACTCTGAAACATTTAAAGATAACGATGATAGCTGTTGAAAAATCATAAGTGATGTAGCTGTTTTTTGAATTGATTTATCAATTGAGTTCAGTGCTGTAACCATACCATCTTGAATGGCAAGAGATTTTTTTACTGAAGCCAAACCTATCTCCTCCTTTCCTATTATGATAGGAAGAGCGCCCTTCGGACGTTCTTCCATGTTACCTGTATTTACCTGCCTTTGCCTTATCCGCTTCTTTTTTATCGTGCTCAAGCTTTAGCTGTACCGCAGCTATGACAAAGGCTCGTTCATATCGATCCAGGTTTAAAAACTCATGAGGCCATTTGTGGATCTTATGGAGGCAATAGTAAGCAACGTTTGCCTCCACATCGCCTCCCTCAATTAGTTTTTTGCTTCTTCCACCTGCTCTTCCATTGTGGAATCAAAGCCATTGACCTGCTGAATCTTTTCAAGATAGCCAGCATACTCTCCAGCCGTCAGCATTGCCTTTAACAGCGCATCCGCTCCCATCACATGGTATGAATCCTGTAATGCCTTGTCATTTAAATTAGGATATACGGTGCATTCCGATGCAAGCTTTCCAAGATATAAGTTAAAGTCTGTCTCCTGGGTGTACTGTCCCTTTTTACCTGTGACTGGCACCCTTTTTGTACATTCTTTTCTTAGATCTTCATCTTCTTTAGAAGTAATAGCTTTAATCTCCCATTCGACCGGCTTTTTATCTGCTCCCAAGAATCGTTTGGATGCCACATGTTTTTCCCGATCTACCTTTACTGCATTCTGGCTTAAAAAACAACTTAAATCTCCCATAACTTTAATCTCCTTTTTATCTTTACTGCATTCCTGCTATTGTTCCGAAACGTTCTGGCATTTCCCAGCTTTCAAAGGTGAACTCAAACTCTTCTTCCAAATACTCTCCAGTGGCATCAAATTTAGTAAGAAGGCCACCGTTTAAGTTGCAATCCTTTAAAATGATAGTCTGTCTGCCAACGCTTGAGGTTGGATCTTCATTGGTCACCTGAATATCAAAATAAACATCTTTACCAGACTGCTGATACTTGTACAAAATATCCCTGAAAATGCTGGTGTTGTAATGAAAGGTAGCAGAACCTGTTCCCTTCATACCAACTGTTTTATTTCCCTTCATGGCCCGTCCTAAAATTGGAATTTCAGATTTGACCTTTTCAATTTTTGCCTCCATTTTTAAAGCCTGCATAAAATTGTAACGCTCATTTTCAATTGTGATAAAACACTCCGCTTTTGCTGCGCTGATAGCGTCCCATGCGTTCATTGTAATATTGCTCATAATTCATCTCCTCTTTCTTAAGAAACAACAACAGTCATATATAAAATGCTCATACAGTTAACAGGCTGAACCGGGAAATTAACAACAACAGATCGTCTGCCTTCTCCCTTATCTACCGTGATTGCTTTTGAATCCAAAGCCTCGATGGCTCTTAAAACTTTTTATTGGTTTGCGTTTGTAACGCTTTCATTCCAAAGGCTTACCCTGCCTGCTGCATCATTGGAAATTTTTCCAAGATAGCGGGTGTTGAATAAGGAAGCGATGTCATTTCCAATCTGATCCAGTATTCGAATGGTCTGGTTATTAGAGAAATCCTCTCCCTTTTCATTGGTATAGGTGATCAGAGTATTGATGTCAGTAAGGACTCTGATATCATTTCCAACTTTGTGAAATAAGAATTTTCCTTCCTTCATTCCACTTGCAAGCTGGGTCTGTGAATAAGGTACCTTTACGGTGTACTCACCGTCATAGACTCGATTTTCATTGGTTTTATTAATCTCACAAGCTGCTTCTGCACCTGCTACCCAGTAAACCAAACCGGAAACCACTTCTTCTGTTTCGTTTTCTACGGAAATAATTCCTTCATGGTCTGCTTTTGCATACTGATGTAAAACGGTCTGAAATTTAATACCAGCTTCATCCCTTAAACGTTTTGTAAATGCTGCAAACAATGCTTTTACTTTATCGTCGGTGGAAGGACAGCAAAGAGCCTGGAATGAAGTGCTTTCAATGGCCTCAAGAAATGCTGCATAATCCTCTCCAGTCACATTGCTTCCGTTGGTTCCTCCAGTAAAGGCACTTCCTGCTGTCTCTGCAAGAGGAGCTTCCTTTTTAAAGATTACATAGGCATTGTCTTTTAATTCAGTTGCTGCTGCTACGGACTGGGAATCTACTTCTCTGCCGTCAAACAATGTTTTTACATCAAATCTCTTTGCGTCATCTACATTTTTTGAGATTAAAGTCATCAGGCTGTTACCACGTTCGCCGGAATATTTTGCAGTGCCATAATCGTTGGAACTATAAGCTCCGCCATTTAGGCGATAGAAAATACCTTTTGTCATATTTTTAAACAGTTCTCTCATAGGAAGCATGGCATTATCGTCTGAGGTAAAACCAAAAATCTCCTTTGAGTTCTTCTGGAATTCCTCTGCAGTTACCTCGAATACCTGCTTTTCCGGTCCCCAGGAAAGAATCATTGGAATTGCTGCTACGCCTCTGTTTCCTAAAGATGCTCTAGCTGAAACGCTGTTTACAAAATTAATATACGCACCTGGGAACACCTTATTTTGAACTGTAAAATTTCCTCCACCTAACATACTTTCACCCTTCCTTTCATAAATCGATTCATAATTTCATCTGCTTCTGACAGGGAATATACTTTCCCATCTTCCAGCAGAGCGCATAATAGATCACTCTGATTGCAATACCGCTCGGAACATACCAGCTGTCTTTTTGTATAGCGTTCACTGGCTGTCTGATTTGTTGCTTTTACTTCTTTCTTTGCCAAAACTGCACCTCTTTCATGATAATTTTATGTCTTCCATAGAATCTTCTGATTTAGAAGATTTTAAAACATACATTTCGTAATCTGTCTGGAAGGTTAAAGCCTCTTCCTGGCTCTTTGCAGTTCTCATACTGCCCCTGATGATGGAACCATCTGCTGCGGTTATGTATTCCAGGTTGTCCATCAAAGTATCCATTACATCGTTTCGGTCTCTGGACATATACTCTGACTGCTTTGGGTAATACATGATGGAAATACTGACGCTGCGAAAATAGCGATTTCCAGTTACCGGCTTTTCTTCTGCCTGGGTAATACTTACCTCGAAGCATGGAAGTTTTCTTTCCGTTCCCAGGGGATCTGCTGTGATATTTGCTTCTGGGAATAGGTCCCCAAGCTTTTTCATAACTGCATCTAGGATTTTGTTATACACTTACGACCTCCTTTGCCATGTTGCCAATCATTTAAGTTCTTTGCTCTCCAGTTCTTGAGTTTTTGTAGTTATTTTGTCTACAATATCATTAAAAAAAATTTCCTCTTTCTTTTTCAATGATGTAATCTTAAGAAGCTGGCACAAATTTTTAATCTCTCCGGCCTTGAATTCACTCTCATTGTTGATTTTCCGATGAAAGCCATAGCTAGACAACCCCACTTCCAATGCTATCCACCCTTTTTTCAGACCGGATCGCTTGATTTCTTCCTTCAATCGAACCGTATCCGTCATAATGCCCTCCCTTGTAGTCATATCGTCTACATTCATTATCATACTCTCTTGTCCAACTTTTGTCAACAGTATATCCGAAATTTGTTGAATTCTTTTCTACAATGTGGTATAATATAGGTATGGAGGTGATCCAATGGAAATAGGTCAGATCATTAAACGTAGGCGGGAAGAGCTTGGTATTTCCCAGGAAGAACTGGCGTTAAAGGCAGGCTACAAATCCCGTTCTTCTATTAATAAAATTGAAGTAGACGGCAGAGGACTTCCACAGTCTAAGATTGAGTCGATTGCAAAGATACTGAAGACGACTCCAGCTTATCTTATGGGCTGGGAGAATGATACGGCATCAGCTTTTGATTATGTGAATAACTGTTTTGGTACTGATGCTGGGGAGATGCTTGAGAATTTCCACCGTATGAATGAAAAAGGTCAAAAAGAAGCGTTAAAGCGTGTCAGGGAAATGGTACACATACCTGAATACATCAAAGAACAAAACAATATAAGAACATTAAGTCCAAAGGACAAGTCTTATCTTTTACCGGTTGCTTCTCATGAAAGAACGGATATAGAAGTGACCGAAGAGATGAAGAGACACGATGATGCATTTTTTGATGAATAATATTAACTCGCTGGGGTGATTTGTTTGAATTATGAAGCGTTAACTGAAGAAGCAGAATTAATTGGAATTTTGATAAAAGAAAGGCCGCTTAAGGCCAATGATGGGCGGATTCACGGAGATCAGATCCTGATCCGCCAGAACATGCCGGATTGCAAAAAGGCCTGCGTCCTGGCAGAAGAACTTGGACACTATTATACAACAGTTGGGGATATTTCAGACCAGTCTGAAGTTTCCAACCAAAAACAGGAACGAACCGCCAGGCTTTGGGCATATAATAAGATGATTACTTTAGATAAACTGGTGGCAGCCAAGGAGGCCGGGTGCCGAAATGGCTACGAGATTGCAGACTATCTAGAAGTAACCGAAGAATTTTTTTACGAAGCCATCAATTGCTATCAGGCAAAATACGGGAAGGGGTTTCAAAAAGATGATTATTTGATCCTTTTTGAACCTTTTAATATTTATAAGTTAATGGATTGAGCATGTTCTCTCTCCTGACACGGTTTTCATACATATACTATCCCGAGGTGATGTCTTTATGCAATCCTGTGAACTTGTTATGTTTGTGTCTTCTCTGGCCTGCTGCATTGCCAAAGATAAGACCGATGAAGAAATTGCACTGTTAAGTTGTATCTTCTCACAGCTTGGTGACACGTTAGGAACCATTTCTGCCCAGGAGGCTTTATGCTGCTGCGATGACGATAAGGATCCATGCTGCTGCGAAGATCAGGACTAGAATCTTGTGCCTAAAAATCACACAGGAAAAAACCCAAAAGCGTACATAGAATCATGACACTTTTGGGTTTTATTTTATTGAAATTAATACTTTCTGGTAAGCAATAGCTCCACTGCCATACGATCTCCCAGACGTCCTGTCTTAACTGCCTCTTCCGCATCCACACAGAGATTTACATAAGACAAGATATCTTCCTTGGAAAAGGATCTGGCCTGTGGTATAAGCTTTCCAGCTGCAAACGGCGGCACCTTGAGTTTTGCGGCAATTCCAGCCTTATCAAGCCCTTTCCCCATTAACTCTTTTACCTGCAATAGCTGATTAAACTGCCTTGCAATCAGAAATAGAATCCTCATAGGCGGTTCTTTTAAGGTCAACAGATCTTCGTATAAATCCATGGCCTTTCTGGTTTGACGGTTTACAATAGCAGCTACCATATCAAATATCTTATTGGTAACACGCTCTGTGCAGATAGTCTCCACATCATCAGCCTCAATGACCTCACGCCCCAATGTATAGCTGATTAACTTCTCCAATTCCATTTTGATGTTCTCCATATCATCGCCTGTCTTATGAAGAAGCAGCTCCATGGTATTACCGGTGATCTTCTTTCCTTCTCTGCCTAATATGGTCCCTGCCCACTTGGCAAGCTGATTTAGATTCTGACGCTCCATCTCACAGGCATAGCCAACTTCTTTTACCCGTTTAAACATTTTGCTCCGCTTGTCCACCTCTGATTCCACAAATATGATACAAGTGGTATCTGGAACCTGAGACAAGTAAGTTGAAAGTTCTTCCGCCGGGCTTTTAAAAAATCCACTATCTTCTATTAAAATCAGCCTTTTTTCCGCGAAAAATGGCATGGTATCTGATAAGCTGATAAGCTCCCTTACGTCAATTCCTTTTCCATCAAACTGATTAAAGTTAACGGTATCCCCTTGAGTAATAGAAGCTTTTAACTGGTTTTTATAACTATTCTTTAAAAATGTCTCTTCTCCATAGAGCAAGTAGACTGATTTAAAGGTATGATCTTTTATATCCTGAGCTAACGTCTGCATGGTGTTTCCTCTCTCTTTCTTACTTTTATTATACCCATAGATTCACTCTTCGTCAACGAAGCCGGTAAAATGTATGTTAGTTCCATCGGTCCACAGCCTAATTGCTCCACTTTTTGCTGTCTCAAACACCTTTACCTTACGTTCTTTTAACCGATCCATAACCTCTTTATGAGGATGCCCGTAGGTATTATTTTCTCCATAAGAGATAATTGCAAAACGGGGAGAAACTGCATCAAGAAAGGGGGCACTAGATGAATACTTCGACCCATGGTGAGCTGTTTTTAATACATTGATTTGAGATAATTCCTTCCTGGATCGCTCCAGAAGTTTCATCTCCCCCTTTTCTCCCATATCTCCGGTAAATAGCATATGGCAATTTCCAAAGTCTATTTTAAGTACCTCCGACTGTTCATTTACATCTTCTGGAATATCCTGAATCTTTGGATGGAGACAGGATATCTTTAGCCCCTCCACTTCCAGCCCTTCTCCTCCAGCCAAATACATCACTTTGGTTCCTCGTTTATTGGCTAAAACCTCCAATTCCTTTATCTTCTCATCCTCCTTCCCATGATAAGGAAGCATGATAGTTCTGATCTTAATATCTTTACTTTCCTCTAGAAGAAAACGGACACCACTGATATGATCCAGATCTCCATGGCTGACAAAGGCATAGTCAATGACAGATACTCCAAGGTTTTTCAGACACGGCTCCAAGGTATATTTCCCTAAGGTCTTTTTAGAGGAGCTACCACCATCGATAAGTACCGCCGAGGTTTCGGTACGAAGAAGAATGCCGTCTCCCTGTCCTACATCAAGGAAATTAACTTCTAACCCAGGAACTGGCGCAGGTTTAAATAGCAGAATACAGATGCCATAAATAGAAAACAAAAGAATTATCCGCAGGGGTATTGAAAGGGACCTAGAAAGAGACTTTTCCTCTGTTTTTTTCGGTTCGGGGTTTGTTGTCATTGAGAGAAGAAAGAATAAGGCTGACAAAAAGAAAAAATACGCCACAATCCGCTGTGGATTAGGCCTTCCAAAGGTCAGATTGTAATAGGGAAGCTCTGAGATTTGCCTACAGGCAAACTCATAAAAGATCAGAATGTAGTTTCCAACTCCTGCGGCTGCGGTCCCAAGAAGGGGACAGATGCTGCCAATAAAAATTACGGCGAGACCAGAATAAACAACGGCATCCATAAGAGGAATTGCAATAAAATTAAAGAAAATCCCATAGAGAGGAAGTTGATAGAAATGATAAAGCACAACTGGAAGCGTAATCATCTGTATGGCAATGGAAGCGGATACCCCTCTGACAATAGGCCTATCATCTCCCACCCATTTAACCATTAAAGGCATGACCCCTCCAATGGCAAACACTGCACCAAAAGATAGCTGCACTCCTCCCTGCATAAGGATCAGGGGCGACTTTACCGACAGAAGAATCAGCGCAAGGGAAGCCGAAGACAAAAGGTCGTAGGTTCTGCCAAGATAAGAAGCCAAAAAGGCTATGACCATCATAATTACGGCTCTTTCCACCGAAGGGGAACCACCGGTTAATATTCCGTAGAGAATTACAAGCACAGAGCTGATACCCCCGGATATGCCATAGGAAAGCCCTATCTTTCTAAGGATGTTGTAGAAAAACAGACCGATGACTGACATATGCATCCCGCTTATGGCCAAAAGATGGGCAATGCCGTTCTTTTGATAGAGGTCATTGATCTCCGTAGGTATCCCTTCCTTATCACCAATGACAGCAGCTACAAATATTCCAGCTTCCTTTTCCCCCGTAAGTCTGTAAAAAATTCCAATAATCCAAAGTTTCACCTGACGGATTCCTTCAAGAATGGGGTCTTTTCGGCTGTCCACAATCTCAACACCTTCACCATATAGTTTGATATCCAGATCCATTACTTGATAAAATGATTTCGAATCAAATTCGCCTGGATTTCTCGCCCTGGAAAAGAGATTTGCTTCCCCTTTTACCTGGATTACTTGTCCAACCAAGAGATTCTTAAACCTGGCAGAGTCTCCAAGTTTCTCATTCTTTGGATCATCTTTTACCGTTACCATCAGACCCTTTATGGACAAGCTATCTCCACTTCTTGTTCCCTTATATCCCAGCTTCCAGACCTGATTGTCTTTCAATGTGATCTTTAAGGTTCCGTCTGTTTCCTCAAGGGAGGTGATTCTACCTTCTGCTTCCACATAACTTTTAGAAAGACTCCGGGCCATTTCCTCCCGCCTGTCCCAGCCTTTTTCATAGTTACATGACCAGACAATACCAAGATAGAAAAAGATAAGAGGCAAGAGAACCCACCGGGTGTCCCTGCCTCTCCAACAACCATAAAGAATCATCCCGGCAGCAAAAAAAGCCGGAATCAAAAACCATGATGTCAGAGCCAGCAAAGCGGCAGTCTCTCCAAGTACAAATCCCCCTGCGATCAGACATAATGGACGTTTTATTGTTGATTTCCTCCTGTTTCTGTTTCAGATTCCTTTTCTTCTACTTCATTCTCCGCGTTATAATCCAGGTTTCGCTCAAAAAGCTGATTTAGGGAAATGGAGTCCCGAAACATAAATTCCTGAGAACCATTTACCGTGATCTGCACTTTGTTTATGGTTGTAACAGCAGCCAGAGAATTGACAATGGAGTATATGGGAATATACTCTTTTACTTCCAACGTATTGTTTAAAAAAGTGGAATCGAAATTGATGTAACAAACATTTTCATTTACGGAAACATTTAAAAGCTTTGTTTCTTTTGGAAGTGTGGGATTCATTCCCTGACGGCCTGGTCCGGCAATGAGCTGTTCTACAATGAGCTTTTCCAAAGAGGTGTTCACGCTATGGACCACATCTCTCGTTTCCCTTACCAGCTTCTCTCCTGTCCCATCTGAAAAGTACAATACAAGCTCTGTCTTCTCATAGGAGTTTACATTACTGATGTTATCAATAAAGTCGGAATTTGCCATAGGCCTTACGGGACTTCCTGCACTATCCATAAGGGGCTGCTCTGCCGTATAGACTGCCACATAGTCCACCCCTTTTACCTGTGTTAGCGTTCGAACCAGAGACGCTCTGCATAAGATCTCCCTGGTGCTGTTCATCATGGAATAATTGTTATCAAAATACAGATAGAGAACCTTATCCTCAAGCTTGTATCTTTCAAACCCAACTTTATCAGGCACTGCCGCCTGACGATCCAAATCCTTTGGTACGGTCTTAAGCTGTTCTATCAGACGAATGATCTCCCAATCGATCTGAGTATCATCGCTGTCTGACGTCTTCTGGGGCATGGTGTAATCCTGAGGGTCAAGCCTTGTCATAGCTGAATTTAAATAATATATTTTATATACATTACCGGTTGCTTCTCCTCCTAATTCTCTTCTTCCTTTACAGCCTGTCAGGCCAAGAAAGCAGACCAGGAGGACTAAAAATAGAATTCTTTGTTTCCTCATATGACTCCTCCTGTTTCTATGAGATATAGGTAAGAGGAATTCGCACCGTGAAGGTACTTCCCTCTCCTTCTTTGCTTTGAAGTTTCAGGGCTCCCTGGTGCATCAGTATTATCTTCTTTGTGATGGAAAGGCCAAGACCAGTACCACCGGTTTCTCTGGATCTGGCTTTGTCTACCCGGTAGAAACGCTCAAATACGTGCTCTTGAAATTCTTCCGGAATACCAATGCCGGAATCAGCCACCTTTACATAGAAAAACTTATGGTCTGCGTCCAAAGTCACCCGGACCCAACCACTCTCCATGTTATACTTGATGGCATTTTCTACAAGGTTACTCAGTGCAAGGGATAACTTCATCTCATCCACATCAGCAGTCACCTCACGGATGCTTTCAAAGATCAGCTCCACATTGCGCTTTCCAGCTATGGGCCGCAGTCTTTTTAAAATCAGCTCCAAAAGTCCGTTGATGTTGACCTGGGCGATGTTTAAGTTGCCTCCTGATGTTTTATCCATCCGTACCAGAGCCAATAAATCATCGATGATTTTACTCTCCCGCTCGATTTCCACAGAGATATCACTCATAAATTCCCGGTAAAGTTCCACCGGAGCATCCTCCATTCCCGTAAGAGAATCCGCCAGTACGCGGATTGAGGTAATGGGCGTCTTAAGCTCGTGAGAGACATTGGATACAAACTCTTCTCTGGATTTATCCACTGCTTTTAATTTCTTCAAAGTTTGATTAATGGAATCCGTAATCGCCATAGTCTCTTTATAGGCCTGAGAGCTGATAGGTTCATCCATATTGCCTTCTGAAGCGCGGTTTAAGAGGCGTTGTAACTCCTGAAACGGCTTCATAATCAGCTTTGCCAGCAAAACCACTATGATAGCCAGAATGGATACAATCATCACATTTAACAGAGATCCTTTTTCCGATACCTGAGAGACCCTGTTTAAAAGATCTTCCGCAGAAGCGGTTACGATCATTACGCCGTCGATCTCCTTATCCTGACTATTGGAATAGATTGGGATGGTAAGAGCGGAATAACGCTTTTCTGAATTGTATTTATTACTATTTTCCCCGCCAAAGCACTTGATCACTTCTTCGGAGACATTAATCTTGCCAACGGATAACGAAAAGGTATCACCGATGATACGAAAGCTTCGGTTTACGATTACGATCCTTCCATTAAACATATCTGCTTTCACAGACATCTCATTGTCTAAGAGAGGATCCCTTGGCTCAGAAGTTAAGTAACCGCTTCGGGTCATCTTATTGCTTAGAATCCAGCACTGGTTTTGAATATCCTGCATTCTGGAATCAATTAAATTCTGCTTATAAGAACCAAGCATAACCGGCCCCTGGATAAAGACAGGTATGCTTCCAATGAATAAAAAGGCTATGATAAGGGTCGCCCGCAGGCTTATGGTGCGATTTATTTTTAAAATCTTATCCAGAAACATCGTCCCATTCCTCCTACATAATCTCTTGTCATAGTTCCAGCTTTTTTGTACAGGTGATGGCTAGCGCACCTGGTCCGATGTGGCAAGATATGCTTAAGGAAAGATGATCTACATAAATCTCACCTGTCTCTGGGAATATCTCTTTTAGCTCCTGTTTAAATTCCAGTGCAGCAGCTTCATTATGGGAATGTACCACTGAAATATTCGTATGAATTCCTTTGGGATCTCCAAAGCGCTCTTCCATATCCTTTTTGGCAGCAGTAATCATCATGGTTTTTGCTTGTTTGGTGGTTCTTGCCTTAGCAAAGGCATCTAACTTCTCTCCCTGAATCGTAAGAACTGGCTTGATTCGAAGGAAGGAACCCAGGAGAGCCGCAGCCGGTGTGATTCTTCCACCCTTTTTTAAGTATTCTAAGGTATCAAGTGTAATATAAATGGTGGAATCCATCTTAGTCTCTTCCAGCTTTTCCTTAATCGCACTGCCGCTCCATCCGGCATCAGCCATTCTTTTTGCTTCCAGGGCAGACTCTCTTAATGTGACAGAGATACGCTGGTTATTCACTACGAATACTTTCCCATCGTAATCCTCTGCAAGCACCAAAGCTGTCTGGCAAGAACTGCTTAACCCGCTGGACATTGGGATGTGAACTACTTCATCATATTCTTCCAGAAGCTTATTCCAGACGTCCATAAGGTCAGCCGGAGACGGCTGGGAGGTGGAAATATCCACTCCCTCTTCTAATTTTTTATAAAATTCCTCTTGTGTCAGAGTGATATCTTCATAAAATGTCTCTCCGCCCATCATAAAAGGCATTGGTATCACATGAATTCCAGCTTCTTTGCCCTGTATTTGGGTAATTCCGCTGTTGCTATCCGTTAAAATTGCTACTTTCATTTCCGTTCTCCTTTATTTCTCAAACTCAACTTCTTTCTCTGTATCTCTTACAGAGTTATAAAGCTGATAATACATTCCCTGCTTTGAAAGAAGCTCCTCATGGCTGCCTTCTTCTACGATTCTGCTTTCAGATAGAACCAAAATCCGGTCAGCATTCTGTATGGTTGTAAGACGATGGGCAATGGTAAGTGTGGTACGTCCCTCTGACAAACGCTCCAGGGACTGGGATACCAAATGTTCGCTCTCATTATCCAGGGCGGATGTAGCTTCATCTAAAATGAGTACAGGTGGGTTCTTAAGGAATACTCTGGCAATGCTGATCCTCTGCTTTTGACCGCCGGACAATTTTACGCCTCGCTCTCCCACATAGGTATCATAGCCTTCTTTGAGTCCCAGAATAAATTCATGGGCTCCCGCCAGTTTCGCTGCCTCATATACCGCTTCTTTAGAGGCACCCGGATGACCGTATTCAATATTTTCAAAAACAGTGCCGGAAAACAGATATACATCCTGTTGAACAACACCCACTGCATTTCTTAAGCTGTCTAGTGTAACGGCTTTAATATCCTGTCCGTCAAGAAGAATGCTTCCTTCTGTTGGATCATAAAAACGTGGAATGAGATTGCATAAAGTGGTTTTTCCTCCACCGGAAGGACCCACTAAGGCGACTTTCTCTCCTGGTCTGATAGAAAGATGAATATGACTTAAAACCGGATTATGATCATCGGGATATTCAAAAGAAACATCCTTAAATTCAATGCGGCCCTTTACATCATCAAGATGAGTGGCTCCTTCTTCATCAAAGATATCTACATCTGCATCCATAAGCTCCATAAAGCGCTCAATTCCGGTCATACCTCTTTGAAACTGTTCTGCAAACTCTATGATTCTTCGAATGGTAGAAAGCAGGGTGAATACGTAAAGTGTATATGCTACCAAATCTCCTGGCTCAATGAGACCTTTGATCATGAAGATGCCGCCTGCCACGATCACTACCACATACATCAGTCCATCAAACATGCGGATGGTATTCTGGAATGCAGCCATGTATTTGTAGGCTCTCCTTTTGATGTTAAGGAACTCCATATTGTCCTGAGTAAATTTCTCTATCTCTATCTGTTCGTTGGCAAATGCACGTACCACACGGTTGCCAAGAAGACTGTCTTCAATTCTTGAGTTCAACTCGCCGATGTGATTTCTCTGCTGTTTAAATGCACGTTTTACCTGAAGGTTAAAGTAGATGCAGGAAACTCCCATGACCGGAATCAAACAGAAAATAATTAAGGTCAAAGGTAGATTAATTCTTGATAAAATAATAAAGGAAACCACTGTCTTTAAAAAGGCAATGAAAAATTCCTCCGGGCAATGATGAGAAAACTCCGTCACTTCAAACAAATCACTGGTGATTCTTGACATGATCTGCCCGACTTTGGTGTTGTTAAAATAGTTATCAGAAAGCTTTTGCAAATGAGAAAAAGCGTCCTGCCTCATATCCGTCTCAATGGCGGCTCCCATGACATGTCCGGTATAAGCCATATAAAAACTGGCAATTCCGTCAATAATTCTGAGCGCAAAATAAAACAATCCCATACTAATAACAGTATTTACAGATAAAGAAGCCACATCTTTAAGTCCCTGATTCGTTACATAACGAAGAATCAAAGGTAAAACCATCTCACAGATTGTTGTGAGTGATGCACAGAACAAGTCCATGATCATTACTTTCGTGTATTTTTTATAATAAGGCACAAAGCGCTTTAGCAATATGCCTGTCTTCATCTCTTTTTCTTTCATATATTCCTCTACTCTGTGATTCTTATGCTTTTAATTAGGTCCATAGCCCAGTCCTTTTCTCCAGGCCTTCTGCTTATAATGTTTATATTCATGCGTTGTTCTTTGTAAATCACCTGGGCCGATACCCCATAAAGAACTTCATCTGTCTTACTCTCAGGTTCATAAAAAGCCACACGTGCCTTGGCAGACCCAACAGGAAATTCTATGATTTCTTCCACAGTCCCCTGCTCAAACCACTGCTTTTTAAATTCTGCTTCTCGTCCCTTAAAGACAGCAGCATAAATGTAGTAATCATGTCCCCCGTACAAGTCCCCATCGTAGTAGTGATCCATGATTCCAGAATCCGCTTCATCGTATAAAAAGTTTCCCGGTATTCCAAAGCTCATGCTTCCAATCTTTCTGTATACTTTGTGTTTTCTACAACCAATGGAATCCTCACATAAGAGATTCGTCTCTAACAGATCAACTGGCTTATGATTGTGAAGTCTGCATACTTCTAGATATTCCTTTTGGGGAAACGGAATCTTGTGATCCATAGAAATGGCCGTTTCTAATAGATCAATAATCTCTTTGTTTATATTCTTATCCTGTCTGCTCCGCTTTGAAGGCATGAAATAACAAAACTGATTTAGCAATACAAGAGCGCTGTTTCGATAGAACCAGGCATCCTTCTCCACCTCGTTCCACACAAAAAAGTCTCTGGCAAATGCCACACTCATACCAGAATTTGTCATTCCCTTCAGTTCCTTAAATGAAAATGCACGGATATGAGTGATCAGTTTTTCCTCCTGCCGCTCTGGTATGTAATAGATGGCAGGCCAGCAAAACATATACTCCTCATTTCCGTTCCATCTAGATACAAGATCCACAAGATCTGAAAACCACTGATAGAAATATCTCTGCCGCATGGCAAGGAAATCTCTCTTTACAAAAAAACCCGTCCGGTCCTCTACTTTTAGCTTAAGCTTTTCTATTTCTGCAAGGCGCTCCAGGAATTCAATCACCGCGACATGGAAGCCAGGTCCGGCAATATTCGTCTGGCTTTCTCCCTGTAACTTGTTCTTATCCCATTGAAACCAGATATAGCCTTCCGGGCAAAGCTGTACCAGCAAAAAGCCTTCAATCCTATAACAATGGTACCCCATTTCCCTTACCAGACTTTTCGTCATTCGCTCCGCATTCTGGGCATTCCAGACCACTCCAGAAAATATTTTTTTCTTTGGCTCCAAAGAAAACCTGATACGAATACTCATCTGAAACCCTTCCTAACATATCTTTATCTATTCTATCGTATTTCCGTTAGAAATGGAAGCCCAAAACTAACATGGACAAATATAAATTTCCAGGCAGAGAAAGGAGGACCGTCCAGATTTTCCCTGGAAGGCCCTCTTTTATTATTTGACTTATTTAATAAGCAGTGATTTTCCTGTCATTTCTACTGGCTGCTTCATGCCCAAAAGTTCAATCAGAGTAGGAGCAATATCTGCAAGACTTCCGCCTTCTCTCAGCTTATAGGATGGATCTGCATTCACTAATATAAATGGAACCGGATTGGTGGTATGTGCGGTAAATGGTTCTCCAGTCACATAATCCAGTAACTGCTCTGCATTTCCATGGTCTGCACAGATAAATAATACACCGCCAGTTTCTTTAATGGCATCAACAGTCTCTCCCACACAAGCATCCACGGTTTCAATTGCCTTAATGGCAGCAGCTTCGATTCCTGTATGACCTACCATATCTGGGTTGGCAAAATTCACGATGATCACGTCGTACTTACCAGATCGAATGGCACCGGTAAGCTTCTCACTTACAGTGCTTGCGCTCATCTCTGGCTGTAAATCGTAGGTTGCAACCTTTGGAGATGGAACCAAAAGACGATCTTCTCCTACATTTGGTTCTTCCACTCCACCATTAAAGAAGAAGGTTACGTGAGCATATTTCTCTGTCTCAGCAATTCTTGCCTGTGTCATATGATTGTTTGCAAGGAATTCACCAAAGGTATTGGTGATGGATTCCTTCTTAAATGCAACCAATTTATTCTGAATGGTCTCATCGTAATTGGTAAAGCAAACAAAAGTGAGATCAAGGCGCTTCTCTCTTTCAAATCCTTTAAATTCATCATCACAGAAAGCTCTTGTCATCTCTCTGGCTCTGTCAGGACGGAAATTGAAGAATATAACGGAATCATGATCAGATACCACACCTACTGGCTTTCCATCTTCTGTTACGACTAGAGGTTCTACAAACTCATCATTAACGCCCTTATCATAAGAGGCCTGAATCCCAGCGACTGCAGATTCTGAATGATTTCCTTCTCCCTTTGTCAGAGCATTGTAGGCACGTTCCACACGATCCCATCTGTTATCACGGTCCATGGCATAATAACGACCTGCCACAGATGCCACTTTTCCAACGCCCAGCTCCTTCATCTTTCCTTCCAGGGCTTCTACAAAGCTCTTTCCAGAAGCAGGAGGGGTATCACGTCCGTCTAAGAAGCAGTGTACATAGACTTTCTCAAGTCCATTTCTCTTTGCTAACTCAAGCAAACCATAAATATGGGTGATGTGGCTGTGAACGCCGCCGTCTGATACCAATCCCCACATATGAAGAGCTGAGTTGTTCTTTTTGCAGTTTTCAACTGCCTGTAAAAATTCAGGTACTTCAAAGAAATCACCATCCCCAATGGATTTGGTTATTCTTGTCAGCTCCTGATAAACAACCCGTCCTGCGCCCATGTTTAAATGTCCTACTTCAGAATTTCCCATCTGTCCTTCAGGAAGTCCTACGGAAAGACCGCTGGCATTTCCCTTTACAAAAGGACACTGGCTCATCAACTGGTCCATAATGGGAGTTCTTGCTTCGCAAACAGCATTATGGTCGCAATTATCATTTAATCCATAACCATCAAGTATCATTAATACAACTGGTTTTTTGCTCATAACTAGTTTCTCCTTTATCAAGTTAAAAACTGCCGACTCATGGTTACATGATATGGAGTCGGCAGCATTCTTTATTTGTTATAATTAACAATGGAACCAAACTCTGGCTTTAAGGAAGCCCCTCCTACTAAACCACCGTCAATATCTGGCTGAGCAAACAGTTCTGGTGCACTAGCTGCAGAGACTGAACCACCGTACTGAATGCGGATTGCAGCCGCAGTTGCTTCATCATAAATCTCACCGATGCAAACACGGATTGCACAGCAAACTTCCTGTGCCTGCTCTGTAGTTGCCACTTTACCGGTACCAATGGCCCAGATTGGCTCGTAAGCGATAACCGTTTCTTTTGCCTGATCAGCGGTAACATTTAAGAATGCAATCTTAATCTGCTGACGAATCCAGTCAAGTGTAATGCCCTGTTCTCTCTGGGTTAAGGACTCTCCGCAACATACGATTGGAGTGATGCCATACTCAAACGCCTTTAACACCTTTTTATTTACGTCTTCATCTGATTCAGCAAAATATTCTCTTCGTTCGGAATGGCCGATTACCACGTATTTTACTCCTGCATCTTTTAACATGGCTGGAGAAGTCTCACCGGTATAAGCCCCTTTATCCTCAAAGTACATATTCTCTGCCCCAATATTGATATTGGACCCCTTAGCAGCTTCCATGGCCGGAATAATATCAATGGCTGGTACACAGAAAACAACATCTACCTCATCATTTGCTACGAGAGGCTTTAATGTATTTACAAGCTCAACCGCTTCGGTTGGCGTCATATTCATCTTCCAGTTTCCTGCTATGATTTTTTTTCTTGACATACGATTACCCTTCCTTTATCTACACTCAAAGCCCGGACGCTCACCGCCCGGGCCGGTATTAGTCTTTATTTATTGTCAGCTGCTGCAACACCAGGAAGTTCTTTTCCTTCCAGGAACTCTAAGGAAGCACCGCCACCTGTAGAGATGTGAGTCATCTTGTCAGCAAATCCAAGTCTCTTCACTGCATTAACTGAATCGCCACCACCAATTACGGTAGTTGCATCGGTAAGAGCTGCAACAGAACGGCAAACCTCTAAGGTTCCTTCTGCGAAATTAGAGAATTCAAAAACGCCCATTGGTCCGTTCCATACAACGGTCTTTGCGTCTGATAAAGCTTCCTTAAAGATCTCGATTGTCTTAGGTCCGATATCAAATCCTGACCAACCTGCATCGATGGATTCCACAACTTTTCTTTCTGTATCGTTGGAGAATTCTTTACCTTCTACATTATCAACTGGAAGAAGAAGTTTAACGCCTTTTTCTTTTGCCTTCTCAATCATCTCTAATGCATAATCAAGCTTATCCTCTTCACATAAGGAATTACCAATTTCTCTGCCCTGAGCTTTTTCAAAGGTATAAGCCATACCACCGCCGATAATTAATGTATCAACCTTATCAAGAAGGTTATTGATTACATTGATCTTATCAGAAACTTTAGCTCCGCCAAGAATTGCAACGAAAGGACGTACTGGATTCTCAACTGTTTCACCTAAGAATTTAATTTCTTTTTCCATTAAGTATCCAACTACGTTAACAGTTGTATACTTTGTAACGCCTACGTTGGAGCAGTGAGCTCTGTGAGCGGTACCAAATGCGTCATTTACGAAAATGCCATCGCTTAAAGCAGCAAGCTCTTTTGCATAAGTTTCTGCGTTCTCGTCCTTGCCGTATTTTGTTTCCTCAACTCTGTAACGGGTATTCTGAAGTAAAAGAACTTCGCCATCTTTTAATTCAGCAGCAACCTTCTGTGTCTCAGCTCCTGTTACCTGTGGATCATTTACAAATTTAACAGTAACACCAAGTCTCTCGCTTAATGCAGGTGCCACTGGCTCTAAAGACATTTCAGGAAGAGGCTCACCCTTTGGTTTTCCTAAATGGGAACAAAGAATGACTCTTGCGCCTAAATCTAATAATTTTTTAATGGTAGGAATAGCTCCATCAATACGGTTAAAATTCTGAATTACTCCATCTTTTAATGGTACATTAAAATCGCAACGAACTAAAACTTTCTTTCCCTGTAATCCTGATAAATCGTCAACTGTCTTTTTACTAAGCATGCTAATAATGCTCCTTTCCAATATGTGTATACAATATAATCAAGAAATAAGAAAGAGTCTGACTCGTCAGACTCTAGCGCTGACGCGCTGTCACTTCAGTGACATCTTCCCATTAAGCGTCATGCGCATCCTGCACAGAGTGCTTATTATTTTATAGGGGAGTTCATAGAACTTTCCTATAAAATAATAAAAGGGCCCGGTCCTCAACGACCGGACCCTTCTTGGATCATTAGCCTAATTCAGCAAAGTACTTAATTGTACGAACCATCTGGCTTGTATATGAATTCTCGTTATCATACCAGGAAACAACCTGTACCTGATATAAATCATCACCGATCTTGGATACCATTGTCTGTGTTGCATCAAACAGAGAACCGAATCTTGTTCCGATAACATCAGAAGATACGATCTCATCTTCGTTGTAGCCGAAGGACTGGCTTGCTGCTGCCTTCATAGCTGCATTGATGCTGTCTTTTGTTACATCAGCACCCTTAACAACTGCTGTTAAGATGGTAGTAGAACCTGTTGGAACTGGAACACGCTGAGCGGAACCAATTAATTTGCCGTTTAAATCTGGGATAACTAAACCGATTGCTTTAGCAGCACCAGTAGAGTTAGGAACGATATTAGCAGCGCCTGCTCTAGCTCTTCTTAAATCACCTTTTCTGTGAGGTCCGTCAAGGATCATCTGATCTCCAGTGTAAGCATGAATTGTGCTCATGATACCAGACTGGATTGGTGCTAAATCATTAAGAGCCTTAGCCATAGGTGCTAAGCAGTTTGTTGTACAAGAAGCTGCGGAGATGATCTTATCATCAGCAGTTAATACATTCTCGTTAACACCGAAAACAACGGTTGGAAGATCGTTACCTGCTGGAGCAGAGATAACTACTTTCTTAGCGCCTGCATCGATATGAGCCTGTGACTGAGCTTTGGAGCAGTAGAAACCAGTACACTCTAAAACTACATCTACACCAACTTCACCCCAAGGAAGGTTTGCAGCATCTTTCTCAGCGTAAATTTTAATGTTCTTTCCATCAACAGTGATAGAATCGTCAGAAGCTTCAACTGTATGAGCATTCTCGCCGTAGTAACCAGCATATCCGCCCTGTGCAGTATCATATTTTAATAAATGAGCTAACATCTTTGGATCTGTTAAATCGTTAATTGCTACTACTTCATAGCCTTCTGCGCCAAACATCTGTCTGAAAGCAAGACGGCCAATACGTCCGAAACCATTAATTGCAACTTTTACTGCCATAATTCAATTCCTCCTAAGAATAAAATTGATGTGATTGTTAAATAATAATCAACTACCTTTTATTTTACCTAATAACCCAATAAATAGCAAGTCCTTTTTAAAATTTTATCTTTTCTCGTCGTAGCATTTACAATGCTTGGTAAGCACGGGAAAGCCTCTGTAAAAAGACAATTTATTCGTATAAATGATGGGTTAATTCCTTGTATTTACGTATCTTAATCTATTATAATTCTCCTTATCTAAATTATACATATTATCTTAAAAACATATATTTTTTAACTTACTTTATTAAATTATCTAATCCAACGCTTTTTGCGTTTTTTGTAAGTATTTGTATTAATATTGGTAAAACTCCCGATTCTATGCGTTGATTTTCTTATCTTAATTGATTATAATGAACTTAATTTTGAAAGGAGACCTTCATGCTGCCAGATTATCATTTTCATACTATTTTTTCAGGAGATTCTGAAACACCAGTGAGGGAGCAGCTAGACCAGGCCATCCTACTTGGAATGAAATCCCTTTGTGTCACAGACCATCATGACTATGATGTGGACTCTCCCATTGATTTCACGCTGGATTTAGACGGGTATTTTGAAGCCATGATCCGGTTAAAAGAAGAATATAAGAACAAACTGGATCTTCGCATAGGAATTGAGCTTGGACTCCAGACTCATTTGGAAGAATATTTTAAAGAACTTGTTTCATCCTATCCTTTGGATTTTGTGATTGGTTCCACTCATTTTGTTAACCGAAAGGACGCCGGATATCCAGAATTTTTCCAAGATAGAACAGAGGAAGAAGCATATCTTCACTACTTCCAGGTCACACTGGATAATGTAAAGAAGATAAGCACTTTTGATATTGCAGGACACTTGGATTATATCATCCGGTATGGTCCAAACAAAGCAGAATTTTATCGTTACCATACGTACCAGGATATTATTGACGAAATACTAAAAGCCATTATTGAAAAGGGCAAAGGGATTGAGTGCAACACAGCCGGGTGGAGGAAAGGAATTCATCAATCAAATCCTGGGCAGGAAGTTTTAAAACGTTATAAGGAACTAGGCGGAGAAATCATCACCATTGGTTCTGATGCTCACGTCCCAAAAGATCTTGGCGCAGACTTTTCAAAAGCAAAAGAACTGTTACGTTCGGTTGGATTTGATTATTATACGGAATTTAAAGAACGCAGACCGGAATTTAAGACTTTATAAACATAAGAAATACAGAATTGGAGAAAAATATGAATGTATTTGACATCGTAGGCCCTGTTATGATAGGTCCTTCCAGCTCACATACTGCCGGAGCTTCCAGAATTGGGAAAACTGCCGCTATGCTTTTGGGCGCTCCTGTCGCAAAGGCAGACATCCTCTTTCACGGCTCCTTTGCAAAAACATTTCGGGGGCACGGCACAGACAAAGCCATTGTAGGGGGCATCTTAAAATTAGACCCCTGGGATCCAGGAATTAGAACCAGCATTGAAACTGCCGAGGAAATGGGCATTGAAATTATCTTTCGAACCGGCACTCTTGAAAATGCTCATCCTAATTCGGCTCTTATTACCTTGACCTCCCAAAAGGGAAAAACCATTGCCGTACAAGGCGCTTCCATTGGAGGCGGAAACATCGTCATCACCAAAGTAAATGACATGGAAGTTAATTTCACAGGGCAAAAGACCACTTTGATCGTTATGCATCAGGATGTCCCCGGAATCATCGCCCATGTAACAGGTCTGGTGGCAGCAGGAAATGCAAACATCTGCAACTTTCGTTTAAACAGAGAAGAAAAAGGAGGCCTGGCCATCATGACCCTTGAAATGGACTCTGATTTTGATCCATCTTTTATCAGCCAAATTAAGGCCATTCCTTTTGTATATAATACCATACTATTAAAATTAAACTGATCCCTATCTTTTTATCAGCATCCATAGGAATACAGTCATCTAGGAGAAACACATGAAACTTAAATATAATTCTGTGGAAGAACTGGTAAACGCCGCTCTCTCTTCCAATCAAAAGATATCACAAATCGTTCTTACTGAGCAGGCGGAGGATATGGAACTTACTGAGGAAGTTGTCTATGAAACCATGGAAAAAAGCTTTGATGTAATGAGGCAATCTGTAGCAAATGGAATGGAGAAAGATCTTCGCTCTCCCAGCGGCTTATCCGGTGGTGCAGCCGCAAAATTAAAACAGGCTGTGGATGAAGGACGAAACCATTATGGCCATCTCCTTGGAAATGCCATCAGCATGGCTCTTGCCGTAACAGAATATAACTCCTGTATGGGACAGATTGTTGCTGCACCTACGGCAGGCTCCTGCGGCGTTATCCCTGCTGCACTGATTTCTGTTTTAGAAGAATATAATCTTTCAAAAAAAGATATTGTTATGTCACTGTTTACTGCTTCTGCCATCGGTATGGTTATTGCAAAAGTGGCCAGCATTGCCGGAGCGGAAGGCGGGTGCCAAGCAGAAGTAGGCTCTGCCTCTGCTATGGCTGCCGCTGCCCTAACTGAAATATTTGACGGCACTCCAGAAATGATCTCAGATAGCTGTGCCATCGCTTTAAAGAACACCATGGGACTGGTCTGTGACCCAGTTGCCGGCCTGGTTGAAGTCCCCTGTATCAAGAGAAACGCCATGGGAGTAGCCAATGCCTTTACTGCTTCTGAGTTAGCTCTGGCTGGTATTAAAAGCGTGATTCCTGCCGATGAAGTTATCGTAGCCATGAAAAAGGTAGGGGATCAGATGTCCCCCTCTCTTCGGGAAACTGCGGAAGGCGGCCTCGCCGCCACTCCTACCGGATGCAGACTCTGCAAGAAAATATTTGGCTAAACCAATTAATTATACGAATTAAAAAGCCTGCTGGAATCAGGAGTTCTTCTTCACTCCAATTCCAGCAGGCTTTCTTATTTTTATTAATTCATTACTGCTCTAGTTTCTTTTTGTAAATCTCGATTACCTTCTTCATGGCCTCTTGTCCAGGTGCGCCAATGGTCATTCTCTTTTCCACGCAGGTCTTTAAGCTGATAGCTTCAAAAATATCCTGTTCAAACACCGGACTGATTGCCTTATACTCTTCCAGAGTCATATCATCAAGAGCAATTCCCTTTTCAATACAGAAAAGAACCAATTGTCCAACCACTCCATGAGCATCTCTAAAAGGAACCCCGTGATTTACCAAATAATCCGCTGCATCAGTCGCATTGGTAAAGCCGTTCTTTGCACTTGCCTCCATCACATCCTTACGGAAGGACATGGAAGAAATCATACCTGTAAAGAGAGCTAGACAGCCTTTTACCGTATCAATGGCATCAAAAGTAAGTTCCTTATCTTCCTGCATATCCTTATTATAAGCAAGAGGAATTCCCTTCATAGTAGTGAGCATGGAAACAAGGGCACCATACACCCTTCCTGCCTTACCACGAATCAGCTCAGCAATGTCAGGATTCTTCTTCTGAGGCATAATACTGCTGCCTGTACTGTAAGAATCATCAATCTCTACGAACCGGTATTCATTGGTATTCCAGATGATAATCTCTTCACAGAATCTGCTTAAATGCATGGCAATGGTAGACAAGGCGCTTAATAGCTCAATGAGATAGTCTCTGTCAGCTACAGAATCCATGCTGTTTAAGGTAGGACCAGCAAAACCAAGAAGAGTTGCTGTGTATTCCCGGTCTAAGGGATAAGTCGTCCCAGCAAGCGCACCAGAGCCTAAAGGACAGTAATTCATCCGGTTTCTAATATCAGACAGACGAGAGAAATCTCTGTCAAACATCTCAAAGTACGCACCAATATGGTGAGCAAGAGTAATTGGCTGCGCCTTCTGCAAATGGGTAAATCCAGGCATATAAGTATCAATATGCTCTTCCATTACCTTTAAAAGCTCTGATAAAAGTCCTTTTACCAGACCAGATAATTCATCAATCTCATCTCTTGTATAAAGCTTCATATCAAGGGCTACCTGATCGTTTCTGCTTCGTCCAGTATGAAGACGCTTTCCAGCTTCTCCAATCCGCTCCGTTAAAACAGCTTCAACAAAAGAATGAATGTCTTCATGTTCTGCTGTAATTTCAAGAACCCCATTCTCCAGGTCTTCCCGTATTCCCAAAAGTCCGTTTACAATGGCATCCCTGTCTTCTTCTGTAAGGATTCCCTGCTTTGCAAGCATTTTCACATGTGCCATGCTGCCTTCAATATCCTGATGATAGAATTTCTGGTCAAAGGATATGGATGCGTTAAAGTTGTGTACCAACTGATTGGTTTCTTTTGTGAAGCGTCCGCCCCATAATTTCATAATCAAATTTCCTCTTTTCGCTGTTAGTTAATGGAATGTACCCGCATGGGATGGTGTTTTTTCTTTTTCCTTAAGGAGATGCTCGCAATTACAAGAAGAATCAAGATACTTCCTAATGTGATGCCTCCGCCAAGCTTCAGACCTTGAGGCATATATTCCAGCTTAATCTCATGGCTGCCTTCCGTCATGTGAACACTTAAAAAGGTATCAAATACTTTATAAGACTCCACTTTTTTGCCGTCCACATAAATGGTCCAGCCTTTATCATATGGAATGCTTAAGAACAAAAGGCCTGCCCGGTTGGCATCCACGGTGCCCTTAATCTGGGTATCCGACCATTTGGTAAGCTTTAAGGAATTTTTACTTACGATATCATAAACAGACTTAAGTCCGTCCGGGTTAAAACGATAGGCAACTGCAATCAAATCCTGTTCATTGTCTTCGTTGTTGATAGTCACCTTATCTCCTGCCTTAGCAGTTCCAAGCTCCAGCAAATACCCCCGGCTTACATTATCAAAGCTTTTTGACCGTTCACCGATAAATGCATTTACCTTTTCCACTTTCTTATTGCTTACATAAACGTAATAATCTCCCTCATCTTCAGCTGTAAAGGAAAAACTGGTTCCCTTAATCTCACTGGGTACTTCGGTCAGTACCGGGCTTGCGCCTAACACTACGGAAAGATCATTTTGTACTTCTGCTGGATTGGTAAGATTCAACTGCCAGTTATTCTCCACATCATAAGGCACCATAAATCCTAAGGACATAGCATAGGTGTTTTGACGCAGATACAGATCTTCCTCATTAGAAACTGGAGTTGAGATGGTGTCACTGGCCTCTGTTTCATCTTGGTACAAAGCATATTTTACTGCAAAAAGTGCATCTACTAAAGGTGTACTTCCGGTAATGCTATAAGCATTGGTGGAACTTTCACACCCAAGCTTTTTAAAGAACTTAGAAAGGTCCGCATTGGCCGTGGATGAAAACAGGGAAACAGTTGGAAAATTAAGCCATGCACCATCATTTTTGGTCTTACGGTTGACCTTTTCTACCCGGTAGAAGGAGTCGTTTGGCATGAGACTGGAAGTCAGTTTCGTGGCTGACTCATTATCCTTTATATAACTGGTCCGGCTCGTTGTGGTCACACTGGTTACTGTGGTATTAACTGCGGATTCTAAAGCTACAACGCCAAGTGCAACCAAAACCAATACATTTTTATTAATTCCTCTTTGATAGAGGTTTATTAACCCTGCATAAGCTCCCAGGAATAAAAGAGCCACATAAAAGATGGAAAAGTGATAAGCATCATCGGTTATCAGCTTCTGAGCCATTAAAACAAAGATTACAGAAGCAAAAAAGGATATCACTACGTGTTTCCACTTGGTCTCATGAAGATGGATATAAGCATGGTAGCACACCATGAGCATAAGGAAAATATAAATAAAGGACTGTCTGCATGGTAAGCTGTTTGGATAATGAAACCCATGCCATATAAAATTTAATACATTCACGGAAAAGCTTGCATAGAAAAAGAGAATCAAGGAACACATTACTATCTTTTCTTTTTTCCCAATCTTTGAGCTGCCCACATATAAAAGGAAGAACATTAAAACCGCAACTCCGCAATAAATATTGGGCCAATGATCCAGTCCAATCTCTGTCTCCACTGCTGGAAGGTGTCTGGCAATCATATCAAATATGGAAAAATAAGAGCTTATGGTCTGAGGAAAATTAAAATCTCCAGAAGCAGTCATTTGCAGCGCATAGATCTCCGGCAGCAGGACAGCCGCGGAAAGGCCTCCAGCCAAAAGTGAGAACAAAGCAAAATGACTTGCATTAACCAAGATTTTCTTCCATGGTCGTTTCCCCTCTAAAATAAGAAGAACCACAAAATAAAAGACCATAAAAATACATATCATAATCGATATGTAATAATTCGATATAATAGATAACCCTAATGTTATGCAATATAGAAAACATTTTCTTTCCTTTACCAGTCTCTCAAGTCCCAGCATGATGAGTGGGAATAAAAGAATGCAATCCAGCCACATGATATTCCAGCTATAAGCCGCCATATAACCAGACAGGGCATAGAAAATACCAAAAAATGCGATACCAAAATCATTGGTTTTAAAGTGCTTTCTCAAATACCAGGAAAAGCTCAATCCAGATAGACCGATTTTAAATACGATCATATATGTCATAAACTCAATAACCAGATTCTTGGGACAAAATACTAACAACCAATTTAAAGGACTTGCCAGATAATAGGCATAAAGGGCAGCAAAGTTCACTCCCATTCCGATATTCCAACTATACAAAAGACTTCCCCCATGGGTTAGCTTGTACCGGAATTCAGAAAAAAACGGCGCATACTGATGATACATATCCGTTCTTAAAAAGCTTTCTTCTCCAAATGGAAAGATCCCTCTTTGGGCAAATATAATAACCATAACAACCATAGGCACAAAAAAGGCCGCCAACAATCCATCAGCAGGCCGTACTAAGGAAGCACCTTTCGTCCCTCTTTCATGGAATGCAGATCGTTTTTTTATTAAATGTCCTCTTCGCTCTGGCTGAATGAATTCATCTTCCTCTGGAGTTTCTTCTATTATAATGTCTTCTCCCCCATCCTCTTCGTCCAAATCATCGAACTCCGCTTTGGGTTCTTCCACAGGAGGAAATTCCTCCTCACCGTCATAGAGTTCCTCCATCCCTTCCACAGGAACAATCAAATGAATCTTTGGAGGTTCTGTAAAATCCGGTTCCATCTCTTTGTTTATCTCATTCTCTTTCAAAACTGTTTCCCCTGCTGTATCTTTATTTTCGTCTGATGTAATTTTTAGCATATCCTCTAGTTCTTTTGATATCTTCTCAATCTCGTCATCATGATCCATTTCATTTACCTCTCTTTACAGGGGTTTTTCCTCACTTTTTCGGAATATGAAAAGTTTGCTGAATACATAGTTTGCTACCACTACGACTACGGACACCAGTACTTTACTTACATATTCATCCATATTGAGCCAGGAAACCATAATCACCATTAGAACCAATTCCATGACGCCTGACACGACTCTGCATGCCGTAAAGGATATGACTTCCTTTATCACATAATTCAGATGCATGTCATAGCTTTGGAAAACAAAAATTTTATTTACAACATAGGCAAACAGAACCGAAATTACCCAGGCTGCTGCAGTTGCAATGCGATAATCTATGCCGGTCTTTACCATTGAGCCATAAAATACCCAGTTCACAAGGGTTGTCAAAACTCCAAATATCAAATAAGAAATGACTTCACGGCTCATGAGCTTATGCCATATTTTTTTTAACATTTCTTTTTCTCCTGTAAATTTACATTTCCTCTATTGTATTATAAGGAAGAAAAAATGTAAAGGGAATCTAAGGCTTGACTTCCAGAAAGTCTTTGGCTCCATTTGAGTAGAAAACTTCGTAATCATCCGTGATAAATATCCCATAAACTCCATCTAAGGAATTGATTAATTTAAGCCCTCCCTCAAGTCCCTGGGAAAAACACGCCGTGGTAAGACCATCCGCATCGCCGGAGATTTTAGTTATAACAGTAACGGATACAAGTCCATTATGATAGGGATAACCCGTCTTAGGATCCAGAAGATGATGATAATTGACTCCTTCCTTGATAAAATGGCGCTCATAAACACCTGAGGATACCACAGACATATCCTTAATATTAAGAGTCTCTATGGTCTCATTCCGATCTGCAAATGGCTTTTGAAGTCCAACTTTAAATGGGGTTCCATCTGGCTTTTCCCCCACGCAAAGAACATTTCCACCTAGATTAATGATTGCACTTTTCACTCCCTGTTCCAGAAGATAATCCTTTAGACGGTCTGCAATATATCCTTTGGCAACAGCCCCAAAATCAAGGGTGGTATCTGGAGATAAAAAGGTAAGACTGTTTTCTTCCAGCTTTAAATTCCTGTAATCAACCTTCTTTACATCCTGTTTAATTTCTTCTTCCGAAGGAATGACGGGATTTTCAGATGTAAAGTTCCATAAGGAAGATAAAGGTTCAATGGTGATGTCAAATCCCCCATCTGACAGCTTGGAGAGATATTCTGCCCTGGTAATAAGATTCTTTAGATCATCCGATACTGTCACTGTCTGTTGATTGGATGGTCTGTGATTTAACTTATAAACCTCACTGCTTTCTAACGTTTTGCTTAACATGTTTTCATAAGTGCGGCATAATTCCAGACAGCCCTCTAATATCTTGGGATCATCTTTGTCGTAGATCGTCACAGTCACATAGGTATTTAACAAGAAACCAGATTTAGAAATAGGTTCTATCTTTCGATTGCAACCGGAAAGTACCAAAACCATCATCACTGCTATAAAAAGGAGCATTTTCCCTTTTATCATTCCACTTCCTCCATCTCACCTTTTGCTTCCATGGCATGGTCAACTAAGATCTGGCAAACACCACTTAATTCTCCCATACCTTTTAAACGACAGATTACTTGATACCCTTCCTCTTCCAACTGAGTTTTCCATGAATCATCTTCTTCCCCTGCCATATCGTTGTGAGCGTGGTCGCCGCATACAATCATAAGGGGCTGAAGTACAATGCGTGTGGAATCCGTCTTTTTTACTTGTTCCATGATATCTTGAAAGGTAGGTTCTGCCTCTACTGTACCAATATGATATCGGTTAAATTCCCTTTTAGAAAAGACACCTGCCAGTCGTTCATACGCTTCGTTGGCTACATGTTCCGTTCCATGACCCATAAATATGATTTCCGTTCCTGCCTCATCGTATTCTCTGGTATCGTCTGTAAGAATCGTAGTGAGCCTTTCATAATCTTCGTCTGTTGATAAAAGAGGTTTTCCACAGACAACCGTTTTAAATTGATCTTTATACTCCTCCACAGCAGAAAGCATTTTGTCATTTTCCTCTCCGCCCATAACCAGTGTAGGTTGAACTAACACATGAGTATATCCTTCCTGATATAACTTTTCCAGTGCTTCTGAAACTCCATCTATTTCAATTCCATCTCTATTTTTAAGAATGCCAATAATAATCCGACTGGTAAATGCTCTGCGCATTTCAAAGCCTTTAAATTCATCTTTGATGGCCTGTTCAATGGACTCAATTGTTTTTCTTCTGCTATCATGATAGGTTGTACCAAAACTAACTACTAAAACCGCTTTTTTCATCTTATTCTCCTATATGTACATCTTTTTCCTGATTACCATATCACAGATGAATTTTGCTGTCAAACTGCTTTTCACGCACCATAGGCGCAAAACCAAAGGGTTTTGCGCCTACGACTCACATTGCATTCATTTTAGGAGATTATTAAAAATCTACCTCTGTATCATAGTAACAACAAATCAACAGTTTCTCCATCTCAGCCGGTGTAATCTGTCTTGGATTGGAGCCGGTGCATGCATCACCTACTGCTAACTCGGCTACTGTCGCTAATTTATCATTGAACTCTGCTTCGTCAATGATTCCACCTTCGTAATCCTTAATACAGGTAGGAATACTAAGTTCTTCATTCATGGAACGGATTTCAGCGATCAATGCATCAACCAGCTCTTCGTCTGTATTACCCTTTAATCCGATGAAACGGGCAATATCACCATAACGTTTTGCTGCCTCGGAATCTTTTGCATTGAATTTGATTACCTTAGGAAGATACATTGCATTTGCACAACCATGTACAATATGTCCGCCTGAATATGCAGCTCCTGTTTTATGAGCCATAGAATGAACGATACCTAATAAAGCGTTTGAAAATGCCATACCTGCCAGGCACTGTGCATTATGCATACGTGCACGAGCTTCCAAATCACCGCCATAGGATTTTGCTAAATCATTATGTATCATCTTGATCGCATGAAGCGCAAGAGGGTCGGTATAATCACTGTTAAGAGTAGATACATAAGCCTCTACTGCATGAGTCAAAGCATCCATACCAGTGTATGCAGTCAACTGCTGAGGCATAGTCTCAGCAAGCTCAGGATCAACGATCGCTACATCTGGTGTGATGTTAAAGTCTGCTAATGGATATTTAATACCCTTCTGATAATCTGTAATAACACTGAACGCCGTTACTTCGGTTGCTGTACCGGAAGTAGAAGGAATCGCACAGAATTTTGCCTTAGTTCTTAAGGATGGGAAATTAAATGGAATACATAAATCATCAAATGAGACATATGGATACTCATAAAATGCCCACATTGCCTTAGCTGCATCAATTGGGGAACCGCCGCCGATTGCAACGATCCAGTCTGGTTCAAATTCACGCATAACCTCTGCGCCTCTTAATACTGTCTCCACGCTTGGATCTGGTTCTACCCCTTCAAATAACTTTACTTCAATTCCGGCTTCTTTTAAGTAAGCCTCAACTCTGTCAAGAAATCCAAATCGTTTCATCGAACCGCCGCCAACTACCACGATTGCCTTATTCCCCTTTAAATTCTTAAGTTCTTCTAAGGCACCTTTTCCGTGATACAAGTCTCTCGGTAATGTAAATCTAGCCATGATATAACCCTCCTTATGAATTTCCAGTTTTTGCTATACCAATATTGTATTATAATTCGACAGGAAATACAAAGGTAAAAAGGTATATATCAGTATATAAATATTGATATATATTTAACATTCCGAGACATGCATATACTCAGAAGATTCCAATTCTTTGATGAAATCTTTCTCCCAGCTTGTCAAAGAATATCCTTTTCTATATATAAGGGAATCCTGAAATATCCGGTCATCTCCATTGCATTTTCGCTCCACTAGATGATACCGTTTTAACATCTTATTAGGCATGGGAGATACCCACATATAGGCACTATGATTTTCACTAAGCAGATCAAACTGACTTCCACGTTCAAATACGTAAATCTTTTTGGCTGGGTTTATACGGCCTGTTTCCTTTTCAGAACTCTCCTTACGGCTGGTCACTCCATCTCCGTGGGCAATCTCAATATAGGGCATTAAATCCTTTGAATCTATCTCCTTCTTTTGAGCCAGTGGGTGACGGGAAGAGAAAAGCAGCCTTAATGGAAAATCAAACAGCGGTTCCATAATTAACCCTTTTGCCGATGCGGTTTGCCTGTAATAGGAATCCGAAGAGGATTGATACCTAATGATTCCCAGACTGTATTCCCCAGTCTCCACATCTCGCAAGGTTTCCGCTGTATTGGTTTCCCTTAGCCAGACGGACATGGATTCCTCTGGGTCTATTGTTTGAATAAAGTTAGTACAGGCAAGACTGATATAACTTGCCCTTGGCATGGAAAGAGAAAATCTCATTCCATTGACTTGATCCGGCTTGTATAAATGCTCCATTTCTTCAATCTGAACCAATACATTCCTTGCATATTCAAGAAATACTCTCCCTCTTTCCGTGGGAACTACTCCCTTGGGAGTCCGCTTAAATATAGGTGCACCAAGACTTTCTTCCAGACTTTTGATTGATTTACTTAGATTCGGCTGATCCATATAAAGGTTGGCTGCTGCCTGTGTGATGGAGCCTGTCTTTTCAACCTCTACCGCATATTGCAATAATACAGTGTTCAATCGTCTTCCTCCTTTGTATGTTACCTGCCTTCCTTTTCGGCTTCGTAAAGATACTTAGACAAGGCTGACAGGGAAACCGCCATATTTTCATTCTGTACCAGTACATGATCTGGAACAGATAAATGAATGGGTGCAAAATTCCAGATCGCCTTCACTCCTGCTGCCACCAAATGGTCACATGCCTCCTGAGCAGCATATGCAGGAACTGTGATAATTCCGATATGAATGTTCATTCTCTGACAGAGATTTTCAAGCTTTACAAATGGAAAAATCAGCTTTCCTCCAATTTCGGTATTCACCTTCCTACCGTCGGAATCAAAAGCCATGACGATTTCCACTCCATACTGCTCAAACCCCTTATAGGTTAAGAGTGCTTTTCCTAAGGACCCTGCCCCTACTAAAACAGCCTGATTGGTGTTATGAAATCCCAGAAATTCTTCAATATCCCGGATTAATTCCCTGACCTGGTACCCCATTTTCGGCTTCCCTCCAGTCTTTGTCACCATGGCTAGGTCTTTACGGACTTGAACCTCATTCAGCTTTAAGTCGGCAGCCATAGAGGGAGCTGAAATGGTTTCTGTCTTATCTTTGCTTTTTTGCTCCAGGTAATGATGATAAACCGGGAGACGCTCCAGGGTCTTTCTAGAGATTCCTCCCACCATGTGTCTTTTTTCTTCCATAAGCAACTATCTCCCCAAATTGATTTTTTACAAATCGGCAAGGAACATGGCATCTCCAAAACTAAAGAAACGATAGCGCTCCTTAATTGCTTCGTCATAAGCATGAAGAACATGTTCTCTTCCTGCCAAAGCAGATACCAACATGACTAGAGTGGATTCTGGTAAATGGAAGTTGGTGATCAGACAGTCCAGAGTCTTAAAACGATAACCTGGATAAATGAAGATCTCAGTCCAGCCACTTCCTGATTTTAAGATACCTTCTTCTGAAGAAGCGGATTCAACGGTACGGCAGCTTGTTGTGCCTACGCAGATGATTCTGCCCCCATTTTTCTTGGCATCGTTTACTTTTTTAGCTTCTTCTTCCTCTACAACATAGAATTCCGAATGCATGTGATGGCTCTCAATCTCGTCCACCTTAACTGGTCGAAAGGTTCCAAGGCCGACGTGAAGGGTCACTCGTGCGATGGTTATCCCTTTTTTCTCGATCTCTTCCAATAATTCCTTTGTAAAATGAAGCCCTGCGGTTGGTGCAGCCGCTGATCCCTCGTGTTTTGCATACACGGTCTGATAGCGGTTTTTATCCTGAAGCTGATGTGTAATATAAGGAGGCAGGGGCATCTGGCCTAACTGATCTAATATTTCTTCAAAGATTCCGTCATAAGAAAACTGTATCAGTCGATTGCCCTCTTCTACTACATCAATGACGGTTCCTTTTAATAATCCATCTCCAAAGGAAATCACGGTTCCTTCCTTCGCCTTTTTACCTGGCTTTACAAGCGTCTCCCAGATATCATTCTCTCTTCTTTTTAATAGAAGAATCTCTATCTTAGCTTCTGTTCCTTCTTTCACTCCAAAGAGTCTGGCTGGAATTACCTTAGTGTCATTTATAACAAGGCAGTCTCCTTCTTTTAAATAGGAAAGAATGTCTCTAAAGTGTTTATGTTTAATCTCTCCTGTTTGCTTGTCCAATACCAAAAGCCTGGATGAAGAGCGATCTAAAAGTGGATCCTGAGCAATTAGTTCCTGGGGTAAATCAAAATCAAAATCCTTAACGTTCATTATTTATTATCTCCTTTGATAAAAATGCCCCTCTGCACGGTGCCACGCAGAGAAGCATCTGTTCTTACCTATTAATTTGTCTTAGTTCTCTAATTTGTCTGACTAGAAGACTCCTTGGCACTTTCTGATTCCTGACCGGCTGTTTCTTTCCCGGTTTCAGACTCTGCCTTAGAACTTTCTTCAGTCTCATCTTTCTGGTTCATCAAGGTATGATAAACAGCCAGAAGATTCTCATCAGACTTTAATGCCTGATCAAGACTTTCATTAACTTCCTTTGCCAGCTTTTGGACTTCATCAGAACGATTGGCCTCTTCCATTAATTCAGACTGTTTCTTGTCCGTATCCGCAACCAGATAATAGGTTCCGTCAGCATTCTTTTTCGCATAACAAACAATGAGGCTTGGGGCCAAAGATTCCGCCTGGCGGAACTTTACATCAAATCTTGTATAAACAAGATAATCGCCTTCTTCCACACCGGGAGCCGTATAACAGACCAGATTTTCATAGCTTTGATAAAACTTAACTTCTTCTTCCAGTCTGGCATCCTGTTTTTCCAGTTCTTCTGCTGAGCAGCTTCCACCATATACCGTAGAAAGTGCTTCTTTATCACAGGTCTTTCTGGCCTTAAAATATGCTTCCATTAATTCTTTGATTTCCGGTACCGCATCCTTCTTTAAAGTGATCTCTGCTTTAGGCACTTCTTTGGATTCATTTTCCTCATTACCTACGGAAGAATTCCCTGTTTTTTCTGTTAAATCTTTTTCCTTCTGACCAGGTTTATCCAATATAACTACCACGATCATAAGTATTATTACTACCAATGGAATGGTAAGAAATTTCCAATAACGTTTCAATCCGTCCTTGGTACCATGCTTCCATTTTTCCAATAAGTGCTTCATATCGGCTTGACCTCCTGGAGAATGAATCTCCCTTTCATTTTAACAAAAAAAACGATAAAAATCAACAAATACTCTTGCGCTTTAAAACATCTTATAGTAGAATGTAAAAGATGCATCTGTAGCTCAGTGGATAGAGCAATGGCCTCCGGAGCCGTGTGCGTAGGTTCGATTCCTATCAGATGCACTTTTTGTTTGCCTAAAAATAGATCTCCAAATTTCTTTTTTTATAATAAGTTTGAGTCTGTTTTTGTATGTTTAATCATTTTATACTGGGAATTATATATTCTTATTTGTTTTAAGTTTTCACCTTCAATTATATCATCTATGATATTTAAATCTTACTGTCTATCAAGAAAATGACTACATCTATTACATACTATATTATCTTTTTAAAACTCCCTATTATTTATAAAATAAAATATGATATAAATGAGATGACTATAACTATGAACCCATCAAAACAATAGCCGGGTTCCTAATTAAGTTGGTCTTTTCTTTCATGCTTTTCTCACGACTGCATTCTATAATTTTCATTCTTTAGTTAGGTAAAAAAACTGTCTGTGATTACAATTACCACTTAAATAGCAAATCATTTTAAGTTATCTTTATAACTTAAATTTCAATACTAAGATACCTCATATATAATAGTAACTTAATTTTGAAATGCCAGCATAACTTAGACATAATATAAAACGATTATTATATGCATTTATTGTTATATTCGCATTGTTTTTGCCCGAAGCTTTTCCCGTTATCTTGACTTATACCCCTCTATCTATATGTAAACAGTAAAACGTATTTCAATTACCTACTTGAATTATTGATAAAACACATCTCAAATGACCCTTACGATTATCACATATAAAATGAATGTGACACTACAGTATATTTAGACCTGTCCTCATATTATTCCTTTTTTTATGAAAAAATCCTCTCGCTGTTTTGGTCCTGAATCTCTATACTCTTATGTAGCAATTATTGTAGTAAGAGATTGAGAAGGTAATAAAAAAAAAGCTATTCAAATAAATCAGACCTTAGTAGGTCAAATCAAGTCAAATATCAATTACTAATAGGATTCTTAAACAATATAAATAAGAAACAAACGTCTTTTCAACTAGATATAGCTTATTGCTTCAACTAATATCCGCTAACTACGATTATATAAAAAAAGAAGCTGGATTTATGAAAGATCAAAAACTATTTTTATTTGTGATTTTAATATTGGAAAGATTTAGCTTAGATATCTTAGAGAGTTAAGTAAGAATTTTATGAAGAAGGTAAAATATTTATATTTCTGTTTTTAAATAATCCTCTATCTTAATACAACTTTTGAGCACTTTTGCATTCTTTATTATAAACAAAATTACTTGAATTATATCACCACGGCTATTAACAACATAGCCGTGGTGCATCCATAAAAATGTTTTATTATGATTCATAGTTAGATTCATACATAACCAATATTATTTATGAAAACACCCGGGGTGATTATAAAAAGTTGCTCTATATAAAATTTATAAATTAAACTTTACCACAACAGCCCAGTTAAAGCTTATAATGCTGCTGTCTTTGTAAAGCATGTGCAAGATGATCCGTCACAGGCGTCTATACCTAAGTTATGAAGTATTTCAATTCCGTGTGCCTGACTACCTGCTCGAATAATCATTCTCTTCCAGTTCTTATATCTCCACACCTCACCCAATTTATATTTTTTTAAGGATGAGTTAATTCAGTGATTTATTTGGAACTAGAGACTAACACTTTTATTGTGCCTGTTTCTTAAGATTCATATTCCTCTTTCTTTATAACCAGTTAAATCCAAACTGTATCGTTTGATAAGGCCAGAATCAAGTCTCCCAACTAATTGATTCTGGCTATTTTAATTAAAAAAATTAATTTTACAATAACTCCCTATGCTTGTAATTTTTATCAATCAGGCTCTAGTTGAAGTTTTTTTAGAAATACAAGCTCAATTAATCGTTCGATAGACATTAGAACCTTCTACCATTCAACAAGATATAATATTAACTGTTTATTACTGCTCTTCCTGCTTATTAGCAGTGCCTTCACAGATTCTTTTCACATACCGCTCATCGAATCGAACATATGTTCTTGCGTTATCATAACACCCTAACCCGTTTTCGTCAAGTGTGGATTATTTTATTATTAGCTATGACACATATTCAATTGCACTTATTATGATACAAACTATACTTATGGCATCGGCTGAATTACTTGACTTGCTCCACTTATTAGTCTTAATTTAATCCTCTTTTACGCAGATTCCAAACCTCTAATTATTCCATTTTTATTGAATGTTTCTAATTCCTACACTATTGCAGTAGACGTTCTTCTTACTCTTAGAATCACTTTATATCGAAACTGTAATTTCTCTTCAACATTTAATACCGTTTTACTACTTAAAAACGGATTGTTGACAAATTGTCTACATCGTGTTAGTATGGCATCACAAGAAAATATTAACCGTTTTTTATTTTGCTATCCTCTCCCATTTCACAAATTCTTTTCCATTTCTGCCTCCCATGCCAATTAATATCTTCAGGGTATGCTCCATTTTGACGCCCTTAAGATACAGACATCAGACCAGATGGAAAGGAGAATTAAACACTATCATGGAGTTTTACAAAGAAACAAAAATCCCCACCAGGGAAGAATTTCACAGAATGTATGCAGGCGAAATCAGCATGAATGATTTCTGTACGCATCCATCAAAAAAGCGCAAAGTGCCACAATATACTCTGACCGAACGAAGACTTCAGTCAAAGAGCAAAAATTTACACCCATAAACCACCATATTTTCACCATAACTAAGAACCATTGAATCAAGGGGGGATATCCTTGGCAAAGGAAAAATCATGCCATAAGTTTATTTACAAGCTACCCAGCAAACGTCTTGCCAAAGCCGACTGGAATCTCGATTTACCAATACATACGGCAATAAATAATAAAAATGATGTAGTAGCACTTAGCGATAGCCAGCTTTTACGCTGGATCTGTGAAATAAATGGGATTGATGATCTGGATTTGGAGGTAAAATCCATTCAATCCCAAATCAGACATCATAAGAAATTACCAAAAAGCGAAGCAACTAAAAATAAAGTAAGAGAATTATACAAAAGACTTTACTCCCTTCAGTATCAGAAGGATTATGTTTGTATCATCATGAACACAAAAAAAGACTACCTAAGGGCAAACAAAGGATTTACCATTAACCAATCCCATTACCGTAGACTTCTGGGAACCAACGGTGGGATTAAAAAATCTACCATAACCTATGTGGGAAGTTCCATATATGATGAAATAAAGAAACGTATGGATAACGGAAGAAATTTAAGCAAGCCATTGATTCCAGCTAAATTGGAAGCTTATCAGGCCTTAATTTGCAGCAGCTCCATTCCGGTAACCATGCCAAGAATTGTAATTGTAAAGGATTGTGTTGTAACCTTTAAAGAAGATGTGATATTAATTCAAGATGGTATCAAAAATGAGCCTGAGATGACACGGGAGAAAGACTACGAAATTACTTATTGCGATTCTGATGGATATGGTCTTATGTCTCCCGAATATTCCATCATTGTAAATAGGGATCTTCATGGAGAAGCCTCCAACGGAGAAACAATTACAGGAATTAATACCCGCTTTGCCTGGACCAAAGGTATGCTTTTTACCTTTGATTTCAAGAAATTTGCCAGGGAGGTGAACCAGGAAAATTACATGCTTTACGATGCCTGGGGCACATCACGAGATATTCGGGATTATGACGTCATACTTACCACCTCCATGGTAAAGCTGTGGGATTCCTATGATAGCCTGGAACATTTCCTGCAATGCTCCCTGGAGAACCATTATGAGTTTTCTGTTTCCAAAACAACCCCAAGCAAGCTGGAACATGTGAGAAACGCTAACTATCAGTTTCTGCAGACCTTTGAATTTACAGAGGAAGAACTTTACCAACTATGTGAACCAACGATCCGGGAAATCAAGGATGTTCTTTTTGATGACTGGCGTAAAACCATTGTGTTTCTAAAAGGAATGCATCTTGATGAATCCCAGATAGACAGTTGGGAGCACGACTTTGTAAAAGCCTTGATGATTGATAAACGAATGGCTAATGACCCCTTTGTTGTTGGAAAAGTCTACAATATGATCCGAAAGAGAATCCAGATGGCTGCAAAAGGATCTATAACGTTGACCGGTAATTTCGCCATTGTCTCCGGTGACCCCTACTCTCTCGCCCAATCTATCTTTGGACTTCCGGTTACCGGGCTTTTAAAACCAGGTGAGGTTTACCATTCTTACTGGAAAGACAAAGGAGTGAACGAGATTGCCTGCTTTCGTGCTCCCATGACATGTCATAACAACATTAGAAGACGCAAGGTCGTCCATGATCCTGAAATGGATACTTGGTATCAATACAACCAGACTGGCATGATCCTTAATTCCTGGGACAGTACTTGTGATGCTTTAAATGGCGCCGACAAAGATAGTGATGCTTTCTTTACCACGGATCATCCAATTATTGTGAGAAACACAAAAAATGCTCCCACCATTGAGTGTGTACAAAAACGGGCTGATACGGTCATTCCAGAGGAATCCCATTTCGTGCAGGCAAATGTTCTTGCATTTGGAGATGAAATCGGTGCTACGACCAATAAAATCACCGCCATGATTGAAATTCAATCTGGTTATCATAAGGACAGTCAGGAATATAAGGAATTGGAATACCGGATCATGTGCGGTCAGCATTACCAGCAAAATTCCATTGATAAGGCAAAAGGCATCCTATCAAAACCAATGCCAAAACATTGGTACGATCACTCTGCCTGCAAAAAGCTACCAGAGACCACTGAAGAAGAGAAAAAATATAAAGAGCTTTGCCTTAGTATCTGTGCCAATAAAAAACCATATTTCATGAAATACATCTACCCTGATCTTATGACAGAGTATAAAAATTTCATCAATGACAGCAACAAAAAATCAATTCGAATGTTTCAGATGTCAATAGAAGAACTAATGGAAAAACAGGATTTATCATCGGAAGAAATTGAATTTCTAAAATATCACAAAGAACTGTTGCCCGTTGGAAACCGCCCCTGTACGGTAAATCAGATTTGCTGGCTATTTGAAAAGGAATTTCATAATACCCTTTCAAAACAAAAATCGACTACTACCTTTGATTATACAATTTTAAAATCGGGAGCATCGTATAGCAAAAATGACTATAAGAAAATCGAAAAGGTGAAAGCTGAATATGATTTAGAAGTTAAAAACTATCAGTGCCTGGCAAAAACAGAACGTCTGGATAAAGACGAAGTAAGCTTGAATCGAACTATGCTGATTCTTAAATTCAAAGCTGCCTGTGAAGCAATCTGCCCCAATGAAAAAGAACTGTGCGACATCTTGCTGGACCTGTGTTATACCACCAGTAAATCAAAACAATTCGTCTGGGATGTTTGCGGCGAAACAGTTATCAACAACTTATTAGAAAAGAATCACCATACGATTAATTACCCAGTCAAAACAAGTTCCAAGGGCGAATTTGAATTTGCAGGAGAATCATTTGTTATGAAACAAAGAATTGAGAAGGAGGATGAGGAACCATTATTATATTAAATGAAAAAGTTTATGTGGAACAATTGCTGGCATCAAATCGTCTGGATCTCTCAAAAACCTACCAGACCTTAAGCTTGCTGGCCAGACACTACCTTCATATAAAAGGATTAGAAAACAAGGAGATCATTGAGACCCTACATACATTTATGGAGAATCACTACCCCAAATACAATTCCATCGATTGGTCTGATGCAATAGAATCCTGTGTAAATCGTGCTCCCAAATATCCTCTATGTCAATGTGATGGCATTTGGATTACAGATGAGGAAATAACAATGATAGAACGTATTTCCAATAAGGTTTTAGAGCGCCTTGCATTTACGCTCTTATGTCTGGCTAAATTTCGTAATTTTAAAAACCAGGAGAATCAAAACTGGGTGACCAACAGCGATAGTGAGATTTATAAGCTGGCCTGCATAACCACCACTGCCTATGACAAGGATATCCGTTTTCATAAGCTAAGGGAATTAGGCCTTATTGAATTCGCTAATCGTATCGATAATCTCAGCATTCGGGTGCTATTTGCAGAGGAAGCACAAAAGGGTAGGGTATTTATTACGGATTTTAGAAAGCTGGGATACGAGTGGAGAACAATCAAAGGCGAGAATTATATCAGATGCGCACAGTGCAATATCCTAGTGAGAAAAACTTCTTTAAATAAGAAATACTGCAGCAGTTGCGCAAAGCAGAACCCATACTACTCTCCCATGGGGACAAAGACAATTACCTGTATTGACTGTAAGATTACCTTTGAAACCGCACCAGCCAGCAGAGAGTGCAGATGTGAAGAATGTAAGCTTCATCATAAAAGGGAAATTCAAAAGATGAAAGTGAAACGATATCGCAGCAAAATAACAGTGTAACCCATCTCATTTCATAGTAACATTTAAAAATATCCCTTTAAAACCATTGATTTCACGGCATTCACCGAGAACATATGTTCGATTGTAATATTTCTAATATGGAAAGGTAGAAAAGATCCAATCCTTTCTCATAACACTCCTTGGCACCGGCAGTCCGATTTCGTTTATGATCGGACTGCCGTTTATATGTACCGGTAGAGAGTATAACAAAATTTATGGAATTATGTTTATTTATCAGAAAGAAGGAATTACCATGAAAAAACACATGTTTCCAAACGTGGATCAATTGATAAGTGAAGTAATGTCGTTGGCTGATTCCTCTTCCCCATATTTTCAGGGAGTTAATATTGTAGCTGAATACGAACCTCTATGTTCTATTTTAAATGGGATTGTGAAAAATAGCGATTACCAGCTCTGCAATATCAAACTAAGCGACTCCCATATTGATGGATATCGAAACGAATACATACTTTCTTTATCTGACAAGAAAATCTGGTGTCAGGAAGCAAAGTTTGGCAAAGGTTATTTATGGGTAGATGGAATTTTAACCTACGTCCATTCTGATTGCAACAGTGCATTCGTCATAAAAAACAACGGGCAGCCAATGATTGAATTTGAATTTTCCCAAGAAGAAAGGTAATTCTATGAAATTAGATTACGGAACACTTATCAGTATATCGCCTTTGGAGCTAAAAAACGGTTTGAGTATCCGTTCCCCCAAGTTAAAGGAAATAGCAGCGCTCTCATTCCCGACTTACCAATCCTACTTGGGGGTTTTATTGTTGGACATTGAATCTTATTACAGCAGTATGGATAAAAACATGCCTGACTACTTTTCAAACTATTCTCACCAGGAGAAACAGACGATCTTACAAATTCGAGAAGAATATGAAGGATTATCCGAGGAGGAACGTGAAGGAATTGTGCCAATGGACATTTTTTCCTTTGACGAAAAGCTTTTAAACAGCATTGCAGATTCACTATCCTTTTTCTTGGAATGCCAACTGCAATATTCTCATGAACACAAGGGATTTATTGAGACCAACGGGAAAGAAACCTTCTGCTCCATATCAAGAGATATTTACACTCTTGTGGTAACACTTATTTTACAACGAAATGGAATTTTTTCCTCCCAGGCAGAACAAGAAAAGCCAAAATTCAAAAGTGAGCTTGCAAGGAAACTCTTCTATCGTACCAAAGAAGCAGAGTCAAAAAGAGAAAAAAGTATGAATACCAATGCAAGCATGGATCTGCCCAATATCTTATCTGCTGTTGCTGCAAGGCACCCTTCCCTTAACATGTTAAACATATGGGATATTACTATTTATCAGCTATACGATCAATTTAAACGGCTGCAAAACAACACACTGTATGATATCCAATCCATGTCAGTGGCCGCATGGGGAGATAGCAAAAACAATTTTGATCCATCTCAATGGTACAAAAACCTTAACAGCGAAAATTAAGATTTGCAATCTTGCAGATCTTTTTTTTATATTACAAAAAACAGGAGGAATTTATTATGACAAACATGAACAAAGCCAACAGAACTTGCTGTGACGTGGATATCCGCGTATTAAAAACACTGGCTCCATATCTCTTCTTTGAGGATGCAAATGTAACCACATTTGGTTTTACAGCAGATGAAACCTACGCTACAAGCAAGGGGGCCAAAAAGATTGCTTTCTCTAATCCAATGGATGGCACAATGACAATTGAGGCTCAGGTAAAACCATTTAAGCTTTATGCTTTATTATCTGATGGTGTTATCGAAACATCTGCCGTTGTTGCTGAAAGAAAGACCATTTCCTGTACGACTGCAGGGGAACTCACTCTTCCAGAAGGCGTAAAAGCTGGTTCCATATTTGTATACGAAGAAGGAGATTTCGGTGGTAAGGCTATAAAGGGTTCTGTAGAAGGAAATAAATTTGCTGCTACTGACCTTTTAACTGGCAAAGCCTATGAAGTAGGCTACTTAATCGCCAAAGAATCCGGCGTTCAGAAGATTAGCTTTAACAACAAAAAGAATCCGCTGGATTACTATATCACTATGAAAACAGTAGAAAAAGATGAAAGCGGCGTAATCACACCTTATATCATCACCGGCTACAAATGTAAGCCTAAGAAAGCCTTAGACTTAAGCTTCTCTTCCAGTGGTGACGCAGCTACTGTAAAAATTGAATTTGCCTGCTTAGAAGACAGAGATGGCAATGTTGCTGACATGGTAGAGTACATGGAAGCGGAAGCATAAGCATCACGAGTTAAGATCAAATCAAGGTATAACCGATTGTAGTTTGTGTTATTTATAACACTTAGGGAATAACGATCCGCTACAATCGTTATTCCCTATTTTTTTCCCATTGCATAAAGGAGACGTTATGAAATTTTATTCGTTAGAAGAAGCGAAATCTGTTTATGGTGAGGATTCCCTGATTCCTATCTCCTCTTTAAAACAGATTATATTTTACTGTTCCAATGGGCTCCAGCCCGAATTTATCTGGGAATCAGAACGGCAGGAAGGAAAAATCGTCGCCTGGTTCCACAAAGCAAAAAGCGAGCTCATCTACAAACGATGGCAGGAAAACAAAGCGTAACACGATTGTATCTCACCTTATCTCCCACTTATATATAGAAGAGGAAAATCTATGGCAGACAAAGATTCGATGTTAAAACTTACTGCTGCTTTGGAAAAAGAAAAGAGTACAAAGCAGTTAAATCAGGATATTAAAAACATGGAGAAAACCATCAACCAACTTCATTTGATGGCAAAACTCTATCAAGGGGATAGCAAGAGCAAATTAAATGCTTCCATAAAAGAACTGGAAAAGAAAGTAGATGTCATTCGCTTAAAAGCGGAAATTGACACCAAAAAGTTAAAAGCAGATTTAGACCATGCATTAAGTAATGTATCATTAAAAGAGATAAAAATCAGCGAACAGGGTCTTAAAGTCTCGGCTATGAAAATCGCCCAGAGTTTAAACTCCGTTTTATCAAAATATACGATATTACCAAAAATTGATTTAAAGCCTGAGGGACTGAAGAAAGACCTTACTGGTATGCAAAGTAAAGTAAACGCAGTAACCACAGCTTTGGGACTTGCAAAAACAGGGATCGTTAAATTTAAGCAGTCTATGGTAACTTTAAAAGAAATTTCTCCTATCTTAAGCGATATATCAAAAGCTGCAATAATGAGCCGGGAAGAAATCAATAAATTAGGAAAGGACTCCTTTCAGACCGCTGGAGCTTATGGAACCTCCGCCAAAGACTATCTCTTAAGCGTCCTTTCTATGGCAAAAAATGGGTATGGCTCTATCTCTAAAGAGTTGGGTGAATTGTCCCTGCTAGCCCAGTCTCTGGGGTCTATTTCCACAGCGGCTGCGGACAGCTTTATCAAATCTATAGATACTGCCTACCAATACAGCGGTAGCGTTGAGAAATTGACCAGGGCACTTGAGGGTGTTATTTCTGTGTCAATGCAAAGCAAGATACCCCTTCAAGTCCTTACCGTTGCTATGGAATCCAATGCCATATCTGCTGCAAATGCAGGGATTGGAATTGACCAGCTTACTGCTGCAGAAGCGACTCTCATTGCTTCCTCTGGACAGACAGGTGTTGCTGTAAGCCAATCGTTTCAATCCGTTTTAGAACAATTGGATCGTATGAATGAGTCATCAGGGCAGCTTACAGAACCAATCAAACGATTGGAAGAAATGGCAAAAGCCTACTCTTCTATTTCTAGTAAAAAAGATACTTCTTTATTTGGGGATATTGATAGTCAGGAAATGACAAACCCGATTAAGGTATTGTTAGAACAATGGAGTCTGTATGAACAGCTTCTTGCTAATTATTCTAATGGCAGTCAGGAAGCTATGGCAGCAGCAATTGCTTCTGCTTCCACTTGGGAAGGTCAACTTGTTTCTCTTCAGAATTCTTGGGATTCATTTATCTATTCTCTGACCAATCAAAACAAGTCAGCGGGTATGGGATTGTTTTTTGAGCAAACTCTTGTTAGCATGGAAGCGGTAGAAGAAAACTTGAAAAAGATACCTCAAATGTTAGAAGGGGTTAATGGATCACTCTCTTCCGTTGATTCGGTTCAGATATCTTCTTCTAATGATAAAATTGATTCCTCGGAGAAAAGTACACCTTCTATAAAAAATGCTTTAAGTTTTGATTCAATAAAAAGTTCTGTTAATGATTTTAAGGATATATCTAAATCAGTTGATGAGTTGGAAGAAAAATTAATTAAAGGCCAATATTCAACCGATTCATTTGCCGAATCTATTGCGAAAAACAATTCGGCTCTTAAAGATTATTTTGCAAAATGTGAAGAGAGCAAACGATCCTTAAGCGGTTATCAAGACCATCTTAAAAATACTGGAATACAGACTGATATTTTACGTCTTAAATCCATTTTACTTGGAGGGGTCTATACCGCAGTTATTGCAATTGGTGTACAATTAGCTACTGCTGCCTTAGCCTATTTAGGCCAGGCAATCTATGAAAACACCCATAAGATGGAGGTTGCCGCAGACGCAGCAAGAGAATCAGGACAAGCACTATCGGAGATTCAGTCAAAAATCCAATCCATTAACAGTGAACTATCTAGTACCGCTGAAAAAATCAATCAGTTAAATAGCAAAGACAGTCTGTCTCTTGTGGAGCAAGAAGAATTAGAAAATCTAAAAAGATACAATGAATTACTAGAACGTCAGCTTGGTATTAATAGGGCGATTGAGAATGATGCTTCTGATAAGGCTCAAGAAGATTCTCGTAATTTTTTTAATAAAAAGGATAAATATAAAATCGTAGATGAGGTTAAATACGATCCTTATTCCAATGACCTTTCTGTAGATATAAACAAGAAGAAATATAATGGTAATCCGCTTGAAAAGTTACAAAATAGTATGGATGCATATGATAATATCAAGCAAAAAATAGATTCGAATCAAAAAGAAATTGATCAAATCAAAGAATCGAACTCTAACTTCTCTAACAATCAAACCTATATACAGTTAGCACTTGAGACCAGCACTATGCGTAGCCTTCTTCCCGGTATGGAAGCAGGTATTAAAACTCAAGCCCAGGATATCCACGATTCCAGTAAAAATCTAGATACAGAAGAAGATAAAGATTTAATATCAAATATTAGCGCAGTCTTGGATTCATTTATTGTTAGATTCGATGGTTTAAGTCCAACAGAAAAATTTGATAAGCTATGGAATTCCGAAGAATTTTCAAAATCAAAGGCTGAGTTAGAATCAAAAGCACTATCCGGAACTCTAACTGCTAAGGATATTGATGAAAACGTTGACTTTACAAAGCTTAAAGAAGTATCAGGTAAAACTGCAGAAGAATTAGTGCAGCATCTCAACAGTATCTTTGCTGATAAAATCAAATTAAAAAAAGATGAGACGTTTAAGAATGCCATCTCTCAGCTACCAGCAGACGAGATGGAAAAATACGTTAACCTCCTTAATTCAGGTGATCTTAACGAAAAGTCCATTGAATCGTTCGAAAGCTTAAAGAAGATTATGGGCGACACCAATGTGAGTGCCGAAGATGCAATTAAAAATCTTAAAGAAGCTTCCAAAGGGTATGTCACTACTCCTGAATTATTGTCTGGAATGGAAAGTCTCTCACAGCTCATGGGCAATGTGCAGCAGGAGTTTAATAAGACCAAAGAAATCGGCACGTCAAATTTAAGTGCAATTGCTAAGCAATTTCCCGAAATGCAGAATGCAGTTCTTGAGTACAGTCAGGGATTAATTAAATCTGATGAATTTATGGCACAGTTAAAGACAGCCTATGAAAATGATACAGAAACCTACCAAATGAATATGGTTCTTAAATTGCAAAATGACGAAACATTTTTCAGTACTGTCAGAGATCGTAACCAAAAACTGTTTGAAGAATTGGCTGTCATATATGGTCAAGATTTAAAAAACTGGAATAATCTAGTTCGAGCAAAATCCGGTATTGAAGAAGTACTAAAAAATGACGTAGCAAATATTACTGGAGGTAGTGGGGCAAACGCCTCCAGTAAGGATGACCTTTTTGAAAAATATGTAAATATAGATGAGAACGGATTCTATTCTTTAGACGAAGAAGGCGCTAAGGCAATAAATAAGATCCAAAGTGATTCTATAAGATCAAGGATTAAAATAGCAAATGAATCTAAAAGTAAAATTGGTGTGGCTGCTGAAGGTCTGATAGTTCCTCCAAAACCCAATTCTTCCACAGTTTCGGCACCAAATGGGGCCTCCAAAAGCACTCCCGCCCAAACACGTGAATTCGACTGGACCGAACGCTATCAAAAAAACAGCGACGACGTTCGAAACAAATTAAAAGATGCTGCCTCCAACACCTATATCGACTATCTCGGCATATCCGAAGGCGACTTTAAACGTGGCAAGGAAATCTTAGATAATGAAGCCCCAACCATAGAACAGTTAGAAGAACTAAAAAATATGGCTGAGAAATCAGGGCTATCCATCAATGATCTGACCCGCACATTAACAAGCGGAACCTGGACCGCCTCCCGCCAAAGCGCTTTGAAGCAGTTAGTGGAACACGATAAAGCCGCGCTAGAAGAGCAGGAAAAAGTAATTGATCAATACAAGACTCAATATGACACTGCTCTTTCTAAAATTGATTCCAAGTACATAAGTAAAATTGAAACTGGAGAGCTATCCACCGATAATCTTTCTGGAGCGGAGGCCGAAAACGTCCAGGCTGCCATTGCTGCATACGATAAGCTAAAAGCCTCAAAAGACAAACAAATTGATCTACAAAAAAATTATACCGAAAGCTTTATGGAAAGCTACGAAAACCAGGCAGCCGCTGTAAAGGCTGAAAACGAAGAACTAAAAGCCTCAAGCTCACTCATTGAAAAGCAAATTGCCTACATGAAAACAGCTGGCGAACTAATAGACGCCTCCATTTATAACAAGCTAATCGAGCAGTCCCAAAAGCAGGAAGCAAACAACCAACGGCTGATAGAAATCAAACGAAAAGAAATGCAGGATTTACAGGATCAAAAACTAAATTCCGATAATTCCGAAACCTATCGTAAGCTTGATCAGGAGGTCCGTGAATTAGAATCCTCTACTCTCGACTTGAAGAAATCTCAGGAAGAATACAATTTCCAGCTTCTAAAAATGCCAATTGAACACATGGAAACAGTTGCTGGAATGTATAAGAACATCCAGTCTTCCATGGAAAATTGGAACAGTGAACTGGAAGCTTCCGGAAAGAAAGCAGACAGTAGCTATTATCAAAAGTTAATTTCAAATGGCTTCACCTTAATGGATCAATATCAAAAGCAGGTTGGACTTATTGAAGATGTCATGAATGAATATGATGCCGGCACTGACAATTGGAACGAGTTATACGGCAAACTTCAAAATGTAAACTCCGAAATGTCCTCAATGGTTCAAAATCTCCACAAATGGAATGAAGCACTTCTAAAAATGCCTCTGGAGAAAATCACCGCCAACTCATCGGATCTCCAGAAGCTATTAAGCGGCTTAGAATCCGTAAAAGGGGAATACGATACCGTAATCAGTGCGGTAACAGGTGCCATTAACGATCAGGTCAAAGCCATTAATGAACAAAAAGAAGCGGTCAATGAAGAATACGAGGCTTCAAAAAAATCATTACAAGACAAGCTAGACCTATTAAACAAACAAAACGAAAAGCTCAAATTGCAGCAAAGATACGAACAATCCTTGTATGATCTTCAAAAAGCCAACCAACAAGCAACGGAAAAGGTCATTCGTGATGGTCAGATGGTTTACGAACAGGATGCAGATAAACTCCGTCAAGCCAAAGAAGCGGTTCAGGATGCTAAATTTAGCCTGGAAGCCGATGAGCTTAAAACCCAAATAGACAGCTTACAGGAAACCCTTAACGGACTAAACGATAAATACCAGGACCAACTAGAGTCCTTACAGAAGATTTCTGACAAATGGTCCGAAATTAACGGTAAGATCTCTCAAGCCCAAAACGAATCAAAAGCCAACGAGGTTCTTGGAAAGGACTGGAAGGAAAAAGTATTATCCGGCAATGATACAAAGCTCTTTCAAAATTTCACGCAGATGTATACAGGTATTTCAGAACAAATACTTCAGTATAAAGAGCAACTGGATACTACCAATCAGATATCTGCTCTCCTTGAGAGCTACATTTCCTCCTACAAAGATGGAACCTTAAGCTATACTCAGGCTCTGACTGGAATCAATGAACTTTTGTCCCAGCTCAATCAAAAACTGCCTGCTGCCGAGGGCCTTCAAAATCTGTACGATTACTACGGCGCCATAAAAGGAACTGCTGCCAATGGTGACAGCATTTTATCCGGAATTCAGAAAAGCTTAGCCTCCACTGCCGGGGATCTTATGAAATCTTTGGAGCAGTATAATAAGAATTACGGTGCTATCTCTGAATACACCTCAAGCTGGCAGCAGCTAACGGACAATGTAGCATCTATGCTTCGTGTATTAAAAGAAGTCCGTGATAATCTAGAGTCTACTGAAGACGATGATGACGATGATAAAAAGAACAATAATTATTCAGAAGGCGAGCCATATATCGGTGGCGGCTGGGTAAGCGGAGGACCGGGTGATCACAGTGGTAAAAATGTAGAGTACCAAAAAACTGGCATTCAAGGTGGACTGATCGGTAACAACACCCCTTTTAACCGGGAAGCAAATATGAAGTTCTTAGGTCTTAAAAAGCTAGAGTTGGATGAATTTCCCGCAATCCTTCATAAAAATGAAGCGGTTTTCAACACAGACCAGCAGGATACACTTCTCTCCAACCTGGGACAAGCATGGAACTATACACCATTTGCTTCATCATTTCTCGCAGACACCTCCAAAGGAACAAGACAGACCACTACCAATTTTGAATTTGGGGACATCCGAATTGAGTCATGCAGCAATGCGGACGAACTGGCTCAAGGTATTTTAAACGGTGGTTTAAGAAATGCCATGATTCAGCATACAGGTAAGCGTTAGTACTGACGGCAAAAAGGAAAGGAAGTGAACTCAATTGAACCTACAAGATGTCTATAAAAAGCTGGTAGAGGACATTCATTACTTATTTACAAGCGCAACAGAAACTATGAAGTTTGACCGTACGTTCTGCGCCAAGGTGATAGGCCCCGCCTCCAAAGGGAAATACATCATTTCCTATAAGAATAAAACTCTCACAGCCAGGTGCGGCCTTAGCCTTCAACCAAACGATACTGTTTGGGTCTGTGCTCCCTGTAATGACTGGAATTCCTTATTTATCCGTATGACAGAACCACAAGAGAGTTCCTGACCAAAACTGGAACCGGCTAAACCATTTCAAATAAGAAAAGGAGCTAAACATGTATGCAATCATACACCCAATAGAACCATTTGACTCGTCAATTGGGACTGACATTCATTTTTCCTGGCAGGGAAATCAGATCTATAAAGCCAGATGCCTCATAAAAGAAAATGCCTCTGGAACAACCGTTTATGACAAAACAATTAGCACCATGAAACAAAGCTATTCTCTCCCAGAGGATTCCGGGCTTAAAAATGGCGGTTATTACGTTGCCTATCTATCCGTCTTTGACGTAGACGGCAAAGAGTCCACTCTGCAAAGCGTAGGAACTCCATTTTACTGCTACGAAACACCGGAATTTAAATTGTCCGTGAATCCTGGAGATGTTTTAAAATCATCTGCCTATCAAACTGGGCTTATCTATTCCCAGAAGCAGAATGAATCCTTAAATTCCTTTTGTATCACCCTCTACACCTACCAGAAAACAGAGTTGCAGACCTCTGGTGATCTATACGATACCAGTCAATTAACATATCTGATTTCAGGTCTTGAAAATGCAAAGCAATACTACATAAGAGCAACAGGAAAAACCCTTCATAACATGAATCTGGATACCGGATATATTTTATTTACGGTATCCTATACCCAGGCTCAGATTTTCAACCCTCTAGAGCTAAACAACAGGGCCGAACACGGTGCCATTGAAATAAAAAGCAACATTATTTCCACCATTGGCATCCCGGAAAAAGATGTCATTTACATTGACAACGAATTTGCTGACTTAAGAGAAAATTCCGTTGCTTATGATATAGGTTTCGAAGTAAATGGTGACTTTACCAAAGCATTTCGCTTCCACCGACCGATACCCAATGCAACAATTATAAAATTTTCCAGTAAAGATCAATGCCACGTAAATATTTATTACAGGGAAGGTGTTTATTCAGACTCCGGGGGAGAAAAAGCCTTTTTTGAACTAGAGGCAGCCACTTCCGGGAGTAAATATATTCTCTTTAGCAAATACCTTCCGCTCCCCAAGGATACCCAACAATTTGTACTCTGCATCAACCGAATCGGCAGCTATTACGAAATCAAAGCTGAATTGGTAAATAAATAGAAAGGCGGTGATATTATGTTTTTAGGAAGCTGTTTTGCCTCAAGCAAGGAATCCCTGGCCTCATCACCAGCCTCATCACCAGCCTCATCTTCTGACATTTCCGACTTAACTATAGCGTCAGCCATCTATGATGAAATCTTTGCTACGGAAAAAGTGATCGAGCTGACAGGAGAAGATCAGACATTTCCTTCTGTCTGGGGTTTTGATACAAGACTTCACGCCCTATTTCAGGAAAACCTCTACGGTGGTAACGTAAGTTTTACAGAAAGCATTGTAGAATCCATAAGAATTAAAAAGAGGGTAAAAGGCGATAAAAAATTTAAGACTATTTTTGAAAAGCATATTCGATCCAATGAAGATTTTAAAATTGAATTAATGGATTACTATGAGCCAGTAGGCACAGTGGAATACGCCTATGTACCAGTTATTTCCGGCGGTGAAAATAATTATATTACAAATCGAGTAGAATCCTTCTTCGACTCCTATTTCATCTGCGAAAAGGATATCTCATATCCTATGGTTTTAGACACAAGATTTGATAAAAAGCTAACCCAACGCACCAATTTGGTCGAGCTTCTGGGAAGAGAAAAACCAGTCGTATTAAAAGGTGGTAAAATCCGATATTTTTCCGGAGATCTATCCTGTACCTTTATTGAACTAAATGAAGATGGCTGGCAAACTCATTCTTCCTGGGAATACCGGAATGGAATCTATGATTTTCTTACGAACGGTCAGCCAAAGATTTTAAAAGACTATCTTGGAAATGTCTACATGGTGGCTGTCACAAGCAATGATATTACAGAAGAATCCGATCATTATGAGCACGTAATAACAAAATTCAGCGTGGCTGAATGCGGCAGTGCCTATGATGCTGGAGATCTTTATGACAACGGCTTTATAAACGCCGACATTGACAGGTAGGTGAAACGATGGCATATGAAGTAACTCAAATAGACTTAGACCTGTTAAAGCAAGGCACCCAGGAGATTTATTTAAAGGTAGAGTTAATGGATTCCACCTTTAAGACATTAGATTCCTTGGAAGGACAAATCATAAATGACAGCTACAGCCAGGACAGCGAATCCATACAACGCAGAAGCTACCAGTTTGATCTGGTGGTGTTAAACTCTTCTTTTATTATTGGGAAAGATAAAAAAATATGGTTGGACAAACGCCTGAGAGTATTCTATGGAATCAAATCCGTAAAGACAAAAGAAATTATCTGGTATCAATTGGGAGTATTTTGCTATCTAAGCATGAAATACTCCTTTTCTAATACTGAAAAAAAGCTATCCGTCTCCTGCGGGGACCTAATGTCCTTATACGATGGCACGTTAAACGGTCATCTCCATGGTTACGGCTCCTCCAACAACGCCCCGGACTATGCCGTCCAAAATCTTACCATACCGGCTGGTGAGGATATCAGGGCTTCCGTCATTGCAACTATGAAAGAGGCTGGAATCGAGAAATATATTGTTGAGGACATTGGAAAGCCAATCCCCTATGACTTAACCTTTGCCACCGGAAGCACATACGCTGATATCTGGCAAAAGATCCGGGATCTATATGATTCCTGGGAATTTTGTTTTGATGCAGACGGAACCTTTATCTGGAGACAGATCCCTACCTGCCTGGAAGACCCGGTCATTTTAAATGATACCGTCATGCAGAACATCGTAGTAAGTGAAAACGCTGATTCCAAATTTGATGGTATCTATAATGTTACTGAAGTATGGGGCAAGGTCTTGACACTGGAACAGGAAGACCGATACGCAGACACTTCCAGTTACACCAATAACACATATCAGATCAACCTTAGTATGTATACCTCCTGGGATAGCGTAGATAACTTGACTCAGTTGGCATTTAAAGTAATCGATGACAATCTTGCTGATCCAAAATTTACAATTAACAGCTTCTCTCCCACCATTCCTATCTATGACGGTGATGGGAATCCATTAAAACCAGGGGTATTAAAGAAAGATAATATTTATGTATTTCGATACCGACGTCTCTCACCAGTTCAATCTGCCCTGTTCCTATTAGGACAGTTTCAGTGCTATGGAAGATACGTGGAGGAATCACCAGACTGTCCATACTCCGTGAAAAATATTGGTTATGAAATTTCACAGTCAATGGATTATGGAAATTTAAGTGACGATGCAGCCTGCTATAATCAGGCCGAATATCTGACCTATAAATCAACCGCCATGTTGGATACCATAAACTTAAGTACCTTAGTGGTACCTTGGTTAGAAGTAAACACAAAACTTGAATACACTCCCAGATACAATAACCAAACCAGCCAGTATATTGTTAAAAATCTAAGCTGGTCAACCGGTGACGGAACCATGAGTATGACTCTTTATAAATTTTTAGAGAGCTATTCTTATGTATATGGGAGAAAAAAGAAAGGAGCTAATTAAGTGAGCTATTCAGAATACCCACATAGTAAATTTCCAGAATCAATATGCGACCTACCAAACATGCAGGACGCCTCTTCTACTCTTCGTCCTATTATTGATCAATATAATGAGGCATGGCTGAATAATGATACAGACAAGATGGAGGCATTAATAAAGCAGTATCCCAATTTAACAAAATCATTATTTAATGCAGACAAATTCAATGTTCTTCTGGACGGAGTAAAGGCAACACAAAAGTTTTTTAAAGATGAAGTCGATGAAATGGTTCTAACAGTTGCTCAGAAAACTGTGGGAATTAACGATTTGGCAGAAGGAGAAGACAAAAAAAGAAATGCTTACTCCGCAGAGAAAACGGATTATTTAACTGGTGTTACGATTGCGACCAATGTGGAAATACCGGTAAGTGCATGGGATGAGGATTTAACTTATACTTATTTATCTGATGAGATTTTGGAAAATGACAGAGTGAATGTATTTTTTAACTCTGACAGTATGTTCCATGCTGCAAAAGCATTTATTGTGGTGAAAGAAAATACAGGCGCAGGAAACTTTGTTTTAAAAGCAAATAAGCTGCCTAAAAGTTCTTTGATTATTAGAGAAATTGAGGTGATGAGAAAAGATGGCTAAATATGGTGTAACAAATATTACTGGCGGAGGTGGAATTGGATCTGATGAGATCTCCGTTACAAAGGAATATGTACTTGATGGCAAGACTTATTTGGGTGATGATACCGATGATGAGATTGGTACTGGCACAATGGATAATAATGGAACTACTGGGAATCAGAGTTTAAATGCTGGTGGTTCCTTTACTGTGAAGAAAGGATATCATGCTCAGGATTTTACTGTTAATTCTAATAGCCTGGTAAGTCAGACATCTGGTACTGCAGCGGCAACTCATATTTTAAGTGGGCAAACAGCATGGGTTAACGGTACTAAAATCAACGGCTCAATTCCATTACAAAATGCAGATATAGCAGGCACTGATCGTGCATGGTCTCAAGGAATGTCTAACTGGGCAGGTACAATAAATTTAAAAGTTAGAAATAGTCATTATTTGAATGGAGTCAATTGGATTCAACAGAATATACCAGATTACCAGCCATGGAATATTAAAAAAGGGGTAAATATTGGTGGTGTAGTTGGAACATTTGAAGGCTATGTACCTACTTCTACTGACCTTTATCTAAGAGGGAATAACATAGCTGGATTGGGATTGGTTTCTGGAATTAGTTGGACTAGTAATATAACGTTTGAGTCAGGTGGCATATGGCTACAAAAAGGACATGTATCATTAATAACCAACAGTTTAAATGTTACACCGTTTAATTATTTAAATGTAGAACTGCTTTATCAAAATCATAGTTATTCATGGACAGATAAATTTTATGGTGGACGTTTATGGTTGGCATTGGTTAGACATACGGGAACTAGTACCCCATCAGAAGGAAATGTATTAGTATCACAAGATGCAGGATTTACTAGCGGTGTGTTAAGATTGCCATTAGCAAACTTATCCCTTACGTCCAAGTTTTTTATAATGTTTGGTCTGCGTGGTCATTATTCAGATGACGGTGACTATTCAAATCTTAATGCTTTTTCAAATATGGGGGGCGTTAGTGGCTGGATATATCGAATCTGGTTATCCTAAATCAGAAAAAGAATATCAATATCGTGCAGAATGATGCTTCAAAGGTAAATACTAACAAAACCTCGGAAGAATTTGAGGTTGCAGAATAGGAGTAATTTAATGAAAATATATACAAATCATCAATACGAGATTTTGTCTATTGATACGTTTCCAATTTTCCATATGGAACCATTAGAATTTGAAGTAACATTAACCAGAGAAGAAATGTTCGGAAATTTATGTGATGCTGTAATCCGGAGTTATAAATACGAACCGATTTACGAGACACTATACAACGAAGATGGGAGTAACGCCCGAGATGAGAAGACCCAAGATTTATTATATAAAGTCAATGAAAATAATGAAAGATTATTTCAAGGATATGCTTTTTATCCCTTTGTCGATTACAAAATTCTTATGTTAATTCAAGAACAGTATGAAGATTCACAGAAGCAAACGCAAGTACTTAACGCCCAAATAGAATATCTGTCTATGATGTCAGGCATAGAAACGGAGGCAGGTCATGAGTAAGAATTATAAAAAAGTAAAAAATTTTTATGATACCGAATTATGGAGTATTAAAATGGTTAGAAATTCGGTGGATCGCTGGATTACATTTGAGGAATTTCAACAGATTACGAGAAAAGAGGACAAATAATTTAAATGGAATAGTTGAGTATGCCCCCTCCCAGACTATCAAGGTATTAAGACTGCCAAAGGGTATTTTACTGACAATGGAAGAATCCCAAAAGCTATTATGGGAGGCGTGCGCGGACATAATGTTGGACTTATATTGCTGATCCAAGATTATGTCTATATTCCACTGGACTCAGGCCACCAAGTAAAATCTTTATACGTTTTTCATTATAACGTTTAATGTACTTATCTAGACATTTTAGAAAGTGTTCTATGGGAAAGCCGATCCACGATTTCCCATAGAACATTTTTATTTTTTTATCTGCCAAAAAACTTCGCAGGTCGAACTATCAGGTGAGCAACCTTTTCTTGACATAGAATAGATTAAGCATACCTTTCACATTCATTCAATCCAAGCAGGCCACCTATAGGGACAACCACGGTCAGTATATTATTGGTAACGCATCTGTTATTACTCTCGAAATTACTGTGCCAAGTATACTGTTTACGAGATCTGCTTTAGGACTTGTTCCAATTGTCCAACTCATTATCATTCCATCAAAACAATCAAGCATCGGTGACAAATATACTTTTCCAGCCGTAAGAGCAAATTCAGTAATGTCGGTCAATCACTTTGTGTTGGAGTAACTGTGTGAATATCTCGAGATATGATATTTTCTACTTCTGGACTGTTTTCTCCTGTATAAGACTGATATCTTCTTTTATTCACAGAGCAAACAACCATAGATTCTTCTTTCATAATCTTTCGTACTAGCTTTTCAGATATAATAATCCTTGTTTTCATTAAATGTATTTTTTATAATAATCCGAAGCATGCCATACTTAACCGGTTGTTTCATTACAGATATTTGATAAAAATAACTACTTCTTGATAGATCAAGTTCACAGAGAAGTAACGACATTGTATATTTTTCTTTTAATGCGCTGACAAACACTGTTTTTCACGATTATTAAGATTTGCCATGTCGACGCCGAGGTCCTTTTTTAGTAAATTAATTGTTTCTTTGAGTACATCCTCTTCTAGTTGAAGTTTATTAATTTGTTCCTAATAGGCTACAGATTTCTCAGAAATAAATGATTCTTGTATATGCTTTGGGGCCAAAGGATCTCTTTTAATATTCTTCCTAGAGGAAATAATACCAATTGCTCCTTTTTCCAGATACATACGCCTCCACATATATATACTGCATCGGCTATATCCTATTTCTCTTGATACATATTCTACATCTTCTCCGAGTTCAAAGCAACTATGAAGTGTATTTAGCTTAAGCTCTGTAAATGGCTGACGAGGTCTAACAGTTGTATTGCAGGAATATGTTATGTTTATATAATTGTCCAATATATCCATGCCAGTTTTCCACCCCTGCCTTTTGGTGTTTATATCATCGGTATAGTGCTGATGATAAGGAATATCCCAGCTTTTGTATGGTAGCACTGATAGAGCTTGTTCGTTGGATTCCTTTTAGTGTTATATCTTCTTGTTGATTGGTGTACTTATAATGCATCTTGTCTCCCTCCAGAGTCCAACTTTAAGTCCGCACCCTCGTCTACTAAATGTTTGCCATTTACTCTACTTTTATAGAATTATGGGAGCCCATTTATAAAAGAGGGGATTACAATACAAACTTCTATAAATACGATAAAAGAAAAATGAAAAATATAATTAACAAAAAATCAAAACGCCAAAAGACCCGCAAAAATAAGATCCTTTTGGCAGGTCTAAGGCAATATATTATCAGTATTCACACATACCTATCATACAATTATGACACAGTATCGGTAGCAGTTGAATTATCCCGGTGCCTCTCCGGCATAGCCGCCTTAATAGCGTCAGCCTGTGTCTGTGTAATAATACCCTTATCTACCAAATCTGTGAACAAATCAACTCTCTCTTCACCCTTTTTTGAAGAGAAATATTCCTGTCTCTCTTCTTCCGTCATTGCCTCCACTTTCGCCTTCTCAGCCTCTCTTTCAGTTTCAAGAGACTTTACATAAGCCGTAATTTCATCCGCAGCTTCCTGGTCAATCGTTCCATTGGTTACAAGGCTTGCCAGCTTAGTTTCATTGAGGCCAAAGCCCCGTCTTTCTCCCTTATAGCCTTTTCCCCCTTTTTCTTCCTTATCATATTTAGGCATAGCTTCCTTAATTGAATCTGCCTGGGTCTGTGTAATAATTTTCTGACTCACCAATTCTGAGAATGGATCACCCTTTTTCTGATCCTTTTCTGCCGAAAAATACTCTTTTCTTTCCGCTTCCGTCATTGCATCAATCTTAGTTATTTCCTCTTCCCTTTTTGTGTCCATGGTTTCCAAATATGCAGTTATTTTATCGGCAGTTGCCTGGTCGATCGTTCCATTGGATACAAGGTTTTCAAGACTATTCTGATTTAGCCCAAAGGCCCCCTTATGATTACGTCCACCCTTTTTCATATCCGCAGGTGCTGTTGATTCTGTTTGTTCTGAAGTTCCAGTTGAACTATTTGTTTCTGCATGTGTCATAACACTGCTGCCAATGGTTATTACTGCTAAGGCAGCCGCTAATAATGAATAATTTTTAAAGTTTTTCCTCATATTGATTATCTCCTTAATTTGACTGTTATTGGTTACTTTTAATTATTTGAGATACTGCCTCCTTTCGTTTTGTTATGGCTATATCATATTGGGTAATATTGACGTTTTTATGTTCTTACGCTGATTTTTATCTGAACTTTAAATAATCATTCAAATAAGCCGTTATCAAAGCTTCCAGAAAAAAGTTCAGACTAAATTCAGGTAACATACAAACTAACTTCACTTCTATGCGATACAATATAATGCAAACTGCCGTATACATGAAATCATATCGTATTGTTGGTTGTGGAACTTCATGTTACTATTTGAAAGAGGTGTTATTAAATGGCAAGACTATTACTATGTGACGACGAAGCCGCTCTACGAGCTGTTCTTAAGCGTTATGCGATTTTTGAAGGGCATGAGGTAACTGAAGCCAGTGACGGATTGGAAGCGGTATCTCTATGCCGGAAGGAATCTTTTGATATTATTATTATGGATATTATGATGCCGGAACTGGACGGCTTTTCCGCTGTAAAGGAAATACGTAAAATAAGCCAGATACCAGTCATCATGCTCTCTGCACGAGGCGAGGAATATGACAAGATACTTGGCTTTGAGCTGGGAATTGATGACTATGTGGTGAAACCCTTTTCCTCAAAAGAAATTATGCTTCGGATAAATGCTGTAATGCGCCGCACATACACAAGCGTTACAGCTAGACTTGACGACAAAAATCATATTATTTATGAAAAAGAAGGTCTTCGGGTGGATTTATCTGCCTACAAGGTATTTATTGATGGTCATCTAGCAGAAGAAATGGCTCCCAAAGAATATGACCTTCTCTTCTTTCTAATACGCAACAAAAATATAGCCGTTCCGAGAGAGCATATCTTATCAGAAGTTTGGGGATATGATTATTATGGGGATGACAGGACTTTAGATACTCATATGAAATTACTTAGAAAGTCTTTGGGCCCATACGCTGGTTCCATTACTACTTTAAGGGGATTGGGGTATCGATTTGATGGATAAGATAAAACTGCAATGGAGAATATTTTCATTTTTGCTGGGCTTTTGCGCATTTCTTCTTATCGTACTTTGGCTAATGCAAACCGTTTTTCTAAACAGCATGTATAAGATGATCCGAAGACAGGAAATGGGGCAGGCTATTATAATGGTTGAACACAACATCAACAGCCCTAATCTTCAAAATGTCCTTTTGGAATTGGAAGATTCGAAAGAAATTTTTGTGACAATTACACGAGATAAGCCTTTTCCCCACAAAAAAAGGCCTTTGAGTCGGCCTAAAATGGAAATAACCCAGGTCAAAGAATTTGTCCTAGAAGACGGTCAGACCATATCCCTGACATTTAACGCAATTATCACCCCTGTCAATGCAACAGTGACTACCTTAAAGCTGCAGCTATATATCATCACTGGTATTATGATTCTATTGTCTGTTTTTCTTGCGTTGCTGATTGCTAAAAATGTTTCAAAACCCATTGTTGATACAAACAAAAGTGCAAAAGCTTTGGCAGCTGGGAATTATGACATCCATTTTGATGGCCATGGCTTTTTGGAAATCAAAGAACTCTCTGACACTCTTAATACCGCTGCCACAGAGCTTGCTAAAGTTGAAAATCTACGTCGTGAATTAATGTCCAACATTTCTCATGACTTGCGAACCCCTCTCGCATTAATTTTCAGCTATGCTGAAATGATGCATGATTTTCCCAATGAAATATCATCGGAGCAAACCCAAATCATTATGGAGGAAACAAAGCGCTTGAGCTCTTTGGTAAATGATGTAATGGATGTCTCCCGTCTTGAAACAGGCACTATGGAGCTTAATAAAAGAACATACTGCATCACCAAAAGCATCGAACAAACCATAGAACGGGTGGCTGAACTCGTCCGTAAGGAGGGTTACAAGCTTCGTTTTGAACACAAGGAATGCATCTATGTAAATGCAGATGAGATTAAAATCACACAAGCATTCTATAACCTTCTCATAAATGCAATTAATTATAGTACACTTGATAAAGATATTATTATTCGTCAACAACTCCATAACGGATTGGTTCGAATCGAAATCGAAGATCACGGCAGTGGAATCGATTCTGAAAACCTTCCTTATATTTGGGATCGCTATTATAAAATTGACAAAAATCATAAAAGGGGCATCACAGGTACCGGACTTGGACTTTCCATAGTAAAAAAAATTATTAGCCTACACGGGGGCAGTTATGGTGTAGAATCCATTGAGAACAAAGGAAGCATATTCTGGTTTCAATTAATTACTATGTAAAGGATACCAGCACATTAGACTAATACTTATATCTAGGCAGTATTTTACATAGATGTTAGCCTATTAAAAATGCTATACCTGACAACTATGGATATAACAAAACAAAACCGATTATGAATTTGACTATAATCATATGCGTTACCAATTATATAACTTAGTCTAAGAAGAGTTATTCAAAAACCAAAAATTTAGGTACTAAGCATGCCAGAGGGGCTTTTACTTAACAACCAAACCAGATTTATAATACAAAAATGGGCAAGAACCATCAAAGGATTGCCTTGCCCATAAAATACTATAAAAAATTCATATCAGTTTTAGAGTCTCACAAACATAAAAAGGCCTCATTGGGACATGCTCAGAGCACCCCCTCAAACACCTTATCCAAATCCTTCACGATCTCCCCATCAATCATCCCCATCTCCGCCATATTCCCAAGCACCTTCATCGTCTCCCCATGAGACATCCCCTCCCGATAAGGCCTCACTTCCGTAAGCGCCTGGTAAATATCAAGACAGCCCATCAGCCGCGAATTAAAATCAAGCTCATCCCCCGTCTTCCCAAACGGATAGCCCTTCCCATTCAACTTCTCATGATGATTTGCTGCCCACTCTGTAATATCCTCAAACCCACTAATATTCTCAAGAGCAACTCTGGTATAATACACATGCTTTTTCACAACCTTAAATTCCTTATCCGTAAGCGCCCTAGGACAATCCAAAATACTGTTAGGAACTGCTAACTTCCCAAGATCGTGCAAATCTGCTGCAATCACCAACTTTGTCTTTTCCTCACTGCTCTTCCCATAATAATCTGCCATAGCAGCCGCCTTTTCCGCAAGACCACCAGAATGCCGCTTTGTAAAATGGGACTTCGAGTCAATGATTCTGGAAAAAATCTTAGTAATTTTCTGTATTTCCTCAAAGGATAACTGGCAATCAAAAGCAGGTATCTCTTCAACAAGAACGCTTCCAACCCTATCATCTGCCAGTTTGTCCCATATAGTCAAGTCCTCTGCCATGGTACGAAGCGCAGTCCCTAAATCCTTAGAAAACATTTTGCCATCCATTTCTTTAATCCACTGTAACAGTACTTCCTTCCAATCCTCTTTTTCACCCGGCTGATACCTATCCTCAAACCCATCCGCCGCTGCAATAATCTGAGAAATCAAAGGAACATCATCTCCACTTAAGCCAAAGAATCCACTTCCATTATACCTTTCGTGATGATAAAGAATCACATTTTCAGGATTTGTGAGAAATGGATAGTCCTTAATATTCTTCTCTCCAATCACACAATGAGCCTTGGACCGTTCAAAATCATTAACTGAAAAATCACCATCCCCAGGTAAAACCTCATATAAACTTGATTCACTGAGCCCATTATCATGAAGCATAGCCAGGGCTGCTGTATCATAAAGCTCTTCTTTTGATAATCCAAGTTCTCTTCCAAGATACAACGCAATAAATGCCGTTCTCTTCCCATGATTAGACTGTCTTCCCAACCTGTCCATCTCTACAAAATCCAATGCAAAAGAAACTGAGATCAAAAAATTATTCAAGCTAAATTTCATTCATATAATCCTCTCTTTCGTATATTATGTCTCAATTAAAAAGTCAAAAAGGATGTGATACATAAGTAATAATCCATATAACTACAATTCTAAGCATCAAAAAACACATTGTCAATCCTTTCCACTTAAACAATGCGCAAAGACTATCAAACACCAATTTCCAACTCCATTTTTATATCCTCCCCATAAAATCTTTCCCATCTTTTTATTTCTCTCCTACAAAAAAACACCTACAGAAATCATTCCCGGGTAAAACTGCCGACCAGAAACAATTCCTGTAAGTGTTATTTTATACTACCAATTCGAAGAGCACCTTTGCCAAGAGAATTCCTTATCTCATGCATCCTAATACTCAAGTTCATGCAATTTTCTTTCTCCGTTCAGGTTAACAATTCCTGCCTGGAATTCAGGTCTCTTAATTTCTTTTGCTCTAACTCCCCAGACATTCAGACCCATGCCCAAAGCAAAAAGGCCGATAAATACAATAAGCTGCGAGAGTTGATTCCTGTTTGCCAGGATACTAAAAATCCCATAGGTTGCAATTAAAGTAATCGGAATACCCAAAACAAAATAAGGAAATTTTCTGATCATTTTATTATCCCCCTCGTATTATTTTATAATTTCATTATACCATAAAAGGATGTTAAAATATGTTAATTTTCTACTATTGAGACATCTTATCACCCTAAAAGAAAATGCTAAAAGCAGATAAACTTGTTGTCATTTTCGTCTTAATTCGTTATAATGAATTTAGTTCAAATCTAACTAAAATCTAATTTTTTAACACATCTAATTCCTATGAATGAATCACAGGATAATCATTTCTTCTATTGTTGTAAATATGCGCAGGCAATTTACATAAATCAAATCTAAGGAGGTATACACATGGTTGTATACGAAACATTTCTAGAAACTATAAAACAATCCCTGGAAGAACGTCTTGGATCAGAATTCACGCTCAGTATTCAGACCATAACAAAGAACAATGGCTTAAGTTTAGATGGACTTTGTATCGGTAAAACAGGAGAAAAAGTTGCTCCCACCATTTATCTAAACCACTTTTACAAATTTTATCAAGATGGAATTCCCATTTACGAAATTATGAATGATATCCTTTTACTCTATCAGGCGAATAAACTGCCAGACGAGGTCCATCTAAATGACCTTACTTCACCCGATCACATTAAAAAGAGAGTTATCCACCGTCTTATCAATGAATCCGCAAATCAGGCACAGCTTACCGATATCCCTCACATATCCTATCCAGCTCTTGATTTATGCCTTGTCTTTTGCATATCCGTTCTCGAAACCCAGGATAATCTATTAACAGCACTCATTCATAACAGCCATCTAAACACTTGGAATCTGTCATTTGAAGAGTTGCAGCAGGCAGCAATAGTTAATACACCGATTCTCTTTCCCGCACGAATCCGCTCTCTTTCTGAAGTCATTAAAGACATCGCACTAAAATCCTCATCAGGTGACATGAATGAAGATGACTTAATTGACTTTTTTGATACCGAGCCTCTCTCCCCTCCTATGTATGTACTCACCAACTCCACAGGGATGAACGGCGCTGCATGCATGTTATACGATGGCATATTAAAAGACTTCGCCTCATGCACAGACAGCGATTTAATTATTCTGCCCTCCAGCATTCACGAAGTCCTTATTATTCCTAATAGTAAAAATGTTGCTATCGATGAACTAGCCGATACCGTATTTGCCATAAATCAGGAAGAGGTCCCAGAAGAAGACCGCCTCTCTAATCACATCTATTTCTATTCCAGAAATGAAGATCAACTATCTGTTGTCTTTACTTCTTCTGTCCCAATCGGAACAAAGAATCCATAATAAATATTGCCATTGCAATGGCACCTGAGATCTGCAGGGTTTGTACCAGATAATGACTGGATAGTTCCGGCTCGTTGGTCATCACATAGGAAACACTTCTGTAGATGGAAGCTCCCGGTACCGAAGGCAAGATCCCTGCAACTAAAAATACAGTCACAGGAGCTCGAAACATACGAGCGGATACATGACTTGCAAGAGCAACCAATAGCGTAGACAAAAAGGCCGCAGCCGTAACAGAACCTGCTGCGGCAACCACCAAAAGGTAGGATAACCAGCCAGCAGCTCCAATTCCACCTGCTAAAACCACATATTTTTTCGGCAATTCCAGTACCAGGGCAAAGCTGATTACTGCAAAGAATGCTCCAATCGTCTGAACTACCATATCAGCCCTCCCATGATCCACTGAAACAGCCTGATTCCCGCTCCTACCCCTGCTGCTACGGATAGAGCAATAACTACCGCCTCCATCATTCTGGCGGTTCCAGAAGCATAATCTCCATTTAAGGTATCCCGGATGGCAGTGGTAAATATAACACCTGGTACAAGAGGCATAATAGCACCGATTATAATAATATCGCTATTAATTCCCGGTAGTAAGAACCGTCCTACAGACAGAGCTGTAAATGCAATTAAAAATGCACTGATTCCATTCATACAAAAATCATTGAGACGAAGGCGGCTGGACACTTCCATTGCAACAGCAAGAACAGCTCCAGTTACTGCTGCTGCCAGAAAGTCCCTGCTGCCTCCTCCTAACAATAAAGTGAAAAACACGGAGACTCCAACAATACCAGCATTTTTTAGCCATCTGGAATACTGCATGACAGTCTGAATCTCTTTCAGCCTATCATACGCTTCTTCCACCGTCATTTGGTCACCACAAAGCTTTCTTGATACATCATTTACAAGATAGACTCTGTTTAAGTTGGTGGCTCTTACTGTCACTCTTCTGGCGACTGTAATCGCCTCAATGACAGGATCATTTAGAGAAGCAAAAATACCTGTGGAAAAAACAATAGCCTCACATGTTTTCCGTCCTGCTTTTCGCAAGATATGGTCAATGGTATTTTCCACACGAAATATCTCTGCACCGCTTATCAACATAATCTCACCTGCCAGTACGGCAGTTTCCACAAGCAGTTTATCATTCATTTAGGGATTCCTCTGTGTATCATTATAAAATAAGGCTTCCAATTTGAAATACCAATACAGCCGCTCCCCAGGCAATAAAAACCTGAAAAAGAACCATACCAATCGTCCAGCTTAAAGAGCCAGTTTCTTTCTTAATCGTAGCGACTGCAGCAATACAAGGAGAATAAAGCAGGCAGAATATCATGAGCGCATATGCATTTAAACTACCAAACCCAAAGCTTCCAAGACTACCAAACAAGGCTCTCATTCCTGCTGCAGAATTTATATTGTTCACTTGAAACAAAACAGAGAAGCTAGACACCACCACCTCTTTTGCAGAGAGTCCAGAGATTAATGCCACCGCGATTCTCCAGTCTCCCAGTCCCGCGGGACGCAGGATAGGGATAAGAGTGCGGCCAATCATAGCCGCAAAGCTATCTTGTACATCAGTAACAAAGCCTGATGGTCCTCCATTTAACACAAACCACAACACTATGGTAGCAAGAAATATGGTAGTTCCAGCCTTGCTTAAGTAATCCTTTACCTTATCCCAGACATAAATCCCAACCGTTCTGCCATTTGGTGTCTTATATTCTGGAAGTTCAATTAAAAGTACGTCTTCGTCTCCAGTGCCCCACATACGATGAGTTGCAAATGCAATAATAATCGCCACCAAAAGACCTACCAAATACAGAGAATACGCTACCAGCAACGCATGATCTGGAAAAAACATCTCTGAAAACAACACATAGATAGGAAGCCTGGCCGAACAGGACATAAACGGCGTGATAAGAATGGTTCTCTTTCGGTCCCTTTCACTGGGAAGGGCTCTCGCTGCCATAACGGCTGGCACCGTACAACCAAATCCCAGCAGCATAGGAAGAAAAGCCTTACCAGATAAGCCCACACGCCCCATAATCTCATTCATGACATAAGCAACTCTTGCCATATATCCGCTGTCTTCTAGAAATGCCAGCGCAAGAAACAAGATAAAGATGTTTGGTAAGAATGTAAGAATCCCCCCAACACCTGCTATAATCCCGTCCACTACCAAAGAAGTAATCCAACCAGAGGCATGAATCCCCACCATGAACTGTCTCGTAAAAACAGAGAGATAACCCAAGGCGATCTCAAAATACCCCTTTAAGAAATCCCCAACCGTAAATGTAAAGAAGAAAACCAAAGCCATAATGCCAAGAAAGATTGGAACTCCTAACAATGGGTGAGTCAAGAATCGATCAACCTGATCCGTTTGCAAAGACGTTTGCTCCCTTTTCACCAAACAGGTATCCATAATTTCTTCAATACGGTTGTATTTCTGACTGATGATTTGCTTTTCATAATTTTGGTCAATGATGTGTTCCAAAGCCGCTGGATACTCTTTCATAATTATTTCATCATGTTCCAGATGCTTAATGGCATACCATCTTACATTATCCAGGCTCTTATAATTGGATTTTAATGCAGTTTCTATTTTAGAAATCTTATTTTCAATTTGAGGAGTATAAGTAACTACGAATCCCTTTGTCCGATCTTTCACATGGTTAACAACTGACGAAAGAAGTTGATTCAATCCACTTCGGTTTCGTGCGGATACTGCTATTACTGGAATTCCTCCAAGCATCTTAGAGAGCGTTGGAATGTCGATCTCCATTCCTCTCTCCTCTACAATGTCTATCATATTAAGAGCTAAAACCACAGGAGTTTTCCGCTCCAGAAGCTGGAGCGTCAGATATAAATTTCGTTCCAAAGATGAGGCATCCACCACGTTAACAATAACGTCAACCTCTTGATCCTCCAAACATTTTCTTGTAACCTTCTCTTCTATGGTATAACAGGAAAGGCTGTAGATGCCAGGCGTGTCTATGACACGAATGGGAATGCCATGAAAGCTTGTCATTCCTTCCATTCTTTCAACTGTGACTCCTGGCCAGTTGGCAACCTTTAGTCGGGCTCCCGTGAATGCATTAAATAAAGTGGTTTTTCCGCAGTTGGGGTTTCCCACAAATCCAACGCGGAGTCCATTATTTCCCTCATTCATGGTCAGCAGCCTCCCTAATTTCAATTCCCTCTGATATTTTTCTACCCAATGCAAGCCTGGTACCTCTTACCTTAATAATTACGGTACCGCTTCCTTTTTTATTCATCAGAGTTACTGGTGTTAGTTCCGTGACTCCCAGGGCTTCCAGCCGCCTCGTAATCCCAGCCTTTACCATGACGCTATATACAATATATGTCTTTCCGATCTGTCCTTCATAAAGCTTCATGAATATCTCCTATGGATGTTAAACATTTACATCTTAATCCATAGAGATTTTACTATTAGTGAGAAATAAAGTCAATGCCACTTGCCTGTCCTAATTTAGATTCTTTTAATCATCCAGTTCCTGAAGCATCTTTTTTATTTGAACCATACGGTCACGCAGCTTTGCTGCCTCTTCGAAGTTTAATTCCGCTGCTGCCTGATGCATCTTCTTGGTGAGTTCTTTTGACAATTTCTCCAATTCCTTGGCATCCATGGACTCTGGATCCTTTGTAAAGCCCTTATCCGTTTCAATCGCAGCTTTTGATATGGCGATCAGATCCCGGACAGACTTCTTAATGGTCGTAGGTGTAATTCCATGTTCTTCATTATACTGCTGCTGAATTGCCCTTCTACGGTTGGTTTCCTCAATTGCTACCCGCATGGAATCTGTAATACGATCTGCATACATGATTACATGGCCTTCTGAGTTTCTAGCCGCGCGGCCAACAGTCTGAATGAGGGAGGTCTGGGAACGAAGGAATCCCTCCTTATCCGCATCTATTATTGCCACTAAGGTTATCTCAGGGATATCAAGTCCTTCACGAAGCAGGTTGATTCCAACCAGTACATCAAATACATCAAGACGCATATCTCGAATGATTTCCGAACGCTCCAGGGTATCGATATCTGAGTGCAGGTATTTGATCCGTATACCGATCTCTCTCATATAATCGGTCAAATCCTCTGCCATACGCTTCGTAAGGGTTGTAATTAAAACCTTATTTTTCTTCTGTATTTCCTTATTCACCTCGGAAACAAGATCATCAATCTGGCCTTCCACCTGTCTTACGTCAATCTCTGGATCAAGTAACCCCGTGGGGCGTATAATCTGCTCAACCCGTAACAATTCATGCTCTGCTTCATAAACAGAAGGAGTTGCTGATACGAAAAGCATCTGATTTATCTTTGATTCAAACTCTGGGAAATTAAGAGGACGGTTATCAAGCGCAGAGGGCAGGCGGAAACCGTAACTGACAAGAGTTGATTTTCTGGACCTATCTCCTGCATACATTCCCCTTACCTGAGGCAACGTAATATGGGACTCATCTACAATGATTAAAAAGTCTTCCGCAAAGAAGTCAATTAAGGTAGAAGGTGGTTCTCCCTCTTTGCTTCCAGTTAGATGTCTGGAATAGTTCTCAATACCAGAGCAAAAACCGGTTTCCTTCATCATCTCCACATCGAAATTGGTTCGTTCCGATATCCTCTGTGCTTCTAATAACTTGTCCTCACTTTTAAAATAAGAAACCTGCTCCTTAAGCTCAGCTAATATAGCTGCAGCAGCATGCTCCATCTTCTCTTTGGATACGACATAATGGGAGGCCGGAAAAACAACAATATGAGATAGCTCTGCTCGAATCTCTCCCGTAAGGGTATCTATTTCTGTAATCCGCTCCACCTCGTCACCAAAGAACTCCACACGGTAAGCTTCACTTCCTGAGTTAGCAGGGAATATTTCAAGTACATCGCCTCTGACCCGGAAGGTACCACGTCTAAAATCCATATCATTTCTATCATACTGTATCTCGATTAGCTTATGAATGACCTCATCCCGGTCTTTTATCATTCCGGGCCTTAAAGAAATTACCATCTCCTTATAGTCAATTGGGCTACCAAGACCATAGATACAAGAAACGGAAGCGACAATAATCACATCCTCCCGTTCCGAAAGGGCAGCAGTCGCTGAATGGCGAAGCTTATCAATCTCGTCATTGATGGCAGAATCCTTTTCAATATAAGTATCCGTAGACGGTACGTATGCCTCTGGCTGGTAATAATCATAGTAGGAAACAAAGTATTCAACTGCATTGTCCGGAAAAAACTCCTTGAACTCACCATAGAGCTGAGCAGCCAGGGTTTTATTGTGAGCAATAATCAACGTTGGCTTTTGAATCTTTTGAATGACATTAGCCATGGTAAAGGTCTTACCAGAACCTGTAACACCAAGCAGGGTCTGAAACTGATTGCCTTCTTGAAACCCTTTTACCAGCTTTTCAATGGCCTGCGGCTGGTCACCAGTCGGACTATATTCCGATTGTAATTGAAACTCCATCGTGTTTCACCTCCAAAATCTATTGAATCAATTATATCATAAGCAATTTGAAATGTATAGCCAGAAAGAACATCAGTTCTTATATGGAAACTACCATCTACATTCCAGAATTCCCCATAGCTCATACAGATATTCCCTTTCTCTAAATTCGATTGCAATTCATATGGGTTTGATATATGATACTATTCAAATAAATAAAATGCAGGAGGATTATTCATGTACAGCTTCAACAACGATTACAGCGAAGGCGCTCACCCAAAGATTCTGGAAGCCATGATCCAGGCAAACTTAATCCAGAATGGCGGTTATGGCCTTGATGACCACTGCGCCCATGCCAGAGAACTGATCCAAAAAGAAATAAACCGTAGTGATGCGGATGTACATTTTATTACTGGCGGTACCCAGACTAATTTAACTGCTATTGCCGCTGCTCTACGCCCCTGGCAGGCAGTAATCTCTTCCGATAAGGGACATATCAACGTTCATGAAACTGGTGCTATCGAAGCCACAGGCCACAAAGTCATCGCTATGCCATGCAAAGAGGGGAAGTTGACTCCTGCTGATATATTAAAAGCTCTCGATGATCATACAACCGAACACATGGTACAACCTAAGATGGTTTACATCTCCAACTCTACGGAGATCGGCACCCAATATACCAAGGCAGAATTAGAATCTCTCCATCACATCTGCCGTCAGAAGGATTTATATTTATTCCTGGACGGTGCTCGTTTAGGCTCCGCACTTACAAGCTCAATTAATGATTTATCTCTTGCAGATATTGCAAATCTCACCGATGCCTTTTACATTGGTGGCACTAAGAATGGTGCACTTTTTGGGGAAGCCCTTATTATACTTCATCAGGATTTAAAACAGGACTTGCGTTACCTTGTAAAGCAGCGGGGAGCCATGCTTGCAAAGGGCTGGCTTCTTGGTATTCAGTTTGAAGAGCTGTTTCAAAATAACCTGTTTTACGAATTATCCGCTCATGCAAATGAGATGGCAACCTTGTTACGGGATGGAATCGCATCCTGCGGCATTTCTTTTTATTCAAACTCCATGACCAACCAGCTCTTCCCCATTTTCCCTGATGAAATCATTGCAAAGCTGGAAAAAGATTTTCTTTTCTCTGTGGAAAGGCAACTTGATCATAACCATACCGTAGTTCGCTTAGTGACCTCATGGGCAACAAAAGAAGACGCCTGCAGAGATTTCATTCAAACATTAAAGACATATCTATCATAATCAAAGGAAAACAAGAAAAGAAGCCCTTGGCAACCGGCAAAACATACCGGGCCAACGGGCTTCTTTTCTTGTAACACTTATTGTAAGGCTTTAATTGCTTCCATTAGCTGATTATCTTCGTCGTGCTCAATCTTAATTTTTGTTTTTAATTCTTCCTTTAGTTCCACAAGTACATCCGGCTCTAAACCTTTTTTGTGGAGGTCAAAACCATTTGGTGTATAGTAGTGAGCGATTGTCATCTTAACGGCAGTTCCTTTATCAAGAGGGAATAAAGTCTGTACAATCCCTTTACCAAAAGTTTTGGTTCCTACAAGCTTTGCTTTTCCATAATCCTTTAATGCTCCAGAGAATACCTCGGATGCACTCGCAGACTGACCATTGACTAAAACAGCCATAGGCACATCCACCTGATGTCCGTCCTTGGCATAATACTGTTCCCCTTTGCCATTTTTATCTGCCATATAAACAAGAAGAGTCTTATCCTTCTTTTTTCTCACAAGGTTAGGATCTCCCTTGACTTGCAAATTATCAGGAAGAATATAGTCAAGCATGGATACTACGGAATCTACAATACCACCAGGGTTATTTCTTAAGTCTACAACCATTTTTTTCATACCCTGTTTTTCCAAATCATCGATGGCACTCTTAAATTGATCTGCAGTTACTTCATCAAACTGGCTTACTGATATATAACCTACTTTATCAGCAAGCATTGTATATTCTACCGTTGGAACCGTTATCTGGTTGCGTTCCATGGTCATATCAATGTATTTTCCTGTGTCTTTACGAAGAACCGTAATGGTTACCGGAGTTCCTTTTTCTCCTTTAATATGATCTTTGACTACAAGCTCCAGATCCATGCCCGTAACTTCTTTGTCTCCAACCTTATAAAGAATATCCCCTGGCAGGATACCTGCCTGAGCACCTGGAGTTCCTTCAAATACTTTGGTTATGGTAATGATTCCTGTCTCTGCACTCTGGCTGACCATAACACCAATTCCACAGTATTCACCAGACGTATCTTCCTTTAACTTCGTATATTCATCTGCCGTGTAATAAACCGTATAAGGGTCACCTAATCCATTTAACATTCCCTTATAAATCCAGTCTTCCACATCAGTAATATTCTCATCAAAGAGATAATATTTGTCAATCACTGCCTGAATCGTCTGAATCTTGGAAGCGATCCGGTTTAAATCTAAATTTCCCTGCTGATTTTCTGTCTGCGCTGATTCTGCAGTCTGTCCATTTCCATCAATTGCGGCTTTGCCAATTAAAAATATCCCTAAGGACATACCTACAATAACAAGTCCTGCTAATGCAGTTAACAAAGCCCCGACTAGGGCACCCTTCCAAAATTTATTCTTACTTTCCACTGTCATTCTCCTATCTAGCTCCTTATGGGCTAACGTATTTCGCCGGATTAACATAGCTTCCATCTACCCTTATTCCAAAATGGAGGTGAGGCCCGGTAGAATATCCGGTAGAACCCACTTTTGCAATTACCTGCCCCTGTGATACCTCCTGTCCAGCAGAAACCAACAGCTCCGAACAGTGCATGTAGACGGTATAAACACCACCACCATGATGTATCATGATATAATTGCCAGCAGAATAACTGTATGTAGATATGGTAACTGTACCTGACGCCGCTGCTACGATGCCGCTTCCAGTAGAAGCACCGACATCAATCCCCTTATGATCGGAAGATGCACCCTCTGTAGGGGAATCTCTGTCGCCGAAGCCAGAAGAAATTCTGCCAGAAGAAGGGCAGGGCCATATAAACTTAATATTCCCTATCGCAACCGTATTATACGTTTTTCCTGTTTTCTGGGCTGCTTTACGCGCTTCTTCTTCTTTTTTTCGAATCTCTGCCTCCATATTTTTAATGTGCTTTTCCTGATCTGCAATATCCTGGTTAAGCTCATCTAAACTATTTCTGCCGTCACTTATCTGCTTTTGGTAAATGGCAAGGTCAGCATTCTTCTTTTTAATGAGACTCTCTACCTCTTGCTGTTTTAGACTGGTTGCTGCCTCAAACGCAGCCAGTTCCTCACGTTCTGCCAAAAGTGTCTGTTCCCGCTGCTCGACCTCTTCTTTTGATCTTTTGTAGTTCTCCAGCATTCTCCTATCATATGCAGCAATGCTGCTGATATATTCCGCACGGTTAAAAAGCTGGGTGAGATCGCCTGACTTTAATAATAAGTCAATATAACTCGTCTCACCCTTTTCATACATATATTGAATTCTCAGCTTCATGTCATTATATTGACGGGAGACAGTTCCCTTAGCAGCCTCCAGATCTTCACTGGCTGCTTTTAACTCTTCTTCCTTCGCACTCATCTGTGACTGAAGAGCATTTACCTGCTTATTTAAAGAATCAAGGCTAGCGTCCAAATCTTTAATATAACCTGCAGCGTTACTTTCTAAACCTTTCAGATTATTGATCGCTGTCTCTATTTCTTTCTTTTCTTCTTCCAACGAAGATGCTTTTTTCTTTGCTTCTTCCATTTCAGTCTTTGTAGCATAAGAAGGAAATATGCATGATATCGCCAATACACCACAAAGTCCTGCTGCAAACATCCTCTTTTTTAAATTCATGGGCATTTCCCCTTAAACTTTTAAATGCTTTCTGATTGTAAAGAAACTTACAAAGAAACCAATTCCAAGTCCCAAAGATAACGCAGTTGCCGCCATGTATGGGAATATGGCTTCTACAGGAAGGAATTGGAACAAACCAGATAAAATACTAAACTTTGTAATAACATACTCCACGGTAGACCGGTAAAGGAAATATATGGCAATGAGAGGAATGGAGGCTCCCACCAGTCCAATAATAATACCTTCCACTACAAAGGGAGCCCGTATCATAAAATTGGTAGCTCCAATGAGCTTCATAATGTGATTTTCATTCTTACGGAAAGCAGCAGCCACTGATATGGTATTGCTGATTAGGAAAATAGCGACTGAAAGTAAAATTCCGATGATTAACATGGAAAGTACGCCAACCACCTTATTTAAACTGTTCATTCCTTCTGCGGCAGTTCTGGAATAATTGACTTTTCTGACACCTTCAATTCCTTTTAGCCAATCGACCACCTTATCCTGATCCACCAGATCTTTTAAATATACAGTGTAGGAAGAAGAATTAGCCAAAGGATTGTCTTCTTCAAATCCTTCTGCAAGATCCTGCATATCACCAAAATAATCTTTCTTTGCTTCATTCCAAGCTTCTTCTGCCGATATAAACGCTACTTCCTTTACTTCTTCTCTGGCCTTAATCTGATTACCGACTTCTGTAATCTTATTTTTATCCAGTCCCGCTTCAAAGAATACTGTAATGCCAACCGTTCCTTCTGTATTCTTAATGACATGTTGAACGTTTATCATAATGGAAAAAAACAGGCAAAAAAGAAAAATGCATGCGGAAACCGTAGCAATAGAGGCAAGAGAAAATAGGATGTTTCTGCATATATTATTTACGCCCTGCTTTAAGCAGTACCAAAATGTACTAATTCTCATATGTATAACCGCCTTTTTTCTCATCACTAATAATGGCACCGCGATCCATTACAATCACTCGTTTCTTCATTCGATCTACGATTTCCTGGCTGTGGGTGACTACAATTACGGTTGTACCCTGCTTATTGATCTCATTTAAAAGCTTCATGATCTCCATGGAATTGTGACCATCTAAATTACCAGTGGGCTCATCAGCCAGAAGAATTTCCGGTCGGTTAACCAATGCCCTGGCTATGGCGACTCGCTGTTGCTCACCACCGGACAACTGTTGAGGTAAAAATTTGTATTTTGATGAAAGGCCTACCATCGTTAAGATGGCAGGAACCGATTCTTTAATGCTCTTTGTAGACGCTCCGATGACTCTTTGGGCGAATGCTACATTTTCATAAACATTGCGGTCTTTTAATAGACGGAAGTCCTGGAATACCATGCCAAGCTTTCGTCTGTATTTTGGTATGAATTTTCTTGGCATCTTGCCTAAATTCATATCATTAACGATTATCTTTCCGGATGTTGGCTCTACCTCTTTTAATAACATCTTTAAAAGGGTTGATTTTCCGGAACCGCTGCGGCCGATGATGAATACAAATTCTCCATCTTCCACATTCATGCTGACGTTCCGAAGAGCCTTGTTGCCGGCTTCATATGTTTTACTTACATTCCATAATTCTATCATTTCAGTCCTCTAAGTCTTTGTGCTTACGTACTTTTGCATGAAAGGATTGCTTTAACTTGGCTAGGCCGCAGTGAAACTTCGATTCCGCTTCGCTTCATCTCAGTTTTCGGGCTTCGCCCTATGAAAAGAGATTGCGAAGTTGCTGCTTTTATGCTAGCGGAGATTTGTGTACCCTTGGCTAACCCGCAGTGAAACTTCGATTCCGCTTCGCTTCATCTCAGTTTTCGGGCTTCGCCCTATGAAAAGAGGCAGCAAAGCTGCTGCTTTTACGCTAGCGTAACGCAGCCGTTTTGCTGCCTCTTTTCACACTGCTCATGGCTGGCGTTAATAGTCTTGGTTCTCCATATATTTCATATATTTTACTACCATTAATGCAATCTTAAAAGTAATCGCATCTTCAAACACCCGAAGATCCAATCCTGTACTCTTTTGAAGTTTATCGAGACGGTATACCAGAGTATTTCTATGAATATAGAGCTGTCTGGAAGTCTCTGATACGTTTAAGCTGTTTTCAAAGAATTTGTTGATGGTTGTTAAAGTCTCTTCGTCGAAATCATCAGGGGATTTGCTGTCAAAGATTTCTTTAATAAACATACGGCATAATGGCAATGGAAGCTGATAGATTAGACGGCCAATACCAAGTTTGCTGTATGCAACCACGTTTTTATTGCTGTAGAAAATTTTACCAACATCCATGGCCATCTTAGCTTCCTTATAAGATCTGGAAACTTCTTTGATCTCACTAACAATGGTACCAAAGGCAACGTGAACCTGGGTCATGGCTTCTGTATTAAGCATGTCCAATATGGTATTCGCTGTCTTTTCTAAATCATCATAAGTCTCGCCTTCTTTTACTTCCTTCACGAGAATGATATTCTTCTCATCTACAGCAGTAACAAAATCTTTTGTCTTCGCTGCAAATAAATTGCGCACGGTTTCAAGCGCATTGACATCCTTTTCATGCTGGGTTTCGATAATGAAAACAACTCGTTTGATGTTTGTCTCGATGTGCAGTTTCTTAGCCCGGTTGTAAATATCAACCAATAGAAGATTATCAAGCAGTAGATTCTTAATGAAATTATCTTTATCAAATCGTTCTTTATATGCAACCAAAAGGCTTTGAATCTGAAACGTAGCCAGTTTGCCTACCATATATACATCATCGCTTCCTCCTTTTGCAAGAAGGATGTACTCTAACTGGTGTTCATCGAACACTTTAAAAAACTGGTATCCCTGGATTACCTGGCTGTCGGCCGGAGAATCCACGAAAGCCAGGATTGAACTTTCATAATCTTCCGCATCAGGAAATGTGGTCGCCAAAACCTTTCCTTCTGTATCACAAATACACAGATCAATTCTTGTAATCCCTTTTAATCCTTCAATGGTCGTTTGAAGTATCTGATTCGAAATCATGGCATATCTCCTTTTTCGTAAATTTACCTTATTCTATATTAATGCAAAAAGAAAAAAAAAGCAAGCGAGTATCATACCCGCTTGCGTAATTTTTCATATAATTTAGTTTAAAACAACAAGCTCTGTATCCTTATCAAACACATGTACCTTAGATAAATCAAGTGCAAGCTTAATTGTATCGCCAGGTCTAGCTGTTGTACGAGGATTAACTCTAGCTGTAAAGTTTACATCTTCAACATCAAAGTATAAATAAACTTCTGCACCTAAGAGCTCATAAACTCTGATGGTAGCGTCAATGATACTGGAAGGAGAAGATGCAAGGAATGCTTCCTCATCGTGTAAATCTTCTGGACGAATTCCTAATGCTACGGTCTTTCCAATGTAGCCGCCAGCTTCTAATTTCTTAGCTTTCGCTTCTGGAAGAGCGATGGTATTTCCGCCAAATGTAAGAGTTACATCATTGCCATTCTTCGCAACGGTAGCATCAATTAAGTTCATCTGAGGAGCTCCGATAAATCCAGCAACGAATTTGTTGCCTGGCTTATCATATAAGTTCTGTGGAGAATCAACCTGCTGAATAACTCCATCTTTCATAACTACGATTCTGGTACCAAGTGTCATAGCCTCTGTCTGATCATGTGTTACGTAGACCATAGTTGCCTGAAGTCTCTGATGTAACTTGGAGATCTCAATACGCATCTGGCCTCTGAGCTTTGCATCAAGGTTTGATAAAGGCTCATCCATTAAGAATACTTTAGGATTACGTACAATAGCACGTCCCATGGCAACACGCTGTCTCTGTCCACCAGATAAAGCTTTTGGCTTACGGTCTAAAAGATGCTCAAGGTCAAGAATTCTTGCTGCTTCATGAACCAGCTTCTCGATCTCTTCCTTAGGAGTTTTTCTAAGCTTAAGACCAAACGCCATATTATCATACACTGTCATATGAGGGTAAAGAGCGTAGTTCTGGAATACCATTGCGATATCTCTGTCTTTTGGCTCAACATCGTTCACCAATTTTCCATCGATGTAAAGTTCACCGGAAGAAATATCTTCCAAACCTGCGATCATACGAAGAGTTGTGGATTTACCACATCCGGATGGTCCAACGAAAATAATAAATTCTCTATCTGCGATTTCCAGATTGAAATCCTTAACTGCTTCAAAGCCATTCGGATATCTTTTGACAATGTTTTTTAATGATAAACTAGCCATCTTATTAATCCTCCTAAAATATAATGTTAAACCTCATGTAAAAGCCAAAAGCCCCCACAGCCTTGGCTTATGTTTCTTGAAGTAATCATACATGAATTAAATTTCTTTTACCATATTGTTATTTACCAAAAAGATTTTAGGCCTTTTGGCTAATTTGTATAACCTACAAAAAAATTGACTGAAACGTCAAAATAACAAAAGAATGGCCTGGCTTTTTCTGTCTATATTCGATAGCATACGCTGATTTTATCTAATATTTAGTAATATAGTACAAGGCGGTGTCGAAACTATCGACTCCGCCTTGTGTATATTTTTGTCATTTTATTGTTTTCTAACAAGAACGTTCAACCACTTAACGTCAGAATGTCCAGTACGTACATCCTCGGTTTCCCATATCTTAACAATTTCAAAACGTCCATTATCCCTTAAAAGCTCAGTGATGGAATCAGCCGTGAAGTCCGTAAAATAACGTTTTCCCCGAAACCCCTCAAAATCTCCAAGCTTATATGACATGTAAAGGATTCCCTTGTCATTTAAGGCCCTTGCTATCTTTGTAAGAATGTCAGACAGTTCCTTTTTAGGAGCATGAAGTAATGATGCACATGCCCAGATTCCATCGAAAACGTTGTCAAAATCCATTTCCTCAAATGTCATCTTAAGCACTTCCAGACCTGTGTGTATCTCTGCCAGCTTGCACATCTCTTCCGATGCGTCAAGCGGCGTCACGTCATATCCAAGGTCATAGAAGGTCAGACTGTCTCTGCCTGATCCGCACCCTAAATCCAGAATAGTATCACCCTCATCAAGAAGATCCGTGAATTCCTTCATGATCCTTGACATATCCTGATTTACAGTTTCCTCAAATTCCTTTGCCGCATACTTATTATAATAGTCTATCGAGTCCAAAATAATCCTCCTGTTATCCGCTTACCCGCTATTTAATCGTTTCGATTTTGCTTTCTGTTATGTTAACTTTTCTTTCTTTTAAAAGATGACCGATGGCACGTTTAAATGCGTTTTTACTCATGGAAAATTCCCGTTTAATGATCTCAGGATCTGCCTTATCTGTAAATGGAAGACTTCCCTTAAACCGGGTCTCTATGATTTCTAAAACGCGTACAGCGTCTTCATCCATCTGTATATGGGCCTTCTGTCTTGGACTTAAGTCCAACTTCCCATCTTCTCGTACCTTTGTCACTCGAGCTGTCACACTGTCACCTTCTGTGTAGCTTTCAAATAACTCCTTATGGGGTATCAAGCCATAATACTGATTATCTACCGCCACAAAGGCACCAAGGGTATCGCTGATTTCATAAATGATACCTGTAACTTGATCATCCTTATTATAAGGTGACTGATTGCTCATGTAAGAATATACTCTCATGGTCGCAGCCAGACGTTTGCTTTTATCAATGTAGAGTGCTACAAGAACCTGCTCGCCCTGGCAGACCTTATGTGTCTGTTCTTTAAAGGGAAGAAGAAGATCCTTTTCAAGTCCCATATCAAGAAAAGCACCAATCTTACCTACCTCTTTTACATTAAGTACGGCAGTTTCTCCTACCTTAAGCTTTGGTACTGTTGTTGTAGCAATCAATCGGTCCTCGGAATCCTTGTAAATAAAAACATGGATCTCGTCACCAGGTGAGGTGTTCTCTGGAACCTGCCTTTTAGGAAGAAGGACGGAAGCATCTCCTGTGCCATCTTCTCCAAGATATACGCCGAACTCCTTGACCCTTTGAACAACCAGGGTCTGCATCTTTCCTAATTCTATCATCTTATATCCTCTCTGTTTTTCCCTGCAGCCAGATGACTGCATAGGCTGAACCCTCCCCGTCACACAAAGAAACGGTATATCCTTCTTCTGTCTGGCTGATGCGGGGATACAATGCATCACCAAAGACTGCCGCTTTTTTATATTCTACTCTCAGTTGTGTTACCTCCAAATCATCTGGAAGTACTTCTCTGGCAATCTCCACATATTTTGCATTGTTGACATGATGGTTCGTGTCAATATGATGCTTTTCCACGGTAACTTGAGGCAGTTGCCTGAAGTTGTTTGGAAGTTCTATTCTTCTAGGCGCATAATCCATAGATAACTTCTCTTCCCAACCGTCTCCATATCCTTTGATGTCATCCGGCTCAATCTTAACCGGTCTTCCCTTATTCGTATCAAACAGAAACCAGACTGAATTAGCTCTTACGAGATAATTTCCATTCTTATCACTTATGGTAAAATTTCGGTACCCATAAAAGCCCTTAAAATCATAAGGCCAGGTGCTAATTATAATCTCTTCCCCAAGAACTGGATAGCGATCGATCACAATCTGCCAGGAAGAAAGCCACCATGCTTTATTACGGTTTACCAAATATGAGAGACCCAATCCGTTGTCTTCAGACTGAAAAGTAGAACAATCCTGAAGATAGTTCAAGACACCAGTCAATGTCAGTTTTCCATATTCATCTGTCTCACTGTAACGGATCCTGCTGCCGAAATAATACATCTTACACCTCTCATCAAAATTATATAACATTATAAAGCATTTTTCTGCTCTTGTCCATACATATGCAAAAAACGGAACCTATCCAGGTTCCGTTTACTAACTGGGCTACAAGGATTCGAACCTTGAAAATGACGGAGTCAGAGTCCGTTGCCTTACCGTTTGGCTATAGCCCATCACTACAACGAAATTTATTATACATGAAACGACAAAAAGTGTCAAGTATTAATCCCAATATTTTCTAATTTGTTTCTCATTGCGAAAAAATAGCTTCGATTCCCTGACATTTCAGAAAACCAAAGCTACATGCTAACTGGGCTACAAGGATTCGAACCTTGAAAATGACGGAGTCAGAGTCCGTTGCCTTACCGTTTGGCTATAGCCCATTAACACAACGAGTGTATTATACTACCGTTTCACTCGTTGGTCAAGCTTTATTTTATAATTCTTCTTATTATTTCTAAAATCGCCTCTCAGCAAGGCATTTTTATTGATATTTTTATTGCTGAGTAGCGATCTTTTCCGTGCTATGCTCTATTTTCTCTGTCTCAGTAGGAACTGTGGTGGCAGCAGTAGTTGCCTGTGTTTCTGTGGTCTCCTCTGATTCAGTATCATCATCTCCCACAATAGGAGTCTCAAAAACTCCCTTTACTGTAACCTGCTTACCTATCTTTGGTGATATTCCACCCAGAATAAATGTATATTGCTTTCCCTGTGAAAGACCAGTAACTTCGATCTCACAAGATTCCGATCCGGTGTCAGAAACCTTAGCAGAATAGGTGGTGCCGTCTTCATCCTTTACAGAAACCGTAGGATTCTTCCATTTCACCTTTGTTTTAAAATAAACCATAACTAAGCCGTCTTCGTAATCTACATAATCAATCTTTATTTTCTCACCGCTTGTGTTATCCTGCTCAGAAGTTGTTTCTTCCACTGTTTGGGAAGTAGTGGGTGAAGTAGTCTGAACCGGAACCTGATTGTTATGTGGGACGGTTTGGCTTTCTGTTTCAGAAGATGGCTGGGCAGAAGTAGATTCTTCCATGGAAACGGTTTCCGTTGTACTTTTCTCAATGGCAGCCGATGAAGCTGTCGTAGACTCCTTAGTTGTCTCCTCCGTCACCTCTGTCTTCCCTCCTACTGCATAGGAGCGCTCCGTAATAACCTTTGCAATCTGTTCCATGTTAAGAGATGCCAGATTCTTAATATCATCTAGGGTCAGAGTTGAATTCTGATCCATCAGCTCCTTTAAGAAATAGGCTTTTCCATAAGAAATTCCATAATCAAGAGCAAAACTCTTTACCTGATCCTCCTCTATTACCTGCTGATCATACACCACCGCCTCTAACTGCTGTTCCTTAAGCGCTGATTTGATATCACTAACCACAGTGGAACGAAGATTCTTGGCCTTTTTTACACTGTCGTTGGAGACTGTAACTAAAATTGCATTATCTGCATCCGTAAGATATCCATTGGTAACCATAGCTCCTATTACAGCATTTACAGCTACATTTAGATCCACACCTTTTAAGTCCATCTGCTCCATAACATTTCTGGCATCCTCGTTCAAAGCCTTCGCAGATAAAACCTTGTTTCTTTGGTTAACGGATAGTTCCACACTTGGGTTTACATCAATTCCTATTACGGAATCTACCCTGCCGTTTTGATACGTATATGTCCCCCCTGCTAACGCAATCATGCAAAAGCAGGCAGCTATAAACGATGCTATCACTCTTCGCCGCATCATAAATACTGACCTTGTATGTAATTCTGCCTTTTCCTGAGAAGTGCTCAAATCAATACGTTCTAAAACATCAGGAATCAAATCCTGAGTCGCAGACGTTAAGCAGGCTTCGATTTGTTTTTTATTTAAATGTCTATGATCTGACTGGTTCATATCAAAGCCTACTCCTCTCTTAAATAATTTTCTAACTTCTTCATGGCGCGATTATACCTGGAGAGCGCTGTCGCCAGAGGAATCTTCAGGCTGGCAGCAATCTCTCTATGCTTTAGCCCACCAGAAGTATGAAGCAGCACAATCTCCCGCTCCTCCTCTTTTAAAATCTGAAGGGCAGCAAGAAGTACCATCTTATCTGCTGCCATCTCAATCTCCTGACATACCTCTCCTGCTTCTGCACCCATTAAATCATCTATTGTGACATCCGAATCATGTTTTTGTTCTCGAAACTTCATATAACATAAATTCCGTGCAATGGTAAACATCCAGGCTAACGGCTTCCCCTGAGACTTATAACTTTTTGCAGAAGTCCAAATCTTTAAAAAAACCTCTTGCATGATCTCCTCTGCATCTTGGGGGTTCTTAACAATGGACAGTATAAAGCTGTACATTGTACGGTCCGTATTCTGATATAACTGGCGAAAGGCTTCCTGGTCCCCATCTGCGACTTTAATAAGAAGCTTTTCATCACTCAAACGACCGTAATCATCCGGTCGGTCAAGGCTCATCAATCCCATAAATAGCATGGTATGGATTTCCTTTCTACTAAGTTAATGCGGAATACTGTCATCTTATTGCATAAAATGGAAAAATATTATTTCCTTATTTTTCCACCACATAACCACTTTCCTCTGTCATAACCAAACAGCACCGCTTATCAGTTTCAGTCACTTTTCCAATAATCTCTTCCTTTAAACGCTCTCTTTTCTTTTTGTCATACTCTCTGGGAAATACCAAATCAAAAATAAGATTGATCTGCTCTTCCCCATCAATGAGACGAAAATCATGAAATGAGATTCTAGGATCAATTCCATGGATCACATTTTCCAGCATGCTTCCAAATTCCATAACTCTGGAATTCTTTGTTTCCACCGGATCCATATGAATGACAAGAAATATCCCAAACTTTTTTAAAGCTTCCCTCTCAATCCGGTCCACTACCTCATGAGATATCTCAACATTTACATCATTTGGCACCTCTGCATGGATAGACGCCATGCTTCTGGAAGGTCCATAATTATGAACAATAAGATCATGGCTGCCTATAATGCCTTCAAAACTTTCTACAAAATCCGTTATCTCCTGATAAAGCTTAGGATCAATGGGTTCTCCAATCAGGGGGGTAAGAGTTTCCTTTGCGATATTTACTCCCGCTAGCATAACTGCCACGGAAACAATAAGACCTACGATACCATCGATGTTAAGTCCCCATATTCCATATACGGCAACGGATAAAATCGTTGCCATGGTTGTAACAACATCTCCCAAAGAATCTGCCGCTGTAGCTTTCATAACCGAGGATTGAATCCTTTCCCCTAATTTCCGGTTGAAAAAACCAAGCCAAAGCTTTACACAAACAGATAATATTAAGATAACGACGGTAACCATCTTAAAAGACATCTCTTCCGGATGCAGAACCTTGCCCAATGAGGTTTTAAACAAAGAAAATCCTACTTGTATGACAAGAAAGGCAACAATAAATGCTGCGATGTATTCTACCCTGCCATGTCCAAATGGATGATCCTCATCTGCTGGTTTACCTGCCATCTTAACACCAATAAAACCGATGACAGAAGCAGCAGCATCGGATAAGTTATTAAATGCATCCGCCATAACTGAAATACTATTCACCAGAAGACCTGCAAACAACTTAGCGCTGAATAAAAAAATGTTGCAGCAAATTCCAATGATACTTGCCATTAGTCCATAACTGGTACGAACCTGAACATCTTTTGTATTTTTGTAGTTCTTCACAAAAGTCTTTACTAAAAATTCAGTCATAGATCTCCCTTCTGACCTTACCTTTATGCCTTATAACTGACTTTCTCCAAAAACAGTCCTTCTGGCGGCGCTGTGAATCCTGCTTCACTCCGATTCAAAGCCTCCAAAATACCTTTCATCTGTTCCGGACTTTTCTTTCCTTCCCCAACTTCAATCAGTGTACCCATTAGTATACGAACCATATGATGCAAAAATCCATTTCCAGTAAAACGAACAAAAAGACGACTTCCTTTTTTCTCAAATTCGATTCGTTTTACGTTTCGTACTGTGGTTTTTTTCATCTTTTTATTGGAACAAAAGCTTTTAAAGTCATGTTCTCCTATAAAATATTCTGAGGCACGTTTCATTGCTTCCACATCAAGAGATTTTCCAAAGCCATAAAAATACTTTCTTTCAAATACCGGCTTCCTCTCCGCCATCTCAATTCGGTAAAGATATGTTTTCTCCTCTGCGTTTAAACGGCTATGAAACCGATCCGGAACGCGATCCAGACGATTTACAGAAATATCTTCTGGAAGATACTGATTTAGATACGCCTTCAGTTCTAATTCAGATAATTTTACATCAATATGAAAATTAGCGGTCTGCGCCAAAGCATGAACTCCTGCATCTGTTCTCCCAGATCCGTGTACCTCAACAGGCTCTCCCGCCAGACGTTCTAATATCCCTTCAAGCTTTCCTTGTATGGTACGATCCGTATTTCCCTGCTTTTGCCAGCCATCATAACGACTTCCATCATATTCTAGTTCAATTCGATAATTTTTTAACATTTAATATCTCCATTCTTTTGCATAATAAAACCACTAAAACCATGATCAGGGTGCCAAATGTAACTCCTGCACAATCCAACCAGACGTCTGAAATCTGACCAGAACGTCCCTCTACAAATAATTGAATGGTTTCATCCAGAAACGGTATGAGAAACCCTGCCGTAATATGAAAAAACCACCTTCGTTCTACTTGAAACCCCTGAGACCTCATACAACAAAAAAGCAATATCCCAAGCAAAGAATATTCTGAAAAATGCCCCATCTTACGTACAAAATGTTCCGTAAGCCAATTGGCATTTATTTCAAATTTATATAACATATCATGTATCAGATAAAGCACTCTGCCACTATCTTTCGATGAGGTATCTGCAACCTTCATGGAATTTGAATATATAAACAGGACGTAAAGTCCCACAATCAAGATCCATAGATGCTTCTTTTTCATATAGATTTCCTCAAAATACCACTTTTCTCAATTAATTCTGCCGCTCTATAAAGTTTTTCTTCCTCTTGTACCAGGGCAAGCCTTGCATATCCTTCCCCCAGCTTCCCAAAGGCACTGCCAGGAGTGACCAACACCCCCGTTTTTTCCATTAATTCCATTGCAAATGCCATAGAATCGGAAAATCCATCTGGTATTTCTGCCCATACAAACATAGTGGCTTCTGGTGGTTTCATCTTCCAACCAATTTTGTTAAAGCTGTCGCAAAGAACGTCACGCCGCAATTCATAGGCACTTCTTGTATCATTCACGCATGATTGATCTCCAGTAATCGCTGCAATCGCCGCCTCTTGAATTGGCAAAAACATTCCATAATCCAAATTGGACTTCAATGTTTTTAGCTTCTCTACAATTTCTTTATTCCCGACGCAAAATCCAATTCTAGCACCCGCCATACCATAAGTCTTTGAAAGAGAATTAAACTCCACACCTACCTCTTTGGCACCTTTAAATTGCAAAAAGCTTCCAGAGGTTTTTCCATCAAAAACAAGCTCACTGTATGCATTATCATGAATAACCATGATTTCATATTTCTTAGCAAATGCAATTAACTCCTCATAAAAAGAATCAGGGGCCATTGCAGTGGTCGGATTATTGGGATAAGAAACTAACATGAATTTTGCTTTTTTTGCAACATCTTCCGGAATATCAGAAAAATCAATTACATATTGATTCTCTTTCCTTTGAGGCATATAAAAAAGGCTTGCTCCAGCTAACAGCGGTCCGTTTGCAAAAATAGGATAACAGGGATCTGGAACAAGGACCAAGTCTCCCTCATCAATCATAGAAAATGCAATATGTGCCAGTCCTTCCTGAGAACCAAGAAGGGAACAGATCTCCAAATTCGGATCAAGAGTTACTTTATATCTTCTATTATACCAGATGGCAACAGCCTCTAAGAGTTCCTTCTTATCCTGGATGGCATAAGTATAATTCTCCGGTTTTGCTGCCGCCTCACAAAGAGCTTGTCTGATATGGTCCGCAGGTGGGATATTAGGAGTTCCTACACTTAAGTCGATGACCTCTTCTCCCTTTTCCTCTTTTACCTTCTTTAAATCAAGAAGCTTTGAAAAGATTCCCTCTCCAAAACGGTTCATTCTTTCTGAAAAATGCATTGGGTTCTTCACCTCTGTCTTTTCGTGATTTCCATAATGTTAATTATTATATTACAAAGCCTCTTATAATACAAGGACACCCATTAAAAAAGTCCCCAAAAACGGCTTAAAACCGTATATTGGGAACGTTTTCGCTATGGTCCTATGGTCACAGGAACACCTAAATTGCAATAACTCCAAAGTACGTCCATGGCATCATTGTCCAGTGCCACACAGCCACGAGTCGTTCCACCTGGAACTCTGCATCCATGGATCTCAACAAAGCCACCAAGAGGCGTGTCCCATGGAGGCTGCTTCCCCGCCAAATTGGCACTTATGATCTCATCACGTTGTGCCTCTGTAATAATGCCGTCTGCATATCCTCGTTCCGCGTCCTTTATACCTGGATAAGAAATACCAAGAGCAAGATAAGCTACACTTTTATCATTCCTTAGGCAGACATAAAACTCTCCGCTAGGAGTTCTCATATCTCCCTCCACGTTTTTATTTCCATCTGAGGAAGAGGCACCTAATGAAACAGGATACTCTTTTATAAGAACTCCATTTTGCTTTAGAGAAAGTGTTTTTAAACGTTTACTAACATATATGGTCACTCCGTTGGTAGAACGAAGATCACCCGATCCAGGTCCCGCAGACTGCTCTGCAAATGCTGGACCACTAAAAGACATTGCCGTAGCCAAGATAAGCACTCCTGCTATCAGGGTCCTGCATTTTTTCTTTATCCATTCCATTGCTTTTCCTCTTTCTTTTTCCATTATTATATCATTCAAATGGAAAATCATGGGTTACAATATTCTTACAATTCTATGTGTACTTGCTTAAATGGATTCCAAATATGCCATTGTAGCCTGGAAACACCCTCTTACTCCGACGATACCACTATCAAGAGATAAATGGTAGTTCTGTGCTTTTCCCCACTCACAACCAGTATAATACTGATAATAATCTTTCCGTTTCTGATCCATCTCACGGATTCTTTTTTCCATAGTTTTAGGATCTACACCTGTATTTAATGAATTAAGTCTCTGGATGCGTTCTTCTATTCCTGCATAAATAAAAAGGTTCACGCTGCTATCAAGGACACGATCGGCACACCGCCCTACAATAATACATGGCCCTTGGTTTGCAAGCTTCTTAATAATACGGGTCTGGGCAACAAATACCTGATCTGAGACTGGTATTTCATAGGAAATTGAAAATGGAGTATATATCTGCTGACCCAAAGACTCTTTTATAACAGGAATCCTCTCATCATAGTGTATAAGACTTTCTTCCGATAGCCCACATTCTTCTGCAGTTAGAGCAATGAGTTCCTTATCATAAAAAGGAATATCCAATTCTTTTGACAGCAAAATTCCTAGCTCTCTGCCGCCGCTACCAAACTCCCTGCTTATGGTTATCACCTTTTCCAACATATTACCTCCTCCTCTTTTGCCAAAGGGATACAAAAATCTCTCCTTACCCGCATTTTACCACATTTGAAAAATCCTGTATACCTTATTTCTCTTATCTCTGATTTTACCCAATTATTTGAATAACATTGCTATTATTGGATTATTTTTCTTTTTGTCCCTTTTATACAAAAAAAACGGACCTCCATTACTGGAAATCCGCCTTTATCTTTGGTATAAGAGCGCGAGACGGGATTCGAACCCGCGACCCCGACCTTGGCAAGGTCGTGC